>CAWDBS010000071.1:0-101172 GCA_963800415.1 uncultured Actinomycetes bacterium
ATCTGGAGCTGTCCCTGTCTATGCCGCGCCTGACCAGGACGTCTGCGGCGTTGACATGTCGCTGAACAGCGTTCACGCCGTAGCCGCTTAGTTCTAAAAACAGCAGCGACAAGGGGGCATGCACGGGGCCTACGGCGGAGACACTGTCCAGGTAATGCGTCCATCAGGCAGCAAAATGCACACAAAACACCTGCGGCGGCTACAGCGAGGACACCCAGATCTGGACTCCAGATAACGGCGGCTACTTGCGCGGCTGCGATGGTTCTTCGGTCACCTTCCGCGACGAGCTGGGCGCGTCCATCCATCCGCAGGGCGACGGCATGACACACTCCGGCGTCATGGCCGTAGAGCTCGTCCGCAGTACCCGGCTGTTTGCCGGTGCCGGTATGCTTACGCCGCCAGGGCTTGCCAGCCTGATCTTCACCCCGGGCGCCTGCCTCTCGATGACCAGGGCAGGTCATTGCCCCGGCTGACGTCACGGCGCAGATGCGCCAGGCTCTGACGTTCTATCCTGTTCCCATCCTCCCCGGACCCGGTGAATCCCAAGCCGGCGGGGTATTCGCTGTCGAGGCGTGGATTGCAGCAGCGCCGATCCGGCGCGAAGCCGCCTGAACGCCGGGACCGTGCGACCGCTTGGGTCGTCCGCGGTCAGTCGCCATAGTCGTCGTAGAAGCCCCTGCCGGACTTGAGGCCGAGGAACCCCTTGTCGACATAGTCGCGCAGCAGCTCCCGCGGGGCGGCAGGGATACCGTCGCGGATGGTGGCGTAGTGCTCCTCGACAGCGAGCGCGACGTCGAGGCCGATCCGGTCCATCATCCGGAACGGTCCCAGCGCCGTGCCGAGCGAGAGCCGCCAGATGCGGTCGACCTCCTCGGGAGTTGATACGCCCTCGGCGACGACCATCAGGCACTCGCGTTTGATGGCGGCCCAGATGCGGTTGAACAAGAAGCCGACGCTCTCGCGCATCACGGTGAACGGCACGAACCCGTAGCGCGGCAGCCGCCCGGCGAGGGCGTCGATGACCGCGGCGTCGGTCCTGCCGCACGACATGAGCTCGACCGCGATCAGCTCGGGCGGCATCTGGAAGTGGACGTTCAGGAGCCGCTCCGGGGACTCGACGGCGTCGAGCAGGCGGCTACTGGGATACGACGACGAGTTCGTCGCCAGGATCGCGTCGGACTCGGCGAGGCGGCCGAGTTCGCGGAACACCTGCTTCTTGAGCGCCAGGTCCTCGGACACCGCTTCGATGATGAGCCACGCCGTGGCCACGGCGGGCTCCAGCGTGTCGAACAGCTCGACCGTGCCCGCCGATCTGGCGGCGAGGCCGAGCTGCTCGCGGACATCGGAGGCGTGCTCGCCGGCGAAGCGCCTGGCGGCCTCGCGCGAGCCGGCGGAGCGAGAGAACAGTTGCACCCGGCTGCCGCCGGCCGAGAACATCATGGCGATGCGCCGGCCGAGCGTCCCGCCGCCGATCACCGAGATCGGGCGCTCGTCGACATCGCGGGGAAGGACGTAAGACATAGCCTTCATGTTCGCGCCCCGTCGCACCTGATTCAATCGGCCGGGGCCGACGGTCTCACACACCGTCAGCCAAAAGGCTCTGATCTGCGGGAACTCTAGCCAGAACCTCCGTATCGGGCGCGATCAAACGTCCAGAGTCAATCTGATCATCTTCCAGCTATGCCCTTAACCGCCAGTTCTGCGCGGCCGGCGCTTACCAGGCTCGAAGAGCCGGTGCAATATAGATCGGCAGGGACGCGCGCACCGATAATGATGAGGTTTTCACATACCGTGACGTCGGCGCTTCTGCATGCGTGATGGTAGGGCCTCGGGCGAGTCAATGGTAAGCAGCGCCATCACCTGAGGCTGACGATTGTTCGCCAAGCCGGGCGGGAAGACAGGTCCCGGCACGTGATCGCCGCCGAAGGGCTGGCCGCAGTCGGCCGCATGATCGCGGCCTATCATGGCAGCGACGGCGCCGCTACCGACTTCAAGATCGCCTGGGTGACTGTGACGCTGCGGGATCTTGAGGGCCATCAACGATGTCTGTGTCCCGATGGATCCCGCGCATCGGCGGTTGTGGACCGATGTGGTTGGCAATGTGGTCCGGCGGGCGCAGCCCGGGTAAGTGGCGGCGCCCGCGTCCCTGCTCGCCTGGCAGCCTGGCAGTCCGGTAATGGCGCAGTGCAAGCTCGACCGACCCGGCTGCGGCCGGTGGCAAGGGTACCGCGCACGTCCGTCGATGTGAGGAACATCACGATGCAAAAACACAGCGAACGCATGCGCCGGCTGCTGGCCGCTGATCTGCTGCCGGAAAGGGCTGGGCAGCCGGTCAGGGCCCTGGTCCACGTCTCCCTGGCCGACCTGATGCTCCTGGACGGCAGCTCCGCGCTGCTGGAGGAATGGTCCGCCCAGGTCCGCGCGCAGTGGGCCGCCGCCCGGGCGGCGGCCTCCCAGGGAGGCAGCGACGGCGGGGCCTGGCTCGACGGGGACGCGGCCCGCTCGTTCACCTGCGACGCCTCGGTCACCCCCGTCGTGACCGGCGAGGTGAACCCGGCCGCGCTGGAGGACCTGATCCGGCTGTGCGCCGAACTGGACAAGCGCCGCCGCGGCCGGGACCACGCTGCGGGCACCGAGGGCGGCGGAAGCCAGGACGGCACCGCGCCGGACGGCACCGCGCCGGACGGCACCGCGCCGGACGGCACCGCACCGGGGGACACCTGGGCCGGGGACGCGCTGGCGCAGGCGATCATCGGCAAGGTCGTGGACCTGCTGTCCGGCCCCGGCGGCCTGGCCTCGTTCCTGCGCCGTCGGCAGCTCGGCGTCCGGCTGGGCGGGCCGAGCCTGCCGCTGGACATCGGGTACAGCGACACCATCCCGGCGGCGATCCGGCGGGCGGTGATCCTGCGGGACCAGCATTGCCGGTTCCCCGGCGGCTGCGACCAGCCTGCCGCCGCCTGCGAGGTCCACCACCTGCGGCATAAGGCCGATGGCGGGCCGACCAGCGTCACGGACTGCGCCCTATTCTGCTTCTTCCACCACCAGGTGGTCATTCACAAGTGGGGCTGGACCGTCGTCCTGAACCCGGACGGCACCACCACCGCCTGGAACAAGAACAAAACCAAGATCATCCACAGCCACGGGCCGCCGACCCGGCCGGGGTGACACCCCGAGATCCGGTCCAGCCGTGAGAAGGTTGACCCTGACACCGTATGAGGCTGTAGACCGGACATGTCATGTTCAGCATCGGGGACATCGCACCGCACGGCCGCGTATCGGTCCGGATGCTCCGGCACTACGACACGATCGTGCTGATCCGGCCTGCCTGCGTTGACCCGGACACGGGATACCGCTTCTACCAGGCGAGCCAGCCGGACGAGCTGAACCGCGTCATCGCGCTCAAGGATCTCGGCTTCACCCTGCAGCAGGTGCAGGTGACCGAACTACAGCAGCCCATCGAAATCGACGCGACCGGAGGATAAGAAGAAGATGTCGTCAGCACCGGAGATCGTGGCCCGTGCCGCGCAGCCCTACGTGGCCATCAGGACCCGGATGACCATGGCCCAACTCCCCGGGCTCGGCCCCCGCCTCGGCGAGGTGTTCGCCTGGCTGGGCGACCACGGCCTGGCTCCCGCGGGGCCGCCGTACTTCAAGTACAACGTCATCGACATGATGCGCGAACTCGAGGTGGAGGCGGGCGTGCCGGTCGCGGCGGCCGCGGACGGCGACGACCAGGTGGTGTCCGGCATGCTCCCGGCCGGGCGGTACGCCACGCTCACCCACGTAGGTCACCCCAGTGAGCTCATGGCGGCCACCAAAGCGCTGCTGGACTGGGCGGCCGGGCAGGGCCTGACCTGGGACATGACGCCCGGCGAGAGCGGTGACCGATGGGGCTGCCGGCTGGAGATCTCGCTGACCGACCCCAGCCAGGAGCCCGACATGAGCAAGTGGGTGACCCAGCTCGCCTTCCGGCTGGCCGAGTGAGAGCGCCGGCAAGCGCGGCCGGGCGGTAACGTTCCCGGAACGGTCCGGGCGTACCGTGGCCCGCGTGGGGAGGACCGGACGCCAGCGGCGGGTCGGTGCCGGTCTGGGTGCTAGCTCCGTTCGGGATGGTGGGCCTGGTGGTGGCCTGGCGCAGGCTGGTTCAACCTCGTGGTCACCCGCTCCCTCGAACCCGCCCACCTGTCCGTGTGGGTCAGCCACCGCGGTATCCGGTCCTTATTATTCAGGACCACAAATCCGGCCCGGATAATTTGTGCTGGCCAACCATTAGTGTGGGTTTTCGCGGCGTAGGTTGTCGCCGCTCACAACGGACCAGCGTGAAGCTTGTGGCGGCCGTCGTTGAATCTGAGGCCGCTGACACCGAGGATATCCATCATGGGATGCGGTGTGGCCGGTGAATACTGGTTGCAATTCATTTGTAACCGCGGCGTAAATGGCTGCCGCATGCAATTTACGCATGCCCGGACGGTCTGTTGACCACCAGGCCGCCCATTCCGGCGCATCCGCGCCTGCGGACCCGCCTGGCCTACCGGCTGCAGCGGGCGCTGCGGCCACATTCCGGTTTCCGCTGGCTCAGCGCCCGGATCGAGGCGTCCGGCCTGGGCCGCCCGCTGTTCACCGGCGCGGAGCGGCACACGAAGGAAACCCTGTTCGGCTGCCGGATGTGCGGGCAGTGTGCGCTGCCCGTCACCGGGTATGTCTGCCCGATGGGCTGCCCGAAGGAACTGCGGAACGGACCCTGCGGCGGTGTCGGCGCGGACGGGTCCTGTGAGGTTTACCCGAGCCTGCGCTGCGTGTGGGTCCAGGCCTACGAGCGCGCGGCCAGCCAGGGCCGGTCCGCCGACCTGCGCCTGCTGCACCGGCCCATCGACCACCGCCGCTGGGGCGAAAGCTCGTGGCTGAACTACTGGCAGGGCCGCGACGAGGGATTGGGGGCCGCCGGGGCCGCCGGGCCGGCGATACTGGCGATGAGGGCCCCGCCGGGGGCCACCACAGGGTCCTGGGGGGACCATGAGCCTGCGCGAGCGGCTGGCCTCGGGCGGCTTCGCGGTAACCGCGGAGATCAGCCCGCCACGGGGAGCGAGCACCGGGCCGATCACCGAGACGGCGGCGCTACTGCGGGACTGGGTCAACGCCGTCAACGTCACCGACAACCAGGGCTCGAACGTCCGGCTGGCCAGCTGGGCGGGCAGCCTGGCCGCGATGGCCGCCGGGCTCGAGCCGGTCATGCAGATGACCTGCCGGGATCGCAACCGCATCGCGCTGCAGTCCGACCTGCTCGGGGCGTCGGCGCTCGGCATCCGTAACATCCTGGTGATGACCGGCGACCATCCGAAGTTCGGCGACCACCCGGATGCCAAGCCGGTGTTCGACCTGGACAGCATCCAGCTGCTGTGGACGCTGCGCACGATGCGCGACGACCATATCCTGCTGTCCGGCCGGACCCTGAACCCGCCGCCCGACTGCTTCCTCGGCGCGGTGGAGAACCCGTTCGCGCCGCCGGCCGGTTTCCGGGCCGAACGGCTCGGCAAGAAGGTCGCGGCCGGCGCGCAGTTCGTGCAGACCCAGTTCGTCTTCGACACCGCGGCGTTCGCCCAGTGGATGGCGCAGGTCCGTGACCTCGGGCTGCACGGGCGGTGCTCCATCCTGGCCGGCGTCGGCGCGGTCAGGTCCCGGCGGGCGCTGGACTTCATCCGGGACAAGGTGCCCGGGGTGCAGGTGCCCGACGACGTGTACCGCAGGCTGCGTGGGGTCCCGGCGGACCAGACCGCCGCCGAGGGGGCGCGGCTCGCGGCCGAGACCATCCAGCAGCTTGCCGCGATCGACGGTGTGGCCGGGGTGCACCTGCTGGTTGCCGGGAACGAGCAGGCGGTCCCCGGCATCCTCGACGGCGCCGGCGTCCGGGCGGACCGCGATGGACGTTGACCTGCGTCCGACCAAGAAGCTGCGGGAATCCGCCGCGGCCCGGTCAGCGCTCGGCCCGATCATGGAGGCAGTCTGCGCCTCGCCCGCGGACCTGGCGAGCCTCCGCGTGGTCTGCGACTGGATCCAGTACAAGCAGAACTTCCGCGAGGCCGTGGTCAGCAGGCCGGTCTCGGACACCGACGTGGAGATCGCCTTCGACCTGCGCCGCTGCGCGGATATTGACCTCGCCGCGCACGTCAAGCAGGCGCTTTCCGGCCAGGGCGGGCTGGCCCTTGAGCCGTGGGTGCCCGGCCGGGACAGCTGCATCTGGCGGTTCAACCAGCTGTACTGGCAGGCGCTGTCCGGCTGGGAGCAGGCCACCGGCCGGGAGTACGAGCAGGCGCTGCCCGGCGGCGAGAGCGACGCCCGGAACACCGAGGCCGCCCGTGAGCTCATCCTGGAGCTCTTCCGGATCTGGGACGAGCTCGACGCGCGCCGCGCGCTGCCCGAGGAGCTGTACATCCTGGAACTCGGCGTGGGGAACGGCAACCAGGCCCGCACCTGGCTGGACGAGTTCGTCCAGCTCGACCGCAGGCACGGGCGCGAGTACTACCACCGCCTCCGCTACCTGATGGGCGACTACTCCCCGCACGTGCTCGACCGGGCCAGGCAGGCCGTGGCCCACCACGGCGAGCGGGTCAGCGCGCTGGTGATGGAGGCCACCCGGCCGACTGTCACCCTCGGCTTCCTGGCCGGCAAGGCCTTCCTGGTCTACATCTCCAACGTGTACGACAACCTGCCGACCGACGAGCTGGCCTGCATCCACGGGCGCACCTACCGGGTCGAGACGCAGGCCTTCCTCACCGAGGACGACGCCGGACAGATCGCGGGCCGGTTCGGCGCCGCCCGGGACCGGCTGGTGCCGCTCATCGACCGGCTGCTGCGGATCGGGCCCGAGCTGCTCAGCGAATCCTCTCCAGGGCAGTTCGCCGATCCCGGCCAGGCGGTCGCGTTCTGGCAGGCGGTGTGGGAGGCGCTCCGGCTGCGGGAACGCTACGTCCCGCTGGAAGGCCTGGACAGCTACCAGATCAGCCACGCGCTGACCGGCGAGATCCTCAGGCCGCTGATCGAGGGACAGGGTGACGTCCGGATGCACGTCAGCAACGGCGCGCTCGGCAGCTTCACCGGGACGCTGCCCCTGCTGCACCCGTTCGGCCGAATCCAGTGCCACGACCTGTTCCTGACCGGCCGCCAGCAGTACCGGACCGGGTTCTACGGCCCGGGCAAGTACGACGGCTCCGTGGTCAACTGGGTGAACGGGCCGCTGCTCCAGCTGGTCGCGAGCAGGCGGGGGTTCGGCGTCGAGTTCACGCCGTTCCGGCAGCGGCCGGGTTCCAATATCACCACGCTGACCGCGCAGGCCAGGGACTGATCGCCGTGGAGTCAACTCTGAACACCGTCCTGCTGCCGACCACCGTGGTGGGTTCCTACTCCGTGCCGGAATGGCTGGAGCGGCTGAAGACCGAGTACTACCAGCGCCGGATCAGCGCGCAGCACCTCGCCGAGATCAACGAGGTGGCCATCAAGGCGGCGGTCAAGGACCAGGAGCTGGCCGGCATCGACATCGTGTCCGACGGCGAGCTGCGCCGGGACAACGACGTGGACTACTTCCTGGCCAGGATTCCGGGCGTGCAGATCCCGCAGCGCGCCAAGACCGACTACTTCGACTACTACGAGGCCGAGGTCACCCGGCCGCTGCCCGAACTGCCCGACGGCTCGCAGACCAGCCCCGGACTCGGCCTGGCCGAGGATTTCCGGTTCACCCGCCAGCTCACCGACAAGCCGGTCAAGTTCTCCTTCACCGGCCCGTTCTCGCTGTCCCGGCGGATCCGCGACGAGGCCTACACCGAACCAGGCGGCCTGGTCCGCGCGCTGGCCCGCAGGCTCAACGGCGAGGCGCGGGAACTGGCCGAGGCGGGCGCCGACCTGCTGCAGATCGACGAGCCGTTCCTGGCCGGGTACCCGGAGCAGGTGGAACTGGCGGTCGAGGCGGTCAACATCGTGACCGAGGGCGTGCCGGTCACCTGGGCGCTGCACGTGTGCTACGGCAACCGGTACGCGCGCCCGTCCTGGGAAGGGCACTACGACTTCCTGTTCCCCGCGGTGAAGGCCGCGCGCGTCGACCAGATCGTCCTCGAATTCGCCCGCAAGGGCCTGGACGACCTGCGGCTGATCCAGCAGCACGGGTGGGACAAGTGGCTCGGCCTGGGCGTCATCGACGTCAAGAGCTCCGAGGTGGAGCCGGCCGAGCTCGTCGCGTCCCGGATCAGGCGTGCGCTGGATTACGTGCCGGCCGGCCGCCTGATGATCAACCCCGACTGCGGGCTGCGCCACCTCGCGCCCGAGGTGGCCAGGCAGAAGCTGCGCGCCATGGTGGCCGGCGCCGCCCTGATCAGGGCCGAGCTTGCCAGTTCAGAGCTCGCCAGTTCAGAGCCAAAGGGAGGCGGCAATCCATGAGCAGTGCCGACGGCGGATTCCTCTTTACCTCCGAATCCGTCACCGAGGGTCATCCCGACAAGGTGGCCGACCAGATTTCCGACGCGATCGTGGACGCCGCGCTGGCCGCGGACCCAGCGTCCCGGGTGGCGGTCGAGACGCTGCTGACCACCGGGCTCGTGGTGCTGGCCCATCGAGTCCCGCGACATGCGGGCGGGCAGCACCGACCCGTTCGACTCGGCCGGGGCGGGCGACCAGGGCATGATGTTCGGCTACGCGAGCAACGAGACGCCCGAACTGATGCCGATGCCCATCGTGCTCGCGCACAAGCTGGCCCGGCGGCTCGCCCAGGTGCGGCGCAACGGGTTGCTGCCCTACCTGCGGCCGGACGGCAAGACCCAGGTGACGGTGCGCTACGACGCGGATGGCAGGCCGGACGGTGTGGAGAAGGTGCTCATCTCCACCCAGCACGAGGACGGGGTGGAAGCGAAGCTGGCCGACGCGCTCTGGGAGCAGGTGGTGACCGAGGCGCTGCCGTCCGGACTGTACGACGCGACGGCGCTGCGCAAGGAGTTCTACGTCAACCCCACCGGGCGGTTCGTGATCGGCGGCCCGGTCGGCGACACCGGCCTGACCGGCCGCAAGATCATCGTGGACACCTACGGCGGTTTCGCCAGGCACGGCGGCGGCGCCTTCTCCGGCCAGGACCCCAGCAAGGTGGACCGGTCCGCCTGCTACGCGGCGCGGCACGTGGCCAAGAACATCGTGGCCGCCGGGCTCGCCGACCGGGCCGAGGTCCAGGTGGCCTACGCGATCGGCGTCGCCCGCCCGCTGTCCCTGCTCATCGAGACCTTCGGCACCGAGAAGATAGCCAGGCCGCTTATCGCTGAACTGGTCCGCAAGCACTTCGACCTGCGGCCCGGCGCCCTGGTGGAGGCGCTGAACCTGCGCCGGCCGATCTACCGCCAGACCGCCGCCTACGGTCACTTCGGCCGCGACGAGTCGGGTTTCACCTGGGAGAACACCGACAAGGCCGCCACTCTCCGAGCCGAGGTCGGCCTCGCCTAACCCGCCCCTGCCCCCCGCCCCCCGCGCCGACCCACCCCCTCCTCATCCGCGTAACCGGGAGGATCTGGCTTGCGGGGAGGATCCGGTACCCCAGAGGGGCCTCATTCCTCCCGGACGCCGAAATCCTCCCCGATAATCGGAGCAGCCCTCCGTCTGCGTGCTCCTGGTGCGGCCTCCTGACCGCCGTGATGCTGAAGAGACTGCTGTCACTCGGTTGGCGCTTCCGTTCCCGCTCGGTTGGCGCTTCCGTTCCTGCCCAAGCCGCCGTCCTGCCCATTCGCCCACGCGCGACGCGCGGTCGGCCCGGGCGCCCCACCCGCCCGTTCGGCATCCCTGCCGTCCCCTGCTTGTGGCCGGGACCAGGAATCGCGGGGCGTTTTTGGTTGCCGTGTCATTGTCCGGCGGGATCGGCCGTGGGAATCTCCGCATTAGCGTGCGGTAATGGCCAGTTTCCCCACTATTCACGCTGTTCAGGGCTGCCGCAGAGAGAGGTCGTATGTGCTGGCCGCAGTGACCAGATCACCGGGCGAGATGGTGATCGAGGACGTTTCCGGACCGGGCCGCGCCCGCGCCGGTCACGTTATCGTACGGCCCGAACGAGTCGGTATCTGCGGCTCCGGCTTCCTGGCTCAGGCGCTGATCTCCAAGCCCCGCTACCTGCTGATCGACGAGCTGTCCCTCGGCCTGGCCCCGGTCGTGGTCACCCGGCTGATCCCGGTCATCGCCGCGGTGGCCGAAGCTGGCGCCGGGGTGCTGCTGATCGAGCAGTTCGCCACCGTCGCGCTCGGCCTGGCCCACCGCGCCTACATCATGGAGGGCGGCCGGATCCGCTTCTCCGGCCTGGCCAGCGAACTGCGCGACCAGCCGGACCTGCTCCGGTCCGCCTGCCTGCTCCGCGGCAGCGACGCGCCAGCGCCGCGTCCGGTAGAAGACCTCTAATCCCGGACAGGCGTCCTGCGTGTCACCCGCAGGACGAGTCAGCGGATGTGGGTAAGGGCGCATCTCGGGTAAAAAGGGCGGCAGGAAGATGGCGACGGGGAGCACCCCTGCTCGTACTCGGTCCGATGCTGCGCTACGTCGGCCTGGAGCCGGGGACCGAGCAGGAGTACCAGGTCCGCCCTGGACGGCACCGTGCGCCGGCGGGACGGCACCGTGCGCTGGCCGGAGCCGGATCCGGAGTTCCCGCCAAGCGTGCTCCGGACGCCGGCATGGCGCGGCCGCTGCGGCTTTCCTTCGGCTCCTGCCGGATCGCCGAACTGCCCGTCGTGCGGCGCCGCCGGGCCACCTATGTCAGCGGCGATACGAGGGAGTACCCAGGCCTGATACAGCGGTAATGGGTCTCACCTCCTCGGGCCGGTTACGTGCTCAGCGGCGTTACCAGAGCCGCGGCAGCCGGGTCCGGGCGGGCCAGCAGGAAGGATGTCACCGCGTCGGCGAAGCCGTCCGGGTCCTCCCAGAAGAGCAGATGGCCAAGCTCGGGGAAGATCACGAGCCGGGCCCCCGGGATGCGCTGCGCGAGCAGCCCGCCGTTGCGCGGGCTGACGACCCTGTCCGCGCCGCCGTGCAGGACCAGCGTGCGGGCTTGGATGTGCCGTTGCCTGTTCCAGCCGGCGTACCGGGCCCCCGCCACCGCCTGGGCCGGCAGCACGTCGACGTCCGCCGGCCGGGCGCCCTGGAGCTCAAGCAGGCGGTCCACGAGCTCGGGACGGTTCCGGACGGTACCTGCCGACAGGGCGTTTTCTGTGTGGCGGCGCCGCGCTGCCGCGGCCGTCATGCGGGCGGCCGAGGCGATCGTCCGTATCGAGGCGGCCGGCATGGGGTAGGCGAAGGGCCAGCCAGGAGCCGTGCACACCAGGACGAGACCGTCCACTCGCTCCGGGTGGGTGATCGCGAGTTCCTGGGCCACCATGCCGCCCAGGCTCGCCCCCAGCACGTGCGCCCGGCCGATGCCGGCCGCATCGAGCACGGCGACGATATCGCCCGCCATGTCGGCGACGGTGAACGAGCCGGCCGGGCGGCCGCTGTGCCCGATGCCGCGGTTGTCCACCAGCACCAGCCGGAAGTGTCGCCGCAGTCTGCGCAGCACCGGTTCCCAGCCGAGGCGGTCCAGGCCCATCCCCTGAATCAGCACCAGCCACGGCCGTCGCCAGTACATGGTCCCGCGCAGCTCATAGGCGATCCGCAACACGCCGCTGCGGGCGTACCTGGTCCGGCTCACCTCGCCACCTCCCGGCCGCGGACGAGCCGCCGCCTTACTGCTGTATATAGCAAGCAAATGCTAAGTATATCAATCAACAGTTTGGGGTAGCACAGCGGGGTAGGGAGACTCGGCTCGCCGCCGCGGCCCGGCGTCATCCGCCAGCCGCTGGTCACCAGGCCGGCCGCTGGTCACCAGGCCAGCCGCTGGTCACCAGGGAAGCGCTGGCCGAGTGGATGAAATGGTCCTGGCGCTTGCGCCCTGCTGCTGCCCATCGTCCCGTCGGCCGTCGCGGGCGCGGGGCTGGCGGCGTTCTCCGGCGGCCTGCTCGGCCTGTACGCCAGGACGCCCGGCATGCGCAGGGAAAACAGCCCCTTCCCGACCCAGCAGGGGATCCCGCTGGCCAAGGACGCGTGGATGATGGGCATCGGGCTCGGCCTGGTCATCGATGACCTCGCCGACCGCCTGGACGCGAGCCACTAGCGCCGCCGAATGCCGCAGCCGCCTCGGCAGCCACGAGCCCATGGGCGGACACGACCGCCGATCCTACGATGACCGTCTGGGCAGGTACAAATCGGTGATCGTGCCCTCGAACGCCTCCGCGGCCAGCGCGACGGTCTCGGACAGCGTGGGGTGCGGGTGGATGGTCAGGCCGATGTCGGCCGCGTCGGCCCCCATCTCGATGGCCAGCACGGCCTCGGCGATGAGGTCGCCGGCGTTCGGCCCGACTATGCCGCAGCCGATGACCCGGCCGGTCGCCTCGTCGAACAGCAGCTTGGTCAGCCCCTCGGAGCGCCCGAGGGTGAGCGAGCGGCCGCTGGCGGCCCATGGGAAGACCCCCTTGCCGTACTTGACGCCGGCCGCCCTGGCCTCGTTCTCGGTGACCCCGGCCCAGGCCACCTCGGGATCGGTGTAGGCCACCGACGGGATGGCGCGGGCGTCGAAGAAGCTGTTCTTACCCGCGGCCACCTCGGCGGCGACCTTCCCCTCGTGCATCGCCTTGTGCGCCAGCATCGGCTGGCCGGCCACGTCGCCGATGGCGAAGATGTGTGGCACGTTGGTCCGCAGCTGCTTGTCCACACCGATGAAGCCGCGTTCGCCGACCCTTACGCCGGCCTTTTCTGCGCCGATCAGCTTGCCGTTGGGGCTGCGGCCGACGGCGACCAGCATCCGGTCGAAGGTGTCGGTGGCTGGCGCCTTCGCGCCGTCGAAGGACACCACGAGGCCCTCGGGCCGGGCTTCGACGTTGGTCACCTTGGTCTTGAGGTAGACGTTCTCGTACAGCCTGGTGACGCGCTTGGCCAGCGGGCTGATCAGGTCCTTGTCGGCTCCCGGGATGAGCTGGTCCATCAGCTCGGCGATGGTGACCTTGGCGCCGAGCTCGTGGTAGACGGTGGCCATCTCGAGCCCGATGATCCCGCCGCCCAGGATGAGCAGCCGTTGCGGCACCCCGCCGAGCTCCAGCGCGCCGGTGGAGTCGACGACCCGCGGGTCGGACTGCGGGATGAACGGCAGCGTCAGGGGTTCGGAGCCGGCCGCGATGATCGCCTGCTCGAAGTCGATGGTGGTCCCGCCGCCTTCGGCCAGCTCGACCTGCAGCTGGTGTGGCGAGGTGAACCGGCCGTAGCCCCGGATGGTGGTGACCTTGCGCTGCCGGGCCAGCCCGGCCAGGCCGCCGGTGAGCCGCCCGACCACGCCGTCCTTCCATGTCCGCAGCTTGTCCAGGTCGATGGCCGGGGCACCGAACGCGATGCCGTGTTCGCTCATCTCCTTGGTTTCGGCGATGACCCTGGCCGCGTGCAGCAGAGCCTTGGACGGGATGCAGCCGATGTTGAGGCAGACTCCGCCCAGGGCCGGCCAGCGGTCCACGAGCACGACCTTCTTACCCAGGTCGGCGGCCCGGAACGCAGCCGTGTAGCCTCCTGGCCCGGCGCCGAGTACGAGCACGTCCGCGGTGATGTCGCCGGGCCCGGCCCGATGGCCGGCCGCCGGGCTCGGCCCGGTCACCGGACTCGCCGCCGCGGCTGCCCCTGGCTCTGCAGCGCCTGCCTCGGGCACCGGCTGGGCCGCCTCGGGCACCGGCTGGGCCGTCTCGGGCACCGGCTGGGCCGTCTCGGGCACCGGCTGGGCCGCCTCGGGCACCGGCTGCTGGCCGGTGCGCAGGTCAGCAATGACATGGCCGGCGGACACGTGGTCGCCTACGGCGACCCGGACGGCGGTGATGGTGCCGGCCACGGGCGCCGGGATGTCCAGCGTGGCCTTGTCGGATTCCAGCGTGATCAGCGGGTCCTCGGGCGCGACCACGTCACCGGCGGCCACGTGTACCTCAATCACGGGCACGTCGATGAAATGGCCTATATCGGGGACCGTGGCCTCGATGACCTCGTAAATCCCGCTAGGCGAACCGTAGCCGGGTGGCTCGGCCAGCGCGGGGACCGCGTCCTCGGTGACCCGCTCCCGCACTGGCGCGGCGGGGCCGCCGGACGCTGGCCCGGCGTCGAGCCGCACGATGAGGTCCCCGGCGGATAGCCGGTCGCCGATCCGGACGGCGACCTCGCTGACGGTTCCCGCCGCTGACGCGGGAACGTCCAGCGTGGCCTTGTCGGACTCCAGCGTGATGACCGGATCCTCGGCGGCCACCACGTCACCGGCGGCCACATGCACCTCGATGACCGGCACGTCGATGAAGTGGCCGATGTCGGGAACTGTGATATCCACGTCAGGCTCCTCCGAAACAGGGTGCGTCGCGACGGTCCGGGCGGCGGTCAGAGCAAGAGGGCGCGTATGTCTTCCAGCAGGTGGCATAGGTATCGGGCGAACCGGGCGGCCAGCGCGCCGTCGATGACCCGGTGGTCGTAGGACAGCGAGATCGGCAGCATCAGCCGCGGGACGAACGCCGTCCCGTCCCAGACCGGGATGGTCCGGGATCGGACCACGCCGAGTATGGCCACCTCGGGGGCGTTGACGATAGGGGTGAAGCTGGTCCCGCCGATGCCGCCTAGACTGGAGATCGTGAAGCAGCCGCCCTGCAGGTCGGCCAGGTCGAGCTTGCCGTCCCGGGCTCTGGCCGAGACGGCCCCGAGCTCCCGGCTTAGTTCCCGGATGCCCTTGCGGTCCACGTCGCGGATCACCGGTACCACCAGGCCCTCCGGCGTGTCCACGGCGACGCCGAGGTGGTAGTAGCTCTTGTAGATCAGGGCGTCCTTCTCTGGCGTCAGCGAGCTGTTGAACTTGGGGAATTCCCGCAGCGCCGAGACGCTGGCCTTCATCAGGAAGGCCAGCAGCGTCACCCGGTAGCCCTCCGTCTTGGCGGCGGTGTCCAGTTCCCTGCGGTAGGCGTCAAGGTCGGTGATGTCCGCCTCGTCGTCGTGGGTGACGTGGGGGACGTTGAGCCAGGACCGGTGCAGCGCGGCCCCGGACAGCCGCTGGATGCGGGACAGCGGCCGGATCTCGACCGGGCCGAACTTGGAGAAGTCCTGGGCCGGGACCTCCGGGATGCCGCCCTGGGCCGCCAGGGCCGGCGTGGCCGCAGGGCCGCGGACCGCCGCGATCACGTCCTCCTTGGTGATACGGCCCTTCGGCCCGGTCCCGGACAGCGCGGTGAGGTCAAGGCCGAGCTCGCGGGCCAGTCGGCGTACGCCGGGCCCGGCGTGCACGCCGTCGAAGTCCGCGGGCGCCCCGGCCGCCACCGCGGTCACCGGCGGCTCGCCCTCCGCCGCCGGAGCAACCGGAACAGCCGCGGCCGCCGCGGGCTCTGGGGCCTCCTCGGGCGGTTCCTGCTGGTCGGTCAGCGGCGGCGGCTCGACGTCGGCGCCGCCGGTGTCCAGCAGCAGGATCGGCGACCCGCGGCTGACCAGGTCACCGACCTTGACCCGCAGCTCGCGGACGGTGCCCGCGGCCGGCGAGGGGATGTCCATGGTGGCCTTGTCCGATTCCAGGGTGACCAGCGGGTCCTCGTTGCTGACCACGTCGCCGGCCGCCACGTGGATCTCGATGACCGGCACGTCGGCGAAGTCGCCGAGGTCGGGAACGCTGACTTCAGTCGCAGCGGCCATGGCTGCTCCCCTCACTGATCGAAGCGGTCATACCCGCCATGGGTCCGGCGTGCCGGGGTCGATGCCGTACCGCGTGATCGCGTCGGCCACCGTGGCCGCCGGGATCGCCTCGTCCTCGGCCAGCGCCGTCAGCGCGGCCAGGGCGACGTAGTGCCGGTCGACCTCGAAGAAGCGGCGAAGGTTGCGGCGATAATCCGAACGGCCGTAGCCATCGGTCCCCAGCACCCGGTACTGCCCGGGCACGAAGGCGCGGATCTGGTCGGCGAACGTCCTGACGTAATCGGTCGCCGCGATAACCGGGCCGGGCCGCCCGGCCAGGCACTCATCGACATAGCTGCGCCGCGGCTCAGATTCCGGGTGCAGCATGTTCCACCGCTCGGCGGCGAGTCCGTCCCGCCGCAACTCGGTGAAGCTGGTGGCGCTCCACACGTCGGCGCGGACGCCGTAGTCGGCCTGGAGCAGGTCAGCGCCGGCCAGCACCTCCCGCAAGATCGTCCCGCTGCCCAGCAACTGCACCGCGGGGCCATCGTCAGGGCCAGAGCCAGGACGCAGCAGGTACATCCCGCGCAGGATCCCGGCCTCGGCCCCCTCGGGCAGCGCGGGGTGCTCGTAGTTCTCGTTCATCAGCGTGAGGTAGAAGAACACGTCCTCTTGGTCGCCGAACATCCGCCGCAGCCCATCGGCGACGATCACCGCGACCTCGTAGGAGTAGGTCGGGTCGTAGGACACGCAGTTGGGCACCACCGAGGCGAGCACGTGGCTGTGCCCGTCCTCGTGCTGCAGCCCCTCGCCGTTGAGCGTGGTCCGGCCGGCCGTCCCGCCGAGCAGGAAACCGCGGGCCCGCGAGTCCCCGGCCGCCCAGATCAGGTCCATCACCCGCTGGAAGCCGAACATCGAGTAGAAGATGTAGAACGGGATCATCGGGATGTCGCTGGTGCTGTACGCGGTGGCCGCGGCGATCCAGGACGCCATCGCGCCGGCCTCGTTGATGCCCTCCTGCAGCATCTGGCCGTCCGGCGCCTCCCGGTAGTACATCAGCTGGTTGGCGTCCTCGGGCTGGTAGAGCTGGCCGGCCTGGCTGAAGATGCCGAACTGCCGGAACATGCCCTCCATCCCGAACGTCCGGGACTCATCCGGCACGATCGGCACCACGTGCCGGCCGATGGCCTTGTCCCGCAGCAGCGTGTTCAGGATCCGGACGAACGCCATCGTGGTGGAGATCTCCCGGCCGGGCGTGCCGCCCAGCTGGGCACCGAACGCGCTGAGCTCGGGCACCGCCAGCGTCTGGCTCGACCGGCCCCGCCGGGCGGGCAGGTAACCGCCGAGGGCGGTCCGCCGTTCCCGCAGGTAGGCCATCTCCTCGCTGTCCTCCTCCAAGCGCAGGAACGGCAGCTCGGCCAGCTGCTCGTCGGTCAGCGGCAGGTTGAACCGGTCCCGGAACCTGACCAGGGCCGCGTCGGCCATGTGCTTCTGCTGGTGGGTGATGTTCTGGCCCTCGCCCGATTCCCCCATCCCGTAGCCCTTGATGGTCTTGGCCAGGATCACGGTCGGCTGGCCAGTGTGACGTACCGCGGCCGAGTAGGCGGCGTAGACCTTCTGGGGGTCGTGGCCGCCCCTGTTCAGCGCCCAGATCTCCTCGTCGGTCATCCCGGCCACCATCTCGAGCAGCTCCGGGTACTTGCCGAAGAACTTCTCCCGGACGTAGGCGCCGTTCTTGGACTTGAAGTCCTGGTACTCGCCGTCGACGCATTCCTCCATCCGCTTGAGCAGCAGCCCGGTGGAATCCCGGGCGATCAGCGGATCCCAGCCGCCACCCCAGATCGTCTTGATCACGTTCCAGCCCGCGCCGCGGAAGATGCCCTCGAGCTCCTGGATGATCTTGCCGTTGCCGCGGACCGGGCCGTCCAGCCGCTGCAGGTTGCAGTTGATCACGAAGATGAGGTTGTCCAGCTTCTCCCGGCTGGCCAGCGCGATGGCGCCCAGCGACTCCGGCTCGTCGGTCTCCCCGTCACCCAGGAACGCCCAGACCTTCCGGTCCGCACCCTCCGCCAGCCCGCGGCAGGCCAGGTACTTCAGGAACCGCGCCTGGTAGATCGCCATGATCGGGCCCAGCCCCATCGACACCGTCGGCATCTGCCAGTAATCCGGCATCAGCCACGGGTGCGGATAGGAGGACAGGCCGCCGCCGCCGGTCTCCTGACGGAACCTGGTCAGCTGCTCCTCGGTGAGCCGGCCCTCCACGAACGACCGGGCGTAGATGCCCGGCGACGAATGCCCCTGGATGAACAGCAGGTCGCCGCCGTGCTGGCCGGCGGCGCCCCGGAAGAAATGCTGGAAGCCCACGTCGTACAGGGTGGCCGCGGACTGGAAGCTGGCGATGTGACCGCCCAGCTCGGAGGATTCCGCGTTCGCCCGCAGCACCATGGCCAGGGCGTTCCACCGGATCAGCGACCGGATGCGGTGGTCCATGGCCAGCTGGTGCGGGCTCAGCCGGTCCTCGGAATCCGGCGGGATCGTGTTCAGGTACGGCGTGGTGGCGCTGTACGGGACCGCCGCGCCCTTCCTGCGCGCCTCGGTCACCACCTCCTCCAGCAGGAAGAAGGCACGGTCCGCGCCCTCGTAGGCCAGCACGGAATCGAGCGCCTCGAGCCACTCGCGCGTCTCGGCCGGGTCAAGATCTTCGAGCATCAGCGTCCCCTTCGACTCTCACCAAGCATCCGTCGGCCCAGGCCCTCAGGCAAGGAACTACCCTGGACAATAAGGAACTACCCCTGGACAATGACGAACCCGCTTGATCAGGTGGCGTCGTGGCCAGCCACCGCCGCGGCCGGCGTCGCGTCGACGGCAGGCGTGATGGAATCGACTGGGCCTGCCGACCAGCCTTATCCGCTGGGCGTCCGTGACCAAGCTGCTCGTCGCGCTGGCCGCGCTCGACGCGGTGCAGCGCGGCCTGCTCGATCTGGACGAGCCGGCCGGGCCGCCGGGATCGACGATCAGGCACCTGCTGGCTCACGCGTCCGGGCTCGCCTTCGACAGCGACGCGATCCTCAGCCCGCCCGCGCCGCCGCCGGATCTACTCCAACCGCGGCATCGAAATCGTCGCGGACGTCCTCGCGGCCCGGTCCGGCCAGCCCTTCGAGCGGCTGCTGGCCGACGAGGTCTTCCTGCCGCTCGGGATGACCGGCACCCGGCTCGAGGGCTCCCCGGCCTGGGGCGCCGTCGGCCCGCTCAGTGACCTGATGAACCTGGCCGTCGAACTGGCCAGCCCGTCCCTGATCGACGACGACCTGCTGGCAGAGGCGACCCGGCCCGCCTTCCCCGGCCTGCCGGGCGTGCTGCCGGGCTTCGGCCGCCAGCCGCAGTGCGACTGGGGCCTGGGGTTCGAGATCCAGGTCCGGCAAGGCGCCGCACTGGACGGGGGCGAGGAACTCGCCGCGGACGTTCGGTCATTTCGGCCGTTCGGGCAGCTTCCTGTGGGTGGATCCCGAGGCCGGGATGGCCTGCGCCGCCCTCGCCGACCGGGACTTCGACGACTGGGCCAAACAGGCCTGGCCCCGGTTGTCCGACGACCTGCTCGCGGCGCACGCCACCGGCTGAGATGCTAGGGCCGATGCCGCGACGCGACGATGCCTCGTGGCCGGAGGAGGCAACCATGATTCCATGCGGCGATATCCATCACCTGCGGCTCACGGTGACCGATGTGCAGCGCAGCCGCGAGTTCTACACCGGCCTGCTGGGTTTCCAGGTCGCGGTAGAATCGCCGCCGCCCGGCGACCCGGCCGAGGCCGAGACGTTCAAGGTCCTGTTCGGCGGCGTAGTCATGATGCGCGGCAACCTGATCATGGGACTGCGGCCGATGGCTCCCGCGGCTGACCGCTTCGACCCGGACCGGGCGGGCCTGGACCACCTCAGCTTCGGCGTCCCCGACCGCGCGGACCTGGAGCAGGCCATCTTGTTGTTCGACGAGCACGGCGTGACCCACGGTGAGATCACCCGGCTGCCCTCGTTCGGCATCGACGTGCTGTCCTTCGAGGACCCGGACGGCATCCAGCTGGAACTTACCGCCCCCGTCCCCGCCGACGGCTGACCCGCGGAGGCGGCCGGGCCTCGCGGTGCCCAGCACCGCGAGGCCCGGCCGATGGACTCCAGCCGCTCAGCAGCCGTCGTAGGCGGACCAGTTGGACTGGCCGCCGCGCGCCAGGGCGTTGGAGAACACCTGGTTCTGCTGGGCCACGCTGGCGTTCCCGAAGCTGCCGGGCGAACCGCCGTATGCGGCCCAGGTCGACGCGCTGAACTGGTACAGGCCGTAGTGCCCGCTCGAGTTCATGACCTGCGAGTTGCCGCCGGACTCCCGGGCGATCACGCACGCGCCGAACGAGCCGCCGGGCGCGCCGCCCGAGTAGCCGCCCGAGTAGCCGCTCGCCGCCACGGGCGCGGCCTGCGCTGGTGCGTAACCCGTGCTAACCGCGGCGACCGGCGCTGGCGCGACCGGCCCCAGCTGCCCGGGAGCAGCGGGGATCTTGGCCGGCTTGGCCGGAATCGTCAGGACCTGGCCGACGCCGAGGACGTTCGCCCAGCGGACCTTACGGTGGTTGGCCCAGTAGAGGACCGGCCACGCGTCCGTCTTGTGGTAGAACCGCCCGGCGATCGAGGAGAGCGAGTCACCCGACCGGACGGTGTAGCTGACGTGCCGGGCCGCGCCCGGCGTGTGCCCGGTGGCCCGCTGCACCGCTGAGAGCAGTTCGGCCGGGGCCGTGCCCGTGTAGCTGGCCGCGTCCGCCACCGTGGCAGGCTGTGCGGTCGCTGCGGACTGCGCGGCCGCGTGGGCCGGCGCTGGGTCGGCCAGCGCCTGCGGCGCCAGGCAGACCGAGGCCGCCATGCCGGCCAATGCGGGCACGGCGGCAGTGGGTAGGAGGTACTTCCGTCGCATGCGTGATTGTTTCCTGTGGCTGCCCAAAGGGCTCCCCTCCGAGGAGTGCGCGCTCACCGCGAAGGCAGCACAACATGCGTGTTGCCTTCCGAGCGCCTGACATCCGGGCAGCTTATAGGGCACAGGCGACTAAAACTCCCAAAATGGACTAAATCATTCGCAAGCTGCTACACTGCGCTCGATAAGTCACAAGGGCCACATTCTTTCACTCCTATCACACGCTTTCACCCGCCCGCTGGGTGCCTCCACAGCCCGGCCGCGGCCAGCCGGCTGCCGTTCCGGCCGGATCAATGGCGCGCGCAACCATGTCGGTCGGCCAGATCTTGGGCCGCGCCCCAAAGGCCAGCCCAGGCCTACTGCGGCCGCTCGGCCGTCCCGAACACCACGTCGGTCCGCAGCGACGTGACCTCATGGGAGCGCAGCTCGGCCAGCAGGTTCTCGCGGACGCGGTCCCGTTGCTCCGGGCTGAGGGCGTCGACGGTAGCCCGGTAGCCGGACCCGAGCACCACGTCCCAGAACCGGTCCGGATGCTCCAGGTGATGCTGGCCGGACGCGGCCACCACGGCCGGGTGCGGCACCCCGGCCCCGGCGAACAGCGCGGCCAGGGCCGCCGGGGTGGTGATCTCGTCCCACGGGTTGAAGGCCTTGAACAAGGCCGGCTCGACCTCGCCGACGCAGCGCCAGAAATGGCTGTTAGCGGGCTCGAACAACCCCGGGCCCCAGGTGGTCACCGCCACCGCCCCGCCCGGCCGGACCAGGCGCCACATCTCCCGCAGGAACGCCGCCATATCGGCGGCGAAGAACACGCCGAAGACGCAGACCACCGCGTCGAAGCCGCCGTCGGGCAGCCCGCTGCGGGTCGCGTCGCCAGCGCGGAACTCGATGTTGGCCAGCCCTTCGTCCGCCGCCCGGGCCCGGGCCAGCTCGAGCAGCGGCGCCGCCACGTCGATGCCCAGCACACGCCCCGCGGGTCCCACGGCGCGGGCAGCGGGGATCGCCGACGCCCCGGCGCCGCAGCACAGGTCAAGCACCATGCCGCCGGGCGCCAGCCGCAGCCGCGCCACCGTCGCGGCGCCGAACCGGTCCCAGAAGCTCGGCGCGGGCTGCCGGTAGTGATCGGCCGCGGCTCCGTAGGTGCGAGCCGCCCGCCGCGCGTGCTCGCCCGGTAGCTGGTCAGCTGACATCCGATCAGGCCAGCCGCCGTTCGGTGGCCCACCGGGTCAGCTGATGCCGGGTGGAGAGCTGCAGCTTGCGCAGCACCGAAGACACGTGGCTCTCCACCGTCTTGACCGAGATGAAGAGCTCGCGGGCGATCTCCTTGTAGGTGTAGCCCTGGGCGATCAGCCGCAGCACCTCCCGCTCCCGGCTGGTCAGCTGATCGAGCTCGGGGTCGACCGGCGGCCTCACGTCGCCGGGTGGCGCCGCGGCGAACGCGTCCAGGACGAACCCGGCCAGCCGGTGCGAGAACACCGCGTCGCCGGCCGCGACGCGGCGGACCGCGTTGGCCAGTTCGGTGGTGGAGATCGTCTTCGTCACGTAGCCCCGGGCCCCCGCCCGGATCACCGCGATCACGTCCTCGGGGGCATCGGAGGCGGACAGCGCGAGGAAACGCACCTCGGGGTGGTCGGCCTTGATCGCCTGGACCACGGCGTGGCCGCCGCCGCCGGGCAGGTGCACGTCGAGGAGCACCACGTCCGGCAGCAGCTCATTGATCAGGTCGATCGCGGGCTGCACGTCGTCCGCCTCGCCGATCACCTCGACCTGGCGGCCGAGCTCGGCGCGGACACCGGACCGGAACAGCCCGTGATCATCGACCAGGACGACTCGTGGTGCTGTCATGTGCGGCTCGCGGTGCTATCCCGGGGGGACGACCCGCCCAGGCCCCGAGGGGGCATGGTGTGCGGCATCTTCAGCGTGACCTTGGTGCCCTCGCCCGGCGCGGTGGTCACGGTGGCCGTGCCGCCGCGGCGGGTCATCCGGCCGTGCACCGATTCGGTCAGGCCCTTGCGGTCGGCCGGGACCGCCTCCGGGTCGAAGCCCTGCCCGCGGTCCCGTACCACGATCGACACCTCACCCGGCTCGACCTCGGCGAACAGCGAGATGACGCTGGCGCCGGACCATTTCGCCGCGTTGACCGTCGCCTCGCGGGCGGCCGCGAGCAGGGCCTCCAGGCTGTCGTCGAGTTCGCCGTCGCCGACGGTCACCGCCTCCACCGGGACGCTGTACCTGGACTCGACGTCCTGCTGGATCTGCCGGATCCCGCCGCCCAAGGTCCGGTCAGCCTCGGTCTCGTTCGGATTCTGGCCCTCGAACAGCCAGGAACGCAGCTCGCGCTCCTGCTGCCGGGCGAGCTGGATGACCTTCTGCGGGTCGTCCGCGCGCCGCTGGATCAGGGCGAGCGTCTGCAGGACGGAGTCGTGCACCCGGGCCGCGATGTCGGCCCGTTCCTCCGCCCGGACCCTGGCCTGGCGCTCGAAGACCAGGTCGCGGGCGATCCGCAGCCACCACGGGCCGAGGACAAGCACGATGGCCGCGATCACCAGCATTATCCCGCCGAGCGGGCGCAGCAGGGCCAGGCTCTTGTGGTCCGAGAACAGCCAGCCTACGCCGCCGAGGAGCAGCACGCACGCGAGCACCAGCCGGAACGCCGACCACCTCGCGGAGCCCGCGGCCGTCTCGAGCGGCTCCACCAGGCGCCGCAGCGTGGCCTGCTCGTCCGGCGGGGCGTTCCGCCAGATGAGCACCAGCCCGGCCGCGCTGAACACCTGCGGCCACGCCCAGCTGACGAACCAGCCGCCGTTGAGCGCGCCGGCCGCCAGCAGCACCAGGATGAGCAGCGACGTGAGGCCGACCGCGAGCCGGATGCCCCGGGAGTCGGACCTGGCCCGGCTGGCGATGCTGCCCTCCTCGCCGGCCGACGGTATCAGCAGCCAGCCCGCCACGTATACCGGCACGAACCATCCGGTGGACACCATGGCGATGAGCACGAATACGATCCGAACGGTCGTGGCGCTGAAGCCCCGCCACGTGGCCACGCCCGCGGCCACGCCGCCGCCCAGCCGGTCAGCCGGGTCACGGCGCAGCGGGCCGCCGCTACCGCCCCGATGCCTCAGCCGGAACGGGCCGCGGTGCCCCGGCTCGCGGTGCCCCGGCTCGCGGTGCCCCGGCTCGCGGTGCCACGGCTCGCGGTGCCAGCGCGCAGGATTGTCCACAGTCCCATCATCGCCCAGTCGCGCCGGGACGGCTATCCGGGACATCCCCGATGCGACCCTGATCTCCCCGGGGCGGAGTCAGGGGGATATCGGGGATCCTCACCGATGTGCTGACCTGGCCCGCGGAGCCAATCTAGAGCCATGAACACAAACACGATGAACCCAGAAGCACCCACCACCCAGCCCACCACCGGGCAGTCCGACCGCCACCCCGAGCCGCCGTTCGGCTTCGACCCGGAGCGCACCGCCCTCCGCCGGCCCTTCCAGGACCGGATGCTGGCGGGCGTCGCCTCGGGCCTGGCCCGCTACTTCGGCGTCGACCCGACGATCATCCGGATCGCCTTCGTGGTCCTGACCATCGTCGGCGGCGCGGGCATCCCGCTCTACCTGGCCGGCCTGCTGCTGATCCCCGAAGAGGGCAGCGACCAGTCCATCGCCGCGGCCATCATCGAGTCCCTGCAGTCCCGGTCACGGTAACCACACCTCAGCTACCAGCACATCACCAGCTGAAACGGAGCGTCATCATGCCTTCGCAGTACAGTCAGTCCTGGGCCCGCGGTTTCTCCCCGCTGTTCTCCGGCCCTCATTCCGACCAGCACTTCCGGGTTTCCGACGCCGAGCGGCAGGCGGTCACCGACCGCCTGGCCGAGCATTTCGGCGACGGCCGCCTAGACCAGGCCGAGTTCGACGAGCGAGTCGGGCGGGCCATGAGCGCCAAGACCCGCGCCGACCTGAACGGCCTCTTTGACGATCTGCCGGAAACAGGGGCTCCGGCAGCCACGGACCGCCCGCGGCGGCGGCGCGGTCACCCCGTCCTCCTCGTCGGGCTCGTCGTCCTGATCGCCATAGCGGCCGGTCATGTGGTGTTCCCGCTGCTGTGGATCGGTTTCCTCGTGGCGATCGTCCTGTTCGCGACGGGGACCATCGGCCGCTCCCGGCCAAGCCAGCGCCGCTGACGTCCCGGTGACGGCGGACGCCTGCCCGACGGCCCGGCTAGCCGCCCGGCCCGAGGTGCGCGATGCTGGGCGGCGGCGGGATGACCGACCCGGACAGCGCCGTGCTCGGCGGCGGCGGGACGGTCGAGCAGGACGGGAGCGCGGTCCGCGGCGGGGGCGGGATGACCGACCCGGACAGCGCCGTGCTCGGCGGCGGCGGGACGGCCGAGCAGGACGGGAGCGCGGTCCGCGGCGGGGGCGGGATCGCGGAGCAGGACGGGAGCGCGGTCCGCGGCGGCGGCGGGATCAGCGACCCGGACAGCGCCGTCCGGGGTGGCGGGGGGATCGCGGAACAGGACAGCGCCGTGCTCGGCGGCGGCGGGATGAATGATCCCGAACGGGCCGGGCTCAGCGCCCCGGCCACTGCGGACCGCCCGGCCGGGAAGGACATCAGCCCATCCTCGAGCCCTAGCTCCAGGTCAGCAGCCTCGCCGCCAGGCCAGCTCTGCGGGGAACCCAGCCAACCGCGCCGCGCTCGCACCGAACTCCATACCGTTAATGGTGCGTCGAAGAAGCCCGTTTGGTAACTGTCCCGGGGGAAGAATTTCCCGCAGCCGCCCGGCCCGGTCCTCAGCTGTCTTCGGCCAGCTCCGATGTCCACACCACGACGCGGGTGCGGTCGCCGCGGAACAGGTCCCTGGCGAATTCCAGCGGTTCGCCGGAACGGGCGTAAGCGGTCCGCTCGACCCGCATCAGCGGCGCGCCCATATCCACCTCCAGCGCCTCCGCCTCGCGCACCCCGGCGGTCACCGGCTCCAGGCTCTCCCTGGCCCGGTGCGGGCGCAGCCCGTACCGGGCCTCGAGCAGCTCGTAGAGCGAGCCGTCCAGCCGGAATTCCAGCATGCCGGGGAACCGGGCGGCCGGGAACAGCGAGCGCTCCAGGGCGACCGGCCGCCCGTCGGCCAGCCGGATCCGCCGCACCTCGTACACCGGGTCGTCCTCGCCGATCCGCAGCGCGGCGCCCGCGGCCGGCCCGGCCGGGCGCTCGCGCGCGGACAGTACCCGGGCGCCGGCTGACCATCCCGTGCCGGCGCAGCTGCTCGGAGAACCCGGCCAAGGTGGTGAGATCCTGCTCGAGTTTGGGCGCGGCGACGAAGGTCCCGCCGCGCCGTCCCACCGTCCTGGTGACCAGGCCGCGGCGGGCCAGTTCGGCCAGCGCGTGCCGCAGCGTCATCCGGCTGACCCCGAACCACGCGGCCAGGTCCTGCTCGGTCGGCAGCTGGTCGCCGGGCGCCAGCGCGCCGGCGGCGATCTGCCCGGCCAGCCAGTCCTCGATCTGCGCGTGCACCGTGGTGCCCGGCTCGCGCACGATCTCCGGCGGCTGCCGGGCGCTCGTCCGCAACGCGGGCCGGGCGCGCCGCCGTCCGGCCCGCGCCGAATCAGCCGTCATGCGGGCGGCGCGGCCCCGGTTCCGCCGGCCGGCAGCAGCTCATCGTCCGGGGACGGTGCCGTCACCGGCGCGAAGGCCTTGGTCCGCCCGACGGCCAGGTAGTAGATGGCCCCGATCAGCGCGATGACGACCACCACCGTCCACAGGATCGGGATGTCGTTGAGGAAGCCGACATGGAAGTCGAGCTTGGCAGGCGCCACCGTCTGGTTGGGCTTGGGGTTACTGGCCGCTCGCGGCCAGGCGAAGTTGACCAGCATCGCACCGCCGTAGAGCAGGGCGACGACGTTGACGAGCATGCCCCAGCGGCCGAGCCGGAACGGCGCGCTGACCTTGGGCCAGCCGCGGGTGCGGGCGCGCAGGATCACGATGTTGCCCAGGAAGTAGCTCAGGTAGATCATGCCGGTCGCCGCGATGGCGATGATCGTGACGCCCGAATACTGGATGAACGGCACCGCGGCGAGCACGGCGACCACGATGCATGTCCACACCGGAGTGTGCAGGCTGGGCGAGACCTTGGATAGCGGCCGCGAGAACGGCAGCTGGTTGTCGCGCGCCATGCCGAAGCAGAGCCTGATGGTCGCGGCCAGGATGGACAGGCAGCAGACGAAGATCGCCGCCGAGACCACGAGCAGGTATACGGTCGCGAAGCCGGTGGAGAAGTTCGCCTCGATGATGGCCGCGGGCCCGA
This sequence comes from uncultured Actinomycetes bacterium, assembly GCA_963800415.1. Lineage (GTDB taxonomy): Bacteria > Actinomycetota > Actinomycetes > Streptosporangiales > Streptosporangiaceae > Palsa-504. The sequence goes on from CAWDBS010000071.1 coordinate 26,939, forward strand.
ACGCGCCCTTTACCGCGGCGTTCATGTTCGGGATCGCCACCAGCGTGCCGAGCAGGAACACGCCGCCGATGACGAACGCGCCGATCACCGAGAACAGCACCGCCTTGGGAGCGGCCCGGCGGGGGTCGCGGGTCTCCTCGGCCAGCGTCGACGCGGTGTCGAAGCCGTAGATCACGAACAGGCTCATGAACATCGCGGCCAGGAACGAGCTCGGTTTGACGGTGAAGCCCGCGCTGTTGGTCACCACACCGAAGCCCTGGTGATTGTGGAACGCCATCAGCACCAGCGCGAACACGAACATGCCGAGGATCTCGAAGAGCACCCCGGTGTTGTTGATGATGGCTACGAGTCGCACCCCGTAGATGTTCAGCACGGTGATGACGACCAGCGTGATGAGCGCGACCACCAGCTGGGTATTCAGGCTGGCCGGGTTCAGCGAGTGCCAGCCGAGCCCGTTCAGTGCCGGGATCAGCGCCAGCGGCAGCGTCGCCACCACCGCGGAGACGGTCAGGATGCCGGCGAACATGTAGATCCAGCCGGTGAACCAGGAGTAGCTCCTGCTGGCCAGGTACTTCGTCCACTGGAAGACAGAACCGGCCACCGGGTAGTGGCTGGACACCTCGGCGAAGTTCAGCGCCACGATGAACTGGCCGAGCGCGACCACCGGCCAGGTCCAGATGAACACCCCGCCGATGGTGGTCAGGCCCAGCGCGAACAGCGTGAAGATGCCGGTCGACGGCGAGATGTAGCTGAACGCGACCGCGAACGAGCTGAACAGCCCGAGCGAGCGCTTGAGCTCCTGCGAGTAGCCGAAACGGGCGAGATCGGCGGAGTCCCGGTCGTGCCCGCCGGACAGATGAGTGCTCATGTCAGAGGCCTCCGCTTCCGGCCGATGGGACCCCGTGAGGCGAAGCGTACGAGCCCGGCATCCAAACTGTCTAGACCCTTTCTGCGCCAGTGCCCTACGGTGAGCCTTAGGGTCTAGACCTCAAGTGTGGGGAAGGGATGTCCGCGGAACTCGACGCCCTCTTCGACCGGACGAAAAGCCTGGCCGCAAAGCCGCGCACGGTCAGCGAGCTGCCCGGCGGCCTGACCAACCGGAATTACCGGGTGACCACGCCGGACGGGACCTTCGTGGCGCGAATCTCATCGGCCGGCAGCGAGTTGCTGGCGATCGACCGGGACTGCGAGTACCGGAACTCGGTGACCGCGGCGGCGGCCGGCGCCGGGCCGCCGGTCGTCGAATACCGCCCCCAGGACCGCCTGCTGGTCATCGGCTACCTCGAGGGCCGGACGCTCGACCGCGCCGACGTGGCCGCGGCCGGGAACATCCCGCGGATCGCCGCGGCGTGCCGCCGGCTGCACGCGGGCGGCCGGTTCGGCAACGACTTCGACATGTTCGACATCCAGCGGCGCTACCGGGCTGTCGTCGACTCCCGCGGCTTCAGGGTCCCGGCCGGATACGACGGCCTGGCGCCGCTGTTCCGCGCGGCGCAGAAGGCGCTGGCGGTCCGCGCCGAGGGCCCAGCGTCCGAGGGTACCGTGCCGTGCCACAACGACCTGCTAGCCGCGAACTTCATCGACGACGGGGACAGGATCTGGCTGATCGACTACGAGCTGTCGGGCAACAACGACGCCTGCTTCGAGCTCGGCAACATCGCGGCGGAGTCGCACCTGTCCGACGACGCCCTGGCCGAGCTGGTCACGGCCTATTACGCCAGGCCGCGACGGAGCATCATCGCCCGGGCCCGGCTCCTCGGCCTGGTCGGCATGTACGGATGGACACTGTGGGGCGCGATCCAGCACGGTGCGAGCTCCATCGATTTCGACTTCTGGGCCTGGGCCATGGAACGGTTCGAGGGCGCGGCCCGCGGTTTCACCGCCACTGGCTTCAAAGACCTACTCCAGGCCGTCCAGGAAGATGACTGAGCCAGCGACATGACCGAGACCCCCGCCCTCGCCGCCCGTGCCCGGGTCGTGATCATCGGCGGCGGCGTGATCGGCGCCAGCGTCGCCTATCACCTCAGTCGCCAAGGCTGGACCGACGTGCTCCTGCTGGAGCAGGGACAGCTGTCCTGCGGCACCACCTGGCACGCGGCCGGCCTGGTCGGCCAGCTGCGTGCCTCGGAGAACGGCACCCGGCTGGTGCAGTACTCCACCGAGCTGTACGCCCGGCTCGAAGCCGAGACCGGCCTGGGCACCGGTTTCCGGCGCTGCGGCGGCGTCACCGTCGCCCGGACCGCGGACCGGTTGACCCAGCTGAGACGGACGGCCGCCACCGCCGAGGCCTACCAGCTGGAGTGCGAGCTGATCAGCCCGCGGCGGGCCCGGGAGCTCTACCCGATCATGGCGGTCGATGACCTCAAGGGCGCGATCTGGCTACCCGGCGACGGCCGGGCCAACCCGACCGACCTGACCGCCGCGCTGGCCCGCGGCGCCCGCGACAAAGGCGTCACGATAAGGGAGCGCACCCGGGTCACCGCCATCCTCACGAAAGACAACGCGGTAACAGGCGTCCGCACCGACCAGGGTGACGTCGAGGCCGAGGTGGTGGTCAACTGCGCCGGCCAGTGGGCCAAGCAGGTCGGCGCGATGGCCGGGGTGACCGTGCCGCTGCACTCGGCCGAGCACTTCTACGTGGTCACCGAGCAGGTCGACGGGGTGCACCGGGACTTCCCGATCCTGCGCGACCCGGACGGCTACACCTATATCAAGGAGGAGGTCGGCGGCCTGGTGGTCGGCGGCTTCGAGCCCGACGCCAAACCCTGGGTCGCCCCCGACGCGCTACCCTACCCGTTCGAGTTCCAGCTGCTGGGGGAGGACTGGGACCACTTCGCGATCCTCATGGACAGCGCGATCGAGCGCATCCCGGTGCTCGCCGGGACCGGGATCAAGATGTTCTACAACGGCCCGGAGAGCTTCACCCCGGACAACCAGTTCATTCTGGGCGAAGCGCCGGAGCTGCGGAACTTCTTCGTCGGCGCCGGCTTCAACTCGGTCGGCATCGCCTCGGCGGGCGGCGCCGGGCGGGCGCTGGCCGAGTGGATCGTCGAGGGCGAGCCGGGCCTGGACCTGTCCGCGGTCGACATCCGCCGCTTCGCCGCCTTCAACGGCAACAACCAGTGGCTGCACGACCGGGTCAGCGAGGTCCTCGGCCTGCACTACGCCGTGCCGTGGCCCAACCGCGAGCTGAGCTCCGCCCGGCCGTTCCGCAGGTCCCCGGCGTATCACCTGCTCAAGCAGGCCAACGCCTGCTTCGGCAGCAAGATGGGCTGGGAGCGGGCGAACTTCTTCGCCCCGCCCGGCCAGCGCCCGGACATCCAGTACGGCTGGGGCCAGCAGAACTGGCAGCCCTGGTCCTCGGCCGAGCAGCGTGCCGCCCGCAGCGCGGTCGCCCTGTTCGACCAGACCAGCTTCTCCAAGTACCTGGTGACCGGCCGGGACGCCGAACAGGCCCTGCAGTGGCTGTGCACCGCCGACGTCGCGGTCTCCCCGGGCCGCACCGTCTACACCGGGATGCTCAACGCGCACGGCACCTACGAGGCCGACATCACCGTCACCCGGCTCTCGGCCACCGAATTCCTGCTGGTCAGCAGCGCGGCGACCACCGAGCGCGACAAGGACCACATCACCAGGCGGATGCCCCCCGGCCTGCGCGCCTCGCTGGTCGACGTCACCTCCGCCTGCGCCGTCTACGGGGTCATGGGCCCGCGGTCGCGCGACCTGCTGTCCAGGCTCTCCCGCACGGAGCTGGGCGATGAGGCCTTCCCGTTCGGCTCTAGTCGTGACATCGACCTCGGCTACGCGACGGTCCGCGCCACCAGGATCACCTACGTCGGGGAGCTCGGCTGGGAGCTGTACGTCCCGGCCGAATTCGCCGTCGGCGCCTACCAGGACCTGGTCGACGCGGGCGCCGGGCTCGGCCTGGCCAACGCCGGCTACTACGCGATCGAGTCACTGCGGCTGGAGAAGGCCTACCGGGCCTTCGGCCGCGAGCTGACCCCGGACTACAACCCGGTCAAGGCCGGCCTGCTGTTCGCCTGCAAGCTCAGGACGGGCATCCCGTTCCTGGGCCGGGCGGCGGTCGAGCAGGCCCGGGCCGCCGGCCCGCGCCGCCGCCTGGTCTCCCTCGTGCTCGACGGCGCCGGCCCGGACGCCATGATCTGGGGTGGGGAGCTCGTGCTCCGGGACGGCGTCGCCGTCGGCCAGGTGACCTCCGGCGCCTGGGGCGAGACCCTCGGCGGCTGCGTCGGCCTGGCCTACGTCCGTCACCCGGACGGCGACGTGCTCACCCCCGACCTCGCCCGGGCGGGGGAGTACCAGGTCAACGTGGGCGGTCAGCTGCACCCGGCCACCGTCCACCTGCGCCCCCCGTTCGACCCGGCCGGCCACCGCATCAAGGGCCGCTACCCAGGTCCCTGATCAGGATCAAGGGCCGCTACCCAGGTCCCTGATCAGGATCAAGGGCCGCTACCCAGGTCCCTGCCAGGGTTCCTGGTCGGGTACGTGGGGCGCAGCGACCTGGGATGGGATCCCGACACGTCGACCATCCTGCCACGTCCGTACCGTGAGCCTTGTGCATGCTCACTCGCTGGCCAACACCGCAGCCCTGGCCAGAATGTCACAGACCGCTTCTAGCTCGAATACACTTAATATAACTGCAGTCGAGCTAATGGAGGCTCCGCTGGATAAGAGCACCTTGGACAAGCCGACGGATGTCTTCGACCGTGACGCGGAGTGGGCGGACCTGACCGGCTTCGCGTTCTCGCCGTTGCCCGGGTTGCGGATCGCCGTGGTCTACGGCAGGCGCAGGCAGGGCAAATCGTACCTGCTGCGCCGGCTCACCGGCGCGGTCGGCGGCCTCTATCACCTGGCCACTGAGCAGGCCGAGCCGGTCTCGCTGCGCCGATTCGGTGACTCGCTCGCGACCTGGGCCGACCTGTCGGCTGGCGCGTTCGGGTTCGGCGGCTGGGAGCAGGCGCTGCGAACGGCGACCGAGGTGATGGCCGCGTCATCCCGCTCGCATGCTTCCCGCGGCGTGCCGCCGCTGCTAGTCCTCGATGAGTTCCCTTACCTGGCTCAGGAAACTCCCGGGCTGCCGTCCATCGTGCAGTCCCTGTACGACGGCCTAGGACCGGGTGCCGGAGCGAGCACCGCGTCGTTTCGCCTGCTCCTGTGCGGCTCGGCGATTTCGGTCATGGCGGACCTGCTGTCCGGGACCAGGGCGTTGCGCGGCCGGGCTGCGCTCGAACTGCGCGTCCGGTCGTTCGGCTACCGGGACGCGCGGGAGTACTGGGGAATCGAGGATCCCGCCGCGGCCTTCGCGCACAACGCCCTCGTCGGTGGCACGCCCGGCTACCGGGAGCTTGTGCCCGATCCGCAGGTTCCAGAGAATCCGGCACAGCTTGGCGGCTGGCTCACGCGGAACGTGCTGCGGCCGTCTATGCCCTTGTTCGACGAGGCCCGCAGGGTCGTGCACGAGGACCCGCGCATCCGCGACACCGCCGCCTACAGCTCGGTGCTCGCGGCCGTGGCGGCAGGAGAGTCGTCGCCAACGAAGATCGGCGGCCTGCTCGGCCGCCCGGCTACCTCGCTGACGCACCAGCTGGCCACGCTGGCCTCGGCCGGGTTCATCGACCGCCGGCACGACCTGCTCCTGGACCGGCGGCCCGTGGTGACGGTCGCCGACCCGATGGTCCGCCTCCATCAGCTAGTCATCGAGCCGTACCTGGCCGACCTGGAAGCCGGGCGGGCTGGCCAGGTCTGGGCCGAGGCAGAGCACACCGTGGAGTCCAAGATCTTCGGGCCGCACTTCGAGGCGCTCGCCGCCGAATGGGTCGCCCGGTACGCTTCCGGGGAAGCGGGCCTCGCCGTCGGCCCGGTCGGGCAGACCGTCATCGCCTGCCGCGAGCACAAGACCGGCCACGAGATCGACGTCCTGGCGCTCGCGCGCGGCAGCCGCCCGCGGACCCCCGGCGTGCCGGTCGCGTTCATCGGCGAGGCCAAGCACCGCGACCGCCGCCCAGGCCTGGCCGAGCTGCGCAGGCTTCAGCACCTCCGCGACCTGCTGACCGCCGCCGGGCACGACGCCACCGACGCCGCATTCGGCCTCTTCAGCGCGACCGGCTTCACTGATGAACTGGCAGCCGAAGCCACCGCCAGCAAAGGCAAGATTCTCCTTGCTACCCTGAACGATCTCTACGGCCAGCCGTCATAAGCGGAGGTGCAGCCGAACGCGGCCGGCACCAGCGTGCAGACCAGGTCCGGTGCAACCGCGCGATCTCCGCCCAGCCCTCCACTGAAATCTCTTGCTTCCATCCGGCTCGGTTCGGGCCATGATTTCGGGAAGAAAGGTCAAAATTCGGATGCCGGACCGTGGTTGGTATTCAGTATTCGGGATCCAGCAAATAGAGCCTCCCCTGAAGCAGGATAGCTCAATAAACGCAGGACAATCTCGTTTGTGGAGCGCTGGCTTGAAGCATTGGTAGCCACGCTTGACCCGAGGCGTACAGGCGGTTTACGGTGGACTTTTCGCATATTTCACGGATCCCTGGCGGATCCGTTCCTGGATGACTATCCGTACCTTCACGGAAGCGAACGAGTCATCCCAAAAGGCGGAGGGGGAGGACACGACATGCCTAGTGAGATGCCGGGTGCGAAGTCCGGTGCCAAGTCCGGTGCCAAGTCCGGTGCCAAGTCCGGTGCCAAGTCCGGTCGTGAATGCCGGGTGCGGACTCGGGGGACATGCCCGGTGCGCCGGATGACGCGATGAGCAGCCGGCAGATGCCTGGAGCTGGGATGGCCGAGACGCCGGTTGCCTCGGGCATGCCTGGTGAGAATATTCCGCATGACGCGATGAGCAGGGCTCCGAGCGCCGTCACCGCCATGGCGGGAAGCCCGCGACAGATCGTTCCCCCCGCCGAGTTCGTCGCCCGGGGCGTTGCGGAGGCCATCCCGGCGGCCTGGCCCACGGCAGATCGTCCCCGTGGCTGACTTCGAGGCGCGGGGCGTCTCGCCTGCGGTCGGCGCGCCGACACCGAGCTTGCAGAATCACGGCGGTCCGGTACTTGGATCGGTGCAAGTCGTGCCGATTTACTGGGGCGCGGCCTGGGCAACCGGCACAAACGCTCAATTGGCGACCCAGCTCGACGGATTCTTCGACTTCATCGTGACGAGCTCCTACATGGACCTGCTGCACGAATACAGTACTGCGTCGACGCAGATCCAGCACGGGCAACGACTCGCCTCGGCGCACATATCGAACAGTGAACCCGGAACAGTGGTCGGCGGTGTTCGCCAGGTTACCGACGCCCAGGTCCAGACGGCAATCCAGGGCTGGATCGCCAGCAACACCGTCCCGGCAACTACCGCTAACACGCTTTACTTCGTGTTTCTCCCGCCGAACGTGGTTTCTCTGCTCGGCACACAACAGTCTTGCCAGAATTTCTGTGGCTACCACAACCATATTGGCAACGTCTATTACGCCGTCATCCCATTCGCGACCTGCGGTGGTTGCGAGTTTCCCGGCCAGTTTCTCGACACGCTGACCGAGGTCAGCAGCCACGAATTCGCCGAAGCGGTCACTGACCCGGCGCTGAACGCCTGGTGGGAAGATGGTGCGGGCGACGAGATCGGCGATATCTGCAATCGCCAGACGACGCGCCTCGGCGGCTATCTCGTCCAGACCGAGTGGTCGAACGCCCAGAACGCCTGCGTAATCGCTCCCGTACCCGCTGCGGCTACGCCTCGTCAGAGCTCAAAGCCGGTCGTGGCGTGGGGAGCGAACCGGCTCGACGTCTTCGTGCTCGGCACCGACCGGGCGCTGTACCACAAGTGGTGGCGACGGCTCGGCCTGGGGCCCCTCGCTCACCGGCTACGAAGCACAGGGCGGCATCTGCACGAGCGCGCCGCAGGTGGTCGCGTGGGGGCCCGACCGCCTCGATGTGTTCGTCACCGGCACCGACAGCGCGCTGTACCACAAGTGGTGGCGACGGCTCGGCCTGGGGCCCCTCGCTCACCGGCTACGAAGGAATGGGCGGGGTGTGCGTCGGCGATCCGCGGATCGTCTCATGGGATGCGAATCGTCTCGACGTTTTCGTGCTCGGCACCGACCGGGCGCTGTACCACAAGTGGTGGGACGGCTCGGCCTGGGGCCCCTCGCTCACCGGCTATGAGTCACTCGGCGGAGTATGCGTTGGTCAACCGGAAGTGGTTTCCTGGGGGCCGAACCGCCTGGACGTCTTCGTGCTCGGCACCGACCGGGCGTTGTATCACAAGTGGTGGGACGGCTCGGCCTGGGGTCCGTCGCCCACGGGCTATGAGTCACTCGGCGGAGTGTGCATGTCATCGCCACGGGCGGTTACCTGGGGGCCGAACCGGCTCGACATCTTCGTGATCGGCACCGACGGCGCGCTGTATCACAAGTGGTGGGTGCGACACGAAGTCGCTTGGAGCGAGTGGAACTCGCAGAAGGAGGACCGGCTTATGTCGGTGACGTAGTTCCCGGTCCAGTGTGCACGGACCGTCCCCGCCCTGGCGTGCGCTGCGGGTAACCGCAGGGTGCGAAGCCCGGGGAAATGCCCAAGGGCCCCTGTTCCGTCCGGGGGTCACAGGCTGGGGAAGGCCGGACGGGTGAACGCAAGTGAATCGTCGATGACGCCTCGTTACGTGGACTCCCGCAGGCGGAATGCAGGGGGCGGGAGAATAGGGACCGCCGCTGGAAGGCGGCAGGTGCCGACCGGGGTCCAACGGCCGGTCGGGAGCGCACCACCGTCCCCGGGGTTCAGGCGGCACCCACCCCGGCCGCATCTCGACCATGCGGAACGTGACAACCCCGACGGGGTTCGGCAGGCTGCGCCTGCCGGTAAGCCGGACGTAAGAAAGGCTCAACTCCCCGGCGGGCGCAGGATGACCCGAGAAGCGAATGCCGGCGGCCGAAAGGCAGCGGGAAACCGGGACCGGATGCTGGCTCCTCCGTCAGCGGCTCCCGCATAACCGGCCGGATAGGGATCATGTCCCGTCCTGAAAGGGCGCTGACGCGGGTCTGGTGGGCCTGCGGAGGAAAGCAAGCTGCAACGCCGGAACCGAAGGGCAAGTTGGACACCATGAACGGCACTCCTGGCGCGGCAGCGCCAGCGCCGGTCCCGGTGAACGGACCGGAGGACGGCTTTCCGGAATGGGACCAGGTGGACTGGGGCCAGGCCGAGAAGAACGTACGGCGGCTGCGGTGGCGGATCTTCGCGGCATCGCGGGCCGGGGACCTGAAGAAGGCCCGCAGCCTGCAGAAACTGATGCTCCGGTCCCGCAGCAACGCGCTGGTGAGCGTACGGCGGGTCACGGAGGTCAACGCTGGCCGCAAGACGGCCGGGGTCGACGGGCGCATCGTGCTGGCAAGCTGGGAGAAGGCCGACATGGCCGCCTGGCTCCGGCACGGCGCGTCCGCGTGGAGGCCCCTGCCTGTCAGGCGGGTGTATGTGCCCAAGAGCAACGGGCGGCGTCGCGGCCTCGGGATACCAGTGATCGCCGACCGGGCGCTTCAGGCCCTGGCGGTGAACGCGCTGGAACCCGAGTGGGAGTCCAGGTTCGAGCCGAAGTCCTACGGGTTCCGGCCGGGCCGGGGCTGCCACGACGCGATCGTGGCCATCCACACCACCGCGAGCGGCAAGTCCGCGAAGCGGCTGTGGGCGCTGGACGCCGACCTCCAGTCGGCGTTCGACCGGCTCAGCCACGATCACATCCTCACGTCACTGGGCACCTTCCCCGCACGGGGCCTGGTGCGCCAGTGGCTGAAAGCGGGCGTGATCGAGGACGGGGTTCTTGTCCCCGACCGGTGAGGGCGCCCCACAGGGCGGGGTGGCAAGTCCGTTGCTCATGAACGTGGCATTGCACGGCATCGAGCAGGCGGCCGGGGTCCGGTACTACCGGGACGGCACCGCCGCACCCGGCTGCCCGATCCTGGTCCGCTACGCCGACGATCTGATCGCTCTCTGTCACTCCAGGCAGCAGGCCGAGCAGGTCCAGGCGCGGCTCGCCGACTGGCTGGAACCCCGTGGCCTGGCCTTCAACCAGGACAAGACGAAGATCACCCACCTGGATCAGGGGGTGGACTTCCTGGGGTTCGAGATCCGCCGGTTCGGCGGCAAGCTGCTGACCAAGCCGAGCAAGGACGCAATGCGGCAGATCCGGAACAGGCTGTCCGCCGAGGCAGTAGCCCTGCGAGGGGCCAACGCCGACGCGGTCATCGCCCGGTTGAACCCGATAGTCACCGGGTGGGCCGCTTATTACCGGATCGGGGTGTCCAGCCGCGCCTACGGCAAGCTGGACGCCCACATGTGGCGGCTGGCCTGGAAATGGGCCAGGCACGCGCACCCGAACAAGTCGCGGCACTGGGTCACCGCCCGGTACTTCGGCATGTTCAACCCGTCCAGGACCGACAAGTGGCTGTTCGGCAGCCGGGACACCGGCCGCTACCTCCGCAGGTTCTCCTGGACGAAAATCGTCCGGCACGTGATGGTCGCCGGGAGGGCATCCCCCGATGACCCTGGCCTGGCCGGATACTGGGCCAAGCGCCGCGAGCGCAACCGGCCCCCGGTCAGCCCCGCGACCTGGCACCTGCTGCGCCGCCAGCGCGGCCGGTGCCCGCTATGCCGGGGGCTGCTGCTCTACGCCAGCCACGAACCGCATGACGAGCGCGAGTGGGAGCAGTGGCACACCGTCATCCGGAAAGCGATCCGCAAGGAAGCGGTCGCCTCCGTGATGGACCTCGGCACGCCTGGCGAGCAAGTCGCATACCGTCTCATCCACGCACACTGCCGCCGCCGAATCGACGGCGGCAAGCCTGGCATTCCCGCCATAGGGCCTGCTTGAGCCGAGCTGCGGAGAAAGTCCGCATGGCCGGTTCTTAGGGGGCGGCGGCGCGGTAACGCGCCGCCGCTACCCGACGACGGCTCGGCCTGGGGCCCGTCGCTCACCGGCTACGAAGCACAGGGCGGCGTCATCTCGTCGTTCTGACCGAGAAAGCACCTGCCCGCCCCGCCGACCACTGACGCCGCGAGCCTGGTCCCACCCTGTCTTACGCTGTATCGCAGGGAGGTGACTATGCGCTCTGCGGGCATCCGGCGGCTGCGCCTCCCGCTGGCCATCGCGGCCGCGATGGCGACCGCCGCGGCCCTCACCGCGTGCTCCGGGCCGCCGACGCCACCGCACCACGCGCCCGCCAAAGCCCCCGAACCCACCTACTACCTCGCCCTGGGTGACTCGCTGTCCCGGGGCGTCCAGCCGAACGCGGCCGGCGCCAGCGTGGAGACCAGGTCCGGCTATCCCAACCAGGTCTACGCGGCGCTGCGCCGCGGCCATCCCGCGCTCAAGCTGGTCAAGCTGGGCTGCCCGGGCGAGACCACCAGCACGATGATCGACGGCGGGATCTGCCGCTACCCCGGCGGCTCGCAGCTCAAGGCCGCAGAAACCTTCCTGCACGCTCACCGCGGCCGGGTGCTCCTGGTCACCATCGACATCGGCGCCAACGACCCCGAAGCCTGCGGCGGCCAGCCCAGCCTCACCCAGCTCGCCGCGTGCGCGGTGACAGGCATCCCGGCCGCGGTCACCCACCTGACCACGATCATGGCTGGCCTGAAGGCCGCCGCCGGGCCGGGTGTCCGCATCGTCGGAATGAATTACTACCTGCCCGCGCTGGCCGAATGGCGCCAGGGCCTGCCCGGTCACCTGGTCGCCTGGACCGCCGTGCGGCTGGCCGCCACCTACAACAACATGCTGGATCGCGTCTACGCCCACTACGGCGCCCGGGTCGCGAATGTGTTCGGCGCCTTCGACACCGCCGACTTCGCCCGCCAGCAGGGCGCCGGAACCGCGGCCGTCCCGCGCAACGTCGCCCGGCTCTGCCAGTGGACCTGGGCCTGCGCCGCCCCGCCCCGCGGGCCGAACCAGCACGCCAACCAGGCCGGGTACCAGGTCATCGCCCGCACGTTCCTGCAAGCTTCTGGTCTCGGCTGACCTCGCCGCCTGGATGGCCGCCGACTAGCTTCCCCAGCGCGCCGGAGCGTCATCTGGCGGCCGCCGCGCTGCTGGCGCCGGAGGCGGACAAGCTGAACGACGCGAGCGAGCAGCTTCCGTCCGTCGTCGTGGGCCTGATGCGGGACATCGAGATCCCGAACGGCATCGGAGCGGTCGGCTACACCGAGGCTGACATCCCCGACCTGGTGCCGGGCACCATGAAGCAGCAGCGTCTGCTGGCCACCTGCCCGCGTCCGGTGGCCGAGGAGGACATCGCCGAGATCTTCGCCCGGTCAATAGAGAACTGGTAAGCCGGTGCCGCTCTACGACTACTGCTGCCCGCAGCGGCACCTCTTCGAGCAGATGGCCACGATCGCCGCCCGGATCACCAGCCAGTCCGGTCTCGCAGCGCTCGTTAGCTGACAGCCCGGAGGATCGCATTGACGTCGGCGACATCGGTGATCCACGCGGCGTGGATAGCAATAGCGAGCCCGGCCGCGCCGGTAACGAGCCCCAGAAGGACAAGCGGATCCAGTCTGTGCAAGAAAGGCAGGCGCGGGACAAGCCGCAGGCCGTTCATTCGGCGCTGAACCGCAAGGATCACGACTGATGTCGTAACGGCCCCCAAGGTGAAAGCGGGGCCTGGCATCAGGCGCAGGGCGAGGAGTGTGCCACCTATGAAAATTGTGATAGCTATGACAGCCAACGTGGTCCCGAGAACACCGATGTCCCGTGCGGTCGATTTCACCCATGCCAATCGTCTTCTGATTAGCAGGATGAGAAGGACGACTACTGCGCCCAACATTGCGTCCAAGGGCCCTAGGCCCATCGTATGATGACCCCGGAATCCATTCCACACAGGTGCAACCCCGAGGCCGGCAGTATCATAAATGGTCACGGGGCCATGATGGTAAACGGCGTTCAGGCCTGGGACATGGGCGAACTTGGCTATATCTGCCACGGTGATGCGTGTCGGCTTAGTCGTTTCTCCTTCGGAGATGTAGTACCCAGCGTATGGGAGCGAGTCAGCTAGGCGCGTGTCGACGTACAGGTAATCGATATGCAGGCCTTTGACGATTGCGGTCTGCTGAGTGCCCCAAGTATCTGAGAAGTACAATTGCGCCGGCTCGAGGCCTTGCTGGGGTTGAGACTCGGGCCACAGACGTGCCTGACTCGCGAGGAGATCGGCGGGAATTCGGTCGGCTACCACGGTACTGCCCGCGGGAAGATGCGTGGCGGCCCAGTCGACCGCCGCTATAGTTTCAGGATCCTGTGTGCGATCTTCGGCTGAAACGAGGTAAGGGCCAGGGAGGCGATTCCAGTCGGGATTGGACCCGAGCAAGATGCCGCCAAGATAGATAACCGTCGTCCCGCCTATCAAGGCTATGAGCACAGCGGGCCGGATGGGGTTGTGCCTGCGAGCCGGACGCCGGGTGACTCGGGGGTGGCGCTGGATTATCAAGGAACATGACAGCGCGAGTGGGAGGAACAAGAATGTAGAGGCCCGGTCCCCCAGCTCACCGACGCTCGGGTCAAAATGTGCAGCTGCGGTGATTGGAAAAGCGAGATTCAAAGCACCCAGGAGACCGAGCATGCGATCCCGGTTATAAAACGCTCGCGAAAACATAATCCAGGCGCATACCAATGCGGCAAGGGTGCAGGAGAGTGTGTAGACGACCAGTACAACACGCTCCCAGTTCGCGATCGGCGGCGTTCCTCCGCTAGCGCCGAAAATCTGATGCCCGCTGGTTCCCGCCAGAAAAGTCTGCGCACTCTGCAGAACACTCGAAAAGATCGGCACAAAGTACCCTGCCAGGGGCGCAGCGAGGGCTGCAGTCCAGATGGCAACGGCGGCTCCCATTACTACCGCGGCACGAGCGAGGAGCTTGCGCTCGCCCTTCCGGCTCACCGCCGCCCAGGCGATGAGGAACGCTAGCACCATCCAGCTTGTGGCGTGGTGAGTGATCACAGTGGCGATCAGCACCAGCGACGCAATAATAAAAAGCCGGCGGGCCGCGGCGTGGTCGGCAAATTGGGCGCGACGCAGCAGGAAGATTCCGCCCAAGCCCAAGGTCAGAGCCAGCGTTTGATAGGAGAATCCGGAGTTGAACGAGTAGAACTCCGAGGAAACAGCGTAAAAAGCGAGCACCAAAGATGCGCCGCGGCGTGAAGGGCTGACAAGAAGTGCAGCATGATAAATTATCAGGACAAGGAGCAGCCGGCACAGTAGGACGACAAGAGACATTACCAGCGCGACAGGTAGGCCCGTGAGGCGAATCCCGGCGCTGGTAAAAATCTCGAGTCCCGGATAGAATGGACTCACCCGCAAAACCGGATTAGGTGAGAATAGGCCGCTTCCCCGCAATAGATTCATGAGCGACTGCTCGTGCTGATGCTCGTCGTACCCGGCTAGAATGAGGGGACTGGACATGCGGTAGACCATTGCAGGATACAGGCCAAGAACGGCGACTGTAATCTCTCTGAGAGAGCCCAGTCGTGGCACCATTAGTACCGTAAGGAAAATCGTGAATGGAACGACAAGGGCGACAAAGAACAGCACCTGTCCTGCTACGGGATGTCGTGGGGCGACAGCCATTGCAAAGCCTTCACCGCACAGGCCGAGGCCCGTAGTCGCGCAGACCACCCCGGCGAGAAAGCGACCCTGTCGGCCACGGCGACCCATTCCAAACGCTTCGGGTGCCCGGCGCAGGTTGGCATCTCCTGGCTGCGAACCTCGGAAAGCCTGTGAAGGGCTGTATCCCACCTGCCCATTGTGCCCGGCTCTTGTGACGTTCAGTGGATTCGCGGTGTGCGCAGTGCCGTCCTGAGCATTGCGGGTCGTTGGAGCGCGTGAAGGCCCGTACGGTGAAGCAGGCTCTCGCGCGCTCATATCTCTTCCCCGAGCCCCTTTTCATGCTGCAGTGATGGTAGCATTCATCCCCCCGTGCCATTGCGATCAGTCTGGCCGGCAGTGTCTCGCGTTCGTAGCGTCCGGCTTTCAGGGGCGATGCCCAGTGACGACAGGTAGACATGCGCAAGTTGGTCAGCGCAGGAGTCCCAGCTCGGTAGCTGGGCGTGATCCACCAGCGAGGGAGACGACATTGCCTTGATCAGCTCCTGGGCGACAGCGGCGGCAGGCGCGCCGCGCGGCACGCCACGGACCCACCCCGCCGCGAAGAGCTCGCCTGTGCCGGCAATGTCATAACCCACGACCGGGCGCGCGACGCACAAGGCCTCCATCACCGCCACTGGGTGCGCCTCATAGTCCGACAGCGCGGCGACGACGCTCGACTCGGCCAACGTGGTGGCCATACTTTGGCGATCCGCCGGCGCGACGTGCTTGATGCTCACCCGGTCCGAAACTCCCAGATGGCGAGCGAGTTTGTAGAGATCGCTCTCATACGGACCGCTTCCCAGGATCAGCAGGTGGGCTTCGGGGATCTCACGCATAACATGCGGCAGTGCCTCGATGACCCGGTGATGTCCCTTGTACCGTTCTAGTCGGCCGCTGGAAACGATCCGGCCAGGAACGGCGACCGTCCCGGTGCGAGGTGATGGTAGTGCTCCGCCGTTACGGATCACAATGACCCGCGTGTCTCCAAGGCGGGCATGTCGCGCGAGGGCGACAGCCTCAAAGCGACTTACCGCAATAAGTGACACGGCGTTTCGCAGCAGTGGGCCTGCCAGCCGCCATTGGGTGGTTCGCATGGCGTTCCGGAGCCGTGACGAATGCCCGCCGGTGTGGAAGGTGACCAGATAAGGGATGCCGACCCGCCGTGCGGAGATCATGGCGAGCAATGGCACTGGCGTGTGGATACCTTGGCAGTGCACGAGGTCCCATCTGCGCTGTCTGATCACAGCCGCAATCCCGGGGGCGAGGTAGTAATCTCGGCTTGCGCGGCCAGGACGGGACCCGCAGGACTGAGATACCCTCAACGACCTCCTGCCGTGGCAGTCGCCGGGACCGGTCGGTTGCCAGCACGGTGATGTCGAAACTCCCCAGCGCCGAGAGGCGACGTGCAACCTCATGGACGTGCATCTCAGTCCCGCCGACTTCCGGAAGGTAACGTGGGCAGACCATGAGTACTCGCAGTGGCCGCTCCAGCGACTGGCCCTCCCGATTGCCGAACGCTTTGCCGGAAGTTACATTACGTATCATGATCTGCCAGCGTCTCGTCCGTCGGCGCTCGCCTGGTAGGTTTTCGGAGATGTCCCAGAATTTCGTGGAGCGACCCGCGCATAAACGGCTTCGAGGCGCTCCACGACTGCGGATGCCGTGAACCGCTGGACGCGTTCCTGCGCACCAGCAGCAAGGCGGACGCGTAGGTCAGCATCATTCAGCAATCGGGCCATGGCTTCGGCGAGCTTATATTCATCGCCGGGGGGAACAAGAAGTCCGCTTTCCCCATCCACGATCATATCGACTATTCCGCCAGTTGTAGTCGCGACCACCGGACGACCACTGGCCATCGCCTCCAGTACGGTCGTCGGGCAGGCATCAAGGCAAATCGATGGAAGCACAGCAAAAAGGCAACGACGAAACGCGGACATAACGTGATCGTGCGGCCACTCAGCGCACATCTCGGCACCGTCAGGAAAGCGCGTAGGTGTGTCTGGAGTTCGTCGGCCGATCAGCAGCAGTGGCGGACGTTTCCGGCCGAGCGACTCGTAGGCCCGCAGCAGCGTCGGCAGACCTTTATCTGCGGACAGCTCGCCAACAAAAAGGAGGAACTCCTCCTTCGGCAAGCCCGGTGGAATGTCTTCGGTCCGGCCCTCAGCCGCATCACCTGCGCGACCCAGGGCTACCTCGTCAAGGACGAAATTAGGTATTACGCTGGTGTTGGGGCCACGCGGGATATGGTTGCCACTGGCGACAGCGTTGCTCACGCAGACCACGTGGTCGATGGTCCGGTTTTTCCATGGGCGCATCAGCGCCGTAGCAGCCGCAGTCAGTGGTCCCACGGCAGGTCCATAGTGCGCGGTAGCGCAAGGAAGA
Organism: uncultured Actinomycetes bacterium; assembly: GCA_963800415.1. Classification (GTDB taxonomy): domain Bacteria; phylum Actinomycetota; class Actinomycetes; order Streptosporangiales; family Streptosporangiaceae; genus Palsa-504. The sequence goes on from CAWDBS010000071.1 coordinate 43,944, forward strand.
CAGCGTGCGACCGTAGGTCCCTCACATGCCGAGCCCATCCGCATCAGTCTCTTCGTCGCGCAGACATGACTGAAGTCGTGCAGCGTTAGTACGAGTCCAAAGCGCAATCCCGTCGGCGATGAGCGACGCAGCGCAAGAGCGCTGTTGACGATCCAGTTGTGTGCGTGAACAACATGTGGCCGCTCCTGCCGAGTGATGCGTGACAACTCGCGGACACCCAGCGGATCCGGCAGCGGTGGGTGATGGGTGCGGTTGGTCGAATAGACACCCGGGAGGCGCATCGCAACCGTGGCGAACCTGTGCACCCGAACGCCCGATGCAAGGGTTTCCTGATCCGGGACATCAACCATACGTTGAGTCGCTACCGCAACCTCGTGTCCCCGCTCAGCGAGAGTTTTCGCGAGGTTGAAAACGTGGCGCTCCTCGCCGCCGATGTCCGGTGGAAAGAATTGGGCTAGCAGAAGGATGCGCATCAGTGTACTCCGGACGGAACTGTAGAACCCCGGACATTAAACGCATGCAAGGTGACACCGAGCCGAGCCAGTTGGTCTCCGCCGATGAGACCGGGGGCCGTGTGTATCAGGCCAAGCAGCGAGTCGGCTCGGAACGGCAGCCGCAGACGCATAAACTCACCACTCCTGAGCAGCCAGTAGATCAGCTGCCAAGGCACAGGGACAAACCGGCACCGACGATCTTCTTGTGCTGCAAAGGCTCTCAATAGATCTATCAGGGTCACCCGGCTTGGATGAGCAACGGAGATCGTTCCGGGCTCTAGGCTCGTAGCCGAGGCCAGCAGCGCAATGACCCTCATGAGATCCTGTTCCCGCACTGTGTATACGCCAGCCCCACCAGCTATGACGGGGACGATGGGCAAGATGGTGAGTTTTCGCATTGCTCCAACCATGCCGCCTGCCTGCTCGCTGTGTACCAAACCTGGCCGAACAGCGCAGCCGTCAAATTCAGTGGTTATGGCTTCGATATCGAGTTTAGCCCGACCGTAGAGTTGAGTGGTCCCCTCAAAAGCAGACATGCTTGACAGCACTATGATGCGATCCACGGCAGCCTCTCTTGCCGCTTTGAGCAGACTGCGTGTACCTTCCACGTTTACTCGCCATATGTCAGCGGAATTTGTCAATGACAAATCGTATGCAGCATGTATAACGACATTCGCTGATCGAAGCACTTTCCTTACCTGTGCTGTGATTGGCATAGCTAGGTCGTACGAAAATACCTGGTCATGACTCTGTTCTGGAGATCGGGGTTCTGGAGATCGGGAGAGCCGTATCGTTTGCCAGCCCCTAGCTTCCAAGGTCTTACAAATTTGTGACCCCAGGTAGCCGCTAGCCCCTGTTACGGCAGCAACCGGTGCTTGTATAAGCATGAAATAAGCTCCAAGCTCTCTGATGCTATCCTGTGCGCGTTAGCCATAACTGTTAGCCCGAAGGTCATTGCCGGCACTGTGGGAAATACGGATGCGTCCACTAGATGAATCCGCTCCCATGATCCGACACGTCCCAATCTGTCGCTACTAAATATAATAGACCTGTCAGTAGCATGAGGAAAGCTCCCTCCCCAGTGATAGCTTTTCCCGGCAGCAGATAGCCGCAACATTGGTATCAGCGGATACAAATCAAGTATCCGGGCCGACTGGATAAGCCTGAGCAAGACCGCGCGTAGCATCCGGCTTTGCGCCGAGGGCGGGGATTCGCTGGAAATATTAAAATCAGGAAATTCCAAGTGATCGCGTCGAGATCCTATATGTATGCGCAGCCGAGAGGAATTCCATGACGGCAGATAACCGAATGCAACAGTTAGACGACGCAATAGCTGTACCTGAAGCCACTCTGCTGAGCGGGTGCGAAGTATTGACGGAAGGCCGTTAATAAACGCGGAGTTGAATGTATAGAAATGAAGTGTCGAGATATCGACAGAGCCTCCGTCGGGAGCGACGATCATGTTGAACTGATTAAGCGTGAAGTCGCGCTTATTTCGAGGATCCTCAGTAGCCCGCAGCGATAGCAGCGGTAGAATGAACTGCCGCGATTCAAGCATCGGCAGATCAACGTCAAAGAATCCTAGTGAGTTCGCAACGAGCCGGGTAGTACCTATTGCGCCACACGCGACATAGACACGGTCAGCCTCAAATCGTCGCATCCGGCCCGTGGCGATTTCTTTAGTGATTACTGCGACCTGGTTAGCCTCTTCTATAATCTTAAGGGCCAGGAAGCCGCTATAAAACGTCACTCTACTGGCGCGGCGCAGTGCGTCAAATGTCTGAGCAGCAGAATAAATCAGCCCATATGGGCAGCCGGTCATGCACATCCCGCATCGAATGCATTTCTCAGCATCAAACGCTAGGCGCGCCTTTCCTATAGTTATTCCACGATCATTTAGCCTTGACCTATACCTTTCATAGGCAGCGAGTACATTCAGACTTCTAGGTGACATTGAAGGAAGCGGGGCCGGTGGCCGCATCAGTGGAAATCTAGCTGCAAGGTCATCCTCTTCGCCAGCGAAAGGGATTTGATGAAGAATCGCCTCATAGTGGCAGCGCATCGTGGCAGCATTCACAGGCCAACTTTCAAATGCTGCTGTCGTGAAAGGCATAATCTGGGAGCCCCATACATTACTGAAGCCGCCGTACGCGGACGAAATCAGAGAAGCGGTCGCACCGTTAACCGCAGTAAGGCCACCGAGCTGGCCCACATTTCGGAATGGATAGTCTGAACCGAATATGCGCTTCTCGGGAATACTTGAATTCCGTGAGGCAACAGGCTGCTTTGAGATAAGTTCAATCGTCTGTTCGTCCCACTCATCGGGAGAAGACGAGGCCAGAGCTTCAATCAGCTGTTCCCGATCGCTTTCAAGCTGAAGGCCAATGTCTATAACAGTAATCTTAAGATTCTCTCGATGGCTCAACGCGAGGGCTGCGCCTGCGGCAGCAGCTCCGGAACCAATGATGAGAGCTGTGGTCATCTAAACCGTTCTTTGTGCGTTGCTGGTGTCGTCATTATCGGATACTGCACGTCATAGCCATTACTGGCGCTTCAGCCATGCACGCGGTTTACCATGTGATGAAAGGACATTCTAGCAGCTCTAGCCTGATGATTCACCGGAAGTCTTGGCTGGTCATCGGGGTTAACATTCACGGAAGTGGTGTATGGAGTAGTTGATCCAGGTGTGACTGGCTTGCTTTAGTGCGGCGTATGGTCCTGATGCGAGGCGACCACTTCGCGATCCTTCGAGGTGCCTACCCGCAACGAGTGCCGGGCGCGGGACCGAGACCCGGGCCGGGACGAGGATGGCGCCGGCTGGCTGGCCTTCCTGCGCGGCCTGGCGGCCCGCGGCCTGTCCAGCGTCGCCCTGATCACCAGCGACGACCCGGTTCTACAGTGCCAGGACGCGCACGTAGGAGACCTGCATCAGGTTGATTGCCGGCGTGGAGTTGCTGACCTGGGTGTGCCAGCTGGCCGTCTGCGCCGATGCGATGCTGTTGGACAAGATGATGAAGTAAGGGCCAACTGGCACATTGCGCGTGTAGGTGCAGACGTTCGAGCCGTCAAAGAAGAACTTAATTGAGCTGCCCTGCCGGTATTCCATCGAGTAAGTGTGATAGTCGGCGGACAGGTCAGTGCGGCAGTCCAGGAATTGCTGCCGGTTGCCGCTGCTGAACAGGTTGACCGCCATGAGTTGGTTGGGGTTGGTCGTCTTGGAGAGAAAGCCGCCCTCGAATAGGTCGATCTCCACGCCGTGGTCGTTCCAGGCAGGCAGGAACCAGATGGCCGGCCACTGCCCGCTAGTCAGGTCCGGCATCTTGGCTCGGACTTCTACGCGGGCGTCCGCGAAGGTGAACCCAGCTGTGTGCACAGTGCCCGACCCGAAGTTATTGCTGGTGGGGAGCGAGCAGACGACCGAGCCAGTCCAGGAATATCCGGCCGCCTTGGTCCCGCGAGAGGCCCTCAGAGTCAGGCCATCGTCCACCCGGATCGCCGAGGGCAGGTCGTACGCGGCGTTGCGGCCGTTCTTACCGCCGATCGCCGAACTGGCCTCCGCGACGCTCGGCTGCATAAGCCATGGCCAGCCGTTCGAGTTGTTATCGCATATGTAGGGATTCCAGTGATTCCGGCTCAGCGATTGCCCGGCGAAGACGTCGTCGAAGAGGACGCGGCCACTGGAGGCGTTCTCGTTGTGAGCAGTCCATGCGGTGAACACCCCTGCCGCAGCGGCGAAAGTTACGGCAGCTGACCAGCCCAGCAGGCTCCTGCGGCTCAGCCGACGGTGGGGTGCGTGTCGGTGCGCCAAGGGGTCCTGGGAGGATTCCATGCGCCCTGTCCTTTCACGGTGCTCGCCGGAGGATGTCCGGCAAGACCGCATCAGGCGCATGGCGAACGCCAGGTGACCGTTCCTCTGCATGACAACCTCGGTCCCTTACATTACAAGCTGACCGATGATGCGGTCGCTGGTCCGTCACCCGGTGACCTGCTCCACGACACCAGAACTCCGCGTAACGCCAGAGTCCACTTCGCCGGTGCGCGCCGACGCCGGCGCGGCATGCCACCCTCGCCAGGGCCGATCGACGGGGCTCCGCTGCCGGCCGGATCGGTCACTCCTCTGCTCGGGCCACTGGGTGCGCCAGGCACTAGGATCGACTCGTGAAAGGCTGGGGTTCACTCAGCCGCCATGGGACGGCTGAGGGCGGGCGGGGCCCCGCCCGCCCGACCCGGAGGATGCCCCGGCTCCATTCCGATCGGGCCCCTGAGAGCATGAGCGAGTTCACGCCCGGAGAGCCGGCACGGCCGACGGAGCAGCCGCTGCAGTCCTCGGAACTGCGGCGACTCTTCACGACCTTCGGCTACCTGGTGGCCAAACAAGGGGCCACGGCGGTACTGGGCCTCGCCTACTGGGCCGTCGCCACGCATCTGTTCTCGGCGCGAGATGTGGGTCTGGCGGCCGCCGCATCCTCGACGGCATTCTTTCTCGGAGCGATCGGTGCGCTCGGGATCCCACTCCTTGTGCTGGCCGAACTCGACTCGCTACCGGCCGCGGTTCGCCGTGTCACCTTCAGCACCGGATTGTCCATCGCGTGTTCGGTTGTCCTGATCCTGTCTTTGGGCACGCTGGCCCTCTCCCCGCTCCTGGGCGACAGCCTGAGGATCATCGGTCACGACCCGGCAACCGCCGCTTTCTTCGTGATCGGATCAGTGGCGACAGTGGGCGGGCTCACTCTCGACGACGCGGCAATCGGACTGCACCGGGGCTCGGCCCAGCTGACGCGAGGCAGCCTGAACTCAGGGCTGAAGCTGGCCTTCGTGGGTGTCCTCGTCCTCGTCGGGACCAGAACAGCCCCAGGTCTGCTGTTTGCCTGGGCACTGGCGCTGGTTGTCTCGCTCGTGGTCTGTATCCCCATGCTTCGACTCGAACCGACCCCGGCCGGCGAAGGGAACCTCAGCCATCGGGTGGTACTCGCCCGCAGCTACGGCGTGCTCTCCCTCAAGCACCACGTCCTCAATCTGTCCATCAATTCCATCTCCTACATCGTTCCGCTGATGGCAGCTCTCCTGATCCGCCCACAGCAAGTGGCCTACTTCTCGACCGCATTCCTGTTGTCGGCCACGGTGCTTATCATCCCGTACCTGCTGGCGCTGTCCCTGTTCGCCGAGAGGTCAGGCGACCAGGGCCTCCTTCACCGCCACGTCCGCCGAACACTCCCCCTCGGACTGGCTCTGTGTGGTGGGATCGTGGTCGTCGTCCAGGTGGCGGCTCCCCTTGTCCTCCGCATCTTCGGCCCCGCCTACGTCATCAACGGGACCACTGCATTGCGCCTGCTCATCCTGGTAGGCCCCGCCTACGTGATCAAGGACCACTACGTGGCAATCCGCCGCGCGCAGGGCCGCCTGGGCCATGCGGCCAAGATCATGGCGGCAGGCACCTCCGCAGAAGCGGTCGGCGCGGCGTTGGGTGGAATCTACTGGGGCATGACGGGCATCTGCATCGGATGGGCCGTCGCCGCCTCGTGTGAAGCCGTCGCCTTGCTACCCGCGGTGATTCGGGTCTACCACCGAGATTCCCCGGTCGAACCCGATCCCGGCGGGTCATCCGGGTGAGATCCGCGGTCTGCGTGGCGGTCAATGCAACGCCGGGAACGCGGCTCCGGGCCCGGCCTGATGCAGCGGGCAGCGGCCCGTGGTGGCCCACGCATCTCCCAAACTGCTCCCGTCTCGACACAAGGAGGGGAACCGACAGAACGGGGCTCGCAGCCGCTCAGCCGGGCGCGTTGACCAGTAGGGTGTCGTTACGATGAGGCGCGACGGAACGCTCATTCTCTGCTACCACCGGGTAGCGGAAGGCGTCGAGGACCCCTTCCATCTCTGCGTACGCCCCGGCAATTTTGCCGCCCACCTCGAGGAGATGTCGAGGGCACGGGAACCGTCGACGCTCGCCGATGTATCGGTTCCGTCGCGTCGGCCGAGAGTGATCGTGACCTTTGATGACGGCTACCGCGACAACCTGACCAACGCGCTGCCGATCGCCGAATCCAAGGGCGTGCCGATCACCGTCTTCGTGACCAGCGGCATCCTGGGAAACCACAACGGTCTCTGGTGGGACCGCCTCGGAACGCTGTTGCGCTCGCGGCCACCGCATGTGAGGGAGATCGATCTGCCGGCCGGCGGCCGGAACGTCCGCCTCCCACTCGGTTCGTCCGGGATCAGGGCAGACCTCGATTCGGTCCGCCGCCACCTGCTGCCGCTTCGGGTGACGGAGATCGAACGGGCACTCGATGCCGTCTCGGAGCAATGGCAGGTGGGTTCCGCCCCCCCGCCTGACGCCGGAACGCTCACCCCCGAGGACCTCCTCCAACTGGCGGCCAGCGACACCGCGACGATCGGCGCCCACACGGTCGATCACGTCCGACTTCGGGATCGTCCGGCACGGGAGCAGCAGGACACCATCTCTGGCTCCAGGGAAGAGCTAGAGCAGTCGATCGGCCGGGCCGTGTCGCACTTCGCGTACCCATTTGGCGGCCGCGACGACTTCGACGATCGCTCGGTCGACGCCGTGCGTTCGGCTGCGTTCGATACAGCCTGCACCACCATCCCCGGAACGGCCCGTTCCTCGACCGATCCCTACCGTCTCCCTCGGCGCCTGGTCATGGACTGGGGACGGCTTCGTTTCAGAGTTCAGATGCAACGATGGAGACTTGGATGAGCACGTCACCCTGCCGTGCCGAGCACCTCGCGAGTGTGTCGGAAGGAGTGATGAGTTGCTGAACCGTCCAACGGTATCGGTCGTTATCTGCGCGTATACAGAAGATCGTTGGGTGCAGCTCAGGAAGTCGGTCTCTTCGGTCGAAGCTCAGACCTCACCACCGATCGAGATCATCGTGTGCATCGATCATAATGACAAGCTGCTGCGGAAGAGCGAAGAGTACTTCGGGAAAGGGCGCCCAGCAGGGGCGGTGCCACTGATCGTTCTGGCAAATAAATACAACGGTCGCCTTGGCTCAGCTCGCAATACTGCGGCCGAGTTCGCGAGTGGTGAGGTGATCGCATTCCTCGACGACGACGCTGCTGCCGCTGCCGACTGGCTGGAACGACTAATTGCCCCGTATGACGACGAACGGGTAGGCGCCGTGGGCGGTGCGCCATTGCCAGTATTCGAGGTGAGGCGGCCCCGTTGGTTTCCGTATGAGTTCGACTGGGTGTTCGGTTGCGCCTATCAGGGTCTTCCATTGACCCGCGCACCGCTCGCGCATCTCATTGGCGCGAACATGTCAACAAGACGCTCCGCCTTGCACGAGGTCGGCGGCTTCCACTCAGATGATCACGATGACATGGATATGTGTCACCGGATGACATATGCTCAGCACAGAGTCCTTTATGAGCCACTTGCTATTGTATATCACTTCGTACCAGCCACCCGAACGACGTGGCACTATTTTTGGAGGCGGTGCTACCTCGTCAATCAAGGTAAGGCAGAGGCGTTCGCCAATATGCAGGAAGCCGCGAGCCTGGATGCGGAACTGGCCTTTGTCACACACACATTGACGACCGGCGTCCTGGCCGAGATTCGCTATGTAATTCGAGGTGACCTGTACGGACTCGCACGCGTCGGCGCGATGATTGCGGGGATCGCCCTCGCGGGCCTTGGGCATTCGTCGGGAAAGTTGCGCCTCCGCTGGTCGCGCCGAGTACCTGCCATCGGGTAGCGGAGCTGGGATGCGCGTGTGCGGGAGGCCGGCGCTCGCCGCGGCGACGGGCGACCTCGTTGACGGGCCCGGTGATCCACACGCCGAAGGGAATCCTGCGGTCGGCCGCGTCGAATGCCAGCGCGGCCGCGGCTAGCAGCAGCGGACCAGCCCACAGCGTTACTCCGATGACCTGCGCCGTGCTTCGCCGCCGGTCGTGGCCGGCCGGGTTTCAGAGGCGGCCGCTACGCCAGAAAACCAAGGTAATCACGGACAGAAGCTAACAGGTTACATGAAGTTCTGCGACAGAGTCGCACAAAAGCCATACCAGGCATCTTCCTCCGGCACGACAGTGACTGGTATCGTTTGTATTTCCGTATGTCACGGGGCGGGTGGAGGTAAATGAAACCTAAACAGTAGGCGACTTCCATGTCGGGGGGGCCGTGTAAAGGGTCGCCGTTTACCCTTGCCTGGAATCATGAGGGAGCCATGGTGTCTCAGGTCGGCTCGAATCTACCTTGGCCACGTGTATCCGTGGTCGTTCCGACTTTGAATGAAGCAAGAAACCTGCCGTACGTTTTCTCGCGGCTGCCCGCGGAGGTCCACGAGGTGATCGTGGTGGACGGGCACTCGGTGGACGACACGATCGCGGTAGCCCGCCGGCTGACGGCCCGACGTCCGGGTAGTGCTGCAGACCCGCCGGGGGAAGGGGAACGCGCTCGCTTGCGGGTTCGAAGCCGCGACCGGTGACGTCATCGCCATGGTCGACGCGGATGGCTCGGCGGATCCGGGCGAGATCCCGAAGTTCGTGCATGCGCTGCTGAGCGGCGCGGACTTCGCAAAGGGAACACGGTTCGCCGCGGGCGGCGGCAGCAGTGACATCACGCGGCTGCGCAGGCTCGGTAACCGCCTGCTCGGCGGGGTGGTCAATCTCTGCCATGGAACGCACTACTCAGACCTCTGCTACGGATTCAACGTGTTCTGGCAGAAGCACGTTCCGGTCCTGGGCCTGGACATCACCTCTCCTCCTTCACCCAGGGGCGACGGGCGGCTGTGGGGCGACGGCTTCGAGATCGAGACGCTCATCCACATGCGGGTAGCGGAGGAGGGACTCCGCGTCGCTGAAGTTCCAAGTTTCGAGCATGCCAGGATCCACGGGGCGAGCAACCTGGACGCCATCAGCGACGGCCTTCGCGTGCTGACGACCATCCTGGTCGAACGCCGCCGCGCCCGCTGCCGTCACCGTTCCCGCCGCCGCGCGCCGGGCGCACGAACCGCGGCGGTACTGGCCCACGGCCTTATCCACACGGAGACGGCCTTCGTGCGCATGCTTTACGTCCTGCACTCCATCGAGCACAGCCGCCCCCTGCATACACCGGGCAAGACACCGGTTATCGGCCACCGATCACATCGCCGGCGTTCTCCTGGTTGAGAGCCAGGTGAGTTGACATCCTCCGTCGCCTGAAGGCCAACGCCACCGCTTCAGCGGCGCGCGCCGGCCCGGCAGCTCAAGGACCGCCGTCGTCGTTCGCGCGGACAACGGTGTATCCATCGCCGTAGGCGCCGGCGAGGCGCCATCCCGTTGGCCACACATGTGAAGCGCCCGGTGAAAGGATTCGCGCTTGCTCGAAATGCAGGGCATCAGCGCCGCCGCTGAAGGTCGCCCCGCCGAACCAGGCGTCCCCGCTGAAGGTCGCCTCGCCGAACCCGGCGTCGCCGGTAAAGGTCGCCTCGTCAAACGAAGCGCCGCGGTTGAAGGTTGCCTTACCGAACGACGCGCCGCCGGTGAAGGCCGCCTCGCCGAACGAAGCGCCGCGGTTGAAAGTCGCCTTACCGAACGACGCGCCGCCGCTGAAGGCCGCCTCGCCGAACGACGCGCCGCGGTTGAAAGTCGCCTTCTCGAACGACGCGCCGCTGAAGGTCGCCTTGTCGAAGCACGCGTCGCCAGTGAATGCCGCCTCGCCGAACGACGCGCCGCCGCTGAAGGCCGCCCCTCGGAACCCGGCGACGCCGCTGAAGGTCGCCCTGCGGAACCCGGCGACGCCGCTGAAAGTTGCCCTGCGGAACCCGGCGACGCCGCTGAAGGTCGCCCCGCCGAACTGGGCGTCGCCGCTGAAGGCCGTCCCGCGGAACCCGGCGTCGCCGCTGAAGGTCGCCTCGCGGAACTGCGCGGCGCCGCTGAAGGTCGCCTCGCCGAACTGGGCGTCGCCGCTGAAGGTCGCCCCGCGGAACGAGGCGTCGCCGCTGAAGGTCGCCCCGCCAAACCGAGCGTCGCCGCTGAAGGTCGCCCCGCCGAACGAGGCGGCGCCGCCGAAGGCCGCCCCGCGGAAGTTGGCGTCGACCATCACGCCGTTTACGAGGTTGAAATCGATGAGAGTGGCGCCGGTGAGATCGAGGCGGATGTTATTCCAGAAACGTGAGCTCTCAGGATCGGTGAACTGCTGATCTTCGGCCCTGTCATCGCGCAGATGCTCGGCAAGAATGTGCTGCGCGGTAAGACGCACCCGTCTTTCTTGGTGCCGTGTGCCGCCGATTCCATCAGTCCCCGTTTCACTCCCAATGCCAGGCTCTTTCTGGCCTTCGGCGGCCTCGGCCTCGGGCTCTGGTTTGCTGGCTGGCGCGGTGGGGAAGAACGGCATGCGCAGGTAGGCGCAAATGACGTTGACGATGGTCTGGCGGTGTGCGGGGTTGTCCTGAGCGAGCCGTTCGAGTGCGTACAAGCCGCCGAGCCGGACCGGGGCTTTATCGCTGCCGAGCTGCTCAACCGCCTTGGTGTAGAGCTCGGTGCTGCGCCGCTCGGTCGCGTCGAGGTCGCTCAGAACTGTCACGATCTCCTGGTGGTGGCGAGGGAAGGCAAGCATCCGCAGCCAGGCCGGCGTCGGTCGCCACGCTGGCCTGGCACCCTCATGTGCCCGTCGGTCATGGGGGAGCTTCATGAGGACATCATCTCCCGGCAATAACGTCCATCGCGGGCGGCCACCCTGGACCTGCCGCCGCCCGTGCCGCCCTCACGCGCCGCCGCGGCATCCAGGCCAGGCCCCGCTCATGACAGACGTGACCGGCGCCCGAACCATCTAGTGCGGCCATCGCGGGCGTCGTAGGATAGGCACGGCCCATGCCGTCGTGCGTTGATGAGTGGTACGAGCGGGGCGAGAGGGGAGGAGCCAGCGTTGCTGTTGCCTCCGCCGCTCACCGCTGTTGCAGAGCCTCACCTGCTGCCGAGGGAGCGGACGTCCTTGACCGTATCCGTCGTCATCTGTGCGTCCACGGAGGATCGTTGGCCGCTTCTCCAGGGATCGGTATCATCACCAGAGTCGGATCCCCATGGAAGTATCAGGGTACCCGGTTGCTGAGAGGTGTGTGATGGGTGCACAACCACTAGGGCAAGTCCCCAAGACCATGGGACAGATTGCATTCGACGATGCGTTCCCTGGGCGATCCGTGGGATTCATCCATGATCTCCACCTCGATGACCGCCTGACCCTCGCCTCAGTCGCAGATCTCGCCGACCGGCTGCCGCGTCGATCAGTGATCGCCGACACGGCGGCGCAGCCCCTATTGGTTCCTCAAGGAGGTCCGCCTCGGGGTGCCCTGGAACGACCGGGCGACGTCATACGCGATCTGCACAACGCAAACGCCTGGCTCACCCTGCTCAACGTGGAACACGATCCCGGCATGGCAGAACTCATGAACACTCATCTCGACCAACTCGAGTCGGGGATGATCGCCAAGCAGGGCAGCAAACGAGGCAAGATGCGCAGGCGGGTGGCATTCGTCTTTGTTTCCTCCCCGAATTCGGTCACGCCGGTCCACTTCGACATCGAGCACAGCCTGTTGATGCAGGTCAGTGGGAGCAAGACCGTCAGCATCGGGTGCTTCGAGAGCAACGCAGTTCGACGGCACGAGTTCGACAGGTATTGGGACGGCTCCCACGGGCGGATCGAGACTCTGCCTCCAGAGGTCGCCGCGTACACCTTGACGCCAGGACGGGCGGTGTACATACCTCCCGGCACGCCGCACTGGGTGCATAACGGTCCCGACATTTCGCTGTCCGTGACGCTCACGTACTTCACCGCTGCGACCGTTCGCGAGAACCGCATTGAGGACTTCAACTCGTATCTTCGGCGGCGGCACGTGAAGCCACGGGAGCCGGGGCGTTCCACCACCGTTGACACAGCCAAGGTCTGCGCCATGGGAGTCTGGGCCATCGGACGACGCCTTCGGTCTGCCTCGGTCGGCAGGAAGCAGCAGGACAGCCAAGCCCATGCTGAGGGAGCGGGCTAACGGGTCAGGGGAGTCAGCCAGTCAGGCCTTCCACCGGGCGACGGCGGATCTGCCGAAGCGAACGCACCGGACCGCTGTCTGCGTGGCTTGGAACGTCGCCGCCTGGGTGACGCCTCCGAGTCGGCCCACAACCCCCTTGCCCGCTACCAGCCTCACCATCTCTCGATGGTTGGGCGCGAACCGTCCCTTATAGGGCTCGTCGCCTCGGAGGAAGTCCACTTCGCTGAAGCCTCGGGTACATGCGTCGTCGATGATGGCGGCGAGCAGGACGGTCGTGGCATCCCGCCAGTGGCGATCGGTGAGCCGGGCGCTTTGATACAGGCTCACCCGGCCGGCCACCTCGAACGCCGTCACGGTCGCGACCACCAGGTTGTCGTTTCTGAGTTCGTGGACGACCACCTCATCGGCCGCGCAGCCACCAGCGAATCCGGCCGCGAAGCGATCGAAGACGGGCAGGAAGCCGGAGCGGCTTCCCCACTGGGACTGGTGGAGTTCGCGCAGGGTGTCGAGGCGCTGGACGACGGCCCGGCCCCGGATCGTCTGATGCGTCACGCCTTGGGCCGCGAGGCGCCTGGCGGAGACACGGAGGTTCCGGCGGAACAGCGAGGGCAGGGTGGCCCGGTACGCCTCCGGGCTGTCGGGCAAGGGCGTGAAGGGGGCCACGGCCATGGGCTGGCGGCGAACGCGGCCGGGCAGGGCTTCGATCAACTGTGACCCGGCCCGGATGCCCTTGAGGTCCAAGAGGCGCTCACCAGGACGACAGAGCCAGTTCCGGAGGAGGCTGACCACCGCCGCCTCGTGGCCGGGGGCGGCGAGCAGGTCGAGATGATCCGGGCACAGCGATCCGTCTCCCATCATCCGGACGCTTAGCACCGGGCGGCGCTTCTCCAAGGCGAGGCCTCCGAGGAGGTTCGTCCCGTCGACCACCAGAAGGAAGTGGCGGCCAGGTCCACCGGCCCCGGTCAACCACCACGATCGCAGGAAGGGCGACGGAAGAGGGGAAGAATCCACCAGCTGATCCCACTGCGCAGCCCACCCGTTGAGGCGGGGGACGTCGAGCAAGCTGAGTGGAGCCACTATCGGATCTCGCGCCGCGTGGTTGCCTTCGGGGAGGGGGCGCATCTCACGCCAACAGTCTTCCCACGACCGGCTGAGACATTCTCACACTCCCTGTGCCGGACTGCGGACTGTTCCACACCTTCGATGGCGAGGAGCGACCAGGATACGTGGCGAGTCTGGCGTCGGTGACCGAGCACGATGGAATCCTGGTAGATCCATCATGAACTGATACGCCTCTGCGGGTGATCGTCGCGGTGGATTCCAACGTCTGCCACACTTGCTTGCCGTCGAAATCGGTCGTGATTGACATGCCCGGAATGTACCGGACGTCGTAGACGTGGCACCCCTGAATACCGGTGGTGATGTCCGGTCCATGCGGCTACACGGTAACGTTCACTCGACAAGTGCTCCTTGAAATATCGTATCCTTTGCCCTACGGATGGGTAGCATCCTTAGGCCGTGCCACATGACAATGGACGCGCCCGTCTCTGCATATGCGGGCATCCTTACTCCGCGCACCAGCACTACCGGCGTGGAGCGGAGTGCTCGCTTTGTCCGGACTGCCGGCGTTGGCGGCGGGGTCGCGGGCAGATCATGCGCGTCGTCAGGGGGCTGATTAGCCGGCCCGGACGTGAAGATCTCTAGGCAAGCCATGGCTACCTTCGTGCAGGAGACCCGGTGAACACCGGCGGATGGCCGCGGGCGCATCGGCTCGGCTGATGTGCCTGGTCGGCGTGCGCAGCGGTCACCCATCCTGGCGGCGCGCCGCCCATGTCATAGAAACGGTACCGGTCGCGGCAGGCCTATCTGCCCCCGCATATGCCGCCAGTGGGTCAGTACTGCTGGCCCTGCCCGCGGCGGCCGCGGTTCCCGCCAGCCTCGTACGGCATCAGAAAGCCAAGGTAATCACGGACAGAAACCAGCCGGTTACATGAAGTTCTGCGACAGAGTCGCACAAAAGCCATACCAGGCATCTTCCTCCAGCATGATATTGGCTGGTATCGTTTGTATTTCCGTATGTCACGGGACGGTGGAGGTGAATGAAACTTAAACAGCAGGCGACTTCATCTCGGGGTTAGGCTGTGTAAAGGGTCGCCGACTTATTTTGCCTGGAATCATGAGGAAAACATGGTGTCTCAGGCTACCAGGCAAGACATGTCATCGGCGGATATGCGAGCCGCGTCACCCAGCCAGGACCGCGGCGGGTATTCGAGGTACTATCGCCGCTAGGCCGGGACCCCGCCTTGCTGCAGAAGCAGGAAGGCGCCGCTATGCTCGGCTCGAATCTACCTTGGCCACGTGTATCCGTGGTCGTTCCGACTTTGAATGAAGCAAGAAACCTGCCGTACGTTTTCTCGCGGCTGCCCGCGGAGGTCCACGAGGCAACGCCAGGTCTTTTAGGTATTTCGGCCCTGCCGGGTGGTTGATGCTCCTGTGTTCCAGGTGGTTCGTGGAGTCCTTTTCCTTACGGGATGCGGGCATGGTTTCTGCCCGCGTGTCGCGACGGCTCGGGCGCGCGGTTCCACGGGCCGCGAGGCGGTGCGGCCTGCCTCCTTTCTTCACGCGGGGCCGGGGTGCTGGTTCAGTGACGGCCGGGCGCGTACACGATGACCTCGTATTTCCCGGTCACGGTGGGCTTGGTCGCTGACGTGTGCGGGAATTTCGGGCGTGCTTTCTGCTCGCGCGGGGAGTGCCGGTTCCGGCCAGGGATGTTGAGGGCGTGCAGGTGAGCGCGGGCGGCGGCGTCTCCCGCGGCGGCGAGCGCCGCGAGGGAGGAGGCAGCGGTGACCTGGGTGGTTTCCATGGAGCGGACGGCGTGGTGCCAGGCGGCGGTGAAGGATTCCTCGTCGGCGGTGACCGGCCGCGCGTCCTTGCGGCGCAGGGCGCGGGCGGCGGCTTCCTCGCTGCGAAGGGTGGCGGCCTCGCCGGCGCGGACCAGCTGGGTGGCCGTCAGCCAGGCCCAGGCTTCCTGCAGGACGAGCTGCGGGCAGCCAGAGCGGAGCACGGGCCCGGAGGTCCGGTTCCCGGCGCCGGTGATCGTCGCCTTGTCCTCGCCGAACGTCGTCTCCGACGCGGTCCACCTGGCGGGATAGGCCTCCCGGATGCTGGCAGCGGGCACCGCCAGCTCGTCGGGGAAGGTGGTGACCAGGGTGCAGGTCTCCGATACCTCTTCCCCGTCCGGGCCGGTTACGAGGACGGAGTGCTCGGCGACCCGGACCGGGAGCCGGTCCTCCTTCTTCCCGGACGGGGCGTTCAGCCAGCTGGTGCGGGACCCGTCGGGCAGCCAGCCCTTGCCCGGGGTGTCCTGGAAGGGCAGGGCGATACCGCCCTTGACGCGGGCGATGACGTGCCCTTCGGCCAGGAGGATCGCGGTGATCAGGTCATGGCCGGGGAAGTTCCGGTCGAAGAGGGTGACCCGGTGCGCGAACAGTTCCGGCCGCTCCCGCGCGAGGTCCTTCAGCAGGGTCTGCTCCCCGTCGGAGGCCTTCCCGATGGCGGCGGCGAGGATCGCGCGGCCGGCGCGGGCGGTCAGCGCGACGATCCTGGCCTGCGGGAACGGGGAGGACCCGTCCCCGGTCCCGGTCGTGCCGAAATAGTTCCGGTTCTCCGTCGTGTCCGCCAGGTTCACCAGCATGCCGTCGGCGGCGTTCACGGGCATCCCGGCCAGCATGACCGCGGACGGCTCATCGTCGCCGATGAGGGGGCCTGCGGCGTGCCAGAAGATCTCCTCCATGATCTCCGCCGGGATCAGCAGCCGCCATCCGGTGACCGTCTTCCCGGTGGGGATGTGCCAGGCCAGGGTGAACGGGATGTCCGCGAGCAGCCCGGCCAGGGTCCGCATCGCCTCTGAGTACGAGGAGCCGGGCAGCAGGGTCATCGCGATTACCAGGCGGATGACCAGCGGATACGACATCAGCCGGCGGCGTTCCCGCGGCCGGAGGCGCCCGTTCATCACCGCATTCCCGGCGATCTTGTCGATCACGCCGTCGCCGAGATGCGCCTCCAGGCCGCCGAGGCGGACCAGGTCCGGCAGCCACGCATCCGCCAGCACGGTGCCGTCCCGCTTCACGAACGCCGGCGCGGTCAGGACCGGCCGGAAGAACCCCGTCTCCTCGCCTTTCGCCGGCGCCATCCCGGCCACGGTGACCGACCGGGAACTGTGAACCCGCAGGTCAGCGGCACGAACCGTCAGCGTCCCCGCCGGCGTCCCGGCGGCAGGGAACTGCGCGGAACGAATTGCGGCATCAGTACAGACAAGGCTAGATTGCACCCGGGACTCCCTGGTGAGCGCGGAATTCGACACTCAACGCCTACCAGGAGTCCCGCTCAGCTTCCAAAGCGGCACAAAACGCCAGGTCACGCAGCCAAGCCAGGCTGAAACCGCCTAAATCCATGGTGTTGGGTCCACGAGGTGATCGTGGTGGACGGGCACTCGGTGGACGACACGATCGCGGTAGCCCGCCGGCTACGGCCCGACGTCCGGGTAGTGCTGCAGACCCGCCGGGGGAAGGGGAACGCGCTCGCTTGCGGGTTCGAAGCCGCGACCGGTGACGTCATCGCCATGGTCGACGCGGATGGCTCGGCGGATCCGGGCGAGATCCCGAAGTTCGTGCATGCGCTGCTGAGCGGCGCGGACTTCGCAAAGGGAACACGGTTCGCCGCGGGCGGCGGCAGCAGTGACATCACGCGGCTGCGCAGGCTCGGTAACCGCCTGCTCGGCGGGGTGGTCAATCTCTGCCATGGAACGCACTACTCAGACCTCTGCTACGGATTCAACGTGTTCTGGCAGAAGCACGTTCCGGTCCTGGGCCTGGACATCACCTCTCCTCCTTCACCCAGGGGCGACGGGCGGCTGTGGGGCGACGGCTTCGAGATCGAGACGCTCATCCACATGCGGGTAGCGGAGGAGGGGCTCCGCGTCGCTGAAGTTCCAAGTTTCGAGCATGCCAGGATCCACGGGGCGAGCAACCTGGACGCCATCAGCGACGGCCTTCGCGTGCTGACGACCATCCTGGTCGAACGCCGCCGCGCCCGCTGCCGTCACCGTTCCCGCCGCCGCGCGCCGGGCGCACGAACCGCGGCGGTACTGGCCCACGGCCTTATCCACACGGAGACGGCCTTCGTGCGCATGCTTTACGTCCTGCACTCCATCGAGCACAGCCGCCCCCTGCATACACCGGGCAAGACACCGGCTATCCGGCCACCGACCACATCGCCGATCAGATAGTGCGCACCGTCCAGCATTGCGCTCAGGCTATCGCCGTACGACTCCTCTGCGGCGGCCGGCCTGGACGACGATCGAGGCATGGCCAGTCCGATGCACATGATCACGCTGCCGTCCGGAGACCCAGTCCCGGTGCTTGGCCCCACCCTGTCCGGCGGCCGATGCGGCCGTATGCCCCGTCCGGGTGGTTAAGCGTTCGCGCCCGGCGGCGGCCCGGGCGAGGACGTCGCTCAGCACCGCGGGTGTCGGCCGGGTCGATCACGTCGTCGATCTCGAATGCCATCGCGGTGCTGAGCGCCTGGCCGCGGGTGTACTGCTCGGCGACCAGCTCGTCGTAGCGCACCTGCCGGGCCTCGGGGTCGCCGATCGCGTCGAGCTCCTTGCGGTAGCCCAACCGCACCGCGCCCTCCAGGCCCATGCCGCCGAACTCCCCGGTCGGCCAGGCCACGGTGATGGCCGGGCGGCGCAGGTCGCCGGCGGTCATCGCCATCGCGCCCAGGCCGTAGGCCTTGCGCAGCACTACCGCGCAGACCGGCACGGTGAGCCGGGCGCCGGCCACGAACATCGCACCGAAGCGCCGCACGGTGGCCGTCCGCTCCGCCTCGGGTCCGACCATGAAACCGGGGGTGTCGACCAGCGAGATAACCGGCAGCCGGTGCGCCTGGCACAGCCGCAGGAACGCGGCGGCCTTGTCGGCGGCGTCGCCGTCGATTGCCCCGCCCAGGTGCAGCGGGTTGCTGGCCAGCAGCCCGACCGCGTGGCCGCCGATGCGGGCCAGGGCGGTCAGCACCCCGGTGCCGAACCCGGCGCGCAGCTCGAGCACGCTGCCGGTGTCGCATAGCGCCTCGATGATCGGCCGCACGTCGTAGCTGCGCACCCGGTTCTCCGGGATGAGGTGCCGCAGCACCCGCTGGTCGCCGTGTTCCACCGGGACGTCAGCGCGCGGCCGGGCGGAGTACGAGCCGAAGTACGACAGGTAACGTCGCGCCGCGGCCACCGCGGCCGCCTCGTCGGGGACGAGCAGATCCACCACTCCGTTCGGCACCTGGACTGACATCGGTCCCACCTCGTCAGGCGCGACGACGCCGAGCCCGCCGCCCTCGATCATGGCCGGCCCGCCCATGCCCAGGCTGGCGTCCGGCGTCGCGATGATCACGTCGCAGGCGCCGGCCAGCGCCGCGTTCCCAGCGAAGCAGTAGCCGGACACGACGGCCACCAGCGGGACCCGGCCCGACAGCCGGGCCGTCAGGCGGAAGGTCGGCACGTCAAGGCCGGCCACGGCGGTGGTGTCGGTATCGCCCGGGCGCCCGCCGCCGCCCTCGGCGAACATGACGAGGGGCAGCCGCTCCCGGTCGGCCAGCTCGAGCAGCCGGTCGGTCTTGCGGTGGTTCATGAAGCCCTGGGTGCCGGCCAGCACGCTGTAGTCGTAGGACATCACCGCGACCGGCCGACCGTCGACCGTCGCGGTGCCCAGGACCAGGCCGTCGGCCGGGGTGCGCGCGATGAGGTCGTCAAGGGAGCGGCGGCGGCGCTGCGCGGCGATCGTCAGCGCGCCGTATTCCACGAAGCTGCCCGGGTCGACCAGGTCGGCGACGTTCTCCCGGGCCGTCCGCCGACCCGCGGCGTGGCGCCGCTCGGTCACCTCGGGACGGCCCTCGTCCAGCCCGATCCGGTGCCGCTCCCGCACCTCGGCGAGATCCGGCCGGACGTGATCCAGCGGGACGTCGTCGGCCCGGGCCGGACCGGCGACGTCGGGCCCGGCCTCGGCCAGCACCACCAGCACCGACCCGGCCGGCACCGTGGCCCCCGCCGCCACCGGTACCTCGCGCACCCGGCCGGCCGCCTGCGCCCGCACCTCATGCTCCATCTTCATCGCCTCGATGACGAGCAGCTCGTCGCCGGGGACGACCGGCTGGCCGGGCGCGACCGCCACCGACACCACGGTCCCGGCCAGCGGCGCGCGCACCGCGGCGTGACCCGGCGGCACGGCAGCCGAGACGGGTCCGGTGTGCTCCGGTCCGGTGTGCTCCGGTCCGGTGTGCTCCGGTCCGGTGTGCTCCGGTTCGATGGCAGTGAGCTCGGCGGCGTGCTCGTCGACCCAGCCGGTGTCGAGCGTGCCGAGCCCCGGCACCTGCAGCAGCGCCGCCCTCAGCAGGGCCTGCAGCAGGGCCACGTTGGTGGGCACGCCCGCGATGTCGAACTCGGCCAGCGCCCGCACCGCGCGGCGCGCCGCCTCCTCGAGCGTGCCGCCGTCGGTGATCACCTTGGCCAGCAGCGAGTCGTAACGCGGGTTGACGGCGTAGCCCTGGTAGCCGGCGGTGTCGACGCGCACGCCCCGCCCGGCCGGGGGCTGGAACCGCCGCAGCGTGCCGCCGCCGGGCAGTAGCGTGCCGTCCGGCCGCAGGGTCTCGGCGTTGACCCGGGCCTGGACCGCGACGCCGCGGGCTAGCCTGTCTGGCGTCAGGGCCTCGCGCGCCAGGGCGTCCAGCCCGAGGGTCCTGAGCGTGGCGCCGTCGGCGACGCGCAGCCCGAGCTCGACCAGGTCCAGACCGGTAACCTGTTCGGTGACCGTGTGCTCGACCTGCAGCCGGGGGTTGACCTCAACAAACGCGGTCGTGTCGTCCTGGATCAGGAACTCCGCCGTGGCCAGGCCGGCGTAGCGGGCCGAGCCGACGAGCGCCACTGCGGCCTCGGACAGCCGCGCGCGGAGCGCGTCGTCGATCACCGCCGGGGCGATCTCGATCAGCTTCTGCCGCCGCCGCTGCAGGCTGCAGTCGCGGTCGCCGAGCACGGCCACCGCGCCCGTGCCGTCGCCGATGACCTGGACCTCGATATGCCTGGCCCGGGTCAGCAGCTGCTCGACGTAGACCCGCCCGTCGCCGAAGGCCGCGGACGCCTCGGAGGCGCACCGGCGCATGGCCTCGGCGAGTCCGGCCTCATGGGTCACCGGCCGCAGGCCGCGCCCGCCGCCGCCCGCGACCGCCTTGACCATGACCGCGCCGTGCTCGCGCAGCAGGGCGCGCGCCTGTTCCAGCGACGGGTCGGCGCCGGTGCCGGCCAGGACCGGCACGTCCAGCTCGCGCGCCCGGGCCCGGGCCGCGGCCTTGTCGCCGAACAACGCGAGCGCCTCCGGCGCGGGACCCGCGAAGCGCACCCCGGCGGCGGCGCAGCCTGCGGCCAGTTCGGGCCGCTCGGACAGGAAGCCGTACCCGGGGTGCAGCGTGTCGCAGCCGGCGCCGGCCGCCGCGGCGACGATCGCCTCGACATCGAGGTAGGCCGCCACGCCCGTGCCGGGCAGTTCGATTGCCGCGTCGGCCCGGCGCACGTGGCCGCAGGCGGCGTCGTCGGCGGGGCAGACCGCGACCGTCTCGATACCGAGTACAAACGCCGTCGCGATGATGCGGACGGCGATCTCGCCCCGGTTGGCGACCAGCGCCGTCGACAAACAAAGTAGTGGTCGTAATTTCGAATCCAGGCGATGGAGAGGACTTCGAGAATTCAAACCGGTACTTTGTTCTGCGCCGCGGCCCAGCAGCCGCTTGATCATCCGGGGTCGTTGTTCCCAGCGGGCCCGGAGGTAGCCACTCACGCTCAATCCCAGAGGATGGCGCCGCAGGCGGCGCAGGTGCCGGTCTGGTAATCCCGGGCGTCGGCGGGGTGCCTGCACTCAGGCTGGGATGGTAGCCCAGGCTGGGATGGTAGCCCAGGCTGGTCCGGTGGCTCCGGCCGGGGCGCCGGATCGCGCACGCTGACGGCCGGGGCCGCAGTGGCACGATCCTGGCCGGGTTCGCGCACGGGGCGACCGCTGTAGTACCGCAGGGCCGTCCGGATTATTTCCAGGCACCAGTCGGCGCGGGTCCACCCGGCGAACTCCGGCCGCGTCAGCACCTGGTCGATCCGCGCGGCATCCGTTTCTGTGACCTCCAGCCGGAGGGGGACCAGGGCTGACTCGGGCCGCGTGGGACGTGCCATGCGTTCAAGGTACCCAGAACGGCGTTTATATATTTCGGGCCAGGCGTTTTCGAGCCGGACAGAGCCTCGCGGGCGGCCCGGATGGACGAGCGTTTCGCGGAGTCGAGGTACTCCTCGATCCGGGTGATGTGCCCGTCGCGCACTTGCAGGTACATGGCGGCGTGCAGTTCGACCTCCGCCCCGTTCGGCAGCTGGCCGCGCAGGACGTGCTGCTGAAGCACCCCATCGGGAGCCGGCACCCGCCGGACGATGTCGTAGTGCAGGCCGGACACCGCCGGCCGGGTCAGGTAACCCCGCGCACGTGGCTGGTGACCCACGCCGCGATCAGGTCGGCGGCCTGAGCCCGCGCGCCCTCGGGTTCGGTCAGGTAGTGATCGGCCTTGATGAACTCAAGCGTCTTATCGTCCGCGGCGATCGCGTCATGCAGGGTCCGGGCGTCGCTTTCGTAGACGCAGGCATCCGCCGTGGCGTGCACCACGAGCGCCGGCACGGTGATCCGGGCCAGGTGCGGTGCCGCGGTGCACTGCGAGGTGCGCAGGCTCCACATGGAGAGCCAGCTGCGCAGCGTGCTGACCGTGCCCACGCCGAACACCCCGTAGTTCGCCCGCATCGGGTCGCCGAGATAGCACCAGTTCGGCCGCCGGTCCGACGGCTCGATCGACGGGTCGATCATGCGCAGGTCCGCCCAGCTGCGCGGGATCGTGAACAGCCGGTCCCGGGCGCGCGTCCCGGCCAGCCGGTCCAGCTGATCCAGCGCCCAGCCAGTGATGCGCTCGTTGCGGTCGCGCTGCGCGGCGCGGTAGCGGAGCTGGAAGTCCGTGCTGAACGGCGGCCCGTTGCGGGTGTCGTACGGGTCTAGGGCCGGGTCGGCCGACAGCGGATCGCTCTCGTCGGTCACCGAGGCATCGAGCCAGGCCGTTAGGACCTCGGGTCGCCCCGAATGCGCGGCCAGCGCGACGTACAGGTCGCCGGCAGGCAACTCCTCGGCCGCCTGCAGCGGCCGCATCCCGGCCACCGGCCTGACGTTGGGCTCCACCGCCTGGGACTGGTACGCGGCCATGAGCGAGCCGCCGCCGGAGTTGCCCAGCAGCACCACCCGCTCAACGCCGGCCTGCTCGCGCAGCCAGCGCACCCCGACACCGATCTCGGCCAGCGCGTGGTCGAGCAGGAAGTGGGCTTCGCTGCCGCGGAACCTGGTGTTCCAGCCGAGGAACCCGAAGCCCCGTTCGGCCAGGAAACTGGCCAGGTAGTGCTCGGAGAAGTCCACGTTGTAGTGCGTGGCGATGAACGCCGTCGACGGCTGGCTGGCCGCCGGGCGATGGTAGATGCCCTGGCACGGATGCCCGCCCGCGCCGGCCCGGACCCCGAACCCCACCACCGGCGACGGCAGCCCGACGAAGTCCCTCACGATCCCGGTCACCGGCCACTCCGATCCGCTGCTGCCCGACCCCTGGCGCTGACTGACACCCGCGCCCAGGCCGCGGCCTAGCGCAGAACTGAAACTGAGTTTAGATTTAGATCTGATCGGCAGGCCAGCCCTGCGGCCATCCAGCGGAGGAGGAATTCGTGGAGTGGCGGAACGAGGAGTTCGACCTCGGCGGCGTTAATCACCTGGCGCTGGTCTGCTCGGACATGAAACGGACCGTCGAGTTCTACACCCAGGTGCTCGGCATGCGGCTGATCAAGACGCTTGACCTGCCGGGCGGCGCGGGCCAGCACTTCTTCTTCGACATGGGCGGCGGCAACGCGCTGGCGTTCTTCTGGTTCCCGGACGCCCCCGACCCGGTCCCGGGCGTCTCCGCCCCGGTGACCGTGCCCGGCCTCGGGGAGTGGACCAGCGCGGTCGGCTCGATGAACCACGTCGCGTTCAACGTGCCCGAGGAGCGGTTCGGTGAGTACCGGGCCAAGCTGAAGGCCAAGGGCGTCCGGGTGAGCCCGATCCTCGATCACGATGACAGCGAGTTCGGCGTGGCCAGGGAACTGCACCCGGGCGTGTTCGTCCGCTCGTACTACTTCCAGGACCCGGACGGCATCCTGCTCGAGTTCGCCTGCTGGCGGCGGGCCATGGGCCAGCCGGGCGACGTCCGGCACGAGCCCAAGACCGCCGCCGACCGGACCGGCGTCCGGGTCTAGCACCGGCACGTCTCATGACGGCGGTTAGCGTCAGGCAGGAGAAGGCCACCCGCAAGGGCCGGCAGACCGACGAGGCTTTCCGTGCGGCCGCCCGGCTGGTGTTCGCCCGCGACGGCTACCTCAACGCCAAGATCAGCGACATAGCCGCGGCGGCCGGCCGGTCGGTGGCGTCCTTCTACAACTACTACGACACCAAGGCCGACCTGCTCATCGCCCTGGCCGAGGAGTTCCACGCCGAAGCCATCCAGCTGGCGGCCCTGCCGTACCGGGCCGGCCTGACCGGCGAGGAGGCGCTGCGCGAGGCCGTGGCCGGCTTCTGGCGCACCTACGCCAAGCGGCGCGGCGAGCTGATCGGGATCTTCCAGGCGGCCATGATCGAGGGACGCTTCCGGGACCGCTGGCTCGAACTGCGCGGCGAGGCGATCACCCGGATCGCGGCCGCCATCCGGGCGGCGCAGTCGCAGGGCTACTGCCCGGGCGTCGATCCGGTGCTGACGGCCTCCGCGCTGTCGGCCATGCTGGAGCACTTCTGCTACATCTGGCTCGGCCAGGGCGGCGAGAAAGACGTGCCGTTCGATGCCGAGCGGGCCCTGGACGCCCTGTGCACCATCTGGGTGAAGGCCGTGTACTGGCGGGGCGAACGCCGCCCTTAACGCCCCTTCTTGAACGAGCCCCGGGGCAGGAACCGGGCGGTGGGGCGCCGGGACGGGACGATGTAGTACAAGACCTACGGGACCTTGGTCGCGGTCGACGACGTGTCATTCTCGGTGGCCGAAGGTGAGATCTTCGGGATCCTCGGGCCGAACGAGCCGGCAAGACCACCGCCGTCGAGTGCGCCATCGGGCTCCGGACACCTGACTCGGGAACGATCCAGCTGCTGGGCCTGGACCCGCAAACCGACCGAGACGAGATCCACGAGATCGTCGGGGTGCAGCTCCAGGCGGGCGCGATGCCGGCCAAGCTCAGGGTCGGCGAGATCCTCAGCATGTACCGGTCGTTTTACCGTAAGCCGGCCGACGTCGCCGGGCTGGTCGAGGTGCTCGGCCTGTCCGGGAAGCAGGACGCTTACTACCGGTCCCTGTCCGGTGGGCAGCGGCAGCGGCTGTCGGTCGCGCTGGCGCTCATCGGCCAGCCGGAGATCGCGGTGCTCGACGAGATGACGACCGGGCTCGACCCCCAGGCTCGCCGCGACACGTGGGAGCTCATCGAGGGTGTGCGGGACCGCGCGCTCATGCCGCACGTCCTCCAGGACATCAGCAACCTCACCCCGCTCGGCGCGGCCGTGCAGGCGATCCAGGACTCGATGCAGACGGGCTTCCGCCCTGCCGCGCCGCTGCTGGTCCTGACGGCATATACGCTGGTCGCCGCCTTCCTGGCGCGGCGCTTCTTCCGCTGGGAGTAACGCGTGTCCACCTCCTAGCCCGAGTTTCCGAGGAATCTCGGAAACTCGGGCTAGGTGATCCACGTGTACCGGCGCGTTGGCCCCGGCCGATCGGCCCCGGATATCGGGACCTATGGCCCTAAAGGCGCAGGTCACGCGGGGGTGATGGTGAAAGTCAGGCGAATGGGGTCCACGACCGGTGTTTGCGCCGCGGCTGCCCGCCCGGCGGAGCGGAAAGAGGTAAGCACCCGTGGCAGGGCCTCGGCGATTCTGACATAGGAGGACACAATGACTACGACAAGCTACAAGCCCGCCGGAAGCACGGGCGGACGACACGCGGAAGGCCGCGGCCTCGGGCTGGTCATGTTCGCATCGGTCCTGCTGCTCGTGGCCGGCTTTTTCAACATGATCTACGGCATCGCCGCGATCGCCAACTCCCACGTCTTCACTGCCAACGCGCACTACGTCATCGGCGACCTGCGCGCCTGGGGCTGGATCACGCTGATCATCGCCGTCCTGCAGCTCATCGCGGCGGCCGGGGTCCTGATGGGCAACCAGCTGGCCCGCTGGTTCGCGGTGGCCGTGGTCGGGCTCAACGCCATCGACATGATGTTCTTCATCCCGGCCTACCCGTTCTGGGCGCTGACCATCATCGCCCTGGACGTGGTCGCGCTGTACGGGCTGTGCGCCTACGGCAGCCGCCAGAACCTGGACGCTGTCTAGCTCCGCAGTGCCCGGACCGGTGGTGACCGGAACAGGATCTGCTCAAAGGAGGCATCGGGAAGCCCGGCACGGGCCCGGTAAGCAGTGGTGGATTTCCACCTGTCGCCGGACCCGGGCCGGGCTTTCCCAGTCCCGGCCGGGGCCCTGGTGCACCACTCGCTCCGGAATTGACACCTGTCCCGGCCAGCGCCCAGCTCGGCCAGTAGCATGCCGGAAGAACTGCCCATCACCGCAGGCTGGACCTGGCGTGCGTTCGCGGTGGCCCTGGGTCGGGCCGCAAGAACGAAGGAGCGCGCCACCCTCGGCGGGTGAGGAACCCGCACCCGCGCGGTGGCAACATGTGAAGTGGGAGGAAATCATGGAAAAGCTGTCGCGCCCCCAGGCGCCCGCGGTATTCCGCGCTCTGTTCCCAGGCCTGGTCGACTGGCTGGAATCGCCATGGGCGGGCCCGCCGCAGTTCGCGGCGGCCCAGAGTTTCCGGGTTGAGGAGGTGGCACGGGACGACCGCTACGTGATCCGGGCCGAGCTTCCCGGCCTGAACCCGGAGGAGGACATCGAGGTCACCGTCGAGGGCAAGACCCTGACAATCCACGCGGAGCGTCGCCAGACGGACAGCGGGCCCCATCGCTCAGAGTTCCGTTACGGCTCGCTTACCCGGCTGGTCAAGCTGCCCGCCAGGGTGGACGCCCAGGACGTCACCGCCCGCTACGAGCGGGGAGTCCTCGAGGTCAGTGTCCCGGTGCGGGAGGCAAATCCGGAAGGCATCCGGGTCGCGATCGAGAACGCAGACTGAGCCCAGGCAGAAACCCGCGGGGCGGCAGGAACCGGCCGACCGGATGCACGGCCGTCAGCTCGGGCTGCCCGGGGCGAAACCATGACCGAACGGCCGGGTCAGCGTGACCGGCGCCGTACCCCCGGGACCGATAAGCTAGGCCAGCCTTCACCCGACGCGCGGGCCAACCTTCTTAGATGTCGGTGGTGGCTTGGGCCCTGCCTTCTTTCACGGCGGCCTGGAGCGCGGCGTAGTCGCGTTCGTTCTGGTCGGCGTAGGTTTCGGCGAAGTCGGCGATGGCCTGGTCGAACTTGGCCGAGCCGCCGAGGTAGGCGGCCAGCGCGATGCGATCCCCGGAGCGGGCGTGCGCCCGGGCCAGGGTCCACCCGCACAGCCGGGCGTACATCGCCATGCCCTCGGCGAGCATCAGCTCGATCGGCACCGAGAACTTCCAGTCCCGCAGCTGGCGGACGTAGAAGTCGCGGTCTATCCCGTCCTGGGGGTTGGTGACGCGGGTCCAGCCGAGGAAGATGTCGCTCTGGGCCTGCTGCAGGTGCTGCCCGGCGACCACCCGCTCACCTTGGTTGGTGTACTGGCTCCGTCCGGCGTAGTCCGCCAGGACGGACGTCTGGGCCTCCTTGGCCTGCAGCAGCAGCGGCTCGACCCCGTCGGCGGCGTCCATCAGCAGGACCCAGGCGCGGGTGCCGACGCTGCCGACCCCGACGACCTTGCGGGCCACCTGCACCAAGGTGAACTGCTCGAGCAGGTGCCGCCGGTCGGACTGCAGGGTGCGCCGGTACTTGCCCAGCACGGTGTGCAGCAGCGTGTACAGCGCGTCGGCCTGCACGCCGGCGAAGACCTCCTCGACCGGGACGAGCACCGGCGGGTCGCTGATGAACCGCCGCTGACCGCCGGCCACGGTGGTCAGCTTGCCCAGCGCCTGGATGCTGTCCCGGGTGTGGGCCTTGGCCAGCAGCTTCTCGGCTTCCTTGAACCTATTCGCCTTGACCTGGGACCTGAATTCGGCGACGGCCGGCTCGATGTCCAGGTGCGTGTACCACACGTCCAGGAGCGGCTGCTGCGCGAACTCGCGCATCGCGGTGCGGTAGCGTCCGGCCGCCGCCAGGACGATCTTGCGGCCGGCCTTAGCGGGGAACCCGTTGTCCCGTGCGGCCACGGCCAGGCTCGCCGCCAGCCGCTTGACGTCCCACTCGAACGGGCCCGGCAGGGTCTCATCGAAGTCGTTGACGTCGAAGACCAGCCGCCGCTCCGGCGAGGCGAACGCGCCGAAATTGGACAGGTGCGCGTCCCCGCACAGCTGCACCCGCAAACCGGACGCGGGCGTGGTGGCCAGGTCCGCCGCCATCGGCAGCGCCGCGCCCCGGTAGAAGGTGAACGGGGACACCAGCATCCGCCCGTGCCGGACCGGCACCAGCTCCGGCACCCGCGACGCCGCCTGGCTCAGCAGCAGCCCGACCGGATCCCGCCCCGGGCCCGGACTGAACTCCGCATGGGATTCCAGCGGGGCCACCGCCCGGGCGTCCTTGCCCCGCGCCACCCGGTCCGCGCGGCTGAGATGCTCCACCGTCCCGAGCCGAGCAGAAGCCCGCGTACTTGATTTCCTCGCTCCGCCGTCGGCTGTCGCCGTCATGACCACTCCCTCCGGGCCGCAGCGGCGTGACACTGCTGGGCCGGTACACGCACCACGGATGGTTCCTGGCACCGCTACCAGGCCAACATCACCATGCCGGGATGGCATCCCCCTGCACGGATGAATCCGGCGGGCGCGGCCCGCGAGCAACGATCCGCTCGCGGCCCGCAGCCGTCATCACCCGCGGCGGATGATCGGGCAAGGTGGGCATCACTGTCCGCTGATCGTTCCGGTCACGATCGCATGGCGCTCTGCCTGGGTGTTTAGGGCCAAAGGTCCCCCCAGGGACGAGTGCTAAGTCCCTACTGGGACGGCCTGTGGCTATCCGACACTGACTGAATGAACATGAAGTTCCCGCGCCGCAGGGCCAAGACCGCCGGGCGGTCCTCCGACGCCCGGACTGCCGGGACGTATCCTGACGACCAGGCTGTCTGGCGCAGTCCGCCCGCCCTGGGTGATCGCGCCTGCTGCTGCCCCGCCCGGCCGGTGGTGCGGGTCCTCATCCCGCCCGCCTCGGCTCGCCCGCATTCGGTTGATCTCCTGCTGTGCGGCCACCACTACCGGACGTCCCGCGCCGCCCTGACCGCCGCCGGCGCACTGATCATGGACGACCAGCGCAGTAGCGGAACGGGCGTCAACGAGCACGCGACAAGCGATCCCGCCCCCGCCGGTACCACGCCGCGGCGCTGAGCCAGCCCGACAGGCCGGAACACAGACCATCCCGGAGTAACCGGTGAACCAGAAACTCCCGCTGCCTCCTTTGGGCAGATCCTGTTCCGGTCACCACCGGTCCGGGCACTGCGGAGCTAGACAGCGTCCAGGTTCTGGCGGCTGAAAAAGCCGGCCACGAGCAGCAGGACCGACGGGGATCGATATCGGCTGCGGCCCCCGGCACCGCAGGGGGCCGCAGCCATCTACCGGTCTCCGGTCATGATGCAGCTCGCGCACCGGATCAACGCCATCCGGCGATCGCGGGCCTGGTCGGCTCAGCGGGGAATGAGGATGGCCCGGCCGCGGATCCGGCCGTGGCGAAGGTCGTCGATGGCGTCGTTGGCGGCTTCCAGGGGGTAGCTGGTGGAGTGGAGCGTGACCCTGCCCTGGCTTGCGAGGGTGACCAGGTCAGCTAGATCGGGGTTGGTGCCGATGAGGTTTCCGGCGACCGTGATCTCGCCCAGTACTAGCTGGATGGTGGGCAGTGTGACGGTGCCGCCGTAGCCCACCAGGTAGTAGGTGCCGCCTGGGCGCAGCATGGCGACCGAGTCGCCGATCGTGGGGTCTTCTCCGACGAAGTCGAAGACCGCGTCGGCGCCCGTGCCGGTCAGGTCGCGGACCTGCTGTGCCTGGTGCCCGTCGGCGGTGACTGCGTGGTCCGCGCCGCAGTGCCGGGCCAGTTTCAGCGCGTCTTCGCTGGTATCCACCGCGATGACCTGCGTTGGGGTCATCGCCTTGAGGCACTGGATGCCGATGTGGCCCAGCCCGCCGGCGCCCACGGCGACGGCGGATGAGCCCGGGCCCAGCGCGGCGACGGCTTTCTTGACCGCGTGGTAGGCGGTCAGGCCGGCGTCGGCAAGCGCGGCGGCTTGTGCTGGTTCGGCGTCGGCGGGGAGCTTTACGACGGCTCGCGCGGTGGTCTTGAACAGCTCGGCCATACCGCCGGCGCCCATCAGGCCGGGCAGGTTGGGGCCCCTGGCGCATCGCATATCGTCTCCGGCCCGGCAGGCGCGGCACACGCCGCAGGTGAGGTTCGGGTGGCAGATGACCGGGTCGCCGACGGCCAGGTGCTCGACCGCCGGGCCGACGGCGTGGACCCAGCCGGCGTTTTCGTGGCCGAGGACGACAGGCAGGTCGGCCGGGATGACGTCGGCGAACCAGCCGTCGATGATGTGCAGGTCGGTGCGGCACAGCCCGGCGCCGCCGATCCTGACGATCACGTCGTCCGGGCCGGTGGCCTGGGGTTCTGGCACGTCGTCCAGGCATGGCGGCTGCCCGTATGCGTGCACCCGGATCGCTTTCATGATGCTCTCCCTTCCGGAGAGCTCCAGCCTGTGCCGCGGCGGTCGCGGTCCGGTCGCGGCCTGGTCGCGGTCGGTTCGGCCCGGGCTCGGTTCGGCCCGGGCTAGGACACCAGGGCGGCGACCTGCCCGGCTCGTCGCAGCCAGCCGGTCATGCCGATCTGCTCGAACTGGCCGGCTGCTGCCTCCAGCAGCGGGCGCGCGCTGGCGCGGCGCTCCAGCCGGGTGTGCATGAGCGCCTCATCGAAGTCAGTGATGGCCCGCAGCGGGCGTGCCCCCTGCTCCTCCAGGGCCGAGCGGGCCTGGCCGAACCAGTGGGCGGCCTCGTCCAGCCGGCCGTCGACCGCGCACAGCCGGGCGAGGGACAGCCGAAGGTCCATGGCAGGGAACCGGAAGTCGGCCGGGAACGCCTTATCGCGCAGGGCGGCCTCGACCAGCCGCAGATGGTCGCGGCGATCCAGCAGCCACAACGTCTCGGCGGTGTCGCAAGCGGTCCGGGTGTAGTTCAGCGCCCAGGCCGGTGCCTGTGTCAGTGCCCGGACGGGCAGCGCGAGCAGCGCCATCGCCTGCTCAGGCCGACCCAGGTGAGCGGCAGTGCGGGCGCAGCCGGCGCTCATCGGGGCGCGGGCCCAGCGCGGCACCGGGTCCTGGGTGCTGACGAGCTCGTCGAACACGGCCAGCATGCCGGCCCAGTCCTCGCCGGTCGCCATGGTCAGCGCGTCCAGCGCCCCCTCGACGTGGATCCGTTCCCAGCTCCAGCTCCTGCCGGGGATGCGGCTGGCCAGGTCACGTGCCTGCCCCAGGGCTGCCCGGGCGTCCTCCAGATCGCCCAGGGCGGCCAGGGCGCGGGCGATGCTGGCCCGGCAGTGGACCTCACGCGCCAGCTCGCCGCGGGCCCGGGCCTGCTCGGCCGCCTCCTCGAACAGCGACACCGCGGGCCGCAACCCGCCGAGCAGGTACAGCAGCACGGTGGGATCTTGCGCGGCGTCGGCGGGCACGCTGTCCCGCCGGCCGTAGATGGCCGCGACCGCGTACCGGGCCAGGTCAACGCTGCGCGAGACCATTCTGGGCGAGCGGTACAAGATAGCCAGGGCCTGCCGCCGTCTGGGCTGGTCCATGGGCAGCCCGACATAGTCCGGGTCGGCGGCCTCCTTGCGGTCCAGGGCCAGCAAGGTCAGCGCCGCCCACGCCTCGTCCCGCGCCGACCCGGCGTAGGCCAGGCCGGCCGGGGCGAGCATCCAGGCGTGCGCGCTGCTGCCCGCCGCTCCCAGCGCGGAGGCGACCTCGGCAAGATAACCCGCGGCCGCGAGCGGGCCCTCGCCCTGGGCGATCTGCTCCGCGGCGGCGCGGGCTGCCGTGACCGCCTCGTCGAAGCACAGTGCCCACGCCAGCGCCAGCCCGAGCCGGGCCCGGACCGTGGTGAGCCGCTCGTGGTCAGGCCCGGCCAGGTCGGCGGCGGTGGTCAGGAACGCGACCGCCGTCTCGTGCGCTCCGGCGGCTTGCGCCAGGTCCGCGGCCTCGAGCGCGACGGCTACCCCGGCTGCCGCGCCGGGCAGGGCCTGGCTGCCGGCGTACTGGGCGACGATCTCGCCCGGCTCCGTACAGCCGGGAACCAGCGCCCGGGCCGTCTGGAGCGCCTGTGCCAACCGCCGGTGCAGCCGTGCTTGCCGGGACGGGCTGAGGGTGTCATAGATCGCCTGCCGGACCAGGGCGTGCCCGAACTCATAACGCTCCGGGGCCTGGCAGGGCCGGATCAGCCCGGCAGCCAGCAGCTCATCCAGGGCAGCCAGCGCGGCCCGGTCGCCCAGGCCGGCGGCCTCGGCAGAAACCGGGAACAAGAACGGCCCGGCGAACCCCGACGCCGCCTCCGCGAGCCGGTTCGCCCTGGCCGGAAGCCGCGCACAGCGGCGGGCAAGGACTTGCCGCACTCCCTCGGGAACCGCCACCAGCGGCAAGCTCGCCGTCAGCGCCGCGGAGCCGTCTTCCGCCAGCGCACGCTCCTCAAGCAGGTGGCGGATCATTTCCTTGGCGAAGAACGGGTTACCGCCGGTGTGCGCCGCGATCTCCGTGACCAGGGACGGCGAAACCGGCGCTCCCGCCTCGGCGGCGACTAGCCGCCCGATCGCCTCAGTACCCAGCGCTTGCAGCCGGATCACGCTGCACTCAGCCTCCGCCTGCATCGCGCCCAGGACTTCCGCTAGCGGATCCCGCGCGACCACTTCGGTGGTGCGGTACGCCCCGGCGATCATGAACCGGCCGTGCCCGCAGCTGCGGGCAACATGACGCATCATCATAGCCGTGCCCGCATCCGCCCACTGCAGGTCATCCAGCACCAGCAGCACCGCCGCGCGGGCCGATACAGCCGTGAAGAACTGCGCCGCCGCATCCAGCAGCCGGAACCGCTCCGCGTCCGGCTGCAGCGGCGGCGGCGCGGCGAGGTCAGGCAGCAGCTCAGAAAGCCGCGGCACGATCCGCGCCAGCGCCGACCCGGCCAGGCCAAGGTCAGCCCGAAGCTGCTGCGGGCTCACCAGCTCGCCGTGGCCCGCGATCGCCTCAGCGAACGGGCCGAACGGCGGCACCCAGGCGCCCTCCACGCAGCGCCCGGCCAGCACGACCGCCGCGCCGGCCCGCGCTGCATCGGCCAGCTGCCGCAGCGCATGGGACTTGCCGATCCCAGGCTCACCCGCCAGCAGGACCACACCACCTCTCCCGGCCGCCGCATCGTCGAAGCGTGCCAGCAGGCGAGACATCTCGCAGGCACGCCCGAAATACGCCCGCACAGTCGGCTCCCGCGGCCGCTGCTGCGGATGCCATGCCAGCTCGGGTGACTGCTGCAGGATCGCCTGATGAAGGTGACGCAGCTCAGCGCCCGGATCGACACCCAGGTCCTGCCTGAGGACCTGCCGCAGTCGGCCGAACGCGTCCAGGGCCTCCGCCTGCCGCCCGTCGCGGTACAGCGCCACCATCAGCTGGCCCCAGCGCCGCTCACGCAACGGACCACTGGCCACCAGGGCCTCAAGACCGGCCACCACCTCATGGTGGCGGCCCAGCGCGAGCTCGGCATCGAACAGATCCTCCAGCGCCGCCTCACGCAGCTCCTCCAGCCGCAACGCCTCCGCGGCCGCGAACGGGCGGTCAGCGAACTCCCCAAGCGCCGGACCTCGCCACAAGCCCAGCGCCCGCCTCAGCAGCCTGGCGGCCCCGGCGGGATCGCCGCCAGCCATCTGCCGGCGGCCCTCACCGACCAGGCTCTCCGCCAGCATCGCGTCCACCACGCCCGGCGCTGCCCGCAGGCAGTAGCCATCCGGCAGCGTCACGATGGCCGGCCCGCCCGCCCGGCTCAGCGCGCGGCGGACACGAAGCACATAGTTCTGCAGCGTCTTCACGGCCGTCCGGGGCGGATCATCCGCCCACAGCGCATCCACCAGGCAGCCAGTACTGACAGCCTCCCCGCAGCGCACCGCCAGTGCCGCCAGCAGGCAACGCTCCTTGACGCTGCCCAGCGGGACCGGTCCCTCGCCCGCCAGCTCGACCGGGCCGAGGATACCGATCCGCCCACTCCCTGGCGGTACATCCACGGGGACAGTATGTCCCGCACCGGGCCTTGCAGCCCAGGATCCTCCAGCAGGAAAGGCAGATCAGCCCACGGCCGCCGGAGCCTTCCCGAATATCGTTGATCACCGGAGTGCGATACAACCCCAGAGGCTCACGGGCCAGCCACAGTCAGGTGCGGCGCGACTTGTACCGCGCCACCCGCGACTGGATGGCCCCTTCGGGTTCGGGGAAGGCCACCAGAGTCGGGTCGGCGAGACCGGCCTGGCGGGGACGCCAAGGGGACGGCCCGACAAGTCCGGCGGGGGCAAACCTGGGCGATGCGACAAGGGGCCGGAGGGCGCGCGCCACCATGAGCGCCCGAGACAGTTGCGGAGCCGGCCGTTGCTGTGGCCCGGACCCCTCAGGTTCAGGCGGGCGCCTTGGAGCGCAGGATCTGGATGAACTCGCGCATCCATGCCGGGTGGTCGGGCCAGGCGCGCGCCGAGACCATCTGCCCGTCGACCACGGCCGGCCCGTCGACGAATTCGGCGCCTGCGGCGGTCACGTCGGGGGCCAGCGCCGGGTAGGCCGCGGTGCGGCGGCCGGTCAGCGTGCCGGCGGCGGCCAGCACCAGCGGGGCGTGGCACAACTGGGCGACGGGACGATCGGCCGTCATGAAGTGGCGCACGATCCGCTGCACATCCGGGTCGTTGCGGATGTACTCCGGCGCCCGGCCGCCCGGGACGACCAAGGCGACCGGTGTCGTAGACGGCGAGTTGGCCGGGGTCGAGCGCGACCTCGTGGCTGCCCTGCTGCACGGTGGCCCGGCCGTGTGGCTGCACGCATACCTTGATCAGGTCTCCGGGGGACCGGCGCACCGCACTGGTGGTCCGCTGCACGACCTGGGGCGTCCCGGAGACGGTGAACACCCCGACCGGGCCGAGCCGTACTCCGCTCAAGGACCCCCGTGGAGCCGGCTTGTTATCCACGGCCTCGGGCACCAGGTCCTGGAACGCGGCACCGAGGTTGACACGCCACGGCTCCGCGGCGTCGAACGTCGCGGTCTCCGGCAATTGCAGTAGTCGGACCATGGCAGTTGTCTCTATTAGACAAGAGCGCTGACCTGGATAGTCAACATGGCCCGTATCGGATTCGGCGACGCGGTGCCGGACGGCCGCGAGGTGCAGCGGTCGCGCGCGAGCGAGCAGCCGCAAGGTCGTGATCATCGGGTCCGGTCGGCGGTAACCGGCAGGCAGACCAGGAAGGTCGCCGAGCTGGCCCGGTACGACAAGATAAGTACCGAACGAACCGGCGATTCCGCCCCGGCCACCCCGCCGGTTCCGAAGGAGACAACGATGGAGTACACCCGCCTGGGTAACAGCGGCCTGCCGGTCAGCCGGCTCGCGCTGGGCTGCATGAGCTACGGCGACCCCGCAACCGCCGCCGCGCATCGCTGGGCCCTCGACGACGCCGCCGCCCAGCCCTTCTTCCGCCAGGCCGTGGAGTTGGGCATCACCTTGTGGGACACGGCGAACGTGTACCAGCACGGAACCTCCGAAGAGCTGGCAGGCCGGGCCATCAAGCGCTACTCCCGGCGCGAGGACATCGTGCTGGCGACCAAGGTGCACGGCCGGATGCATGGCGGCCCTGGCGGCCAGGGCCTGTCCCGCAAGGCGATCCTCGAGCAGGTGGACGCGTCGCTGGCCCGTCTTGGCACCGACTACATCGACCTGTACCAGATTCATCGCTTCGATCCGCACACCCCGGTCGAGGAGACGATGGAGGCCCTGCACAACGTGGTCAAAGCCGGCAAGGCCCGCTACCTCGGCGCCTCCTCCATGTACGCCTGGCAGTTCGCGAAGCTCCAGCACGCCGCCGATCTCGGCGGCTGGACCCGGTTCGTGGCCATGCAGAACCAGTACAACCTGCTCAGGCGCCAAGATGAGCCGGAGCTGATGGCCATGTGCGCCGACATGGGCGTGGGTGTCGTGCCGTACTCCCCCCAGGGCAAGGGGCGTCTCGCACGGCCGTGGGGAGAGCAGTCGCACCGCTCAGCCGTCGACCACGTCGTCCAGTCATTCGACTCACCCCTCGACGAGCCCGTCGTGAACGCCGTCCAGAAGGTCGCGGAAGACCGCGGCATCAGCATGGCCCAGGTCGCGCTCGCCTGGGTGCTTCACAACCCGGTCATCTGCGCCCCGATCGTGGGAGCAACCAAGTCGCATCATCTGCCCGAAGCAATCGCGGCCCTGGAGGTGCACCTCACCGACGACGAGATCCACGCACTTGAAGAGCACTACACGCCCCACGGGCCGTCCTGGTTCTGATCAGCCGTCGCCGCCAGGCCCGCTGCCTTTCAGGTCCTGCCTTGAGCTTACGTTCTAGTCCTCTCGGAGGCGTGATGCGCGACCTGCCGCATCCGCACCATCAACGTTGCTGAAGGTACGACCTTCCCGGACATGTAGGTCGACAGGCGGGACCGCGAGGTTCCTATTCTCTCCGCGAAATCCTGCTTTGACAGCCCGGACCTGGCCACGAGGTCCCGCACCTCGGACGCCACGTCCTCCCGTTCTGAATCGGTGGCCAGCTTGCGGGCGCGGGCCACCACTCCCTCAAGCAATTCTGCGGTGCCGTAAGGGTGGGAGAGGCGGATGGCTTGGAGGACCTGCTGGGCTACCGGACCCCAGGGATCGGCCCGGATCGCGGCCGCGAGCCTGCGCCAGTCCGGAAGGGTGCCCCGTTCAACGGCCGCGAGGATGCCTTCGAAAGGCCACGTCTCCACCGGGTCATCCGGCGAGACGTCAATGTTGCGGAACTTCAAGGCAGTCGTCATTGCACCATCTCCACAGCCAGCGAGCGGCAGACGCCGGTCACGTTCCCCCAGTCCGTCCAGCGTGCATCCAGGCCCTTATACCGGCCAAGCTGGCCGATGGTGCGGGCGTCAGCCGGCTTAGGGTCTGCCAGCTGCCGGGCGAGCTGGGTCGCCACGCCCTCCGACTCAGGACCGCGCTGGTCGGAGTAGTAGGCGTCAATGTGCCGGAGCACATCCGCGGCGTGAGCGATCCCGTACCGGTCAGCGAGAGCCGCCACGTCGAGGTAAACCCGTACTTGATTTCGTCGGACAATAAGGTAACCCTTGATCCGCAGCGTCTCGTCTGGCGTCGGTACCCGGAGCACTTGTCCAGACGGCAGTGACACTTCCGCGACCTCCAGGGGCCTGCTCCGGATCAGCTGGCGGACCCCAGACTCGATATCACCGAGCTCGCCGAGGATGATCTTTCCAGGGGTCACCCGGTTCGTCACCCATCCGTCCGTCGCTTCGATCGCGTCAATCACCGCGTCGAAACGACCGCTGAGATCCTGCAGCACATGGTCATGGTCATAGGAGGTGCGGTGGCTGGCCCACAGTGCCGATACGGATTGCAGTGCCTGGATGTGACCGCCGGATTCGCGAGTTCAGCCACGCCGCCTCCAGGGCCGGCCATCATGCAGTCATATGGCTCTGTGCAGCTGGCATACCCGATACTGGTCCTGATGCAGCCGGTGCCGGTCACCGACTGCCTGATAGGCAGCCCATCACCCGGGGCAGCATCTGTCAGTTCTGCCCGTTTCCCGGCCGCCGGTTCTACGCCGGGTTCTCCGGTACCGATGCGTGCTCGAGCGCGGAGTTCAGGTCGTTCCAGAGGTCGTCGATGTGTTCGCAGCCGGCGCTCAGGCGCAGGAGCCCGGGGGGCACGTGGCCTTGCCCGGGGAGCTTGCCGCGCCGCTCGATGGTGCTTTCGGCGCCGCCCAGGCTGGTGGCGTGGACGATGACGCACACGGCGTTGCAGAGGCGGTCAGCGGTGGGGGCGTCGGCCACCTCGAAGGCCAGTACTGCCCCGAAGCCGGTCATCTGCGCGGCGGCCGTGCGGTGTCCGGGGTCGCCGGGAAGGCCGGGGTAGCGCACGCGGCTGACGGCAGGGTGTTCGTCGAGCCGGCCTGCGAGTCCGCTGGCGTTGGCCTGGCCGCGGTCGAGTCGCAGGGCAAGAGTGCGCAGGCCGCGCAGTGCCAGGAATGCCTCTAGGGCTCCGGGGGTTGCGCCGGTTAGGCCGCGGCGGTGGCGGATGCGCCCGGCGAGGGCCTGCTCGCGGGCGATGGTGATGCCGGATAGCAGGTCGGAGTGGCCGCCGATGAATTTGGTGGCGCTGTGCACGACCACGTCCGCGCCGAGGGCCAGGGGCTGTTGCAGCAGCGGCGTGGCGAAGGTGTTGTCGACGCCGACGATGGCCCCGGCGTGGCGGCCGGCGGCGCACAGGGCGGGAAGGTCGGCCACCTCGAGCAGCGGGTTGGAGGGGGTCTCCAGCCAGAGCAGGTCCGCGCCGGCGACGGCGGCCTGGACGCTGGCGGTGTCGGTCAGGTCAACGCGGTCGACGGCCCAGCGCCCTTGCTGCTGGCCGTCGGCCAGTAGCTCGCCGACCCCGAAGTAGCAGTCCTTCGGGGCAACGATGCGGCTGCCGGCTGGCAGCAGGTCGAGCACCGCGGCGATCGCGGCCATGCCGGAGGAGAAGGCCACGGCGTGACCGCCCTCCACCTGGCCCACGGCTGCCTCCAGTGCCTCCCAGCCCGGGGTGGCGTCCGTGCGTGCGTAGGAGCGGCTGTCTTCCCCGGTGCCCGGCGCTGCCAAGGCGTCGGCATGGAAGTTAGATGCCAGCACCACCGGGACGTTGAGCGGCTCGCTGGCCGCGTGGCCGGGGCGGCCGGCGCAGATGACTGCTGTTTCCGGGCGCAGGCCGGCGGGTGCTGTCGGCTGGGCATCAGGTGTCATGGGGTTCTCCTGTCTGTCGGTAGTGCAGTATAGTGCCTTATGTGAGGCAGTCAGATTTGGAGGCGCGCGCCGGGGCGGACGGCGTCGCCCGGGCCATCGGCGGCCGGGTCCGGCAGGGACGGACCAGCCGGGGCTGGACCCTGGACCAGCTGGCCGGGCGCTCTGGCGTCAGCCGCAGGATGCTGGTCAGCATCGAGCAGGGCTCGGCTAACCCGAGCATCGCGACGCTGCTTCTCATCAGTGACGCGCTCGGCATAGGACTGCCCGCGCTCGTCGACATGGACCGCTCGCCCGGGCTGCGGGTCACCCGGGCCGGTACTGCCCCGGTGCTGTGGCGGGGCAAGCTCGGCGGGCAGGCGGTGCTCGTGGCCGGCACCGAGCCGCCGGACGTCACCGAGCTGTGGGACTGGGCGCTCGGCCCGGGCGAGAGCCACTCCAGCGAAGCGCACGCGGCGGGAACCCGCGAGCTGCTCCTGGTCCTTGACGGCCAGCTCGAGCTGAGGGTGGGCCAGCACGCCGAGGTACTCGCCCAGGGAGACTCGGCTTCGTTCGCCGGTGACCTGCCCCACGGATACGCGAACGCCGGCTCAGCGCAGGCGGCGCGTTTCGCCCTGACGGTGTTCGAGCCGGCTGTCGGCGGGGGTGCGAGCATCCCAGGCCAGGCGAGGTGATCTGGCGTGACGACGCTGGCGCCACCTGCCGCCAGTGGAACTGGCGGCAATGCACCCGGACCCGGACAACGACGGCAACCACGAACGCCGTCTTCATCATCGACGGACTCGCCGCCCTCGGGCGCGACGGCCTGACAGCTGCGGGGAACCTACCTGCCAGTCGTCATGGGCGTAGCCGTGGTCGGTGACCATGTGCTCCGCCTGCTGTTCAGCGACGGCACGGCCGGGGATGTCGACCTAGCCTAGCCGCGCGCTACAGACTCAACTGATCATCTTCCGGAGCAGGGCTAGCGCGGTGATAGCCGCCACGACTGCGACCCCAAGGTGCGGGCTGTGTACATACAGCAGGGCGATGCCGCCCGCGACGATCAGGAGGAGCAGGGACTTCGAGGTAAGGAACTCCTCGCCAGTTCGGCGGGGCTTATGATTCCTCGGCTTACGTGCAGGTAGCATGTTGGAAGCGACTTTCTCGGGCATCGGGTGGGTCGTATTGATGGCTCCCTGTCTTCAGCAGGGAGCCATCACCTTCTGGTGGGCTCGCTCCACAAAGGGGGGATGAGTCTCGTCTCCCCCGGCTCATGAACCCCTCCCCTTGCTGTTTCCTCGGTTGGCGGGGCTGTTCTCGTTGCTCGCGAGGGGTATGCCGGGTTCCTTCAGGTCGATGGTCAAGACGCCATCCTGCACGGTCGTCCTGTACCGCGTGGTTTGCTCCACCTCGATGCCGAAGTAGCTCAAGAAAGCCGAACCGGCGACGACGTACGGCCCGTGGCCGCGATTCTTACCGGCGCGGGTTCGGGGGACGTAGGCGTGCGGCTCAGACGGGTCTACAGCTCGTATGCCGACGATGCGGTCAGCGCGGGAGTACATCAGCTCCACCGCTTTGGGCGAGCCTAGCTCGGTAAAGGCGGCATCGTTGATGGACAGTTGCCCCCGTTTTGTCAGGGTGACCGCCGGTGTGTTGACAACCGGCGAGTGGGTGCGCCTGAAGACCTCGAATTCAGACATGTCGGCCATCCTAACAGTGCTGGCGTCCGGCCGGGCGTGTTAGCCGCCTCCGGCGTATGGCGTGTCGTCCTCGGGTGACGCCCCGCCGTCGTTGCCGCCGCCGTTGTCCTCGTCCCCCGCCGCTCCGGTCGCCGCCATCCCGCCGCCGCCGACGCCGACACAGGGGGACCCGGTGGCGGGAGGCGGGTTTTCTGTCCCCCGGGTTAGGGCGGGCGTCGCAGTTATGTCGTGCTCGGTCGCCTCGCGTCAGCGAAGTCAAAGGTGTCGGTCTAGCGTCCGCATGCTTGTCATGGCTACCGCCCAGTAGCCCAGACTCGGTTCTGTATGGCGCTGTAGTCCACGCTGTGACTCTGTCAGCGCCGCCTCCTTGGAGCCCCCACACAGAGGCGGGGCACCGCTGCGCTTGCGACCTGGTTTTCGTCTGCAGTCAGCGCGGGGAGCGCGCTACGGGCCGGACCCGGTAGTCCTCACGGATTAGGTCCAGCAGTTCCGCCGGGGTGCCGGCCCGCAGCACCGTGCGGTCGTCTCGGCGCTGGGCCAGCCAGGTGTCCGGGCCGGGGTGGTCGATGAGGTACGCCTCGCCCCAGTGGAAGACCAGGTCGGCCAGCGGTTCGTCCCAGTCGCCCACGGGACCGAGGGTACAAGCTTATGGAAGCTTGTGGAAGGCTATGGAGCGTTTAGACTGGTCACGTGAGCTTTACCGTAGTGTGCGTGACTGTCCCGCCGTTCGAGCCGACACCGCTGCGGCTGCTCTATGAACAGGTCGCCGACCACCTTGCCGCGCGCATCGACGTCGGCGAGCTGGCACCGGGGACGAAGCTGCCGCCCGAGCGTGACCTGGCCGAACAGTACTCCGTGGCGTACAACACGATGCGCTCGGCGATGGACGTGCTGCGCGCTCGCGGCCTGATCGTCACCATGCACGGAAGAGGAACCTATGTCGCCGAACGCGACGGCTAGCGCTCGCAGCATCTAAGGAGGATGAACATGAGACTCGCCGTGCTCGCGTTCGTGCTCGCGTTCGCGCTTACCGCGTGCGGAGGCAGCGCGCCGAAGCCCGCGCCGACCGTCACCGTGACGGTGTACGGCACCCCCGCGCCAGCGCCGACCGTCACCGTCACCCAGACGGTCACCCCGACCGCGAACGCGCAGGGCCAGGCCACCGAGATCAGCCAGGACGGCGTCTACGTCATCGGCACCGACATCCCCGGCGGGACCTGGCACACCAGCGGTGGCCAGCAGTGCTACGAGGCCACGCTGGCGAGCACCGACACGAGCAACATCATCGACAACAACAACTTCACCGGGCCTGACACCGTGAGCCTGGTCGGGGCGAAGGCGTTCGACATCAGCGGCGGCTGCACCTGGTCGCACGTCGGAGGATGAGCCGGGCCGGCCTCTCATAGGGATGCCGGCGCTTCGCCGGGTAGTCCGCCACCACGCGTCGGCCATGTGCTTGTAGTCGGTGAAGACGATGCCGCCGGGCCGCAGCACGCGGGCGGTCGCCGACATGGTCATGTCCAGGAACCCGAACGGGCCGAACACCGACCCGGCGGCGCCCTACTGTTCTCATGTCGCAAGATTTCTTTGTCATACCGCCGGTTGACTTGCGCGTCTAACTCACGTTAACAATCGACATACAGTAGCATGGCGCCCGATGCCGTCAGCCATGTAGATGGTTATGCTGCTGCGGGAAGCGGAAGGATGGGGGGATAGATGCCGTCGGCTACCCTTATGAATCGAATATCATCACTAGCGGCCGGTAGTTACTGATGACGACCAGACGCTCAATTGCCCTTATCCTCTCGCCTGCTGGCCTGTTGCTTATCTCTGCAGGCAGGCTGATTATCGTAGGAAACTTCAACACCACGACAGCTGTCACGATTGCCTCATCCGGCGGATTCGTTAATACGCTCCTAGGCACGGTTATCCCGTTGGTGCCTGTCTTCATACCTTACCTCGCGCTTCTTCTGCTGCTCTCCCGGCACTTCCTCCTTAGTATTATGACCTTCGTATTCGCGGCATTCATCAGTCCCACATCTATAACGCTCGCTGAAGGGTTCGGTCTCGCAAGGGCAGACTGGAATCGAACGACCGCCGTGGTCGCCAACCATCGGATAATAGCCATTGTAATTGTGCTAGCAATCCTTGCCGCTTTCTGGGTCTATAACCGAAGCTTTGTTGAGGGGCTGAGCACCGTCGTGGTCATGGTTGCCGCCCTTACGCTCTTGGCTGCGATACCCATCGCACATTTGCCACTGCCCCTGGGCTTGGCGAGTAGCGATGAACATCGCCTGGTCACCCAGTCCTACGGGTACTGGCACTCTTTTCGCGCGATACTAGTGATCCTAGTCTTCCTAGCCATTGGGTTCATCGTAGTGGCAGCCTTGGCAGCCCCAAGCACCGTGAGTGGGCTACTGGACGGATTTCCCTGGCTAGTAACCAGCGTAGTGGCTGTAATTGGCACCATTGCTTTCTTTCCGTACGTACACTACATATATCCGGTTCCACAAAGGCACGTTTATTATGCTGAAGCCACACATGCGATGTGGTTGCCTGCGGAACGGATCGAACTGAATACTCACCTTGTCTATTATGGCTATGTTCTGTCATCCGATAGTGGTTGGTTTACCGTGCTGCTGAACAACAGTAGAGTTATTGCCTATCTCTCCGCCCATGACATCGTAAGCCGGTATGTCTGTCAGCCTAGGATGCCGGCTCAGCCCAAACAGAACCCGCCCCTAATCCCCTGGCTTTATCATCCGCCTCCGAGACTTCCGGCCTGTGATTCAAGCCATGACGAAATCGCGTTGATCACCTCATTTCTATCAAGGGGCGAGTCACTCAGAGAGATATCTTCAATCACACACGTTCAGCCAGAACGCATCATTTCTATCACTAACGCCTATCAGCATGGATTGCTTTCTGCTGCACTGCGCGCATACGAATGCAGGCATGATTGGAATGCACCAACCCCTGTAGGCCAGCATTTCTGGTATTATCCAAGTATCGTTCCTTACTAAATGTTGATAAGTGGACCGACATGCGCGGCGAGAGAATGCCCGGCGTGAGTAGGACGACACGCCCAGCTCGTGCTGGGCGGTGATCGCTGGCGTGTAACGGCCGGGACCGTCTGCCTGCGGCTCCGGGCACCCGGCCCCGGCGCCCACGGCGACCGTGATCCAGCACGAGCCCGGCACGTCAGCGCCCGCGCAGGTCAGCCCGAACGCGGAGGTCATCGCCGCTCGCATGGGCCTGACCAAGGCCCCCGGCTATGTCGCGTACACCGCCGCCACCGACCCCAACCACCTGCTGGGCAGGCAGAACGGCTACACGAGCAAGGTCAACTGGGGACCTGATGGCGACACCGGCACCATCGAGGTCTTCCCCGATCGGGCCGACGCCATCGCCCGGCAGGATTACATCAAGGGGTTTACCTGCCCGTTCGGCT
The DNA here is from genome assembly GCA_963800415.1 of uncultured Actinomycetes bacterium. GTDB lineage: Bacteria > Actinomycetota > Actinomycetes > Streptosporangiales > Streptosporangiaceae > Palsa-504. Next base: position 87,806 of record CAWDBS010000071.1, read on the forward strand.
TTGGCTACCTCACCATGACGGGCACCGCTGATCTTCGCCTCGGGTGTGACGTGACGCCAGCGCAGGCCGCCGCCATCGAGGCACGGTTCCGCGAGGCAGCCTCGTAACAGCAGGAAGTCACCACCACGACCTTCGGCATGACCTAGCAGGGCCAAAGGTCACTAGTGTGCTCCGAGCTGAGGTATCGTCTTCCCGATCCCAGCCTCGCCGCGCAGCATTAGCGACCGGCTCTCGCCTCGTCGGATCGCTGAGACGAAGTCGTCCAGCAGCGCGCACTCGCTCGCCCGGCCGCGCAGAGCGGGACGCCGGGCCGGTCCGCGAAAACGGCTCTCCATCAGCAGCGACCGCGCTTCGAGCTTCCGAAGTGCGGCAAGGCCGGCCGCTGCACACTTGTCCTCACCGCCAGGGGCGCGGACGGGAAGACCGCCCCGGCGAGGGCCCCGCTCATCGTCAAGCGCCGGGCGCGATGACGATCACGCCGCGTGAATGAAGGCCCATCAGAGCACCCCCGCCTTCAGTTGCTGCTCGATGTGGTCGGCCTGGCGCAGCGCCAGCGCGACGATCGTCAGCGTCGGGTTCGCCGCCGCCCCCGTCGTCATCACGCTGCCATCGGACACGAACAGGTTCGGCACGTCGTGCGCACGGCCGAACTCGTTGACCACCCCGTCCTCCGGACGCGCGCTCATGCGGGCAGTTCCGAGGTTGTGCGACGTCGGATACGGCGGAACGCGGAACGTGCGCAACGCGTCGACCGCGGCGTAAACCGACTCGCCCGCGGCGTAGGCGTGCTCACGCATCGCCGCATCGTTCGGGTGGTCGTCGAAATGCACATTGGGAACCGGCTGGCCGAACTGATCGCGCACATCTCGGTTGAGGGTGACCCTGTTGTTCTCCTGCGGCATGTCCTCGCCCACCAGCCACATGCCGGCCATGTGGTCGTACTGTTCCATGATCTGTGCGAAGTCACGTCCCCAGGCGCGCGGGCTCAGGAACGTGGCCAGGAAGGACGGCCCGAGCGAGTGTAGTTGCAGGTAATAGCCGCCGACGAAGCCGCGCCCGGGGTCGTTGCGCGATTCGTCGGTGACGATGCCCGCCATCGTCTCGCCACGGTACATCCGCACCGGCTTGTCGAACGTGGCGAACACCGCCCCGGTGACGTGGCGCATGTAATTGCGCCCCACCTGGCCGCTGGAGTTCGCCAGCCCGTCCGGGAACAGCGACGAGGCGGAGGTCAGCAGCAGCCGTGCGGTCTCGATCGCATTGCAGGCGACGCACACGACGCGCGCTTTCTGGCGCTGAAGGTTCCCTTCGGCGTCGGCGTAGACGACGCCGGTCACCTTGCCGGATTCGTCGTGCTCGATCCGGATCGCCATCGACTCCGGCCGCAGGTCAAGCCGGCCGGTCTTCTCGGCCTTGGGGATCTCGGCGGCAAGCGTCGACCAGTGCGCGCGCTGCTTGTCGCCCTGGTAGTTGAAGCCGTCCTGGATCGTTGCGGGGCGCCCGTCGCGCGGGACCGTGTTGAACGCCATCCGGCCCGTGCTGACGCCCTCGTAGCCGACGCGCCTGGCGCCGTTGCCCATCACCTTGAAGTTGTTATTGGCCGGCGGCGCCGGGATCCCGTTCGTGCGCGTGACGCCCATCCGGTCCTCGGCCTCGTCGTAGTAGGGCTCGAGGTCGGACAGGCCGATCGGCCAGTCGAGCAGTCTGGCGCCGTCGATGGGCCCGTGCTCGGAGCGGATCCGGAACTGCCATTCCTTGAAGCGCGGGCAGCAGCCGGCCCAGTGAACGGTCGTGCCGCCGACCGTCTTGCAGGTCCAGGCCGGCAGGTTCGGGAATTCCTGGGCTATCCGCCATGAGCCAGACGTCGTGCGCTCGTCCAGCCAGGCGAGCTGGTTGAGTGAGGCCCACTCGTCGTTGATGAAGTCCTCGGGCTGGTGGTGCTTGCCGGCTTCGATCAGGACGACCTTCGCGCCCTTCTGGCAGAGCTCGTTGGCGAGCGTGCCGCCGCCCGCGCCGGAGCCGATGACGACGATGACGTCGGAGTTGTCGGCCGCGAAGCGGTTGACGGGCCGGTGACCGTTTGGCCGAGCGCTCACCAAGCCGCCTCCGGGTCAGGAAGCCAGTCGAGGTCGTTGAAACCCCGGTTGATGTAGCCGCCCTTGTCGAACGACGGTCCCTCGTAGCCGACCAGCTGCCAGGTGCGCTGGTCGGAGTAGACCTCAACGACTGCGGTCGACCGCACGAGCTCGAAGAAATCCGAGCCCTCGATCCCCTTCAGCGTCTCGAGCTGCTCGTCCGCCGAGAACTCGGTGAACGGTCGGCCGCCGTTGAGCGCGGACACGCCGTCCTCGATCATCTGCGCGGCACTGGAGTCCCCGCGCGCGGCCTCGGCGAGCTTCTCGCCGACGCGCGCATAGACATCGTCGGGCAACGCGTCGTGCGGGTACATGGCGCGAGCGGCAGCCGTGATAGTTGCCATAGTGCGACTGCCGAGGGTGCCGCTTCGGGCGGGCTTTTGCGCAGCTCCCTCCACAGGGCAGACATTACGCGTCCTGGATCACCGTGTCGACCATTCATCGAGACCACCGGTAGCCAGTAACGGCAGCACGCCCGGCAGGATTTGAACCCGCGACCCGCTGCTTAGAAGGCACCTCTCGGGAGTAGCGAGAGGTCGCCTGGAGTCGTTCTATATGGCTATTAGCTGCATTGATCATGGCTGGGGGTGGCTCGAAGTCGCCCTGGAACTGTCGCCTTTGGCTCCCTTCTTGGCTCCCCGATCTAGTTGCCTTCGCTAATATTTGAATCTGCGAAAGGAGCATCGCCGACCAGTCGCGGTGGCACACGGCGCGCCGCGGGCGTACGGAGCGGCGCCGCGCAGTACCGAACGACTGTCGCCTCTGCGCCTGTCGGTGGAAGCCGCCGTACCTCATCGGCCTAGTAGTGAATCTGATTATCAGATAGAATGGCCTTATGAAGACCATGACCGCAACTGAGGCATCCCGGCATTTCTCGGACCTGCTCGATGCCGTCGAGCGCGGTGAGACGATTACCATCGTCCGCGGCAACCACCCGGTCGCCGAGATCGGCCCCGCCCATCGCCGCACCGGCGCTGACTTGCGTGCGGCACTCGCGGACGTGCCCCCACCGGACGATGAATTCAGCCAGGCCATCGCAGAGGCCGTCGCCATGGTTACCTCGGAAGTGCGCGATCCGTGGGCCGACGCCTGATCCTCGACACCAACATCCTGATCGCCTACGAACGCGGAACCATGGACCGCTCGTCATTGGATGACGACGAACTTGCTATCGCCTCGGTCTCTGTCGCCGAGTACCGCGTCGGCATTGAGATGGCGGATACGGCCGACCGAGCAGCCGAACGCGCCAGAGCACTCGTAGCGATAACATCCGCCGTCGATGTCCTCGACTACACGCAGGCGACCGCGGCTCACCACGGACGCCTGCTCGCGCATGTCCGCCGATCCGGTTCCCCGCGCGGCGCACACGACCTGATCATCGCCGCCCACGCGGCTCAGACCGGTCGAACCATACTGAGCCGTGATGCCGAGGCTCGCTTCGGTGAACTCCCCGGGGTAAGCGCCATAGACGCTTGACGGATCCTGCTGTAGGAGAGCTGAGCTGGCCTCTCGATGAGCGTACCCGGCAGGATTCGAACCCGCGATCCACTGCTTAGAAACCACATTTGAATTATTGCGGGAAATCGCCTGACGCCATCGGCGCGCTTGGGCAATTCAGTGAGCAGTACCAGGTCCTCACCACCAGCACCCTGGTGCTCTGGTGCCTGGCCATGTCAGCAGCACACCACCCACCGAGCGGAAGACGCCGGGGTGCCGTTTTCCTGGGTGGCCGGGGATGAGGTCTACGGCGGCAACCCGGGGCTGCGCGTATGGCTGGAGAAGGAGGAGATCAGCTACGTGCTGGCCGTGGCCTGCGATGAGATGATCGTCGTCCCGGCCGGCCCGCGGCGCGCGGACGCGCTGGCGGCTTTGGTGCCCGCGGCCGGGTGGCAGCGGCTGAGCTGCGCCGACGGGTCCAAGGGGCCGCGGCTGTCCTGCCGGCCCCTCCCGGACGCACTCCTTGTGGCTGACTTTCCCACGCAAATGCAACTAGAATGCAAGCAATCCCAAGGGGAACCGGGTTTCTCGCGAGGCGTGTCACGAGAGGTTGCTGATGCCGCAGGCACTGCTGGTGGGCGTGGACGTTGGGACCACCTCGTGCAAGGTCACCGTGTGCACGGCAGCGGGACGCGAGGTGGCGAGCGGCAAGGCCCCACTTGACTGGGAGGTCACTGGCTCCGGAGTCGAGACCGCCCCCGAGGGGGTCTTGCGCGCCGTGGGCTCCGCGCTTGCCGCGGCATTGGCGCAATCCCCGCCCGGTTCCGTGGCCGCCGTCGGCGTGACCGGCATGGGGGAGGCCGGTGTCCTGCTCGGTGACGGGAACCAGCCGCTCACGCCGGTGATCGCCTGGCATGACGACCGCGACCGGGCGCTGGTGGACCAGTTGGCAGCGGACCTCGAAGGGGAGGCTTTCACCAGTCACACCGGCCTGCCCGTCCGTCCGCAGTGGTCGCTGACCAAGTACCGCTGGCTGAACGAGCATCACCCCGACGCCCGCCGCGCGGTACGCCGACTGGGCATTCCCGAGTGGGTCGTCGTCGCGCTGGGCGGTGAGCCGGTGAGCGAGTTCTCGCTCGCATCGCGTACCGGCTGGCTGGATCTGACGACCGCGGACTGGTGGCCGCAAGCCCTGGACTGGTCGGGGCTGCCGCCCGCGCTGCTGCCCCCGCTCGCCCACGCCGGGGCGCCACTGGGGTGCGTGAGCGCGGCGTGGGCGCCCGGGCGCCTAGCCGGTGCCGTGCTCACCGTGGCCGGCCACGACCACCTCGTCGCTGCGGTCGGCGCCGGGGCGGTAGCGGATGGTGACCAGCTCGACTCGTGCGGGACAGCCGAAGCCCTGGTGCGCACCGTTCCAGCTCCGGTTCCTGCTGATGCGGTCCGCCGGCTGGCGGCCGCCGGGGTAACGGTGGGACACCACGTCCTTCCGGGCCGCCTGGCCCTGCTTGGCGATACCCGCGGCGGGCTGCTCCTGCAGAACGTCCAGCGCCTTCTGGAGGTCGACGCCTCGCAGCTTGCTTCCCTTGACGCGCAGGCGATGCGCCACCAATCCGGAACCCTAAGAGCCGCCTTGAACCCCGACAGCACCGTCGTCCTATCCGGGATCGGCCGCGGAGCCGGCCGCGCCCAGGCCTGGTACGCCGCGCTGGAGGCAGGGGCAGCGCTCGTCGGCCGGATGGACGCAGACCTCAGCGCGGTCGTCGGTTCCCCGCGTCGGGTGGTCATGATCGGCGGGTGGGCCCACAGCGCGGCGGTCCAGGAACTGCGCCGCAAGCTGTGGGGACACGTCGAGGTGGCTGAGGTGGGCGAGGCCGGCGGCCGTGGAGCGGCGCTCCTGGGCGGCTGCGCCGCCGGGCTCATACCGGGCCCAGCCGAACTCCCGGCGTGGCTGCAGGATCGATGACACACGGCGCGGCCATCCCGGCGACCTCCGCTCCCGCTGTGCCCCGCAGCCACTACGCGGTCGAGCGCCGCCGGCTGATCGTGCAGACCGTGCGCGGTCACGGCCGGGTGGATGCCGCTGCGATGGCCGAACGGCTGCAGGTGTCCACCGAGACGATCCGCAAGGATCTCCTCCAGCTCGAGCGCAGCGGGTTGCTGCGCCGGGTGCATGGCGGAGCGGTCGCCATCGAGGACCTGTCCTTCGAACCTGCCGTCAGCACGCGCAGAAGCAACGAGGAGGAAAAGCGCCGCATCGCCCGGTCAGCGCTTGCCGAGCTCCCGCGCGAGGGCGCAGTATTCCTCGACGCTGGATCCACCACCACCATCCTGGCCGAGATGTTCCCGGCGGACCGGGACCTGACCGTCTTCACCAATACGCTCACCATCGCTCTCGCGCTGGTGAACCGGCCCCGGCTCAGCGTCCACACGCTGGGCGGCCGGGTCCGGGCGCGCACGTTCGCCGAGGTCGATAACTGGGCCATCCGGGCGTTGTCGGAGATCCGGGTTGATGTTGCGTTCCTCGGCACCAACTCCATCTCCAGCGAGCGCGGCCTGAGCACTCCCGACGAATCGGAGGCCATCATCAAGCGGCTGATGCTCTCCGCCGCACGCCGCCGCATTTTGCTGGCCGACCACACCAAGTACAACCGCACCAGCTTGTTCAAGTACGGCAACCTGTCCGACATCGACGTGCTCATCACCGGCGACGAACTGCCCGAACGGGACGTGTACCGCCTGGAGGCTGCCGGGCTGAAGCAGGTGATCCGCGCGTGATCGTCACACTGACACCCAACCCCAGCGTCGATCTCACCCTCGCAGTCGACCGGCTGGCCCCTGGCTCCGTGCACCGTGCCAGCTCCGGCTGGAGTGAGCCCAGCGGGAAGGGCGTGAATGTCTCCCTCGCACTGCGCGCCCACGGCGTCGGCACCCGTGCGGTGCTCCCCATCGGCGGCCCCAACGGTACCTGGCTCGCGGCGAAGCTGGATCAGGCAGGCATCGACCACGTGTGCGTTCCCATCGCCGGCAACATCCGGACCAATGTCAGCATCGTGGAGCCTGGCGGCAGGGTCACCAAGGTCAACGCACCAGGTCCGTCCCTGTCGGCCGCCGAGATCGAGGCCCTGCTCGACGCGACGCTGAAAGCAGCGTCGCAGGCCCGGTGGCTGGTGGGCACCGGGAGCCTGCCGCGCGGCGTCCGTCCCGACCTGTACGAGAGGCTGGCCAGAAGAGCGCACCAGGCGGGCCTGCAGGTCGCGATCGACAGTTCCGGCCCGCCGCTCCTGGCGGCCCTGCCCGCCGGCCCCGATCTGGTCAAGCCCAACGCGCATGAGCTCGCCGAGGCGGCGGGCAGGCCCGTCACCACGGTTGGCCAGGCCCTCGACGCGGCCCGCCGCCTGCAGGAGCTGGGAGCCCGGACGATCCTGGCCAGCCTGGGAGCGGACGGCGCGCTCCTCGTCGAAGAGGACCTGGTCCTGCACGCCGAGGTGGTTGTCGAACGCGCCCGGAGCGCCGTCGGCGCGGGCGACGCCCTGCTATCGGGCTTCCTCGTGGGCGGCGCGTCGGGAGAACCCGCGCTACGGACAGCCCTCACGTGGGCGGCCACCGCGCTGCAGCAGCCCGGCACACTGCTAGGACCGCACGCCGACGAGGACGACTTCCAGCTCCTCTTCCACGACCGCCCCGAGCTGCTCCGGCAGCTGCGCGCTGATTGATCCCGGACCCGCCGGCCCTATCAGAAAGGACGCCATGCCCCTCACCGGCACCGCAGAGATAGTAACGGCCGCCGCGCGAGCCGGTCATGGTGCTGCCGCGTTCAACGTCATCCAGCTCGAACACGCTGAGGCGATCATCGCCGGCGCCGAGGCAGCGCACGCTCCGGTCATCTTGCAGATCAGCGAGAACGCGACCCGCTACCACGGCGCGCTGGCGCCCCTCGCGTACGCTGTCCTGGCCGCCGCCCGGGCGGCCAGCGTGCCGGCCTCGGTGCACCTCGACCACGCCACCGGCGAGGCCCTGGTCCGCGAAGCGATCGCGCTGGGCTTCAGCTCGGTGATGTTCGACGCCTCCGCTCTCGGCTATCAGGACAACGTCAAGGCCACCGCCAACGTGGTCCGGTTGTGCCACGACTCCGGAGTCTGGGTCGAGGCCGAACTCGGCGAGGTGGGCGGCAAGGACGGCGTCCACGCACCCGGGGCCCGTACCGACCCCGCCGAAGCCGCCGCCTACATCGCGGTCACCGGCGTGGATGCGCTGGCCGTAGCGGTCGGCACCTCCCACGCGATGCTGACGCGCGACGCCCGCCTGGACTTCGGCCTCATACGCGCCCTGCGGGCCGCCGTCCCCGTCCCGCTGGTCCTGCACGGTTCCTCCGGCGTAGCCGAGGCAAACCTGGTCCGGGCGGTGGCGTGCGGTATCACCAAGGTGAATATCGCCACCCACCTGAACAACGCCTTCACCGTGTCCGTCCGTGAGTACCTCGCCGCACATCCGGCCGCCGTCGACACACGCGCCTACCTCGGGCCGGCCGGGACTCCGCCGCGGTCGAAGTCACGCGACTCCTTGCCATCCTGCGCACCGTTGCCCGTCCCGTAGAACCGCGCCCGCACCTCCCGGAAACGGGCCACCCCCGCCCGCCTCTCCAGGCTCTCTGACGCTGGCGTGCGGAATCCCGGGAAGGTCAGCTGATCTGCGCTAGCACGGTGTCCATCGTCTCCATGATCGAGATGGTCTCGTCCAGCGGCATCAATGGGCTCTCCGCGTCACTGGCAGCCAGCCGGCGTGCGACCTGGCTTACCTGCAAGGAAGCCGAGATCCTCAATGGCGACTGGATCAATCCCGACGCGGGCAAGGTGCTGCTCTCCGACTATGGCACGGTCTGGATCGAGGAGCGGGCCAACCTCCGGCCGAAGACCATCCGGTTGTATCGCTACCTGCTCCGCTGCCACATACAGCCGCACTTCGTCTCCCACTCGGAAACACGAGTCAGGAACAGGTTGTGCGAATCCATGATCATTCCTTAGCGTCAGAGGATCACACGACGGAGGGTCACACGTCAGAGCATCAGAGGGTCAGCGGGCCGCCGGCGAGGTAGCGGGCAATGGGGCCTGCGGCAGCGGTGCGTGACGGTGGGTGGAAGGCCAGGGCGCGGGTGGCGCCCAGCAGGTAGGCGATCTCGGGCGACTCGATAAACGACATGCCGCCGAGGGTTGCGGCGGCCGGCATGACCACGCGCTCGATGGCCCGCTCGGTCGCGAACCGCGCGTAGAGCGCCCGCGCCAGCAGCGCATCGTTGTCGCCGGCCGTCGCGGCAAAGGCAGCCACCTGCTCGAGGGCCGCGGCCGTGGTCTCCAGCTCGATCGCCAGGCCGGCGCGGTCCTCGTCTGAGCCCCGGCCGCGCGCGATGACGCGCTCGGCGAGGTTCGTGGCGGCACCGAGGTAGGACGCGGAGACCAGCAGCTCGAACCAAACGAATCCGCGTGCCTGGATCGGATCCATCGACTCAGCGTCATTCGGGTAGAAGATCAGTGCCTCGGGGACGAACACCTCGGTCAGCGTAACCTGGTCGCTTTCCGCGCCGGCCAGAGCGGTGGTCTGCCAGAACCGCGCGCGCTCGATGCCTGCTGAGTCGGCCGGGATCAGCACGACCGCCATCCGGTCTGTCCCGGTGGCGGGGTCGGTGACGGCGACGCTGGCGCTCATCAGGTTCATCGACCAGGTGAGGCTGCACGGCTTCTTCACGCCGCTGACGGTGATGCCGCCGTCCGCCGGCACGCCCCGCATGGTGGGCGTCAGGATGTGCTGGCCCGGCTTGCCCTCGGCGAAGCCGGAGCTGAGCAGCCATGAGTTCTCGGCGATCGCCATGAGCATCGCCCACTCGAACCCGTTGCCGGCCGCGGTCAGCTCGACCAGGGAGGCCACCGAGAAGTGGTGCATGGTCGTGGCCACGGCCAGCGACGGCGACCGGCTGCCCACCGCCCGCTGGATGCGCACCGCGTCGAGCAGGGACGCTCCCTTGCCCTCGTACTCGGCGGGCACCAGCAGCGCCGGGCCACCCAGCTCGCGGAATTTCGCCAGCGCGCCGTTGCCGGGCTGCTCCAGCTCGAGCAGCGGAATCTCGCTGAGGTACTTGTCCAGCCCGGGATGTAGGCGTCCAGGGTGTCTCGCTCGGCGCGCAGCAGGTTCATGACCCGCTCCCCACCGGGACCGCCACGTCGGATGCGACGAGTTCGGCGCTGCCGACCAGTCCGCGCACGATCGAGACGATGTTGTCGGTCAGCGTTCGCACCGCGATCGGCTCCAGCGCGTCGGCGAGGCTCGGGATGCCCATGTCGAGCCTCGCGGAGAAGATGATCTCGCTGCCCGGCGCGGCATCGACGCACTGCCACGAGCCGTCGAAGACGGCGGCGTCGCCCTCGAGCTGGCGGAACGTGATGCTCAGGGCGCCGGGGTCGAACGTGTCCTCCTCGGTCCAGCGCAGCAGGCCAGCCCGGAAGGTGACCTCCCACTCCGACACGGTGCGGTTCTCGGACACCTCGGTGACGGCGACGCTCCGGACGGCGTCGCTGAGTTCCGGATACCGCTCGAAGTCGGCGAGCGTTTGGTACACGTCGCTCGCTGGTTTATGCGGCACGTGCAGCCGGAGCCGGACGGTGCGCATTCAGATCTCCTTAAGAAGAAGCGGCAAGAACAGTCAGGCGGCGACGGGCATGACACGGGAGACATGCTTGGCGGCCGAAGTCAGGGCGCGTCCGAGCCAGTCGAGGTCCGCTGCGTCGAGGATCGCCGGCGGCGTCAGGCGCAGCACGTTGCTGCAGTTGAGCGAGTAGGACGGGATGACCTGCGCGTCCAGCAGCCCGATCAGGAACTCGGTGGCGGCGTCCGCCGAGACGAAGTCGACGCCGATGAGCAGGCCCTGGCCGCGCACCTCGGTGACCAGGTGCGGGCAGTGGGCCGTGACGGCGTCGGCGGCGAGGTCGCGGACCTGCGGGCCAAGTTCGCGTGTGCGCTCGATCAGGCCTTCGGACTTGATGGCGCCGATGGTCGCGGTGACCGCGGCGGCCGCGAGCGGGCTGCCCGCGAACGTGGAGGAGTGCAGCAGCGGGTCGGCGTTGAGCGGCGCGAACAGCTGCGCGGACGCGACGACGCCGCCGACGGGCATCACGCCGCCGCCGAGGATCTTGCCCGTGAGCAGCGCGTCCGGCGTGACGCCGGCCAGGTCGGCGCCCCACCAGGCGCCGAGCAGGCCCATGCCGGACTGGATCTCGTCCAGGATCATCACGGCGCCGGCCTCGGTGCACGCCTGCCGGACCTGCCGCAGGTAGCCGTCGGGCGGCAGCCGGACACCACCCTCGGCCTGGACGGGCTCGAGCAGCACCACCGACTGGGCCGTGAGCACGGCCCGGAGCGCGGCGGGGTCGCCGAACGGGACGAAGTCGACCATCGGCAGCAGCGGGCCGAACGGGTCCCGGTACTGCGCCCGCCCGGTCACTGACAGCGCACCAAGCGTCTTGCCGTGGAAGCCGCCGTGCATGGCGATCACGTGACGCTTGCCGGCCAGCCGCGCCAGCTTCAGCCCGAGCTCGGTCGCCTCGGCTCCGGAGTTCGTCAGGAACACGTAGTCCAGGCCGGCCGGCGTGATGCCGGCCAGGTCCGCGGCCGCCTCAGCCAGCTCCGGGTTGAGGAACAGCCTCGTGGCAAGGGGGTTGCGCTCCAGTTGCTCGCGCACCGCCGCGACGACGACCGGGTGGCAGTGGCCGAGCAGGAAGACCCCGAAGCCCCCGCAGTCGAGGTACGTGTGTCCGTCGCTGCCTCGCACCTTCGACCCGGCGGCGGCCACCTCGACGGGCGCCGCGACGAGCCGCGCCAGGCTGGCGAGCGACTTGTTCACGTGCTTCGTGTAGCGATCGAGCACCAGATCGCGGTCGGCCGGCGCGGTCACGTCAGGCCGCCCTTCGGTCTCGGCCTGGCCGTAGCCGTTGCGCGCGGCCCAGTACCGCAGGCTGTTCCGCAGCGATTCGCGCTGGTCGGGCAGCGGCCTGGCGCCGAGCGCGGCGAGCTGGTCCAGGCTGCTCGGCTTGGTCTGCACCGGACTGCAGGTAGGTCGTGAAGAACTCCAGCATCCGCAGGACGTTCCTGCGGATCTTGCCGGGCAGCGCGTCGAGGAAGACCGGGCCGATCAGCCGGTCGAACATCTCCGGTGGTACGAACCGCGGCATGTCGATGCTCACGCCCAGGCCGCGCGCGAACTCGACGGCAACCGTGACAGCCTCGTCCAGGCTCAGCGCCTTCTCGCCGGCGCTGATCCAGAATTCGCCCTCGCTCACCCGGTTCTCGACCACGCAGGCGATCGTGTCGGCGACGACGTCGGCGGGAACGAAGTCGATCGGCCAGCCGGGATCGAACGGGATCATCGGCACGATGCCCGCGAACAGGCCGGCCACGACCTGGTGCAGGCCCTGGAACGCGGCGATCTCGCCGGTGGCCGAGTCGCCGATGACGACCGACGGCCGGAGGATGACGTGCGGCACGCCGCTGGACCGCACGACCTGTTCGCCCGCCGACTTCGACGAGGCGTAGCCGATGGCGGTGCGGCCGCGGTCGCCGTCCACCGTGGTGTGCACGAATGCGGTGCTGACGTGGTACAGCACGGCCTTCGCCGCCGCGGCGAAGGCGGCCACGTGTTCCGTGCCCGCGATGTTCGTCGCCTCGAGGCTGCCGTCGGTGCGGTTGAAGTCCGTGACCGCCGCACAGTGGATGACCGCGTCGACCCTGGCCGCCAGCTCCGCGTAGGCCCGCCCGGCCAGCCCGAACATCGGCCTGGCAATGTCGCCGCGCACGGTGGTCACATTCGGCCCGCAGACCGGCGAACGATGCACCAGGCACACGACGTCGAAGTCACGCAGCCGCCGCAGCAGAGCGCGTCCCACGACACCCGACGCGCCGGTCAGCAGAACGGTGCGCCGTGCGGTGCCCGGCGCCCTGCCGATGTCCGGCCTCGACAGGCATGTATGTCATCTCTAGTGGCGACTCAGCTCCGGCCACACCCCCTCCACCCCCCACTACCCCCCCGCGCCCCGCACCCGCCCTCCCCCCCCCCCCCCCACCCCCTCCCCCCCCCCCCCCCCCTCTCCCCCCCCCCCACGGAAACGTTCGTTCAGCTGGGGGTCACCGATCCTCCTGGCGGCCTGTCCTACAGATATCGGGCCGCCTACTTATGCAGCACAGAGGCGCCATAGCCCTGTCTAATACGAAGCGATTCGCTGTATCAAGCCGCTTCTGCCGCCCTCTAAATAGGGCATGTCGATGTTGCAGGAACCGCGAGCTGCGGGGATGGCAGCCCTACAGCTTCCGCACGCGCTGCGGCGACGCGGAGTGCGGGAGCATCCACTATGCGCCGAGCGCAACGCGCACTCGCCCGATGCTGCGGCGTCGACCGACTCTGGCCGCGAGGCTGATGGCCGCCTGATGGGCTTCGCGTGAGCCCGATCCGGGCCGCTGAGGCCGGGCGCGCTGGTCGCCTCGACCGTCGACGTGAGCGCCTTCCGCAAGGCGATGGGCTCGTTCCCAACCGGGGTCACCGTCGTCACCGTGGCTTCCGACAACGGCAACATGCACGGCATGACGGTCAACTCCTTCTCGTCGGTGTCGCTCGACCCGATGCTGGTACTGGTCTGCCTCAATGAGACCAGCCGCGGGCTCGGCCTGATCGAGCGCGCCGGGGCGTTCGTCGTCAACGTACTCTCCGCCGCACAGCAGGACGTCTCGCGCTGGTTCGCTAACCGGCACCGCCCAGCC
>CAWDBS010000072.1:0-166606 GCA_963800415.1 uncultured Actinomycetes bacterium
CATGCGCTCTACCATAGACAAGGCAGGGCGGCTGGTTATACCCAAGGCGCTGCGGGACAGCCTCGGCCTGGTGCCCGGCGAGGTCGAGGTAACCCCGGACGGAGCCGGCCTGCATATCGAGCCGCTGGCCGACGACCGCCTAGAGGACGAAGACGGCCTGCTCGTCATCCCGGCCGCCGACGTCACCGTCAGCGACAACCTCGTCCGGACGCTGCGCGATGCCAACCAGCGGTAACAGGCCGCAGCTCCTGATCGACACCAGCGTCGCCGTCGCCCTCGCGGTCGCCGGGCACGAGCACCATCAGGCCACCAGGAAGGCCATCGGCGGCCGGAGCTGCGGGCTCAGCGGCCACGCGGCCTTCGAGACCTTCTCCGTGCTGACCCGGCTGCCGCCACCCAACCGCCGCACCCCCGCCGCCGTGGCACGGTTGCTCGCACACAACTTCCCCGTTTCGCGGTTCCTCAGCGCCCAGGACGCGCAACGGCTCCATGCCAGGCTGGCATCGCTCGGCATCGCCGGCGGCGCCGTCTACGATGCCCTCGTCGCCGCCACGGCAGCCGAACACGGGATCACGCTTGCCACCCGCGATCGCAGGGCCGCCGAGACCTACCGCGCCCTCGACATTGACTTCGAACTGATCGATTGACCTGATCACCGGCAGCATTGGGCTTTGCGCGGGTCATCCCGGCAAGCGTGGCTCGCGGCCTACGGCGGTTGGCTACAGTCGCGTCAGAGGTAAGACCGTTTCCGGGATACGGGAGGACCAGGGCCATGGCGACGGCGGCGCGTGACCGGCTGGCCAGGACGCTGCGCGGCGACGCGCAGGCCGCGTTCAGCGTCGAACTGACGGCGAGGACGGACGACTTGAGCCTGGAGGTGGAGGGCTTCGGGCACGTCAGGTTCCCGGTGACCCCGGCGAAAGCCCGCAAGCTCCTCGGCCTCGGTCAGCCGGCCCGGTTCGGCCGTGGCGAGGAGACGCTGACCGACCCGGACGTCCGCGACACGTGGGAGATCCCGAAGCACCTCGTCCGCGCCGAGTGGAACGACGCCACGCTGAAGGACATCCTCGCGACGGTAAAAGAAGAACTAGGACTACCGAACGCGGCCGAACTGACTGCCGATCTTCACTCCCTCCTGGTCTATGAGACGAACCAGCACTTCCTCGCCCACCAGGACTCCGAGAAAGACGACTCGATGGTCGGGACCCTGGTGGTGACCCTGCCGTCCAGCTACGCCGGCGGCGAGCTGATGGTGGGGCACAACGAGGAGTGGAAGGCCTACCGGGGGTCGAAGACGGCGCTGTCGCTGGTCGCCTTCTACGCCGACTGCCGGCACGAGGTTCTCCGGGTGAAGTCGGGGTACCGGATCACGCTCACGTACAACCTGCTCCTGCACGGCGACACCAGCCGTCCGGAGGGCGACGGCGGAACCGTCGCCGAACTGGCGGACCTCCTCCGCGAGCACTTCAGCACGCCGGTACCCCGCTATTACGGCGGACCCGCGACCGACCCGCCGAACCGGCTCGTCTACCTCCTGGACCACGAGTACACGCCCCGCGGGCTGAACTGGCGGCGGCTGAAAGGCGCGGACGCGAGCCGGGTGGCCCTGCTGCGGACCGCCGCGGGCAAGGCAGGCTGCGAGGCCGTCCTCGCGCTCGCCGACATCAAGACGACGCACAGCGCGTTCCCGGCCGATGAAGGCTACGGATACCGACGCCGGGGCTGGTATGACGACTACGACGAAGACGATGACGAGTACTCCGGCGGCGCGAGCGGCAGCGAACGCGAGTACGACATTCAGGACCTGGTCGACTCCGAGGTCACCCTCACCCACTGGACCGGGCCGGACGGTACCCGCCTGGAGGAGACCTCGCTGTCCGTGGACGGCGATGAGGTGTGCGCGTCCACCCAGACGGGCGACCTCGAGCCGTATTCCTCGGAGTATGAGGGCTACATGGGCAACTGGGGCAACACGCTGGACCGCTGGTATCACCGGGCGGCGGTCGTCGTGTGGCCGCGTGACCAGGCCTTCGCGAACCGCGCCGAGACCTCCCCCGCCTGGGCTCTTGACGAGCTCGCCGCGATGGCGTCATCAGGCGACGTGCCGGGCGCGCAGGCCGCCGCAGCGACGCTCGCGCCCTTCTGGGACGGCGCCCGGCGCGGGCGGACACCGGAGGAGAGGGGCAGGGTCTCCGGGCTCTTCGGCAAGGCGCTGCTGGCGGCGGACGCCGTGGCGGACGCGGAAACCGCGGCGATGCTGCTGCGCCCGTTCCGCATTGAGAACCTGACTGACGCGTACGTGGACTCGTTCGGAAAGATCGCCGGCAGATACGGTCAGCGGTGGACGGCGGAACTGCTGCGGACGTGGTTCGGCGGAGAGCAGCCAGCGTGGGCATATGGCGGGGGAACGGAACGGCCGCAGTGGGTGGCGGAGTGGCTGCCCGGCTTGTGCGAGGGGCTGCACGCCACGGGCAGTGCTGGCGCGGTGGCCGCGCAGCGGCTCGTTGACCTGGCGTGGGAGTGGATCGGCAGGGACATCGGCACGGGGCTCGCGTCGTCGTCGCCCGAGCTACCGCGACAAGAAACTCGGCGACCTGGGTAAACCGCTCGCCTCGGTGCTGACGGCCGCCGCCGCGATCGGGGCAGCTAGCACACGAGACACTGTTTCCGGATATATCCGGGAAGCCGGAGGACGCGGTGACCGTTCTGGAGATGTCCGCGCTGCGCGCCGCGGCGGAACTGTCCCGGGACGGCGCGCGCGGCGACGCTGGCTTCGGCGACCTGGCCGCCGACTGCGCGGCGCGGCTCCGCGCCCGGCTCGCCCGCCCGCAGCGCGCGTCCGGCGACTGGTCGATCGAACTGCCCGCGGGCGGCTGCACGTGCGACCTGTGCGACACCCTCCGCGTGTTCGCCGAAGACAAGAGCCGGCGCACCTTCGAGTGGCCGCTCGCCCAGCAGGGCAGGCAGCACGTCCACTCCCGGATCGACGCCGCCGAACTGCCCGTCACCCACGTGACCAGGCGGCAAGGCAGGCCCTACACGCTCGTCCTGAAGAAGACCGAGGCGCTCTTCGCCCGCGAGCAGGAAGCGCGGATCAGGGACGAAACGGATCTGGAGTGGCTCGCGGCGCAGTGGAATCTCGGCGCTTGACCGGTGTAATCCCCGAGCCGGTAGCACAAAGCCGGGGCGCGGTTCCGGGATTGCTCCCGGAACCGCGCCCCGAGCTTCTCACCGAACCCGTCGTGTGCCTATCGGCGCGACGGGCTCTCTGCGGTTCCTGCGGTCAGGCTGCTGCTCTCAGGGTGCCTCGGCCGAGGCACCCTGTACGCACCCACCGCCGGTTATGGCGAAGTCGCGGTTGCTGAACTCCTCCTGGGTCAGGAAGCGGTAACCGCCGATCACCTGGTTGTGAGCCGCCCAGCCGGGCCCCGCGTCTGGCCGAAGATATAGGCGCACTCGTCGCCATTCTCGTAGCCACTGGAGTCGTACCAGCCGGTCACGGTGTCCGGGTCGGTAATCGACTCCGAGATCTCGTGGCTTGTGGGGCTGACCTGGACGTCGCCGTCGGGGTTACCGTTCGGCGACTCGATCACGCCGAAGTTCTTCTCGGTGCCGCACGTGAACCCAACCTTCGACAAGTAGATCGGGTAGGGCATGTTCGCGTACACGGCGTTGCTCGCACCGTAGTTGTGGTAGGCGCAGTACGCCGCGCTCGGCTGGTAGTTGATCGTGCAAGCGTTAGCCGCGGTGGTCGTCGAACCGGCGAAGAAGCAGGACTCGACGTGCTTGGGCAGGTACATCAGGTAGATGTGGGAGAGGTCATGCGGCAGGCCGTGGGCCGCGGTGACGCGGTCGGTTTCAGCCTGAACCTGGTCATCATCCAGGCAGGCGTTGTAGCCGGAGTTGTCAGCGTAGATCCCTGCGGTGTCCGTGCTGGCCACCTGGCAGCCGCTCGCGGGCAGCGGGTCGCTGTCAAAAATGGGGAAGCCGACCCCGATCTGGTAGCGGATTTGCCCGTTGCTACCGAAGTACTCCTTCGCCACCGAGTACACGTTGCTGTTCAGGCCGCTCGCCAATGCCACACTTTCGATATATTTACTGATGAGTAGCTCGTACGAAGCCGAGATCGGGTGGCCCGGCGGACTCCAGAAGATCGGGGTGACGATCAGCGGGCCGGTCGATCGCGTATCCATCACCGGGCCTCCGTGGAAGATCAGTGGCGGAGTGCCGCTGGCGGGGTCGCTGGCGCGGATCGCCGCGGCGTTCTTGACCGGACAGTTGCCTATCGCACGCACGACGCCGCTGATACCCTGAGCGCGGGCCGTGGCTTGGATCTGCGATTTGCAGGCGTTGGGTGCCGGCGCTGCGCTTGCCTGGGTCGTGGTCGCCATAGCGAGACTCCCCGCTACCAGGATCATGGCGGCGCCTAGACCCCATCGCTTGTGTGCGTTCTTCATGCTTTCTCCGTTTTCGCGGATATCCAGCTGTCTGCCGGAGCCGTGACTACGGTACTGACGCAGAACGCACGCTTCCAGTCATACGCAAACAACTCCGCCAAATCTTGATGTGCTGACCCGGGTTACTTCAGAGTGCCCGCTACCGAAGCCGCTGCATGGGCCGGCGACTGTCCGCTTGGAGGTCGAGGACCTGGCGGGCGCAGCGGACCTCCCGTGCAACCCCGCGTACAAGCCGATTCCCGGTCAGCACGCCACTATCCCCGGCAAGGTCGTCACCGTACTGCGCCGCGTCTGACCGGCGACCAGGCGCGTAGCGATCCCGAACCTGGCCGGATCTCTACGAGTCAGCAGCGTCCTCGTTCTCTTCGGCCTTCTTGGCATTCCGCAATTCCCGGATGCTGTAGGCCATGGTCGCCAGCACGGTCAGGCCCCCTATGGCAATGCCCACGCCGGTTCCCGCGCCGGAAAATGGCAGCAGGTCCGTGAATATCAGCACAGCGCCAAGGCCGATGGAGCCTATGCCGAAAAGAACGGCAGAGGCCGTGGCGACTCGGTTAGCTGCCGCCATGAGGGCCGCCGACCGGGCGCGTGCCTGCACGGCGGCGAGGTTTCGTCTGGCCCATTGATACTCGATGGCGAACACGGCCAGCGCCAGCGCTATGACCAGCAGGCCAGGGCCGGGTGCCACCAAGAGCACCACGCCGACGGCGAGGATCACTGTGCCTGCGACAGTGACCGCGATCCGGCGGAGCAGTCTAACCAGGTCCTTCACCTCTGCAATCATGCCAGGATGCTGCTATCCGGCCAGACCCGGGAGGGTGGTGTAGGCGTCGACCACCGCGCATCTCACGCCCCTCCGCGGCGGTGCAGCTGGCTGAGCCCTAGGTACGTGGCGGCGTTGCGCTCGATCTCCGCGCGCTCTGCTTCGGACAGGTCCCGCCGGACCTTTCCCGGCACCCCGGCCACCAGCACTCCCTCCGGGACCTGCTGCCCTTCGGTCAGCACGGCGCCGGCCGCGACGATCGAATGACGCGCCACGCGTGCCCCGTTGAGCACGATCGCGCCCATGCCGATGAGGACCAGATCCTCGATGGTGCACCCGTGCAGCGTCGCGTTGTGGCCGATGGTGACGTCCGAGCCCACCGACAGCGGCACACCAGGGTCAGCGTGCAAGACGCACCCGTCCTGCACGTTGCTGCGCTCGCCGACCACGATGGTGTCACAGTCAGCGCGGAGCACGGCTCGGTACCACACGCTCGCCTCCGCGCCGATGGTTACGCGTCCGATGAGGACGGCACCGGGGGCGACGAAGGCGGTTGCGGCGACATCGGGACGGTCCTGGCCGAGCGCGACGAGGGACGGTACGCCGGCACCGGGGCCGGGCGCAGGCTGGCTGTTCATAGACCACCACTATGGGGTTTGCCGCCGCTCGCCGTAAACAGGCGAATTTGTGCTCGCGGTGGCCTCACGCGGGGCCTGTACCGGGCCCGTTCGGCCTCAGTCATCTGCTGCGCCGGTACCGCGAGCCGGGTGAGCGGCCCTGGCCTCGACCCGCTGACCGGAAGCCCGGAAGCCCGGAAGGGATAATGGGGTCATGGCGTCCCCTGTCACCGGGCTGCCTGACGAGCTTGCCGGCCGTCAGGCCGGGCCGGGTGCGCCCAGCCCGATTCTTCCGAACGGTCCTGGCTATCCGCGCATCGTCCAGGCCTGGCTGTGGCTGAAGAAGCCGACGTGGTTCCTCGACCGCTGCTCGCGGACCTACGGCGACGTGTTCACCATGCGCCTTCCGCTCGGCATCAACCTGGTCCACCTGGCCAGCCCCGAGCTGGTGAAAGCCGTGTTCGGCGGCGACAATGACGTGCTGCGGGCCGGTGAGGCCAACGCCGCGGTCCTCGAACCCCTGGTCGGCCCGCATTCGGTCCTCGTCCTGGACGGGCCGGAGCACCTGCGCCAGCGCAAGCTGATCCTGCCCGCGTTCCACGGTGATCGCATGCGCGGCTGGGAGGCCGCCGTCCGCGACATCACCCGGGCGGAGATCGCCCGCTGGCCGGTGGGCAAGCCGTTCGCGCTGCGGCCCAGCATGCAGTCGATCACCCTGGACGTCATCGTGCGGGTCGTCTTCGGGGTCGACGGGAGTGCCCGCGGTGATGAGCTGCGCCGCCTCATCCTCACGGTCACCGCCGTCGGCCGCAATCCGTTCCTGCTCTTCGCCACGCGCGATCGCAGGCTCGGGCCGCACGCCCCGTGGGCGCGGTTCATCCGGGCCCGGGATGCGCTCCACGCGGCGCTGGTCGCGGAGATCCGGCAGCGGCGTGACGCACCCGACCTCGAGCAGCGCAGCGACGTCCTGTCTTTGCTGCTGCTCGCCCGCGACGACGAGGGCCGGGCCATGACCGACGACGAGGTACGCGATGAGCTCGTGACCTTGCTGTTCGCCGGTCATGAGACGACGGCTACCGCTCTGGCCTGGGCCTTCGACCTGCTACTGCACCATCCCCGCGCGCTGGGCCGCCTGGTCGCGGAGCTGGACCGCGGCGCGCCGGAGTACCTGGACGCCACGATCACGGAGACGTTGCGGGTCCGGCCGGTGGTCGCGCTCGTGGATCGCCACGTGCGCCGGGCCGTCAGGATCGGCGGGCACGCGATCCCCGCCGGAGCGATGGCGTGCCCCAACATCTACCTCGCCCAGCGGCGCGCGGATCTTTACCAGGACCCCGCCGCGTTCCGGCCGGACCGGTTCGTCGGCCAGCCGCCCCCGGCTTTCGGCTGGTTCCCCTTCGGCGGCGGCATCCGGCGCTGCCTGGGGGCCAGCTTCGCCACCTTCGAGATGCGGATCGTGCTGCCCGAGGTGCTGCGAGCCGTGACGCTGCGTCCCGCCTCCCGGCAGCCCGCACGGGTCCGCCGGGAGGCGGTGACGTTCGTCCCCCACGATGGCGCCCGCTGCGTCGTGACCGCCCGGATCCAGCCCTAGGTGACCCGGGGATGCCAAACGGCTCCATCCTGACCATGAGCGCCTCTGCCGTGTTCACCCTGACGTGGGGCTGCTCACCGTGGCGGCTCTAGCCACGATGATGGCACCTGGTCTGCACAGTCTTGCCCCCGGGCGCCGTTACGGACGGTTACGGCGGGGGTCGTCGCGCAGCGCGCAAGTACCCGCCCAGTCTGGACGGGTGGTGACTCCTCGGCGATCGCAAGCCGAGGCGCGCAGATCGGGTCGTTCCGTACTCCAGCAGCGCCCGGATCTGCCGATGTGAGAGCGCTGTTTGACAGGTCCGTTACGCACTAATCTGTGATAAGTCGGGTGACATGGAAACGGGCTGAGACGAGTTAATGCGGAACTGCGATCAGCGGCTACAACAAGAGTCATCGCGGCCATGAGAGACAGGGCTGCGGACAAAGTATTTCCGCTGTTCAAGCAGTGTCTTTGGGGCGGGCGGTGGGCGGCTGCAGGGCCTGCCCGTCTCCGTGCAGGGTTGGGGCTTCCGTTCCCAGGCCGGGGGGAATGCGGGCACCCGGGGGTCTGGTTACTGACCGCAATCTGGGCGCCGCTGGTTCTTGATGGCCGGCGGTGACTGGCCGTGACTGATCCGGCGGCGATCTGGTTACTTCACGGGCAGGGCAACGGGGTCCCGGATAAGACGAAGGGGTTCTCACATCTCTTCACCCGCCGGGAGGCCCCGTTGCGTGGCCAGTCTTGCATGCCCGTGCCCGCTGATGCCGCCGAGGCTGTGATCGCGGAGGCGGAGGACATCGCCCGCCGTGCCGCGGCAAGGGAGAAGGCGAAGGCCAGCCGGGGGGCCCGGCGGGAGGGAAAGCGGCGGCAGCGGGAGGCAGGCCGGGAACGGAAGGCCGCGCATCAGCGGGAGCGGGACCGGGCGGAGCGGGAGCGGCTGCGCGCTGCGGCGGACGAGGCGCGGAGGGCGCTGCTGAAGCGGGCCGCGGCGCTGCGGGCAGCGTGCGGCGGGAGCATCCGGGACTGCTTCGCGGCCATGGCGGAGCCGCGCGATCCCCGCGGCCTGCGGCATTCCCTGCCGTGCGTCCTGACGCTCGTGGTGATGGCCATGCTGCACGGCAAGACGAAGCTGGCCGGCATCACCGAGTGGATAAGGCACGCGGGCCAGGAGGACCTGGCCGCCGCCGGCGCCCGCACCGGCGGGGACGGCTTCCTCGTGGCGCCGTCGCCGAGGACGGTGACCAGGCTGCTGGGCATGCTCGGCGCGCAGGCCCTGTCCGACGCCGTGTCCAGTTATCTCGCGGCCGCGGTCCCGGCGGAACCGCCCGCGTACCCGGCGGCGGGGCCCGTCCTGCAGCCGCAGCTGGCCTGTGACGGGAAAGAGGTCCGCGGCGCGCTCCTGCCCGGCGGGACCAGGCTGTTCATCCTGTCCGCCGCGGCGGGCGGGATCGTGCTGGCGGACCGGGAGATCCCGGCCAAGACGAACGAGATCCCGGAAATCGGGCCCATGCTGCGGGACCTGAACGGCCGGTTCCCCCTCGCCGGCTGGATCCTGACGGCCGACGCGCTGCACACGCAGCGTGACCTCGCCGTCCTGGCCTGCGAGGAGCTCCTGGCCCAGTACGTGCTGACCGTGAAGAAGAACCAGCCCGGCCTTTACGCCGCCCTCGATGGCCTGTGCTGGGCCGGCGCTCGCCGCCACGTCACCCGGGACAAGGGCCACGGCCGCCACGAGACCCGCCGCCACCTGGTCATGGACGCACCTGACGAGATCAGGGCCCTGTTCCCGCACGCCGCCCAGGTCGCCCGCGTCGTCCGCACCCGCACCGTCACGTACTGGAAGGGCAACGGCAAGACCTGGACCCGCGTCACCCAGACCAGCAGCGAGACCGTGTACCTGATCACCAGCCTCACCGCCCGCGAGGCCGGCCCGGAACACATCGCCGCCTACGCCCGCGGCCACTGGGGCATCGAGGTGCGACATGAGGTCGCACTGTGTGAGTGAGATAACTGGAATGGAGGGTCGAATGATCGACAGTTAACTCCGGGCGAGTGCTCAACGCCCGTTCCCGCTCCTGGCATGCGTCGCTGGCAACGGCGGGGTGTGAAGCCCGGGAGAAAGCCCGAGGGCCGGCGTTCCATCCGCTGGCTACAGGCAAGGGAAAGACCGGAAAGGGTGAATAAGGTGAACCCCCGTAAGCTTCGTTACCCAGAACTCCGGAGATGGGAAGCGGAACCGGAGGAAAGGACCCGCCGCAGAGAGGCGGCAATGGTGGCTGAAGTTTCGATGTCAGCCATGAGAGCACCATGGTCCCGGAGTATAGGGGGCGCCCGAAACCGGTCGCGACTCACCAGTGCGGAACATGGAAACCCCGTCGCAGTCCAGTGGGAATGTCACTGGTAGGCGGACCGTGAGGGAAGCGGATATCTGCGGCGGGAACAGGACGGCCAAGAAGCAAACGACGGCAGCCGAAAGGCGACAGGAAAGCGAAGGCAAATGACTGCACCCTCCAATCGCGGTCGCCTTCGTATAACTGGCCGTATACCAGGCTGCGTGCCTGGGCCCGAAAGGGAGCTGACTTGAGCCGGGTGGCCCTTTGATGAATCAGAGCTAAGGAAACGCTGGAACCACATGGGCAAGTTGGGCACCGCGACGCCGGACGCGACGGCCGTCATGGCCGACCTCGCGCCACAGGGCGGCGCGGCGAACGGACCTGAGGACCCGCTTGAATGGGACACCATCGACTGGCGGTGCCAGGAGGAGCAGGTACAGCGGCTACAGCAACGGATCTTCAAGGCGGCGCAGGCGGGCGATCACAAGCGTGTCCGCAACCTGCAGAAGCTGCTGCTGCGCAGCCGGGCTAACACGCTGGTCAGCGTGCGCCGGGTAACGCAGCACAACACCGGCCGCCACACCCCCGGCGTCGACAGGCAGGTCGCCCTGACCTCCCTGGACCGGGCGAGCCTGGCGGTGCGGCTGCACCGCCAGGGCGGACCCGGCCGCGCGCTTCCGGTGCGGCGGGTGTACATACCGAAGAAAGGCGGAAAGAAACGCCCGCTCGGAATTCCCACGGAAGCGGCATAGTGCCGGCTCTTCCAGTGATCTTTCGGCTTTTGTAGTCATCACGCACCCGTTTCATCCGCTGCGCGGGCAGCGGGTGGAGGTGCTGTTCTCCCGCCGGCGGGGCGGCCAGGTGGTCCTGGCCTGCGAGAGCGCGGGGCTGGGGCGGGTGACGGTCTTCGAGTCGTGGACCGACCGCGTCGCGTCCCCGGCCGGGGGTCGGCTGTCGGCGGAGGGGCTGGCGGCGCTCGACACGCTGGCCCGCTTGATGGAAGGTCGTTGATTCCGGTGGCCGGCCACGGCATCCTCTTGTGTGATGGATGCACACAAGAACGATCTCGCGCGGATGCCGGCGGAGCAGCTGAGGGCACGGCGGCGGGCGCTGGCAGAGCGGCTCGGCGACGTGGAGCACGTGCTGGCCGGGTCGCTGGCCGGGCAGTCGCGCCGGTGCGGGCGGCCTGGCTGCCGGTGCGCGGACGGCGAGCCGCACGGCCCGTATGCCTACTTCACCCCGCGCCCGGGCGGGCGGGGCAGGGCACGGTACGTGCCGGCGGCACTGGAGGACGCGGTGCGCCGCTACCTGCGGCGCGGCGCGGAAGTCGAGGCGGCGCTGGCGGAGATCTCGGCGATCAACGCCGAGCTGCTGGCGCGGAGGGAACTGGAGTAGCCGGTGGGCGCCGCCGTGCTGACCGGGGCCGCGCGGGCCGAGGCCGTGGCGGCCGTGGCCGGCATGACGTCATGCGCGCTGGGAGGCAGGCGTGAACGGCGAGCACAAGATCACCGGCGGGCACCGGGCGAGGACGGCCCTGGTCTACCTGCGCCAGTCGACCCTGGTCCAGGTCCGCGAGCACACCGAGTCGACGATGCGGCAGTATGCCCTGGCGGACACCGCGGTCGCGCTGGGCTGGGCACCGCAGGACGTGGAGGTGATCGACCGGGACCTGGGCCTGTCCGGGACGTCGGCGGCGCACCGGCAGGGGTTCCGCGACCTGATGTCGCGGGTCTGCCTGGGCGAGGTCGGGGCGGTGCTCGGCCTGGAGGTCTCCCGGCTGGCACGGTCGAACGCGGACCTGGCCCGGCTGGCGGAGATGGCCCGGCTGACAGGCACGCTGCTGATCGACAGCGACGGTGTCTACGACCTGTCGGACTTCAACGACTGGCTGGTGCTGGGCCTGAAGTCCACGATGAGCCAGGCGGAGCTGCACATCATGGCGGGCAGGCTGCAGGCGGCCAAGCTGGCCGCCGCCGAGCGCGGCGAGCTGCGCGCCCCGCTGCCCGTCGGGCTCGTCTACGACGACGACAGCATGGTGGTCATCGACCCCGATGCCGAGGTCCGGGCCGCCGTCGCTGACGTCTTCGCCTGCTTCGCCGCCGCCGGGTCGGCCTACGGCGTCGTGGCGGCGTTCGCCGGCCGCAAGTTCCCCCAGCGCGCCTACGGCGGCGCGTGGGCCGGGCAGCTGCGGTGGGGGCCGCTGACCCACCACCGGGTGCTGCAGGTGCTGAAGAACCCCGCCTACGCCGGCGCCTACGTCCACGGCCGCCACGTCACCCGCAAGACGGTCGACGCTGACGGGAACGTCCGCACGGTGACGGCCGAGGTGCCCCGCGCGCAGTGGAAGGTGCTGATCAAGGACCACCACCCCGGCTACGTCACCTGGGATGAGTACCTGGCGGTCGAGGCCCGGCTGGCCGCGAACTGGACCGCCTCCGGGGCCCGCACGGTCCGGGAGGGCAGCGCGCTGTGCCAGGGCATCATCTACTGCGGCAGCTGCGGCGGGCCGATGGTGGCCAACTACCAGGGCGGCGACCGGGCTAACTATGAGTGCCACTCCCGCCGCGACGGGAAGAAGGCACCCGGCTGCCGCGGTATCGCCACGGCAGCCCTCGACGACGCCGTCGCCCGGGTACTGCTGGACGCGCTCACCCCCGAGCAGGTCGCGCTCGCCCTCGCCGCCGCCAGCGAGGTGACCGGCCAGCACCAGCGCGCCAGCCGCGCCGCCGAGCTGGCCGTCGAGCGGGCACGCTACGACGCAGACCGCGCCGAGCGGGCCTTCAGCCAGGTCGAGCCGGAGAACCGGCTCGTCGCCCGCACCCTGGAGGCCCGCTGGGAGGCCAGGCTCGCCGCGCTCGCCGGGGCCGAGCAGGCCCTGGAGTCCGCCCGCGCCACGCTGCCGCCGCTCCCGGACCGGGACAGCCTGGCAAGGATCGCCGCTGACCTGCCGGCGCTCTGGCACGCCCCGACCACGACTCCCCGCGACCGCAAGCGGCTGCTGCGCACCCTGATAGCCGACGTCACCCTGCTGCCCGAGCCCGACCGGGCCAAGGCCCGGATCGGGATCCGCTGGCACGCGGGCACCGATGAGCAACTCATCATCACCAGGCCCCGCCCGAGCGGGATCCCCGCCGCCACGCCGTCCCCGGCCGCCGAGCTGATCCGCCGCCTCGGCCCGACTGCCGGCAACGACGACCTCGTCGCCATCCTCGCCCGGCACGGATACCGCACCGGGGCAGGCCGCCCCTTCGACGTGAAGGCCGTGCAGTGGGTCCGCCGCGTCTACGGCATCCCCGTCCCGTCCCCCGTCGCCGCCGGGGAGGTCAGCGTGAAAGACGCCGCCCGGCAACTCGGCTGCAGCCCCGGCGTCATCTACTACTGGATCGAGACCGGGCAGCTCGAGGCCCGCCGCGGCACCGGGAACAGGCTCTGCATCCCCTGGGCCCCTGGCACCGAGGCCGAATGCCGCGCCCGGATCGCCACATCCGGGCACATCAACCCCGCCGCCCGGCGCACCAGGCCACGGAAAACACCCCGCTGGCCCGCTGAGCAGCCTCGAATGTCAGCACCTGCTGGCATTATCTAGCCAAGCAAGAGCACCACGAGAAGCGCATGATCCCCAAACGCCACGGCAAGGATGGGCAGTATGAAGTCACCGTCCCCGTTATCGCTGACCGCGCCCAGCAGCAGCGGGTGCGCAGCGCACTGGAACCCGAATGGGAAGCCCGGCTGGACCCGAAGCAATACGGATTCCGGCCGGGCCGCGGATGCCACGACGCGATCGAGATGATCCACAAGGCCATCGCGCCGAAAGGCGCGAAACGGGACTGGGTACTCGACGCCGACCTGAAGTCCGCATTCGACAAAATCGACCACAACTTCCTGCTGGAACGCCTCGGGATGTTCCCCGCCAGGGAACAGGTCCGTGAATGGCTGAGGGCAGGGGTAGTCGATAAAGGCCGGTACTCGCCGACCGAAGAGGGAACCCCTCAAGGCGGCGTGATCACGCCCCCAACACAGTTGGCAATTTCTGTTTCGATGTGACGCTGGGTTACCGGCGGCTGGAGCGTGGCCGGTGAGCGCGGCGGGGCCGGGGGTGCCGGCCGGGCCGGTGGAGACGCCGCCGCGCGGGTTCGTGCCGCAGGCGGAACAGGCCGAGATCCTGGCCGGGGTGCTGGCCGGGATCGAGCTGGGCGCCTGGGACCGGCGGATCCTGGAGTGGATGGCGAGCTGGGATGCGTCCACGGTGCTGACCGTGGCGTCGTGGATCGCGCGGTCGCGGGCGGCAGGGACGCCGCGGTGATCTGCGGGGACGCCATGCCACGCAGAGATGCTGACATGTCCGGTAGTACGATTGCGGCATGGCTGGTGACCGGGTTCGCGCCGGCGAGTACGCCGTGCGCATCAACGCCGCCGCGGACCTGGTGGAGGCCGGGGTGCCGGTTGCCGAGGCGGCCCGGGTGCTGGCGGGCCGGTTCGGCTGCTCGGTGCGGCAGGGCCGCCGCTATGCCGGGCAGGCGGCCCAGGCGGGGCGGGCCGAGATACCGCAGGACACGGTGGTGTTCACGGTCAAGCTGCCGGCGGGGCTGGCCGGGCGGGTGCGCGCGCATGCCCGGCAGGCCGGCCTGGCCATCTCCGCGGTGGTGGCCCAGGCGCTGGAGGAATATCTCGCCCGGGACCAGAAGAACCATCCGCGCAGGTGAACAGCCGGAAGGTCGAGGCGGAGTTCGTCTTCGACCGGAACGCGGCCACCGATTTGTCGGTGGCCTACGCCATATTGGTTCCGCAGCGGCGGGCCCGCACCGGGCGGCCTGGCCAGGAAGGACACGCGGATGACAAGCGCGGCGCTGTATGCACGGGTCTCCAGCGCCCGGCAGAAGAAGGATCAGACCATCGGGTCGCAGACCCAGGCGCTGCGGGCGCACGCCCGGCAGCTGGGGCTTGAGGTCCCGCAGGACTGGATCTTCGAAGACGAGGGGCATTCCGGTGCCACGCTGCTCCGCCCGGCCCTGGAGGCGCTGCGGGACCTGGCCGCCCAGGGCTGCGTCGATGTGGTGCTGTGCTACTCGCCGGACCGGCTGGCCCGCAAGTTCGCCTACCAGGCGCTGCTGATCGAGGAGTTCAACCGGGCCGGGGTCCGGGTGGAGTTCGTCAGCGGCCCGCGCGGGGACAGCCCCGAAGACCAGCTGCTGGTGCAGTTCCAGGGCATGTTCGCCGAGTACGAGAAGGCCCAGCTGATGGAGCGGTACCGGCGCGGCAAGGCTTACCGGGCCCGGTCCGGGTCGGTCAACGTGCTGGGCGGCGCCCCGTTCGGCTACCGGTACGTCCGCAAGACCCCCGATTCCGCCGCCCGGTACGAGATCCTCCAGCACGAGGCCGTGCTGGTGGCGGAGATGTTCCGCCGCTACGCCGACGACGGCGCCACCATCGCGGACCTGGCCCGCTGGCTGACCAGCCAGGGCGTTCCCACCCGGACCGGCAAGCACCGCTGGGACCGGTCGGTGATCTGGGGCATGCTGCGCAACCCCGCCTACGCGGGCCGCGCGGTGTTCGGCAAGACCCAGATCATCCATGAGCAGCCGGGGCTGAACCGGGTCGCCCGGCTGCAGGGACGCACCGTGCCGCGGCCAGTCAAGGCCGTGGACCGGCCGCGCGAGGAGTGGACCGAGATCGCGGTCCCGGCGATCGTGGACCAGGACACCTTCGCCCGGGTGCAGCAGCGGCTGGAAGACAACAAGAAATTCGCGACCCGCGGCGCCAGGGTCCCGTCCCTGCTGCAGGGCCTGGCCGCCTGCGCGGCCTGCGGCTACGGCTACTATCGCACGTCCACCCGGACCGCCCGCAAGAAGATCTACTACTACCGCTGCCTGGGCTCGGACAACTACCGGTACGAAGGCGGCCCGGTGTGCGGCAACAAGCCAGTCCGCGCCGACTACCTCGACCAGGTCGTCTGGGACCACATCACCGGCCTGCTCGCCGACCCGGCCCTGATCCGTGCCGAGATCGCCAGGCGGCTCGAACAGGCCCGCACCTCCGACCCGGTCACCCGCCAGCGCACGCAGATCGAACTGGCCCTGGCCAAGGCCGCCACCTCGATCACCGCGATGATCCAGGCCTACTCCGAGCAGCTGATCACCATCGACGAGCTGCGCGCCAAGATGCCGCACCTGCGCGCCCGCGAGGCCAGCCTGCGCGGCCAGCTCGACGCCCTTGACGCCCAGGCCGCCGACCGCGACGCCTACCTCAAGCTCGCCGGCGACCTGGAGGGCTTCCTCGCCCAGCTGCGCGGCAGTACCGGCACCGCACGCACCGAAGACCGCCGGCGGGTGCTGCGGCTGCTGGTCAAGGACGTCCTCATCGGACCCGAGAAGATCACCATCCGCCACCGCATCCCCGTCCGGGAACCAGCCACCAGCGGCGGCGGCCACCACGACACCACCGACACGGAGGGTGACATGCGCGAAAGTTATGAACTGTGTTGGGGGCGTGATATCTCCGTTGCTACTGAATATCGCATTGCAGGGAATGGAAAAGGCGGCGGGAGTGAAATACGACTCTCGCGGCTACGTGGAATCAGGGTGCCCGACCGTCATTGTCTACGCGGACGACTTCGTGGCGCTGTGCCACAGCCGCGAGCAGGCGGAAGCGGTCCAGGCGAGGCTCGGCGCGTGGCTCAAGGAGAGGGGCCTCACCCTCAACAAGGAGAAGACCCGGATCGGCCGGATAAGCGACGGCTTCGATTTCCTCTCCTTCAACATACGCCGCTACCGGACCAGCCAGGGCAGCAAGGTCCTCACCAGGCCCAGCCGCGATGCGATGAAGAAGATCCGGCGGAGACTCGCCGACGAACTGCGCGCAATGCGCGGTTCCCCGGTGGCCGAGGTGATCTACGTCCTCAATCCGGTCATCCGGGGCCAGGCGAACTACTACCGGACCGGGGCGTCCAAGAAGGCCTTCCAGGCCCTGGACAGCTACCTGTGGCGGCAGCTTTACAAGTGGGCTCTCCGCAGGCACCCCAGGAAGGGCCGGAGATGGGTGACCGCCCGCTACTTCGGCCTGTTCAACCCGCACAGGCGCAACAGGTGGGTCTTCGGCGACCGGGAAACCGGAGCCTACCTCCACCAGTACGCCTGGACGAAGATCGTCCGGCACGCGCCGGTCCCCGGCAGGCACTCGCCCTACGACCCTGCCCTGGCCCGGTACTGGGCCGACCGGCGACGGAAGCAGAAACCCCCGCAGCTGGCCCCCTCCTGGCAAACCGCCCTGCGGGACCAGCGAGGGCTGTGCCCGACATGCGGAGAACTGCTGCTGTCCGCCGACCGCGCACCGGACTCCCCCGGCCAGTGGGAGACCTGGTTCGCGGCCGTCCGCAAGGCGATGACCCGCCAGGCCATCACCGACAACAGCACCGGCCGGACGAAACACCGCCTCGTACACGCCTACTGCGCCAGCCGCCACCCAGACGGCAGGCCGCACGGCACGGACCAGCAGGCCGCAGGAGCCTGACCGCCCACGCGGGCTGCTTGAGCCGTGTGCCGCGACGAGTGGCAAGCACGGTTCTGAGGAGGGGGGCGCCGGAAAACGGCGCCCCCTATCCGACAACGAGGTCCACCTGGTCCGCGACGTGACCCTGCGTGAGGACTCCTCGAAGGTCCGGGCCCAGTCCCGGCCCCGCAACCTCGCCACCCTCCGTAACCTCACCACGGGCCTCATCCGCCAGGCCGGCCGCAGCGACATCGCCGCCACGATCCGCGAAGCCGAATACGACAACGACCTGCTCCACGCCCTGCTACGCCTCACCCCGGACCTGTGAACAGCAGAAATGACTTTGTCCGCAGCCCTGCCCACTTACGTCTGGACCGGGCGCGGTCCACACGTAAACTGGCACCAGGGCAGCGCCCCGGTAATACTCTCGCCGAGGAAATCACCGTGCGGCCTTTCCCATTGTTCTAGTAGGAAATCAGATCGCCGATTACGCGCGGGCGGCGACTGTGCCGAAGGCAAAGCCGGCGGCATGCAGATCATCCAGATCTGGACGCGCCGACGCGGACGGTCGGAACGCATGAGCGGGCTCGCCGATAGGTAGCCTGCAGGCCGAAGGCATGGCGCCCCGGCTGGGGTTGCCCGGCGTCCGCGGCGGCACATTGGTTCGGCTCCACGGCCGACGAGCAGGAGTCAGGTGAGTCCCTGGAGCAGTTGCTTGCCCGGGAGGAGCCGGGCACCGCCCTGGACATCGACGATGAGCAGCCCGAGGACATCACCGGGGACGAGGACGCGGGGGATGAGGACGTGGACGGCTCCTCCTCGATGACGGCCCGGACCCCGGGCAGGGCCGGCTGGTAGCCGAGGATGAGGAAGCCCATCCGGACGACCATGCTGACCTGGTCGCACATGACGCCGGAATCGACGGCGGTACGGCGACCGCGGAGGAGGCGGCCATCCACGCAGCCGACGACCACGATTGCGACATCCGCTCCGGCGACTGACGGCCTCGCTGACCGCGCCCCGGACCTGCGCCCGGTCCTGTCGAGCGGACGAACGTCCCTCCCGGTCAGGCCGGTCGACTCTACGGATGTCCGGATCGCCGTGTCTGACTGAAACAAGGTTGGCTCTGGCGCTCTGTCTTGCCGGAGTGGCCATTTCACATGGTGACAGAAGGATGTGATCACCGTGGCGACTGCAACTCCTATCGACGCGACCAGGAATACTACGCACACGGCCAGTGAGTCAGAGAACACCGTCGGAACTGAGTCAGCCGGCGCCGGCGCGCTGGATCTGCTCCTGCCCCACGCTACTGTGGGCGTGCTGCGCAGGTTCCGGCCCGATGCCAGCATGGCGCGCTACGCGTTCCGGCTGGCCCGCCGCCCGGGGACCGTGGCCGCGCGGTACGCCAAGCTGGGCGCGGAGCTCGCCGGCATCGCGGGGGGCCGTTCGGCGGTCGCTCCGCAGCCCCGCGACCGCCGGTTCTCCGATCCCGCGTGGAGTGAGAACCCGTGGCTCAAGCGCACCCTGCAGACCTACCTGGCGGTCGGGCAGGCCGCCGAAAAGCTGCTGGCTGACGCCGAGCTGGACTGGCGGGACAATACGCGCCTGAAGTTCGTGCTGACCAATCTCATCGCCGCGTCCGCGCCGAGCAACAACCCGTACCTCAGCCCGGCCGCATGGAAAGCGTTCATCGACACGGGCGGGCTGAGCGTCGTCCGGGGTAGCCGTGCCTTCGTCTCCGATATGGCCTCTTCCCCGCGCATCCCGACGATGGTGGCACCCGACGCGTTCGAGATCGGCACCGATCTCGCGGTGACGCCGGGGGCGGTGGTGGCCCGCACCGACGTCTTCGAGCTCATCCAGTACCAGCCGGCCACGCCCACCGTGCACCAGTTCCCGCTGCTCATGGTCCCGCCGATGATCAACAAATACTACATCGCCGACCTCGCTCCGGGCCGCAGCATGCTCGAATTCTTTGTGGCGCAGGGATATCAGGTCTTCGTGATCTCCTGGCGCAATCCCGGCAAGGATGCCCGGCACTGGGATCTGAACACCTACGGCGATGCCGTCACGGAGTCGGTGAGTGCGGCGCGCGAGATCACCAAGGCCCCCAAGATCAACATCATCGGCCTGTGCGCCGGCGGCATCCTGTTGTCGATGGTCGGCGCGCACCTGAGCGCGACCGGGCAGCTCGATCAGGTCGCCAGCCTGTGCCTGGGCGTGACGCTGCTGGACATGACGGAGGCGGGCACGACAGTCTCGCTGATGGACGAGGGGACTGCCAAGGCGTCCATGCTCGCCTCCCGCGCCCGCGGCTACATGGACGGGCGCACCCTCGCCGAGGTGTTCGCCTGGCTCCGGCCCGATGACCTGATCTGGAACTACTGGGTCAACAACTACCTGCAGGGAAAGCCCCCGCCCCCGTTCGACATCCTGTACTGGAACGCCGACACCACCAGGATGCCCGCGGCACTGCACCGCAACTTCATCGAGATCGCCATGAGCAACGCGCTGACCAAGCCCGGTGCCGCCAGCATGCTCGGTTCCCCCGTCGATCTGTCCAGGATCGACGTCGACAGCTACGTCGTGGCGGGCATCGACGACCATATTTCGCCCTGGCCGTCGGCCTATCGCGCCACCCAGCTGCTCGGCAGCCGCAACATCCGGTTCGTGCTGTCCAACGCCGGGCACATCGCCGCCATGGTCAACCCGCCGACGAACCCGAAGGCGACCTTCCGGCTCGCGCCCGCCAACCCGCCCGACCACCGCGAATGGCTGGCCCAAGCCGAGATGGTGCAGGGCAGCTGGTGGCCTGACTACACCGCCTGGCTGGCGGACCGCAGCGGCGGCATGAAGCAAGCCCCGCGCACGCTGGGCAACGCGAGATTCCGGCCGCTGGGTCCCGCACCAGGCACCTACGTCCTTCAGCGGTAAGTGACGGGGCGCTGTCCCTCGCGGAACCGGACGCCGAGCCCGCCGCGGGGATAGTGGCATTTCAGGGCCCCGTGGGCGGCGACAGCGAGGCAGGTTCTCGCCTCACGCAGCGCCGTGACGAGCTCGGCGGCGGCCTTCACCCGCGGCGCGCCCACGTTCAGCGCTCCATGTGGCGATTATTCTCACCGCAGGCAGCTTCTCGCGATGACCATGCGCTGCACCTCGGACGTGCCCTCGTAAATCTCGGTGATCTTGGCATCGCGCCAGTTCCGCTCCACCGGGTAGCTTTCCGTATAACCGTATCCGCCGTGGATCTGGATGGCCTTGCCGGCCACCCGGGTGGCAGTCTCAGACGCGAAAAGCTTGGCCATCGCCCCTTCCGTGGAATAGGGGCGGCCGTTGTCTACGCACGACGCGGCGCGGTAGACCAGGAGCCGGGCAGCATCCACCTCGGTGGCCATGTCGGCGATCATCCACTGAATAGCCTGCAGGTCCCCGATCGGCTTGCCGAACTGGACGCGTTCCTTCGCGTAGGCGACCGACGCGTCCAGCGCGGCCTGGGCGATGCCCAGCGCCTGCGCGGCGATGCCGATCCGCCCGCCGTCGAGGGTCTGCATGGCGACCTTGAAGCCGTTGCCCTCCCCGTCCAGGAGCGCATCGGAGGGAATATGGCAGTCGGCGAAGTACAGGGGCGGCGTGCTCGAACCGCGGATCCCCAGCTTGTGCTCCGCCTCGCCGACGGAGAACCCGGGGGTGTCCTTCTCGACGATGAACGCGCTCATCCCGCGCGTCCCCTGCGCCGGATCGGTCTTCGCGAAGACGATATAGATCTCGGCGTACGGGGCGTTGGAGATGAAGATCTTCGATCCGTTGAGAACGTACTCGTCCCCGCTCAGCACCGCCGTGGCGGTGCCCGCGCCGGCATCGGTGCCCGCGGCGGGCTCGGTCAGGGCGAAGGCCCCCAGGCGGCGGCCGGACGCCATGTCATGAAGGTACTTGTCCTTCTGGGCCTGGGTTCCGAACTTGAAGATCGGCCAGGTGGCAAGCGTGGTGTGAGCCGTCATGATGACGGCGGTGGTCGCGCACGCCCTCGACACTTCCTCAAGCGCAATTATGTAGCTCACGTAGTCCGCCCCGGCGCCACCAACTTCCTCGGGGTAGGGCATGCCCATGAGATTCAGGGCCGCCATCTTCGGGACGACCTCGTAGGGAAAGCGGTGATCACGGTCGATCTCGACCGCCACCGGCGCCAGGTCGGCCTCGGCGAACTCCCTTACCGCCTCCCGGACCAGCTCTTGCTCATCGGTCAACTCGAAGTCCATGTACGGGCACCTCCCGAATGTCCACTGTCGCGGCCTGGTTGAATATGTGGGTCCACCGCGGCCAGGTCACCGGGCAAGAGCAGCCGAAGCTGAGGTCTCTTTTGCAGTATCCGCCAACTTATTAGGTCGCGTATACAAGAGTATGTAAACATTCAGCCCAGTGTCGCTGTGTTATTTGCTATCGCGTTGCGTGATTGGCTGGAGGCGTGGGTGTGCTCATGCGGGGAGGGGTGGCATCCAGGGGTTCCCGGCGAGGGCGCCGCGGATGGCGGTGATGATGTCCTCGCCGTGCTTGCGTGCGGTGTCGAGGTAGCCGCGGATGGCGTAGCGGTTGCGGGTGGCGGTCCCGGAGCGGAGGCGGCCGGAGATCTTCTGCTGGGTTTTCGATGGCCGCAGGTCGCGCTCGGCCTGGTTGGAGGTTGGCGGTATCCGCAGGTCGCCCAGGAACCGCAGCACGTCGTCCTCGCGGTTCTTAGGCATTCCAGCAGCATGCGGCCGGGTTTCTGCTTCGTGTTCGCGCCGGGGACCCGGCGGACCTCCGACAGCCCGACGCGGACCGCGTTCCGGAAGAGAACCAGGTCAGCGCCTTTCCCGGCGTCGGGAACGGCGGCGAGGCCCTTGTCCCGGGAGACATTCGCGGCGTGGATGAGGGCGCGCAGCGCGTCCGCGGCCTGGCCGGGCCAGATCGCGCCGGGGTAGGACTGGAACGATCCGCCGGATCCTGGCCACAGTCGGCCTCACGCCCACGCCACGCGAGGCATCACCGACCTGCAGTCATCGTGACTGCTGGCCGTCGCGGTCCTCGGTCCCGGGCTGGGCGGGTGTTGATCGCGGTGATCGGGGCGCCGGCCCTCCTGGGGATCGACGCCGCCACATTCGGCGTGCTGCTCCTCGCGCTCGCCACTGTGACACGATTCTCGGCACCCACAGCGTGGCAAAGACCATGTAACGTCGCGGTGGGCGTGCGGTTCCAACTCGCCCCGGCCCCGGCAGGGCCGGAGCCGGGGCGCTCCTCCTAGCCCGGGCCGGTCCGGGGGTGGAACCGGGTCACCCCTCGCGGCGGGTTCGGTGTCCAGTTCCGCGAATGGTGCGTCCGGTGCCGGGCTGTATCACTTACTGCTGAAGGACGTAGGTGCCTGGCGCGGGCTCCAGCGGCGGGAATTTCGCGCTGCCCGGCGTGCGCGGGGCTTGCTTCATGTCGCCGCTGCGGTCCGCCAGCCAGGCGGTGTAGTCGGCCCACCAGCTGCCCTGGACCATCTCGGCTTGGGCCAGCCATTCGCGGTGATCGGGCGGGTTGGCGGGCGCGAGCCGGTAGGTCGCCTTCGGGTTGGATGGCGGGTTGACCATGGCGGCGATGTGCCCGCTGTTGGAGAGCACGAACCGGATGTTGCGGCTGCCGAGCAGCTGGGTGGCGCGATAGGCCGACGGCCAGGGCGAGATATGGTCCTCGGCGCCTGCCACGAGGTAGCTGTCGACGTTGATCGTGGACAGATCGACGGGGGAGCCGAGCATACTGGCGGCACCGGGCTTGGTCAGCGCGTTGGCCATGGCGATCTCGATGAAGTTGCGGTGCAGCCCGGCGGGCATCCTGGTGGTGTCGGCGTTCCAGTACAGGATGTCGAACGGGGGCGGGGCCTTGCCCTGCAGGTAGTTGTTGACCCAGTAGTTCCAGATCAGGTCATCGGGCCGGAGCCAGGCGAACACCTCGGCGAGGGTGCGCCCGTCCATGTAGCCGCGGGCGCGGGAGGCCAGGATGGACGCCTTGGCGGCGGTCTCGTCCATAAACGAAACCGTCGTGCCCGCCTCCGTCATGTCCAGCAGCGTCACGCCCAGGCACAGGCTGGCGACCTGATCGAGCCGCCCGGTCGCGCTCAGGTGCGCGCTGACCATGGAGGACAGGATGCCGCCGGCGCACAGGCCGATGATGTTCACCTTGGGCGCCTTGGTGATCTCGCGGGCCGCGCCGATCGAAGCCACCACCGCCTCGCCGTAGGTGTTCAGGTCCCAGCCCCTGGCCAGCCGGCCGGGGTTGCGCCAGGAGATCGCGAATACCTGGTATCCCTGCGAGACGAAGTACTCGATCATGCTGCGGCCGGGCGCGATGTCGGTGATGTAGTACTTGTTGATCATCGGCGGGACCATGAGCAGCGGGAACTGGTGCACGGTGGGCGTGCTCGGCTGGTACTGGAGGAGCTCGAAGACCTCGGTGCGGGCCACCACCGACCCCTGGGTCACCGCGAGGTCCTTACCGACCTGGAACGCGTCGGGTGCCACCATGGTGGGGATGTGCGGGGCAGAGGCCATGTCGGAGGCCAAGGCACGGATACCCCGGACGATGCTCAGGCCGCCGGTGTCGATGTAGGCCTTCCACGCCGCCGGGCTGAGGTACGGGTTGTTACTCGGCGCGGCTGCGGCGATCAGATTGGTCAGCAGGAACTTCAGCCGCGTGTTGTCGCGCCAGCCCAGTTCGGCGTCGGCGAGTAGGTCCTGGGCGCTCCAGCCGAGGGTCAGGTAGGTCTGGACAGTGCGCCTGAGCAGCGGATTCGTATTCCACGCGGGGTCTGAGAACCGGCGGTCAGGCCGCTGCGGGGCGATCTGCGAGCTGCCCTTGGCGATGCCGGCGAGTTCGGCGGCCAGCTGGCCGGCCCGCCGTGTCACGGTCGCCGGGCGGCTGGCCAGCCGGGCCGCGTACCGCACCATGCTGCTTTCCGGCCAGAAGCGGCGCACCATGCCGAGGGCGCCGGGCTCGTAGAAATCGAGCATGCCTGCCGCATCGGTAGCGCCCGGCTCTGCCGACTCACCGGGCGTGAGCGTGGTGGTGGTTGCGTCTGCATTCGTTGGGGTTGCCACGAGTGATCACTCCCTCAGCCGGTCCGCAGTGCGGAGCTTCCCCCATCTGGCGAGCCGGCCACCGGCCGGAACCAGCCGTCACTAATGAGGATCCAGCCATCATTAGTGAGGGAATCAGGTAACAAGCCGGGCCGGCAGAGTCGAATGGCCTTGTCAGGCAGGACATTCGGCCTCTTGTGCCAGGAAAACTGCGCTGGCTACCTGCCTGTGGGTTCCAAAAACGAGCATGGGTGGCTGACCTGCTGGTTCGCCTGCGGCGCGTTCGGCAGCGTCGAAGGATGCCGAACTGGTGGTCTCCGCCAGGAGGTGGCGGCGGGCGGTTCGCGGCTTCAGCTGATGTGGCGGTGGACATTTTCCGCCTTGGATGGCCCTGGCTCGGCGGGGGCGATCCAGGGCCCGCAGCTCATCCAGGCGGCCCAGGTTTGCCACAACATGCTGGCGCACCCGGCCGCCCTGGCGCCGACCCTCGACCAGCTCCAGGTACTCATAGCTGCGTCCGCCGCGCGGACCGTCTTCACCTTCGGATACATGTTGCCACAACATTAGGGGGCCGCGAGGGGCCGCTGCCAGGCGACACGCCGGGCACAAGCCCGCTTACCGCCCCTAGTTTGTCACAACACCGTGACAACAGCCCGCCGTAGCCACGACCCCGAAACCGCACGTCGGAACCCCCGCCACACGCTCACAAACCACGACCTTGCCGCGTCACAGTGCGGAAAACGGGGCTAGGGCGGCAGTATCAGATCTGGTTTCAGCCAGCCGGGCGGCGGGCGATCGCCCAGCGGCTCATAGCCCGGATTTTCAGCGCAGCCGCCTTCACCTAAACCTTCGGACCTCCCAGCTGACAGTGTGCTTGACGTGCCCATGGGTTCGGTTCTGCCCCATGGACTTGGAGGTTACAGGTGCCCTACAGTGCCCCTAACACTCGTCTTGTGGGGTGACATGAGCGTAATTTCGCCTGGCGGCAACGGAGCCTACGACGTAGAACTGCGTGCCGTGACCAAGCGCTTCGGCCCACTCACGGCGGTCGACGCCATCAACGACCGGGAACGGCGGCGGCTGGGTCTGGTGGCAGGCCGGCCTGATGTGGGTCGCCATGATCGCGTTCTGGGGCCTGCTGATCTGGCTGGTCTACGCCCTGTTCACCGGTGCCACCCGGCGGGCTGGCCAGCCCGGACGTGACCAGGAGCACCGCGGCGGCGACGCGCACCGCATCCTGGACGAGCGGCTGGCCCGCGGCGAGATTGACACCGAGGAGTACCGGCGGCAGCGCGAGGTTCTCGACGGCGGCGCGGGCCGCAACCCGGCCGGAACCGGAGGCGGCACCGGGAGCGGGCGATGACAGCCATGCCGGCCGGGCAGCCGGGTTTCCGCCCGCGCCCGGTCCGCGGCTACGCCTCAGGCAAGGAGGACTACCTGCGGCGGCTGCGCAAGATCGAGGGCCAGGTCCGCGGCCTGCAGCCACGACGGATGGTCGCGCCCGATCACCACCGGCCGTTCCCCAGCCGAAGCCGGCTCGTCGTCCTGGTCGCCCTCGTCCTCGTCGTCTGATGTCAGCGGGCCGGACTCGTGCCTGATGATCTCTTCGGCCTGATGACGGGCGGCGGTCAGCCGTCCCGCCTTGGCCAGGTATCCCTCACCGGGCCTGTCGTCGCCGGCCAGGTCGCCGGCCAGCTCACCGGCCTGCCGGGCGAACTGCCGCCTGATCGCGGCCCAGAAGGCATCCGGATCCTCGATCTCCGCGTACCACGGAGGCCCGAACCAGGGCCACAGCAGCTGGCACCACCACGGCGTCTCGTCGTCGCTCTTCATGCCTCACGCCACCTCCTTCCCGGGCATAAGGCCGTTGCGCTCGACGGTGACCTGGGCGACGAGCTGGCCCACCCGGCGGCGGGACAGGCCGAACCGCTCGGCCATGGCCCGCTGGCTCAGCGGCTGCCCGGCGGCGACCGACGCCGCGTAGGCGGCGCGGACCGCCTGCTCCACATCGCCCGGTACCTCTGGCGCGGCTGGGCCGATGATGGCCGCACGTGGCACGCGGGCGCGTCGCACCTGCTGCATGGCGATCTCCACCGAGCCGATGAACGCCACCGCGGGCCACGCCGAGATCAGCGCGCCGAGCAGCCCGTATCCGGCCCCGTAAGCGATGTTCGCGCCGATCGTGGCGGCGATGCCGAGCCACAGCATGACCCGGCCTAGCCGCGGCGCGTCGCGGTCGTTGCGGGCCTCGTGCAGCAGCATGAGAGAGGCGGCCAGGATCAGCCCGTCCACGCTCAGCGGCAGCAGCCGCGCCGCCGTCCCGTCCTGCCCGTGCGCCCGGCCCAGCCCGTAGATGTGGGAGTAGGACACCACCGCCGCGAAGGCGGCCACGGCGCAGACCACGGCCGCCGTCGTGAAACGGATCACCCGGTCCCCGCTCACCGGGTCGCCCCGCGCCGCGTCCCCGACGCTGGGCCACTCGATGCCGATCGTGGCCGGATCTCCGAGCTGTCCCGGAAACAGCAGGGATAGCAGAGGTTACGGCTGGCGGTCCCGCGCGGCGCGCGCCGGCCGTCGCCTAGCACGGCCAGCTCGCGGACCTCGATGCACACATACCATTCGTCCGGCCCGCACTGCTCTACGATGGTTCCCGGCAGCCACGGCCACCGCTCGCGGTCGCCCTGCTCTTCCTGCTTCGAGCGGGGGTAGCGGACCTCGACCGGGCTCTCATCAGGGAACCTGCCGTCGTTGTCCTCGTCGTGCATGACCTGGCTCCACGTCCGGAGCCGAGTGGACAACCTGTGTGGTTATCGCTTGCACCATGGACCTTGGCATCACGCACAGATACCACCGTTGAACTGGGAAAACATCCCAGAGTGCTGATTCATCATCCCAGAGCTTCGCCGCGATGGAGGGTGGCTGCGGCATCGCCGCAGCGGCGGGATATGGTGCGGGTAGCCAGGTGCATGGCGAGCGAGGTTGCGGCGCGCCGGGTCCTGGCGATATGCCTCAGGGGAGGATAATCGGCCCTATGGACGACGGTGCTTTGCCATCGCGCTGGGCGGGATATGAGCGCCGGGTGCCGTCTTCCCTGGAGGACCTGAGGGGACAGGCTACTGGCCTGGTCGAGTTGCCGTTGCACGTCGCCTGGTCAGGACGGCGCGTATATGACGTCGGCGATGACGACCAGCGCCTGGTCTTGTATGCGCTGCTGCTCGCAGAGGCACAGCGGGAGGACCTGGAGCGGTTCGTGCATCGGGAATCGCTGGTCAGCATGTGGCCCCGCTTGCGGCGGCTCCTGGGTCCGCACGCCCGCCGGGAGTGGGAGCGGAAGCTGATGACGACGGCCTGCCGGTGAGCCTTGAGGGGCTGCCTACCGCTCACCTGCGAGTGCTGCTTGATGGCCTGCCCGTCTTCGAACGCTACGGCCTGCTGCTGGCGGGAGGATACGCCTTCCGGGCTCATGAGATCCTGCGTCGCCCGTCCCAGGATCTGGATTTCGCCACGCGGGATGACACGCCGCTGCCGGAGATCGCAGGACATGTCCGGAATGCCTTCCAGGCTGCGGGATATCAAGTGGAACTGGTCGAGGCGACCGGCCGGTACGCACGCTTGACGCTGCGGCTGCCGGGTTCGGGAGAGGAACTGGAGATGGATCTGCTGAAGGAGGCGCTCGATCCGCGCTTCGTCACCGTCCAGGTAACTGCCAGGACGAGCGTGCGGGCGCTATCGCTTGAGGACACTGTGGGGCTGAAGGCCCGCGCCTGGCATGACCGGTTCGTGATCCGCGACATCATCGACCTGCACGCGGCCGCCGGCACCTTTTCCTACATCGACCTCGAGCGTCTTGCCCGCCGTCATGAACCCGACCTCGACCTCGAGACAATCCTGGATCATCTCGCTGGCGTCGGCGTCTTCCCTGACGAAGACTTCGCCGAATATGAGCTTGGTGAAGCGGAGATCGCAGATCTCCGCAGGTGGGTCACGGGATGGTATGACGACCTGGCTCGCCGTCTCGCCGCGGAACTCGCTGGTGAGTTTCCGGACGATCTATGACGGGACTGACCGCACAGTGACGGTAGACGAACGACCGGCTGCTGCTCTGATCGGGAGCAATGTGTCTCCGCGGAGACGTCTTGTGCGGGGATCTCAGGTGTCTGGCTTGTTGGCCCGGGAGGCATCGGCCAGGTCGAGGAATCCCTCGACCGCTTCCCACAGTTCGTTCTCCGGGTAGCGGCCGTAGCTACGGTGCTCGCGCCGCCAGTCATGATCCCAGTACCTGTCGCGGACCTCGCGCAGATGAGCCAGCGCCGCGTCCAGGTCGTCCCGGATCTGAAGCCGCTCATCGACCGGGTCGGGGACCAGCCGGTTCAGCGAGCCGAAATCCCTCGCCTCAAGCGCCGCGAGCGCCTGCTCGTCGGGGCCGCCATCGACAGACCAGACGCACACCGGGCCGCGGATGTAGTGATTCCATGCCGGGTCCAGGTACGACCGCCAGAAAAACAGGAAGCCGCCCTTGCTGAGCCGCAGCTCGTCCGCCAGCCAGTCGGCGCCTTCGGGAGTGGACTCCCAAGGGACCTCCTCCGGCGGCAGGTTGATCGCCACCGCGACCTGAACGTCGTCAAGCGGGTCGGCCCCGTCCAGCACCTCGCCGAAGGCATACACGGCCTTCAGGAACGGCTCCGTGTCGAACCAGATCAACTTCACGCGCTCGCACGTTTCGGCGAGGATCCGCAGCTTCTCGACAGCGCGCCTATGCCTCATGGCTGCATATGGTGCCATCCGAGCGGCAGTGGACAACAGTCACTCACCTTCGGGCAATGCCTAGGCAACCTGTGTCATTATCGTTTGCACGGTGGACCCCCATTACACAGGCATGTGCGCCCGCCCGCTTCGTAGGGCGTGTTGTGCTCGAAGCCGGCTTGGGTAGAGGGCCGCCGGCAGACCGGTCCGGTGCAGGTCGCGTTCCGGACCTGGGCCAGGTGCCGCAGCTTGACCCCGGGATCGTGGCCCCTGGCCTGGAACCGGTGGTCGCAGTCCCCGGTCGGGATCGGGTCGAGGGTGACCAGGAGGTCCGGCCCGCCTCCTGGGGTATGCAGCTGCCAGGTGCCGTGGCCGCCGGGCGGCCCTTCCTGGCTGGTGAGGGTGAAGGAGAACCCGGGGCTCGGGGTGCTGCTGGTACCGCGGGGCGGATCGGGTCCGTCCGGCGGCGCCGGCCCGGCTCGTTTGCGGTGGCTCTTAGGCTCAGGTCGGGCGCAGCCGTGCCCGATGGCATGCCCTTGGCTGTCTCGGTGACCGTCACGCACCAGGTCGTCCTGGGGTTCCTGGCGGCCGCGGCGGCCAGGTCACGGGCCAGCGCGGGATCGATGGGCCCGGTGCCGGGGATCTCCCCGGGCCGCCCGGCCTGGTCCTGCAGGGTGCCCAGCGGGACGGTCAGGGTCACCTTCCCGGCGAACCCGCCCGGTGCCGCACCAGCCGCGGGACCCGCGGCCGGATGGTCCGGGCCTGCGGGCCCCGGGCCCCCGCCCGGCCCGCCCGGCCCGGTCTGGGCCTTATGCCGGGGGATGATGCCGTCCCGCAGGGCGGCCTTCGTGCCGGGCAGCCGGGTCTGCAGGGCCACTGCCAGGGTCACCATCGCACCGGCGTAACGGCGGGATTCGGCCAGCGTGTGCGCCAGCTCATCACCGGTGAACTCATCACAGGCCGCCGGCATCCGCCCGGGGCCCCGCGGCCCGCTGCCGGGCGCGGGCCGGCGGCGGGCCAGCTCGGCCGCGGCGGCAAGCTTGCGGGCGGCCATGTGCGCCTCCAGCCGGTCCCACGCGCACAGCACCCCCGCCAGCTCCGCATCGCAGGCCCCCTCAAAGCAGTCATCCGGGCCCGCCGCGGCATCCGCGGCCAGGGCCAGCTCCGGACAGGCCGGCATCACGTCCAGCGCCATCCCGGCGCCGAACGCCGCCGCCCGGGCTGCACGACTCCCCGGCCCGGATCCTCGCCGACCCGGGCAGCCCGGGACCCCGGCGACCGGCTGCCGCCGCGATCAGGCCGAGCGTACCGCCCAGCCGGGTGATCTCCGCCGCGGTCCCGGCGTCCTCCGCGGCCTGATCCCGGGCCGCCTCCCAGACCTCCGCCGTCAGCTCATCCTCACCAGGCGGCGGCGCGCAGTCCCCCGGATCCAGCCACTCCTCCGGACCGAACAGCTCATCCGGGTCGAACAGCTCATCCCCGGCTGGCACCGGATCCGGCGCCGGGCGCGCTGGGCGGGATCATCGTCCCACCCGGGGCCCGCGGGAGCCGGTCCTGGAGGCATATGCACATCCGCTCGGGATATTGATCTTGGGTCTTGACCTATCGAAGTCTATAGAACATGATAGCGAATCCGATGGTGATCTGCAATGAAATAACTTGATCAAGTTAGAAAATCAAACAAAAGTACTAATGTTTTCAAGGCGGTGAATGGGGATTCTGGGAACGGGCTGCTACGCCGTCTTGCGGTAGCGGGTCATCGGGCCGAGCGCGCCGGGCACCACGGTGAACGGGGTCATGCCGAGCCGCTTGACGATCGCGACCGAGGCGGCGTTGCCCTCGTCGACCTCGGCCAGCACCTCGGGCATGCCGAGAGAGCCGAGGGCGTGCTGCACCACTGCCCGGGCCGCCTCAGTGGCGTAGCCCTGGCCCCAGGAACCGGGAGCCACGCTGTAGAAGATCTCCAGGCCGAGTTCGTC
This sequence comes from uncultured Actinomycetes bacterium, assembly GCA_963800415.1. GTDB lineage: Bacteria > Actinomycetota > Actinomycetes > Streptosporangiales > Streptosporangiaceae > Palsa-504. The sequence goes on from CAWDBS010000072.1 coordinate 31,036, forward strand.
GAGCGGCCGCAGCCCGGCCGTGCCGATCAGTTCGGTATGGCCTTCCTCCTGGATGAGCCAGCTGCCGTATCCGCCCCCGGCGAAGTCCTGGATGCTTTCCTCAATGGTCTGGGTGACCTCGGCCGCGGACAGTGCCGCGCCGTCGAACAGGAACCGCCGGACATCCGGCAGGGTCCAGTGGGCCAGCAGCACGGCATGGTCGTGTGCCGTCACCGGGCGCAGAACCAGGCGTTCCGTGGTCAGCACGTGGTCCACGCCCGCCAGATTACCCAGCAGGGTACGGCGGACGCCCCGTCTGCGGCGCGCCTCCCGGAAACCCGCCCTGGCCTGCGGATAGGCTCAAGAGCTATCATAGCTCTGCGTCGTAGCTCCATAATCGGGCATTTCATATACCAGTTCGGAGGCTAGGCCATGGTGGTAGGCGTTCGTCGGCACATGTCCAGGCGTCGCAGCGGACACACCACCACCGTCATCATCGGTGCCGAACGCTTCTACCTCACCGCCAACCAGCGGGACGACGGGAGCCTCGGCGAAGTTTTCATTCACTGGGGCAAGCACGGCACCAGCGCCGCCGGGCTGGTGAGCAGCTACGCAATCGCCTTGTCGTTCGGCCTGCAACATCACCTGCCGCTCACCGACCTCATCCGCCCGGGACTTGACCAGTTCTTCGTCCCCAACGGGCACACCGACGACCCGGAGATTCCCAGGGTCCGTTCCACGGTGGACTACATCGCCCGCCGCCTGGCCATCGACTGGCTGCCCTACCCCGAACGGGCCGAGCTCGGTGTCTACACGCTGACCGAGCGCGTCCAGCGGGCCAGCACCTGGATCGCGGCCAACGAGCCGGCCCGCGGCCGTATGCCTGTCGCGCGCTGACCGGACCCGCCGACCGGACCCGCCGACCGGGGCGCGCCGCGTCGGACGCTAACGCGATGACCGTGCCAGCAGCCCGGCGATCAGCACCTCGAGCACCTCGCGGAGGGTCGCGGTGAAATCCAGCCGCATGGCGCCCAGCTCCGGGTCCGCGGCATAGGCCGCCAGCATCGCGGCCGACGGCCGCGCGTGCGGCCACAGCGCGGCGGTCGTCATGACGGCCGCGCCAGCCAGCCGAGAGGCGTCCGGCTCGCCGAGTTCGGGCACGCACCGGAGCAGGAGGCCGCCGAGTGCGGCGATGTCTGCCATGCTGGCGCGCTTGTACTGGGCGGCGACCTGCGGCGAGACGTTGCGCTCGAGCACCGCGGCCTGGGCGCTGATCAGGTCGCACAGCATCGGCCTGGTCGCCAGCGAGGCCGCCACCGCGGCGGCCAGCTGGTCGGCACGTTCGGCGGGCGGGGCGCTGACGTCGACCGCGCCGGTCAGGTCCTTGTCCAGCTGGACGAGCCAGTCCTGCCAGGCCGAATCCAGCAGCTCCAGCAGCACCGCCTCGCGCGACTCGAAATAGCGCAGCACGTTCGACTTGGCCAGCCCAGCGCGTCGGCTGAGCTCGTTGAGCGTCACCTCCGCCACCGGCATCTCGGCGAGCATCGAGGCCGTAGCGCCGAGGATCGCCTGACGGCGGGCTTCGCGCTGCTCTTCACTGCGAGCTCGCTGGAACACGGCCATGTCCCGCATTTTACAGACCGGCGGTCCCTTGCGTACAGACCGTCGGTCTGATAAGTTCGAGAATAACAGACCGGCGGTCTGCTGGAGCTGGCGGTCACGAGGCCGGCCGAATGCCACCGAGGTCCTGAGGAGTGATCATGTACGAGGTTCCCGATCAGACAGGGAAGCTCGTCGTCGTCACGGGCGCCAACAGCGGCACGGGCCGGGAGGCTACCCGGCGCCTGGCCGGGGCCGGGGCACACGTAGTGATGGCGGTCCGGACGCCCGCCAAGGGGGAGCGGGCGCGCGAGGAGATCCTGGCTGAGCAGCCCGGCGCCCGGCTCGAGGTCCGCAGGATCGACCTGGCCGACCTGGCCTCGGTGGCGGAGTTCGCCGATGGCCTGATCGCGGGCGACACGCCTGTCGACCTGCTGATCAACAACGCCGGCGTGATGGCGCCGCCGACCCGGATGACCACTGCCGACGGCTTCGAGCTGCAGTTCGGCAGCAACTTCCTCGGGCCGTTCGCACTGACCATGCGGCTGCTCCCGCTAGTGCTCGCCGCCTCGGCGCCCCGGGTGGTCACGATGAGCAGCGGCGTGGCCAGCTATGGCCGGATCCGCTTCGACGACCTGCAGTGGCAGCGCGGTTACCGTCCCAACCTGGCCTACGCGCAATCCAAGCTGGCCGACCTGATGATGACCCTGCACCTAGCCGACCTGGCCGTCCGGCACCGCTGGAACCTGATGAGCACCGCCGCTCACCCCGGGTTCACCCGCACCAACCTGCAGAGTGCCGGGGCCAGCCTCGGCCGCGACAAGCCGAAGCGGACGCCGTTCAACAGCTTCAACATCCTGCCCTCGCAGCAGGTCGGGCCGGGCACGGAGCCGTTGCTCTACGCAGCCGCCGACGCCGCGGCGGTCAACGGCGGCCACTACGGGCCGAGCCGGTGGTTCGGGCTAGTGGGGCCGACGACCAGGGTCCGGCCGCCTCGCCGGGCTCGCGACACCGCCACCGCGACCCGGCTGTGGGCCGAGGCGGAGCGCCTCACCGGCACCACCCTGCCCGCCAGCGCCGCCCGTTCCCGCTGATCAGCCGTTAGCCCCCCACGCTGAAGGTGGTGCAGATGCCGCCGGCCGAGTCGGTTAACTCGCCGCGCTGCGCTGCTGGGGCGGCCGGCTGATCCTGGCGGCAAACAGGTCGCGGAGGCTGACCACGCCATGGACCCGCCGCCCTTCCACGATCGGCAGGTGGCGGAACCCGTTCAGAAGCATGATCTGGGCCGCCTCTTCCACCGGCGTGTCCGGGCCTGCTGACTGAGGGTCCTTGGTCATCCACGCCGAAACCGGCATCGTGGTCAGGTCCGACCCGGATGCCGCGGCCTTCAGCACGTCGCGCTCGGTGAGGATCCCGGCCAGGAAGGGGCCCTGCATGACGAGGGCCGAGCCTACTTTCTCGCGCACCATCGCGGCGGCAGCCTCAGCGACCGGGCTGTCCGGGCTGGTCGATACCATCCGCGAGTGCATCAGGTCGCCGACCGTGAAGGGTCGGCGAGTCGTGTCAGCCACTTTCGCCGATTTCGAACAGTTCGGACTCGCCGTGCGGAGACGACGGCCCGGCGAGCTCTTCGGAGAGCAGTCGCCACAGCGAACCCGCCCACGCGGACAGCTGCGGCCACCGCATCCAGAACAGCTGGAGAGTCGTCTCGTCAAACTGGGTGTGTGCCTGCTCAGGAGATACCGCGTGGGTAAAATCCTCAAGCTGATGCATGAGGTCGAGGAACCGGTCGGCGCTTCCATCCATTGAATCACCTCCAGGGGGAGCCGAGGGCCGGCCACGAAGAGGGTGGCCGGACGTACGTCGGGAGACGCTAAGTGGGGTGATCCATACCCCGAAAGCACCATGCGCAAGAGGGCAGCCGCTGCCTATTTTCCCTCGCGGTGCGCGAAAGGTATAGACCCCTAGGCAAACTGGGCAGACAGCGCCGACGGCGGGAGGCCGACCGCGACCCGCGCTCCCGCCCGTAAACGGCACGATCCCTAATCGTTACTTTGTGTAGTATAATACTATCTTTCGGTAGTTTAACGTCCGGGCTGGCGGTTGACATTGCCGGGATCAGGGGTAAGTTGCTCACCAGCCCAGCACCGGGCTCGCTAGCCGGACCAGCAGGCTCATCAGGTTCGGGCTATGTCATGGCAGGGGTGTCCGCAGCCAGCCGCCCCTGGGTAGGCATGGCGCTAGAACGGGCAGGAGGGCTTGCCACGCTCGTCCGGCTGGACGGGGGTTGGGCCTGGAAAGGGCCCGGGCATCCAGTAGACAACGGGGACCGGGCCCGTGGCCAACGGGGGACGGGACTCCGGTCCGAAGGCGCTGCCCGGGCCCTTTTCTTTTTCTTTGCGTGGCCCCGGGACGCGGGAACGTCAGATACCCACCGGAGCGATTCAGGCACGGATCTGAGGACAGGTTCGTTGCCTGCTGGGGACACGTTCTGCGGGAGGCGAACAGCGGGTGGCGCCGGGCGGCCGGGAATCGCGGTCAGCCGGCGAAGGCCGGGGCGGGGATATTATGTGGCCTGCACTTGTCCGTGACTACCTTCGTGACTGAGCACCGCCTGTTAACCAACACAGCGATAGGCAGGGGTCGTGACTGAGCCAAACCCAGCCGCGCCGTCGGCTCCATCCGCCGAGCCGTCAGCGGGCCGGATCGTCATCGTGATGCCGACGTATAACGAGCGGCAGAACCTAGAGTCCATCGCGGGCCGGGTGCGAACGGCGCTGCCGGCGGCGGACCTGCTGGTCGTGGACGACAACAGCCCGGACGGGACCGGTGACATCGCGGACAAGCTGACCGAGGCCGACCCGCACGTGCAGGTCATGCACCGGACCGAGAAGGCGGGTCTGGGCAAGGCCTATATCGCGGGGTTCGGCTGGGCGCTCGAACGCGGCTACGACGTGATCGTCGAGATGGACGCGGACGGCTCGCATCAGCCGGAGCACCTGCCCAGCCTGGTCGGGGCACTGGATCACGCGGACCTGTCCATCGGGTCCCGGTGGGTGCCCGGCGGCAAGGTGGTCAACTGGCCGAAGTCGCGGGAGGTGCTGTCCCGCGCCGCCAATATCTATACCCGGCTCATGCTCGGCCTCGGCGTCCGTGACGCCACCGCGGGATTCCGCGCCTACCGCGGCGCCACGCTGCGGACGATCAGCCTGAGCCAGGTGGAATCGACCGGGTACTGCTTCCAGATCGACCTGACCGTCCGGGTCGCGGAGGCGGGCCTGCGGATCGTCGAGGTGCCGATCACGTTCGTCGAACGCGAGCACGGCGCCTCCAAGATGAGCAACAGCATCATCTTGGAGGCGTTCTGGCGAGTCGCGCAGTGGGGTGTAGCCCGGCGGCTCCGCCGGCCAGGAAATCAGTCGGCTGGGTGAGCACAGGTAACGACACCTCTGGACGAAGGCCAGTCCGGGGTGTCGGCCTGAAGCGAGCTGGCGGCTATGCGCTGCGGCGGTGCGGGCGGCTAGTGTCCGGGGCGCGGTCGGTACTCCGGCGCTCCCTGATGACCTCGAGGCGCTCGGCGAGCACGGCCTCGAGATCCTCGACTGTGCGGCGCTCCATGAGCATGTCCCAGTGGCTGCGCGGCGGCTTCGCCTTCTTCGGCGAAGGAGATTCCCCGGTCGCCGCGATCGCGATCGCACCGCAGACTCGACACTCCCAGGCGGGCGGAAGTTCCGCCTCGGCAGCGAAAGGCACGCTAAAATGATGCCCGTTAGGGCAGTCAAAGGCGACGTCCTGACGGGGTGCCAGGTCGGTGTTCCTGTCGTTCTCGTAGCTCGTCGCACCGAGCCGGGTCCCGCGAAGTGCGCGTTCGGCCATGCTTGCTGCCTCCCAGGCGGTCAGCGGTCTTTTCGTGCAACGCTGAATACCCGGACAAGATTCCCCGGGTGGGCGTTACCCAATCGTATTTCGGCAGAAAGATCACGGTTACCTGTTCCTGGGGTGCCCGGCTAGGGCCCGCGGGGATGCCATTGACCCCGCTCGATGAGGACCTCGCGGAGCGTCTCGATGTCGTCGGTCATGATCCCGTCGGCACCTAGGTCCAGCAGGCGGATCATCTCGGCGCGGGCGTTGATGGTCCACACGTGCACGTCGAGGCCGAGGGCGTGAGCGCGGCGGACGAACGACACGGACGCCACCCGCCCCGGTACCTGGGCACAGCGCACCTGCCATTGCGGGAGCCGACGGGCGAGCAGCCCCGGCTGCCGCCCCTGCCCGGCAGCGCCGGTGGCGTAGCGGACCGCGGCGATCACGGCCGGGGAGGTCGCCATGCACACTGGCCGGTCGAGCAGCCCGCGTGCGGCCCGCAGCCGGCTGCCGGAGAACGAAGTCAGGCACACCCGGTCCCAGGCGCCGGTACGACGTAGTACGTCAGGCAGCAGCGCGATGCCGGGTTCGTCCTTGAGGTCGATATTGAAGCGCACGTCGGGCCAGGCGCCGAGCAGGTCCTCGATCAGCGGTATCGGCCCGGAGCCGACCACACGCAACGCGCTGACCTCGCGGTACGTCCGCACGCCGATCGGCCCGGACCCATCGGTCACCCGGTCGAGCGTGCGGTCGTGGAACGCCACCAGGCTGCCGTCCGAGGTCGCTCGGGCGTCGGTCTCCAGGTATGAGTACCCGAGCTTGACGGCGTGCTCGAACGCCGTCCAGGAGTTCTCCGGCGCGTGCGCCGCACCGCCGCGGTGCGCAAACGCGTGCGGGCGCGGGTAGTCGAGAAACGGTACGGGCACGCTCGCCAGTATGCCCGCTGACCTGGTATGCGGGGTAAATGGAGCCTGTCGTGTCAGGAACTGCCGGCTGGCCTGGGACCGGTCACGCGATCGGCAGGTGCCCAGGCCCGGCGGCGGGCCTCGGCCATCGCGACGGCGGCCGCCACCGCGACGTTCAGCGAACCGACCCGGCCTGGCTGGGGGATATAGGTGACCGCGTTGGCCACGGCCAGCAGCGCCGCCGTGCAGCCGTGGTCCTCGTTACCCACGGCCAGGCAGACATCGCCGTCCAGGGGCGCCTCGTGCAGGGGCACGGCGCCAGAGGCCAGTTCGATCACAACCACCCGTAGGCCCGCATCGGCCGCCGCCTTAGCCGCGACGACCGGGTTCGGCTCCTGGGTGGCCTCGATCAGCCGCTGGGTGCCGAGCGCGGTCTTGCCCACGCCCGGATGGCTGAGCGGGACCGTGTTGCCGCACAGCCACAGGTGCTCGGCCCCGAACGCGGCGGCTGAGCGGACGATCGAGCCCACGTTGAACGGCTGGGCCACCGAGTCGAGCAGCAGGGCCAGGCGCGTGTCGCTGGCCCGCCGCCATTCGCGGTTGAGCCGCTTGACCTCGGTGGGGCGCAACTGCCGCGGGGCGCCCGCCCCGGCGGGCCCGGGCGGGCTCACGGGCGTGCCACCTCGGCCCGTTCGGCCTGACAATCCACCTGGAGCAGGCGGTAACCGCTCCGTGCGGCCAGCCTCCTCACCGGCCAGCCCTGCCCGGCCAGCCACCGGTGCAGCGAGTCGGCGCCGAGGTTGCGCCCGACCACCAGGTACGCCGAGCCGCCGCCGTCCAGCCGGCCAAGCCACTGGCCGAGCAGCGCGTGCAGCGCGTCCTTGCCGATCCGGACCGGCGGGTTGGACCAGATCGCGGCGAACCGGGCCGGCAGCGAGGCATCGGCGGGGGTGACACAGCGCACGTTGGCCAGGCCGGCCGCGGCAGCGTTCCGCGTGCATAGCTCAAGGGCCCGCTCGTTGACGTCGACCGCCCATACCGCGGCGCCCGGCGAGCGGGCCGCCAGCACGCAGGCGACCGGGCCGTAGCCGCAGCCCAGGTCGAGCAGGTCACCGGAGGCCGGCGGCGCGGGGGCCTCCTCCAGCAGCAGGCGGGTGCCCGGGTCGAGCCGGCCGGGGGAGAACACCCCGGCGTCGGTGGCCAGCTCCAGGTAGACGTCGGGCAGGATCACCCGGACCTGGCCGGGGCGGTGCGGCGCGCCGGGCTTGGCCGAGAAGTAGTGCTCCGTCACGGGTTAACGGCTGACCGGTGTGGCCGGCTGGGCCTGACTGGTGAGCACCGGGTTGATGAACTGGCGGGTGACCCACCGCTCGACGACGAACGTCATGATCGGGACAGTGCCGGCCAGCAGCATGATCACGGTCGGTTTGATCCCCAGGTGCAGCCGCCGGGCCAGCAGCCAGGCGAACACCAGGTAGATGATGTACAGGATGCCGTGCACGACGCCGACGTCGTTGGCAACGGCGGGATACCCCGCCACCTGCAGCGGGATGCCGACGAAACACAAGACCACCAGCACCACGCCGGTCACGTAGGCCATCACCCGGTACCGGAGCACCGCTGCTTTCACGCCTGTCATCTCCTATCGCAGTCCGTGCCACCGGCCATGGTCCTTGACCTCGGCATTGAGCCGCGCCAGGTAGGCGTTGTACGCGCTGAGCTCTTCGTCCTCATCCTCTGCGGGCGAGTCGGTGCCGGCTTGTACGGCCCTGGCCTGCCCGGTGCTGGCTTGTACGGTGCTGGCTTGTATAAGGCCGGCGACGTCGGCGGGCAGGTTCTCCGCGTGGGCGGTGACCGCCCTGGGGTCGGGTATCTCGCCTCGTCTGATCCGGAACTCGTCCCTGATCGTCTTGGCCCAGAAGACCACAGCGAAGCCCGCGAACAACGGCCACTCGAACGTGTAGGCCCAGCTCAGCCCGTTGCCGGCCAGCGCGCGGTGGAACTGCCAGTCGCCCAGCCAGAGCATCCCCCAGAACGAGACCACCATCAGCAGGTGCCAGCCGATCCAGCGGGGCCCGATGAGAAAGCGCCACACGGGACCGGAGGGTTCAGCCGGCGCCTCGGGGGCGGCAGCCGACGCCTCGGGGGCGCCTACGTCCGCCTCAAGGGCGGCATTCGCCGCAGGGGCGGCGGCGTTCGCCTCGGTTGCGGCGGCCTCGGCCGGGCCCGCGTTTTCCATGCCACGAGGGTAGCGCCGGCGGTGGATAATTCCTGCATGGGTCTGCGCACGGGCTTGTCCGCACACGCCAGGCGGCTGCCTGACCGGCTCGATGACCTGCACGGACCGTGGCAGGGAACCGTCGTGCTGCCGGTGCACCTGAGCTGGCACCAGTTCCGCGAGTTCGACGTGGCCAAGCAGAGGCCCAGGCTGCTGCTGTACAGCATCGTGATCAGCCAGGGCCGAAGGAACGACGTGGCTCGCTTCCTCAACGCGCAGCGGCTGCGCGACGACTGGCCGCAACTGAGTCTGCTGGTCAGCAGCCAGATGCGTCGGGCCTGCGAGCGCAAGCTCGGCCTGCGCCTGCCCACTGCTCCTCAATAACCAGCGCTCCCGAGAGCACGCCGGAAGAGGCGACCGCATCCCCCGCCGGCACGGAAACCCCGGTGTATATGCCAGGCTGATGACATGCGCAAATACGTGATCATGGGCGTGCAGGGCAGCGGCAAGGGCACTCAGGCCCAGATGCTGGCGGCGGACCTGGATCTGGTGCACATCAGCGTGGGTGACATCTTCCGCTGGGACGTGCAGAACCACACCAAGACAGGCGCGCAGGTGCGGCGCGTCATGGCCGCGGGGGAGCTGGTCGGGGACGATCTGGTGGAATCGGTGGTCAGGGACAGGCTCACCCAGCACGACTGGAACTACGGCTTCCTCATCGACGGGTTTCCGCGTAACCGGCGGCAGGCCGAGTTCTTCCTCGAGAGCTACGACATCGACGGCGTCATCGTGCTCGACCTCCCGGATAGCGAGGTCCGCCGCCGCGTGCTCAACCGCAGGCTGTGCGCGAACTGCGGCATGGACTACAACCTGATCGCCAACAGCCCGAAGGTACCCGGCCAGTGCGACACATGCGGGGGAGAGCTAGTCACCCGGGAAGACGACACCGAGGAGGCGCTGGCGGTCAGGCTGCGGGAGTATCACAAGGAAGCCGAGGCCGTCCTGGAGATTTTCCGCCGCAAGGAGTACGTCTTCGTAGTGGACGCGCGGCCCACGCCCGAGGTTGTCCAGCAGCAGATCAGGAAGTGCCTGGGCCTACCGCCGAACGAGGCCAAGGAGGAGCAGGTCGCCCGGCAGGGGGCCGCAGGTGCGTGAGATCGCGGTCTTCGGCGGCAGCGCGTACCCGGCGCTGACTGCCGAAATCTGCGCGCACCTGGGCGTGCCGCAGCGCCCGGTGCTGCTCAAGCGGTTCGCGAACGACTGCCTCGAGATCCAGCTGCAGTCCAACTGCCGGGAACGGGACGTGTTCCTGATCCAGCCGCTGGTGAAGCCGGTACAGGAGAACCTGGTCGAGCTGCTGCTGATGGCGGACGCGGCCCGGGGCGCGTCCGCGGCCCGGGTGACGGCGGTGATGCCGCATTACGCCTACGCCCGGTCGGATAAGAAAGACGCGCCGCGGATCTCCATCGGCGGCCGCCTGATCGCCGACCTGCTGGTCACGGCCGGGGTCAACCGGGTGCTGACGCTGAACCTGCACTCACCGCAGGTGCACGGCTTCTTCTCGGTGCCGGTGGATCACCTGCACGCGCTGCGCGAGCTGGCCGACCACTTCCGCCGCCGGGACCTGTCCAACGCCATCGTGGTCTCACCCGACCTGGGCTACGCCAAGAGCGCCGCCGCGTTCGCCCGCAGGCTCGGCCTGACGGTCGCGGCGGGCGCGAAGGAGCGGATCAGCGACACCGAGGTGCGGATCACCGCCATCATCGGCGACGTGGCCGGCCGGGACGTGATCGTGCTGGACGACGAGATCTCGCGCGGCAGCACCGTGTTCGAGCTGCTCGACCGGCTGTGCGAGGAGGGCGCGCGCTCGGTGGCTGTGGCCTGCACGCACGGCTTGTTCGCCGACAACGCGCTGGACAAGCTGGCCGCCGCCGACGTGACCGAGATCGTCTGCACCAACTCGGCGCCCCTCTCGGCGGAGCAGGCGGAGCACCCCAAGCTGACCGTCCTGTCGGTGGCCCCGGCCCTGGCCGAGGCCATCAGCCGGATCCACGACGGCGAGTCGGTCAGCTCCCTATTCGACCACTGAGCCTGTTCGGCCACGGAGCTCGACGATTAGCGGTCTGGATCACCCAGGCCAGCACCAGGGCCTCCTCCAGCCACGCGTCGTAGCGGCCGCTGCGGCCGCCGTGGCCGGCCTCCATCTCGGTCTTGAGCAGGAACGGGCCGCCCTGGGCGGTGGCGCGCAGCGTGGCCATCCACTTGGCCGGCTCATGGTAGCTGACTCGCGTGTCGTTCAGGCCGGTCAGTGCGAAGATCGGCGGGTAGGCCTGGCCGGTGACGTTCTCGTACGGCGTGTACGACTTCATGTACGCGTAGACCTCGGGGTCGTGCAGCGGGTCTCCCCACTCCTCCCATTCGGTCACGGTCAGCGGCAGCGACGGGTCCAGGATCGTGGTCAGTGCGTCGACGAACGGCACCTGGGCCACGATCCCGCCGAACGCCTCGGGCGCCATGTTGGCCACCGCGCCCATCAGCAGGCCGCCCGCCGAACCGCCCCGCGCCACCAGCCGGTCCGAGGACGTCCAGCCCTGCTGCGCCAGGTGCTGCGCGCACGCGATGAAGTCGGTGAACGTGTTCTTCTTGTGCAGCAGCTTGCCGTCGGTGTACCACGACCGGCCCATCTCGCCACCGCCCCTGATATGCGCGATCGCGTAGACGAAACCCCGGTCGAGCAGCGACAGCACCGGGATGGAGAAACTGGGGTCCCGCGAGATCTCGTAGCTGCCGTAGCCGTAGAGCAGGCACGGCGCCGAACCGTCCCGCGGCATGCCCTTGCGGCACACCAGTGAGATCGGCACCCGGGTGCCGTCGGCGGCCACCGCCCACTCCCGGTACTGCTCGTAGTCCTCTCCCCTGTACGGCACGCCGGACGGCGAGGGGAGCACCGGCTGGCGCTTGAGCAGGGTGAGCTCGCCGGTGGCCATGTCGCAGTCGTACACCGAGCCCGGGGTCACCAGCGAGGTGTAGGACAGCCGGAACCGGCTGGCCTGGAACTCGGGGTTGTTTCCCGGTCCGACCCGGTAGAGGGGCTCCGCGAAGGCGACCTCTTGCTCGCCGTCCTTACGCAGGATCCGCAGGCCGGTCAGGCCGTCGCGGCGGAAGTACACCACGGTGTAGTCCGCGAACGCGTCCACGCCGAGCAGCCGGGTGTCGGCCCGGTGCGGGACCAGCGGGGTCCACGTGCCCGGATCGGCCAGCGGGGCGGTGGCGATCTCGAAGTTCTCCGCGCCGTCGTTGTGCAGGATGAGCAGGTGGTCTCCTTCGTCGGGGGGCCCGGGGGGCTCTTGGGTTCGTCCCTTCGGAGTCAGCGGAGCATGATCCACCTGGTAGTCCACGCCCTGCCGGCGCGGCGCCACCACGGTGAACTCCCCGTCCGGGCCGGCCGCGTCGAGCAGCCACACCTCGCTGGTCAGCACGCTGGCCGACCTGATCATCAGGTAGCTCTCGCTGCGGGTCAGGCCCACGTATACATGGAAGCGCTCGTCCGGCTCCTCGAACACCATGGTGTCCTCGGCGGCCGGGGTGCCGATCCGGTGCCGCCAGACCCGGTACGGCCGCCAGGCGTCGTCCACGGTCGTGTAGAACACGGTGGAGCCGTCCAGGGACCACGCGCAGCCGGCGTAGGTGTCCGGGATCTCATCCGGCAGCGTCGCCCCGGTGGCCAGGTCCTTGATCCGCAGCGTGAACCGCTCGTTGCCCGCGAAGTCGGTGGAGAAAGCCAGCCAGCGCTGGTCCGGGCTGGTCCGGAACGCGCCGAGGCTGAAGAAGTCGTGGCCCAGGGCGAGTTCGTTGCCGTCGAGCAGTTCTTCCTCCCCGTCGAGCGGCTTGCCGTCTTCGGCCACGGGCGGGGTGACCTCGCCGGGCTGGACCGCGCGCCGGCAGAACACTGAGTACTGCTTGCCCTCGACCGTCCTGGAGTAATGCCACCAGCCGCCCTTGCGCACCGGGACGGACAGGTCGCTCTCCTGCGTGCGCGCCTTGATCTCGGTGAAGATCTGCTCGCGCAGCGGGGCCAGGTCGGCGGTGACCGCGTCCGTGTAGGCGTTCTCGGCCCTCAGGTAGTCGATGGTGTCCGGGTCATCCTTTTCGGCGAGCCAGGCGTACTCATCGATCACGGTGTCGCCGTGGAAGGTGCGCGGGCTGGGGATCTGCTTGGCCTCAGGGGGCTCGGTCGTCATGAAAGCCCAGTCTAATAACGGGCTGCCGGCCGGCTTTGGCACCATAGAGCGGTGCGAGGACATCTGCTGCTCACGAACTGCATCGAGGACGAGGGCACTCGCCCGAACATCAAGCTGGCGCTGAAAGAAGACCGGCTGCTCTGGCTCGACCTGCACGACACCGACGACAAGACGCAGGCGCTGCTGCGCGAGGTGGTGCGTGCCCCTGCGCCGCAGTCCCCCTGCGGGGGCGGCGAGTAGCACCGATAGCCTTTCCTGTGAAGCTTGATGCCTGCGGCGGAAGAGGTGGTTTTCGTGACGGAGTGGTCACAGGTTCCCGCTGTCGCGCGGCCCTTGCCTGAGCCCGAGCCGCAGCCGGTGGTGTCCCCGCTCACCGCCGCCGCGATCTTCATGGTGCTGACGATCCAGCCCGGCGGGGAGGCGGCTGTCAGGGACGTGCTCGGCGACTGGGCCGCCGTGGCGCGGGCGGTCGGCTTCCGCGCCCCGAACCCTCCCATGGCCTGCGTCGCCGGCGTCGGGTCGAGGGCGTGGGACCGGCTGTTCTCCGGCCCGCGCCCGGCCGAACTGCACCCGTTCGGTGAACTCGCCGGGGCGGTGCACCACGCCCCCTCCACACCGGGCGACCTGATCTTCCACGTCCGGCATGAGCGGATGGACCTGTGCTTCGAGTTCGTGACCCAGGCCATGACCCGGCTGGCCGGGGCGGTCACCGTGGTGGACGAGGTGCACGGGTTCCGGTACTTCGACGAACGCGACCTGCTCGGCTTCGTCGACGGCACCGAGAACCCCGTCGGTGCCGCGGCCGGGACGGCGGCGCTGGTCGGCGATTCCGATCCCGCGTTCGCCGGCGGCAGCTACCTCGTCGTGCAGAAGTACCTGCACGACATGGCGGCCTGGAACGCCTTGACCACCGAGGACCAGGAGAAGGCGATCGGGCGCTTCAAGCTGTCCGACATCGAGATGCCGGACGACGTCAAGCCGGCCAACTCGCACGTCGCGCTGAACACCATCGAAGATCCCGACGGCACGGAGCGGCAGATACTGCGGGCCAACATGCCCTTCGGCGAGGTGGGGCGGGGAGAGTTCGGCACCTACTACGCCGGTTACGCGGCCACCCCGAGCGTGACCGAGCAGATGCTGGTCAACATGTTTATCGGTAACCCGCCGGGTAACTTCGACCGCGTCCTTGATTTCTCCACGGCGGTCACCGGCTGCCTGTTCTTCGCGCCGTCTGCGGACTTCCTCGACGACCTTCCCGACCCGCCGAGCCCGGCCGGTTCGCAAGCGACGGCCGGGCCGGCGGATGACGGTTCCCTAGGCATCGGCAGCTTGAAGAGGAGCACCTAACCTTGACATCCTCCGCCGCCCTTAAGGGCGGGGATTTCAGCCACGACCTTCGGTCGCGCTGTTGGTTCGCGGTTCGCAGGCCCGGCAACCCGCAAGCCGCCCCGCGCAGCCACGACGTGCCCCGCCGCAGTACTGCACACGTCCGCTTGGCCATTGCGGATGCGCCGCGAGTAACACGCCCACTGACATTTACAGAGGGAGGGAGCGGCGTTTCCTCTCAGGCCTGAAGGCCGGGGTCGCCATGCCGCGATCTTAATGGACAACCTGTACCGCGAACTCGCTCCGGTCTCCGACGCCGCCTGGGCGGGCATAGAAGAAGAGGCGCGCCGGACATTCGAGCAGCATGTCGCCGCCCGGCGGGTGGTGGACCTGGCCGGACCCGAAGGTTCGCACCTGGCCAGCGTGAATACCGGCCACGTGAGTGAGATCGAGGCTCCCGCGGATGGCGTCATCGCGCACCTGCGGGACGCCCGGCCGCTCGTACGGCTGCGGGTCCCGTTCACAGTCAGCCGGCAAGATGCCGACGACGTCGAGCGCGGCGCGCAGGATGCTGACTGGCAGCCGGTTAAGGACGCGGCCAAGAAGATCGCCTTCGCCGAGGACCGGGCCGTCTTCGAGGGCTACCCGGCCGCCGGGATCACCGGGATCAGGCAGAGCTCCTCCAACCCGGCGCTCACCCTGCCCGCGGAGGCCCGTGACTACCCCAACGTGGTCAGCCAGGCGGTGAGCTCACTTCGGCTGGCGGGCGTGGGCGGCCCGTTCTCGCTGCTGCTGTCCGCCGACGCCTACACGATGGTGAGCGAGACCTCCGATCACGGCTACCCGATCCGCGAGCACCTGGCCCGCGTCCTCGACGGGGAGATCATCTGGGCGCCGGCGATCGACGGCGCGTTCCTGCTCTCTGCCCGCGGCGGCGACTTCGAGCTGCGCCTCGGCCAGGACCTGTCGATCGGCTACCTGGCCCACGACGCCGACACCGTGCAGCTGTACTTCCAGGAATCCCTGACCTTCCTGGTCTACACCGCCGAAGCCAGCGTCGCCCTGATCCCCTAGAACCCTAGGAACCAGCCGCGCCGCTTTGACGGCCGGTCACTCGTACCGGGTGGGCGGGTACGGGTGGCGCTCGTCGACGGGGCGGATCTCGCCCTTGTCGGCTTCGCGCAGGAGCTCAGCCCGCTCCTCCTGCCACTCCTCGGTCTGGGTGATGTCCTCGGGCAGGGGCGGCGTGTCCGTGGCGGGCGGCACCTCGTCAGGGTCGTAGGGGTCGAGCCCGGCGGCGACGCGCTCTTCCTCGGTGAGGTGGGCAAGCTGGTCGTCATCGAGGTGCTGCGGCATGCCCCCGTGCTCGCGGCGGTCCCGGTGGAACCGCTCGGGGAAGTCATCTTGCTCTGACATCGCGCCTCCTCCGGTATCAGCGGTGTGGTCTACGCTACCCGGCGGGGACGCATCGACTCGAGGTGGCCTGGGCTTCGAGGTCACCTCGCTTTCACCTGAAACATTAGATGGTTATCGGAAGCCGCCGGGCAAGACTGGCTGATTACATTTAGCCACTACTGAGTTAGTACTCAATGAATTACGCTGGGTAGCCTGTGGATGAGCTGTGCATAAGCAGTGGATAACCGCCGTAACATGCGGATAACTGCCGGTGATCTGTGGACATCGTGTGGACACAGAAAAACCAAAAATGAATTGCCGCAGACTCTTGCGCGACCGCCAGGAAAGCAGTAGAAATACTTTCACCGTTGGAAACGGGAACCGTCCGGGGGCGACTCCGGGACGCGGGAGAGGTCAGGAAACTGGCACTTCGCGCGGGTACTCGGTACCGGCGGGCGGCGTGCGATGCCGGGTTGCCGGGCAACCGGCGGCTTAGCGTGGCGCGGCCTGGCAAGGCCCCCTCCATCTCATACATGGAGGGGGCCTTGTTCTATTCTGTCCGATAAGAACATTGTGCCAGGACGAGCCCGCTCGCAAACATGGCGGCGGAGCGTAGTTCACCGTGTCAGTGTGGCAGGGCCCGCCCGCCGCTAACAGCTTGAAACGGCGTCCACCAGGAGCTTACGGTGGGAAGTGCGCCCGGACCGATTTCGGGCGGTGCCAGCTTCGTCGCTGGGGCACTGTCAGCTGGGGCACTGTCATGAGAGTTCACCGATCGGGTCGGCGGAACGTGATCTTGCTGAGCACGCGGGCCGTCCCGGACTCCGGTATCCGGCAGACCGCGCGGCTGCGCGCCGCGGTTCCGGTTCATGCGCACCGGAGCGCTGCTCACGGTCATCGGCGTGATGCGGCTGGCGCGGACGGCGCGGGCACGGTGGCGGATCAGCCTCGCGTTCTGCGGCGTGCTGCTCGAGGTCCTGGGCCACTCGGTGCTCACCGGCCCGGTCAGGGGCGCCGCTGACCTGCTCGGACTGGTCGTCGTCACGGTCGCCGTGCTGAAGAGCGGCGGGCCCGCCGACGCTCGCCGCTCGGCCCTCCCGCAGGCCGGGGCGCGCTGGCACGGTTAAGCACCAGGCCGGGAGGCCCTTTCGCTGAGCGGCCGCGTCAGCTCGCGTTCCACTGCACGCGCAGGCCGGGGGGCTTGCGGAAGACCAGGCCACGTGGCGCGCTCGGGTAGCGGGGATCCAGGCGGAGCCCGGGGAGCCGGGTCAGCAGGGTCTCGACGGCGACCTGCGCCTCCAGCCGGGCCAGGTGGGCGCCGAGGCAGAAATGCGGGCCGTGCGCGAAGGCCAGGTGGCGTCCGGCGTTGGTCCGGCGGACGTTGAACATGTCGGGGGCGCCGAAGACCACCGGGTCCCGGTTAGCTCCGGCGATGGACACCGTAACCTGGTCGCCGGCCCGGATGACGGCGCCGCCGAGCCGCGTGTCACTGGTTGCGTACCGGTCGACCACCGCCGCGGCCGGCTCGAGCCGCAGCGACTCCTCGACCGCCGCCGCCACCAGGCCAGGGTCGGCGAGCACCAGGGCGAGCTGGGCGGGGGAGGAGAGCAGGTGAAGCAGGGCGTTGGCGATCATCCCCTCGGTGGTCTCGATTCCGCCGAACATCAGCACCGCCGCGTTCGAGATGGCCTCATCCTCGGTCAGCGGCGTCTCGGCCAGCGGCCCGGCGACCTGCGCCAGCAGGGCAGCGGACCCCGGGGCCGCGATCACCGCACGCAGGCTGGCGGCGAGTTCGGCGAAGGCCGCGGTCCCGGCCGGGCCGACCGCGGCACGGTCGCCGGCCGGGTCCTGAGCGGCTTCGGCCTGGACCGCGGCCACGATCCCGTCGTACCAGGCGAGGACCTGCCCCGGATCGGCCTGGTCAAGGCCGAGCACCTCCGCCATGACGGTGACCGCGAGCGGTCCGGCCACGGTCCGGCGCAGCTCGGCCGCGCGGTGCGGCTCGATGGCCGACACCAGGCGGCCGGTCTCGGTCCGGGTGAACGAGGCGAGCCGCGCGTGCACCTGGTCGTGCCGGAAGGCGCGGTTGAACGGAACCCGGTGGCGCGCGTGCGACGTGCCGTCCAGCGAGAGCATGCTCGGCCCGACTACCTTGGCCGTGGAGAAACGAGGATCATCGACGGTAAACGTCCGGGCGTCACGGAGCACCGCCACGGCCAGGTCGTACCCGGTGACGAGCCAGGCGCCGAGGACCGGCACCCAGCTGACCGGCGCGACGCCGCGTAGCCGGGCCAGCACCGGATGCGGATCGGTCTCCAGGTCGGCCAACGCGACCGGGCTGGCCGGCGTGCCGGGCGGAGCATCGACTCTGTCGGTCAAGGGAACCGCTCCGCGCAGCTGGGAATGGACGTGCTAGTCGGCATCAAGGGCCAAAATACCTCCGCTATGTCACGAAACGTGTGACCGGTGCAGCTGGCAGCGGGCTCCGGGCCTGGGCAGGCCGGGGGAGGAGCAGCCGGCTGACCACACTCGCCGAGCACGCCCGCGGCTAGCTCCGCGGCCGGGTGTGTCAGTTGAGCCGTGGATGGCCGCGACACCCGCGTCGCAGTTCAATATCCGTCAGCTGACCGATGTATTGCACTGCAAATTGCAGCAGTATTTTCGATGCAACGAGCACCGAGCACGTCAGTTGAGGAACCGGATAGACGCTATGGCACCGACTCGTCCGACCAAACTGCAACAACGCCGCCTCAGGCTGATCAGGGAACCAACCGCGGCGGGCGAAGCCCGCCGTCAGGTCCGCGCGATCATAGATGCCTGGAATGTCCCTGTCGATCCCGACATCGCGGTCCTGCTCACCAGCGACTTGGTAACCAATGCCATCAGGCACGGAGATGGTGAGACCATCATGCTTGCCATCAGGCGCTCCGGCAGTCATCTGCGTATTGACATCTACGACACATCCCGTTCCCTGCCTATGGCGGCGGACGAACCAGGCCGTACGGATACTGGACGCGGGCTGGTGCTGGTCGCCGCCCTATCGACCGAATGGGGCTCTTTCCGTACCCCTGCGGGGAAGGCCGCGTACTTCACGCTCGCGTTCCAGCCAGATCTGCCCCTGGCCGGCGGCTGCGCGTCCGCGTCCGCGGGCGACACGTGGAGACTGTGAGCCGCGATCCCGTCTGGCTCGCCGGCCCCGCTAGTTGCATATCTAACAAAGGCACCAACCATTGAAGGGGTAACGTGGGAAGCACTACACTCAGGAGCTCTCACAAACGGCCGAGTTCAGGTTTTTGCTGGATTAAGAGCTCTCTGAGTTACGCCAACGGCAATTGCGTCGAGGTGGCGGGCCTGCCCGGTGGCGAGATCGGCGTTCGCAACAGCAGGGACTCCGGAGGGCCGGTCCTCCGGTTCACGTCGGATGAGTGGCGTGCCTTTCTCGGAGGCGTGCGAAACGGGGAATTCGACAGTTTCAGCAGGTAACGAGCACCTGGACGACCGATCAGAACACAAGCGGAGGACTTCGGGATCGGGGTGAAGATCCTCGGGGGAGGGACCGGCTCGCAAAGAGCGGCGAAGGCCTCCTCGACCAGGTGGCAGCCGAAGGCCCAGTCCCGCCCTTGACCGGCCATCACCGGCAGCATGACCGGATCATGTTCTCCTTTGCCATTCAATTTCGTGAAAGGCCAGATTTGCCGGCTAGTCCGCACATAACGTGACGGTAACGGCATACTTTCCGGAGGTTGGCTATGTGGCGGAGGATGCCGATGTGACTCGATGGGTGACCCTTGCCTTGAGCTACAGAATGAGCAACTCGTTATCGCTACGGGCTGTTCACCATAACCGAATATGTTTCGATTTCCGAAAGAGCCCAGAAATGATGGCACGACGTCAGGCCGGTGAGCTCCGGCTTCCTGGCGATCTGGTGCGTGGCGCGCAGCCGTGGGTGTGCATGAGCGCAGGACGTCACGAGGCTCAGGCATTCGGCCGGCCAGGCCGGCAGCTGCCAAGAGATCAGCAGCCCGAGCAGCGCGTGTAATAACAATGACATCCGTAAGTGAAAGCCTCGCTAGGCACCGCAGTAACAGCAATCGCAAGATAAACTTGCCGTCGCTGCAGCGTACGCTGATTAACCGAAATTACGCAAAGCTGTGGTACGGCCAGGCCGTGTCCGCGGTCGGGGACAGCGTCTTCGGCACGACACTCGTGCTGTGGGTGTCGCAGGTTCTCGCGGGCGGCCGGTCCTGGGCGCCTGCCGCGGTCAGCGGGATCCTGGTCGCCGTGTGCGCCGCGTTTGCCCTGGTCGGGCCGGTCGCCGGGGTCTTCGTGGACCGGTGGAACCGCAAGTCGACAATGATGCGGACCGAACTGGTGCGCGCGGCGATGGTGGCGAGTCTCACCGGGCTCTCGTTCGTCCCGGTCCGCGACCTCCCGGTCGGGCTGTGGCTCGCCGCCGTGTACTTGGTCGTGTTCGTCCTGAACGCGGCCGGCCAGTTCTTCAGTCCCGCCAGATTCGCGACGACTGGCGACGTAGTGCGGGGCGAGCAGGACCGGGCGCAGGCGGCAGGCCTCGCCGAGGCCACCACGTCGGCGGCCGGGATCATCGGGCCGCCGATCGCGGCCTCGTTGCTGTTCACGGCCGGCTTCCAGTGGGCGCTGGCCGCCAACACCGCCTCCTACGTCGTGTCCTATCTGGCCATCCGCTTCCTGCGGCTGACGCCCGAGCATCGCCCGCCCGCCCCGGCCGGGGCGGGCGAGACCAGCCTGCACGCCGAGTTCTCCGTCGGCCTGGGGCTCTTCGCGCGCAACCGGTTCCTGGTGACGCTCCTGACGGTCACGATGATCTGCCAGTGCGGCACCGGTGCGATCAGCACGCTGAACGTGTTCTTCGTGACCCGCGATCTGCACGCGTCGTCCCGGCTGTTCGGCCTGGCGGAGACGGCTATGGGGGCTGCCTTCATTGTCGGCGCGCTAGCGGCCGGCCGTATGGTGCGGTGGATCGGTGCACGCGCGCTCACCTGGTCGGGCCTGCTGGCAACCGGCATCCTGGCGGCCGGCTACGGGCTGCAGCGCAGCTTTCCGGCCGGCCTCGTCATGCTGGCGATCTATGCCATGCCGATCGCCATGCTGAACACAGCGGTGGCGCCGCTGCTCCTGGATGCGGCACCGCGCGAATACCTGGGCCGGGTCATGGCGGTGTTCAATCCGGCCAATCAGCTCGCGTCCATGCTCTCGGTGGTCATCTCCGGCTGGCTGGCGAGCACTGTCCTGCGGAGCTTTCGCGGCTCGTTCGCTGGCATCAGCTTCAACTCGGTCAGCTTGATATTCGTCGTCGCCGGCGGCCTGATCTTCGTATCGGGCCTACGCGCGTTCGCAGCCCTGCCCTCCGTTTCAATGTCCGGATCTCAGCCCCGGTGCTGATCGTCGGCCGCGAGCAGCCGACGCAGTGTCTTGGGACGTTAGTAAGAACCGTGCGGCCAGGGGCCAAATAGTTGATCGTGCAGGGTTTGCGTGCTCGGGGTCGGCCCGTACGATTGCGCCAGTCTCTTGGGGCGGTCCGCCCGCTGTTTCGCGTTGCACGATCCCGCTGCGGCGCCCGGAGCAAACCGTCTGAGCAGCCGCTAAGGACATATGTCGCCTGGGACGAGGACTCATCATCCCTGATGAAGTTGAGGAGGCGCGGGTTTGGCTCTGGCCGTGGTGCGCGACCCGCCTGATCATCGGGTGCCGGTGAATGAGGAGGATCTCGCTGGCTTTGAGATCGACGCGGGCGCGCCCGTACAGATAGGCAGGATCGCAGGTGCGGTGAGTCCGAGCCCCTGGCGGGTCCGGCTTCGTGCCGGCCGGGCGCGGCCGGGTGCTGCATCGGCAAGCACCTCGGTCAGCGATCGGCGGTGGCTTCCAGCAGACTCGTCACACGGGCTGTCCTCAGAGATGGCTCTGCGAGTGTCTGGTGGAACGGAATCTGCCTCGCGCCGGAGGGGACTGGCTTCGCAGCTGTGTCAAGCTGTGGGGGAGCGGGGAGGTCCGCGGTGGTCAGCCGGATCTGGGTAGTTGCGCTAGCCGTAGCAGCGCTGGCCGCGTCGTGCGTCTGTGGCTGCGGCGGCGGGCCGAACGCGGGGGGTCCGGCGGCAACCCCGCCGCCGGCGCCGGCGGGTTCCGCCGACAGGGTCTGTACTCCCCGTGCGTGCATTTCGCTCAGCCGGCTGGCGCACAGCATCGATAGCCAGCTCAGGGGAAACGTCGTCGGCTACGTTGCGCTCGCTGGCCAGTCGCAAGCTGTTGCCTCCGGCCTTGCTCGCACGGCCGCGGACCCGCCGCGGCTTGCCATGGGACCGGAGGTCATGGTGAATGTCGCCAGCGTCGGCAAGATGTTCACGGCGATTGCCGTCCTGAAGTCACTGGCCCGGCACCAACTCAGCATCGACAGCCGGATCTGGCCGTTCCTGCCCCCGGACTGGGTCAAGGGCCCGGGCATCGACACCATCACCTTCCGTGAACTGCTGACCCACCGGGCAGGGTTCCGCCTGGACAGCGGCCGGGTCTTCGAGACCGGCGATGCGGCGAGGGAACAGGTCAGGCAGGGCATCCAGCAGGTGGACAAGCAAGTGGCGGTCTATAACAACATCAACTTCACCATCTTCCGGGACATGCTGCCCTTCATGGAGGGGGTCCGCGACCCGGGGCCAGCCGCGCGCGCTGCAGCCACGACCCGCTTTTTCATCAGCTATGTTCAGCGTCAGGTATTCGATCCGGTGGGCGTCAAGGACGCCACGTGCGCGCCTGACCGCGGTGCCATGCTCATGTACCCGCCGCCCTACGCCGGGACGGCACCGGGGAGGCCGGCCCCGGTGGGGCCATCGGCGTGCTCCGCGGGCGGCTGGTTCATGACGCCGGCCAGCATGCGCCAGGTACTCGATGGCCTCATCAGCGGCAGCCTGCTGTCAGGCAGGCAACGGCAGCAGATGGACGGCAACTGTCTGGGCTGGGATTGCCCTGTCGCCGGCCAAGCCGGCTACCGGGGCAAGACAGGCGGCATCGGCGACCCCGGCTCAGCGGGCCTTCAGGTCTTCTTCGGCATCCTCGCGGGGACGATCCCTGTGGTGATAGCCACCAGCTCCAACGGCCCCCCGTTGCAGACAGTCGTTCAAACCGCCCTGCTTGCCGCCACCAGCGCACGGTAGCCGACAGGTAGTCGGCACGCTGACGGTCCCGCCGGGACAGATGACGTGTGGTGGGGCTGGCGTGCCGGTTTTCCAGGCGGGCCCGGCCGGCAGGCTGGCGTGCGTCCTGGCCCGCGCCGGTTCCCTCTCCCACGGCCTGCGCAGCGATGGTCATGATGATGTCCTGGCGTCCTGCGCGGCGGCCTGATGCTCCAGGTCCAGCGCCCGGTATAAGGGGCTCGCTACTGCAGCGCAAAAACAACGATTAGGATCACGGCCGCACGCGGCTGTCCTGGCTCGGGACCAGGCCCGGGTAGGTCGCCCCGCAGCCGGCACAGTACGCCTGGTAGAGAGGTCCCCGGGAGAGCGTCGCAAGTGCCCTCCCCGGGGACCGTCCTTATGGAGGCCGGCACCGATGGCGCCGTAGCCAGGAAGCCGTAGCGCGAAGCAGGAACCCGTTCGGAGGACCGATTAAAATGCGGGGAAGCAGGTTCATTCGTTTCTCGCGACCTCGGGTCCGGTGATGCGTGCCAGCAGCGGGAAGGTGGCCGCGATGATGCCGAGCGACACGAGGATCCCGCCTGCGGTGAGGAGGTAGTACGCGGCACCGGGCGCCACCATCGGGTGCTGCTGCGCCTCGGAGGCGAACATCGCGGCGGCACCGAAGCCGGTGCCGATCGCGACGACGGCGACGGCGAGCAGCGGCACGGCGCTTTCCAGCGCGACGACGCGACGCAGCATGGCGAGCCGGGCACCGGTGAGCCGCAGCAGGCTGAACGGCCGCTTGCGGTCGGCGAGCCCGGCCGCGATGCCCGCGGCGAGCGTGCAGCCGGCGATCGGCAGGCTGACCAGGATCACCGCGTTCGCGAGCTGCTGGTAGTCGTTGTTGGCGGAATTGTCCTGCGCGATCAGGTCGCCGAGGGTGGACGGCGCGCTGGCGCTGGGATACGCGCGTGCGTTCTCCAGCACCGTCCTGGCCTGTTCGACCGCTGGCACGGCGCCGTTCGTCGCCACGTTGATGGCGTCCACGCCGAGGCTGTCCAGCCTCGGGGCCGGGACGTTCGCGGCCGGCCAGGTGATCCCGGTGAGCGTCCGGCCGGACAGGGGGCGTTGGCCAGGTCTACCGGGAACGCCGCCGTTGTCGCCCCGGCCGGGCAGCGGCCAAGGGCGGCGGAAGCGGCCGCGAGCTGCGCGCACGAGACCACGCCTGCCGGGACCGGGCCGCTGCTGAGAAGGATGGCGCCAGGCCGAGCAGCGTCGCGGGGATGGTCAGCCCCGGGGCCGCGCGGACCACGAGTCACCCCCTGGACGCCAGGGATCCCGCCCAGCCGGGCGGCAAGCGGCGCGGCGGACGCGGCCGGCTCCGGGCCGCGTTCCCTGCGGACGCGGGGAAGTGACGACTGGCCACGCCGATGCTGGTCCGTCACCACGCCCGCCTCGGCGGCGCTGTTCCACCGGGTGAGGTTCTTGGCGTTCTGCGTGGTGATCGCCACCACGGCCACGGTGGTGATGAACAGGGCGAGCACCAGGCCGCTGACGGCGCGGAAGGCGGCCCTCGGGTCGTCGGCGAGGCGGCGGGCGGCGATCAGCGTGCCGGGGCGGCTTGTCCGCCGGGCCATGAGCCTCGCCACGGCCATGGTGAGCCACGGGCCCGCGATGACCAGGCCGACGATGATGAGCAGCGAAGCTGGACACGAACGCCTGGACCTGACCGGAGACGGAGGCCGGGTGGCCGTGCACGGTCCAGAAGCCGAGCTCGGCGAGGCCGGCCAGCAACGGCAGCACCCGCCAGGCGCGCGGCGGCTTCGGCGTCGCCCGGCGGGCGACGCCAAGCGGCGAGATGTGCACCCGACGCAGCGCCAGCCGGGCCGCCACGGCGGCGGCAACGGGCACACCGATCGCGACAGCAAGGATGTCCAGCAGGCTGAGCGACAGGTCGCTAGGGAAGAACGGCTCGCCGATGAACGGGATGCCCGCGACCGGGATGCGCAGCAGGAAGAAGATCCCGAACCCGGCCGCCACCCCCAAGAGCCCGGCAACCGTCGATTCGACGGCGGCGAGCAGGGAGACCTGCCTGCGGGTCGCGCCGGCCAGGCGCATCGCCGCGAACCGCTGCTCGCGGCGGGCGGCCGACAGCCGGGTCGCGGTGGCGATGAAGATCAGCACCGGGGCCAGCATGGCCAGCGCGACGACGGACAGGATGAGGTCGACGGAGCTCGCCGCGGCTGCCGCGTCGGGCGGGGTGTAGTCCAGGCCCTTGGGGTTGACTGGTCGGTGTGCCGCCCGGCACCGCTGTGGCGATCGACGTCACCTGCACGCTGTCCGGGCGGGTGCGCCAGCTGCGCCGGGGTGTGCCCGATGATGATGACCAGCGAGTCCGGCGACGGCAGCGCGACGTCGCCGATCGTGCCGGCCAGGCGGCCGGGGTAGCGGCCGGCCAGCTGGTTCGCCGGGGTGCTCCGCAGCAGCGCGGCCAGCGCAGGGGAGGCGTAGTACTGGCCAGGTCCCGGGTCACGGGGGATGCCCGGCGGCACCGGTGACGAGGTGCCGGTGGCGGCCACGTCGAAGCGGTTGATCTGCTGGCCGTCGAAGATGTCGCTGCCAGGGTGCCACCACAGCGGGGCGGTGCCCGCTGCGCCGGGCCAGCGGGCACGGACGCGCTGCCGGTCCAGTACCATGCGTGGCGGCCGTTCCAGGTGCTGACCGCGTTAGTCGCGGCCACGGCGGTCAGCAGCAGGCCGACCCCGAGGCCGACCGCGACTGCCAGGACGACCAGCCGGGTGATCGCCTCGCGGCCACCGCTGATCACCAGCCGTAGCCCGAGCCCGATCACGGCTTGGCCCCGGTGAGCGTGCCGACCCGACCGTCCCTGACGACGACCTCGCGGTCGGCGTAGGCGGCGACCCGGGCGTCGTGGGTGACCAGGATGACGGTGGTGCCGTGCTCGCGGGCGGCGGCGGTGAGCAGGTCCATCACCAGTTCCCCCGACACCGAGTCCAGTGACCCGGTTGGCTCGTCAGCGAACAGTACCTCCGGCTCGGCGACCAGGCCGCGGGCCAGCGCAACACGCTGTGCCTGCCCGCCGGACAGCTCCCCGGACCTTCGGTGCTCAAGCCCGTCCAGGCCGAGCGTGCCGAACCACTTCCTGGCCGCCGTCATCGCCGGGCCGCGGCGGGTGCCGGACAGCAGCAGGGGCAGGCCGACGTTCTCTTCGGCGGTCAGCTCGGGGACCAGCTGGCCGGACTGGAACACGAACCCGAACCGGTCCCTGCGCAGCGCGCTGCGCCGCTCGTCGCTCAGCGTGTCCAGCCGCTGCCCGCCGAACCACACCTCGCCTTCTTCGGGGACCAGGATGCCCGCCAGGCAGTGCAGCAAGGTGGACTTGCCCGATCCGCTCGGCCCCATGACCGCGACGATCTCGCCCTGACGGACGCCCAGCGAGGCGCCGCGCAGCGCCGGCGTTTCGCCGAACGACTTCTCCAGGTTCCGCGCCTCGACGATGTTCCCGGTCTTGGGTTCCGCAGCGGCGGCGAGGTTCGCGGTCACCGTTGCACCGCCCGTTCGAGCAGGTCCAGCCGGGCCGCGGTGTGGTCGATCCATCGCAGGTCAGCCTCCAGTCGGTAGAGCGCGTGGTCGGCGAGCAGCACGCCGAGCTGATCGGCGTCCCGCTTGAGTGCGGTGAGCTCGCGCATCCGCTGCAGGTGCGCCGCCCGCTGGGCGTCCAGGTAGCCGTCGGCCGGCCGGCCGAGCATCAGGGCGAGCACCACCTTGGCGAACAGTTCGCTCTGCAGGTCCGGCTCCGGCGGGGCCGGCTCGGCCAGCCACCGCTCCACCTCCGCGATCCCCGCCTCGGTGATGACGTACCGCCGGCGTTCGGGCCCGGCCCCCTGCTCGACCGGCCCGGCGACCGCCTTCCCGTCCCTGGCCAGCCGGGACAGGGTCGCGTACACCTGGCTGTAGCGCAGCGGCCTGCCCCGGCCGAAGTACGCGTCGTAGTCCCGTTTCAGGTCATACCCGTGGCTCGGCCCCCGCTCAAGCAGGCCAAGCAGCGTCAGCGGAACACTCATAACCGGGAGAATACTCCAAAAGTATTCTCCCGGAAAGTAGTTCCTTGCGGAACCCCGCCCCCAACTCTCATCAAGCTCTATCTCGCGGCGCCCGCTCACACTCACGCTGAAGACCCACAACCGCGACGCTGCCCGATGAGTCATCTCTTAAGAGGTGATTTCGATGAATAAGACATTTGCTGCCGTATGCGGGGGCCTGCTGATCATGGGGCTCACGGCCGGATGCGGGACGGCGCGGGCGCCGTTGGCCGGCCGTCCCGCCACTGCGTCGGCGTCGGCGCTCCAGCCGGCACCGCGCGCCACGGCTACCGCTGTCCCGGCCGGCATCACGCAGCCCTCCGGCGGCCCGGTCCCGGCCGGGTTCAGGGCCGCCTCCGTTACCTTCGTCTCTACCGGGGAGGCGTTCGTGCTGGGCACGGCGCCGTGCAAGCACGCGCCGTGCACCTCGATTGTCCGCACTCGTGACCGGGGCGTGAGCTGGCGCGGCCTGCCCGCGCCCGTGGTGCCGCTCGGCGAGCCCGGCATCAGCAGCGGACCTGCCGTGTGGGGCATCCGGTTCGCCACGCCGGAGCACGGGTTTGTGTTCGGCAACGGGTTGTGGGTGACTTCCGATGGAGGTGAGCACTGGTCAGCCGCGGCCTACCCCGGCGGCTCGATCATTTCCCTGGAGATCATCGACCGCCAGGTGCTTGCGGTGACCATGCGCAGCGGGATAGCCGGTAACGCGAGCTGGGCACTCCTGCGGCGGCCGCTCGCCCGCGGGGCATGGATCCGGCTCGTAACCCAAGCCAGCGCGATAGGGAACGTCGCCACCCAGGCGCGGGAGGCGGCGATCCTCGACGGCACCTCCGTGCTGGTCACGGGTAACGGCGGCGTCACCATCACCAGGCATCCGCTGCCGTGCACGGCCAGCCCTTTCCCGGTGCCCACCTCGGTCGCCGTGCAGGCCCCGCACGGGCTGGCCTTGCTGTGCACCGGCCAGGGCTACACCGGCCACACCGATAAGACCGTCTACGTGAGCGGTGACCTGGGCGCGACATGGAAGCTGGCAGGCCACCCATTCAGCGCCGGCGATGGCGGCGTGATCGCCGCCTCTGCCCCCGGGCACCTGACCATCGCCACCACGAGCGCGGCCAGCTGGCTGTACTACTCCGCGAACAACGGCAAGACCTGGCGGACCGTGCTCACCTACCCCGACGGCGGTCAGGGCTGGAACGACCTGGGGTTCACCACCACCCACGACGGCCTTATCATCCACGGGCACCCGTACTACGGCGACATGCTCGGACAACTACTGCTGACCGGCAACGGCGGGCAGACCTGGCGCGTGGTCAGGTTCTGAACATCAGGCCGGGAGGATATCGGAATGCTCGATGGCGTTACGCGGGTAAGCCAGTCGCTGCTCTCGCAGGGTGGTCAGGCGCGGCCCCGCGGCCCGGCCCGGCAGACGGGACGCGTAACGACCAGGCGTATTAGAACAGCCTGTTCCAGAACAATCTCGAATGTGTTGACTAAAAATACTCATGGCAGGCTGGGGGAGAGGGCGGCAGGGGAGCAGTCCGCAGCCGTGCGGCTCTTCGCTGGCGGGGGCGGCCGCGGCGGACAGGGCCCGCCAGCGCAGGCAGGTTCAGGCGCGCCCCGGCACGGCGGGCCGGGTGCCTGGCCAGGCCGCTAGGCGACATGAACGCGGTCAGGTCTCCGCCGACCTCCAGGCGAGCTCTGTGCCGGATTCATGTCGTGTAAGCCCGAGGTGATGAGCGTAGTGCGCGAGAGCTGTCCGGTGACAGCCAACATGTCATCCGGCACCTGGGAAGTGTCCTTTGCTCAGGTCCTTCATCGGCCCAGCGCGGCCTGGCCGCCGCTGGACAGGCAGAGGGCGAGGAACACCGTGACGATGGCCAGCCATCGGGTCATCCGGTTGCGCGGAACCTGGGTCAGCGCGGCCCAGGCCACCGCCGTGTACCAGGCGAAGACCCAGGGGGCGACCAGCACCCAGGCGAAGGTCAGGGCGAACGGCCAGACCACTTCCTGGGGCTGATCGGAAGAGATACGCCGCTGGATGAACCACGCGACCACGATCAAGGCGATCGGCCACAGGCAGCTGATGATGATGGCCGTGGTGGCGTGGCTGGCATGGAGCGCGAGGCTGATCTTCTCCACGGACCACGACGGCGACGGCAGGGTGACCTGCTTCAGCCCGCCGAACAGAGGTTTCAGTGCGCCGAGCCCGTAGAAGCTGTACTCCACGGCGAGCGTCCCCACTGACACCGCCGTGATCACGATGACGCGCTTCCATTCGTGGCTGCGGAGCAGTGGCCACGCGAGCCCGGCCCCGATCAGCACCGCGTAGATCTTCACCCCGCAGGCCAGACCGACCAGTATCGCGATCAGTGCGTCCCCGCGGATACTCGAGGTGCGGCGCGCCAGCTGGATCGCGCAGATCGCCGCCGCCGCCACGAACGTGTCCAGGTGACCGCCGCCCACCAGCTGCTGAATGAGCACCGGGTTTGCGGTCCAGAATAGCGTCGCCCGGACCGGATCGTCCGAGGTCTTCAGGAGCAGCCATCCGACGCCGATGAACACGGCGCCGTTCAGGATCATCAGGATCCAGATGGTGGTGGCGACGTTCGCGCCGCCAATCGTCGCCGCGAACCGCTGGACCGCGGTGGCGATGGGCCCGTAGACGGACGGCTGCTGCTTCCAGATCGCGCCGACGACATAGGTGTAGGCGGGGTCACCCCAGGCCTGGGGGTTGGTCGTGTACGGGTTTCCGCCCTGGGCCGCGATCCGGCCGTAGGCGGCGTAGCTTCCGGTGTCCGACGAGCCGACCGGGGTGAGGCTGACCATGACCGCGGCGACGGCCGTACTCGCCATCAGCAGGTGACGGGGGTTGGGCTGCCAGCCCTGGCTGTGCGCCCAGAGCATGCCGGCGAGTCCCAGGCAGGCGAGAATGACCCCCGTGTAGAGCAGTGCCGTCGCGATGATGACGGTGTGGCTCAATGACGGTAGGAGGGTCGACAGCGGCAGCCTGATGGCCAGCGTCTCGGCGTTCGGCGCGGTCGCCCCGACGAACATGCTCAGCAGCAGACCGGCCCCGGACACCGTGATGGCGACTTTCGGCTTGGAGAGCTTGCTCCAGGCCAGCGTGCGGATGAGCGTGCTAATGATCCGGCCGACGAGACCGGCCGCCCCACGTTCCTCCAGGGGACCGTCCGGTTCGGTCAGCTCGGCCGAATTGATCGGCGCCTGTGTCACTTGGGCCATGCCTCCGCGGGCGGACCTGTGTGTTTACTTCCGGCACGAGTTTCCCGATGCCGCCCCTTTCCAGGCGCTAGATGCCTTCGTCACCCCATGATCGGCCCAAGCACTGTGCAGGTCTTGGCCAGTCTAGGGCGGCGACGTAAACGCTGGTAAGGTCGGCGGCTTGTTTTACAGGCCGTCAGCCTCCGTTCACTGGATCCGCCGGCCGCCGCAGCCGGGTAAGAATTGATGACATGGCGGAGCCGGACTACCGTGCCTACGCCGCCGCCGGGGCCGGGGCGCTGCAGCAGTGGTACCGGCCGTGGCGGGGCTTGTGGGCGACGACCGGGTGGTGGAACAGCGCCAACGCGCTCACGGCGGTCATCGGTTACACGCAGTGCACCGGCGACAACACCTATGCCGGGGTCATCGAGCGGTCATTCAAGCGCGCCCGCCGACGGCACCAGGGTTTCACCAACAGCTACTACGACGACAACGCGTGGTGGGCCCTGGCCTGGGCCGCGGCCTACGACCTGACCCGCGACCGCCGCTATCTCCGGGCCGCCCAGTCGATCTTCGACCGCAACACGGCGGGCTGGGATGACACCTGCGGCGGCGGCCTGTGGTGGAACGAGGACAGGAAATACAAGAACGCGATCACCAACGAGTTGTTCCTTACCCTGGCCGCCCGTCTGCATCAGCGCGCCCCGGACGCCGGGAACAGCTACCGGGCCTGGGCGCTGCGCACGTGGGAGTGGCTGCGCGCCAGTGGCATGATCGGGATCAGCGGCTTGGTCAACGATGGGCTCACGCCGGCCTGCGAGAACAACGGCGGCCCGACGTGGACCTACAACCAGGGCGTGATTCTCGGCGGACTGGCCTCCCTGTACGAGATCAGCGGTGACCGCGGCTACCTGGAGCAGGGAGAATCGATCGCCGGCGCGGCGTTGGCCCAGCTGGCCAGCCAGCCGTCGGCCAGGGCCCCGGGCATCCTCGCCGAGCCCGGCGAAACCACCGTGGCCGCCAACGGTGACCGCACGCAGTTCAAGGGCATCTTCGTCCGCTACCTCTGCGACTTCTGGCGGCAGAGCCCGCGCCCGGCCTACCGCTCGTTCATCCTCGCCAATGCCCGGTCCATCTGGGACAACGCCAGAAATGCGGACAACCAGTTCGGGTTTCGTTGGGGCGGTCCCTTCGACCAGCCCGATGCCAGCCGGCAGAGTTCAGCCTTGGACACGCTGAACGCCGCGGTCGCCGTCACCGCGAACCAGGCCTGAAGCGGCGGCCACGCGGATCCGCGTCGCGCCCGCCGGGTCCGGCCCAGCCGGATACCGTGGACTCCGTGAAAGGGATGCGGGCCCGCCCGATGCTGCTCAGTGCCCTCGCCGTGGCCGCGGTCCTGGCGGCCGTACTAACCGGCCTGGGTTCCGGCCGGGCCCAGGCGGCAGCCAAGCCGAGGACGGCCGTGTCGTCGCACGTCGTAATCGTCGGCCTTTCCGGCCTTCGCTGGACCGACGTGTCCGCGTCGGCGACGCCGGCCCTGTGGAGAATGGCCCGGGCCGGGTCACCCGGGTCGCTGGTCGCCTTCGCCGTGAATCCGCACACGTGCCCCGCCGACGCGTGGCTGACACTCAACGGCGGGGACCGGGCGCAGGCCCCGCACACCGGCGACGGCCTGTGTCCGGCGCTGCCGGCCGTGACCGTGCGGCCCGGTCAGGCTCGTGTCCCCGGCCCGGCGACGGTCGCGGCCATGCCCTCCCTGGTCTCGTACAGCCAGCGCTTCGGGTACAGCCCCCGGTGGGGACTGCTGGCCTCTGCCGCCGGGAGCGGCAACTGCGCGACGGCCGTCGGCCCTGGTGCCGCGCTGGCGCTGGCCGGCCCGGCCGGCCACGTCGGCGCCTACCTGCCCGCCGTCTCCGCCGTCAGCCGGACGGTGCTGGCTCGCTGCCCGCTGGCCGTGGTGGATCTCGGTTCGCTCCCGGACGGGTCCGGCGGCCACGGCGGCGCCCGCGCCGCCGCCGTGCGGCACGCCGACACCCAGCTCGCCGTTATCACCGCCGAGCTGCCCCGCGGCACCACGCTGATGGTGATGGGGGCCGGGTCCACCGGCATCCCGCCGCACCTGCAGGTCGTCACGATCAGCGGCCCGGCGTACCGGTCCGGCCTGCTCCGCGCCCCCTCGACGCGGCAGGCCGGGATGGTGGTGCTCACCGACCTGACGCCAACCGTGCTCGGCTGGCGCGGCCAGCCCCGCCCGACCGGGCTGCCCGGCTCGCAGATCACCCACGCTGGCCGCGGCGCGCTGGACTCTGCGGTCCGCGGGCTCATCGGGCAGGACACCACCTCCCAGGTGTGGATGAGCACGCACGCCGTCTTCTACTGGATCTACGTCGCGGCCAACCTGGTCGTGCTCATCGGCGTAGGACTGGTCTGCTGGGGCGGCCACCCGGATCGGCGGCGGCGCCGGGCGGCGCTGTGGCGGCGCGCGGGCACCGCCGCGGGTGCGGTGGCCGCCGGATCGTTCCTGGCCAACCTGGTGCCGTGGTGGCTGATGTCGCACCCGGCGATCTGGCAGTACGGGCTGACCCTGGTCTGGACCGCGGTGGTCGCTGCGATCGCGCTGGCCGGCCCGTGGCGGCGGGACCCGTTCGGGCCGCCCGGCACCGTGGCCCTGATAACCGTGCTGATCGTCGGGCTGGACGTGATGACCGGCTCCCGGCTGCAGCTGGGCTCGCCGTTCGGCCTGTCCGTCCTGGAGGGCGGCCGGTTCTACGGCATCGGCGGCGCCGGGGTCGGCCTGTATGCCGTCTGTACGGTCATCGCGGTGGCCTGGGTGGGCCGCAGCCTGGCCGCCGACCGGCATCGGGCGCTGGCGGCCGCGGTCGCGGTCGCGGCCCTCGCGGTCATCGCATGCGGCTGGCCGCAGTTCGGCGCCAAGGTGGGCGGCACGATCGCCATCGTCCCCTGCTGCCTGCTGCTGCTGATGGTGCTGGCCGGGATCAGGATCACCCGCCGCCGCGTCGCCATGGTCCTGGTCAGCGGCCTGACCCTGTTCGTGGTCTTCGCGCTGGTCAACTACCTCATCCCAGCCACCGGCCAATCCGACATCGGCGCCTTCGCCGGGAACTCGCTGCACGGCCATTCCGGCGGCTTGCTGCTGCGCAAGTGGAACTCCATGGTCGGCTCCCTCGCGCTCAGCCCCGAGGTCCCCCCGATCATCGTCCTGGTCGGCCTGATCCTGCTCAAACCCTCGTGGTTCAGGGTCAGAGCCGTCCCCCGCGGTTATTCCGCCGAACCGCTCCTCGCGATCACCCTGGCCATGATGTGGCTGGTCGGCGTCCTCGGCTGGTTCGCCGATGACTCGGGCATCGCCGTCCCCGCCAACGCCCTGCCGTTGGCGCTGCCCTTGGGCATCGCCCTACTAGCGGCCGTCACGCTTCCCGGCCAGGAAGCGCCCACCCCCGGCCCAGCCGTCACAGATTCCTCCGTCACGGCCGCCTCGCCTAGCCCGAGCTAGGCTCGGCGGAGCCGGCGAGATTGAGTCAAGTTTGGCAAGGGCTGATTGCCAAAAACGAGGTCGAGTGACTTCAGAGGAAGTCCGGGTCTGCTGTCTCGCGGGCAACGCCTGGCAGCCGTCAGACGACATGATGGCTGTCACGACGACATGCGAAACGACAAGATTGCTGTCAAACGACATGTTCGCTGTCACGGGACAAGAGCCGACCGAACGACATGATTCCCGTCACGCCTGAACGCCGATAATGTACATTATGTAAAGTAAGACCTGAGCGGCCTCCTGTACTCCGCCGCGAGAGAGCTGGATGTCCCGTCTTAGCTGAAGTGACGCAGTCTCAGCCAATCTGACGCATCTGCTTGTTGTCTCACCAGACCTGACACAGCAGGTGTTCGTCAGTCTCCAAATTGCCTGGCCACCACGGGTGGCGAACGTGCGTGTTCACTACGCTCGCCACCCGTGCGGACGCGTCGGCTGACCTGCGGTGATACGCCAGCGGTACCGCTGGCCAGCACGAACGTCGTCAGGACGCTCCTAGGCAGGACAGCCGGGTTAGCTGTCGGTGCACGAGGGCCAGTGGTCTGCTGCCCACTCCGGCCAGCCCGGCCACCCCGTCGGCGGGCTGGGAATCTCACCGCCGTCGAGTTCGGCGGCGTCAGGCACCTGGAATTGCTCCCGCCACGAGTCCACGTCGGCTTCGCTCATCGGGAATGTCTGGTGCGGTGTCATTTCCTGGCGGTGCGCGATCCCGGCGAGCTGGACGTCCTTGTCCACGGGCAGGTAGACCACCTGGCAGGAGGCCCCGGCTGAGTGGGCCAGCCACCGCAGCGCCGATCGTTCATCGCGGCCCCAGAGCCCGTAGTCGAGCACGACGCTGGTCCCCAGCCGCAGCGCCTGCAGGGCAACCGAGATAAGCCGCCCTTCCAGTGCGAACCGCTTGCCGCTGGCCATCGGATCGCCGAACAGCGGGATCATCCAATGATCCGGGGTCAGCCGCAGCGCTCGGTTCGCCGCGGCGAGCTCTTTGGCCCGGGTGGTTTTCCCGGCTCCGGGGAGCCCGACTATCAGGAGCATCGTGGCGGCGCACGGGTCCTGCGTCACGACGGAGCCAGACCGCATCTCGGCGGGTGTCGGCGGTGACGGGCGAGACTGGCCGGGCCGGCCGTTCGTGACAGCGGGTACGGCCGCGGACGGGTGCGGGAATGGTTCTTCGTACTGTGAATGTGAATCGGATCGCTGCGACTGAGACATGACTCCCCTAATCAGCCAGGACGTCCGGCAGCGCAGGGATGGATACGCGAGTGGCTGCCGGCGGGACACTGATCCGGCGGTACGCCCTGGCACTGACCCCGGCAGGGGCAGGCATTGAGGCCGCGGTTACAGCAGCCTCGGGACCGCCGCTAAGCGGCGGTCCGGGTAATCATCGCAGCGAAGCAACCCATCCCCTCATCATAGGCGGGGCCGTCAGCCGGCCCGCCGAGGTCTGGGTATCGGCCAATCTGGCTCGTTGTCTCAGTGCATCTGGCACAATCTCGCTGTATTGCAATCGACGGATTACATCGTGTGAGGTGTTACGGGGGCGCTTGCGGCAGTACGGTCGTCTTCAGCGGGGTTCGGGCTGCGCTTCCTGGGGGAAGCGGACGGCCGTCTGGCTGAGCGGAAGGTTCCGCTGGCGGACGCGTGGACCACGCGGTTCGAGTACGTCCGGCCGGTCCGGGAGTTTCCTTCTTACCCGGGACGGCGGGGCTTTTCCGGGCAGTGGTGGTCCTCGACCTTGCGGGACCTGGTGGGGTTCGAGTCCTGGCTGGAACGGGACCGGGTCATGGTTCTTGACTTCTCTCCCGAGGTAGTGGCCTTCTCCTCGCAGCCGTTCTGGCTGACCTGGCGGGCAGGGACGAAGAACCGGCGGCACGCCCCGGACTACTTCGCCCGGCTGGCCGACGGCACCGGCCTGGTGATCGATGTCCGGGCCGATGACGACATCGAGCCGAAGGACGCCGAGGCATTCGCGGCGACCGAGGAAGCATGCCAGTCCGTTGGCTGGGCCTACCAGCGAGTCGGGGCCGTCGATCCGGTACTGGCCGCGAACCTGCGGTGGCTGTCGGACTACAAGCACCCCCGCACCTTGAATCCCGGTCACGCGAGCGTGCTGAAGACCACATTCGCGCAGCCTGCCCCGCTGATGGAGGCGGCGGAGAGCGCAGGCGACCCGATCGCGGTGCTGCCGTCGGCGTTCCACATGCTGTGGTCCGGAGAGCTTCATGCCGACCTGGCCGACGGGCCGCTGAGCGGATCAACCCTGGTGAGCGCCGCAGGTGAGGGCAGGTGACGATATCCCGGCCGACGGAGATGGGTGCGGGCGACGAGGTCCGTCTCGGCGACAGGACCGCCACCGTCGTGGCCGTGACCGGCACCGGAATGCAGCTGCAGGACATCACCGGGCAGCAGTTCACCATCACCCGGGGCGAGCTGCTCGCCAGCCCTGGTTTCCAGGTCATCACGGGCGAGGACAGCGCCTCTTCCCCCGTCCGGCCTGCTGGACGGCATCCCCGAGGAAGCAGCGGAGAAAGCCCGCTGGTGGGAACGGCACATCGCCGAGGTCCTGACGGGGGTTTCCCCGGGGACGGCTGAGCCGAGACCGGAATACGACCCGATGGCAACGACACTGCGGCAGCGGGAACTGGCCAAGGTCGCGGAACTGCGGTCCGCCGGCCACCAGGTCGCTCTGCGGACGTTCCAGCGGATGCGGCGCAACTACGAGGCCAGCGGACCCTGGGGAGTGGTCGACGGACGGCTCACCAGGCCGTCGTCACCGACAGGCAAGGCGGACGAGAAGGTCGTCGATGCGGTCCGCCAGGCGGTGCGGGAGCAGACTGATGCCTCGACCGGCACGGTCGACCGGGTACGGCGGCGGACCGAGCAGATCCTGGCCGAGGCCGGAACAGACCCGGCTGACGTGATGCCGTCCCGGGCCAGCTTTTACCGCCTGGTCAAGAGTGTGTCCGAGGGCAAGCACACCTTCGGGTCGGCCCGCACCCGCGGGTCGCTGGCCAAGCAGCCGGACGGGCCGTTCGGGACCGTGACGGCATTCCGGCCGGGCCAGTGGATGCAGATCGACTCCTCCCCGCTGAACATCGCGGTCCGGCTCGACAACGGGCTGACTGACCGGGCCGAGCTGACGTGGATCATCGACCTGACGACTAGGTCGATCCCGGCGGCGGTGCTGTCTCCCTCGACCAAGTCCGTCGATGCCGCCCTGCTGCTGGCCCGATGCCTGACGCCGGAGCCGATGCGGCCCGGCTGGGCGGACGCCCTGCGGATGTCCCGGTCGGTGCTCCCGCACCGGCGGCTGACCAGCATTGACCAGCGGCTGGCGGACGCGGCGGCCCGGCCGGTGATCGTGCCGGGCACCATCGTCTGCGACCACGGCAACGTGTTCATGTCGCAGGCGTTCCGCAACGCCTGCCGGGCGATGGGCATCAACTTCCAGCCCACCCACAAGGGCTCCCCCTGGGAGAAAGGCACCGTTGAGACCAGCTTCAACGTCTTCCCGCCGGCGGCTGATGTTCCCGCTCCAGCTCAGGAAGTCCCGGATGTCAGGGAGCAAGACGACGGCTGGGTCGCGCCGTTCCTGCGGCCCGTCCGCGGTGCCGTGCTGGACCAGGAGATCTTCGCCACCAGGACAGGCCTGGAGCTGATGCGCGAGCTGGTCAGCGGTGAGCTGCCGCTGTCGCCCGCGGCCCTGTTGCTAGGCGCACGGCCCATCGAGGCCGGCGAGGGGACCTGCACCTTCTCGATGCAGGCAACCGGCTGGCTGACCTCGCCCACCGGCCTGGTCCTGGGCGGGGTGACCGCGTGCCTGGCTGACTTCGCGCTCGGCGCCGCGGCCGCGGCCTGGCCGCTGCCCGCGCCGAGGTAACCGACAGCGAAGCGAGGCTGCTGGCGCTGGCCGACGCCTCGGCACTGATCCTCCCGGGCCGTCGCGCCGACCTGTCCGATGCACCGCCGCTGGGCTGACACGGCCCCAGAGCCCAAGACAAGCTCACGGCTGCGGACCCTGAGGACAGCAGCGCAGGCACCAGAGGCTGCCCGGCGCGATGCGCGGACAGTCCCTGCTGATCCGGCGTCCCGCGGCCGGGCCAGCTCGTCACACGCTGGTTGCCGGCCACCACATGAGCTGGTCGGCGGGGGTCAGCCTGTTCACCTGGTATCACCCCCGGTTCCCCGGCCAGTGTCAGGCACCGTCCGGGGCCAGGCCAGGGACTTTCGGCCCTCCCGGCAGGAGCCGGTCGCCTCTTCCTTCCGGCCCGGAGCCGGGCAACGTGAGGTTAGGCCAACGCCGGTTTTGGGCCATCGCCGTCGGGACTCGGCCCGGGAGTCCGGCCAGCTAGGTAGATGGGGGAGCTATGCCCGTAGCCGATGAGCTCGCGATGAAGGCCAGGGTGGCCGGGATCCTCAACCGCCACGCTGCGGTCGGCCTGGCGGTGGGTGTGGTCCGCAACGGATCCCTGGAGTTCTTCGACGCACACGGGGCCGCAGACATCATGTCGAACACGCCCATCACCGAGGACACCGTCTTCCGGATCGCGTCCATCACTAAGACGTTCACCGCGGTCGCCGTGATGCAGTTGCGGGAGCAAGGGCGGATCGACCTCGACGCGCCCGCCAGCGACTACCTGCGCGCCTACCGGCTGATCCCGGCGAGGGCGAGCTTCCGGCCCGCGACGGTGCGAGATCTGCTGACCCACACGGCCGGAATTCCTCAGATGCCGCACCCTGCCCGGGCGCTCATGACGCTGTTTGCAGGGTCGGCGCTGACGGAGGGCGGGGAGAGCTATGACCTCGGACAGCCGCTGCCCACCCTGGCCGGGTACTACGGTGGTGGCCTCCGCCTGGCGGCCGAGCCGGGCACCAGGTTCACCTACGGCGACCACGGGTTCGCCGCGCTCGGCCAGATCGTCGAGGACGTGAGCGGGCAGCCGCTCGACCGCTATTTCCGCGAGCACATCTTCGAGCCCCTCGGCATGACCGACACCGACCTCCTGCGATCGGAGCGGGTGAAGGCGCGCCTGGCCACGGGATACAAGCTGCGCTCCCGCGGCGTGACTGCTGTGACCGACCGCCAGTGGGTGACCCCGGGAGCGAGCTCCATCTACTCCACCCCGAGGGACATGGCCCGCTACGTCGCGGCTCTTGCCGGCGGCGGCGCCAACGAATACGGCCGAGTGCTCGATCCGGCGACGCTGGCCACCATGTTCCAGCCCCACTACCAGACCGATCCCCGGGTACCGGGCATAGGTCTGGCGTTCATGCGGAGCTATTTCGGCGCGCATCTCGCTGTCGAGCACCAGGGCGTCCTTCCCGGCTTCAACTCCCAGATCTGGGTGGCTCCCGGCGACGGGGTCGGGGTGATGGCCTTTACCAATGGGGCCAGCGAGGCGATGATCTGGCTGATGGCTGAGGTCGCCGGGCTGCTCAGGCAGCTGCTCGGCGTCCCGGATGAGGTGATCCGCACCGATGTCCCGCACCATCCCGAGATCTGGGGCGAGCTCTGCGGCTGGTACCCGGTTTCCGCCCGGCTGACCGATACCCAGGCGCGGGGCTTCGCCGGCCTCGGCGCCGAGGTCTTCGTGCGGCGCGGTCAGCTGACGCTCCGGGCCCTGAGCCCGGCACCCGCGGTGTACAGGGGCTTTCCCCTCCACCCGGACGACGACAAGGATCCCCGCGTCTTCCGGATCGACCTGTCCCAGTTTGGCCTCGGCACCGCGAGGATCGTGTTGTCCCGGCATGACCGTCTACAGGCTCCGGGTAGTGATTGCCGGGATCAGCCCGCTGATCTGGCGGCGATTGGAAGTGGCCGACGCTACCACGGTCGCCGGGCTGCACGCCATCGTGCAGACCGCGTTCGGCTGGAGTGGCGAGCACTTGCACCGGTTCGTTATCGGCGGCACCGAGTACGGCATCTCCTACATCGGCCGCTGGGCCGGCGCCTGCACCCGGCCATGGTCCGCCGCACCGATGGCGGCGAAGACATCCGCGACCGCGTTCACCGAATCCGCGGTCAACCAGGTCATCGCCAAACGCATGGTCAAAAACAGCAGATGCGCTGGACACCCCGCGGCGCCCACCTCCTGCTCCAGGTCCGCATCCGCGTCCTCAACGACCAGCTCGCCAGCGACTTCCACCGCTGGTACCCCGGCCTCAGCCGGACACTGGACCCCATGACGCTTGCAGCGTAGCTTCCCCCACTTTGTCCCGCTCGCTTCCGGTTGGTGATTTTGGGTGATCTGTTCCCGCAGCCGGGGTTCCGACAGGTAGCGCAGCAGCGGCGGAGAGGTGCACTACGAGCGGAGCATGCTGCGGTAGACGGCGATCAGCGCGGCCTTCTGCTCGCCGGCCAGGCGCTCGTCGGCGCTGATGGCAGACTCCACCGACGATGCTGGGGACCCGTCAGCCGCCGCGGCCCCATCCCCGGAGGGAGCCAAGTCGAGCAGGCCCGCCTGGGCAAGCAGCGTCCCGGCGGACACGTCCAGCGCTTCGGAGAGCAGCTTGAGCACGCGCACCGATGGCAGGTGCAGGCCCCGCTCGAGCTGGCTCAGGTAGGGATTGGAGAGAGACGTCATCTCAGCAAGCTGACGCAGTGACAGGCGGGCGAGCTTACGCCGATTGCGGATGAAGGCGCCCAGGCATTGCGTCTGCCCGTTCCAGGTACCGGTCACTGTCGCTCCGTGATTCCGTGCTTTTCGCTCTCTGCTCAAGATGGTAAGCAAGTCCGCGGCGAACCGCACAAGCCCGTCCGCTGACACCAGCCCCCGTCCCTCCCCGCTCACCGCCGGAATCCAGTCCTGCTAACCAGACTTTGCCTATTGCGTACTATCCCGAGCGTCGGTACTATTCCCTGTAACCGTGTGACTTCCGTCACAGAGGCGGCAGCCGCGGCGTGTCCGAGGAGGAATGGACATGCCTGTCAGGGATGACTCCGTGCGCGAACAGATCATGCAGGCGGGCGGGACGCCGCTGCGCGTCGCGATCCGGCCGGGCACCGGGACCGGGCCTCCGCTCCTGCTGTGCAACGGCATCGGCATGCGGCTGGAGGCCCTGCGGCCGTTCGTGGATGCGCTCGACCCGGCCATCGAGGTGATCCGCTTCGATGCCCCCGGCACCGGCGGCTCTCAGCTCCCCAATCTGCCGTACCGTTTCACCACCCTGGCCCTGCTCCTGCGCGAGATGCTGCATAACCTCGGCCACCAGCAGGCCGACGTCCTGGGTATCTCCTGGGGAGGCGGGCTGGCTCAGCAGTTCGCGCTGCTCAACCCGCGCCTGTGCCGCCGGCTGATCCTGGTGGCGACCGCAACCGGGCCGCAGACGATGATGCCGCCCAACCCGCTGCCGCCGGTGAAGAACCTCATCCTGCGCCGCTGGGGCGACCTGTGGGGAGGAACCGCGAGAACCGACCCCGACGCGCTGGCCAGCGCCCTGCACAAGGCGCGGATCAGCCCGCTCAGCATCGGTTACCTGTACCAGCACACCGCCGCGCTGGGGTTCACCACGCTGCCGCTGCTGCCGCTCATCCGCCAGCGCACCCTGGTGCTCACCGGCGACGACGACCCGATCATCCCGGTGGCCAACGGCCGCATCCTCGCCGCGGGCATCCCGCACGCGACGCTGCACGTCTACCACGGCGGCCACGTCGAGCTGGTCACCCGCCCGAGCCTGCTCACGCCCCTGATCACCAGCTTCCTGGCCGCGCCGCCGCACGATGCCCGGCGCGCTGAACAAGCCCAGACCGGTCCTCATCCCGAATACCAGGGCCCGCGCCAGGCCGCCGAGACCGCCGCCGCCCGGGCCGCCCAGGCCACCGCCGAGGCAGACGCGCTCGCCGAGGCACTGCAGGCCGCCCGCGCCGCCCAGCAGGCCGCCGAGACCGCCGCCGCCCAGGCCGCCGCCGCGCTCCGCGACGCCCGCGAGCAGGCCGCGGCCTCCTAACCGGTCACCTCGACGACCGCGTTGATCCGGAACGGTCCGCGTCTTTCGACTCCATGCCGGGCAGCGTCAGCGCATGGGTGCGGTGCCCGCCCGGCCTGCTCGAGGGCGGGAGCGACCCCGTCCCAGGACGAGGCGTCGAGCCAGAAACCGGGAATCAGGATGATGTCCATGTCCCGAGGCTAGGCCAGGCCACTGACATTGCCGCCGGGCATGCGTCGTTCGAGATCAGGACCGCTCACTGAGACCGGACACTTGTCTCTCCTGCTGAGGTCGGCGCTCTTGGCGGTCTTTGCGCCGTTAAGCGAGACTTGGTGGCGGGTGATAGAGCATGGACGGGCAACCGGATATCTTGTCGTTCGAACCGCGACCGCAGCGCCGCCAGTGGTGGCCAACGGCTGGCCGCGGCGGCCAGATCGCGATCGTCTTGGTCCTGCTGGCCTGCCTGGGCGTGATCACGTTCCTGGCGCTGCTCGTGGCGGACCGGGATCACACGATCACCGACCTGCGTACGGCGCTGCGGGATTCCGGCCAGCAGCAGGCGTTCGCCGTGGCGGCGGGACCGGCTCTGCCTGCCGATTCCGGTAGCGCCATGTTCACGCTTCCCGACGCGGCGTCCGGCTCGTTTTCCGTGGTCGCGCTGGCGGTGCGCTCCGGACCCGGCTCGGCTCCGGCTATCTGGCTGTTTGTGTACGGTCAGCATGCCGATCCCGGCCAGCGCTATGGCCTGCTCGAGGGCATCTGCGGAGGCCAGTATGTCACAGCGTCCGACCTGGCGGACGGCATCGCGGACCGGCGCGGCAACCTTACGATCACCGCGCAGGATCTCCCTATCAGCCCGCAGGCTCCTGACCTCTGGGTTTCGCTCTACCGGTGGGCAGATGGCGCGCCCCTCGGCGGCGTGCAGGGTCCGCTGAGCGGCAGCCGGGCCAAGACCTTCCGGTCCACGCCGTGCTGAGCGGCTCGGTAATTCCGTTGTTGAGGACGGGCCGCCGGGCGTGACCAGTCCGGTCTCGTAGCCGTAGATCACCGCCTGCGCCCGGTCCCGCAGTCCCAGCTTGGTGAAGACCCTGGCGACATGGGTCTTCACGGTGCTCTCGCCGACGAACAGGCGGCTGGCGATCTCGGCGTTGGACAGGCCGCGGACCAGGAGCGTCAGGACCTCGCGTTCCCGGTCGGTGAGCCGGCCGAGCTCCGGCGCGGCGCGGGGGCGGCCGCCCGCGAAGCGCTCGATCAGCCGACGCGTGAGCGCGGGCGCGATGAGGGCGTGACCGTCGGCCGCGGCCCTGATCCCGAACAGGAGCTCTTCGGGGCGGGCGTGCTTGAGCAAGAACCCGGTGGCCCCGGCGCTCAGCGCGTCGAAGACGTACTCGTCTAGGTCGAAGGTGGTGAGCATGACCACCTTGGCCGGCTCCGGGCCGAGTGTCATGATCCGCCGGGCCGCCTCGATGCCATCCAACCGGGGCATCCGGACGTCCATCAGCACGACGTCCGGGCGTGACCTGATCACCTCGCTGACCGCG
This sequence comes from uncultured Actinomycetes bacterium, assembly GCA_963800415.1. Taxonomy (GTDB): domain Bacteria; phylum Actinomycetota; class Actinomycetes; order Streptosporangiales; family Streptosporangiaceae; genus Palsa-504. The sequence continues at coordinate 74,053 of CAWDBS010000072.1, forward strand.
GCCATCCCGTCCTCGGCTTCGCCGACCACCTCCAGGTCGGGCTGGGTCTCGACGAGCATGCGGATCCCCGCCCGCACCAGCGCCTGGTCGTCCGCGACCAGGACCCGGATCGTCACAGGCCCACCGGCAGCCAGGCGTGAACCGAGAATCCCCCGTCGGGGCGGGGACCAGCCTGCAGGCTGCCGCCCAGCAGCTGAGGGCGCTCGGTCAGGCCCTGCAAGCCTCGCGCTCCTCCCCTGACGGGCCACTCCCCCGCCCCGGCCGCCTCACGCCCGGCCGTCCGCGTCGGCGCATCGTTCTCCACCACCAGGTCAAGGCCGCCATCGAGGTAGCTGAGCGCCACACTGGTCGGCGCCGACCGCGCGTACCGCAGGGCGTTGGTCAGCGACTCCTGGACCACCCGGTAAGCGGCCAGCTCGACTGTCGGGGGCAGCGACTGGGGCTGCCCCGCGATCGCCAGCCGAACCGGCAATCCCGCTGCACGCGCGCCGTCGACTAGATCCGGCAGGTCACCCAGGCGCGGCTGCGGCCGGCGGTCCAGCTGCTCATGCTCGTCCCGCCGCAGCGCGCCCACGATCCGGTTGAGCTCGATCAGGCCCTGCCGCGCGACGTCCTCGATGCCGCCCACGGTCCGCAGAGCGACGCCAGGGTCCTGCTGGCTGGCCAGCCGGGCCGCGCCCGCCTGCACGGCGATGGCGCTGAGCTGGTGCGAGATGACGTCATGCAGCTCGCGCGCGAAACGGGACCGCTCCGCGTCATGCGCGAGCCGGGCCTCCGCAGCTGCGGCGTCCCGGTTGGCCGCGGTGACCTCACCCAGGCCGAGCGCGGTCGCCAGCAGCGCCAGTGGCAGGGCCTGCCCCCGGAGGCCATGGGAGGTCAGCAGGACGACCGCGGCTGCGGCCGCCGCGGCGGCAGTCAGGATCCGCGCTGCCAGCCGGGTCCGGCGCCCGCCCCAGGCTCCCAGCCCGAACGCGCCGACCGCGGTCGCCGCGGAGGCGGAATAGGGATTCTGGCCCAGCCCGGTCCTGATGGCCAGCACGGCCCCGGCCAGCCCGGCGGCCAGCAGCGGGACCCGCCGCCACCATAGGAACGGCACGGACTGGGCCAGCATCAAGGCCACGTAGCCGAGCACGACCGGCGTCGCGGCGCTGTGACCCGGCGGCCGCCACCACCACGGCACGTCCGGGGCGGCCCAGACCAGCAGCCCCGCCGCGATGAGCCGGTCGGTCACCCGGGCGCGCTGAGCCCGGCTCGTGCGCCACGAGCGAGGGCGCCGTCGGCCGGGGCCCCGCGATGTCTCCATACCTGACCAGCCTAGGCAACTCCGCCGCGACGCAGAATCAGCCGGCCGGAGGATGCCGCATCACCCGTAAGACGACCCGGCCCGGTGTTCCGGCCGGCGAGGATCAGCCTTGGTCCTGACGACATCGGCACCTGGGCGGGACCAGGCTCGAAGGCAGGACCGGCCAAGTCCCCGTGCACGACGGCGCCCGGCGCGCCCTGTTCCGGTGGCTGGTCCACCTCGGGCTCATCGGCACCGTCATCGTGTCCCTGGTATTCGAGCCGCTGGTGCTGGCCATCCACATCGCGGTAGGCCTGGCCTTCGCGGTGCTGGTGGGCCTGCACCTCGCCCAGCGGCGGCGGGTGTCCGCCAGCCTGCTGGCCCGGCTGGCCCGGGTGTCGGCCCTGGCCAGGCCCGCGGGCCGGCTGGCCGTGGCCGACATGCTGCTGACGGTGATCACCGCGGGCATGCTGGTCTCCGGTTTCTGGGACTGGTTCGCTGGGCGTCCGACGAAGATCCGCTGGCACGCCATCACCGGTGTCGTGCTGGCCGTCCTGCTCCTGTCGCACACGATCCGGCGCTGGTCGCGGCTACGCCGCTCGAAGGTACGTTAGCCGCGTCGGTCCGGTCCGGGACCGGCTTACTTCCTCCGGCGCGGGTAGATGAGGTGACGAACTAGAAGGTGCGCTCCCCCGCTGGAAGGGTTTCTTACTATGACCATCAACCTGGTTCGTTCTGACAGCCTGTATAAGGACGTTCCCTACGCGTATGCGTCAGTGGCCCCGCTCGGCTCGCTGATCTTCACCGCCGGGGCGTGTCCGCTCGATGACCGCGGCGAAGTGGTCGGCGCGGGTGACATCCGGGCGCAGGCCAGCCTGGCCGTGGCCAACCTGGCCACCGCGCTGGCCGAATCCGGCGCCACGCTGGCGGACGTGCTCAAGACCACTGTGTTCGTCGCCTCGGTCGAGCGAGCCGACCTGGTCTCGGCGTGGGAGGTCGTCAGTGCGGCCTTCGGTGCCCACGACGCGCCCAGTACCCTGCTCGGCGTGGCCGTGCTCGGCTACCCGAATCAGCTGGTCGAGATCGAGGCCATCGCCGTGGCCGCGGGCTAACCGCCTCCAGTCTGGCACCGTCAGGGTGTGCTGCCACCGGGAGGAATCGACCCGGATGGCGCGAGGATGGGCGCGCGGGCCGGCACGGTGTCCGGGTAGATCAGCCCGGTGCCGGTGTTGAGCACGACCACCTCGTCCGACTGGGTCAGCCAGCCGGATTCGCGCAGCTGCCGGACGGCGCTGACGCAGGCGGCGCCTTCCGGGCAGATGAAGCTGCCCTCTAGGCGGGCCACCAGGCGCTGGTCGGCGAGAAGCGCCTCGTCGGTCACGGCCACGGCGGTCCCGCCGGTGGCATAGAGGGCCTGGAGGATGAGGAAATCGCCCAGTGCCTTCGGTACGGTGATCCCGAACGCCACCGTCTTCGCGTCCGGCCACGGCTCGCTGGCCGCCGCCCCGGCCTGGAAAGCCCGGACGATCGGCGCACAGCCTGTCGACTGGACCGCGACCAGCCGCGGCAGGTCGCCCGACACCCAGCCGAGCTCGAGCAGTTCGCGCAGGGCCTTGTAGATGCCGATGATGCCCACACCTCCTCCGGTGGGGTACACGATCACGTCCGGCAGCCGCCAGCCGAGCTGCTCGGCGATCTCCAGGCCCATCGTCTTCTTGCCCTCGATCCGGTACGGCTCCCTGAGCGTCGACACGTCCTGGTAACCCGGCCGTTGTTCCACGGCGGCGGCGACCAGCCTCCCGGCATCCCCGATCAGGCCGTCGACCAGGTACAGCTCGGCTCCGGCGGCCGCGCATTCGGCCCGGGTGATCGCCGGGGCGGCCGCGGGCATCACGACCAGGCTCCGCATGCCCGCCCGGGCCGCGTACACCGACCAGGCCGCCCCGGCGTTGCCGTTGGTCGGCATGGCGATCGAACAGACCCCGAGCTCGGCGGCCCGGGAGACGCCCACCGCGGCGCCGCGTGCCTTGAACGTGCCGGTCGGGATGAGGCCCTCGTCCTTCATCAGCAGGCTCGGCACGCCGAGCGCCCGGCCTAGCCGCGGCAGGGCGAGCAGCGGCGTCATCCCCTCGCCGAGGCTTACCACGTGGCTGGCCTCGCGGACCGGCAGCAGCTCATGGTAGCGCCACAGGTCCGGCGGCCGGGCCGCGACGTCGCGCGGGGATGCCTGGATCCGCGCCAGGTCGTAGCGGGCCAGCAGGGGCGATCCGCATGAGCAGGTGCCCTGCACCCGGTCGGCGTCGTGCCGGGCACCGCAGCGCGGGCAGTCAAGGTGAGACAAGGCGGAATACGGCACCCGGGCAGCCAATTATTGACTGCGCAGTTCGGCCCAGACGACCTTGCCGGGCCAGCCGGGGGCGGTCTGCCAGCTCCAGCGATCGCAGTGCGCCGCGACGAGCATCAGGCCGCGCCCGCTCTCATCCTCGGGCCCGGGGTGCGCGGCGGCAGGCGCACCCGGGATGCCGTCCCACACCTCGATCAGCAGCCTGATCCGGTCACTAGCCATCCGCAGGCCCACGACCGGCATCCCGGTCCCGTCATAGCGGGGACGGCCATCTGGGCCCGTCGAGGCCAGGACGGCGTTGGTGACCAGTTCGCTGACGATGAGCTCGGCCGCCTCGGCGAGGTCGTCAAGACCCCATTCGGTGAGCACGGCACGGGCGTGCAGGCGGGCGCACGGGGTGGCGCCGGGCAAGGCGCCCAGCGGCAGGGACGTGGCCAACGGCCATGAAGCCGACATACCGGGCGTATCTGCGACGACGTCCGGCAAGGTCACGACGCTGCCCTCGCCCATGGTCCGGGGTGCCCCCCTTTCGCCTTCCAGTGTGCCTGCTGACTGTCTCGCGAGGTGAGAGAATCGTTAGTTACGTCGCTCCTACGATTGCCATAAGGGCGATACGCAGGCAAAACGACACGCCGATGAGCGGAGAAATACCTGGCCGGGACGGCGCGCCGCATCAGCTGCGGAAGCGGCGGTGCAGCGTACGGACCTGCTCGTCGAGGCCGGGCACCGGGCCCTGGACCGTCAGGCCGGGAGCGACCTCGCGGACCGCCAGCGCCCGCACCAGGGACGGTGGCACGCCGAGCTCGGCCAGCCAGGCCGTCAGCTGTTCGGACGAACTCACGTACACGATGCGGCCCAGCCCGACCCAGGCGTGCGCGGCCGAGCACATCGGGCAGTGCTCCCCCGAGGTGAAGACGGTGGCGGCGGCCCGCTGGGCCGCGGCCATGTTGGCCGCGGCCCAGCGGGCCAGCTCGAACTCCGGGTGCCTGGTCGCATCGCCCATGGTGTTCTCGCGGTTGCGGTCCTCGGCCAGGACCCGACCGTCCGCCGCGACGAGCACAGAGCCGAAGGGGTGGTCCCCGGCGTCCACGGCCTCGGCCGCCAGCTCGACGCAGCGGCGCAGGTGCGGCAGGTCTTCCGGGGCGATGCCGCCGGGATCGCCGTCCGCGTGCGCGGTATGAGTCACCTCAGCTCCGTTCGGGATCGATGTCGTGTGATTCTTGCCGGTTCCAGTGCTCGGCCACGGTTGCTAGCGCCCGCCACGCCGTCTCCGGGTGCGCCGTCTCGCGGTGGTCGCCGTTGAACGGGTCGAGCACCACGGTGCCGGCGCCGAGCGAGCGCAGCTGGCCGAGGTCCCCGAGGCTCTCCACCGTCAGCGCCCAGCGCAGCAGCACGTCCGGATCCGTGCCTGGGCCGAAGTTCGGGACGTTTACGCCTAGTCGCACCGGCTTAACCTATCGAGTGATCATGCTGGCGCCTGGACCGGGGCGGTATGCTTGAACGCGTGAACAGTTACGGACGAGAGGTCATGATGCCCCGCGCGCGGGGCCGCTGACGCGTCCGGACACTGAGTTTCCGAGGCCCTGCGACGGGGCCTCGATGTGTTCATACGCGCTCGGAGCCCCCTGAAGGAGGCTGCGATGACCGCGACCTACATCACCACCACCATCCCCTACGTGAACGCGCGCCCGCACATCGGGCACGCGCTCGAGCTCGTCCAGGCCGATGTGCTGGCCCGTTACCGCCGCGGACACGGGGACGCCATCCGGTTCCAATCCGGCACCGACGACAACTCGCTGAAGAACGTGCTCGCCGCCGAGGCCGCCGGGGTCGAGGTGCGGGAGTTCGTCGACCGCAACGCCGAGGCGTTCCTGGCGCTCGGCGACGCGCTGTCGCTGACCGTCGACGACTTCATCCGCACCAGCCGCGACCCCAGGCACCGGCCCGGTGTCGAGCGGTTCTGGCGGGCCTGCGCCGCCGCAGGCGACCTGTACCGCCAGCGATACGAGGGCCTGTACTGCACCGGCTGCGAGCAGTTCTACCAGCCCGCCGAACTGCGCGACGGCCGCTGCCCCGAGCACGAGACCGTACCTCAGCAGGTCAGCGAGGAAAACTGGTTCTTCCGCCTGTCCCGGTACGCCGGACCATTGCGGGACGCGATCACCACCGGGCGGCTGCGCATCGAGCCCGCCGGGCGCCGCAACGAGGTGCTCGCATTCATCGACGGCGGCCTGGCGGACTTCTCGGTGTCGCGGCCCGCGATGAGGGCCGGCGGCTGGGGCATTCCGGTACCCGGAGACCCCAGCCAGGTCATCTACGTATGGTTCGACGCCCTGTGCAACTATGTGACCGCACTGGGCTACGGCAATGACGGCGAGGCCTACCGGCGCTGGTGGGCCGGCGAAGGAGACCGCGTCCACCTGCTCGGCAAGGGCGTGCTGCGGTTCCACGCCGTCTACTGGCCGGCCATGCTGCTGTCGTCCGGGCAGCCGCTGCCGACGGGGATCTTCGTGCACGACTACCTGACCGGAGGCGGCCGGAAGATCAGCAAGTCCGCCGCGGGCGCGGCTGCGCTGGAGCCGCCTGGCCGCGCTGGCGGCGGAGTACGGCGCCGACGCGGTGCGCTGGTGGCTGCTCCGCGAGGTGCCGCGGGTGGGCGACGCCGACTTCACCGTCGAGCGGCTGATCGCCCGGGCCGACGACGAGCTCGCCAACGGCCTGGGCAACCTGGTCAACCGCGTGGTCGCCATGATCGGCAAGTACCGTGACGGGCGAGTTCCCGGCCCCGGTCCGGTGCCGTCGGGCGGGGCGGACCTCGACGCGGCGATCCAGCGGGCCGGCCACCGGGTCGGCGCGGCGCTGGACGAGTTCGATTTCCGGCAGGCCACAGCGGCGGTCTGGGCGATAGCGGACGAGGCGAACCGGTTCGTCAACCGCATCCGGCCCTGGGACCTGGCCAGGGCGGAGCGCGCCGGGGAGGCCCCGGTGCGGCTCGACGCCGTGCTGTGCCTGCTGGCGCGGGCTTGCTCGGCGCTCGGCCGGGAACTGGCACCGTTCCTGCCGGACGCAGCGGCGCGGATCACCCGCCAGTGCACCCCCCGTGACGGCCGGATCCCGGCGCCGTCCCCGGTGTTCCGGCGGCTGGCCCCAGCCAGTGAGCCCCAGCCAGTGAGCCCCAGCCAGTGAGCCCCAGCCGGTGAGCCCCAGCCGGCCAGCTCAGCCGGCCAGTTCGCGTTCCAGCGGGGTGCGGAAGCGCGGGGTGATCCTGACTGGCCCGATCCACTCGCGGAGCCGCTGCGCCTCGGCGGCCAGAGCCGCCGAGGCTTCGGCTCCGATGTCCTCGAGCAGCCGGACCGCGATCTCACCGTCCTTGCGCTGCGCCCAGCCGCCGACGATCCGGCCGTTCCACCAGGCTGTCGGGCCGATGTTCCCGGAGCGGTCGAACAGCGCGGGCGCGTGCTCGCCGACGTACCAGGCCCGGTCGCGCCACCCCATCGCGGTGGGGTCGAGAGCCGGCAGCAGCGCCGGCCACGGTTCGGCGGCCGCCGGCGCGTCCTCGTCGGCGGCCAGCATGACGCCGCTGATCCCGCCGAGATCGACCTCGGCGATCTCCAGCTGATCCAGCGCCTGCCTGACCAGCCCGGCCGTCCAGCCGGTCCACCACTGCAGGTCGGCGGCCTGCGCCGGGCCGAATGCGGCCAGCCAGCGCCGCGCCAGCTCGGCCCGGGCGGCGGCGGCCGACGGCCTCGGCTGGTCTGCGGCGGCGAACCAGGTGAACTGGCTGGAGGTCCACCCGCCGCGCGGGCGGCCGCGCCTGATGAGCCCCTCGGCGGACAGCAGCGTGAGCAGCCTGGTGGTGACGTTTACCGGGCCGCCGTAGCTCTTGTCCGCGGCGTAGATGAGCTGGGCGCGCAGCCGCGGCTCGTCCCGGGCGAGTTCGGCACCGGTCGCGGTGCCGCGGGCTGCCAGCGCCCGTACCGTGGCCTCGCCCGCCTCCTTGAGCCAGTTCGCCCCGTCCGCGGCGATGCCGGAATCCTCTACCCGCCGGGCCAGGTCCCGTCGCATCCGCTCGGCGATCTGGTCGGTGCAGGCGGCCTGGATTACCGGCACCAGGTCCCCCGGCACCACGAACACCGTCCGGCGCATGCCGAGCATCCGCACCAGGGTGCGCTCGGTGTACAGCGCGTGCTCGATCGCCGCCTGGTCCGGCCCCGGTGCGGGCCCATGCGGCCAGGTAGACCGACGCCGGGTCGGTGCCGTGCAGCCCGATGAGGTCCGCCACCGCGCCGGCCACCGTGGCGGCCGTGGCGGCAGGGCCGAGGTGCTGCCGGGCCGCCAGCCGCGCCCGCCGCTCGGCCACGCTGACCGGCCGGATACCGCTCCCCATGGCCACGACCCTACTCAACAGGCCAGCACGGTACGGTCGGATCGTGACCAGCTTCCGCCACCCGGGCACCGTGCTGACCGACCGGTTCTTCAGCGTCCCGCTCGACCACCAGCGGCCGGACGGCGAGCAGATCGAGGTGTTCGCGCGGGAGGTGGTCGCCGCCGACAAGGCCGGCGCGGAGCTGCCCTGGCTGCTGTTCCTGCAGGGCGGCCCCGGGTTCGGGGCGCAGCGCCCCGAAGGCAGGCAGTCCTGGCTGGACCGGGCGCTCGACGACTACCGGGTGCTGCTGCTCGATCAGCGCGGCACCGGCCGGTCCTCCGCCGCGAACCGCAAGACCCTGGCCCGGCTTGGACCTGAGGCCCAGGCCGACTACCTGACGCACTTCCGTGCCGACAGCATCGTGCTCGACGCCGAACTGATCAGGCGCGAGCTGACCGACGAGCCGTGGAGCGTGCTCGGGCAGAGCTTCGGCGGCATGTGCGCCGTCACCTACCTGTCGTTCGCGCCGCACGGCATCCGGGAGGCGTTCATCACCGGTGGGCTGCCCGGGCTCACCGTGACCGCCGACGACATCTACCGGCACACGTACCGCACCGTCGCGGCTAAGAACGCCGCGCACTACGAGCGGTACCCAGACGACGTGGACCGGGCCCGGCGGGTGGCCGAGTACCTGTCGGAGCACGACGTCCGGCGGCCGGACGGCGCGCCGCTTACCGTGGCGGCGTTCCAGTCAGCCGGCGCCATGCTCGGCCAGAGCGGCGGCAGCCATGCGCTGCACTACCTGCTCGAGGACCCGTTCGCCGCCGACGAGCTGTCCGATGCCTTCCGGTACGCCATGATGAACGAGCTCAGCTTCGCCACCGGCCCGCTGTACGCGCTGCTGCAAGAGGCCGCGTACGCCCAGGGCTCCGCGACCCGGTGGGCCGCGCAGCGGATCAGGGCGGAGTTCGCGGAGTTCGACCCGCGCTCCGATCCGCTGTACTTCACCGGCGAGATGATCTATCCGTGGATGATCGACGCCGACCCGGTGCTGCGCCCGCTGCGCGAGGCCGCCGACATCCTGGCCGAACGAGATGACTGGCCGCCCCTGTACGACCCGGCACGGCTGACGGCGAACGAGGTGCCGGCGGCCGCCGCCGTCTACTACAACGACATGTACGTGGACCGCGAGTTCTCGATACAGACCGCCCAGGCCATCGGTGGTCTGCAGGTCTGGGTGACCAGCGAGTACGAGCATGACGGCCTGCGGGTCAGCGACGGAGCCGTGCTTGACCGCCTGATCGGCATGGTCCGCGGCAACTATCTAAACGATTTCTGTCGTCAGCGCCGGCTCTCTCGTCCGGCCGCGTGGTCCGCCCTAGGGTCGGACCAGGCCAGCGGCACGTCCCGCTTCGACATCGACGCTACCTCCGGGCTCTCGCGGCTGACGGTCAGCCGCTGGTACGCCGCCGGCTCCTAGCCGGGACGCCACCCGCCAGGGGCGGGGTGCGGCCAGCGTGCTTGGATTGGACCGGAACTGACGGAACCGTCCGACGACGACGCCAGCGGAGGTAGTGCGTGGACATCGGAATCGGCCTCCCTAACACGGTGCCGGGTACCGAGGGCCGGAGGCTCATCGACTGGGCCAAGAACGCGGAAGAGGCCGGGTTCAGCACCCTGGGCACGATCGGCCGGCTCGTGTACCCGAACTACGAGGAACTGGTCGCCCTGTCCGCCGCCGCCGCCGTCACCAGCCGGATCCGGCTGACCACCAGCGTGCTGCTGGCCCCGCTGTACACCAACACCGCGCTGTTCGCCAAGCAGGCGGCCTCGCTCGACCGGCTCTCCGGGGGACGCCTGGTGCTCGGCCTCGGCCTGGGCGGGCGTGATGATGACTTCACCGCCAGCGCGCTGCCCATCACCGGCAAGGGGCGCCGCCTGGACCAGCAACTGACCGAGATGAAGCGGATCTGGTCCGGCGAGCGCTACGGTTACGCCGGCCCGATCGGGCCCGAGCCGGTGCGGCGCGGCGGCCCCGAGCTCATCCTCGGCGGCACGGCCGAGGCCAGCTTCCGCCGGGTGGCCCTGCTCGGCGACGGCTGGATCATGGGCGGCGGCACCCCGGACATATTCGCCCAGGCCGCGGCCAGGGTCGACAAGGCCTGGCAGGAGGCGGGCCGGCCCGGGAAGCCGCGCAAGCTCTCACTCGCGTACTTCGCCCTCGGGCCCGACGCCCGCAACCAGGCGGACAACTACCTGCTGCACTACTACAACTGGCTCGGCGACGTCGCCCGGCAGATAGCGGCGGGCGCCGCCGCCAGCACCAACATGGTCAAGGGCTACGCCGCCGCGTTCGCCTCAGCCGGCTGCGACGAGCTCATCTTCGTCCCGACCACCGCCGCGCCCGACCAGATCGGGCTGCTCGCCGGCGCGGTCCTGTAACGCCGGTGCCGAGGTCCGCGGAAGCGAGCCGATTATCTGCTCCTAAGCCGCGCTTCCCGTCATGCCCGACGTTGCCGGGAGTGCGGCCCGCGCGCGGCATACGGCAAGCAGCCTGCCCGCGAGCGCGGCGGCCTGGTCGCGGATCTCCGGAATGGCGGTGGTCTCGTACAACTGCCCCCGCAGCGGCGGGCCGAGCGTGAAGATGCTGTCGCTCGGCGTGCCGGACGCGTTCAGCAGCGCTCCCCCGGCGTCAGCCTCGATGCCGAGGCGGAGCGGGTCCGGCCTGGCCAGTCCGCTGCCGAGCAGGCCGCGCAGTAGCGGGTCCGTGGTGGCGGTGACGTCCGCTGCGGGCCCGGTGGCGTTGATCAGCCAGCCAGCCGCCACCTCGGCTACCCGGGCGCCGTACTCGATCCGGACGCACAGGCCCGTCCCGAGGACGATCACCGGGCTGCCGTCGGCAACGCCGTCAAGCGCCCCGGGCACCCAGGGGTTGCTGATGTAGCGAGGCGAAGCTGGCACCGGGCACGGCGGGGCAGGCGGCTGGTTGCCGGTGGCCAGCACGGCCGCGTCCGCGTCGATGCGGCCATCGGCCGCCAGGTGCAGGCGCAGCGGCCGGTGCAGTCCGTTATGGGTCAGTCCCACGAGTCAGAGGTAATCCGGGTGACGGTGGCGGCCGGTCCTGCCATGCGCTCGGCGTCGGCGAGCAGCTCGCGCAGGTAGCGGCCGAAGGCCGCCCGGGGCAGGAATCCGTCGTGCCTGATCCCGTTCGCCGCTGCCCAGCGTGCCAGGTGACCGGGGTCATGCGCCACCGCGCTCATCCGGTCGGCGGGCGAATTCAGCAGGTGGGCAGGGTGCACAGTGGCGTACGCCTGGCCCAGCCCGTGCTGTCCGTACCGGTCGATCAGGGCGATCCGCAGCGGGATCCGCGCCGCGGCGGCCGCCCGGAGCAGGTAGGCCGTGGCGAGAGTCCCGCTCGCGCCCCCGCCGATCACTGCCACGACGGCTCCCCGGGCGCCAGGTGGCTCTGAGTACCGCACGATGCCAGAATAACATATATTATCAGTAGGTTTAATAGCTATTTGGACACACGGCGGCTAAGGACCGCTGGCCACCACAGGTCTGCCGGCCGCCGTCAGGCGACGGCACCGCCTGCACGGTCCACGACATCGCCTAAATGGCCTCCACCTTCGGGTAGGCGGGCTCCCACATGGCCCGGCGGACACGCTCGGGCAGGCCGTCGAGCGGCGCGTCGGACAGCCCTTCGGCCCGGGCGGCCCGGGCGACGGCTTCGGCGACCGCGGCGGACACCTCGCGCAGGCTGGTGACCGGGGGCAGCACGGCGGCGCCGGGGGTGGCGGCATCGGACAGCCCGGCCAGCGCGTTGGCCGCGGCAGCCAGCATGCCGTCGCTGACGCGGCGGGCCCGGCTGACGGTGACCCCGAGCCCGAGGCCGGGGAAGATGAGCGCGTTGTTGGCCTGGGCCACCTGGTACTCGACTCCGGCGTAGTCCACCGGCGGATACGGGCTGCCGGTCGCGATGAGCGCCCGGCCGCCGGTCCAGGCGATCAGGTCAGCGGCCTGCGCCTCGGAGTGCGAAGTCGGGTTGGACAACGGCATGATGATCGGCCGTTCGGTATGCGCCGCCATCTCGGTGACGATCACCTCGGAGAACGCGCCGGGCTGGGTAGAGGTCCCGATCAGCATGGTAGGCCGGGTGCGCGTCACCACCTCGGCCAGGACGATGCGGCCGTCCTCATCGTGCTGCCAGCCGGCGACCTCCGCGGCCTGGCGTGCGTACTGAACCTGGAAGTCCCGCAGCCTCCCAGGATAGTCGCTGGTCAGCAGGCCCTTGCTGCCCAGCGCGTAGAACCGTGCGGTGGCTTCGTCCGGGCTGAGGCCTTCGTCGATCATGACCTGCCGCAGCGCATCGGCGATCCCGACCCCGGCGGTGCCCGCCCCGTGGATGACCACCGTCTGATCGCGCATCCGGGTTCCGGTGGCCCGGACCGCGCCCAGCGCGGCGGCCAGCACGACCGCGGCGGTGCCCTGGATGTCGTCGTTGAAGGTGCAGCAGGTCCCGGCGTACTTCATCAGGACGCGATGGGCGTTGGCGGCGCCGAAATCCTCCCAGTGCAGCAACGCGTTCGGGAACAGCCGGGTGGCGGTGCTGACGTAGGCCTCGATCAGCTCGTCATACCGTTCGGCCCGGACCCTCGGGTGCCGGATGCCCAGGTACATCTCCTCGGCCAGCAGGCCCTGGTTGTCGGTTCCGGTATCCAGCACGACCGGGATGATCCGGCGGGGGTGCAGGCCGGCCGCGGCGGTGTAGACGGCCAGCTTCCCGACCGCGATCGCGATGCCGCCCACCCCCCAGTCACCGATGCCCAGGATGCCTTCGGAGTCGGTGGCCACGATCAGGTCCACGTCGTCCGGCCCTAGCCCGTAATTGCGGAAGGCCGTCTCGACCTGATCGGGATGATCCACGGAAAGGTACACGCCACGCGGACGGCCGAACTCCAGGCTGTACCGCTCGATCACAATCCCCACCGTCGGGGTGTAGACGACCGGCAGCATCTCCTGGATGTGCTCGGTCAGCAGACGGTAGAACAGCACCTCGTTGCGGTCCCGGACATGGCCGAGAAAGATATTCTTGGCCAGGTCATCGGGCTGACGCAGGTACTGCGCGTAGACCCGGCGCAGCTGGCCCTCGATCGTCGACACGCCGTCGGGCAGCAGGCCGGTGAGCCCCAGCGCCTCGCGTTCGGCCAGCGTGAACGCGGTGCCCCGGTTCAGCATCGGCGACGAGAGCACCGATCTGCCCCGCAGCCGGACCCGCGCGACCATGCCCTCGGGGGTCCGGGCAAGCTCAAACGGACGATCCGACATCACATCACCTCGAGTCCCAGCCAACGTGCGTGTGCCAAGACTTAACACATGAAGGATCACTTGCGCACCGAACGCGCGCTGATGGCACCAAGCTCGGGCGTGGGCCCGCCCGGCATCGGGGAGGTCCCGTCGGTGAATCTAGGGCGGGACCTGGCCGCTCAGTCGAACGACGGCTTACGGTCCCGGCTCCGCTTGAGCTCGAAGAAGCCGTCCGTCGCGGTCACCAGCGCCACCCCGTCCCACAGCCGTCCGGCGGCCTCGCCGCGGGGCGCGGGCGTGACGACCGGGCCGAATATGGCGCTGCCGCGGATGCGGATCACCGGGGTGCCCACGTCCAGGCCGACGTCATCAAAAGCCTCGTTGTGCGAGTCCCTGATCACCTGATCGAGCTCGGTGCTCTCGGCAGCGCTGGCCAGCGACGCGGACAACCCCGCCTCGGCCAGCGCCTCGGGGATCACCTCAGGGTCCTCGCGGCGTCCCTGAACGTGGAACCGAGTGCCGATGGCGGTGTACAGCGGCCCGAGGATGCCGGGGCCGCTGTGCTGGGCGGCGGCCGCGCAGACCCGTATCGGCCCCCAGGCCCGGCTCATCCGCTCCAGGTAGTCCTCGGTCAGGCCCTTGCCCTCGTGCTGGACCAGGTTCAGGTAGGCCAGCGACATGATCCGCCATTCGGTGCGCACAGGCCGGACCTTCTCCACCTCCAGCATCCAGCGGGAGGTGATCCAGGCCCAGGGGCACAGCGGATCGAACCAGAACTGCACATCTTCGCGCGATGCCGACTGTATAGCCACGCCTGCGGCAACAGTTGCCCGCATTCGGGTATTCCCTCCGGGGGACGCCTACGGCCGGGCTGACTGCTGAGGCCGATCTTGCCCTGATCCAACGAAAATGTGATCCAGATCATATTCTATTAAATAGATCGATTTAGTATGTTAATGGTATGAGGTCATTCGAACCTTTCGTCGCCCGCCGCTTCGTGGACTTCAAGCGGGTGTGCAGCGCGGTTTGTCGCTGACTTCACTGGCCTTAATGTCACGCCGGGCCGATCGGGCGGGGGTGACCGCTTCCCGATCCGGCCACTCACTGGGCGCTGGGCGGCGGTCCGTCAGGCCCGGTGCGCCCCGGGGCACGTTCGCGCGCACGGCGTCTGCCTGCCTGCCTGCGCGCAATCTGATCGCCACGAGGAGAAAAGGACGTACGATGACCACGATCGCGACATCTGCCAGCACAAGGCTCGCTTTCCGCAAGATCACCGCGCGCATCGGCGCGGAGGTCACCGGCGCTGGCCCGGATCTTGACCTGGATGCGGAAACGGTGACCGCGCTGCGGGCGGCGCTGAACGAACACAAGGCGCTCGTGTTCCGCGGCGTCCGGCTGGACGACGAGGGCCAGCAGCGGTTCGCCGGCTACTTCGGCCCGCTGACCTCCGCCCACCCGACTGTGCCCGCCGTGGACGGCGAGCCGAACGTGCTGCCGGTCGACAGCGAAAACGGCCGGGCCAATCGCTGGCATACCGATGTGACGTTCGTGCTGAACCCGCCGCAGGCCAGCACGCTGCGCAGTATCGTCTCCCCGCCGTACGGCGGGGAGACGCTGATCGCTAACGCCGGCGCGGCCTACCGGGACCTGCCCGGCCCGCTGCGCGCCTTCGCCGACAGCCTGCAGGCGGTGCACACCAACGATTACGACTACGCGGTGCCGCCGGAGAGCCTGAACGACGCCCAGCGGGAGCGGCGCGCGGTGTTCACCTCGATCAGGTACGAGACGGTCCATCCGGTGGTCAGGGTGCATCCGCTGACCGGGGAGCGGGGTCTGTTCATCGGCGGGTTCGCGCAGCGGGTCGCCGGGTTGTCCAAGGGGGAGTCCACAGACATCCTGCGGCTGCTGCAGGCCTATGTGACCCGGCCGGAGAACATCCTGCGAGTCTCCTGGGAGCCGGGCCAGCTGGTCCTGTTCGATAACCGGATCACTCAGCATTACGCGGTCGACAACTATGATGACCTGCCCCGGCGGCTGAACCGGGTCACGGTGGCCGGCGACGTCCCGGTCGGCATCGACGGCAGGCCGAGCTATTCCGTCGCCGGCGACGCCTCGCATTACACGCCGGTTGCCGGGGTGCAGGCCGTCGCGTGAGCACGATGCCCGGGGCGCCGGCCGACGGCATCACCGCTCTGTCGGCCGGCGTCCCTGGTCTAGAGGCCGCGCCGAACAGGACCCGGGATGGCGTCAGCGTCGTGGCCGAGGACGTGGTGCGCCGGTTCGGCGACCGGGTTGTCCTGGATCACCTGCGGCTGCAGATCGCGGCGTCGGAGTTCGTGGTGCTGCTGGGCCCGTCGGGCTGCGGTAAGACCACCTTGCTGCGCCTGCTGGCCGGGCTGGACCGGCCGGACGGCGGCACGGTGTCCGTGCCGGCAGCGCGGGCGATCGTCTTGCAGGGGGCTCGCCTGCTGCCGTGGCAGCGGGTGTGGCAGAACGTGATCATCGGGCTGTATGGCCATGACGCCAGGCCAGCCGCGCTCTCGGTCCTGGGTGAGGCCGGGCTCAGCGAGCGGACCGGCGCGTGGCCCAGGACCTTGTCCGGCGGCGAGGCCCGGCGTGTCGCGCTGGCCCGTGCTCTTGTGCCGGACCCGGCGCTCGTCCTGCTCGACGAGCCGTTCGCCGCGCTCGACACGATTACCAGGCTGCGGATGCACGACAAGGTCCGCGCGCTGCGCCGCCGGCACAACTCCACCATTTTGCTGGTCACGCACGATGTCGATGAGGCCATCGCGCTGGCCGACCGGATCCTGATCATGCGCGACGGGTGGATCGGCAGTGAGCACAGGGTGGAACTCAGCAGCCAGGACCGCTCCCGCGGTCTGGCGCACGAGGAACTGCGCGCCGGTCTCCTGGCCGAGATCGGCGTGTCATCCGGCGGATAGGCACCACGCGCTCCGGCATGCCGAGCACGTCACGGTAGAACCTGAGTGCGTCCTCGTAATCCGCCGCCGTCACCACGAGGCGCATCTCCGTCACGCCCGGTCCGGTATTCGCAGCCCACCTCCGAAGACGATGTGACACGACATCAGATGCTGATGCTTTCGTATCACTGCGGGTGCCGCGCCAAGGCGGGCTTTCCTGCCTGCCCTGATGGGAAGATGAATCCTGAGGAGGCTGCGATGACCACGGTGCAGACGTCGTGGCGCAGAGCCTGGCGGTCCACGTTCCGGTGCTCGCCTTCGACCCAGCCCTCGTTCTCGAGCTCCTCGAGGCCGAACGGGGCGCGGTGTTCGGAGGCGTGCCGACGATGATGATCGCCATGCTCGCTCATCCCGACATGGAGCGGCGCGACCTGTCCTCGCTGCGCGCGGCGGTGTCCGGCGGCGCGCCGGTGCCCGCCGATCTCGTGCGCCAGGTGGAAGGGCGGCTGGGCGTGCGGTTCAGCATCGTTTTCGGGACGACCGAGTGCTCCCCGCTGCTCACCCAGGTCCGGCTCGACGACTCGGCGCAGGACAGGGCCGAGACCCTCGGCCCGCCGCTGCCGCAGACGGAGATCAAGATCGCCGACGTCACAACCGGCGGCCCGGTCCCGGTCGGGCAGGCGGGCGAGCTGTGCGCGCGCGGGTACACGGTCATGCGCGGCTACCACGACGCCCCCGAGGCCACGGGGGCCGCCATCGACGCCGAGGGCTGGTACCACACCGGCGACCTGGCGTCCCTGGACAGCCGCGGCTACCTGCGCATCGAAGGCCGGATCAAGGACATGATCATCCGGGGTGGCGAGAATATCTACCCGCGCGAGATCGAGGATGTCCTGTTCGGCCATCCCGCCGTCGCCGAGGGCCGCGCTGGCCGTGCGCGACGACGAAGGTGATGCGCGCGTCGCCCCATTCGGAGTCGAGCCAACCGTATCCGGCGACCTGTTCGCCGTCGGTCACCCGCCACCATTCGTCCGCGACGGCCTCGCCGGGCGCGGGTTCGGCCAGGCCTACGGCGGCCAGCTCGGCCGGGCCGAGAACCCGCTGCTTGTCGGGGTCCCAGCGGGGCGAGTTCTCCTTGGTCCAGGTCAGCGTCATGCCTTCTCCCTCAGGTCCCCTCCGGCGGCGCCGACCGGCCGATCTCGGTCACAGCGGCACCTTGTCTGCTTGGCCTGCCTGGTCCGCCAGTGCCGGTGCGAGGTTCCCCCGCAGGATCACCGCGGCCTGCGCACGCAGCTCGACGCGGCGGATCTTGCCGGTGGCCGTCGTCGGGTACTCGGTCACGAATACGATCCGGCGGGGCCGCTTGAAGGACGGCAGGCCGGTCTTGCAGAACCCGATCAGCGTTTCCTCGTCGGCCACGCCGCCGGGATTGAGCTGGACGAACGCGACCGGCTTCTCCAGGCCGTCGGCGTCGGCCGCGGCCACTACCACGGCCGCCGCCACGTCGGCGTGATCGAGCAGGCGCGATTCCACCTCGGCCGGCGCGACCCAGATGCCGCTGGCCTTGAGCATGTCCCCGGTCCGCCCCAGGCAGGAGAAGTACCCGTCCGCGTCCACCACGTAGGTGTCGCCGGTGCGCAGCCACTCCCCCTGGAACACCTGGCGCGAGGCGTCGTAGCGCGACCAGTACCCGGTCGCGGCGGACTCGCCCCGGACGAACAAGGTCCCCGGCGTGCCGGTCGGCACCTCGATCCCGTCCTCGCCGAGCACGCGCAGGTCGTAACCGGGCACCGCCATCCCGGTCGTCCCGGCCCTGACCTGGCCGGGGCGGTTGGACAGGAAGATGTGCAGCATCTCGGTCATGCCGATGCCGTCGAGGATGTCGACGCCGAAGTGCGAGGTCCACCGCTGGTACAGGGCGGCCGGGAGGGCCTCGCCGGCCGAGGCGGCCAGTCGCACCTCGGCCAGGGCATCCACGGGCAGGCCGGCGCGCAGCATGCTGGAGAAGAACGTAGGGCCGGCGAAGAACAGCGTAGCGGCGTATACCCGGGCCCGTTCGGCCATGATGTCGGGCCGTGACGGGCTCGGCTCGAGTATGGCGGCGGCCCCGACGGACATCGGGAACAGGACCGAGTTCCCCAGCCCGTAGGCGAAGAAGGCCTTGGCCGCGGACAGGCACCGGTCCTCCGGGGTGATCCCGAGCACCTGGGTGCCGTAGGTCTCGCACACCACCTGGACCGAACCGTGCCGGTGCATGGCGCCCTTCGGCGTCCCGGTCGTCCCGGAGGTGTACAGCCAGAAGGCCGGAGAGTCCGCAGTGGTCGGATAGATGTCGTCCGCCCCGTCGGGCAGCCGGCTGAGCGCGGTCGTGGTCAGGGCGCCGACCGGCGTTCCGGTTGCCGCGTCGTCGGTCACCACGGCCATGACCTCGCCGGTGCCCGGGGAGCCGAGCGCGCCAGACACCAGGTCCAGGTACTGAGCGCTGACCGCGACGACCCGCGCCCGTGAGTCGGCCAGGATCTCGGCGATGCCGTCGGCGCGCAGCATGGTCGAGATCGGCACCGGCACCGCGCCGATCCGCATGGCCGCGAGGTAGACGATGACGAATTCCGGCGAGTCGGCCATCACCATGACCACGCGCTGCTCGGCTTGCACCCCGAGGCCCCGCAGGCCGCCGGCGGCGCGGCCGACCCGCTCGGCGAGTTCGGCGTAGCTGACGTCACCCGCCACCCCGGTCAGCGCGAGCCGGTCACCGCGTCCCGCGCGGATGTGGCGGTCGAGCAGGTAATCACAGGCATTGAAGAATGGTCCCGGTATCACTGACGGTGCCCTTCCGCTGTCCGTGGCCGGCTCAGTACTGGCTGGGTTAGGCGAGATGGACATAGTCGTAGTCGAACGGCTGGCCGTTGATGCCGTTGCGTGGCGGTGCGATCCATGCGGCTATCTTGCCCCGCTGGTGCACCGGTTGCATCAGCGACCGCACGTAGGTCTTGTCCACGTCCGTGGGCAGCCACTCGCCCTGGCGTCGCTGCCATTCCTCGGCCGAGACCCGCTCGCCGTCCGGCGTGGCCTCGATCCCGTCGAACGCGCCGACCTTGCGGTTGAAGGCGATGTGCGGCAGCTTCAGCCGCTGCGGCACGCCCCCCTCCGCCAGGATGCGGTTCCACCGCTTGATGCCGCCCTGGCAATCCGAGATGTACTCGCGCCGCAGGTCGGTGTTGAGGCCGACCAGCGCCGAAACCTCGGTCTGCCCGATCTCGCCTTCCTCCGACAGCGCCTCCACCATGATCGAGTCGCTGGCGAGCTTGTGGTCGTCCTTGCGCCGGTCCTCCAGCCACCGGCCCTTGAGCCCGGCGGTGTAGTAGTTCGCCACGTTGGTGGAGGTCTCGCCGCCGAACAGGTCGAGCGACACCGAGTAATGGAAGTTCAGGTACTTCTGGATCACCGGCAGCGGGATCGCGCCGAGGCCGCCTATGTCGTCGGTGTCATGCTCGCGCATCACCTCGACGGTGCGCTGGACGACCCGGTCGACGCCGGTGGTGCCCACCATCATGTGGTGTGCCTCTTCCTTGAGCATGAACTCGCAGGTCCGCGACAGCGGGTCGAACGCCGACTCCTTCAGCGTGCCGAGCTGGTACTTGCCGTCCCGGTCGGTGAAGTAGGTGAACATGAAGAACGAAAGCCAGTCCGGGGTCTCCTCGTTGAACGCGCCCAGGATGCGCGGCGAGTCGAGACTGCCCGAGTTGCGGTGCAGCAGTTCCTCGGCCTCCTCCCGGCCCTCGCGGCCGAAGTAGGCGTGCAGCAGGTAGACCATCGCCCACAGGTGCCGGCCTTCCTCGACGTTCACCTGGAACAGGTTGCGCAGGTCGTACAGGCTCGGCGCGGTAGCACCCAGGTTGCGCTGCTGCTCCACCGAGGCGGGCTCGGTGTCGCCCTGGATCACGATCAGCCGCTGCAGTTCGGCCCGGTACTCTCCCGGCACCTTGTCCCACACCGGCTCGCCCTTGTGCTCGCCGAACCCCACGCGGCGGCCCGGGTCGCGCTCGGCCAGGAAGATCCCCCAGCGGTACTCCGGCATGGCGACCTGGCCGAACTGCGCCCAGCCGTCCCGGCCGACGTTGACCGCGGTGCGCAGGTAGACGTCCTGGGTCGGCAGCGTCGGGCCCATGGTCTGCCACCAGGTCAGGAAGTTCGGCTGCCAGGACTCCAGCGCCCGCTGCAGCCGCCGGTCCTCGTGCAGGCTGACGTTGTTCGGGATCTTCTCGGTGTAGTCGGCGGTTGCTCTGTCATTGTTGGCTGGCATCGGTTCAGACTCGCTTCCGGTCGAAAACGGCGCGCTGCCCGGTGCCGAACCGGCGCAGTGCACCGTCCGGGCCGGATGCGTTGGGCCGGTTGAATATCCAGTTCTGCCAGGCCGACAACCGGCCGAAGATCTTCGTTTCCATGGTCTCCGGGCCGACGAACCGGTAGTTGGCCTCCAGGCCGGTGAGCGCGTCGGGGCTGAAGCTGGCGCGCTCTTCGGACGCGATCCGGATTTCCTCGTCCCAGTCGATGTCGTCCGGCGCGAAGGTGATCAGGCCCCGCTCGGCCGCGTCCTCGGCTTCCAGCGCCTCTCCCCTGCGCTTGGCGGCCGCCTCGTAGCCGGCCTCGTCGCCCCAGAATCGGGTCTGCAGCCGGGTCAGCCCGTTGCTCATCGTCAGCGGCCCGGCGTTGATGTCCCCGAGGGTGACGGTCGCGGGCTCGGCGTCCGGGTCCCCCGTGTTTGAATCGACTGTCTCGAACACCCCGGCCAGCTGGAACGACCGGTCGGCGGCCAGCGCAAGCTCGAGCAGCGAGCCGGCGAAGCAACTGCCCGGCTCAATCGCCGCGATCAGGCTGCGGCTGGTCACGTCGAGCCGCCGCAGCGTGCGCTTGAGGTAGTGCAGGACCTCGTTGGCGAACCAGTCTCCGGCGTTGGCCAGCAGGAATTCGTCGTGGGCGAGCACCAGGGCCGGGTCACCCGCGGTGCGGAAGACCCAGGTGCCGAGCTCGGCCTCGTTGGTGCGCAGGTCCAGGATCAGGTCGTCGAGCTCCCGGGACACCGCCAGCGGCCAGAAGTCCGCGCTACGGGTTCTGGGGTCCTCGTCGATGCTGGCGGGCGGGTCGGCCTGCGGGCCCTTTATGGTTATGTCGACGCTGCCCGCGTCGCGGTGCAGCTTTGCCGAGACGTGCTCGTAAATTACGGCGTCGTCGCCGCGGGTCTTGCCAAGCGGGGTCAGCGGGACTCCGGCCGCGCCTTCCGGGCGGCTCGAGCGCGCGGCCAGCTCGCCGGCCCGCTCCGCGACGGTCTCGTCCCACCGGGGCCGCGGCACGGCCTCGTCGACCAGGCGCCACTGGACGGCCTTCTTGCCTCCGACGCCTTCGGACTTGGTGGAGAAGTAGTCGGCCAGGTCCCGCCGTACGTGCCGCTTGTCCGACACCCGGGTCAGCCCGCCGGTGCCGGGCAGCACGCCGAGCAGCGGCAGCTCGGGCAGCGACACCGCCGATGACCGATCGTCGACGAGCATGATGTGCTCGCAGGCCAGCGCCAGCTCGTACCCGCCGCCCGAGGCGGTGCCGTTCACGGCGGCCAGGTAGGTCTGGCCGGAGTTCGCGGTGGCGTCCTCGATGCCGTTCCTGGTCTCGTTGGTGAACTTGCAGAAGTTCACCTTCCAGCCGTGCGGCGAAGCTGCGAGCATGCGGATGTTCGCGCCGGCGCAGAAGATCTTGGGCTTGCCGCTGGTGATGACGACCGTGCGCACCTCCGGGTGCTCGAAGCGCAGCCGCTGCACCGCGTCGTATAGCTCGATGTCGACGCCGAGGTCGTAGGAGTTCAGCTTCAGCTCGTAGCCCGGCACTAGGCCGCCCTGCTCGTCGACGTCCATCACCAGGGTCGCGACGGGCCCGTCATAGGACACTCGCCAGTGCCTGTAGCGCTCGGGACTGACCCGGAATTCGACCCGCTCTTCGGTCATCGCAGTTCCTCCCTGCCGATGCTCCATACTCTACAAAACTTGAGTTAAACGTCAAGACTTCGTAGTATTTTGCTTGCTGGTGATTCGTGGCCGAGAGGGACTGATGACCGAGACCAACCTGGGCGAGCAGCCGACCCTGCTGCGCCGCCACGCCGCGGGCACCGACAGCGCCCGCAGCGTGCTGTTCACCGTGCTGGGCGAGCTTGTCCTGCCCACCGGCGGCGAGGCCTGGACGTCGGCGTTCATCGACGTGTTCGGCCGGCTGGGGGTCGAGGAGAAGGCGGCCAGGCAGGCCCTGATGCGTACCGCGGCCGGCAACTGGCTGAGCTCCGAACGGGTCGGACGGCGCACGGTCTGGCGGCTCACTCCGGCCGCCGAACGGCTGCTGCAGGACGGCACCGAGCGCATCTTCGGCTTCACCGCGGTCGCCGCGGACTGGAACGGCCGCTGGACGATCGTGATCGCGCGCACGCCGGAAACCGAACGCGCCGCCCGGCATATGCTCAGGACGCGGTTGCGCTGGGCCGGGTTCGGCAACGTCATGCCCGGGATGTGGCTGAGCCCGCGCAGCGACCGCGGCGACGAGGTACGGCAGATCCTGGCCGAGGCCCGGCTGCCGGACGGCTACCTGTTCACGGCCGAATACCAGGGCGGCAGCTCGCTGGCCGCGATGGTCGGCCACGCCTGGGACCTGGACGAACTGGCCCGCGATTACGACGAGTTCATCGGGGCGTTCAGCGGGCCGGTCAGCCCCGATCCGCTCGTTCGGGTCATCGACCTGGTGCACGCCTGGCGCCGGTTCCCGTGGATCGATCCCGGCCTGCCGGCCCAGTTCCTGCCCGCGGCCTGGCGCGGCAGCGCGGCCGCCGAGATGTTCGCGCGGCTGCACGCGCAGTGGGCGGACGAGGCGATCGCCGGCTGGAAGCAGCTGCTGGCCAGGGCATGAGCTCCGCTGGCTAGGTCAAGAGCGGGGCCAGCCGCGAGGTAACAGTTCTCTTACCCTACTATCAGACCTGTATTAAAACGGCGAGTCCGGGCTCTATCAGGTGACTCGATGTCGTTCTTGGACTGATCGGGTATTAACGCACCATCGCAGCAATTCGTTGATGGGGGATTCACCATGCGACATGCGTCCCTGTTTGGCGTGGCTCTCATCCTGGCCATCGCGGGCTGCACAAGTCCGGCCGCCCAGCACGCGATCACGGCGAGCCCGACCGGCAGCTCTTCGGGTCCAGGGGCGGCGGGCCAGGGACCGAGCGTGCTGCTCGTCTGCAACGGCAGCACCGTCCGGTGCCCGGCGCTGCCGCACTCAGCCGGGCCTTACTACCGCACCGTCCAGAGTGCCGTCGACGCCGCGCGCTCCGGCGACTGGATACTCATCTATCCCGGCGTTTATCACGAGAAGAGCAGGCAGTGGCCGACCGCGGGGGTCTGGATACAAAAGCCGAACCTGCACATCCGCGGAATGGACCGCAACCGGGTGATCATCGACGGCAGCAACGGCACCGCCGCGCAGCCGTGCCCGTCGGCCGCCGCCCAGCAGGATTTCACGCCGCGTGACGGGATCGTGGTAACGAAGGTCAGCGGAGTCACGATCCAGAACCTGACCGTGTGCGATTACCTGGCCGGAGACGGCGACCACGGTGACGAGATCTGGTGGAATGGCGGCGACACTACCGGCACCATTAACCTGGGCTCCTACTCCGGGTCATACCTGACCGCGACATCGCAGTACGCGCCGCCGAAGATGAACAGCCCGCAGCTGGCCCAGTACGGGATCTTCGTCAGCAACTCCAGCGGCCCGGGACTTATCACGAACTCGTACGCCAGCAACATGGCCGATGCGGCCTACTATGTGGGCGCGTGCCGCCAGATCTGCGATACCACGCTCGCGAACGACACCGGGGTCAACTCCGACCTCGGGTATTCCGGCACGAACGCGGGCGGACAGCTGGTCATCAAGAACTCGTTGTTCCGGCAGAACCGGGCCGGCATAGCGCCGAACTCGGAGAACAACGACGACGCGCCGCCGCCGCAGGACGGTCGTTGCCCGGGCAGCGCCACGAGGTCCTGCACGATCATCGAGGGCAACACGATCGAGGCGAACAACAACGCGAACGCGCCGGGTAACGGAGCCATCGCGCCCGTCGGAGTCGGCATCCAGCTAGTGGGGGGCTCGTATGACACGGTGGCCCGCAACGTCATCGCGGATCAGGGTGCCTGGGGGATACTCGTCAGCGACAACGCCGACCCGGAGCAGCCGCCGCCAGGCACGCACTGCCAGGGCGGCATCCAGAACAAGCCGCTACCCAAGTTCTGCCTGTTCCAGGCGCGCGGCAATCTGGTCTATTCGAACGTGTTCAGCGGCGTCGGGAAATTCGGCAACCCCACGAACTCTGACCTGGCTACCCTGACCCTGGGGTCGTACACGCCGCGGAACTGCTTCTACCACAACGTCGACCTCGGTGGCCCGCTGACCTCCGCGCCCGCCGGCATCGAGAGCGCAAGCGTGGACGGGCAGCCCTGCGGGGGGCCTGGCAACGGCAACGATCCGTCGTTGACCAACCAGCTTATCTGCGCCACCGGGTTCACCACCTGCCCGGTGCCGCCCGATCAGGCGAGATACCCGAAGCAGACGCGCACCGTGATGCTGCCGCTGCCCCAGCTACCGAGCATGCCGAAGCCCTGCGCGGGCGTGCCGGGGAACGCATTCTGCCCGTGACCAGCGTCATGCGAGGGGCCAGGGCTCGGCCCGGCCGACAAAGGCCAGGAAGCGCTCCCCGGGCGAAGCAGCGGCGCCGACGGGGATCTCCGCCGCATACTGACGCGGATCACGGCCGGGACCAACGACTGCCCGTGCGGCCTCCAGGGCTACTCCGCCCAGTTAACGCGGCTATCACCCGTCTTGGAGCTGCGTTTCCCCCCAGGTAGCGAAGCACGGCCAGGACACGGCGGTTGTCGCTCTCGCCGGGCGGCAGGCCGAGCTTGGCGAAGATGCTGGCCACGTGCTTCTCCACCGCACCGCCCGAGACCACCAGTTCGGCAGCGATCCCGGCGTTCGACCGGCCCTCGGCCATCAGCGCCAGCACCTGACGCTCCCGCGGGGTCAGCGTGGCCAGGCCGCCTCGCTGCCTGCTGGCCCGGAACAGCTGGCTGACCACCTCCGGGTCCAGGGCGGTCCCGCCGTCGGCCACCCGCTGCAGCGCCGCGCTGAACTCCGCCACGTTGGCGACCCGGTCCTTGAGCAGGTAGCCGACTCCCGCCGCGCCGCCCTCGAGCAGCTGCGCGCTGTAGGAGGTCTCGATGTACTGGGAGAACATCAGCACGCCGGTGCCGGGAAAGTCATGGCGCAGCCTCAAGGCCGCCCGCAGCCCCTCGTCGGTGTGCGACGGGGGCATCCGGATGTCGACCACGGCGACGTCCGGGCGGTGGTCGGCCACCGCGGCCAGCAGAGCGTCCCCGTCGGACACCGCGGCACAGATCGAGTGCCCGCGGTCCTCGAGCAGCCTGGTCAGTCCTTCCCGGAGCAGCGCGGCGTCTTCCGCGATCACGACCCGCATCAGTTTCTCCTCAGGCTCCCTGTGTTTCAGGCACGGAGCGGCAGCTCGACGGTCACCGTGGTCGGGCCGCCCGCCGGGCTGACCACGTCGATCCGCCCGTCCACCGTGGATACGCGTTCGGCCAGCCCGGCGAGCCCGCTCTCCCGTGCTTGCTTAGACCCGAGTGCTTGCTTAGACCCGAGTGCTTGCTTAGACCCGAGTGCTTGCTTAGACCCAGGTTGTGCTTGCCCAGATCCGGGTGCCGCGCCCGCGCCGCCGATGCCGTCGTCGCTGACTTCAAGGCGAAGCAACCCGGTCCGTTCGGTATCGATCTTGATCTTGATCTGATTGGCGTAGCTGTGCTTGGTCGCGTTGGCGATCAGCTCGGCCGCGCAGAAGTAGGCGATGGTCTCGATCGCGGGCGCCGGCCGCGGGCCGATGTCGGCGGTGACCGACGCGGGGATCGCGCTGCTGCCGGCCAGGGTGGCCAGCGCGCTGGCCAGGCCGCTGTCCAGCACCGGCGGGTGGATACCGCGGGCCAGATCCCGCAGGTCGGCCAGGGCGTCCACCGCGTTCCGGTGCGCGGCGTCGATCAGTTCCCTGACGGTGGCGTGGTCGGACCGCTCGTCGTCTTCCAGCTTCTCACGGGCCATGCCCAGGTTCATGGCCAGCGCGGCCAGCCGCATCTGGGCGCCGTCGTGCAGGTCCCGCTCGACCCGGCGCAGCGCCGCGGCGGAGTCCTCCACCGCCAGCGTCCTGGTCCGCTCGAGTTCGCTGACCCGCTCGGCCATGCTGCTCGGCCCGAGCAGGCTGCGGACCAGCGCCTGGTCCCCCGCGGTGATCCCGCGGGCGACCCACGCCCCGGCCACCAGGCAGACCGCGCCGACCAGGGCGGCGAGAGAGGTGCCCGGCCAGCTGTAGATCTTAAGACCTCCGCCGAACGGGAAGGGTTGCAGCGCCACCAGCGGAGAAAGATCGCCTCCCGCGTGGTGGCGGAACAACGGCCAGATCAGCGGATAACACAGGTCCGCCAGCCCGCAGGCGATGAGCACGACCGCATAGATCTGCACGAATGCCACCGGCAGCTTGACCAGGCTGTACCAGACCCCCCGCCAGGCCGCCCGGTCCCGCAGCCGCCGGTCCAGGCGGCCGAGGATCCCGGTGCCCGGCTGGAATCGCAGCGGGGCCTCGACCTGCTGGTCGAGCAGCCGGCTGCTCAGCCATCGGTGCAGCGAGCCGAGCCGCCGGGAAAGCCGCAGGGTCAAGGTGATCAGCAGCAGGCCGACCACGGTGCCGAGAACCGACGCGGAGATGGTCAGGCCGAACGCGAGCAGCACCACGATGACGCAGAACCCGGCAACCCCCGCCAGCCCGCCGGCGCCGCAGTACAGCAGCTCACGACGGGTCCGGCGGGTGAGCGGGGCACTCAGGATGATGCCCGCTACCCGCCGGATCTCCTCTTCCATGGACCTTATTGTCCCTGTTACGTGATCGCGAGCACGCCGAGGTAGTCCTGGCCGTCGATCCGCACCGTGCCGGGGCGGACGTCGAAGCTGAGGTTGTCCACGGCGGTCGTGGGGCCGTAGCGCTTGACCAGGCCGCGTGCCTCGATCATGAGAAACCCTCCAGTTGGTCGGAGCGGGCCCGGCCCCCGTCAGGCGGGCACGCTCGCCGGTGAATAAGCACTGCGTCTGGTGTTCACGCTACGGATCAGGCGCCCCGCGCAGAACGCGGCCAACACCCCTCTTGGGGGTGGGGTTTCCCCCACGTACCGGTCCGCGCCGCCGGCACCTTGCTGCTGGCACAGCCAGGGCTGTTACCAGCGGTGCGTCGTGGCGTAGGAGTGGTTGACGATGACCTCGGTGTCCTCGGGCGGCTGGTACACCGACTGCACCGCGACCCGGCCGGGACCCCACAGCCTGACCCAGATGCTGCGGTAGCTCCACCGGTTGTGCCAGAAGGCGAAACCCATGTTCCGCGGGTACTCCAGGTGCAGCGCCATCCGCACCGACACGTCCCGGTACAGCAGGGAACTCGGCTGGATCAGCAGGGTCTGGCCCTGTTGCAGGTCGCGGACGAATACGTTGCCCGGCGCGTGCAGCAGCAGCAGGCCGGGTGCCCCCTGCGCGCCGAACACGTCACCGTACTGCCCCATCGGGTAGTGCATCTCCCGGTCGTCGGAGTCCTGGCCGGTCTCATACCAGACGTCCGACGGGTACCAGTCGTACTTGATGTTGCCGGTGGCACACAGAAAGCGGTGCTCACGGACCCAGATCTGCTGGCTGTGCTGCAGCGGCAGCGCCACGACCTCGCCCGCGTGGTTGTCCGACAGCGCGACATGCCCGGGACCGCGGGCCTGCACCATGACCAGCGGCAGCCCGGCCATCTGGCGGTTCCACCCGCCGCGCATCGGCATGTTGGTCAGCCTGGTCTGCGGCTCGGTCCACAGCAGCACGTGGTGGGAGAAGTAGATCCAGTCTTCGGGTGCGAGGCTGAACTCCGCGGCCGGGACGGTGGTGCCGGCGATCTGGACGTGCGACTGGCCGAACTGCAGCCGTGCCATGTCCTTGATCGGCGGCTGCTCGACCCAGCCGGAGTCGCTGACCGAGGATCTTATGTCGACCGGCGCCCCGCACAGCGGGCAGGTGGGCGCGTTCGGGTCGCTCGGCTGCCTGCAGTACCGGCAGATGTAGGTGTTCATGGCGGCTCAGTCCGCGTGGTGGTGGACGTACATCGACTGGATACCGACCCGGCCGGGGCCGGTCATCTCGGCGAGGTACATGCCCTGCCGCAGAAACCCCGTCTTCAGCGGCATCTGCACCGCCTGCATCTGCACCGTGGAGTCCTTGTACAACAACCCGCCCGGCTCGACCAGGATCTTCTCACCCGGCCGCAGCGTCCGCTCGAGCACGTCGCCGTTCCCGTGCAGCATCAGCATGCCCGGGTAGCCAGCCGTGACGAACCGGTCTATGTACATGCCGTTGCCGCCGTGCAGGAGGTTGACCAGCCCCTTGATCCGGATGAAGGAGTACTGGACGCTGTGCGAGGCCACCAGGAACGCGTGCTCGCGGACGTCCAGCTCCATGCCGGGGTGCAGCGGCAGCACGACGAGCTCGCCCGGCGCGTTGCGGGAGAACGCGATGCGGCCCGGGCCGTTGGCCACGGTCACGATGTGCGGCATGCCGCCGATCGAGCGCTTCATCCCGCCGCCCGTGTTCAGCGACGAGAGCGGGACCGTCTCGTCCTTCCACAGCAGCACGTGATGTTCGAAGTAGACGCCGTCCTGCGGATGCAGGTTGATCTCGGCGACGGGGACGAGCTCGCCCTCGACCTGGCAGGTGCTGCCGGAGAACTGGAACTCGGTCATGTCACGCAGCCGGGGCGCCTCGCGCCAGCCGGAATCGCTGACCTTGTCCTTGACGTCGAGGGGGGCGCCGCACATCTGGCAGCTAGTGGTGCCTGGCTGGTTCTGGGCGTGGCACCACTGGCACTGGATCATCTCCACGCTCGGAAGATAGCAGGAAAGGACCTCTGACAACGCCTTATGCCGCAATCGAGAGAACCGGTATGGTTCTGTGCATGGCACTGCTCGGGCGGGAATTCATCGCCGTACCAGATGACCGCAAAGGTCAGATCGTCTTCAAATGGCCGGACATCACCATCCGCCGCTTCACGCGCGCGATCGTCAACGCGGACCAGATGGCCATGTTCGTCAACACCGGCCAGGTCGTGCAGACCATCGGCCCCGGCCGGCACCAGATCGACGCGAACGAGCTGCCTGGGCTCGGTGCGGTCATCGACACCATCACCGGCGGGAACGCCTACCGGGCCGAGCTGTACTTCGTGGGTACCCGCGAGTACACCGGCTTCAAGTTCGGCGGCCGGGTGGACGACGTGCAGGACGCACGGACCGGGCTGGTCGTGACGCTGCGGGTGTTCGGCGACTACGCACTGCGCGTGGTCGATCCGGCGCGGCTGGTGACCAACCTGACCTCCACGGTCGACGTCACCGACAACGAGCGGATCGCCGGCTGGGTGAGCGATCAGCTGCTGAAGGTGCTGCGGACCCACGTCACCACCCAGATCATCCGCAACGGGTGGCCGATCCTGGGCCTGATGGCGTACTCGGCGGAGATCGAGCAGGCCACCATCGAGGCGGCCAACGGCCAGCTCGTCGCCTACGGCGTGCAGCTGACCCGGATGGGTAACTTCGACGTCAACCTCTCCCCCGAGGACGAGCAGCAGCTCAAGCAGCTGGCCAAGGACACCAGTTACGCGCAGCTGGCCGGCGGCTTCCAGAACTACGCCCAGGGCGAGATGGCGCTCGGCGCGGGCCAGGGCATGGCCAAGGGCGGCTCCGGAGTCGATGGTGCCTTCCTTGGCGCCGGGTTCGGGCTGGCCAGTGCGATGGGGGCGCAGCAGGTCGCAAACCAGCAGGCCCAGGCCGCCCAGCAGGCGGCGGCGCAGCAGGGCATGCCGCCCTACGGCGGCATGCCGCCCTACGGCCAGGGGACCCCGCCTCAGCAGCAGCCGGCTCCGCCCCCGTCTTCCGGGCCGGTGTGCGCGTCCTGCCAGGCGCAGAACCCGGCGGGCGCGCGGTTCTGCATGGGCTGCGGGCAGGCGCTCGCGCCGGCCGTCCAGCACTGCACCGAATGCGGTACCGAGCTCCCGGCCGGCGCGCACTTCTGTGCCGGCTGCGGGACAAGGATCGGCGGGTGAGCCGCCCGCTCGAGGTGGTCCGCGCGGCGGGCTCCCGGCGTGGTCCGCTCAGTCCCAGGCCGGCTCGGTGGCCTCGCGGACGTTGCCGTCGGGCGTGAAGATGAGGAATCGCTCGAACGACCGGGCGAACCAGCGGTCATGGGTGACCGCGAGCACCGTGCCCCGGTAGGACTCCAGACCCTGCTGCAGCGCCTCGGCGCTCGGCAGGTCGAGGTTGTCGGTCGGCTCGTCGAGCAGCAGCAGGGTCGAGCCGGCCAGCTCAAGCAGCAGTATCTGCAGCCTGGCCTGCTGGCCGCCGGACAGGGTGCGGAACGGCTGCCGGGCGCACACGTGCAGCTCATACCGCGCCAGCGCGGACATCGCCTCGTTGATCAGCAGCGCATGCTCGGTCATCAGGATCTCGACCGGGGTCCGCCCGGCCAGGTCCGGCCGGGCGTGGGTCTGCGCGAAGAAGCCAGGCACTACCCGGGCACCCAGCCGCGCCTGCCCCTGGTGCGGCACCTGCTCCCCCGCGAGCAGCCGCAGGAAACTCGACTTCCCGGACCCGTTGGCACCAAGGATCGCTATCCGGTCGTCGAACCAGATCTCGGTACCGAACGAATTGGTGTTACCCGTCAGCGTCAGGTTCTCGCAGATCACGGCGCGTTTGCCGGTCCGCCCGCCGCGCAGCCGCATCTTGACGTTCTGCTCCCGCGGGGCTTGTTGCGGCGGCCCTTCCTCCTCGAACCTGCGCAGCCTGGTCACCGCGGCCTGCAGCCGGGAGGCCATGTCGGAGTTGTACGAGGCCTTCTGCCGCAAGGTGCGGACGAGCTCCTTCAGCTTCTCGTGCTCCTCGTCCCAGCGGCGGCGCAATTCCTCCAGCCGGCTGATCCGGTCGGTGCGGGCCTGCGGGTAGCTCCCGAAGCCGCCGCCATGGACCCAGACGTGGCGGTCCTCAACGGTCACGATGCGCTGCGCGCAGGCGGCCAGCAGTTCCCGGTCGTGGCTGACCAGCAGCACGGTCTTGGGCGTGGTAGCCAGCTGCTGCTCGAGCCAGCGCTTGCCCGGCACGTCCAGGTAGTTGTCCGGCTCGTCGAGCAGCAGCACGCCGTCGCTGCCGCGCAGCAGCGATTCGAGTACCAGGCGCTTCTGCTCGCCGCCGGACAGCGTGCCCACGTCGCGCCAGCGGCACTGATCGTACGGGATGCCGAACGCGGCCACCGTGCAGGCGTCCCAGTGCACCTCGGCGTCATAGCCCCCGGCCTCGCCCCATTCGGCCAGTGCCGCCGCGTAGCGCAGCTGAGCGCGCTCGTCGTCGCGCTCCATCATGGCCAGCTCGGCGGCGTCCAGCCGGCTCGCGGCTTCTCGCACCCGCGGCGGCGAAACGGAAAGCAGCAGGTCACGAACCATAGGCGTGATGTCCTGACCCTGGTTCGTGCCGATGAACTGGCGCATGACCCCGAGGCCGCCGGTCGCTGCGACCGTGCCCGACTGCGGCGGCAAGTCCCCGGCCACCAGCCGGAGCAACGTGGTCTTGCCCGCTCCGTTCGGCCCGACCAGGGCGGCCGTGACCCCCTCGCCGATGCGGAAGCTCACGTCGTCGAGCAGCGTCCGCCCATCCGGCAGAAGATGACTGACGTGCGCCACCTCGATGTGCCCCCATGAGCTCACCTCCCGGACAATAGCCGCGAGCCGCCATGCCGACAACGCTATTAATCCGCGGTCGCGCCCGGCTGCTGCCGCAGTGATGTCGATAAGTCAGACCTTTGAGCCGATGTACGGCACGGAGCGCGGAATGAAAGAGCACCCGGCTGGGCTGTTCGGTGGCATGA
The DNA here is from genome assembly GCA_963800415.1 of uncultured Actinomycetes bacterium. Taxonomy (GTDB): domain Bacteria; phylum Actinomycetota; class Actinomycetes; order Streptosporangiales; family Streptosporangiaceae; genus Palsa-504. The sequence goes on from CAWDBS010000072.1 coordinate 106,335, forward strand.
GTATCGAACTGGGCAAGGTCGGTATCTGGCGGCACCCCTCGGGCCTCACCCCCGAGCTAGTGGCCGAGGTGCAAGCCCTGGGCTACGGGGCCATCTGGGTGGGCGGCTCCCCGTCCGGGGACCTGGGTGTCGTCGAGCACCTACTGGACACGACGGAGCACATCGCGCTGGCCACCGGGATCGTCAACGTGTGGGCGGACGACGCCGCGACCGTGGGCGCCTCCTACCATCGCATCACCGCCAGGCATCCGGGCCGCTTCCTGCTCGGCCTCGGCATCGGTCATCCCGAGGCCACCCAGCAGTACCAGCAGCCGTATGCCAAGCTCGTCAGCTACCTGGATCAGCTCGATGAGCTCAAGGTCCCGGCCCAGGGCCGGGTACTGGCTGCCCTCGGCCCCCGGGTCCTTCGGCTCGCAGCGGAACGGGCCGCGGGTGCGCACCCCTACCTGGTCACGCCGGAGCACACCCGTCAGGCACGCCAGATCCTGGGCGACGGGCCGCTGCTCGCCCCGGAGCAGAAGCTGGTGTTCGAGACCGACCCGGAGCGCGCCCGCGCCATCGGCAGGCCGCGCGTGCAGAAGCCTTACCTCGGCCTGACCAACTACCTCAGTAACCTGCGCAGGCTCGGCTGGACGGACGCCGACTTCGCTGACGGGGGCAGCGACGCGCTGATCGACGGGCTCGCGGTGCACGGCGACGCGGCGGCGATCACCCGCGGCGTCACCGCGCACCTGGACGCGGGCGCAGACCACGTGGCCGTGCAGGTCCTCGACCTCGATCCGCTGCCTGCGCTGCGCGCGCTGGCCGACCAGCTGCAGCTGACCCGCCGCTGACGACGGGCACCCGGAACACTCCTTACACCAGGGCGGTCCCGATCAGGCCGTTCCTGGTGACCAGCGCGGCGAGCTCGTCGGCGGCGAATCCGCCGGTCCCGGCCGGCCGGGCCGGCAGCACCATGTAGCGGGCCTCCGAGGTCGAATCCCAGACCGAGACCGCCACGTCATCGGGCAGGCTCAGGCCGAACTCGGCGAGCACCGCGCGCGGCTCCCGCACCGTCCGCGACCGGTAGGCGAAGCTCTTATACCAGGACGGCGACGGCCCGAGCAGCGAGACCGGGTAGCAGGAGCACAGCGTGCAGACGATGACGTTATGCGTGATCCCGGTGTTCGCGACGGCCCGCAGCTGGTAGCCCAGCCGGTCGAAACCCAGCTCCGCCGCGGCCGCGGTGCCGTCGGAAAGCAGCAGGTCACGATACTGCGGGTCGGTCCAGGCACGGGCCACCATCCGGGCGCCGTTCACCGGCGAGGCCTTGATATATAGCCGGGTCAGGAACTCGTCGATCTCGTCGTCGCTGGTCAGCCCGGCCGCGATCAGCCGCTCTTCGAGCTGGCGGGCCCGCGCGGCGGCCGGCCGGTCGTCATGGGCGGTCAAGGTAGGACTCCCACAGGTCGACGGTCACGGTGTGCTCGCCGCTCCCCCACAGGTCGGCGGCGGAGAAGCGGACCGCGTAACAGGTCTCGACCCGAGGCGGATCCAGACCGCGGGCGCTGTCGTCGGGCACCGGCCACTGGCCCAGCGCCGCGACGATCACCCCGGTGTGCCCGCGCACGTACCGCGGCGCCCGGGTGTGATGGTCCGGATCCCCGGTCCGCACCCGGACCATAGCGCCGACGGCGTAACTCATGAGCGCCGACGGCGTAACTCATGCCACGCCCTTTTCCGCGACGAGCAGCTCGAGCGCACTGAGCCAGCGCTCGTAGTACGACGCCGCCAGGTACTGTTCGGGCGGCAGCCGCTCGATCGCGTCCCGCAGCTCGTCGCTGTTGAACACGCCGCGCCGCCGCAGCATCGTGGCCAGCGCGTACACCCGCGCCTCCCAGTCGGCGGCGAACGGCGGGCCGCCGTCTTCGCCCACCGGCACCGGCCCGAACCCGGTCTGCCCGCCCATGTCATGAACACGGCTCACGTTCGTGACCCTAACAGCCAGATCAGCAAATATCCCGAACGGCCCTGGTGCGTGCCCTGGCTACGGCGGCCCGCGCCCGCCCGGGCCCCCTTCTGCCGGGACCAGCCCGGATGTTACTTATTGCACTATGACAACAAACAGCGGACTTCGCAGCAGGCAGTGGTTCGGCGCGACCGGACGGGCGGGGATGGGCCACCGGTCCTGGATGCGCAGCCAGGGGTTCACGTCCGAGGTCTTCGACGGCCGCCCGGTGATCGGCATCGCGACCACCTGGTCGGAGCTGGCGCCGTGCAACGTCCACTTGCACCGGGTGGCCGAGTCGGTCAAGCGCGGAGTCTGGCAGGCGGGCGGGTTCCCGCTCGAGTTCCCGGCCATGGCGCTGGGTGAGACGCTGCTGCGGCCCACGGCCATGCTGTACCGGAACCTGCTGGCGATGGAAGCCGAAGAACTGATGCGCGCCAACCCGCTGGACGGCGTGGTGCTGCTTTCCGGCTGCGATAAGACCACGCCGGGGCTGCTGATGGCCGCGGCCAGCGTGGATCTGCCCGCGGTGATGGTTACCGGCGGGCCCATGCTGAACGGCAAGTACCAGGGCACCGACGTGGGCTCGGGCACGGCGGTGTGGCGGTTCGAGGAAGACCTGGTGGCCGGGCGGATGACGCAGGAGGAGTGCGCGTTCGCCGAGGGTTGCATGGCCCGCTCCAACGGGCACTGCATGACGATGGGCACCGCGTCCACGATGGCGTCGATGGCCGAGGCACTCGGCATGCAGTTGCCGTACTCGGCGACCTGGCCCGCGGTGGACGCCCGCCGGTATGAGACCGCGCAGCGGGCCGGCCAGGTGGTCGTCGGCCTGGTCCGCGATGACCTGCGGCCCTCGGCCGTCATGACCAGGGCGGCCTTCGAGAACGCGATCCGGGTGAACGCGGCGATCGGCGGGTCGACGAACGCGGTGATCCACCTGCTGGCCATCGCCGGCCGCCTGGGCGTGCCGCTGTCGCTCGATGACTTCGACGTGCTGGCCCGGGACGTGCCCACCCTGCTGAACCTGCAGCCGAGTGGTCAGTACCTGATGGAGGACTTCTGCTACGCCGGCGGCCTGCCCGCGGTGATGCGCGAGCTCGCCGAGAACGGCCTGCTGCACGCCGGCGCCATGACGGTGACCGGATCCGGGATCGGCGCCAACGTGGCGGACGCGCCGTGCTGGAACCGTGAGGTCATCAAGACCGTGGCCGAGCCGTTCCAGCCGGCCGGGACCGGCACCGCAGTGCTGCGCGGCAACCTCGCGCCGGGCGGGGCGGTGGTCAAGCAGTCGGCCTCCTCGCCGCACCTGCTCAAGCACCGGGGCCGAGCCCTGGTCTTCGACTCCCCCACGGACTACTACGCCGTATCGAACGATGCCGGGCTGGACGTCGACGAGGACACCGTGCTCGTGGTCCGGTACTGCGGTCCGCGCGGCTATCCCGGCATGCCGGAGGTGTCCAACGTGGCGCTGCCGAAGAAGCTGCTGCTGCGCGGCGTCCGTGACATGGTGCGGATCTGCGACGGCCGGATGTCCGGCACCGCGTACGGCACGGTGATCCTGCACGTCGCCCCGGAGGCCGCGGCCGGCGGCCCGCTGGCCCTGGTGCGGACCGGCGACTGGATCACCCTGGACGTGCCGGCCAGGACGCTGACGCTGGAAGTCAGCGATGAGGAACTGGCCGCCCGCCGCGCGCAGTGGCAGCCGCCCGCGGCGCACGCCAGCCGGGGCTGGACCCACCTGTACACCGAGCACGTGCTGCAGGCCGACGCGGGTGCTGACCTGGACTTCCTTGTCGGTGCCAGCGGACATGAGGTGCCGCGCGACTCGCACTAGGTGCAACCGGCCGGAGCCCTCCGCCGTCACAAAGGCATGAAGGCACCCCAGCTGGCCGGGCCGGCTGCCGGGTCTGATCAGGTAGTGTTCACCCCTGCCCATTCCTCTCCTACTCCTCAGGCAGGGATACGTGGAAAGCGTCGTCCTTCTGGATGAAGCAGGCCATCCCAGCGGCACGGCCGACAAGGTGGCCGCGCATCACGCCCAGACCCCGCTGCACCTGGCGTTTTCCTGTTACCTGTTCAACGAGGCCGGCCAGTTCCTGCTGACCAGGCGGGCCGAGTCGAAGCGCACCTTCCCCGGCGTGTGGACCAACACCTGCTGCGGGCACCCGCTGCCCGGCGAGCCGATCTCTGACAGCGTGCAGCGGCGGCTGCGGGAAGAACTCGGGATCGCCGCGGCCAAGCTCACGCTCGTCCTGCCGCGGTTCCGCTACCAGGCGCGGATGGCCAACGGGGTGCTGGAAAACGAGGTCTGCCCGGTCTACGCGGCATACGCTGACGCGTCGCCTGATCCCGATCCGGCGGAGGTCGCGGAGACCAGGTGGGTGGACTGGGACGAGTTCGGCGAGGCGGTGCGCGCCGGCCGGCAGCCCGTCTCGCCGTGGTGCGCCCTGCAGCTAGCCGAGCTCACTACCCTCGGCCCGCGGCCGCTGGACTGGATGCCGGCCGACGCGACGGATCTGCCGCCTGCCGCCATGGGTTAGCTGTCCGCACTGGCCTCGGGGGCAGGTTTCCCCAGGCACACACAGCATCGTCAACACGCCCTCCACAGGGTTGTCCACACCGGTGGGTTCAGGCGGGCTCACGCGGAGCCAGCCCGCGGGCCAGGAGCTCGAGCACGTCGTCGAGCACGTCATCGGGGACCCGGCCGCCGGCCGTCCAGTCGGCCCAGCGCATGCCGACGAAGTTTCCGATGCCGGTATAGGCGAACGCGATGACCTCGGGATCGTAGCGCGCGTCCACCTCGTGGGCCATCTGGGCGACCCGCACGCCGCGCGCGTAACCCCGGGCCAGGTGCTCGTAGTACTCGCGGAACAGGCCCGGGTCGATGAACTCGGACTCGCGGACGATTCGGTCAATCCAAGGACGCTGGGACAGCATGTCGAAGTATGCCCGGAAGGACGCGCGCTCCCTGGCCCGCTGGCCACCCTCGGCGTGCTCGAGGGCCGTCTTCATGGCCTGCCTCAGGTCGGTGTTGATCGCCCGGACCACGGCGGCGAAGATCTCCGCCTTGGATCCGTAATACGAGTAGAAGCTGCCGGTGGCCATCCCGGCCCGGGCGCCGATGTCGGCGACCGTGGTCCGGTGGTAGCTGCGCTCGCCGAACAACTCCTCGGCCGCGGTCAGCAGTCTTATCGCGGCCGGCCGTTCGTCGGCCTGACGCCCGGGCGGCGCCGATGGCGGGCGGGTACGACCGCCCGGCATCCGGTCCGCTTCGGCTGTCACCAGACGCGCGGCGACCAGACTCCGGCTTTCCGGCTTGGAAACATCGCCGCCTCCCTTCATAGTCTGCTATAATCGAACATGTCTGCGAAAACCAATCACGGTAACGGGATGCCACAAGCCGGCGCCTGCTGTTCGGTTCCCGTAAAGCTGGTTATGGCACCTGACGCGGACGTGTCCGTGGTCAGGACCGGCCCCTGCTGCACTAGCTGGCCATTCTGGATAACGCCCAAGTAGGCGCCGGTGATGCCCGAATGATCGCTGGAAGAACAAGCGTACGGCGCCACCGCGGGTCCCTGGGCACGGCCGCCTAGGCGAGCCCGAGGAGACGGGCCGCGTTGTGCTTGAGGATCTTGGGCCGTACCTCCGGCTTGACCTCGAGCAGCTCGAAGTCGCGCAGCCAGCGCTCCGGGGTCAGCAGCGGGTAGTCGGTGCCGAACAGCACCTTGTCCTGCAGTAGCGAGCTAGCCGCGCGGACCAGCTGGGGCGGGAAGTACTTGGGTGACCAGCCCGACAGGTCGATGTACACGTTGGCCTTGTGGGTGGCGATGGAGATCGCCTCGTCCTGCCAGGGCACCGACGGGTGTGCCAGGATGACCGGCATCCCGGGGAAGTCGGCGGCCACGTCGTCGAGCAGCATCGGGTTGGACAGCCGCAGCTTGATCCCGCGTCCGCCGGGCAGGCCGGCCCCGATGCCGGTCTGGCCGGTGTGGAAGACGGCGGGCAGCCCGGCTTCCTCGATGACCGCGTAGAGCGGGTAATAGCTCTTGTCATCCGGCGAGAAGGCCTGCAGGCTGGGGTGAAATTTGAATCCGCGCACGCCGTGGTCGGTGATCAGCCGCCGGGCGCGGCGGACCGCGTCGGCGCCGGCCAGCGGATCCACCGAGCCGAACGGGATGAGCACGTCGGCGTGGGCGGCGGCGCGGTCGGCCATCTCCTCGCTGGACAGCCCGGGATGGCCGGTCGCGGTGGTGGCGTCCACGCTGAAAACCACGGCGGCCAGCTGGCGCTGCCGGTAGTAGTCCGCGATCTGCTCCACCGTCGGCGCCCGGTCGGTGTCGGCCTTGAAGTACCTGGCCGACGCGGCCAGCAGCTCGTCGTCCAGGGACAGCTGGCCGTGCCCGTCGGACTCGACGTGCACATGCACGTCGATCCCCTGCAGGGCGGAAAGGTCGAGGCCAGGCATTTGAAGACACCATATACGCCAGGCCTGCCCGCTGCCGGGCTAGCCTGGCTGGCCAGCATTTCCGCGGGGCCCATTTGTGCGGTGGCCACATTGCCGGGACGGCCTGGCTTGTGGCACCGTCTGCGATGTGGAGCCGCAACGTCAGGTGCGCGAGGGTGATCTGCTGTGGACGCCGGGGCCGGACCGCGCCGGCCGCGCCAACGTCACCGCGTTCACCCAGTGGCTCGCCCGTGAACGCGGGCTCGACTTCGACGGCTATCACGCGCTGTGGCGCTGGTCGGTGACCGACCTCGACGGCTTCTGGCAGGCGGTCTGGGACTACTGCGGCATCGAGGCCTCGTCGCCGCCGACCGCGATTCTCGGCCGCAGGACCATGCCGGGCGCCGACTGGTTCCCCGGGGCCAGGCTGAACTACGCGCAGCACGTGCTGCGCCGCGAGCGGGCCGGCCAGGACGCGCTGTGCTACCAGTCGGAGACCACGCCTCTCGCGGGCCTGCGCTGGCCGGACCTCGCGAACGCCGTCCGCGTGCTCGCCACCCGGCTGCGCGCCATGGGCGTCCGCCCCGGCGACCGGGTCGCCTCCTGCATGCCGAACATCCCGCACACGGTGATGGCCATGCTCGCCACGACCAGCATCGGGGCGGTGTGGACCAGCTGCTCCCCCGACTTCGGCGGGCGCGGGGTCAGCGACAGGTTCGGGCAGCTGTCACCGAAGGTGCTGTTCTGCGTGGACAGCTACCATTACGGCGGCCGGGACCACGACCGCAGCGCCGAGATGGAGCAGATCATCGCGCAGCTGCCCGGACTGGAGCAGGTGATCCACGTGCCGGGACCCGCCGGGCTGGCGGTCACCGGGGGTCTCCGGGTCTGGGCCTGGGACGACGTCATGGACCACCCGCCGGTGCCGGCCGCGGAGTTCGAGTTCGAGCAGGTCCCCTTCGGCCATCCGCTGTGGATCTTGTTCTCCTCCGGCACCACCGGGCTGCCCAAGGCGATCACGCACAGCCACGGCGGTATCCTCATCGAGCAGCTGAAGCTGCAGACATTTAACATGGACCTGCGCCCGGGCGACACGCTGTTCTTCCATACGACTACCGGCTGGATGATGTGGAACTTCCTGGTCAGCTCGCTGCTGCTCGGCGTGCGGCCGCTGCTCTACGACGGGAGCCCGGCGTACCCGGGCCTCGGCGTCCTGTGGGAGATGGCGCAGAACGCCCGGGTAACGCTGTTCGGCGCGAGCCCCGCCTACGTGGGCATGCTGGCCAAGGCGGGTCTGGTGCCCGGGGAGACGTACGACCTGTCCGCGCTGGCCGCCGTCATGCTGGCCGGCTCCCCAGTGTCGGCCGAGGTCGGCGCCTGGTTCTACCACAACGTCAAGCGTGACCTGTGGCTGCACGTGGGCAGCGGCGGCACCGACGTGTGCAGCGGGTTCACCGGCGGCGCGCCCACCCTGCCGGTGTACGCCGGCGAGCACCAGGCGCGCAACCTCGGCGTGGCCGCGTACGCGTTCAACGAGCGGGGTGAGCCCGTCACCGGCGAGGTCGGCGAGATGGTGATCACCCAGCCGATGCCGTCGATGCCGGTCCGGCTGTGGAACGACGACGACGGCGAGCTTTACCGGCGGACGTACTTCGCCGAGTTCCCTGGCGTATGGCGGCAGGGAGACTTCTTCAAGGTCAACGAGCGCGGCGGCTGCTTCGTGCTCGGCCGCAGTGACGCAACCCTGAACCGTTACGGCGTACGTATCGGCACCGCGGAGATCTACGCCGTACTCGAATCGGTCGAGGAGGTCGCCGATGCGCTCATCGTCAACCTCGACCTGCCCGGCGGCGCCTTCTTCATGCCGCTGTTCGTCACGCTGACCGAGGGTGCGGTCGTCGACGACGCCCTGCGCGGCAAGATCGCCGACCGGCTCCGCACCCAGTACACGGCCCGGCACGTCCCCGACCAGATCATCGCGGTGCCCGCGATCCCGGCCACCCTGACCGGCAAGAAGATGGAGGTGCCGGTCCGCAAGATCCTGCTGGGGGCCAGGCCGGACGACGCCGCCAACCGCGACGCAATGGCGAACCCGCAGGCGCTGGACGCCTTCGCCGAGTACGCCCGTACCCAGCGGGACTATCCGCGCGATCCCGGAGCCGGCGCTAGTCGTCCGGGTACCGCCGCTCCGGCCTGACGTAGCCGAAAAACGCGCGCTTCTTGATCAGATCAGCGACCTCTGCGGGCACCATCGTCTCCCAGGACGGGTCGTCCGCGGCGATCCGGCGCAGTACGTCACGGCTGAAGATCGACAGGTACTCGGGCTTGTAGTTGTCGAGGTTGACGAAGCTGCCCCGCCCGGCCAGGTAGTCATAGAGCGGCTGGATTTCCGGCTGGACCTTGATGTCGTCTACCGTCTTGAGCTCCTCGTCGGGCGACGGGCACAGCGGGTAGACGTACAGCTTCAGCCCGTTCTTGAACAGCCGTCCGAAGCTCTCCAGGATCCCGCCGGGCAACTGGGCGTGGTTCTTCTCGTCGAACAAGTCGATCAGGCTCGGCACCCCCATCACGATGCCGATCCGCTCGGTGGTCCGCTCGCCGATGTAGGCGGCCAGCCGGTAGTAGTCGAAGTAGTCGGTGATCAGCACCGTCTGGCCGCACGCGGCGAGCAACTCGGCGCGGGCCAGGAAGTCCCGCCGGTCGACCTCTGTCCTTTCGGCCAGCAGGTTCCGCATGGTGATCTCGGTGAGCTCCAGGATCGGCTTGCCGGCTACGGCCCGGTCCTCCGCGAACTTGGCCCTGGCCGTGGCGAGCATGTCCAGGTTCACGTGCGTCGGGGGCCGGAAGCTGCCCCGCTCGACCAGGACCGCCTTCTTGCGCAGCACCTCGCTCGGCTGCAGCACCTCACGGTCGGGGCCGAACATGGCCACCCCGCTCAGCCCAAGCTGGACGAGCTTGAGCGCCATCAGCCGATTGTCCACGCCGCGGAACTCGATGCCGCGGAACTCGATCATGTCGATCTCGATCCGGCCGATGGTCAGGCGGTCCAGCAGGCTCTCGATCAGCTTCTCCGGCTCGTGGTGCTCGAAGAACGCACCGTAGAGCAGGTTCACCCCGACGATGCCGAGGGCTTCCTGCTGGAGCCACGCCTCGATATCCAGCATCCGTACGTGCATCACGATCTGGCTGGGCTCGTCGCGCGCCTGTGACTGGAACTTCACGCCCATCCAGCCGTGGCATTCGTTGCCGCCCCGGTAGCTGCGCGCCACCACCGTGTCGGCGAACGCGAAGAAACAGCTCGAATCGCCGCGCTCGTCACCGAGTCGCTCGACGTTGAGCGAGAACTCCTTGTCCAGCATGCCCTGCAGTCGCCCGACGGAGACGTACCGATCCGCCTTGCCGTAGACGGCGTCGCTGACCGCCATGTCGTAGGCGGAGATCGACTTGGCGACGGTGCCGGCCGCGCCGCCGACCCGGAAGAACCAGCGCACCACCTCCTGGCCGGCGCCGATCTCCGCGATCGTTCCGTACCAGCGCGGATCCAAGTTGATGCGCAGCGCCTTCTGGTGGGTGTCGGATTGATGCCCGCCGACGATGAGCTCGGTCATGTCTCTCCCTGCCCGCTCACCCGGCCCGCTGCTGCCGTCCGCGGCTGGCCCGGGGCGGCGGCAGCCGGGCGCTACCATCAAACGCTGGGATTGTACCGATTTCCCGTCGCCCGCCGCCAGCTAGGCCAGGTTAACAGTAACGTTCCCGGAACGGTCGGTGCGTAAGGTTCGGTTCGTGAGCATGGACGACGGGCCTGGGGGCAGCACGCGCTGGACCCCGAGGTGGTCCATGACAGCAGCGGCAGCCAGCGGGGATCCGGGACAACGCGCCTCCCTGCAGGCGCCCCGGCTACCTGTTAACTCGCTGTTCACGCCGCTCAGTGCGGCAACTCGGTAACGTCCCTTGACACCCTCGCGGCGGGTATGTGAGCATTCGAACGCTAAACGTTTTAGGTGCGTTTATCCTGCACTCTTAGCTGGGGGAGAGGTGGCTCGGCAAACCATTTCGGGTACCGCCGCCCGTGGCCTTTTCGGGCAGCCGTAATCCACTTCGGGATAAAGAAGCTTTTTCAGGAGGCACTGGTGAGATCCTCATATCGATTGGCGCTCGCGGGCGTCGCCGCGGCGACGCTGCTCGCGGCCGGCTGCTCGTCGTCGGGTTCTTCGTCGAGCTCAGGCAACGGGACCAGCAGCGCGGCCAACTGGGCTACGGAGACCTCCGCGGCCGGCGGCGGCGGCATGACCGCGCTGGTCGCGGCGGCCAAGCAGGAAGGCACGCTCAACGTCATCGCCCTGCCGCCGACGTGGGCGAACTACGGCGCCATCCTTTCGGCCTTCACCGCCAAGTACGGCATCAAGATCAACTCAACCCTCCCCGATGGCACCAGCCAGCAGGAAGTCAACGCGGTGAAGACACAGAACGGCACCGCCAAGGCGCCCGACGTCCTGGACATCGGCCAGGCCGTCGCCCTGGCTAACACCAGCCTTTTCGCTCCGTACAAGGTCAGCACCTGGTCCGACATCCCGACCGCCCAGAAGGAGTCGACCGGGCTCTGGTACGAGGATTACGGCGGCTACATGGCGGTCGGGTACTCGAGTAAGTTCGGCACGATCACCTCGCTGAACGATCTGCTCGGCCCGAAGTTCAAGAACGCGGTGGCCCTGAACGGGAACCCGACCTCCGCCAACGCGGCCCTGAACGGCGTCATGATGGCGAACCTGGCCCAGGGCGGAACGGCCAGCGACATCTCCAAGGGCGTGTCCTTCTTCTCCAAGCTCAAGGCAGCAGGCAACTTCTCCCCCGTATCGGCTACCGGCGCCACGATCAAGGCAGGCACGACCCCGGTCGTGTTCAACTGGGACTACCTCAACCTCCCGAGCTACGTGGGAGTGTCGAACTGGAAGGTGTTCGTGCCGCAGGGCGTCGCCTTGGGCGGGTATTACGCGCAGGCCATCAACAAGCAGGCGCCGCACCCGGCGGCAGCAAGGCTGTGGGAGGAGTTCCTCTACTCGCAGGCCGCGTCGGGCGGGCAGAATCTCTGGATCGAGGGCGGCGCCAGGCCGGTGGAGCAGGCGGCCATGCAATCCAACGGCAGCCTCAACGCACCGGCGGCCGGCAAGCTGCCGTCCGTCTCCGGGACACCGGTGTTCCTCACCCAGGCCCAGAACACCGACGCTGCCAATTACCTGGCGGCGAACTGGGCGAAGGCCGTCGGCTAGCTAGCGAGGGGACGTGGCTGTCGCTGCGACAACTGAGACCGGCGCCCGGCCTTCGCGGGCCGGGCGCCGGCTATCCGCTCCGGCCTGGGTCGGTACCGTCCCGTTCCTCGGCTACGTCGCGATCTTCCTGCTGTGGCCGACCGGGATCGTGGTGGTCGACGCGCTCAAGAACCCGAACGGCGCGTGGGCGTTCTCCAACATCACCGAGCTCGGCAACCCGCTGGTGCGCGGTTACTTCATCGGCTCGTTCAAGCTGTGCCTGCTCTCGTCGCTGCTCGGGGCCGTGTTCGGCGCGATCCTGGCCTATGCGGTGGCGTCGGGCGACCCGGACGGCACGGTGCGCAGGCTCTACCTGGCCGTCTCGGGCGTCCTCGCCCAGTTCGGCGGGGTGACGCTGGCGTTCGCCTTCCTCGTGCTCATCGGCCCGGTGGGGCTGCTGTTCCACGCCAGCTGGTTTTACTCGTTCCCGTGGGGCATCACGGTGATCTACGCGTACTTCCAGATCCCGCTGATGGTGCTGGTCTTCCTGCCCGCGGTCGACGGGCTGAAGGTCCAGTGGCGGGAGGCGTCGGAGAACCTCGGCGCGTCCGCGTGGCAGTACTGGCGGCATGTCGGCGGCCCGCTGCTGGCGCCGGCCTTCCTCGGCGCCACGTTGCTGCTGTTCGCGAACGCGCTGTCGGCCTTCGCGACCATCTGGGCCTGGGAGAACCAGATCGCCTACATCGTGCCGCAGCAGATCAGTATCGCGTTGTCCAGTGAGGTCGGGCTGAGCAACGTTAACGTGGCCGACCTGCTCGCCCTGGGCATGGTGATCGCGGTGGCTATCGTCATGACGGGATACGCATTGCTGCAGCGCAGGGCGGCGCGATGGCTGCGCTAGCCTCAGTCGGCGAGACACCCGCCGCCGTAGCGGCCAGGCCTCCGCGCGGCATGCAGGCTCGCCGACAACGGCGGCTGAACCTGTTCCGCTACGTGGTCTTCACGGTGTTCGGGCTGTTCTTCCTCCTGCCGCTGCTGGCGATGGCCCGGTTCTCCCTGGAGGGGGCCACGCTCGGCACGTGGTCGCTGACAGCGTGGAGGCAGATCGCCTCCTACGCGGGGACGGGCATTCCTCCCCTGATCAGCTCGATCGAGATCACCCTGGAGCTGGCGGTCATCACCTGCGCGGTCATGCTGGTGCTGCTGGTACCGACCATGATCTGGGTCCGGCTGCGGGTCCAGTGGCTGGCGCGCACGATGGAGTTCCTCTGCCTGCTGCCGCTTACCATCCCCGCCATCGCGCTGGTGGTCGGCCTCGGCGAGATCTACAACAGGCTCCAGCATTACAGCCTGTCCGCGCTCATGCTGTTCTGGGTCTACGTGATCCTGGCGCTGCCCTACGCCTACCAGGCGCTCGCGGCCGGGCTGAACGCGATCGACGTGACGACCCTGGCCGAGGCCGCGCGCAGTCTCGGGGCGAGCTGGTTCAGCGTGATGGTCCGGGTGATCGCGCCGAACATGCGGCAGGGCATCCTGAACGCCCTGCTGCTGACCGCATCCCTGGTGCTCGGCGAGTTCACCATCGCTTACCTGCTGCTGTACAACAACTTGCAGGTAGAGCTGTACTCCATCAGCCGGACTACGCCGAATGCCGGGGTGCTCTTCTCCACCTCGCTCGCCGCGCTGCTGCTTGCCTTCGTGCTGTTGATGATCCTGTCCTACGCTGGCCGCCGTCGCCGCGGCCGGGGATGAGGTTCCGCTCGTGGCTTCTTCACCGATGATCAGAACGCAGGAAGGCGCGGCCAGGACCGCCGTCGAGGTGCAGATGGAGGGACTGAGCCGGCACTACGGCGCCGTCGTCGCGCTCGACAGGCTCGACCTGACCGTGCATCCGGGCGAGCTTGTCGCCCTGCTCGGCCCGTCGGGCTGCGGCAAGACCACCACGCTGCGCCTGGTCGCGGGACTGGAGGACGCCGACAGCGGCCACATCACCGTCGGCGGAAAGGACATCACCCGCGTCTCGGCGGCCAAGCGCGACATGGGCATGGTGTTCCAGGCCTACTCGCTGTTCCCGCACATGACGGTGCGGCAGAACGTGGCCTTCGGGCTGCGGTTGCGCAAGGTCAGCGCGGCGCAGCGGGATAAGCGCGCGATCGAGATGCTTGACCTGGTCGGGCTCTCCACGCAGGCGGACCGGTATCCGAACCAGATCTCCGGCGGCCAGCAGCAGCGGGTCGCCCTGGCCCGCGCGCTGGCCATCGAGCCGCAGGTGCTGCTGCTCGACGAGCCGCTGTCGGCGCTGGATGCCAAGGTCCGGGCGCAGTTGCGGGACCAGATCCGCCGGATCCAGCTCGAGGTGGGCATCACCACGCTGTTCGTCACCCACGACCAGGAGGAGGCGCTGGCGATCGCGGACCGGGTCGGCGTCATGCGGGACGGCCGCCTGGAGCAGCTCGCGCCGCCCACCGAGGTCTACTCGCGCCCGGCGACCTCGTTCGTGGCCGAGTTCGTCGGCCTGTCCAACCGGCTGGCCGGCGAGGTCCGGGGCGGCGAGGTAATCGTCCGCGGCTGCACGCTGCCGCTGGTGGAACACGATGTACCCGACGGCCAGGTGGTAGCGCTGGTCCGGCCGGAAGCGGTGACCCTCGCGTCCGACGCCTCAGCCGAGTCCGGCCCGCTGATAGGCACGGTCATCGCCGTTACCTTCCTCGGCGCGACCAGCCGGGTCACAGTCGATCTCGGCGACACCACGATCCTGGCTCAGCTCTCGACCTCCGACGCTTCCGCGCTGCCAGCCGGCAGTCGGGTCGCGCTGGCGATCCGCCCCGACCCGGTCCTGGTTTCGGCCAGCTCGGAACCGGCCGCCGCGGCCGATGAAGTGGCGTGAGCGGCCGCCATCCGCCGCTGACCATCCACCGTCGGCTCGGTCACGGAGCGGTACTTCGCCGCGGGCTGTCAGCTCCGTACCGGGCCGTCGAGATTGGCGCAGGCGAGCCGCACATCGTCCGCGATGACTTCGGCGTGACCGGGCTCTGATGCCGCGCGCGACCCGGGCCGCGCGCTGCTCTGCCTGGTTCACATCACTGACCTGCAGCTTGCGGACGTCCAGTCGCCGACGCGGTTCGAGTTTCTCAACGCCCACTTCGCGGACCCCAGGTATGCCGAGATTATCCCGGTGCAGCGCCCCCAGGAGGCGCTCACGGTGCATGCCGTCGACGCTACAATCCGCACGCTCGGCACCGTGCACGGCCCGGCGAGCGGGCTGCCGATGCAGCTGGCGGTCACCACGGGCGACGCGATCGACAACGCGCAGTGGAACGAACTGCAGGCGTTCCTGACCCTGTTCGACGGCGGACTGGTATCGCCGGATTCCGGCGGTCCGGGCTACGAGGGAGTGCAGGCGCCGCACTGGCCGGGTGACGTCTTCTGGCGGCCGGACGGACCGGGCGCCGACGGGCCGGACTTTTTCCGGCGGGAGTTCGGCTTCCCGCACCATCCAGGCCTGCTGCAGCGGGCGTTGCGCGAGTTCTCCGCCACCGGCCTGAGCATCCCCTGGCTGTCCTGCTTCGGCAACCACGAGGCGCTCAACCAGGGCGTGGGCACCCAGACGCCGGGCCTGGCCGCCGCGATGACCGGCGGCAAGAAGCCGGCCAGCCTGCCCGAGGACTTCGATCACGACCGGGTGCTCGAGAAGTTCACCGAGCATCCCGAGGCGTTCATGGCCGGCCCGTACCGCCGTGTCACGCCCGATCCGTTCCGCCGGCCGATCACGAGGCGGGACTTCGTCGATGCTCACCTGCGCGCCGGCTCACGTCCGTTCGGCCACGGGTTTACCGAACGGAACCGGCTCGACGGCACCGCCTATTATGTCCACGACACGCCTGCGGCGCGCTTCATCGCGCTGGACACCAACTGCCTGGCCGGCGGCGCGTCCGGATGCCTGGACGCCCGGCAGGCCCGCTGGCTGGAAACCCGGCTGGCGGAGGTGCATTCGGCCTACCGCGGGACGGACGGCGGCGAGATCCGGACCGGACACGACGACCGGCTCGTGATCCTGTTCTCCCATCACGGCACCGGCACGCTGGACAACAGCCGCGGCGGTCACGCGGGACCGGACGGCGAGCCGCTGCTCGGTGCCGGGCTGGCGGCCCTGCTGCACCGGTTCCCCAACGTGGTCTTGTGGCTGAACGGCCATACGCACACCAACACCATCCGCCCACGGCCTGACCCTGCCGACCCGGCGCACGGGTTCTGGGAGGTGACCACCTGCGCAGTGGTCGACTGGCCCTGCCAGACGCGGGTAGTCGAACTGCTCGACCACGGCGAGTACCTGTCCATCGTGACCACGATGGTGGATCACGACTCGCCGACGGCGCCGTCCCTTTCGCTTGAGACCTCGGATGACCTCGCCGCGCTGCATCGCGAGCTCGCGGCTAACGTCCCCTGGGACGTCACCGTCATGGCCGGCACCGCCGCGGACAGGAACGTCGAGCTGCGCGTGGCCCCGCCCTTCCCCCTCAAGCGCCTGCCCGAAGCTTGACGCGCAGTGCGGCCAGGTCAGCGGCGCCGAGGCCGTGGTCGGTCAGCCACGACGCGACCCCGCCGTAGCGCGCGTCCAGCTGCTCGAGGAACGCCGTCATCGTCTCAGCCCGCGGCCGGTGCAGATCGGCGGGCCTGCTGTTGATATCGCGGGCGTACAAGCGCGATCTGCGCAGCCGGGCCATGATGGCCTCGGTGCGCTCCCCCGAGGCCGCGTAGTCGGCGACCACGGCCTGCGCGGGCACGCCGGCCACGGTGAGCGCGAGCGCCACCACGACCCCGGTCCTGTCCTTGCCCGCGGCACAGTGGACCAGCGCCGCGCCCTCGGCATAGGCGATACTGCGCAGCGCCCCCGCCACCTGATCGGGGCGGTCTTCCAAGTAGCCCAGGTAGTGCCCGCAGACAGGATCACTCGGGTACCTGGACTTGTCCTGCCGGTCCCTGGCCAGCAGCGCGTCGGCGATCATATCGGTGCTGGATCCCACCTCCGGCAGTACCGGGTGGTGGGCATGCCGCACGCCGGCGACGGCGTCCAGCGGCGCCGGGCCCTCGGCCGTCACCTCGTTGGAGCTGCGCAGGTCCACCACCGTGGTCACGCCGATGTCGCGCACCAGTTTCCGGACGTCAGCGGCCGACAGGTCCTGCAGGTTGTCCGCGCGCAGCAACCTGGCCCTGGCGGTCTTCTGCCCGTCGTCGGTGGGCAGGTCCCCCAGGTCGCGGACGTTGACCGCACCCTCAAGCTCAATCCACGCCATGACAACACCTTCGCAGACCGCTCGAGAACCGCGGACCCGGCGGGGCCTGAACGGCAATGCCGTCCGGGCGGACGACCGAACCGCCCGGGAAGCGACGACACCCACAGCGTCCTGGTTGTAAGGGATGGGGCTGGCCAGCACAGCCCGGATGCCGCGGGCAACGGCGTGCTTGCTGAAAGACGGCCACCTCTCCTCTTGTGACAGGTCTTCGGCGCGGATCAGCTCTTTGTCCTCGAAGATTTAGCGAGCCCGCTTTCTGACCGGAGAAAAGCGACCGGGTGAATTTTTCGCATATGACTGCCTGCGCGGGGAAGTAGCCGGACGCTTGCCTTCACAGAAGAGGAGTCCGCCTTGGCTACCTGGACAGACCGGCGCAGAGCCGGTCGTACTGCTAGATCCGCGAGGTCCACTGGCCACCGGGCCGCGAACAGCAACGCCATGAGGTGGCTGGCGCGAGCTGGGCTGGCCGCGCGCGGCGTCATGTACATCATCATCGGCTGGATAGCCGTCCAGGTGGCTTTCGGCCACTCCAGCCGACAGGCTGACCGGACCGGCGCCCTGCACGCCATCAGCGCCACGTCGGCCGGGGGCGTCCTGCTCTGGCTGCTCGTCATCGGCTTCATCGGCATGGCGCTGTGGCGGCTGTCCGAGGCCCTGTACGGCTCACCGGGCTCCGACGGACGTAAGGCCAGTAAGAGGCTGGCTGCGCTCGGCCGGGCCGTCATCTATGCCGTCATCGCCTACGGCGTGCTCAAGTACACGCTCGGGACAGGTGGCCCGCAGTCCAGCGACAAGCAGTCGGTCGACCTGACGGCGACGCTGCTGAAGTATCCGGGTGGCCAGGTCCTCGTGGTGGTGATCGGCCTGGCCCTCATCGGCGGCGGCATCTACCTGGCCTATGAGGCATGGAAAGAGAAGTTCCGCCGCGACATGAAACTCGGGCAGCTGCGGGCGCGCACCCGGCGCATCGTGGAGTGGCTCGGCAAGTTCGGCGGCATCGCACGCGGCGCCGTGTTCACCACCGCGGGCATCTTCCTCGCCGTCGCCGCGGTCGAGGCCAAACCCCAGCAGGCCAAGGGGATCGACTCCTCGCTGCGGGTCCTGGCGTCCACCCCGCTCGGCCCCTGGCTGCTGGTCCTGGTCGCAATCGGGCTCATCATGTTCGGCCTCTTCTCGTGCTGCCAGGCCAAGTGGCAGCGCCTTTAGGCCGGGTTCGTAGCCCCAGATGCTGCGCTAGCCCCAGATGTCGTGGGCGGTATCGACGATGAGGCGGAGCTTGGCGGCCTGCTCGTCGTAGGTCAGGGCGTTGCCCTCCACGGTGGAGGAGAACCCGCACTGGCCGGACAGGCAGGCGTACGCCGCGGCCAGGTCGGCCCAGAACTCCTCCATGTCCGGATAAACCGCCGGGTCGACGGAGGCGGGCCGCCGCGGTAGTGGACCATGTTCGGCGACGGGATGGTCAGCTTGGGCACCGCCGTCCTCACCTGGGACCTCAGGAACGTGAAGTCGTCGCCGAAGATGGTGTCGTCGATGCGGATCTTCCCGTCGACGCGGATCGACGCCGGGGTGAACTCGATCTCCCCGGACGCGTTCCGGAATTTCACGGCCATGTTCCCCGGCGCCTTGGATATCCCGCCGAGGGCGTAGATGAAGTCCATGTGCCAGGAGGCCCGGCGGAACTCGCCGTCGGTGGCGGACTGCAGGCCGGCCTCCTCCTGGCTCCGCCCCGGCCGGCTCGCCGTCGGCCGGACCGACACCGAGAAGGGACCGGGTGAGCGCGTGGCGTTCGCCGTTCATCTCGGTCAGTACGGCGGTGAAGTGCACGTCGCGCAGCACAGGCGGACGCTCGCCGGCGCGCAGTGAGCGGATCGGCGGTACTCACCCGGTCCACAATGCCCGACGATCGGGAGGGTGCCAAGGGGGTTATCGCCATGTGCGATGCGCGGTCCGGCCCGGCGATACCGACCGTCACCAAAGTGATGTCTGAATTTCTTGCGTCGCGCAACTATCAATGGCAGTGTTCGAGAAGTGATCCCTGTCTTCGCCAGGAAGCCGCCCGCCTTCCCGGGGGCGGCATCGGCATCTTGCGCCGCTGGGTGGATGGGGTCGGCTCGAAACGACCGCCGATGCTACCGGGCAGCTAGTCGTGGACAGGGTGGCGCTCGGCAGGTTCGGAGGGGATCTGGCCGGGTCAGCCGGTCATGGGGAGGGCAGGGCGGTGGTCGCTCATGGAGCGCGGAACAGGCCCAGCGGCCTGGTGGCCGCGGCCAGGGCCGCCAGCGTTTCCGTTGAGATCTTCAAGACCATCTGATCTCGCCCGCGAAGATTCAATCAAGGAGTTAAAATGCGCCGTTTCGCTCTCACCATAGTCGCGCTGGCGGCGATCGCCGCTGCGGGCTGCTCCAGCAGCAGTTCTTCAAGCACGGCTTCAAGCCCGGCCAGTTCGTCTGCGCCGGCCGCGAGCAGCCCGGCCGCCGCGCAGACAGGGACGATCACCGTATTCGCCGCAGCCTCGCTGATGGGGACCTTTACCCAGATCGGAAAGCAATTCGAGGCCGCCAACCCAGGGGATACGGTGAAGTTCAGCTTCGGGGGGAGTTCCACCTTGGCGACCCAGATTACCGGCGGCGCACCTGCTGACGTGTTCGCCTCGGCGGCGCCTGCCAACATGGACACGGTGGTCAATGCGGGTGACGCGTCCAGCCCGAAGGATTTCGCCAAGAACACCGCGGAAGTCGCCGTCCCGCCGAGTAACCCCGCGAAGGTGACTTCCGTGAGCGACCTGGCGAAGTCGTCGGTCAAGGTGGCGTTGTGCCAGCCGAAGGTGCCGTGCGGGGTCGTGGCCGCGGAGGTATTCAAGAACGCCGGGATCACCGTCAAGCCGGTCACGCTTCAGCCGGACGTGAAGTCGGTGCTGACCCAGGTCGAACTCGGCAACGTCGATGCGGGCATGGTGTACGTGACCGACGTGAAGGCGGCCGGGGCCAAGGTCAAGGGCGTGACCATCCCGGCCAGCGAGAACGCCTCGACCCTCTACCCCATCGCTACCATCAGCAGCAGCACGCACCAGGCCGAAGCTGAGGCTTTTGTCGCCTACGTGCTGTCACCTGCGGGCCAGCAGGTGCTCGCGGCTGCGGGGTTCCAGCAGCCCTGACCTAGTTCCGGAGCTGCCATGGTGACCCGCACCGCGCCGTCGCACCTGACATCCCGCGAACGAGCCAGGCGGGCCGCGCGAGGAGGTGCTTCGCGATCAGTGCCGGCGCCCTTGCTGGTGCCGGCCCTGATCGCGGTCGCGTTCCTGATCTTGCCTTTGGCCGGTCTGCTGATCCGCGCCCCCTGGGGCAGGCTCGGAGCGGCCCTGAGCGGGTCCGATGCGACCCAAGCCCTCATTCTTTCGCTGTGGACCGCGTCCGCGAGCACCGCGATCTCCCTGGTCATCGGGGTTCCGCTGGCCTGGATGCTGGCCCGGAGCAGCTTCCCGGGCCAGCATCTGCTCCGCGCCCTGGTGACGTTGCCGCTCGTGCTCCCGCCCGTGGTCGGCGGGGTCGCGCTGCTGCTGGCATTCGGGCGGACCGGGTTCGTCGGCCGCTATCTGGACTCGTGGTTCGGGCTGACGATTCCGTTCACTCCGCTGGCCGTGGTCATGGCCGAGACCTTCGTCGCCATGCCCTTCCTGATCATCACCGTCGAGGGAGCGCTGCGATCCGCAGACCAGGGCTTCGAGGAAGCGGCGGCCACGCTGGGCGCGAAACGGATGACAGTGTTCCGCCGCATCACCCTGCCCCTGGTCGCACCGTCCCTGGCGGCAGGCGCCGTACTGTGCTGGGCGCGAGCTCTGGGCGAATTCGGCGCAACGATCACCTTTGCCGGCAGCTTCCCTGGCCAGACAGAGACGATGCCCATCGCCGTGTACTACGCCCTGGAGAATGACCCCGACGCGGCGATCGCGCTCAGCCTGGTGCTGCTGGTCGTTTCCGTCATCGTGCTGGTCTCCCTTCGCGATCGCTGGCTAAGGGGCGGCTCACCCCTATGACGCACGTCGACAGCGGCGGCCTCGTCGTCGATGCGGAGGTCATGCGCGGTAGCTTCAACCTCGCGGTCAGCCTCGCCGCGGCACCCGGTCAGGTCCTCGGCCTGCTGGGGCCGAACGGGGCGGGGAAGTCCACCTTGCTCAGCGCGGTGGCCGGCCTGACCCCGGTCTCAGCCGGGCGCATCACGCTCGCGGGACAGGTAATGGACGACGCAGAGCAGGGCACCTTCGTCGAGGCCGCGGGACGGCCGATCGGTTTCGTCTTCCAGAACTACCGGCTCTTCCCGCACCTGACCGTGACCGAGAACGTGGCGTTCTCACCGCGGGCCCGGGGCCTGGGGAAGCACGCGGCCAGGTCAGCCGCCAGCTACTGGCTTGACCGGCTCAGACTGGCCGACCTCGCCGACCGCAAGCCCAGCCAGCTATCAGGCGGGCAGGCGCAAAGGGTGGCCCTGGCCCGCGCGCTGGCAGGCCAGCCAGCGCTGCTGCTGCTGGACGAACCCCTGTCAGCCCTGGACGCCGGAACCCGGCTCGATGTCCAAGCCGAACTCAAGCGACACCTGGCCGACTTCACCGGGCCGTGCCTGCTGGTCACCCACGACCCGCTCGAAGCGCTCGTGCTGGCCGACCAGCTCATCGTCCTGGAAGGCGGGCGCATCGTGCAGGAGGGCACCCCGGCGCTGATCGCCCGCCAGCCCGCCACCGATTACGTAGCCAAACTCGTCGGCCTGAACCTGTACGCGGGCCGGGCCGACGGCTCCGCGGTGACATTCGATGGCGGCGGAACCTTCGTGATTCCCGACCATCGCGAGCACGGTGACGTGCTGGTCGCGGTGCGTCCTTCCGCGATAGTCGTCAGCACTGTGCGCCCGCAGCCCAGCAGCGCCCGCAACACGTGGCAGGCGAAGGTGATCGGCCTCACGCTGCTGGCCGACCGTGTCCGGCTCGATCTCGACGGACAGCCCTCCGCCCTGGCAGACGTCACGCCCGCGGCGGTGGCGGAGCTATCGCTCGGACCCGGCAGCCAGGTGTGGCTCACCGTCAAAGCCACCGATCTCGAGGTCTACTCCCATAGCAGCGAACGGGCAGACTGAGCGGCTCGGCGATATGTGCCGATCGCATCGCCATCCGAAGCCGACTTACAGGTCCCCGAGACAACAAACACGTGCTTCCTGCCCGCCAAGCCCTCCTGGCAGCGACTTTCACGGTCACGGTCCTTTGACTCGCCGTATTTCGGCTTCGACAGATAAGCCACACCCGATGCACATAGCCAGAGGAGTCATGCGCACCGCTCACCAGGTGCGCCGATAATCAAAAGATCCGTGAGTTGGCAGGTCACGGATCGTTGAAATCCCCTTGCTTAACCCTGGCGACGAACTCCTGCCACCTGCCCCGGCTCAGGCTGATACGGGGACCATCAGGATCCGCAGAGTTACGGACCAAGACAACATCGGCCAAAGCCCCGATCTCGACACACTGACCATTGTCGCAGCGCCATACAGTACGCCAAGTAGGTTCGCCCAGCGATCTATCATCCACTACTCCCCCAACGGGTTATCAGACGCGAGATCCTTTTTGAGGCAAACACGGGTTTCATACTCTTGTCAATGCTACGCGTTGGGTTTGTTGCGCATGGGCAATGAGTGTCTAATGTGAAGTAGGTAAAATGTAAGGGTCGACGTGCTGCGTCGACCCTTACAAAGAACAACTGTGAAGTCAGGCAATCTCGTCGAAGTGGCCCAGCTTGGCCCCGGCGAGAAACTGACGCCATTCTTCTGCCGTAAACCTACTAATGGGTCCTTTAGGATCACTTGTATTGCGAATATAGATGACGTCACCCTGACGCGCCACCCCGACGCAAGCACCGGTGTCGCAGGTACGTGAGACTCGCCATTCCAAATCCCCCGAAACCGAACTGTATAGTGACATGAATTATCCTTCGTTTCTTGATGCCCGCTCGAGCACATTACCGAGTTCGGTAGTGTCGGTCCTATTGGGCAGTCCGTACCCCGTCGCACTGAACCGCCCAATAGAAACCCCTAGGCAAAGGTCGTCATATTAATTAATTTGCCCTGCGACACATGACCCTGTTGTGTGCGGGGTCATTATCGCCTCGGCCTGATTGATGCCTACTGCGGTAGCCGTCACCAGGGCGACCGAACTTGTTACCACCTTAAGCAAGCTCGCCTGTCTACGACTTCTGCGCTTCTGCGTCGACCGTTTATTGTGCTTGTCTTTCTTCAATTGACTCCTCCGCCCTCTCTCCCGTTACGCGAACTATATTGGAGACTCCAGGCATGCCTGATGTTTAGTCAGCCCACCGTCACGGAGTGACCTATCATTCGCTTGCGTAGCCTTCTATGTAGTGGGCTATGAGCGCTTGAGAGTCTCGTGGACTCAGAGCGGAATCACGCAGGTACTCGACAGTCTCGCGGTAGCGAGCTATCTCATCCTTTCGTTCAAGATACTGGTTGCCGGTTAGACCTTCGAGAAAGACGACTGGCGATAGATGAGGTTCGTCAAACTCTAGCAAGACGAAGTAGCCGTCCGCAGCAGCATGCGCGCCCACATCAAAGGGAATGATCTGAACGGTCGCCTTATCGTGGCGGACGGCATCCAAAACGTTATCGAGTTGAGTCGCCATGAGAGTCGACCCTTCAACCCGACGGCGCAGTGCTGACTCGTCCAGCAGAACACGATAGCGCGGTCGGTTGTTCTTCTCCAACAATTGCTGGCGGCGAAGCCGGACCTCAACGCGTTGCTGCAGTATGGAAGGATCCATTTTGGGTGCAATAGCTTTAATGATGGCTCGGGCGTAATCTTTAGTCTGTAGCAACGCTGGCACGTAGAAAGCCGAGTAACACGTAATAGATACGGCTTCCTGCTCTAGCCCGATGTATGGATCCAGATTGAGATCCTCGTACCGTGTCCACCAGCCTTGCTCGCGCGCACCTCGAGCGAGATTCATGAGCTCGGTCGAGGTCGGCTCGTCGACGCCGTAGAGGACGCACAAGTCCCGAACATCGCGGAGACTCGGCCGACGCGCTCCAGTCTCCAGCCGACTAACCTTAGTGGCAGAGCACAGAAGCTTTTCCGCGACATCTTCGACAGTAAGGTCATGCTGGCCGCGGAGTTCGCGCAACCGTTTACCAAGTTCGCGTTGACGTACCGTAGGGCTCGTTCCAGTCACGACCGTGCTCCTCGGAGGCAGGGCCCACGCTGACAAACCCAGGTGTGGTGCCCCAGGGCGGCGGGGTCTTGCTAAGGCCAGCGGTTCTGGCCATTGGCATGTGCCAACCTTAGGGGGCGCTTGTCGGCCTGGCAAGCACGGGGTTAAGACGGCAAGCCCGGCCCAAACCACCAGTTAGCTTGGATACAAGCCGGGGGCGACATCATCCAACGCGTAGCCATTGAACTGGGCTAACGACGGGGAGACCCGTGGGAACAAATGGTGTCGAGCGACTGCAGGCGGGCGATGTCGTCGGTGTGATCGAATCGCCATATGAGAATCAGCACAAGAGGTGGGATGAAGGGTGTGACGAGGCGTGACGATGACGTCACCTAGCCGACGCAGCAGCCGGAGCGGCATGGTAGGAGGGTGATCACTCCCCCGGGCCTGCCCGCAGGCTGTCCGCCGTGGTTCGCGCAGCCGACTGCCTGGACCTGGACCTGCGCGCCTGCTCCCACGGCTGAGGTAAAAGCCTTTCACGCCAGGCTGCCCGGCTACGCGCCCACTCCCCTGACCGAGGTCCCGGCCCTGGCGGCCGAACTGGCTGTCGGGCGGGTGTTCGTCAAGGATGAGTCGGCGCGGATGGGCCTGCCGGCCTTCAAGGTGCTCGGCGCCTCCTGGGCGGTGCACCAGGTGCTCTCGCGCCAGCCCGCTACCGGCGCGCTAACGCTGGTGACCGCCACCGACGGCAATCACGGACGGGCGCTGGCCCGGATGGCCAAGCTGTTCGGGCAGCGGGCGCACGTGTTCGTGCCCAGCGGCGTGCATCCTACGGCGGTGGCCGCCATCGCGGCGGAGGGAGCGCAGGTCACCGAGATCACAGGAACCTACGACGACGCGGTGCGGCTCGCGGCCCAGGCTGCGGACAAGCCAGGCGCGAAACTCGTGCAGGACGCCGGATGGCCTGGCTACGAACAGGTGCCTGGCTGGATCGTCGAGGGCTACTCGACGTTGTTCGCCGAGGTCGACGAGCAGCTCGCGGATACAGGAGCGGCCGAGCCCGCCCTGGTGGTGATCCCGGCGGGTGTGGGCTCGCTGTCGCAGGCTGGCATCACCCATTACCGCAGCCGGCCGGATTCACGGAGAACAGCCCTGCTCACAGTTGAGCCCGGCACCGCGGCCTGCGTCCTGGCTAGTCTGGTCCGCGGCGAGCTGGGCACCATCGCGACCAGCGAGACCATCATGGCCGGGCTGAACTGCGGCACCCCTTCCATGCTGGCCTGGCCCTACCTGCGTGATGGCCTGGATGCGGCGGTCGCCGCCGCCGATGCCGACAGCGCCACGGCGGCTCGTGACCTGGCGGGTTACGGGATACCGGCCGGTCCGTGCGGCGGGGCCGCGCTGGCCGGCGCGCGGGCCGCGCTCACCGGCGAGGACGCCGAGGGAAGGCGGGCCGCGCTGGCCGTCGGCCCGGAGGCGACGGTGGTGCTGCTGAGCACCGAAGGATCCGCGGCCAACCCGGTGCCGGTGAGCTAAGGGGGCAGCCGTCGTCCGGCCCTCTCGGGCTGCGGCAGCGCGCCAAGCTCGACGAGCCTGCGCACGGCCTCCGCCCTCGTGCGGCACTGCAGCTTGAGCAGGCTGCCCTGGACGTGCATCTCGACCGTCCGCGGGCTGATGAAAAGGGCCTCGCCGATCTGCCTGCTGGTATTGCCGCGCGCGACCAGCATCATGATCTCCATTTCACGTCCGGTGAGCCCGGCCGCCGAGCGCCTGGCCGATGCTCGGGCCCGCGGTCTGTCGCCTAGCTGGCTGAGCGCCTCGGCGCAGGCACCGCGCAGGCGGCTTGCGCCGAGCCGGTCCGCGGTGTCATATGCCGCGTGCAGCCACTCCCGCGCAAGAAGGTCCTCGCCGATCTGGACCGCCGCCGAGGCGGCCCGGCGCTGAGCCTGGGCCGTGGCGAACGGCAGCTCAAGCTCGCTGAACATGTCGGCCGCCCGGCATAGCTCACGGGCCGCCGCCTTCGGCTCGTTACCCAGCAGCGTCTCGCCGCGGGCGTGTGCGAGCGCGGCGACCGCCTCGGGCTGCCCGGTGGCCTCGGCCATCTCGGACAGGGCTGCCGCGCAGGCACGGACCTCGGTAGTCAGCCCGTAATCAGCGAAAAGGGTGGCCATCCACTGCAGGATCTGCACGCTATAGTGCCGTTCCTGAGTCTGCGCCAGGCGGGCCAGTATCTGCCGGGCCCGGTCCGCCGCGTCGGCATGAGCGCCCTCCGCATCCTCCAGGACGCACAGGCCCCACGAGGAAAACAGCTGCATCGGGATGAGCTCGATCCTGGTGGCGACCAAGTGACTTTCCAGCAGGTGCGGGCGGGCCAGCTTGACCGCTCCCCGCACGGCGTACACCAGGCCGAGCATGCCGGCGGCGCCCCCCGGGCGTGCAGCACGGTCGCTGACGCGAGCACGTCCTCGCAGACGGCGATAGTGCGGTCCCACTCGCCGCGGGCGAACAGCACCACGGTGGCGCAGGCCCGGCAGAGCTGGCCCATGGCGTCGACCCCATGGGCGTCACAGAACTGGTAGGCGGCGGCGTACGCGGCCTTCGCCGCCCGGTAATCACCGCAGTGCTCGAGCGAGTCGGCCAGCCGCTGCTGCAGTTCCGCGGCGGTGTCCGCGAGCGTTCCCGCAAGCGCTTGGTCCAGTGCGGTCCGGACGGCGGTGATGCCCTCCCGGGACTTCCCCAGCCGCGACAGGACGTTGCCGCGCAGGCCCTCGGCACGCAGCAGCAAGTCGGTCCGGCCGCTCGCCTCCGCGTCGGTCCGGGCCGCGCTGAGCGTGGCCAGCGCGGCGGAATAGCTAGCCGCGGCACGCAGGTGGGTGGCCACGGCTAGCCGGTCGATGGCCGCCTCGGCCGGAAGGCCCGCGGCCGAGAAGGCCACCGCCGCCGCCTCCCTGGCCGTCAGCGCCGATTCCCACTGCCCGCGCAGCTCGTGCGTCACGGCCAGCCGACGCTGACAACTAGCTAGGGCGCCCAGGTCACCGCGACGCTCATATCCGTCGGCGAGCTCGCGGAGCAACGTGACCGCGTTGGCATATTCAGAGCACATCTCGGCGCACCTAGCGAGCCGGTCGATGACCGAGAGCCGGGTATCGTCCTCCTGATCCGATGGCCAGTGTTCGAGCGCCGTCCGCAGGGCCCGGGCGGCATCCCGGTACGCGTGGACCGCGGAGTGCTCGTCCGCCGCCGCGATCAGCGCCTCGCGGGGCAGGCCTGAAGTCCCTGGCCGCGAGAAGGTGGACGGCGATCAGGGCCGGCGCGGCACCAGCGGCGGCCAGCGTGCGGGCGAGCGACCGGTGCAGGCAGCGCCGTCGGGACCAGGGAATGTCCGCGTAAGCCGCCTCCTGGGTGAGCGAGTGACGGAAAGCCGCCCGTCCGTCACCGACCTCGGTCAGCAGCCCGGATCCGGTGAATCCGTCCGGCCACGCCAGCACGTCACAGGCGGCCAAGACGGTGTCGATGTCGAATTCGTGGCCCGCCACCGCGGCGGCCTCGAGCAGCGTCCGTTCCTCGCCGGCCAGCCGTGACGTGCGCAGCAGCACGGCCTCCCTGATGCCGTCGGGCACCGGGGCGGCACCGTCGCCGGCCAGCGCCACCGTGCCGTCGCGGAAGGCCAGGCGGCCGCCGTCGCGCAGGGCGAGAGCCAGTTCCTCGACGGCGAACGGGAGCCCGTCGGCCCGGCTGGCCACCACCGCGGTCAGCGTGGGCTGCGGGGTCGCCCCTAGCAGAGAGGCGAGCATCCGGCGTACGTCCTCGTCGCCGAGCGGGCCGAGCTCGATCTCCGTAAGCTGACGGCTACGGCGCAGCTGGGCGCGGACAGCCCGGAGGCGGTGGTCCCGGGGAAGCTCGTCGCTGCGATAGCAGCCGATCACCGCGACCGGCAGGCCGCCCACCGCGTCGGCCAGGGCGGGCAGCAAGCCGAGGGTCGCCTCGTCGGCCCACTGCAAGTCGTCCAGGAACAGCGCGAGCGGCTTATCGCCGGCGATGCCGGCCAGCACCGAGCAGACGGCCGCCGCCAGGGCCGCCGTGCCCGGCTCGGGCGGCGGGGCGCCCAGCTCGGGCATGATCTGGGCGAGCACGTCCGGCACTGGTTCGGCCGAGTTCCTGATGGCCGGGCGGAGCGCCCGGGCCACGACGTCGTAGGCGGTGCCCGCCCACTCGGCGGCGCAGCCGTTCAGCACCGGCGTGGAGGTGCAGGCCAGGACATGCTTAACGAGCGTGGTTTTCCCTGCTCCCCCCTCACCCGCGACTAGGGTGACAGACCCTGGCCCGGTCAGCGCAGCGGCCAGGCACGCACGGAGCGCGACGCACTCGGCGTCTCGCCCCACCAGCGACCGGTCCATGTCCATAGCCTGCACCTCTCGTCCGGCCACCGGAAGATGCTCAGGGCCGGGCCTCGTAGACCAGGTTGAACGGGGGTCTCCGCAGCGCGACGGAAGCGGCTGAAGCCGGTGCCGCGCACCACGTCCCTGATAACCGCCGCGGCCAGGTCACCCGCGAACGTATGCACAAATCCATGAGCGCGTCGAAATCCACCGCTGCCATCGTGATCACTTTTTCCGCACGTTTGGTGACTACCCGCTAGAGCGGCACTGGCCTGCGTAGCTTCCACCGGCCAAGTGGTGAGCGTCGGGCGACGCGTGGTCACCGCGTCCGGCCGGATCACCGGACCCGACGGGGCCCTGTACGCGCATGTCACCACGACCTGCCTGGTATTCGAGCCGCGCCCGAAACCACCCGGGCCGCGGGAAGCCCGGCGCCCCTCATGAGCCGATCGCGCGGCGCAGGTCGCGCCGGATGTCCCGGCCGAGCCGCTTGGTCTCCCGGCTGTTGAACATGGCGCCGGCGGCGGCGCCGGTGAGCAGCGGGCCCAGGGAGACCGCGCTACGGCCGACCCGGGCAATGAGCCGCCGCCGCAGCAGCCGGGCCAGCGGCGACCCGGCGGCGAGGATTAGCCCGCCCTCGAGCATGAACACCCCCCGGCGGTGTGCCCACGCCGCGGTGTAGGCGCTCATCCGCTCGGCGAAGTTCCCTGGGGCCGAGGCGCCGTAGGCCTCGTGGAGTTCGGCCACGAGCTTGAGCTCGATCCCGACCACAACCAGCGTCTCCGCCGCCACTTCAGCCGGGTACGCGGGCAGCACCGGCAGCGCGGCGGCCAGGCCAGCCGCCCCGCCCGCCGCCGCCGCCGCGTGGGCCGCGCCCTCGATGAGCGCGTCAGCGATCTCTTCTGCGACTGGCCGGGGAACTGGGCTTGCAGCGCCGCATGGTCGCGGACCCGCAGCCGGGGCGCCATCGCGACCACCTGACTGACCAGCCAGTTGGCGCCCGAGCCCGCGCGCCGCCGCACCGCTCGCGTCCCGCGGCCGGCCACCCGGCGCCCGAGCCCGCGGCCTTGATGAAGGCGCTTACGATCCTGCGCTGCTCTTGCGGCCGGTCCGTCTCGGTGACGTCGGCCGCTACCTCGGCGGCGCGCAGCGAGATGTCGGTTGCGTCGGTTTCCGGTTCTGCCATGGCCTACCTCTACCCCTCTTTTCCAGCGACCCACATATCCCCGCCACGCCCCAGTTCGGCCTAGTTCGGCCAGTAACTAGTTGGGACTGTACGGCGTGTTCCTGAGGTCCGGGCCGGCCGGGAGGTGGTGGTGCGCAGCATGGCGGTCTCCCGCGACAGCAACGCGCGCTGCATGCCCAGCCGCCGCAGGGTGTCCGCCTCGGCCAGCAGCGCCTGCCGTTCCGGCAGGTCGATGACCATGGCGGCGGCGATGACGTAAGAGAGCAGCACCGGCTCGTCGGGCAGCTCCTCGAGCCGTACCGTGGCGCCGCCCCATTCGGTCAGCGCGTCCAGGTACTCGCGGAACGCGGCCTGGGTCACCTGCACGGCGGGCCCGGCCGCCGCCGGGTCGACCGGTTCCTCGGCGAGTATCTCGACCTCACCCTGCAGGTAGGGCTGCGTCTCGTCGAGCCCGAGCAGCCGGAACCGCTGGGCGCCGACGGTGACGATGTCGAACCGGCCGTCGTCGTGCCGGTCGACCCGGCGCAGGCTGGCGGTGCAGCCGATCTCGTACAGCGAGTGCACGCCTTCGATGCCGGTCTCACGTCCCTTGCGGATCGCGATCACGCCGAACTGGCGCGGGTCCGGGCCGCCGAGCAGGTCCCGGACGAGCTGCCGGTACCGCTCCTCGAAGATGTGCAGCGGCATCAGCATGCCGGGTAGAGCACCGCGCCGAGCGGAAACAGCGGCAGCATCTCGCTCATGCTCTACCTCCTGCTCGCCTCTTAACACGACAGTACGCGCCGCCGCGCCGCGTTCGACCGTCAGGACGATCTTCCCGCGGATGTGGCCGCTCGCCAGCTGACGGTAGGCGTCCTGGACCTGGCTGAGCGGGAACGTCGCGGCGATCGGCACCTCCAGCGCGCCGTTTGCGACCAGCCCGGCCAGGTCGGCCAGCGTGCTCGCGCGGCGCCCGCCGCGTTGCCCTCGGCCTTGATGCCGTACTCGGCGACCGCGTCGAACCTGACGATGGTGTCGATCCGGGACGGCTCGACGCCGAGCCCGAGGGCCAGTTGCACGTAGTCCGCGCCGAACGTGTCGATGAACGCGTCGACCTTCCCGGCCGCCTGCCGGATCCGGGCTGCCGCTCCGTCACCGTAGGCCACCGGGATCACCCCGTGCCCGGCTAGCCATTCATGGTTCGCCGGGCTGGCCAGACCGATCACGGTGGCGCCGGCCCGCCGGCAAGCTGGACGACCAGCGAGCCGACCCCGCCCGCCGCGCCGGAGACCACCACGGTGTCGCCATCGGTCAGCGCGACGGCGCGGACGGCGGCGTAGGCGGTGGCCCCGGCCACGTTCAGCGCCCCGGCGACCTCCCACGGCACGCCCGCGGGCTTGGCGGCGAGGTTCTGCTCCTCGACCACGACGTATTCGGCCTGGCTGGCCCGGTTGTCGGTGTAGCCGATGACCTCGTCCCCGGCGGCGAAGCCGGTCACGCCGGCTCCGGTCTCGGCGACGATCCCGGCCAGGTCACTGCCCTGTCCGGACGGGAACGTGGCGGGCCACCTGGCATGCAGCAGACCCGCGCGGATCTTGGCCTCGCCCGGGTTGATGCCGGCCGCCTTGACCTGGACCAGCACCTGGCCGGGTCCCGGCGCGGGCTTCGGCACGTCGACCACCTTCAGGACGTCGACGTCGCCGTACTCATCGAACCGCACTGCCTTCACTGGCGTGCCTCCTTCCCTCCAAGTAGCCCACAACTTCAGACTGCCGCCGGGTATGCCCGTCGCGCTGTCCGGCGATGGCGATCATCCGCGCAGCCCCCCGATGATCTAAGGCCCGCGCTGGGCACGGGGGGCAGTCTTCGAATGTCAGTACCAAGGATTAGGGTGTGGACCGTGGCTGAACGATGGGATCGCGTGCGAGTGCTTCAGGACGCCGCCGCCGGACCACCGACTGGGCCGCCGGGCTCACCACGCGCGCGGCGAAGGCTGGCCAGGTGCCGGCCGGGAACCAGCCGATCCTAAGACGGCGGCAAAACGCGCGGAGCAGCGGGAGGCCCGGGTCGCCACCGGTATGGCCGAGCTCGACCGCTGGCTCTGCGACCAGGTGCGGCAGGGTCTAGCCGTCAGCCAGCAGGCCGGGTATGGCCACTGGGACGACATCGCCGCCCGGATGGTCGACGCGCAAGCCCCCGGCCTGGCCGAACGTCTCCGTGCCCTCGCCTCGGTCCCGCATTCGGGCGCGGGCTGGGATGGCCGGCTCCTGGCGGAATACGCGCTGCTCCGGCTGCTCGTCGTCGGCTACACCGGCAGGCCGAGCTGCCGCCGCCGCTGCGGGGACTGTCCGTCGCGGATCGGTTCAGCCTCCGCCAGGCCGACGTGCTGGCCACGGGCAGCCGGTCAGGGATCACTGGCAGGTGCTGGCGCGCCGGGACATCGAGCAGAGCGGATCAGGACCCGCCGGACGTGTCTGCGCGGCGAAGACCGGCCGGCCCGCGCTCGTGCTCAGCTTCGCCGCGGCCGGCCTGGCGCTCGAGGATTCGCTCATCGTCGGCACCGACCTCGACGCGGACCTGGTGTTCTATCCCGGGGCCGTCCCGCTGCGCGCCGTCGTGCTGGCGAAGCACGACGCCACCGGCGGCGGCCCGCCGGACGGCGATACGATCGCCGGACTGCTCGGCTTCCTGCGCGGCCGCGCTCGCCGGGACCCCTGGCTGGACAACTGGCCGGCCGTCCTGCACGCCACCCCGGCCCGCTCCCCGTCCCGGCCGTCGCCGACGCGGACGGCGACGCCCTGCGGCTGCACCCCGGCGCCGGCGACTGCTGGCCGTTGCTCGCGCTCTCCGGCGGCCGCCTGGTGACGGTGGCGGGCGAGTGGACCCCGCGCGGCCTGTGGCCGCTGACCGCCTGGGACCAAGGCGGGATGGCGGTGCGGCTGTGAGCACATGGCGGGACCTGATCACCGCGAGCCTTATCGGCACCGAACGGACGGCGGTTCGACCGGTCGCCGTCCCTGGCGTGCCCATCCCGGCCAGGGCGTCACCGAGGACGGCCGGGCCAAGGTCAAATCACCGAGCGGCACGCTGTCCACGGCCGAGGCGATCTCCGTGGTCACCAGCGGCCTGGCCCTGGCGACGCACTTCGGCGACGGCGTGCTGCGTGCCGCCGACGTGGCCGGCGGCATCACCGGCGCCGTGATCCAGGACCCGGTCGCCGACCGCGCGGTGTGGCAGGAATACCTGGAGACGGTCATCCGGGACCGCGATGACTGGAGCGACTTCTACCGCGCCTGCCGCGACGCCGCCGGATGAACAGCGAGGCAGCCGAGCCGGGGCACGCACCACGACCCGTTCGGTATAAGGATCTTCCTGCTGCTCTCTACGGGATCCGGCATCACGGGCCGGGTCGGCGCGGTCGGTGCGGGCCGCGCTGGCGGAACAGCGCCCGGATGTCGTGCTGATCGAGGGGCCGCCGGAGGCGGACGGGCTGGTCACGCTGGCCGCGGACGCGCAGATGCGACCGCCGGTGGCGCTGCTCGGGTACGTGCCCGGGGAGGCTCAGCAGGCGGCGTTCTGGCCGTTCGCGGTGTTCTCGCCGGAGTGGCAGGCGATGTGTTACGCGCTGGGCGCGGGCGTCCCGGTCCGGTTCTGCGACCTGCCAGCCGCGCACCAGCTCGCGATGGGTAGGTCGCGGGGCGCCCAGGCTCGCACCCGATCCGGTCAGCGAGCTCGCCACCGCGGCCGGGTACGACGACCCGGAGCGCTGGTGGGAGGATGTGGTGGAACACGTCCCTGGGCCCGCGGTCTTCGACGCACTGGCCGAGGCCATCGGGATCCTCCGCGCCGACGCCGGGGCAGCCGATTCGCGCGACGCCATCCGCGAGGCGCACATGCGCAGGGTGCTGCGCCGGACGGTCAGGGACGGCTTCGAGCGGATCGCGGTGGTCTGCGGCGCCTGGCACGTGCCGGCCCTGCGGGACCTGCCGTCCGCGGCCGCGGACGACCGGCTGCTGCGCGGCCTGCCGAAGGTGAAGGCCACCCTGACCTGGGTGCCGTGGACCTACGGGCGGCTGTCCTACGCCTCGGGCTACGGCGCGGGCATCCGGTCTCCGGGCTGGTATGACCACCTGTTCTCCTCCGCCGGCCAGCCCATCGAGCGGTGGCTGGCGCGGGCCGCCGCCGTCCTGCGCGACGAGGGGATCCCGGTGTCGTCGGCGCACGTCATCGAGTCCGTCCGGCTCGCCGAGGCTCTCGCCGCGCTGCGCGGGCGGCCGCTGTCCGGCCTGGAGGAGGTCACCGAGGCCGCCCGCGCCGTGCTGTGCGAGGGCAGCGACCTGCTCACCGCGCTCATCCAGCGGCGGCTCGTGGTCGGCGAGCGGCTCGGCACGGTGCCGCCCGCCACCCCCATGATGCCGCTGCAGCGGGACCTGCAGGACCAGCAGCGCCACCTGCGGCTGCGGCCCGAGGCGGAGCCCCGGGACTACGACCTGGACCTGCGCAAGCCGAACGACCTGGCCCGCAGCCGCCTGCTGTACCGGCTCGCCCTGCTCAAGGTGCGCTGGGGCACGCGGCAGCAGGGCCGGACACCGAACATCGGGACGTTCCGGGAGAGCTGGCAGCTGACCTGGCAGCCCGAACTCGACCTGGCCCTGATCGAGGCGAGCATGTGGGGCAGCACGGTCGCGGCCGCCGCCGCGCAGCGGGCCCGGTCCATCGCCGCCGGCGCGACCGCGCTCGACGAGCTGACGGCGCTGACCGAGGCGAGTCAGTCGTCGCGGCGGGCCAGCATCTGGCGTCTCACGGGTCGCTTGGGGGCAGGCACGTCGCTCTGGTCTCTGGAGCGTGAAGCCGGGCGGGAGGAGCGACGCGGGCTCGCCCGGGGCCAGGCACCATCGGGGTCCAGGCTCGGGCGTGAAAGCCGGGCTGCGGCGGTGAGGGCCTCCCAGGCCAGCAGGCCGCCGTCCGCCACCGCGCCGACCGCCACGGTAAGCACCGCCGAGGCCCAGAAGCCGGTACACAGGACGAGCGCGTGCGAGCGTGGTTCCGGTGACCAGGCGGACAGGTCCGCGCGCACCAGCGTGATCAGGCTGACCCAGCCCCCGCCGCCTGGCCTCGTCGCCGAGCAGCCCGAGCGCCACCTCCGAGACGTCCACCGCGGTGACCCGGCGCCCGTGCGCCGCGGCCAGCAGCGCCGTGCCCGAAGGGCCGCAGGCCAGGTCGGCCACCGGCCCGTCGGGCAGGTCCAGCGCTGGCGGCCCGAACACCCGCGCCGCCAGCGGATGGGGGCCGAAGGAAGGCACGAACCCGTCCGCGTACCTGGCGTTCCACCTGACCCGGTCGGGTTGGTCGCCCGGCACGAGCCGGGCGCCTGCGCTGTCCGGGAACATGAACGTGGATCCTACGGCCGGAGCCGGCATGGAGCGAAAAGCAGCGGGGTATGCTGACCGGATAGTTACGGCACCGAGTGCCAAAATCCGAGTGCCACAATAGGGCGTCAGGCAGTCCGGCAAGCCCGCAGTCCGGCAGTCAGCGTGCGAGGAGACCGATGGCAAGCACACGCGAGTGGTTCGAAACGGTCGAGGAGGCGCGCAGGAGGGCGAGGCGGCGGCTGCCCAGGCCGGTGTACATGGCGCTGGTGGCCGGCGCCGAGAAGGGCGTCACGCTGCAGGACAACGTGGCCGCCTTCAGCGAGCTGCGGTTCGCCCCGCCGCGCATCGCCAGCCTGCCCGCTGCCCGGCAGCTGGCCACGTCGGTACTCGGGCAGGAGATAGCGCTGCCGGTGATCGCGTCCCCGACCGGCGTGCAGGCCGTGCACCCCGAGGGCGAGGCGGGCGTGGCCAGGGGCACGGCCGAGGCCGGGACCGCGATGGGCCTGAGCTCGTTCGGCAGCATGCCGGTGGAAAAAGTGGCGGAGGTCAACTCCAAGCTGTTCTTCCAGACCTACTGGTCGGGCACCAGGGACCAGATCGTCCAGCGCATGGAGCGTGCCCGCCGGGCCGGCGCCAAGGGCCTGATCGTCACCCTGGACTGGTCGTTCGCCAACGGCCGGGACTGGGGCAGTCCGGCGATACCGGAGAAGATGGACCTGCGGACCGTGGTACGCCTCGCCCCCGAGGGCATCCTCAAACTCGGCTATGTCCGCGAGTGGCTCTGCCACGGCGGGCTGCCCGACCTCGCCGTGCCCAACATGGCCGCCCCGGGTGAGCCAGCCCCCACGTTCTTCGGCGTGTACGGCGAGTGGCTGCAGACCCCGCCGCCGACCTGGGACGACATCGCCTGGCTGCGCCAGCAGTGGGGTGGCCCGTTCATGGTCAAGGGCGTCATGCGACCCGACGACGCCCGCCACGCCGTCGACATCGGGGCCACCGCGATCTCGGTGTCCAACCACGGCGGCAACAACCTGGACGGCACCCCGGCGTCCATCCGGGCGCTGCCCGGCGTCGCCGACGCCGTGGGCGGGCAGATCGAGGTCCTGCTCGACGGCGGGATCCGGCGCGGCAGCGACGTGGTCAAAGCGCTGGCGCTCGGCGCGCGGGCGGTCATGATCGGCCGCGCCTACCTGTGGGGGCTGGCCGCCAACGGCTCCGCGGGCGTCAAGAACGTCTTTGACGTGCTCCGCGGCGGCATCGACTCGACGCTGCTCGCGCTCGGCCGGTCCGCCGTCCACGAATTGTCCCCGGACGACGTCATCGTGCCCGCCGAGTTCAGTCGCGGCCTGAGTGCATAAATGACGGTCACGCCCGCGCAGCACGGGCAGTAGCGGCCGAACGGTCCGCCGTTCCGCGCACCCCTGCCACACCCCCAGGCTGTACCCGGCGTCGTCGAGCAACCGGGCGGCCACGTACCGCGCCGGGTCGAGCGGCGGCCTGCGGTCCAGCCAGTCCAGCAGCGGCGGCGCCAGCACCAGCGCGGCCAGCGGCAGCCGCAGGCGCCGCACCGCGATCGCGGCCGGCAGCGCCACCGGCCACCAGGTCCTGGAGATCGCGCTGCCCAGCGGGCGGGCCGCGGCGAGCGTCCCGCCGCCCGCCTGGCGGACGGCGAGCCGCCACGCGGCCGAGCCGGCCGGGCGGGGCCAGGCCTCGCCGGTGACCTGCGCCAGCCGCCGGGCGAGCAGGGCGGTGCCGGCACCGGTGACTACGGCGCCGGCTTCCGGATGGCCCAGCGCGGCAGCCAGCCAGGCCACCGCGGTCCACACCGACGCGTAGAGCGGGCGCACCGCGCCCGGATGCCGTAGCTCCAGGGCGGCCGCGGACGTCCCGTAATCCTTCCGCCGGGCGAACCAGTCACGGAGCCGCACCCGGTGCTGATGCCCCATGGCGGCCGCCGGCTCGTACCGCACCCGCCAGCCGGCCGCACCCAGCCGCCAGAACGAAGTCCACGTCCTCCCCCACCCGCATGTCCTCGGCGAAACCAGCCCCGGCGGCCTCCTTGCGGACCACGAGGGCGGCACCGGGGACATAGGGAACCCGCGATCCCGGCCGGACAATGCTGGGCCGCTGGCCCATGTCCAGGGTGGAACTCGCGCCCTCGTACCGCGCCAGCCAGGTACGCCCGGCCTCGTGCGGCACGATGCGGGGCGCGACCGCGCCCACCGCGGGGTCGGCGAAATGCGGCAGCAGGGCGTCCAGCCAGCCGGGGACCGGCACGCAGTCCGAGTCGAGGAACGCCACCAGCGGAGTCTCGGCCGCCGCCAGGCCGGTGTTCCTAGCCGCTGCGGGCCCGCCGTTGACCGGGCGCCACAGCACGCCAGCCCTGGCCGCGGCCGCCACGCTCTGGATCGCGTCCGGGTCCCGTGAGCGGTCGTCCACCACGATCACCCGCGGTCCGCCCGTCAGCCCGGCCAGGCACCGGGCCAGCTCGGCGTGCCGGTCACGGACCGGGATGACCACGGTCACGTCGTCCGGACCGGTCTGGCCCGCTGGCTCTGGGCTGGCTGGCTCGGGACAGTCCAGCAACGGATGGGCGATCCCGGTGTCCAGCAGGCGGCGGGCCAGCGCGCGGGCCTTCGGATTACCGGGCACCGGCGTACCCGCCCACCAGCCCGCCACATGCCGGGCCCCGGCCGGACTGAGCCGCAGCACCCGGATGGGGTAACCGCCCGTGATCACCGTCCCGCCGGCCAGCGTGCGCGTCCCGGGGTCGGGCCGCAGCCGAAATCCTGCCGGGACCAGCTCGTCGCCTGGTCTCTGGCCTGCTTGGGCCGCCGCGTCGTCTGGCTCCCGTGGGCTGGTTCCCTTCGGCACCTGCCAAGACTATTACGCACAGCACGGCCCGATCCGGCACCGTCCGCTACTGTCGAGTAGGCCATGTGTAGACCGATAGCCATGGAGGGGCCGTGTTGGAGCTGGCGGACGCGCGGTGGCCAGATATCGAGGGAGGGGCACGGCGGCTACTGGTGGTGCCGGTGGGATCGCTCGAGCAGCACGGTCCGCACCTGCCGCTCGACACCGACACAAGGATCGCCCTGGCGGTGGCGCGGCGGGCCTGCGCAGGGCGGGCAGGCGTCGCGCTTGCGCCCGCGTTCGGCGTCGGCGCGAGCGGCGAGCACGCGGACTTTCCTGGCACGCTATCCATCGGCACCGAGGCGCTGGCCACCTGCCTGATCGAGCTCGGCCGCCACGCCAGCCTGCACTGGCCCGCCGTGCTGCTGGTCAACGGGCACGGCGGGAACGCCGCCGCGGTCGAGGCGGCCACCGCCCGGCTGCGCTACGAGGGCCAGTTCGCGCGGGCCTGGCAGGCCGGCCTGCCGGACGGCGACGCGCACGCCGGCCGGTTCGAGACCTCGGTCATGCTGGCGCTGGCCCCCGGCGCGGTGCGGCTGGACACAGCCGAAGCGGGTGAGGTTAAGCCGATCGCCCAGATCCTGCCCGCGCTGCGCGAGCGGGGGGTGCGCGCGGTGAGCGGCAACGGCGTTCTCGGCGACCCGGCCGGCGCGTCGGCGGCCGAGGGCGAGCGGCTCCTGGCCCGGCTGA
The DNA here is from genome assembly GCA_963800415.1 of uncultured Actinomycetes bacterium. Taxonomy (GTDB): domain Bacteria; phylum Actinomycetota; class Actinomycetes; order Streptosporangiales; family Streptosporangiaceae; genus Palsa-504. The sequence continues at coordinate 145,027 of CAWDBS010000072.1, forward strand.
CCCACGGGCTGAACGAGGCCATCGACCGGCTGCTCGAACAGAAGGCCAGCTAACAACCGGGCAAGGGGCGCTAGGTTGTGGCAGTCGGTTGTGGCAGTCGCTACTTTGCTGGTCACGGCGGTCCCGACGGCGCCTGCCAGCACGGAGGATCATGATGACCCAGACAATATCGCCGGCTAAGAGCCAGGCGGCGAGCCTCGCGAAGGTCGATTCCGAACCCGAGGCAGACTGAGGTGCGGAGCTGATGGACCGGTCCAGGCTCGAGGCGTTCAGCGACGGCGTCTTCGCGGTGGCCATCACGCTGCTCGCGCTCGACCTCACCGTGGCCGGGCCCGGACACGGCCACCTCCTGGATCAGCTGAACGACAAGTGGCCGGCCTTCCTCGCCTACCTGATCAGCTTCTTCATGATCGGCATCGTGTGGGTCAACCACCACGTGCTGGTCAGGTCGATCACCAAGGTGGACCGGACGCTGCTCTTCCTCAACCTGGTGCTGCTGCTGTTCGTCGTGCTGATCCCGTTCGCCACTGCCACCGAGGCCGACTACTTTCCGGCCAACAGCTGGGACGCGCGGCTCGCGATGACGCTGTACGCCGGGGTGTTCCTCGGCATGTCAGCCGGCTTCGCCGGGATCTTCGAATGGACGCTGCACGGCCAGCACGTGGCCCGGCCGCTGGCTGCGGAGGAGCACTGGGCGGCGCGGGCACGGTTCGTCGGCGGCGGCCTCATCTACGTGATCGCGATCATCGTCGCGCTGTTCAGCGCCGTCGCCTCGTTCGTGCTGATCGCGCTGGTCGCCGTGTACTACATCGTGGAGCGCACCCCCGCCTCCCCGGCCGGCCCGGACTCCGGCGGCGGAGACTACCAAGATAAATAGTTGCCATTAAGCAAGTGTCCGGCGGTAGACTGGGTTAACGTGCGGCAAAGCGTTGACTCAGGACACGTGAACGGGACAGCGGGCGCCAGTGCCAACGGCGGGCGACCGGACCGTTACAAGTGGATCGCGCTGTCCAACACCACGCTGAGCATGACGATGGCGACGATCGACGCCTCCATCGTGATCATCGCGATGCCGGCCATCTTCCGCGGCATCGGCCTGAACCCGCTCGCCCCCGGCAACATCACCTACCTGCTCTGGATGATCATCGGGTACCTGCTGGTCCAGTCGGTGTGTGTGGTGACGCTGGGACGGCTGGGCGACATGTTCGGCCGGGTGAAGATCTACAACCTGGGCTTCGTCGTCTTCACGCTGGCCTCGATCGCGCTGTCCCTCGACCCGCTGACCGGCTCGGGCGGGGCGATGTGGCTGATCGGCTGGCGGTTCGTGCAGGCCTTCGGCGGCGCGATGCTGATGGCGAACTCGGCCGCGATCCTGACCGACGCGTTCCCCGCCAATAAGCGCGGCATGGCGCTCGGCGTCAACCAGATCGCCGGGATCTCCGGTCAGTTCGTCGGGCTGCTGCTCGGCGGCCTGCTGGCCGCCTGGGACTGGCGCCTGGTGTTCTGGGTGAATGTGCCGATCGGGCTGTTCGGCACCATCTGGGCGTACAAGAGCCTGCGCGAGATCGCGACCACCAGGCGAGCGAAGATCGACTGGGTCGGAAACATCATGTTCGTGCTCGGCCTGGGCGCGCTGCTGGTCGCCATCACGTACGGGATCCAGCCCTATGGCGGGCACGCCACCGGGTGGACCAACCCCTGGATCATCGGCGGCCTGATCGGCGGCGTCGTGATGCTCGTCGCGTTCTGCGTTTTCGAGACGAAGATCGCCGAGCCGATGTTCCAGATGAGCCTGTTCAAGATCCGGGCCTTCGCGGCGGGCAACGCCGCCAGCCTGCTCGGCTCGATCGCCCGCGGCGGACTGCAGTTCATGCTGGTCATCTGGCTGGCGGGCATCTGGCTCCCGCTGCACGGCTACGACTACGCGGTCACCCCGCTGTGGGCCGGGATCTACATGCTGCCGCTCACCGCCGGCTTCCTGATCGCCGGGCCGATCTCCGGCACGCTGTCCGACCGGTACGGCCCGCGACTGTTCGCCACTTCCGGCCTGCTGCTGGCCGCGGTCTGCTTCGCCGGGCTGATGCTGCTGCCGGTGAACTTCTCTTACTGGGTGTTCGCGCTGCTGATCTTCGGCAACGGGATCGGCTCCGGCCTGTTCGCCTCCCCCAACACCTCCGCGATCATGAGCGCGGTGCCCGCCAGGCACCGGGGCTCGGCCTCCGGCATGCGGTCCACCTTCCAGAACTCCGGCATGTCCCTGTCCATCGGCATCTTCTTCTCGCTGATGATCGCCGGGCTGGCCTCGACCTTGCCTCGCACCCTCACCGTCGGGCTGACCGGCCAGGGCGTGCCAGCCTCGGTAGCCACGCAGGTCAGCCACCTGCCGCCGGTCAGCACGATGTTCGCCGCGCTGCTGGGCTACAACCCGATACAGAACCTGCTGACGCCGTCCGGCGTGCTGTCCCGGCTGCCCGCGCAGAACGTCGCGGTGCTCACCGGCAGGCAGTTCTTCCCGCACCTGATCTCGGCGCCGTTCCACCACGGCCTGGTCATCGTCTTTACCGCCGCCGCGATCATGTCGGTCAGCGGCGCGCTGGTCTCGCTGCTGCGCGGCAAGCAGTTCTACTACGACGACCAAGGGCCGGCGGTCACCGTGCCGGCCGTACCCGGTGCCACGACCATGGTCCCGAACGCACTCGGCCTGTCCTCCCCCGCCGGCGATTCGCCCGCCGGGGCGAACGGCTCCTCCAGCGGGGCCGCCGTGGCCAGCCGGGACGGTGCTCCTGCGCCCGGAGCCGGCGGCGGGTAGACTGTGGGCTGTGCCCCGCTATGAGTACCGCTGCCGCGCCTGCGGCGACACGTTCGAGCTGACCCGGCCGATGACCGAGTCCTCGGCTCCGTGCGCCTGCCCGCAGGGCCACGACGACACGGTGAAGCTGCTGTCGACGGTCTCGGTGGGTGGCCTCGCATCTGGTCGCTCGGCCAGTCCCTCCGCCGGCGGCGGAGGCTGCTGCGGCGGGGCCTGCGGCTGTGCTTGACTCCCGGCGCTGACTCCCCGGTGCGTCAGATGAGACAGCCAGGCTGTCTCGCGTGGCACAGCGCTCCGGTATCTCGCCTGATTCGCTTACCCAGAAGGTGAGTTGGGTTAAGCGCACGTACGGAGGCGAGAGCGATGGCCGTGACCCGGGCTGTACCGGCGGATGCGATGAGAGGGCGACGCAGCTTCGGGGACGATCATCTCGAGGCCGGCCGTGGGACGCCAGATCGGGGGCCCGCCCAGGACCAGATCGCCGAGATGGCCGGGCTGCTGCGCGACACGCGGGGCAGCATGCTCCTGGGCGGAAGCGTTCTGAGCGCGCTCACGATCGGCATCGCCGTGGAAGCAGCGTTCTCGCCCTCCGTACTGCGCCCCGGGCTGGGCGGCGCGGTGGCCGTCAGCCTGCTCGGCTGCGTGATCGTCTGCTGGCTCCGGGCGGCCGCGCTGCTGCTGCTGGCCCACCGGCCGGTACTGGACCAGCTCAACGACCACCGCTGGCGGACGGGCGCGCCGCTCGATCCCCGGGTGCACTGGCTGAGCATGCCGTCCATCGAGGACAGCGAGGCGGCCTGGACCTGGACGCGGGTGAACATGATGCTCAGCGCGGCCCGCGTCCGCCGGGAGCGGATCCACCTGGCCGACACCTGGACATTCATCACCGTCGCGGGCTTCCTGATCTGGACCGCGGCGGTCCTTCTGGGCGCCTGAGGACGCGGGCGGCCTGGCGCCTCCCGCGCGTGTTACCTGGGGGTTTGTCAACCGTCTCCGGATGGCTCATCGTAGAAGCAGCGTCGGCGCCAACTCGCTGGCCGGCATCGGAGTTCTCCTACGGTGGTATGAACCTGCACGGGACGGGACCTGCCCAGGGCTTCTGGGCTCTGCTCACGGACGAGGAGCGGGCCGTCCTGTCCGGTCTCGGCCGGATCACCGTCTTCCCGCCTAGCGCGGTGATGTGCGTCGAAGGCGATCCGGCTACTCACGTGTTCGTGCTCCTGGACGGCTGGGTCAAGATCCTGGGCGTAACCAGCGACGGCCACGAGATGGTGCTGGCGCTGCGCGGTCACGGAGACACCGTCGGGGAGATGGCCGCAGAGACCGCCGGCTACCGGACCGCCACCGTCCAGGCCGTCGGCACGGTACGGGCCCTGATCGTGACGTATGCGACGTTCAGCTCGTTCCTCGACGCCCATGCGGGCGCGGACCGCGCCTACCGGCGGATGGTCACGCGGCGGTGGAACGACGCGGAGTCGATGCTGCGGACCCGGTCCGTGACCAGCGGCGCGCAGCGGCTGGCCGGGCTCTTGCTCGAGCTGGCGGACCGCGAGGCCGGCATGGCGATGACCTTGACCCAGGAGGAACTGGCCAGCCTGACCGGCGTCTCGCGGGCCACGGTGACGCGGGCCCTCAGCAACTGGCGGCGGCGCGGCGTCATCCGCACCGGCCAGCGGGACATCACCATCACCGACCTAGGGGCCTTGCGGAAGATCGCCGGGCAGCAGCCGTAGCGGCCCGGAGGCTCTCGGCTCGGCCATCTCGAACATGGCGGCCGTGCGGGCCGCCGTGCCCAGCGCCCACTGGCTGGTCGTAACCAGGCCGAGCACGAAGACCACCCCGCCCATCGCGGCCAGCACGAGCCAGTCGGCATGGCTGGCCGTCACGAACCCGGCCCGCAGCGGGCCGCCGTGCAGGTTCCCGGCCAGGATCGAGCCGGTGATGGCGATGCCGAGGCACTGGCCGATCTGGCGGCTGGTGGAAGCGATGCCCGAGGCCACGCCGGCCTGCGAGACCGGCATGCCGGACACCGCCGTGTACGTAATCGGCGCGTTCACCAGGCCGGCGCCGATGCCGAACACGACGAACGCGACGGCCAGCGGCATCAGCCCCGAGGTCGCGGTCAGCCGGGACAGCAGCACGCCACCCGCGGCCAGCCCCAGGCCGGCCGCGAGCATCGGCAGCCGGGCGCCGCGGCGGGCCAGGATCCGGCTGGACACCACCGCGCCGAGCGCCATCATGATCGCCATCGGCAGCAGGTGCAGGCCCGCCTGCAGCGCGGACATGGCCCGCACGTCCTGCAGGTACAGCGTGGCCAGGAAGAGAAAGCCGCCGATGGCGGCAGTGGCGCTGATCGCGGTCAGCACCGAGCCCGCAAACGGTGCGCTGCGGAAGAACCTGGGGTCGAGCAGCGGCTCGGCGCGGTGCGCCTCGTAGGCCACGAACAGCGCGAGCGCCGCGACCGCCACCGCGAACAGGACCATGATCACGGGTGCGCGCCAGCCGAGCGCGGGTCCCTCGATGATCGCGTAGGTGAGCGAGCCGAGCATGACGATGATGAGCGCCTGACCGACCGGGTCCGGCAGGCGCGGCCGCGGCGCCCGTGACTCCGGCACGAACCGCGCGGTCAGCGCGATCGCGGCCAGGCCGACCGGGATGTTGACGTAAAACGTGCCGCGCCAGCCGATGGAGTCGACGAGCAGGCCGCCGACGACCGGTCCCAGCGCCATAGACAGGCCGTACGCGCCGCCCCAGACGCCGATGGCCCGGGCCCGTTCGGCCTTGTCGGTGAACGTGTTGGTGATGATGGACATCGCCACCGGGTTGAGCATGGACCCGCCGATGGCCTGCAGCATGCGGAACGCGACCAGCCAGGCCAGGCCGGGCGCCACGCTGCACAGCCCGGAACCCACGGTGAAGGTGGCCAGGCCGATCTGGAAGACGCGGCGGCGGCCGACCCGGTCGGCGGTCGCGCCGGACAGCATCAGCAGGCTGGCGAGCACGAGCGCGTAGCCGTCGACGGTCCACTGCAACCCGGTGACCGAGGCGTGCAGATCCCGCCCGATGGCAGGCAGCGCGATGTTGACGATCGTACTGTCCAAGCCGACGATGAACAGGCTAGACGAGCAGATGACGAGCACCAGCAGACGGCGCCGGCGGCTGAGCTCTGGCAGCGGTATCACCCGGATTGGCTGGAGCGAGCGCAATTGCGTCTCTACAACTAACTATTTGGGCGGAGGGTGAGACGCAAGGCCGGGCCGCTGAGATTTTCGTCACCGCCGGTAAGCGATGTCACGCCATCCTGTGCGCCCTGATCGAGGGCGCGTGACCGGCGGCCTCACCGCGGGCTCGGTCAAGTGCGGAGGTCTGCCGGGCCGGGGTGATCAGCCAGCCGATACGCGGTCGCCTTGGCCCATTTCGTCGTGCAGACCAGGCCGAGCAGGAGCACGACGTAGCCGCAGCCCGCGAGGATCCACCAGCCCGCGTGGGCGGCCCGGACGAAGCCCGTCTGCATCGAACCGCGCATGCTGGCCGCCAGGACCGAGCCCACGATGGCCACGCCCAGTGACTGGCCGAGCTGGCGGCTGGAGGAGTTCATGCCGGAGGCCATGCCCGCTTGGGTCTTGGGCACTCCGGACATCACCCCGTTGGTGATCGGCGAGCTCACCATGCCGGCCCCGATCCCGAACAGGGCGTAGGTGATGATCAGGTAGGGGTCCTCGGTCGTGCCGGTCAGCCGGGATAGCGCGGCGCTGCTGATGGTCAGCGCGGCCCCGGCGATGACCAGGGGAATCCGCGGGCCCCGTTTGGCCACCATCCGGCCGGCCAGCGGGGCGCACAGCGCCATGACCACGGGCATCGGCAGGATCGTCAGGCCGGCCTGCAACGCGGACAGGCCCCGCACGTCCTGCAGGTACAGGGTGGAAAGGAACAGGAAGCCGGCCATCGCGGCGATCGCGCAGACGGCGCTGAGGTTGGCCCCCGCAAACGGCACGCTGCGGAAGAACCGCAGGTCGACCATGGGCTCCGCGCGGCGGGGCTCGTAGGCGAGCAGCACCGCGAGCGCGGCCACCGACAGCGCGAAGAAGCCGAAGATCTTCGGAGAGTACCAGCCGAGCCCGGGGCCCTCGATGATCGCGTAGGCGAGCGAGCCGAGCATGACGATGATGAGGAACTGGCCCACCGGGTCGGCGCGGCGAGACCGCGGCGCCCGGGAGTCCGGGACGAACAGCGCGGTCAGCGAGATGGCCGCCAGGCCGACCGGGATGTTCGCCCAGAAGATGCCACGCCAGCCGACCGTCCCGACCAGCACGCCGCCGAGCACCGGGCCGAGCGCCATCGACAGGCCGAACACGCCGTCCCAGACGCCGATGGCGCGGGCGCGTTCGGCCCGGCCGGTGAACGTGTTCGTGATGATGCCGAGCGCCGCGGGATTGAGCATCGAGCCGCCGACGCCCTGCAGGATCCGGAAGCCGATCAGCCAGCCGAGACCGGGCGCCAGGCTGCACATCCACGAGCCGAGGGTGAACAGCGAGAGGCCGACCTGGAAGATCGTCCGGCGCCCGATCCGGTCGGCGATGGCTCCGGCGAATATCAGCAGCGCGGCCAGCACGATCGTGTAGGAGGCGACCGTCCACTGCAGCCCGGAGACCCCGGCGTGCAGGTCGTGGCCGATAGCCGGCAGTCCCACGTTCACGATCGTGTTGTCCAGGCCCACCATGAACAGGCTCATGCAGCACACGCCGAGCATGAGGGCGCGGCGTCCGCGGCTGGCGACGACCTGCCCGTTCCCCGTGCTGGCACCGGCGCCGGAGGCTGCCTCGGGTCCCGGGACGGATGAGGAGATGAATCGGTGCTATGGGGTCCCAGGACGGATACCGGCATCCGTTCTGGTAGCCGAGCAGGCACGTTGAGTGACCTCCGATGAGTGGACTTCGCTGGTGCCTGCATCGTGCGAACCCCTCGGGTCGTACTCGCCGCGGACGAGTACTGCCTACTTAATTACACGTCCGGCGCTGGACCGTGGTTCGGGCTCATCGTGGATGAACCTGACCAGATGATCGGGAGCTTGTCGATCCCGTAGATGCCCTCGACCCCGCTGCCGTAGCTGCGGCGGCCCGTCCAAGCGGCAGGTCAAGTTCGGACACAAGGTTCATAACAGATATGACGGTACACCGCTGCACCATGTAGTCAAGTGGTCACGTTTAGCATTTCCGCGCCGGTTCGCCCTGCATGATCTGCGTCCGCAGTCTAGATTTGCTAGCTAGCGGGCTGTTGTCCAAGGTAACAACGTGCCGAGGGGGGAGGGGAATGCCATGAGCCGCAGGCTTCTACAGCTGGTCATACCAGTGACTCCGGAGCGCAGGATGTTCCGGATTCACGACCCGTCTGTCGACCCGGACGCCCCGGGTGGTCCGCTGGCCCCGGTAGGCGCGCTGATCAGCACCAACCGCGAGCAACTCTGGGTCGGCAGCCTGCAGGAGGACATCGACGTCCGGCTCGTCCTCGAGGAGTGGGACGAGACGCCGCCGCCGTGCGGCGACGCCTGGGACGAAGAGGCCAAGGGCACCATCTACCTGCGTGGCCAGCTCAGCATCAGCATGGGCCTGGCCGGTACCGCGGTCCGCGGCCTGCGTCTCGCGGGCGGGGTCGGCGACTATTCGGTCCGCGTCTACGCCGGCAACCGCGATCAGGTGACCCGCCGCTACGCGCAGCTCTTCGACCGGCACCGCAACCCGCTCAGCGACGAGTTCCAGCAGGAGAAGAAGACCCTCGAGGGCCTCGAACGCTATCTCGTCCAGATGTGGCGCGGATCGTTAGCGGCGCACGCCGGTAGCTGCCGGCCCGGCGATGAAGACGGCTACGGGCCGGCCAGCGGCAACGAGGAGTGGTCCGCCGCCTGAGCCCCGGCTGGCTGCGTCCGGCCGGGGCCCGCGGTCGGGCTGGCTGAGGGCGTCGCTGGCTTGGCCTGGGACGTGACGCTGGCCGCCGCGTTCGTGCTGGCGGACGGGGGCGGGGCGCTCCGCGCCTGGTCACCAGTTCCGGTGGCCGTGATCGCCGCCTTGCCCGTGGTTCCCACGCCCGGCGTGACGGCCGTCCGTGCGCCATGCGCGCGAAACGGGATCATCGCGTAGACCATCAGCGAGACCATCGCGACGAGCAGGACCGTGAACAGCGAGCCGATGATGCGCGCCCGGGGCGTGCGCAAGACGCGGGCCGGTCCGGGGCGCCGGAATGCCGTCAGGCAGGTGGCAAGCCCAGGATCGTCAGCCGCGAGCCGCCGCTCGATCTCGGCGAGCGCGCGCTGCTCGTCCATCGACAGCGCCATTCAGTAACCTCCGCGTCGTGCACCGGGTGGATACCCTCTCACTATCTCTCAGGAACCGGTCTTTATCCAATTGTTCTGGCGTTGTACTTCGCCTGTTTTTCGTGATGAGCGGCCTCGGCCCGCTCCGTCACCCAACGCCCGCTCAGGCGCACGCTACGCCACCCCGCCCTGCGGGCCCGGCCGCGGCAGGTTGAATACTGACGGCGAGCCGGACGCCGGCAAGCTTGCTATCATCGAACAGTCATTCTATCGTGTCGGGTATGCGCTGGGACAATCTGCGGCTCGACGAGCCGCCGGAGACCGGAGACGGCGAGGACCTGTTCACCGCGGCCCGGGACCGCGCGCTCCCGCTGATCGAGCGCGGCGCGGTCGCCCGCACCTTCGACACGCCGGGCTTCCGCGGCATGACCTTCTTCGAGGTGCAGGCCAAGTCCATCGTCAACCGCGTACCCGAGGCATCCAGGATGCCGTTCCGCTGGACCATCAACCCCTACCGCGGCTGCCAGCATGCATGTATCTGTTCTCCTTTTCTCACAACTGCTTCGCCAGGAACTCGCACACCTACCTGGACCTCGACGCGGGCGCGGACTTCAACACCAAGGTGGTCGTCAAGGTAAACGCGCCCGAGCTGGTGCGCAAGAAGATGGCCTCGCCGAGCTGGGGGGGCGAGCACGTCGCGATGGGCACCAACGTGGACTGCTACCAGCGAGCTGAGGGCCGCTACCAGCTGATGCCCGGCATCATCAGCGGGCTCAGGGACGCCGCCAACCCGTTCTCCATCCTGACCAAGGGCACGCTGATCCTCAGGGACATCGAGCTGCTCGCCGAGGCGGCCGACGTCACCGAGGTGGGGCTCAACGTCTCCGCGGGCTTTGTCGACAAAGACCTCTGGCGATCAATCGAGCCGGGTACCCCCGCACCCGGGCGGCGGCTCGAGGCGTGCGCGACGCTGAACGAGCGCGGGCTGCGCTGCGGCGTGCTCATGGGCCCGGTGGTGCCGTTCCTGTCCGACTCCCCCGCCCAGCTCGACGCGACCGTCAGGCAGATCGCGGCGGCCGGCGCCCGGCACGTCATGCCCATCGTGCTGCACCTGCGCCCGGGCACGCGCGAGTGGTTCTTCACCTGGCTGCGGGCCAAGCACCCGAAGCTGGTCCAGGCTTACCTGGACCTGTACGGCCGCGGCGCCTACGCCCCGAAGGCCTACCAGAACCGGATCGCCGGCCAGGTCCGCGAGCTCGCCGAGAAATACGGAATCAGCCGGCCCAGGCCCGGCTTCGGCCACGGCACGCTGCCCCGGCGATCCGCCACCGCCGACCGCCAGGAAACCGTGCCCCAGCCCCAGGCACTAAGGGCGCAGGAACCGCCGCAAGCCCCCGAGGTCCCCGGACCGCGCAGGGGCTCCCCCGCACCCCCCGAGCAGCTCACCTTGCTCTAGGCAGCACTGCTCTAGGCAGCACTCCGGGGTCAGCCGAACGAGCACAGCGCAGTAGCCAACCCGGAAAGCGAGGCAGTAACGGGCGGCACCTAGAATATGGGGTCGTGGCGGGTGACCAGGTGACACAGACGGCGCACGGGACTCAGATGGCAGAGCGCGGGTGCTGAGCCGTCAGGAGCTCTACGGGTCCGGGCGGTTGCTCGTCCGCAGCGTCGCCGTCCCCGACCCAGGGGACCTGCTCGAGCGCATCCCCCAGCCGGACGCGGTCGCCTGGGTGCATCACGGGGCCGGACTGGTCGGCTGGGGCGAGGCGGTCAGGGTCACCCTTCCGGCCGGGGAGGACAGGTTCACCGCCGGGGAGAAGTGGCTTCGCTCGGTGTTCGACGCCGCCGACGTCGACGATCAGGTCCGGGTGCGCGGCTCGGGCCCGGTCGCGTTCGGCACCTTCACCTTCGACGCGTCATCGGACGGGTCCGTCCTGATCGTGCCGCGCGTAGTACTCGGCCGGGACGGCCGCGGCCAGGCCTGGCTCACCAGTGTCAGCCGTGCTAGCCGGGGAGACGCCCCCCCCATCCCCCCCCGATCCTGGGGGGGCTACCCGCCCCCCCAGACCTCCCTGGGGGGGACAGGTCCCCCCAGCCTCCCGTTGCCCGGTTGCGCTGGAAGGAGGGCAGCTTGCCCGGGCCGCGCTGGGAGGAGGCGGTGGCCGAGGCGGTCGCCGCGATCAAGGCGGGCGGCCTGCACAAGGTGGTGCTCGCCCGCGACGTTTTCGCCACCGCCGCCGCGCCCATCGACGCGCGGCCCCTGCTGCAAAGGCTGGCCGGCCGCTATCCGGACTGCTTCACGTTCGCCTGCGACGGCATGATCGGCGCGACCCCTGAACTGCTCGTCAGCCGGGTCGGCCTCCAGGTCAGCGCGCTGGTCCTCGGCGGGACGCTGCCCCGCGGCGCCGACTCAGCGGAAGACCTGGCCCTCGGCGAGGAACTGCTGGCCTCGGCCAAGAACCATGAGGAACACGCTTATGCGGTCGCCTCGATACGCGAGGCGCTCGAGCCGCTGTGCCAGACGCTCGACGTCGACGGCCGTCCGGCGCTGCTGAAGTTCCCGAACCTGCAGCACCTCGGCACCCACGTCCGCGGCACGCTGGCCGACGGAGGGACACTGAAATCGGCCCTGGCCCTGGCCGCGGCCATGCACCCGCCGGCCGCCGTCTGCGGCACCCCGACCGGGGCCGCGCTCGAGCTCATCCGCGATCTGGAGCACATGGACCGGGAGCGGTACGCCGGCCCGGTCGGCTGGGTAGACGCCGACGGGAACGGCGAGTGGGGCATCGCGATCCGGTGTGCCCAGATCTCCGGGCGCACCGCCCGCCTGTTCGCCGGGTGCGGCATCGTGGCGGGCTCCGAGCCGGCCGCCGAACTCGCGGAAACTCTGGTGAAGCTCCAGCCCATGCGCGGCGCGCTGGAAGGCTGAGGCAGGCACCGGCATCCGTTCGGATCAACGACCTTCGACCTTATCGACCTAACGGCCGGGCTGGCCGCGTTGGTGACCGGACCTCGCCCGGTGGCGACCGCGATAAGAGAACTCTTAATCTGCTGTCGCCCGGGCAGCCACCGGCGCATACAGTCGGTAGGAGACGAGCGTCCCGTCCAGGAGGGTGTCAGCAATGAGCGGCAACACCAAAGAAGCCCTCGAGGTGCTCCGCGAGGTGTGGAGCGCTCAGGGGCAGTCCGCCGAAGACGTCGAGGAAGCCTGCGGCACCACGAAGTCCTGCAAGCGGATGACCGACGTGGGCTTCGACGGCCTGGCCGAGGAGACCGACGGCGACCTGCGCCTCGCCTGGCGGACCCAGCTGGCGCGCGAGGGGAAACTGAACCCGGGCGCCGGCAGCGTGCGGGACCTGGTCCTCGGGCCCGAGTCCTAGCGGATGGCGGGCCCGGGCACCGTCGGGGAGCTGACCGAGACCCTACGGCATGGCGGCTACCTGGCCGATCGCGGCCTGGCCACGGCGCTGTTCGTCGCGCTGTCACTGAACCGCCCGGTCCTGCTCGAGGGCGAGGTGGGAGTCGGAAAGACCGAGGTCGCCAAGGTGATGGCGGAGGTGTTCGGCCGCAAGCTGATCCGGCTGCAGTGCTACGAGGGCATCGACACCAACCAGGCCCTGTACGAGTGGGATTATGCCCGCCAGATGCTGCACATCCGGGCCCTGTCCGGGCATCAGCTGGCCGGACCCGACGCCTCCGACACGGTGGACAAGCTGTTCGGCTCGAAGTTCCTGCTGGAACGGCCGCTGCTCGAGGCGGTCCGGGCCGGCGACCAGGCCGTGCTGCTGATCGACGAGGTCGACCGGGCCGACGACGAGTTCGAGGCCTTCCTGCTCGAGGTGCTCTCCGACTTCCAGATCAGCATCCCCGAGATCGGCACGGTCAAGGCGGAGAGCCCGCCGCTGGTGGTGCTGACCTCCAACCGGACCCGCGAACTGCACGACGCGCTGAAGCGGCGCTGCCTGTACCACTGGATCGGCTACCCGGCCGCCGAACGTGAGGTCGAGATCGTCCTGATCAGGGAGCCAGGCATCTCAGCCGCGCTAGCCCGCAAGGTCGTCGCGGCCGTCCACCGGCTCCGCGAGCTCGACCTGGCCAAGCCGCCGGGGGTCGCGGAAACCATCGACTGGGCCCGGACCCTGGATTTCCTCGGCGAGACCGACCTGCACGCCGGCAACGCCCAGGACACGCTCGGCGCGGTGGTCAAGGACCGGGATGATCTCGAGGTGGTCCGCGACAACCTGGAGGAGATCACCTCCGGTGCCTGATGACAGCCCGCCCACCTCCCCAGCCGCCTTCACGGGCCTGCTCGTCCGCTTCGCCGCCGAACTGCGCGCGGCCGGGCTCGCGGTCGGCTCGGGGGATGTCCTGGTCTACTGTTCGGCGCTGAGCACGCTGGACCCGTCCGACCTGGTCGACCTGTACTGGGCCGGGCGGACCACGCTGGTGAACCGGCACGACGACATCGGCCGGTACGACGAGGTGTTCCGCCGGTTCTTCCTCGGCGCCGGCGGCCCCGAGGAGGAACTGACCCTCATGCTGCGCGCGTCGGCGCAGGCCCAGGGCGCGCTGGCGCTGCCATCGACCGAGCCAGGCGAGGACGCGCAGGAGGAGGACGCCGTGCTGGGCTGGATGGCCTCCGACGTCGACGCGCTCAAGCACAAGTCGTTCGCGGCCTGCACGCCCACCGAACTCGCGGCCCTGCGCCGGATCATGGCCAGGATCCGGCTGACCCCGCCGCGCCGCCGGACCAGGCGCAGCGCCGCCGCCCGGTCCGGGACCCGACCGGACCCGCGGCGGACCGTCCGGGAATCCATGCGCATGCACGGCGAGCCCGCGCGGCTCTACTGGCGGCGGCGCAAGGTCCGGCTGCGGCCGCTGGTGCTGATCCTGGACATCTCCGGGTCCATGGCCGACTACTCGCGCAGCCTGCTGCAGTTCGCGCATTCGGCGAAGCGGTCCGCCGGACGCGTCGAGGTCTTCTGCTTCGGCACCCGGCTGACCCGGGTGACCGGGGCGATGGAATGCCGGCGCCCGGACGAGGCACTGGAGCGGGCGGCGCGGGCGGCCTTCGACTGGGACGGCGGGACCAGGATCGGGGACAGCCTGGACGCCTTCGTCCGCGGCTGGGCGCGCCGCGGGATCTGCCGGGGCGGCATCGTGGTGATCTGCTCCGACGGGCTGGACCGCGGCGACCCCGCGGTGCTGGCCGCGGCAATGGAGCGGCTGTCCCTGCTGTGCCACCGGCTGGTCTGGCTGAACCCGCACAAGGGCGACGACCCGGCCTTCCGGCCGAGCACGCTGGGGATGATGGTCGCCGCCCCGCACATCGACCTGCTGCTGTCCGGCCACGACCTGGCCAGCCTGGAGAAGCTCGCTACGCTGCTGCCGGGGCTGAACTAGCCGCCGATATCCGGCGAGGCGGTAATGCGCCATACCGGCATGCCATTCGGCCGCGGCCAGCCAGGCACCGATCAGCGTGAATGATGAGGGTGAGGAGTGCGCCAGTGAGGTGGAGCGTCGGGATCGAGGCCGAGGGCGACCGCGTGCTGACCCGCGAGCAGGTGGTCGAGCTCGCCGACGCGGTCGCCGCCAGCGGCGGCATCGCTACCGGGATCGGCACCAGCCGGTATGGCGCGCAGCTGATCGTGGCGGCGGGCAGTCGTGAGGAGGCGATCGAGACGGCGACCGCGGAGTTCTGGCGGGCTGTCCGGAAGGCCGGCTTGCCGGCCGCCCCGCTGGTGCGGACCGAGGCGATCAGCGAGGACGAGGACGCGGACCGATGATCCGGCTCGGCTCGCTGGCGGGGTACACGTTCGAGGGGCCCCGGCTGCTGGCGGGCTGGACGCCGCCGGTCGCGGCGGCCGTGTACGCGATCGCCTACAAGCCTGAACCGGACGCCAAGCCGGACCGGTACGCGGTCATCTACGTGGGCCACTCCGACGACCTGTCCGCCGAGCGGTTCCCGTTCCAGCACCCGCGCGCACACTGCTGGGTCAAGCGCGCCGGGTCCAAGTGGAAGGTCTACATCTGCACCTACGAGGTGCCGGGCGGCGGCAGGCCGCACCGGGAGCAGATCGCCAGGGAGCTGACCGCGATCTATCAGCCGCGGTGCAACGACCAGCAGTTCGACCAGGCCTGGAAGGACGAGTGGATCGGCGGGACCACCTCGTCCTCCCCCAGCCTGGCTAAGGACCCGCAGGATCCCGGGTTCCCGCCGCGAAACAGAAATTGAATGGCCGGGGATGGCGGGGAACCGGTCCTGAGTGCACGCACCAGCGCCCGTTCGGATTAATGATCTTGATTTAGATCTTCATGGCTTGCTGGCCAGGCCGGAAGCCGACGGCGTCGAGCAGGCGGGAGCGGCGCGTCCCTGAGGCGGGGCGGGCAGGCTCCGGGCGTCGCGGGCGGCTCGGGCCTGGGGGTGACGCCGGTCACGATGCCCTCGGCCATCCCGTACAGCAGCGGCAGCGCGCCGGCCACCACTCCGCCGGTCTCGTTGATGTGCTCCACCCCGGGGCCGATGAGCTTGGCGTGGCCCACGATGGTGCGGACGATCTCGGCGCACTCCTCCAGGTTCCCGGCGATCCGGGTGAGCAGGGAGCCCACCCAGAACAGGTAGAACGCCAGGCCGGCGATCAGCAGCAGGACGTCGATGACGGTGAAAACGACCAGCCCTGTCACGACTTCACCTTTCCGAGTACGCGGCCGAGGAACAGATGGTGCTGCAGGCCCTCGGCCAGGACGGCCTCGACGCCGGTGGCGACCTGCGGGATCAGCACGGTGTCCGCGGTGTTCGCCGCCGCCGCCTTGAGGGTGTCCCGGACGGCGACGACCCGGCGGTCGATGATCTTCACCAGGTAGATGAGCAGGCTCAGCAGGGCGGCGACCGCGACCACCACGACGATGCCGAGGATGTTCGCGATCGTCCACAGGTTGTGCTCGGTCGAGGACATGGCCAGTGCGTGCATCGCTACCCTCCCAGCCTGGCGCGGCCGCGCTGCAGGCCGCCGATGATGATCGTGGCGTGCTCGATCGTGGTGCGCAGCGCGCCGAGCGGCGCGGTGTTGTGCACCGCCTCGGTCAGCGCGTCGTTGATCTTGGGCGCCTCGTTGCCGATCGACCGGGCCAGCAGCAGGATCGGCACCACGAGCGCCACCACCACGAGCACGACGACGATGCCGATGGTGTAGCCCACCACCCAGCCGGTGGTGCTGGTTCCCGCGGCGCGAGGACATGGACATGCGGTTGCATAAACGGCTCCTTTGCCGGGTCTCAGACCGTTTCGCAGAAGTCGCGGACGGGCTTCAGGTTCGCGTTGACCGAGGTCAGCCGCGCGGGCACGGTGCTCGTCAGGCTCGCGACGGCCTGCACTCCCCCGGTGGTCGCGACCAGCGTCTTCCGGATCGCCCTGAGGTGGAAGATGACCCGGAGCAGGCCGACCGCGGTGATCGCGATGATCAGCGCGGCGATGATCAGCGTCGCCCAGGCGGCAGCTGGCATGGCCGTTCTCCTTATCTCTATCTGTATGTTTCTAGCCGAGGAGCTTGGCGACGGAACCGGCGTACCGGACCGCTCCGACCGAGACTTCCTTGATGGTGGTGTCGGTGACGGCCAGCGCCTCCGGCACGCCGTTGAGTTCGCCGACGAGGGCTACCCCGCCGGACAGGATGTCGTCGGTGGCGCCCCGGATCCGCTCCACCGCCGCCAGGACGCGGTTGAGCAGGAAGACGACGACCGGCAGCACCACGAGCAGCAGAATCGCGTTGCCTATCCACCACAGGACCATGACTGGCTCTCCTTTCTTGCTCAGCTCGCGGCCTGGTAGGGCATAAAGAACCGGCGGAAGACCCGGCTCAGGGCCATCAGCGCGGCCCGCAGGCCCAGGGTGAAGCCCTTGGCCGGGGTCGCGGCGGCCGCGGCGATCTGCTCGGCGGACTCGCCGCGCTCGATCCGCTCGATCCGGTCCTGCATGTTCGCCGAGAAATCGCGCATCAGCACGGCGGTGACGTCGCAGATCATGCCCCGGCCGTACTGCGCCGCCGCGCCGGACAGCTGCAGGTCCTGGGTGACGCCGACCTTGGTGCCGCGGCCCGCGCGGGCCAGCGTCGCGGTCACGACCATGCTGGCCTGGCCGCGGCCCTTCTCGTCGGCGCCGCTGGCGTGCACGACCACGCGCTTGGCCGCCTCGTCGCGTTCGGTGATGTCCGCGGTCCCGGCGAACTGCAGGCGCACCGGGCCCATCCGGACCGCGACCGTGCCCTTGTACTTCTCGTCGCCGAGATCCTCGGTGAGTTCGGCGCCCGGCAGGCACGCGGCCACCTGGGGGATGTTCTCGAAGAACTGCCAGACCTTCTCGACCGGCTCAGCGACCTCGAACTCGTTCTTGATCAGCATCGGGTCTCTCTCTTCACGTATGCGTCAGGGTCTTTCTCGAACGCCTGGCGGCAGCCGGCGCAGCAGAAGTAGTAGTCGGTGCCCTCGTACCGCACCGGGCGGGACGAGTCCGCGGCCACGGTCATCCCGCAGACCGGGTCCTGCGCTGGCCGCGCGGCAGGGCGGGCCCCCTCCGACCCAGCCTGCCGCGCGGATCCTGTGGCGGCCGTGCTCGCCCTCGGCCCCAGCCAGCGCGCCGGAGGCCCGCAGCTGGACCAGTTCGGCCAGGATGGCGACCGCGATCTCCTGGTGCGTCGTGCGGCCCAGGTCCAGTCCGGCCGGCACCCGCACCCGGTCGAGCTGGTCCTTCGGCACGCCCCGGTCGGCGAGGTAGCCGAGCACGGCGGCCCCGCGCCGGCGCGACCCGACCAGGCCCAGGTAGGCGGGCCTGGCGGCGACCGCGCGCTCGAGCACGTCCTCGTCGTCGTGGCCCTGGGTGGCCACCACGATCATGGAGCGCTCGGCCGCGGTCTCCGGCGTGAAGTCGGGGCCGCGGACGAGGTCAGTCCGCCAGCCGAGGGCCCCGGCCAGGCTGGCCAGCGTCCGGGCCATCGGGGAATCCCCCACGATCACCAGGTGCGGCGCCGGCAGCACCGGCTCGATGTAGACCTCCAGCGCGCCCTCGCTCTGGCAGGAGATGGGGATCACGGTCATGCCGTCCGGGACCGCCGCGCCGAACTGCTCCGGGGTGCCGAGCAGCAGCAGCCGGGCGGTGCCCTCGGCCATCACCTGCTGCGCCTCCCGGATGACGACCGGCTCGGCGCAGGCGCCGCCGATCCAGCCGTGCAGCTCGCCGTCGGCGGTGATGATCGCGCGCGAGCCCGGCTGGCTGGAGGACGGGCTCTGCCGCCAGACCACGGTGGCGAGAGCGAACGCCTCGCCGCGGCGAGTCAGCTCGCCCATCTCCTCCAGGACGCCCAAGCCTTCCATCAGCAACTCCGTGCCAGTCGTTCTCCGTGTCAGTCGTCCGAGCGCACCGGAGGCGCGCCGGAGACGTCGCGGCGGTAGGTGATCGCCTCCCACACCCGGTCGGGGAGCAGCGGCATGTCGATATTGCGGACGCCCATGCCGGACAGCGCGTCCATGACCGCGTTGACGAAGGCCGCCGGGCCGCCCACCGCGGCGCACTCGCCGATGCCCTTGGCGCCGATCGGGTGGTGCGGGCACGGGGTGACGACCTCGCTGTGCAGCTCGAAGCCGGGCGTCTCCCAGGCGGTGGGCAGCAGGTAGTCCATGTAGTTCGAGCCGACGCAGTTGCCGTCGGCGTCGAACGTGATGAACTGCATGCTGGCCATCGCGTAGGCCTCGGTCAGCCCGCCCATGATCTGGCCCTCGACGATCATCGGGTTGATCCGGACCCCGCAGTCGTCGACCGCCACCATCTTCAGCACGTCCCAGACGCCCGTTTCCGGGTCGACCTCGACGGTGACGATGTAGACAGGCGAACGGCCAGGTGAGGTTGGGCGGGTCGTAGTACGCGGTGTTCTCCAGGCCAGGCTCCATGCCGTCCGGCATGTTGCTGTACGCCGCCATCGCGCACTCCTGGATGGTGACGCCGCGGTCCGGGGCGCTGCGGACGTAGAACCGGCCGAGCTCCCACTCGACGTCCTCCTCGGACACCTCGAGCAGGTGCGCCGCCAGCTTGCGGGCCTTGGCCCGGATCTTGCGGGAGACCATCGCGACCGCCGCCCCGGCGACCGGCGTGCTGCGCGAGGCGTAGGTGCCCATGCCGAACGGCGCGGTGTCGGTGTCGCCCTCCTCGACCACGATGTCCTCGGCCGGGATGCCGAGCTCGTGGGCCACGATCTGGGCCCAGGTCGTCTCGTGCCCCTGGCCCTGAGCTCTTCGCGCCGGTCCTGAGGATGGCCTTGCCCGTCATGTGCACCTTGAGATCGGCCGAGTCGAACATCTTGATGCCGAGGATGTCGTACTCGCGGCTGTTGCCCGCGCCGAGCGGCTCGGTCATGGTGGAGATGCCGAGGCCGAGCAGCCGGCCCCGCTTCCTGGCTTCTTCCTGTTCCCGGCGGAAGTCCTCGTAGCCGATGGCCTTCAGGCCGACGTCCAGGCACTTGGCGTACTGGCCGGAGTCGAGCAGGAAGCCGAACGGCGTGCGGTGCGGGAAGTCCTCGTCACGGACGAAGTTCATCCGGCGGAACTGCGCCTGGTCCATGCCGAGGTCGTCCGCCGCGGCCTGCATCATCCGCTCCTGGAAGAACATCGCCTCGGTGACCCGGAACGAGCACCGGTAGGCGACCCCGCCCGGCGCCTTGTTGCTGTAGGTGCCGCGGGCGGTCAGGTGCGCGGCGGGGATGTCGTAGGCGGCGAAGGCCGAGTGCATCAGGCCGATCTTGAACTTGCTCGGCTGCGCGTCGGAGAAGAACGCGCCGTGGTCGGCGTCGGTGTGGATCCGGACGCCGAGGATCTTGCCGTCCCGGCGCAGCGCCATCTCGCCGTCGAGGTAGACGTCCCGGGCGAAGCCGGTCGAGATGAGGTTGCCCGACTTGTCCTCGATCCACTTGACCGGCCGCTCCAGCAGGATCGAGGCCAGGATCGAGCAGACGTACCCGGGGTAGACCGGGACCTTGTTGCCGAAGCCGCCGCCGATGTCCGGGGAGATGATCCGGATCATGTGCTCGGGCAGCTCGGCCACCAGCGCGACCGCGGCCCGGATGATGTGCGGCGCCTGGGTGGTCATGTACACGGTGAGCTTGGAGGTGGCCCGGTTGAAGTCCGCGATCGACCCGCAGCACTCGATCGGCGACGGGTGCGAGCGCGGGTAGTGCAGCTTCAGCTTGGAGATCACGTCGGCCTGCGCGAACGCCCGGTCGGTGCCGGCCGCGTCGCCGACCTCCCAGTCGTAGATGACGTTGTCCCGCTGGCTGTCCTTGTCGTCGCGGATGACCGGCGCGCCCTCGGCGACCGCCTGCTCGGGGTTGACGATGACCGGCAGCGGCTCGTAGTCGACGTCGATGGCCTCGCACGCGTCCTTGGCGATGTACGGGTCGTCGGCGATGACGCAGGCCACCTCCTGGCCCTGGAACCGGACCTTGTTGGTGGCCAGCACCGCCTGGGTGTCGTAGGACAGGGTGGGCATCCAGGCCAGGTTCCTGGTCGCCATCATCTCGCCGGTGAGGACCAGGTGCACGCCGGGGATGTCCCACGCCTTGCTGGCGTCGATCGAGGAGATCCGGGCGTGCGCCAGCGGGCTGCGCAGGATCTCCATGTGCAGCATGCCGGGCAGGGTGATGTCGTCGGTGTAGTTGCCCTTGCCGCGGATGAAGCGGCTGTCCTCGACCCGCTTGCGGCTCGCGCCCAGTCCGCCGATCTTGATCTCGTCCAGTGCCTGTGACACGTTCTGCCTCCCCTAGCTGCCGGATTCGGCTCTGAGCTTGGCCGCCGCCCACAGCACCGATTTGACGATGTTCTGGTAGCCGGTGCACCGGCACAGGTTGCCGGACAGCGCCCAGCGCACGTCTTCCTCGGTGGGGTCGGGGTTCTCCTCCAGCAGCGCCTTGGCGGCCATCATCATGCCCGGGGTGCAGAACCCGCACTGCAGCCCGTGCTCCTCCTTGAAGCCCTCCTGCAGCGGGTGCAGTTCGCTGGCGGTGGCCAGGCCCTCGACGGTGCTGATCTCGTGCCCGTCGGCCTGGACGGCCAGCATGGTGCAGGACTTCACCGGGCGGCCGTCGACCAGGACGGTGCACGCGCCGCAGTTGGTGGTGTCGCAGCCCATGTGCGTGCCGGTCAGGCCGAGTCCGCGGCGGATCAGGTGGGCCAGCAGCAGCCGCGGCTCCACTTCGGCGATCTTCTTCTCGCCGTTGACCGTGAATTTGATCCGGCGTACCGGGACGTCCGTGGTCTGGCCCTCTGGGTCGTCGTAAACGATCGTCATGGTCAGGCTGCCCTCTCCGCCGTTTCCGCCGCATCGTTACGGCTCAGCAGGCGCAGCACGAACGTGCGCACCATGTGCCGCTTGTAGTCGGCGCTGCCGCGATGGTCGGTCCTCGGCCGCGCGGCCTGTGCCGCGA
>CAWDBS010000073.1:0-119255 GCA_963800415.1 uncultured Actinomycetes bacterium
GCAGGCCCCCGTCCGGGCCGAACGATGCACGGAACCTGGAGCGCCTGCTCGGCCTACTCGACGGGCTGGCCGACGCGCGGCTGACCATGGACATCTTCGGCACGGTCGCGACCTACGTGATGGGCGCGGTCATGCGCGAAGCCCAGGAACTGCGGGTCCAGCGGGACCAGGAACGCGCCATGGCCGAGCTGACCGAGGAGGAGATCAAGGCCCAGCACGAGCGGTACCGCGAGTGGTTCCAAGCCTCAGGGCGCTACTCGCGGATCGTGGCCCTGATGGAGTCGGGCGTCGACCCGGACGACCCGGCGACCAGGGACGAGCGCTTCCAGTTCGGCCTGGACTGCCTGCTCGACGGCATCGCCGCCCGGCTGGCGCCACTGGCGTAGCGGCGCCCTGATGATCTTCCCGGTTGTTGCCCCTTTATCGGAAGTCTCATCGGTTGTTGCCCTTTTATCGGAAGTTTCAGAAGTCCTCACGTACCTCCAGATATTCTTCAGCTGCAAGCTTCGGTCTGGGAAGCAGATGACGGTGGGGAAATGGCGAAGTGCGGATGCTCACGTGGAGGGTAGCGGGCACAGGCCCGGACCCTATGAGGCCGCGCCCGGCCAGGTCAACGGTTCGGGCTGGTCGAGGTCCGGCGACCGTCGCGACTACCTGAACGAGCCGATTCCGTACGATGATCAGTACGATGACCCGGGCGCGGCCGACGGCGCCGATCCCCGGCGTGGTCGCCACCGTGGCGGGCACGCAGGCCCGCCCCCCCGCGCCACCCTGTGGAGTTACGACGAGCAGCAGGCCGGCGAGGCCCCGCCGCGGCGCGATCCTCGGCTCCCGTACGGCGCCCCGGTCATGCCGGGGGTCGCCGAGCCACCTGACCGCCTGGATGACTACTGGCTGGCCGGCTCCCGGGCCCGTCCCCAGGTTCCGTCCCCCCCGTTGAACTACCCGTCGGCCATCTACCAGGAGAGTTACCAGGTACCACTCCCCGACCAGAGCTATCTGCCCGCCACCCGCCAGGATCATGCTGCCCCGGCCGTGCCGCAGAAGGCCGCGGTGAGCAGGCCGCGGGAGCGGGTCCGTGGCATGAACGCGGCGCTGGAGACCGGCGTGGCCGGCGTGGGCGAGATGGCGCCCGCGCGCCAGCCCGCCCGGCCGCGCCAGATGGTCGTGGCCGTGGTGGTTGCGGTCGTCGGCCTCGCGGCGGGCGCGCTGACCTACCAGAGCCTGGCCTCCGGCCCGGTGTCGTTCAGCGGCGAGGTCGTGCCGACCCACGTGTACGCGCTCAGCTTCGGGACGGCGGGCACGGTCACGGCGGTCAAGGTGCACGCCGGCGAGCACGTCACCGCGGGCGAGGTGCTCGCCACCCAGGACAACGGCCTGGCCCAGGCCGACCTGCAGGCGGCTAGGGACGCCAAGGCCGCCGCGGCGGCGGCCTTGTACGCCGACGAGCATCCGCAGCAGTCCAACGTCACCGTGCAGCAAGACGCCGTCGCGGCGTCGCAGGCCTCGCTGGCCAGCGTTACCTCGCGCGCGTCGGGCACGGACAGCCACGACCAGCTGCTCGTCAGCCAGCGCCAGCAAGAGGTGACGCTGGACGAGGCGAACCAGGCCAGCCAGTGCGGTACCGCCACCACGTCACCTGCCTGCCAGGCCCTGGCCGCCAAGGTCGCCACGGCGAAGCAGGAGCTGACCCAGGCGCAGGCCGCCGCAGCCGCGGATCACCAGGCTGGCCAGCAGCAGGAGCAGGCGGCGCAGAGCCAGCTCAGCGAGCGTCAGGCGGCCCTGCAGCAGGTCCAGGCACAGGCCGGCGGCATGGGCGTGACGCTGGATCAGGCCAAACAGCGGCTCGCGGCGGCCAAGGTGACGGTGGCCCAAGACGTGCTCGCCGTCAAGGGCGCGACGATCGTCGCGCCCTCGTCCGGCACCGTCGGCGCGGTGTCGGCGGCGGCAGGAGACAACATCAGCGACGGTAACGTGCACAACCCGGTGGTGACGGTGGACAGTGGCCCGCTGATCGTCTCCGCCCACCTGCCGGGCACCGCGATCGGGGAGGTCCGGGTCGGGCAGCCGGTGGCGCTCGACATCCAGCCGCTCCATATCCGCCTGCAGGGCAAGGTCGTCCAGGTCAACCAGGTCGCGAGCCAGTCGCAGACATCGGTCAGCTACACCGTGATCTGCCAGGTCGACACGCGCGGCACTCAGCTGATGGCTGGCATGACCGTGAACATCACCCCGCAATGATCCGCGTGCGCAAGGCTCTGCTCACCGCCGTGCCGGCGGTGCTGCTCGTGACGCTGGCCACGGCCTGCTCGGATCCCGGCGGCCCGCCGAACCAGCCGCCGGGCTCGGCGGCCTCGGCTACCCCAGCGGGGACGTGTCACGCCGGTGTCAGCGGCGCCGAGAACTGGATCATGGGCAGCGGCGAGCTGTCCGCCGCGCAGTCCGCCAGCGCGTCGTCCTTGCGGTACGCGGTCAGCTCGGCGCACCTGTTCGTGCTCCTGCTCCGCGGCCAGACCAGCACGGCCGGGCAGGAGGTGGCGGACTTCCGCAGCTACGCCGAGCTCAAGAAGATGATCAGGCAGCAGGCGATCCCGGCGGGCATCCACTGGCTGATGTACGACAACGAGCAGTGGTCGCTGACGCCGGCCGGCGAGCAGGCCGACCCGGTGCGCTACGAGCAGCTCTTCGCCAAGCTGGCGCACCGGCACGGGTACCGGGTCATCCTGGCCCCGGCGCAGGATCTGGTGCCCGGCTTCGACAAGAACAGCTTCCGCGGCGGCAAGGCGGTGTGGCCGTCCTACCTGTCCATGGGGCTGGCCACCGCGTCGGCCCGGTCAGCGGACATCTACGAGATCCAGGCGCAGCCGTACGAGATGAGCGTCTACCGGTCGCAGCGCGCCTACGCGGATTTCGTGGCGGCCGCGGCCGCCCAGGCCCGCGCGGCCAACCCGAACGTGGTGGTCTACGCGGGCCTGTCCACGCAGCGGGTGAGCACCGCCGCACAGCTGCTCCAGGACTACGAGGCGACCCGGACCGTGGTGGACGGTTACTGGCTCAACATCCCGCGGCATGACCAGCCGGGCCCGCCGGCCCTGGCGGACCAGTTCCTCAGGACCCTCCCCGCCTCCGCCTCGGCCAGCGCGGCGGCCTGCGCCGGGACCTGAGCCGGCCGCTCGCATGTACAACTACGACGCGCTGGCGCTGCTGCTGGCCGACGCCGCCGTCCTGGCCGTCATCATCCTCCAGCCCCTGTCCCGGCGCTACGACGACTCCGACCGGGGCCGCGGCACGGTGGTGAAGCTGCCGCCCTTCGGCCGCCAGTCGCTGCCCAGGGCGGGCATCTTCCTGGTCGCGGCGGCCGCGGTGGGCAGCCTGGTGGTCATCGAACGCCACCCCTCGGTCACCCAGCTGTACCACCAGGCGCTGCTGCGCCTGCTCCACTGGCTGATCCGGGACCCGTCGGTGGTCAGCGCCTACGCGCGCCAGCTGGTGCCGCTCGTGCCGGCCGCCTTTGTCGGCTACCTGGTCACCGCGGCGATCGTCATGCCGAGCACGGCCGGGCGCCGGCTCATGATCCTGCTGCATGCGCCGCTGTTCGTCGCCGCGTCGCTGCTCACCGACTGCCTGCTCGCGGTGGCCGTGACCGCGCTGCACGTGCGGCCCTGGCCGGCCCCGCTGATCAGCATGTACCTGCAGTACTTCGTTGGCTACCTCGTCGTGTTCCGGCTCTTCTTCACCAGCCACCAGCTGCCGAAGCTCACCCCGGTGCCGCGGCTGCGGCGCGGCGACCTGCGCGACAACGTCACCCTGATCCTGTGCGTGCTCAGCGCCACCTGTGTCGTCTTCGCCGTGACGCTCACGCTGTACCGGATGATCGGCGTCAACACCGTGCTCGGCTCGATCATCCTGATTCCGGTCCAGCTCGGCGTCATCGACCTGCTGGCGATCTTCCTCATCCTGGTCCGGCAGGCGGGCGGCCGGCTGCCCGGCCCGCCCGCGGAGCGGCCGCCGCTGAACGTCATCATCCCGGCCTACAACGAGTCGGTCTGCATCGAGCGCCTGCTGTGGTCGATCGACCGCGCGGCCGGCCGGTACGGCGGCCCGGTCCACGTGATCATGTGCGACGACGGGTCGACCGACGACACCAAGGCGCTCGCCGAGGCCGTAATGGCCTCGTTCGGCCACGCCACCGGCGTCGTGATCCAGGGCACGCACACCGGCAAGTCCAAGGCGCTCAACCTGGCGCTCGAGCGCTGCACCGCCGATTTCGTCTACCGGCTCGACGCCGATTGCGCCATCGACCAGGACGCCTTCGTCTACTCGGTGGCACGGTTCCTCGCCGACCCGCGGGTCGGCCTGGTCGGAGCCCTGCACATGCCGAAGGAGCCGTACGTTACCTGGATCCACCGGATGCGGGCCTTCGAGCTGTTCTACTCGTTCGGCTTCCTGCGGGTGGCCCAGTCCCAGATCGACTCGGTGCCGTGCATCCCGGGCAGCTTCTGCGCCTTCCGGCGCGAGGCGGCCCTGGCCATCGGCGGCTTCGTGACCGGCATGTACGGCGAGGACGCCGACTTCACCTGCGGCATCGTGCGCCTGGGCTACCGGGCGGCGATCGACACCCGGGTGGTGTCCTACGAGGACGTGCCGACCACGGTGCGGCAGCTGCGGGTGCAGCGGTTCCGGTGGGGCATCGGCGGCCGGCTGGTCTATACGCGCTTCGTACCGTTCAACCGGGACGTCGGCGCGCCGGGACCGCGGTTCTGGTTCCAGATGACCCGGGGGGCGGGCACGCACATGATGGTGCCCGCGCACGTCTTCCTGTGGCTGATGAGCCTGGAGTACGCGATCATCCAGCCGGACGTGCATCACAACCTGGGGAAGTGGTTCGGGTTCCTGCTGACCGCGCAGGCCCTCGCCCTGGTGCCGAAGTTCCTCGTCCTGGCGTACTACCGCAGACTCCGGCTGCTGCCCTGGATGGTGCTGTGGATACCGTTCGAGCTGCTCAAGCGGTTCTTCCTGCTCGAGGCGCTGCTCGCCTACCGGATGCGGCCGGTGAAGCCGCCGCTGCCGGTGCGCGCGCGGTACCCCACCTGGCGGTCGATGCTGCCGCCGTGGCGGCCGCCCGCCGCCGAGAACGCGAGCGCCTGACGGCCGGGCCGGGGCCCTCAGCCAGCCGTTAGGCTGACGGGGTGGCTGAACTGGCAGGCCCGGAACCGGTGCCGGACGGGACCGCCGACGTCTGGTGGGCGGGCCGGCGGGACGCGTCGGCCCGGCACGCCGTCCTTCTCGACGAGACTGAGCGGCGGCGCTGGGCGGCCTTCCACCGCGAGGAGGACCGGGAGCGCTTCCTGACCGGGTGCGTGCTCGCGAAGACCGCGCTGGCCCGGTATACCGGCCAGCGCCCGGCGGAGGTGCGCTTCGACCGCACCTGCGGCCAGTGCGGCGAGCCGCACGGCAAGCCGGTCATCGAGGGCAGCGGCATCGAGCATTCGGTCACGCACTCCGGTGACCTGGTCGCGGTTGCCGTGGCGGGGGCTCCCGTCGGCGTGGATGTGGAGCAGCTCGACCGAGGCCCGCGCCCGCTGGGCGGTGACGGCGATCCGCAGGCGCTCGCGCGCCTAGTGCTGTCCGCGGCCGAACAGGCAGCGCTGGCCAGCGTCCCGCCAGCCGACCGGACCCGCGCCTTCCTGGTCGCGTGGACCAGGAAGGAAGCCGTGACCAAGGCGACCGGGGATGGCCTGCACGCCGCGTTCAGCGGCGTGGTTGTGGCCGCCGACGCGGGCCCGCCCCGGCTGGCGTCCTGGCCCTACCCGCGGTCTCCGCGGGAGGTGTCTCTTCTCGACCTGGACGCGGACCCCGGGTACGTGGCGGCGCTCGCGGTCATCGGCCGCTGTGAGGCGGTGCGGGCCAGGGACGGTTCGGCGTTGCTCGCTGACCTGACCTGAGACCGCAAGATCGGATGTCTCCAGGGGTCGGTGCCCGGCGCGGCCGCGTCTTGTAGCGTGGCGGGCGGAGGCGGCTTGATGCGTATCGGCTTGTTCGTCACGTGCCTGACCGACACGCTGTTCCCGGACACCGGCAAGGCAGTGGTGGCGGTCCTGGAGCGGCTGGGTCATCAGGTGGATTTCCCGCTGGCCCAGACATGCTGCGGTCAGATGCATTTCAACACCGGTTACCGGCGGGAGGCAGTGCCGATGGCGCGCGGGTTCGCCGCTGCCTTCAGCGGCTTCGAAGCGGTGGTGACCCCCTCGGCCTCGTGCGCCTCGATGGTCCGGGAGTACTTTCCGGCACTGGCCGCCGAGGCGCGGGATCCGGGCCTGGCCCGGGCGCTGGCCGAGGTCGCGCCCCGGACCCATGAGCTTTCGGCGTTCCTGGCCGGGGTGCTGGGGGTGACCGATGTAGGTGCGTACTTCCCGCACCGGGTGACGTATCACCCGAGCTGTCATTCGCTGCGGATGCTCAAGATCGGGGACGCCCCGCTGCGGCTGCTGCGCGCGGTGCGCGGCCTGGACCTGGCCGACCTGCCGGACGCCGATACGTGCTGCGGGTTCGGCGGCACGTTCGCGGTGAAGAACCCCGACGTGTCGGCCGCGATCTGCGCGGACAAGGTGGCGGCGGTCCGCCAGAGCGGGGCCGAGGTGCTCTGCGCGGCGGACAACTCGTGCCTGATGCACATCGGCGGCGCGCTGGCGCGGCAGCGGTCCGGGGTGGCGGTCATGCACCTGGCGGAGATCCTGGCCCGTACCGAGGAGACCCGATGATGGCCCCGGGCGGGGAAATGCCTACGTATCTGGGCATGCCGTCGTTCCCGGTCGCAGCCAGATCCGCGGTGGCCGATTCCCAGCTGCGGGCCAACTTGACGCACGCCACGCACACGATCCGGGCCAAGCGGGCGAGCGCCGTCGCCGAGCTCTCCGACTGGGAGGAGCTGCGCCAAGCGGCCAAGGCGATCAAGGACCATACGCTGGCCCACCTGGACACCTACCTGCTCCGGCTGGAGGCCAACGTGACCCGGGCGGGCGGCCACGTGCACTGGGCGGCGGACGCGGACCAGGCGAATGCGATCGTGGCGGGCCTGGTCCGCGCCGCCGGCGCCGACGGCGTAGTCAAGGTGAAGTCGATGGCCACCCAGGAAACCGGGCTGAACGAGGCGCTGGCCGCCGACGGCATCGGCGCGCTGGAGACCGACCTGGCCGAGCTCATCGTCCAGCTCGGCCACGACCGGCCCAGCCACATCCTGGTGCCGGCCATCCACCGGAACCGGGCCGAGATCAGGGAGATCTTCCGCACCCAGATGCCGGACGCGCCGGCCGGCCTGACCGACGACCCGGCGGCGCTGGCCGCCGCCGCCCGGACCCATCTGCGCCAGGCGTTCCTGTCCGCGCAGGTGGGCGTGTCCGGCGCGAACTTCGCCATCGCCGAGACCGGATCGCTGGTGGTGGTGGAGTCCGAGGGCAACGGCCGGATGTGCCTGACGCTGCCGCGCACCCTCATCTCTGTGGTGGGGATCGAGAAGATCCTGCCGTCCTGGCGCGACCTGGAGGTGTTCCTGGCGCTGCTGCCCCGGTCCTCCACCGCCGAGCGGATGAACCCGTACACCTCGATCTGGACCGGCATCACGCCCGGAGACGGACCGCAGGACTTCCACCTGGTGCTGCTGGACAACGGCCGCACCTCCGCGCTGGCCGACCAGACCGGCCGGCAGGCGCTGCGCTGCATCAGGTGCTCGGCCTGCCTGAACGTGTGCCCGGTCTACGAGCGGACCGGCGGCCACGCCTACGGCTCGCCGTACCCGGGCCCGATCGGCGCGATCATCTCCCCGCTGCTGCGTGGCGTCACCTCCCCGGTCGACGCGTCGCTGCCCTACGCCTCCACCCTGTGCGGCGCCTGCTACGAGGTGTGCCCGGTGGCGATCAACATCCCCGAGGCCCTGGTCCACTTGCGCGCCAAGGTCGTCGACGCCAAGCGGGAGAGGCGGTTTTCTCCCGAACGAGCGGTATTCCAGGCGTCCGGCCGGGTGCTGAGTTCACCCCGGCTGCTGGCCGCCGCGCAGCGCGCCGCGGCCAGGGGCGGCCGGCTGGTGGCCAGGTCCGGCCGGATCAGGCGGCTGCCGCCGCCGCTGGCCGGCTGGACCGAGACCAGGGACGCCCCGGCCCCGCCGCCGGAATCGTTCCGCGCCTGGTGGGCCCGGACTAGGGGAACCCGCTCATGACCGGCAGCGCCAGGGAGCAGATCCTGGGCCGGATCCGTGCCGCCAACCGGGCCGCGGCCGGCCATGGGGCGCCGGACGGCGACCGCGCGGACGGCGACGCCGACGCGGCCTACGCGGCGCTACCCCGCCGGTACCTGCGCGCCCACCACCACGCCGCCGCCGAGCACGACACCGCCGAACTGTTCGCCGAACGTGCCGCCGACTACCGCGCCGTCGTCGAGCGGGTGCCCGGGCCCGGCCTCGCCGCGGCCATCGCCCGCGTGCTGGCCGCGCGCGCCGCCGCCGAGCCCGGCCCCGTCCTGGTGCCGGACGGACTCCCGGTCGGCTGGCTGGCCGGGCTGGCTGCGGAGATCACGCTGGCCCGCGACGAGCCCCCGCTCACCGCGGCCGGACTCGACCAGGCCGCCGGCGTCGTGACGGGCTGCGCGGTCGCGGTCGCCGAGACCGGCACGATCATCCTGGACCACGGCCCCGGCCAGGGCCGCCGCGCGCTCACCCTGGTGCCCGACTTCCACTTGGTCATCGTGCGCGAAGGCCAGGTCGCCGCGGACCTGGCCGACGCGTTCGCCCGGCTCGACCCGGCCCGCCCGCACACCCTCATCTCCGGTCCCTCGGCCACCAGCGACATCGAGCTGATCCGGGTGGAGGGCGTACACGGCCCCCGGAACCTGCACGTGCTGCTGGCCGGGCCCGGTCCTCATGACGTCATTGGCCTCAGGACATCACTGGAAGGTGACGACTGCGGCAAGCCACGAGCCGGTACAGGTTCCTGTGGCCGCGAAGGCGCCGGTGGCTGAGGGGATTTGGTACATGCGGCCGAGCGCGTTGGAGCCCACGGTGTAGGTAGTGAGATTCGTCCCGCCAGAGGCCCACGTCAGCGACGTCCCGCCAAAGACCGCGACTGTGCCGAAAACGAACTCGCCGGACCGGCTGGTGGCGGCGGTCGTGCCCGATGAGAACGCCCCGGACGGGCCACTCGCCACCGAGTGCTTGTCGGGGACCGCAACCCCGGCCACCTCGTCGCCAGTAATCCGGTAGGTCGCCGCCGTCGGGAACGTGATGGTCACCCGATCGTTGACAGCCAGCCCCTTGCTGGCGATCCCAGACAGAACGATCAGCCGGCCGCCCGCGCCGTCAGCAACGTCGCTGGCAACCGTGAGGGTGTCACCAGCGGTGTCGGTCCCTGTGACCGTTCCGGTCGGCGCGGTTCCAGTGAGCTGTACGGTGGCGATGATCAGATCACTAGCAGCCACTCCTCCGCTACGCCAGATGGTCACGTATCCCGATGTGTGGGTGCTCGTTGAGTAGTTGGACGCGATCTGGCTGATGTAGCGCGCGGTCGTCGTGGTGGAAGAGTTGACGGTGACCGGCTGGGTGGCCGTGGCGGTGCGCCCGCTGCTGTCAGTTACGGTCACGGTGACCGTGAAGGTGCCGGCTGTCGCGTAGCTGTGCACGGCCGTCGCGCCCGCTTGCGCACCGGTGGAAGTCCCGTCCCCGAAGGTGAACGCATACGTCGAGATCGGGGAACTGCCGGGCGCCGAGGCGGACGCATCGGCCGTCACCGACAGCGGCGCCGTGCCCGTCGCCGGCGTTACCGTCAACCGCGCAGTCGGCCCGGACACTTCTGGCGGGTTGACGGTGACCGGCTGGGTGGCCGTGGCGGTGCGCCCGCTGCTGTCAGTTACGGTCACGGTGACCGTGAAGGTGCCGGCTGTCGCGTAGCTGTGCACGGCCGTCGCGCCCGCTTGCGCACCGGTGGAAGTCCCGTCCCCGAAGGTGAACGCATACGTCGAGATCGGGGAACTGCCGGGCGCCGAGGCGGACGCATCGGCCGTCACCGACAGCGGCGCCGTGCCCGTCGCCGGCGTTACCGTCAACCGCGCAGTCGGCCCGGCCTGCGTGCCTGATGGCTGGTACTCGTAGGCTCCGCGGTCGTCGTAGGGCCTTGGCCCGCTGCCGGTATTGGGCGTGGCCGGGTCGTCAACGCGAGGGTGGCCGAGGACATCGGTGAGCTGTTCCCCGGTCGCGGCGGAGTCAGCGGAATCGATGGCGGGCGATCCCGCGGTGAGCTGGAGGTTCCATGCCGGGGCGTTGGCGAACTTGGGATTGGCGAAGATGCCGTGGGCCTCGCGTCCGGTCGCCGCGTTCAGGGCAGCCTGGGTGCTGTAGGCGGTGCCGGCCCACACGTACTCTGCCCCGGCGCCGGTCTGCCAGACCAGGTTGTAGTCCGCGGTCGTGGTGGCGGGTGCCGAGTCCCATATTCCGATGTTTCCGGTACGCCGGTTGCAGCTGTTCGTGTAGGCACCGGGCGGGTTGATCGGGGTCGGGTTGATCACCGCGCCGGTGGCGTTGTTTTCCGCGACGTTGTTCTCGATAACATAGTTACCGCTCGTGCCTTCGACATTGATGCCGGTCGTGCAGTTAAAGAAGACCGTGTTCCCGGTGATGCGGCCGCCTGTCACGTTCAGGTCGTCAATGCCGTGATCGCCATTGTCGTAACTCACGTTGCCAGCGACCACCGAGTTGCTGGCGCCGGGATAAATGTTGATACCCGAATCCTCGTTAGCATATGTGACGTTGCCCGCGATGGTATTTCCCGGGGCCGTCACATCGATACCATTAGCGTTCCGCTGGTACTGGTAGGCGTTGTGGTAGGACGTGTTGCCCTGCACGGTAACGCCGGTGGTGCTCCCGCTCAGGTAGATCCCGTGAGCGGAGTTGTCGTGCGTGATGTTGCCCGAGATGAGCCCCCCAGCCACGCTGCTCAGGTAAATACCAGATGCGGTCTGCCCGGAGACCGGATGCCCGGCGAATGAGACCGTATTGCCGGAGATCACCACATTGCTGCCGCCGGATACCGAGATCCCATACGACGATGTGCCGGTTACGGTGAAACCAGAAATCGTGATGTTGCTGCGGCTCGACAAGGCGAAGGCCCGCGTGCCGCCGCTGATCGTCACACCAGGGCTGGCGGTGAATCTGATCGGGCTGGATGCTGTTCCCGAGTTCACCGGATTGACCGACGTTCCGCTGTACGTCCCGGCCCGGACCACGACCGTATCGCCGGCCAGGGCTTTGGACGCCGCGGCGCCGATGGTGCAGAACGGCTGGGTGGCCGTGCCGGGCCCCGTGTCGGAGCAGGAGGACGACGTGTTGTCCACCGTGTAGGTAGTGGCCGCGTATGCGGGAGCTACCGCCAGGGCGGTAGCCGCCGCGATGCTCACGAAGGCGACCCCGGTCACGTTAAGTAGATTCCTGATTACTTTCATCCCGCGCTCTTCGTTTCGCACCAGGGCCCGACTTGTCTCGAACCAGGCCCCGACTGTGCTACGGCCCGGACACCGGGGGCACCTGTCCTTCGTCCCGGCTCTGCCGGCGAAGGTCCCCACATCGGTGATGTTGACTGCCCGCCTGCGCCCCTCACGCGGTATGCGGTCCATGATCGCGACGACCCGTTGAAACCGCCGCCGTAAACCGTTCGCGATCATGAAACCTGGCACAGGGGCGGCCCTGCGGGACCGATCGCTCCGGGCGAACGCCGGGCGGAAATTAATTAAGGCTCTTCTTTCTTGAGTGTGTATGACTCAAGCTTTGGAGGTCATCGATGAGTGAAACGCTCACGCTGCCGGTGCTGCCGCTCGACGACGAAGTGGTGCTGCCGGGGATGGTGGTGCCGCTGGAGACGTCGCAGCCGGAAGTTGGTGCCGCCATCGACGCGGCCCGGATGCCGTCCCGGCAGGTTCCCGGCATGCGTTCTGAGGTTAAGGCGCGGGTGCTGCTCGTGCCCCGGCTGGCCGACCGCGGGCTCGCGGGCGTCGGCACACTCGCCGTGGTCGAGCAGGTCGGCCGCCTGCCCGACGGTAAGCCCGGCGCGGTGGTGCGTGGCACGGCCCGGGTCAAGATCGGCTCGGGGACCACGGGGTCCGGCGCGGCCCTGTGGGTGGAAGGCACCGTGGTCGAGGAGACGAGCCGCGGGCCACGGGCTGACGAACTCGCCCAGCAGTACAAGTCCCTGGTCACCGGGATCCTGCAGCAGCGCGGCGCGTGGCAGGTCATCGACGTGATCCAGCAGCTCGACGACGCCTCGGCGATCGCCGACCGGGCTGGCTACGCCAGCTATCTCAGCACCGCGCAGAAGCTGGAGCTGCTGCAGACCTCAGACCTGGTCGAGCGGCTGGAGCTGGTCATCGGCTGGACCAGGGAGCACCTGGCCGAG
Source organism: uncultured Actinomycetes bacterium (assembly GCA_963800415.1). GTDB lineage: Bacteria > Actinomycetota > Actinomycetes > Streptosporangiales > Streptosporangiaceae > Palsa-504. The sequence continues at coordinate 12,429 of CAWDBS010000073.1, forward strand.
CTCGAGGTGGCCGAGTCCATCCGCAAGGACGTCTCCGAGGGCATGGAGAAGCAGCAGAAGGAGTTCCTGCTCCGCCAGCAGCTCGCCGCGGTGCGCAAGGAGCTCGCCGACCTGAACGGCGACGCGGCCACCGAAGAGGACGACTACCGGGCCCGGGTGGAAGCCGCCGACCTGCCGGAGACGGTCAGGGACGCCGCGCTGAAGGAAGTCGCCAAGCTCGAGCGGACTCCCGACGCCTCACCCGAGACCGGCTGGATCCGCACCTGGCTGGACACCATCCTGGACATCCCGTGGAACGAGCGGACCGAGGACGCCTACGACATCGCCGACGCCCGGCGCATCCTGGACGAGGACCACACCGGGCTGGACGACGTCAAGGAGCGCATCATCGAGTACCTGGCGGTGCGCAAGCGCCGCGCGGACCGGGGCATGGGGATCATCGGCGGCCGGCGTTCCGGCGCCGTGCTCGCCCTGGTCGGTCCGCCAGGCGTCGGTAAGACTTCGCTGGGCGAATCGGTTGCGCGGGCCATGGGCCGCAAGTTCGTCCGGGTCGCCCTGGGCGGCGTCCGGGACGAGGCGGAGATCCGCGGCCACCGGCGCACCTACGTCGGGGCGCTCCCCGGCCGGGTCGTCCGCGCCATCCGCGAGGCGGGCTCGATGAACCCGGTCGTGCTGCTCGACGAAGTGGACAAGATCGGTGCTGACTACCGCGGCGACCCCGCGTCGGCGCTGCTCGAGGTGCTCGACCCGGCCCAGAACCACACCTTCCGGGACCACTACCTCGAGGTCGAGCTCGACCTGTCCGACGTGGTCTTCCTGGCCACGGCCAACGTGCTCGACGCCATCCCGGGCCCGCTGCTCGACCGGATGGAGCTGGTCCAGCTCGATGGGTACACCGAGGACGAGAAGGTCCTGATCGGCCGGGACCACCTGCTGCCCAGGCAGCTGTCCAAGGCGGGGATGAATGCCGACGAGGTTACCGTCGGCGAGGACGCGCTGCGGCTGCTGGCGGCCGAGTACACCCACGAGGCCGGGGTCCGCTCGCTCGAGCGGTCCATCGCGCGCGTGCTGCGTAAGGTGGCGGCGCGCGTCGCCCTCGGCGAGACGGCCCTGCCGGTCACGGTCGGCGTCGGCGATCTACGGGACTACCTGGGACGTCCCAGGTTCACCCCGGAGACCAGCCTGGCCGAGCCGGAGCGGCGGACCGCCGTGCCGGGCGTGGCGACCGGGCTCGCGGTGACCGGCGCGGGCGGGGACGTCCTGTTCATCGAGGCGTCCCTGGCCGACAGGGAAACCGGCGAGACCGGGGTCACGCTCACCGGGCAGCTCGGTGACGTGATGAAGGAGTCGGCCCGGATCGCGCTGTCCTACCTGCGCTCGCACGGTGCCGAGCTGGACCTTCCGGTCGGCCAGCTCAAGGACCGCGGCGTGCACGTGCACGTCCCAGCCGGCGCGGTGCCCAAGGACGGACCGAGCGCGGGCGTCACGATGACCACCGCGCTGGCGTCGCTGCTGTCCGGGCGCCCGGTGCGCTCCGACGTGGCGATGACCGGCGAGGTCTCGCTCACCGGGCGGGTGCTGCCCATCGGCGGCGTGAAGCAGAAGCTGCTTGCCGCGCACCGGGCCGGGATCACCACGGTGCTGATCCCGCAGCGGAACGAGCCGGACCTGGACGATGTCCCGGCCGAAGTGCTCGAGAAGCTGGACGTGCACACGCTCGGTGATGTCCGCGACGTGCTCGCGCTCGCGCTCGAGCCCGCGCAGGCACCGCAGGCCGCCGGGTTGGCCGCCTAGCCGGCCAGCTCAACCGGCCAGCTCAACCGGCCAGCTCAGCTGGCGCTGGCGCCGGGATCGTCGTCCCCCAGGACGGCACCCGGCGCCTTCGCCTGCGGCCCAGGATTCGCCTGCGGCCCAGGATTCGCCTGCGGGCCAGGATTCGCCTCCGGGCCAGGGGCAGAGTCCGCGGCGGCCGGGAACACATCGGTGGCGGCCAGGTCCCAGATGTAGCTGGGATCGGCGGTTCCCGGGGACCGCGAACCAGCCGAAGCAACTCGACCAGCCGGGGTAACGGGACCAGACCTGGTGCCCCGGCTATCCGGAGCAACCGGGTTGTCGGCGCTGAGGACCAGCCCGGCGGCCCGTGACGGCACGGTGAAGTCGGGGGCCTGCGGTGGCGCGTAGTCGACGGGGACGGGGGCCGCGGCGAAGCCGAGGCTTTCCCTGGTCGGAATGCCCAGGCGGCCGGGGACGCCCGGGCCGGGGTCGTCGCTGACCGCGGGCCGCGGCGGGAAGTCCGGGTCCGGCGACGTGCTGACGTCGAAGGGCGCGGGCAGCATGGAGTCGGGCGACACGGTGGGCAACGCCACCATGTCCCCGGGCACCCTGATGCCGGGGCCTGGATCCGGCGGGAGCGCGCTGTTTGCCACCGTCGGCAGCGGCCCGATCATGCGCTCGGGCTCCGGCGCGGGCGCCCAGGGCGGTCCCGTCGAGGCCGCCCCCTTGACCGCCGTCCTGGCTGGCTTCGGTGCCGGGGTCATGGCCGGCTGGAACGACGCGTTCGGAGATTGCTGCATCTCGCCCAGGCTGCCGCCCTGCCAGCCCCCGGCGGCGGCCCAGTCGCCCGTCGCGACCGCCCCGGCCGGAGCCCGATGAGGCCCGGCCGGAGCCCGATGAGGCCCGGCCGGGGCTAGCTGAGGCCCGGCCGGGGCTAGCTGAAGCCCGGCCGGGGCTAGCTGAGGCCCGGCCGGAGCCGGCTGAGACCGGCTGGGACCGTCGAGCCCGACGGCCGGGACGGACCCGGGTCCGGGCTCTGGCCTGCGGTGCCCGTGTTGCGGCTGGGACCGGGGCCGGGGCCGGGGGGACCCGGGTTCTGCCGCGGCCGCCCTGGCCCGTTCCCGCCGGGACCGCATAACCAGGAGCAGCACCACCAGCAGCAGGATCAGCACGCACAGCCCGGCCACCGCGTAGCGCACCAGCGAGCCGGCCAGGGCGTTGGCGCTCGCCCGGTGCGCCGCGGTGGTCGGCAGCCGCTCGGGCTTCGGCGGCCGCGCCGGGGCGGAGGCACGCGGGCTGGGCTGGCCGGCGATGGTGATGCTGGCGGCCAGGCCGACCGCCCGGGCGGCGTCGACGATGCCGTGCCCGGCGCCCGGCGCGCCGGCCAGGCCGGTGGTCGTACTCCCGGTCAGCGCCCGGCTGACCTGGGCCGCGGTGAGGTGCGGGAACCGGGACAGGATGAGGGCGGCCACGCCGGCCACGATGCCGCTCGACGTGGTGGTGGAGCTTATCCGCGCGTAGCCGTCCGGCGGCACCGCGGCCATCAGGCCGACGCCCGGCGCGGTCAGCGACACGTATGAGCGCCTGCTGCTGAACGGGGCGACCTGCCCGTTACGGGCGACCGTGCCCACGGCGATGACGCCGGGGTAGGCGGCCGGGTAGTCCACCAGGCCGGGACCCTGGCCGTCGTCGCCCGCCGGGGCCACCAGCACCACGTTCTTGCGCAGCGCGTACGCCACCGCCGCCCGCTCGGCCCGGCTGCCTCCGGCCGCGACCGGGTTGCCCTGGCCGGTCAGGCCCGCCGTCCCCGGGTCCAGCGGCAGGTCGATGATCCGCGCCCCGTGGTCGACCGCGTAGGTGATGCCGTGGGCGATGGCCGCGGGCAGCCGCCCGGCGATGGCCTGATCGGAGTTCAGCGGGTCGTTGAATTCCAGGCTGACCCTGATGGAGAGGATCTTCGCGGCGGGCGCGATGCCCAGGATGCCCGCCTCGCGGCCGGTGCCGTGCCCGTGCCCGGCGATGGCCGCCGCGACCCCCGTCCCGTTGATGCCCCAGAACGGCCCGCCCGCCGTCCGGTCCGAACCGCTGAAGTCGGGTCCCGTCGTCACCGAGCCGGCCAGGTCCGGGTGCCGGGGGTAGACGCCCGTGCCGAGCACGGCCACGGTGACGCCGGCGCCCTCGGTGGCCGGCCAGGTCTGCCTCACGTGCAGGCCGTCCAGCCACCATTCCTGTCCCTGGACGCCGTTGCCCGCGACGGTATAGCCCGCGGCGGCATGCGCCGGGGCAGCCCCGGCGAGCCCGAAGGCCCAGGACACAGTGATAAGCGCCGCTAGCCCTGAGGCAACCGGGACCAGAGTGCGGTGCGACGATCGATGTGACACTTGGTCAGATATCTCCTCCGAGGCTGGCCGAGATGGCCTCCGGCAGCGATGTCCCGACCCGGCCTGACGTTATCGTGCCACGCGGTCGCCGCGGGTGGAATGTGTCATGGCCGAATTGTTCGGGGTATCGCCGCGACCGATACCCGCGCGCCGGGCGGCAGGCCGAGCCGCTGCGCGGCGTTCCCGCCGTTGACGGCGATGGAGAGCAGTCCGGCGCTGTCCGTATAGGCGACCAGCTCACCGCTCGCGACCGCGCCGAACATTTCCCGGTAGGGCACGGTCAGCTGGCGGTGGCCGCAGTGCACGAGCACGGTGCCCCCGGGCTTGACGCCGATTGTCGCCGCGTCCGCCCCGGTGATGGTGAGCTGGACGTTGCCGAACCGGTCCACGGTGAGCACTTCCCCGGCCGCGGTGAAATCGCGCACCACCCGTTCCGGGGCGGGCAGCGTGACCAGGTCGCCGACGTCGATCTCGTCCCCGGTCGCGGCCAGTTCGGCGTCCGTCGCCACGTGCGCGGCCACCGGCATGAAGATGTCCCGGCCGTGGAAGGTGGGCGTCACCTGGCTGAGCCACAGCTCCCGGTTGGTCAGGCTGAACGCGCGGGCCGCGCCGCCCGCCGCGGTCACCGCCCAGGACAGCAGTCCGTTGTCCGGCCCGATGAACACCGAGTCCCCGGCCGCCACCGCGACCCCGCGCCTGACCGTGCCGACGCCCGGGTCGACCACCGCCACGTGCACCGCCGGGGGCAGGTAGGGCACGGTCTGCGCGAGCACCGCCGCGCCGCGCCTGACGTCGCCCGGCGGCACTAGGTGGGTCACGTCGATGATGTCCGCGTGCGGCGCGATCCGGGCGCTGACCCCGTGGCAGGCGGCCACGAAGCCGTCCTCGAGCCCGTAGTCGGTGAGAAAGCTGAGGTAGCGAAAATGGGTCACGACCCGTGAGCGTACGTCGCCCGCGGTTGGAGGTACAGGGCGTAGAGGTACCGGGCCGGGAGGTACCGGCACCGGGGTACACTCCGGCCGCTCAGGTACGGTCGGGGATGAACCGGGCGCCGGCGCGAAGGAGGTCGTATGCCGGAACTACCGGGCCTGTCGGAACGGGACATGCGGATCCTCGCGTTCGAGCGGCGCGGCTGGCGCTCGTCCGGAGTGAAGGAGCAGGCCATCGCCGAGGTGCTCGACATGCCCGCTACCCGGTACTACCAGCTGCTGAACGAGCTGATCGACCGGCCCGAGGCGCTGGCGTTCGACCCGGTGCTGGTCAAGCGGCTGCGCGCGCAGCGGGCCCGGCGGCAGCGGATGCGCTCGCCGCGGCCCAAGGGGACGAAGGGGGGACGGCCCGGGTGACGCTGCCCCGCCCGGCCACCCCGGAGGGAATCACTGCCGAGGGTAGGGCCGGCCTCGACGCGCTGCTCGCCGACCCGCGGCACGCGCTGCTCGCCGTGGACTTCGACGGCACGCTGGCGCCCATCGTGGACCGCCCGGGCGACGCGCGGGCCCACCCCGGCGCGGTGCCCGCTCTGGCCGCCCTGGCGCAGAGCGTGGGCACGCTCGCGGTCATCACCGGCCGGCCCGCGGCGGACGCGGTCGACCTGGGCGGGTTCGAGGCCGTCCCCGGCCTCATCGTGATCGGCCACTACGGCTGGCAGCGCTGGCAGGACGGCGAGCTGACCGCGGCCGCGGCCCCGCCAGCCGTGGCGGCCGCCCGCGGCGCGCTGCCCGGCGTGCTCCGCGAGGCGGGTGCCCCCGAGGGGACCTGGGTCGAGGACAAGGCGCACGCGGTGGCCGTGCACACCCGCGGCACCGCCGACCCGGAAGCGGCGCTGGGCCGGCTCCGCGACCCGCTCGGCGAGCTCGCCGCCAGCTTGGGGCTGGCCGCCGAACCCGGCCGCTTCGTCATCGAGCTGCGCCCGCCGGGTGTGGACAAGGGCGCCGCGCTGACCGGCCTGGTCGCCGAGCGGGCCGCGCGCTCGGTCCTGTTCTGCGGCGACGACCTCGGCGACCTGCCCGCCTTCGCCGCGGTGCGCGAGCTGCGCGCCCATGGCGTCCCTGGCTGCGCCGTGGCCAGCGCCAGCACCGAGTCACCGCAGGTCGCCGCCGCGGCCGACCTGGTGGTGGCCGGACCCGACGGGGTGGTGGGCCTGCTCACCGCGATCGCCGGCCAGCTGAGGCAGTGACGGGGCGGCGTGGCCCGCACCGGGACCGTTCGGGATCGATCTTTTTCATCCGAACGGTCCGGCGGTGCTGCCCCGGTCAGGACCCGAGCGCGGCGAGCTGGCCGCCCAGCCAGCGCGCGGGCGGGTCCGCGGCGGCGGTGGCGGCGAGCGCGGCGCTGCGGCGGCGGCGTTCGGCGTCGGGCATGGCCAGCGCCGCGTGCAGCGCCTCGGCCGTCTCGGTCACGTCGTAGGGGTTGACCAGCAGCGCGTCGGCGGCCAGCGTGGCGGCGGCGCCGGCCTCGCGGGAGAGCACCAGCGCGCAGCCGCGCTCGGAGAGCACCGGCCCCTCCTGCGCGACCAGGTTCATGCCGTCCCTGATCGGGTTCACCAGCAGCACGTCGGCGAGCACGCAGGCGGCCAGCGACCGCGGGTAGTCGTCCTTCACCTCGAGGATCAGCGGGTCCCAGTCGGCGGTGCGGAACTCCTCGGTGATCTCGCGGGCGAGCTGGCGGATCCGGTCGGTGTAGGCACGGTACTCGGCCAGGGCCGACCGGGACGGGTAGGCGAAGGCCAGGTGCACGACGCGGCCCCGCCACTGCGGGCGGGTGGTGAGCAGCTCGCGGTACGCGGCCAGGCCGCGCACGATGTTCTTGGACAGCTCGGTCCGGTCCACCCGGACGATCAGCTTGCGGTCGCCCGCGGCCCGGCGGAGCGCGCCGACGTGCCCCCGGACGTCCCCGGCCCGGGCGCGCTCCCGCAGCGCGGGCGCGTCCACGCCGAGCGGGTGCACGGCCACCTCGGTGACGTGACCCCGGTACGTCACCCGCCCGACCGGGCCCGGGCCAGGGCCGCCCAGGCCGCCCGTTCGGGCCACATCCGCGCCGAGCAGTACGGCGCAGCAATCCATGAACGCGACGGCCCACCGCTCGGCGTGAAAACCGGCCCGGTCCGCACCGAGGATGCCGTCGAGCAGCGCCCGGCCCACGTCGCCGGGGAGCATCCGGTAGTAGTCCGGCGCCGCCCAGGGCGTGTGGCAGAAGTGCCCGATGCCGGCGTGGCGGGCAGCATCGCCCAGCCGCTCCCGCAGCAGCCGCGGGACCAGGCACAGGTGGTAGTCCTGGATCAGCACCCGCAGGCTGCCGGACGGCGGCTGCTCGCGGCCTGTTTCCTGGGACAGGGTTTCCGAGGACAGGGTTTCCGAGGACAGGGTTTCCGCGGCTAGGGCCTCCCGGGTCAGGGCGTCGGCGAACGCCTCGTTGTAGGCCAGGTAGGACTCCCAGTCACGCCGGAACTCGGCACCGAACTGCGGCTGGTTCGGGGTGTCGAAGAGCTGGTGGAGCAGGAACCACAGGGCCGAGTTGGCCACCTTGTTGTAGGCGCGGTCGAATGTGTCCGGCGCGATGTCGAGCATCCGCACCGGGATGCCATCCTCGTCCCGGGCGCCCGCGTCCCGCGCCCGCGAGAGCGCGCGGTCCGCGTCGCTGAGGGCCGCGCAGATCCAGGTCACGCTGGCCTCCGAGCCGAGCGCCGCTAGCCCGGACGTCACCCCGGCGATCATGCCGCCGCCGCCCCTTTTGCCGGTCAGCGAGCCGTCGGCGTCGAACTCGTACGAGATCGGACCGCGGTTAGACGCCACCAGGACGCGCTGCTTCATAGCCCGGCAGGCTACCCCCGCCAGGGGGGTACGGGGGGGCGGGGAGCCCCCCCGTACCCGGGGGTTCCGGGGGGTCGCCCCCCGGGCTGGCACCGCCCCCCGTGCGCGGGGGGCTCCGGGGGGTCGTCCCCCCGGGCTAGCCTGGTACTCTTATCCCGTTTGGATACAACTGAATAACGCTCATCCAGAGGGGTGGAGGGATCGGCCCAGTGAAGCCCCGGCAACCTAGCGCGCATGCATGCCCGTCGTGACGGCGAGGCGCGTGACATGGTGCCAAGTCCGGCCCGCGGTCAGGGTGACCGCTGGGAAAGATGGGGAAGGAAATCCTCGCCGGTGACCACAGCAACGACACGCACATCTCCTGCAGCCTCCGGATTCGGCTATGCCACCGGGCTGTCCTGCCGCGAGTGCGGCAAGGTCTACGAACTCGGCCCGCACTACGCCTGCGAGGAGTGTTTCGGGCCGCTGGAAGTCCGCTACGACTACCCGCGGCTGACCAGAGCGGACATCGAGGCCGGGCCGCCGAACATGTGGCGGTACGCCCCGCTGCTGCCGGTCCCGCCCGACATCGCCGGACGGCCCACCACCGAGCCCGGCTACACCAAGCTGATCCGCGCCGACAACCTGGCTCACGCGCTGGGCATGCGCCGGCTGTGGATCAAGGACGACCGGGGGAACCCGACGCACTCGTTCAAGGACCGGGTGGTCGCGGTGGCGCTGGCCGCCGCCACCGAGATGGGCTTCAAGGTGCTCGCCTGCCCGTCCACCGGCAACCTGGCCAACGCGGTGGCCGCCGCCGCGGCGCGGGCCGGGGTACGTTCGGTGGTGCTGGTGCCCGCCGACCTGGAGCTGGGCAAGATCATCACCACGTCGGTCTACGGCGGCACGTTCATCACCGTGGACGGCACCTACGACGACGTGAACCGGCTGGCCTCCGAGCTCGCGGGCGAGCACCCGGACTGGGCGTTCGTCAACGTCAACGTGCGGCCGTACTACGCCGAGGGATCCAAGACGCTCGCCTTCGAGATCGCCGAGCAGCTCGGCTGGCGGCTGCCCGGGCAGGTGGTGGTGCCGATCGCGTCGGGCGCTCAGCTGGTGAAGGTGGACAAGGGCTTCGGCGAGCTGACCTCGCTCGGGCTGGTGCCCCCGGCCCCGTGGCGGGTGTTCGGCGCCCAGGCGACCGGCTGCTCGCCGGTGTCGGCCGCGTTCGCCGCCGGGCACGACGTGGTCCGCCCGGTCCGCCCGGCCACCATCGCCAAGTCGCTGGCCATCGGCAACCCGGCCGATGGCCCGTACGTGCTCGACGTGGTGCGCCGCACCGGCGGGGCCATCGCCGACGTGAGCGACGACGAGATCGTCGACTCGATCCGGCTGCTCGCCGGGTCCGAGGGCATCTTCGGCGAGACCGCCGGCGGCGTCACCCTGGGCGTGCTGCGCAAGCTGCTCTCCGACGGCCGGCTCGACCCGGAGGCCGAGACCGTGATCATCAACTCGGGCGACGGGCTGAAGACCCTCGAACGCGGTCATCGATGCGCTGGACGTGCCCGCCCCGATCAAGGCAACCCTCGAAGCGTTCCAGGAGGCAATGTCGTGACTGTGCAGGTGCGCATCCCCACCATCCTGCGGTCTTACACCGGCGGCGCGGCGGAGGTGACCGCTACGGAGGGGACCCTGCGTGAGGTCATCTCCGGCCTGGACGCCGCCTACCCGGGCCTGGGCGGCCGCATCATCGACGACGGCGGGAAACTGCGCCGGTTCGTCAACGTGTACGTGGGCGACGAGGACGTGCGTTTCGCGCAGGGACTCGACACGCATGTGCCGGCCGGAGAGCGCGTTTCGGTCATTCCCGCGGTGGCCGGCGGGGCGGCCGGGACTAAAGCCGGCCCGGGCCAGATGGCGTGATTGGTGGGTAAGTGGCGGCAGGCACCCCCGGTACAAGGTAAGGTCAATTCCGGTCGCCGTCGGACGGGGACGGGTTTCGTGCATCGCGCGTACCTAGCCGTTCTCACCCGATGCGATCGACGGGTTCCGCGGTGACAAGGGCGGGGCTCGAGGCCCGAGCGCAGTTAGGGAGTTGTTTGGAATGGCTCAGGGCACCGTCAAATGGTTCAACCCGGACAAGGGATACGGCTTCATCGCCGTCGACGGTGGCAAGGACGTGTTCGTCCACTTCTCAGCGATCCAGTCGGATGGCTACCGCACGCTAGAAGAGGGACAGCGGGTCGAGTTCGAGATCACGCAGAGTGACCGGGGCGCGCAGGCCGACAAGGTTGTCGTGGTCTCGTAAGTTCGCTCGTGGGCCCGGGTTCGCGCGGGCCTGCAGATTTGCCGGGTTACGCTGGCCGGCCCGGCCCTCACGAGGGCCGGGCCGATCTGATTCAGCCAGCGCCTTCACCGTCGTGGGACCTGTGTGCCAGGGCGCTCTGAAGTGATGCTCTCGCAGACATGATCCCGGGATACCTCCGGGTCCTCGAGGCTGTACCAGGTGGCAGGCAATCCGGGCGTTTGCACTCTCACTACGAGAGTGCTAAACATGGTGCTGGCACTCTCCTTATGCGAGTGCCAGCATGATGGCGGGATCGGGCGATGAGGCACCCTCTCGCGGCAGGAAGGGACTGTCGCGCGGGATGCCGTCCGTCGCGGGCGTCGGCTCGATCCGCGCGTTACGCCACGGAGGACTGGAGCCTATGGCAGCGAAGATGATCGCGTTTGACGAGGACGCCAGGCGCGGCCTCGAGCGCGGTATGAACCAGCTCGCCGACGCCGTGAAAGTAACTCTCGGCCCTAAGGGCCGTAACGTGGTGCTCGAGAAGAAGTGGGGCGCACCCACGATCACCAACGATGGTGTATCCATCGCCAAGGAGATCGAGCTCGAGGACCCGTGGGAGAAGATCGGCGCCGAGCTAGTCAAGGAAGTAGCGAAGAAGACCGACGACGTGGCCGGTGACGGCACGACGACGGCCACCGTGCTGGCCCAGGCGCTCGTGCGCGAGGGCCTGCGCAACGTCGCGGCGGGCGCCAACCCGATGTCGCTCAAGCGGGGCATCGAGGCGGCCGTCGAGCGGGTGAGCGAGGAGCTTTCCAAGCTCGCCAAGGAGGTGGAGACCAAGGAGCAGATCGCGGCCACCGCCTCCATCTCGGCCGGCGACCCGGCCATCGGCGAGATGATCGCCGAGGCCATGGACAAGGTCGGCAAGGAAGGCGTCATCACCGTCGAGGAGTCGAACACCTTCGGCCTGGAGCTTGAGCTCACCGAGGGCATGCGCTTCGACAAGGGATACATCGCGCCTTACTTCGTCACCGACCCGGAGCGGCTTGAGGCCGTCCTCGAGGACCCGTACATCCTCGTGGTGAACTCCAAGATCTCGGCGAACAAGGACCTGCTCCCGCTGCTCGACAAGGTGGTGCAGTCCGGCAAGCCGCTGGTCATCATCGCCGAGGATGTCGACGGCGAGGCCCTGGCGACCCTGGTCGTGAACAAGATGCGCGGCCTGTTCAAGTCGGTGGCGGTCAAGGCCCCCGGCTTCGGCGACCGTCGCAAGGCCATGCTCGGTGACATCGCCATCCTGACCGGTGGCCAGGTCATCAGCGAGGAAGTCGGTCTCAAGCTGGAGAACGCCGACCTCGATGTGCTCGGCCGGGCGCGCAAGGTCGTGGTCACCAAGGACGAGACGACGATCGTCGACGGTGCGGGCGACGCGGACCAGATCGCGGGCCGGGTCAACCAGATCCGTACCGAGATCGAGAACACCGACTCCGACTATGACCGGGAGAAGCTGCAGGAGCGGCTGGCCAAGCTGGCCGGCGGCGTCGCCGTCATCAAGGCGGGGGCGGCCACCGAGGTCGAGCTGAAGGAGCGCAAGCACCGCATCGAGGACGCGGTGCGCAACGCCAAGGCCGCGGTCGAGGAAGGTGTCGTGCCCGGTGGCGGCGTCGCGCTGCTTCAGGCGGGCCGCAGTGCCTTCGAGAAGCTCGACCTGACGGGCGACGAGGCGACCGGCACGCAGATCGTGCGCCGGGCGCTGGAGGAGCCGCTCAAGCAGATCGCGGTGAACGCCGGGCTTGAGGGCGGCGTGGTGGTCGAGAAGGTCAAGACGCTGCCCCCTGGGCAGGGCCTGGACGCTGCGACCGGCGAGTATGTCGACATGTTCAAGGCCGGCATCATCGACCCCGCGAAGGTCACCAGGTCGGCGCTGCAGAACGCGGCTTCGATCGCTGGCCTGTTCCTCACCACTGAGGCCGTGATCGCGGAGAAGCCGGAGAAGGACAAGGCCCCCGCCGCGCCCGGCGGCGGTGGCGACATGGACTTCTGATTCACCCGGAAGTCGAGTCACCCGAACGGCCCGGGGGTCTTCCCCGGGCCGTTCGGCTTTCCTGGCGGACGCGATCGGCGTCCCGGCACCATCCGAACGGGTGCGGCCGGACCGGAATGACCCGCGCAATCCGCAGGCTCGCCCCGGTAACCCGGCCCGGAGCACCTGGCGCGCGCGGACCGGCAAGGCGGGCCGCAACTCGGCCGTAACCAGGCTGCGATCCTGCGTCCCGGACCGATAGCCTTAGAAGTGCCCATAGCATCCTGTCGGTCGCCTGATCGCTGGTTGTTCATGTTTTCTCTCGACGTGAGGTCTGCGCGTGCCTACCGGCAAGGTCAAGTGGTACGACTCCGACAAGGGGTATGGCTTTCTCGCTCGTGACGACGGCGGCGAAGTGTTCGTGCACTCGTCGGCGCTGCCGGCCGGGACGACTGCGCTGCGGCAGGGACAGCGAGTGGAGTTCGGGGTGGCCGAGGGGCGCCGCGGCGCGCAGGCGCTTCAGGTGCGGATCCTCGAGCCGCCGCCGACCGTGGCCGCCGCCAAGCAGGCCCGCAAGAAGCCCGACGAGATGATCGTGATCGTCGAGGACCTGATCAAGCTGCTCGACGAGGTGTCGACGACCTACCGCCGCGGCAAGCAGCCGGATGCCCGCGACGCGAAGAAGATCGCCGCCGTGCTCCGCGCCGTCGCCGACGACATCGAGCCCTGACCACTAGCCGGGGCTGGGCCGCGGGCGACGGCGCGGCACGGGTTCCGCACGCTGGGCGAGGATGCGCCGGCGGCGCCGGGCCACCAGCGTGACCAGCGCCGCGGTCAGCCAGGCGGCTGCGATGGCCAGGCCCACCTGCCCGTTGTCCAGCATCGAGACCAGCACCCCGGCCAGGGCGCCCGCCACGTTCGCCACCTGGTTCAGCGTCTCGGAGACCGCGAACGCCGACGACCTGATCTCCTCGCCGATCTCCCGCTGCACGATGGAGTCCAGCGACAGCTTGGCCAGCCCGGCGGCGAGCGCGGCGCTGAATGCCACCGTGATGGCCGCTGTCAGGCTGAAGAACCAGGCGCACACCGCCGTCACGATCGGCGCCAGGGTGAGCATGGCGAACAGGATGAGCTGCGGGGCCCGGGCGCGGACCAGCGAGCCGATCGCCATCGCGGCCAGTCCTCCGGCCGCGGCCGCGGCGACCAGGGCGCCGAGCGCGACGTTGGGCGACACGCCGAAGTGCTCGGTGCGCAGGTAGAACGCCAGGAAGAAGACCATGTAGCCGGAGAATGCGCGGAGCACCGCGTTGCCCCGCATCGCCTCGCCCACGATCGGACCCACGTTGGCCAGGGTCCGCCACCGTCCGGCGCCGGCCGCCGCGCGGCCGCGCGTGTCCCGGGCCTTCCCTGGCGGCAGGGCAGCCGTCTGGTACGGCAGGGTGCGGCCGTCCCGGCCAGGTTCGGCCACCCGGGAGTCGTCGCGCTGGCCGGGAGCGTATCGCCCGTTCCCGTTCGGATAAAGATCGGGCGGCGGCCCGGCGGCGGCGGGCGGCGGCCCGGCGGCGGCGGCGGGCGGCGGCCCGGCGGCGGCCGGAGCCGGCGGCACGTCAACCTGCTCCGGGAGCCGGAGCGCGAGGAACATGGCGGCGAGATAGATCACCGCGCCCGCCCGGAGCACCCAGGCGGCCCCGGCCGGCCCGCCGCCGGCCGCCCACTGGATCCCCGCCGCCAGCGCCCCGCCGAGCATGGAGGCGGTCAGCGCGATGAGCTGGGACCGCGCGTTCGCGGTCACCAGGGTGATCTCGGCGGGCAGCAGGCGCGGCGTGACCGACGCGCGCACTACCCCGTACGACTTCTGCAGCACTAGGATGCCGAACGCCGCGGGCAGCAGCGTCACCGGGTTGCTGATCGCGGCTGACATCCCCCAGCAGAGCAGGCCGCGGGCCAGCAGGGTGCCGGCCAGCAGGTAACGCCGGCCCTGCTGCATGCGGTCCAGGGCGGGCCCGATGAACGGCGCCAGGACCGCGAACGGCGCCATGGTCACGAGCAGGAACAGCACGACCCGGCCGCGGGCCTGATCCACCGACGTGCTGAAGAAGATCGTCCCGGCCAGGGACACGGCGACGAACGCGTCGGCGGCGCCGCCGGCCGCGGTCAGCTCGATGAGGGTGGACAGGCCGGTCCGCCCGGCACCCGAGGCGCCGGTCACCCGGTGCACGAAGCCGCCCGTCCGGCGACCCGCGCTGGCGCCGGCCCGCGCGCTGGACCGGACCGCGCCGCCCGTGGCGCGGGCGGCGTCACCGGTTCGCCGCATCGCCTCGGACAGCCTCATGTACCCAGTATTCTTGGTGGCGGCCACTGCGGCGACCCTGACCCGTTTACCGTCACGGCAACCGGTGGGTATCCGCACCTGCATCCTGCGTGATGAGCGAGAATTGGTAGCCGTGAGTCCGACCCGCACCCGAACCAGGGAACCAGACCAGGTCTGCGCCGAGGCCGTCGACCTCGCGCGGGACGCCGTCGTCGCCGTCGTGGGCGCCGCCCAGGTCGGCGCCCATCTCGGCGTGCAGGCAGAGGCCGAGCGCATCGTCACCCACCTGTTCGACTGCGCTGACCCGGCCTACGTCGGCTGGCGGTGGGCGGTTACCGTCGTCCGGGCGCCGCGGTCCAAGGTGGTGACGGTCAGCGAGACCGTGATGCTGCCCGGGCCAGGGGCCCTGCTCGCGCCGGACTGGCTGCCGTGGCAGGACCGGCTGCGGCCGGGCGATCTCGGTGTCGGCGACCTGCTGCCCGCGCCGCCGGACGACGAGCGGCTAGTGCCGCTGGTCGCGCTCGAGGGCGACGACGCGGTCACCGACTGGTTCGGCGGCGATGCGGACGAGGGTCCCGGCGAGCCGGGCGAACTGCCCTCGCCGGGCCGGTCGCGGGTCCTGTCGGTCATCGGCCGGGAAGGCGCGTCGGAGCGCTGGTACGCCAGCGAGCACGGCCCGCGGTCGCCAATCGCGCACGCGGCGCCCGCCCACTGCGTCAGCTGCGGCTTTTTCGTCCCGCTGAGCGGGGAGCTCGGCCGCCTCTTCGGCGCCTGCGCGAACGGGTACGCGCCGGACGACGGCCGGGTCGTCTCGGCCGATCACGGCTGCGGGGCTCACTCCGAGGCCATGGCCGACGCGGTGGCCTCGCGGATCGGGGCGCCGGTCATCGACGAGTTCGGCTACGACCTCGTCGACCTGCCCGGAGTCTCGGTCGAGGAGACCGTGTTCGAGCCGCTGTCCCGCGGGGCTGACTGACCCGGATCCCCCTCCGCCCGGCCGGCTGCGGCCCGCGCCCGGCCGCGTTTCAGCCTCGGCACATACCAGGATGCGAAGAGCCCCATCCCCAGCCCGGTCACGCAGGTCCAGATCCACCAGCGCTGGCCGGCCGGGAGGCTGCCGCGGACGATGAGCAGGACGATCAGCGCGACGGCCCACCCCGCCGTGCCGACCCAGGTGACCACCCGGTCGTTCGCCTCGAGCGGCGGCGGCGGCGCGGGGCGCTCGGCCCGTTCGCGGGTCAGCTTCACCCCTCCAGGCTACGAGCTCCGGCAGCGCCCGGCGACGCTCAGACGGCGCCGGGCGCCTGACGCCGGTATTCGTGATGTACTTGGTCCACGCGCTAGGCCTGCCGACGAAGGTTACCGATGATGACAGCAACGCGGACCAGGACCGATGCCGGGCTGGCCACGGCTCTGCGGATCTCCGTGAGCAGGCTGGCCAGGCGCCTGCGCGCGCAGCGCACCGCGTCGGGTATGACCGAGGCGGTGCTCTCCGAGACCCAGCTGGCCGCGCTGTCCGCCCTGGAGGTGCACCAGGCGATGACCCCGGGCGAACTGGCCGAGCACGAGAAGGTGCAGCCGCCGTCGATGACCCGCGTCATCGCCGTGCTCGAGGAGCGGAACCTGGTGCTCCGCTCGCCGCACCCGACTGACCGGCGCCAGGTGATCCTCACCGTCACCGAGGAGGGACGGACGGTCGTCCAGCGCGTCCGGGGGCGGAAGGACGCGTGGCTGGCCCGGCGGCTGGCCGAGCTCACCGCCGAGGAGCGCGCCGCGCTCCGGGCCGCGGTGCCGATCCTGGAGAAGCTCAGCCAGTCGTCGTGACCGGCCCGGTCGTGGGAGGCCCGGTCGTGACCGGCCCGGTCGTGGCGGGCCCGGTCGTGGCGGGCGGAGTGCGCAGCGGCCAGTTCGCCAGCGAGGTGTACCGGGGGTGCTCGGCCGCGCCCAGGCGGCTGCGGACCAGGTGCACGCGGTCCGCGGTCCACGGCTGCCCCTGGTAGCCGTCCAGCGCGGCCACCAGCTCGGTGACATCGGCGGGCACCCGGCACCGGGCCAGGGTCAGGTGCGGCTGGAACCGGCGGCCCTTGTCCGGCGGGGGCGCACCCGCGCGGCTGGCACCGGCGGCAACGGATTCGGCCAGCCGCGCCAGCGCCCTGCGGTCGCCGGACAGGCCGCTCCACAGCACGTTCGCCCGGGTGGCGGAGGGAAAGGCGCCCGCGCCCGCGAACGCGAGCCGCACCTGGTGATGCCGCCGGGCGGCCCGCTCGAGCCGCGGCATCAGCTTGGCCGCGGCGGCCTCGTCGACCTGGCCGAGGAAGGCCAGGGTCACGTGCCACGCCTCCCGGTTGGTCCAGCGCAGGTCGAGCCGCCTGGCGCGGAACGGCTCCACCATAGCGTCGAGCTCATCGAGCACCGCCGGAGGCGGGGCGATGGCGACAAACAGCCGCATAAGATCCCCCGAAGCGGGAGCCGGTTCCGGGGCCCGCTTGAGCCCCTCCTGCGTCCGTGGGTCTAAACCGGTCCGCGGGGAGTGTGCGGGCTCGCTCAGCAAGTCTGCCCGGTGAGCGTTGTCACCCATGACCTACCTCGGATCTTGTCTCGTCTGCAGGTTTGTAGGCTGTCCTGGTGAACCGGCTGCCCCGATGGCTGCTTCCGGCCGTACTCGTGCTCCTCGTGCTAACGGTACTGATCGGATCCATCATCCGTTAGCCGCCTCCCCGTCCGCTGCCGGTTAGCCGGCCCGGTCAGCTGGCCCGGTCAGCCGGCCAGGCGTTCGGCCACGTAGTCGATGCAGCCGGTCAGCGCTTCCACGTCGGCCGGCTCGACCGCCGGGAACATGCCGATGCGCAGCTGGTTGCGGCCTAGCTTGCGGTAGGACTCCGTGTCGACGATTCCATTGGCCCGCAGGGCCGCCGCTATGTCGTCAGCGGCCAGCCCGCCGGTGATGTCTACCGTGCCGACGACCTGCGAGCGCTGCGCGGGATCGGCGACGAACGGGTCCGCGAAGGCCGCCTTCTCCGCCCACGTATACAGTATGGCAGCCGAGCGCGCGGTCCGGGCCGTGGTCCAGGACAGGCCGCCGTGGTCGAGCATCCATTCGATCTGATCGGCCAGCAGGAACAAGGTCGCCACCGCCGGGCGTGTTGTAGGTCTGGTCTTTGGCCGAGTTTTCCAGGGCGATCCGCAGCGAGAGGAAATCGGGTATGTACCGCCCGCTCGCGGCGATCTCGTGTACCCGCTCCACGGCGGCCGGCGACATCAGGGCGATCCAGAGGCCGCCGTCTGAACCGAAACCCTTCTGCGGGGCGAAGTAATACACGTCGAACTCATCAGCCCGTACCAGGAGCCCGCCCGCGGCGCTGGTCGCGTCGACCACGACCAGCGACCCGGGGTCGGCGCCGGGGACCCGGTGCACCGGCATCGCCACGCCCGTCGAGGTCTCGTTGTGGGTCAGCGCGTAGGTGTCCGCCCTCGGATCCGCCCGCGGCACCGGATGGCTGCCCGGGGCGGACTCGACCACGGTCGGTTCGGACAGCCACGGCGCGCGGCCGGCCAGCGCCGCGAACCTGGCCGAGAACTCGCCGAAGCTCAGGTGCTGGGAATGCTCGCGGATCAGCCCGAACGTGGCCATCTCCCAGAACGCGCTGGTGCCGCCGACCCCGAGCGCGACCGTGTAGTCGGCCGGCAGGTCGAACAGCTCGGCCAGGCCACCGCGGATCCGCCGCACCAGCGACCTGACCGGCGCCTGGCGGTGCGACGTGCCCAGGTAGGCGGCACCGGAGTCCGCGAGCGCGGCCAGTTGCTCGAGGCGGATCTTGGCCGGACCGCTGCCGAACCGGCCGTCCTTCGGCTTGAGCCCCGCCGGGATCAAGATACTGCTCATTGCCGCAGCTTACCGGCGAGGCTGTCGGACGCTAACACCTGCCGGTCGAGCACCTCGTCCGCGCCGGGAACATCGCGTACGGACCGCGTCGGGGGGCCGATGTACCGGGCGGCGGGCCGGACCAGCCGGCCGGTGCGCTTCTGCTCGAGAATGTGGGCCGCCCAGCCCGCCGTCCGGGCGCAGGTGAACATCGAGGTAAACATGTGCGCCGGCACGCCCGCGAAGTCCAGCACGATGGCCGCCCAGAACTCCACGTTGGTCTCGAGCACCCGGTCCGGGCGCCGCGCCCTGAGCTCGGCCAGGGCCGCCTTCTCCAGGGCCAGCGCGACCTCGTAGCGCGGCGCGCCCAGCTCCTTGGCGGTGCGGCGCAGCACCCGGGCGCGGGGGTCCTCGGCCCGGTATACCCGGTGCCCGAATCCCATCAGTCGCATCCCCCGGTCCAGTACGGACGTCACGTACCGTTCGGCGTCCCCGGTCCGCTCGACCTCCTCGATCATGCCCAGCACGCGCGCGGGCGCGCCCCCGTGCAGCGGGCCGGACATCGCGCCGACCGCACCGGACAGGGCGGCGGCCACGTCGGCCCCGGTGGAGGCGATCACGCGGGCGGTGAACGTCGAGGCGTTCATGCCGTGCTCGGCCGCCGACGTCCAGTACGCGTCGACCGCCTTCACGTGCCGTGGGTCCGGCTCGCCGCGCCAGCGGATCATGAACCGCTCGGTGATCGTCGTGGCCTGGTCCACACGGCGCTGCGGCACCATGGGCAGCCCGACCCCGCGGGCGGCCTGCGCCACGAAGGACAGGGCCATCACCGAGGCGCGGGCGAGGTCCTCGCGGGCCTGCTCGTCGCTGATGTCGAGCAGCTGCCGCAGCCCCCAGGCGGGCGCGAGCATGGCTAGTGCGCTCTGCACGTCGACCCGGATATCGCCGGAATGGACCGGGATCGGGTAAGGCTCGGCCGGCGGCAGCCCGGGCGCAAAGGCATTGTCGACGAGAAGGCCCCAGACATGCCCATAGGAGACATGGCCGACTAGATCCTCAATGTCAACTCCGCGATACCTGAGCGCACCGCCCTCTTTGTCCGGCTCGGCGATTTCCGTCTCGAAGGCGATGACCCCTTCAAGTCCCGGCTTGAAGTCCGACATCGGTGTTTCCTCTCTTCTTCCTCATGGGGTGTCAGAGGGCACCTCACGCCATGTGCCGGACCGAACCCGAAGAGCCGCAAAGCGCCGCGCAGATGGGCGGCGGGGACGATTCCAGCGCTACCATTCAACCGCCCTGACCAGGGTTGCGGTAGCCGAAACAGGTGTGAGGATCATTACCCATGGACACGAACCAGCCTGATCCCGATCCCGGTGGCCCGTCAGCAGGCCCGGAGGACCCGTCAGCAGGCCCGGAGGACCCGTCAGCAGGCCCGGACGGCCTGTCCGAGGCCACGCTGGCCGGCGACCCCATGACGCAGTTCGCCCGGTGGATGGCGGACGCCGAGGCGCTGGGCCTGGCCGAGCCGACCGCGATGGTGCTCGCCACCGTTTCCGCCGAGGGCCGCCCGCGGGCCCGCACCGTGCTGCTGAAGGCGCACGACCAGTCCGGCTTCACCTTCTACAGCAACCGGACCTCGCGCAAGGGCCAGGACCTCGCCGCGACCCCCCGGGCCTGCGTGGTCTTTCCCTGGTACCCCATGCGGCGCCAGGTGACCGCCGAGGGCGGCGTGCGCATCTTGTCGCAGGCGGACAGCGAGCCCTACTACCGGTCCAGGCCGCGGGGATCGCAGATCGGGGCGTGGGCCAGCAGACAGTCGCAGGTCATCGGGTCCCGCGCGGAGCTCGAGGACCGCGTCGCCGACCTCGAGCGCCGCTGGGCGCCGCCGGCCACCATCCCGATGCCGGACTTCTGGGGCGGATACGTGCTGGTGCCGGAAACGGTGGAATTCTGGCAGGCCGGCCCGTTCCGGCTGCACGACCGGCTCCGCTACCGGCGGCACGACGACGGCTGGACCGTGGAGCGCCTTTCCCCTTAGCTCCTGGGCATAGCATCAAAAGCAGGAGGATGAGGAGTTGACAGCCCAAGGGCTCATAGATACGACGGAGATGTACCTGCGCACCATCTTCGAACTCGAAGAGGAGGGCGTCGTCCCGCTGCGGGCGCGCATCGCCGAACGGCTGACGCAGAGCGGACCGACCGTCAGCCAGACGGTGGCCAGGATGGAGCGGGACGGGTTGCTGCACGTCGCCGGGGATCGGCAGCTCTCGCTGAGCGACGCCGGCCGGATGCTCGCGACCAGGGTGATGCGCAAGCACCGGCTGGCTGAGTGCCTGCTCGTCGGCATCATCAAGCTGCCGTGGGAGGAAGTGCACATCGAGGCGTGCCGCTGGGAGCACGTGATCTCGGAGAGCGTGGAGCGCCGGCTGCTCGAGCTGCTCGGCTACCCGGTTCGCTGCCCGCACGGCAATCTCATTCCCGGCCTGGCCGAACTAGGGCTGCCCGCGGAGGCGCTCGACCGGGCGAGCGCGGCCACGAATGAGACGGGTGAGGCGATGACAAAGGTCGCATCCTCCGGCGATACACGGGTCGTCATCCGCCGAATTGGCGAGCAGATTCAGAGCGATCTTGTTTTGATGCTTAAACTCAAGCACGTCGGGATACAACCCGGACGCGAGGTGATTCTCATGGCAGGCGACGATGGTGTGCGCGTGACAGCCGGCGACTCGACGGACGCCATCTCGACTGAACTCCCCGGTCAGATCGCCGGGCACATTTTCGTGTCCATTACCAGCCGGTGTCAAACGGTGGCCGGAGCGTGATCATATCAATCGGCAACGCGGCCTGGGTCGGGGAGCGCGAGCGTGACGGGCTTGGGTGAGGCGGCTTTCGGCGCATACCTCCCCGCCGACATGGTGCTCCGCCGCGCCGACATGGCGGTCGTGGTCACCGATCGGTTCAGCAATCTCCTCTACCTCAACGAGTTCGCGGCGAGGCTCTTCCGGATTTCCGGTGATGTGGCCCGGCTGGCCGGCTGCCCGGTCCTGTCCCTGGGCCTGTTCGCCGATGACGGCGTGCGCAAGACGGAGGACCTGGCCGGACAGGTACTGCGCGGCCGGGCCTGGGAGGGAACGTTCGAGAGCGTGCGCGGTGACGGGTCCCGCATGTTCATCCGGGCCTTCGCCGTGCCGCTGCGTCACCCTGGCGGTGACATCGACGGGATGGTGATCCTGGCCCGGGAGGCCAGCAAGCGTGATAACCAGGGGCAGCAGGACCGGATTGCCCTGCTGGAGCGCGTGGGCGAGCGGCTGGCCGGCTCACTGGAGATAGGCACCACGCTCAAGCACGTGGCGGAGATCCTGGTGCCGCAGTTTGCCGATCACTGCTTTATCGACCTGTTCCAGGGTGACCAGCTCTTCCGTCGTGCCATGCGGCACGCGAACGAGTGGGTGCCGCCGCCGGGGACCTGGGCCCAGGTGGGCGAGCAGATCCACTACCCGGACGGGCACTTCTGCCAGCAGGCGATGGCGGGCCTCGACACGATCGCCATCAACGACCTGGACAGCGAGTACTACCCCGCGCCCAGCCCGGAGAGCATGGTGGCGGCGCACCAGGCAGGGCTGACGTCGGTGATCGCGGCGCCGCTCTACGCTCGCGGCGAGCTCCTCGGCGTGATGAGCCTCGCCCTGTCCAGGCTTACCGACCGCGACGAGCACCACTACGACGCGCCCGACCGTGATCTCATCGGCGCCATCGCCGGCCGGGTGGCCATCGCGATCGACAACGCGATGCTGTTCGAGACCGAGCGGCAGACCGCGCTGGCGTTCCAGAAGAGCCTGCTGCCGCAGGCGATCCCGGAGCTGGACGGCCTTGAGGTCGCCTGCCGGTACGTGCCCGCCAAGCCGCTCGAGACGCAGGGCCAGGGGATCCAGACGCAGGTGGGCGGCGACTGGTACGACATCATCCCGCTGGCCGCAGGCCGGGTCGGCATCGTCATCGGCGACGTCGAGGGCCGCGGCGCGCGGGCCGCGGCGATCATGGGCCAGCTGCGGGCCGCCCTGCGGGCGTTCGCGCAGGACGAGAAGTCGCCGGCGGACATCATGCGCAAGCTCGACGATTGGTGCCGCGCGCTCGCTCCCGCCGGCGAGAACGGCGTGGCGGCCGGGGATCCGCCCACGGCCAGTTGCATCTACATGATCTACGACGCGTGGTCGAGGGAACTGACCTTCGCGAACGCCGGTCACGACGCTCCGCTGCTGATCAGCGGCGGGCAGGTGCGCCAGCTCGAGTTCAAGTACAAGGGCGTGCTGCTCGGCGTGCGCGGCAAGGGCATCCAGGGGCTGCCGACGTACCGGGAGCAGACGATCGGCATGCCGCCCGGGGCCATCCTGGTGTTCTACACGGACGGCCTGACCGACCGGCGGACCCGGGCCGACGGCTCGGGCCACTACACGGAGGCCGAGGCGGTGGAGATGCTGCGGCACGCGGTCCGCGCGGCCGCGGCCAGCGAGGACGCCGACTCCGTGGCCACGGCGGCCGAGTTCGCGGTCCCCGGCGACATCGACGACGACATGGCCATCCTGGTGGTCAAGTCCTCCCCGTCCGAGCTCGCCTCGACCGAACGCACGTTCCCGGCCCAGCCGATCATGGTCTCCGAGGCGAGGCGGCTGGCCGCTCAGACGTTCGGGTCCTGGGGCATGGACCCCGGGCAGACCGAGCTCGCCTGCCTGCTGGTCTCCGAGGTGGTGACCAACGCCGTCCTGCACGCGTCGGTCACCCCGAGCCCAGGCCGCGACCTGGACCTGGAACCGCTGATCATGCCCACGCCGGTCAGCGTACCGGCCGGCCCAGCCGGTTCCGTCGCGGCTGGCTCGGCCCGCCCGACCGGACGGTCGCCGGCCGCGGGCAGGAAGACCGCCGTACCGGCCCAGAAGACCGCCGCCAGTCCCGGCCAGGGGGCGCCCATCCCAGGCGGCGCGGCGCCAGCCTGGCCCGCCGCCGCCCTGACGTCGGCCCCGGCTGCCCCCAGGGAGTTCGCGCTGCGATTGCGGCGCGGCGCGGCCTCGGTGTGGGTGGAGGTCTTCGATCCCGACCTCAGGCTCCCCCGGATCCGCACCGCGGGGGAGACGGACGAGGGCGGCCGCGGCCTCTACCTGGTCGAGCAGCTGGCGACGCGGTGGGGGTCCAGGCCGACCCCGGAGGGCAAGGCGGTCTGGTTCGAGATGCCGCGCAGCGGCGGCCGGTCCTAGCCGGGCCGGCCAGTCCGCCCGGCCCGTGGCCGCCGGGCTCTCCCGACCAGTGGCCCCCGGATCAGTGGCCCCGGATCAGTGGCCCCGGATCAGTGGCCGTTGTGCGCCGACCACATCATGAGCCCGACCAGCACGACGATGACGATGGGTGCCAGCCAGTGCTTGCCTGACACGCCTAGCTTCATCTTGCCGCGCATGCGCGTCCATCCGAGCGCCACGAGGACGCCGATGAAAACCAGCAAGATGAGTCCGGTCATTGGCCGCCTCCTGAGCCTGCGGTTTGCGAACCCGTTTCGAGCGTACGGCATTCGATCCCCGGGCGCGAGACGAGGTACCGTGAGCTTCGGGAGCGAAAGCCGACAAACGGGTCAGCCGCGGCAGGCGGACCCGGGAGCCCGCAGACGGAGGCCGTGATGGCGGAAGCGTTCATAGCCGGTGCGGTGCGCACCGCGATCGGCAGGCGGAACGGATCACTGGCCGGGGTTCATCCGGTCGACCTCGGGGCGCACGCCCTGCGCGGGCTGGTGAACCGGACCGGGATCGATCCCGCCGCGGTCGACGACGTGATCATGGGGTGCGTCTCGCAGATCGGCCCGCAGACCTTCGACGTGGCCAGGAACGCCTGGCTGTCGGCGGGCCTGCCGGAGAGCGTGCCCGGCGTCACCATCGACAGGCAGTGCGGGTCGTCGCAGCAAGCGGTCCATTTCGCCGCCCAGGCGGTGATGTCCGGCACGCAGGACCTGGTGGTCGCGGCCGGCCTGGAGAGCATGAGCATCGTCACCATGGGCTCGACCGTCACCTTGCCCGCGCAGGCGGGCATGCCGGTCCCGTGGGGCCACGGCTGGCGGGAACGCTACGGTGACCAGGAGATCTCTCAGTTCCGCGGCGCTCAGCTGATCTGCGAGCAGTGGGGCCTCAAGCGGAGCCAGCTCGAAGAGTTCGCCCTGGAGAGCCACCAGCGCGCGGTCCGCGCCATCGACGAGGGCCGGTTCGAGCGGCAGATAGTGCCGCTCGACGGCTTCAGCCAGGACGAGGGCCCGCGCCGGGACACGTCGCTGGAGAAGATGGCGGCACTGGCCCCGCTCCGCCCGGACTGGGAGATCACCGCGGCGGTCTCCTCGCAGATTTCCGACGGCGCCGGCGCCCTGCTCATCGCCTCCGAGGCGGCCCTCGAGCGACACGGCCTGACCCCGCTGGCCCGTCTGCACACGCTGGCCGTGGTCGGCTCCGATCCGGTGCTGATGCTGACCGGCCCGATCGAGGCGACCAGGAAGGCGCTGGCCCGGGCCGGGTTGACGATCGGGGACATCGACGTGTTCGAGGTCAACGAGGCGTTTGCGCCCGTCCTGCTGGCCTGGTCGGAGGACACCGGGGCGTCGCTCGACCGGACCAACCCGAATGGCGGGGCCATCGCGCTCGGGCACCCGCTCGGGGCGACCGGGGCGATCTTGATGACCAAACTGGTCTACGAGCTCCAGCGGACCGGTGGCCGGTTCGGCCTGCAGACCATGTGCGAGGGCGGCGGCCAGGCCAACGCCACCATCATCGAGCGGGTCTAGCCGCCCGTCAGGTCCGGGCCGTCCATCCTCCCTAGGTCCGGCCCGGACAGGTCCGGCCCGGACAGGTCCGGGCCGCGGAGCAGGTAGCCGGCGCCGCGGCGGGTGTGGATGAGCGGCGGCCCGAGCCGGTGGAGCTTGCGCCGCAGATAGCTGACGTACGTCTCCACCACCTGGGCCTGCCCGGTGTAACCGCGGCCCCACACGCGCTGCAGCAGCTGGCTCCTGCTCAGCACGCTGCCCTGGTGCCGGAGCAGGCAGGCCAGCAACCGGAACTCGGTCGGGGACAGGTCCACCAGCGTTCCCGCCCGGTGCACCGTCCACCGGGACTCGTCGAGCACGAGGTCGCCGCAGCGCAGCACACGCGGCTCTGCGGCCTCCGCGTACTGGCCGGAATCCCGGTAAGAGTCATGAGCTTCTGCCATGGCGTCTGCAGGTTCGAGGGCGTACGCCCGGTGAGCGGCGTCCACGGAATCCTTGGGGCTCTGGGGGTCTTTCGGGTCGTTAGGGCCGTGCCAGGCGCACCCGCGGGGAACGCGGGTGCGCCGGCGAAGCTGGCGCCGCCAGCCACTGGCTGACTGGACTCACCAGTGGGTCGCCGCCGCGGTCGGCGTGACCACCGGCGTAGCGCCGGTGCCTGGCCGCCGACGGTGCCGGCCTGGCCGCCGACGGTGCCGGTGCTCAGCGGAGTGAACAGGACCAGCTGGGCGTGCAGCGTCCAGTGCGACCGCGTGCCGGCCACCAGCGCCAGGTCACCGCGGGCGAGCGTGTTCGTGGCCTGCCACGCGTTCTGGGTGAACGTGATGGGGTTCCACGTCGGCAGGCCGGCCAGCGGGGTGGTCGCGGTCTGGGACACCGTCGCCACGCTCCTGCTCACCGTGACCGTCACGGTGAGATTGGTGTTGGCCACCTGGATGGTGACGGTCTGCGGAGCCGGGGTCGGCGTCAGCAAGGCCGCGGCCGTGGTCGGGCTGCCGGCCAGCAGGGTCGTCGCCGGGATCATGTTGCCCGACGTCATCGCCTGCTGGGTCGCGCTGGTGCTCGCGGTCAGCGCCTGCGTGCCAGCCGTCGTGTTCGAGACATTCTGGAAGTGCGTCGCGCCGGACAGCAGCCACAGGTGCAGTGAGCCGTTGGATGACTGCAGGATCAGGAACTTCTTCGTGGCCAGCACCACGATGCCGCGCTGTACGGCGAGCGTCTTGCCCTTGTGGGTCGTCTGGCTGAACTGGCGCGCCTGGGTGAGCTGCGCGAGCTGAGCGTAGGAGCTCTGCCTGGACCAGTTCCAGCTGTTCATGGCTGAGCTGATCGTGGTTCCCTCGTTGCCGAAGCGAGATGAGTAAGCGGCCGACGTGGCCGTGGGCGCGGCTCCGTGGCTGGCAACTACCGCTGCCGCCGCCACCGCGCCGCCGACAAGTACGGCGGTCGCGATACCGACCCGGGTCTTCACGGAGCTTTTCCCGTAACGCCGATCGCGGGCCCTCATGGATGCCTCCTTCGTCCGTGGACGCCACGCCCGCTTCGCGCGTCCAGGTAAGACTGGTCGGGCCTGGTGGGTGCTAGGTAGCCGATGGACGGCCCGTCTGTATCCATGGCTTCGAGACTGCCCCGATTAGCGGCGGCCGGGCCCCGAATCGAGGCGCCCGTAAGCAGTACGTTCGTGAGTTCACATGCTCATGACAGCGCCCGCCGCGGTGACCCGGCGGGCGCTGGAGGAGTTCAGCTCTCGGTTACATTCGCTCCGGGACGGGCACCCCGAGCAGGGCGAGGCCCTTGGTCAGCACGTCGAGGGTGAGCGCGCAGAGGGCGAGCCGGCTGACCCGCAGCGCCTCGGGCTCGGCCTTGAGCACCGGGCACTCCTCGTAGAACGTGGTGAACAAGCTGGCCACGTCGAACAGGTAGGCGCACAGGCGGTGCGGTTCCGCGGTCTCACCCAGCTGGGTCACCATGGCGCCGAAACTGAGCAGCCTCAGCGCGAGTGCCCGTTCCGGCCCCGCGGAGATCGCGACGCCCGTCCGGCGGGCCGCGGCCTCCGCATCGGCGGTGCCGCTGGCGGCTTGGTCGGCCTGGCCGCCGGCGGCTCCGGCGTCGGCACGGCGGAAGATGGACCGGATCCGCGCGGTGGCGTACTGCAGGTAGGGCCCGGTGTTGCCGCGGAACGAGATCATCCGGTCCCAGTCGAACAGGTAGGCGCTCTCGCGCGCGGTGGACAGATCGGCGTACTTCACCGCGCCGATGCCGACCGCCTCGGCCACCGCGTTCAGCTCGGCCTCCTCGAAGCGGGCCGCCGCGTCCAGCTCGTCGAGGATGCCGCGGGCCCGGTCGACGCCCTCCTGGAGCAGGCCGCTGAGCTTCGGCGTCTCGCCTTCCCTGGTCTTCAGCCGGTTGCCGTCCTGGCCGAGCACCATGCCGATCTGGGCGTGCTCGAAACTGGCACCCGCCGGTATCCAGCCGGCCTCCCGGGCCACCGAGAAGACCATCTGGAAGTGCAGGGCCTGCTCGGAACCGACCACGTATACCGACCGGTCGCAGCTGAGCTTGTCCACCCGGTAGCGGACTGCGGCCAGGTCGGTCGAGGCGTAGTTGTAGCCGCCGTCGCTTTTGCGGATGATGAGCGGCAGCGGCCTGCCCTCGCGGCCGGTGAAACCGGCGGGGAACGCGCACAGCGCGCCCTCGCTTTCGGTCGCGATGCCCCTCTCCTCGAGCTCGCCGACCGTGTCGGCGAGCATGTCGTTGTAGAAGCTCTCGCCGCGGATATCGGCGTCGGTCAGGCTCACGCCGAGCCGGGTGTAGATCTGGTGCAGGTACTCCCGGGAGATGTCGACCAGCCGCTGCCAGATGGCCAGCGTGTCCGGGTCCCCGGCCTGCAGCCGTACCAGCCGGCTCCGGGCGCGCTCGGTGAACTCGGGCTTGGTCTCGAACTTGCGCCGGGCCGCCTGGTAGAACGCGTTCGGGTCGGTGGTCAGCAGGGCCGCCTCCGCCGAGTCCGGCCCCACGTCGAGGAGGTGCTCGATGAGCATGCCGAATGGCGTGCCCCAGTCTCCGACGTGGTTGTCCCTGATCACCCGGTGCCCGGCGAACTCCAGGACGCGCGCGATGGCGTCGCCGACGATGGTCGTGCGCAGGTGCCCGACGTGCATCTCCTTGGCGACGTTCGGCGAGGAGTACTCCACCACCACCGTCTGAGGGCTGGCCGCCGGCCTGAGTCCGAGCCTGGGGTCGTTGAGCATCTGCGAGGCCTGGGCGGCGATCCAGTCGTCGCGCAGAGTGAAGTTGATGAAGCCGGGCCCGCTGACCTCAGGCTCGGCGCATATGTCCGTGACGTCCAGCCGGGCGGTCAGCTCGCCGGCCACCTCTCGCGGCGGCCGGCCCAGCCGCTTGCCGAGTGGCAATGCCACGTTGGCCTGGAAATCCGCGAACGCCGACGGCCGGATCAGCGGGTCGGCGTCGCCGTAGTCCGGGCCGAACGACGCGACGATCGCGTCCTGCACCCGCTGCGCGAGAACCTGCTGTGGATCGGCCATGACCTAAGCCTATAGGCGGTCACGGACGGCGCAGGAAGTGGCCGCCGCGGCCGGCCGACCGGCCCGGGCCCAGTCGCTGCGTGATCTTCTCGGTGATCTCGCCCCGGGCCAGGTCGGCCGCCAGCAGGCAGGCGGAGGTGACGGCGCGGGAGGTGCTCGCGCCGTGCGCGATCACCACGGTTCCGCCCAGACCGAGCAGGACGGCTCCGCCGTAGCTCTCGGCGTCGAGCCGCGCGGCGAGCTCGCGCAAGCCGCGGCGCTGCAGAAACGCGCCGACGCGGGCGGTCCGCGTGGCGGTCACCGCCGCGCGGAGCTCGGCCGCGGCGAACCGGATCGAGCCTTCGAGCGTCTTCAGCGCTACGTTCCCGGTGAAGCCGTCGGTCACGATCACGTCGAGCTCGCCGGCCAGCAGGTCACCGCCCTCCACGTTGCCCGCGAAGCTCAGCGGCAGCGCGCCGTGCGGCGGATCGCTGGCCAGCAGCTCATGCGCGCGCCTGGTGAACTTGTTCCCCTTCCCCGGTTCGGTCCCGATCGTCAGCAGCCCCACTTGCGGGTCGGGCACGCCCAGCGCGGTCTGCGCGTAAGCCACGCCGAGCTGACCGAACTGGACGAGCATCTCCGGCTTGGGATCGGCGGTCGCGCCCGCGTCGATGAGCACCGTGCGGCCCGGCCGGGTGGGCAGTACGACAGCGAGCCCGGGCCGCAGCACACCGGGCAGCGACCGCAGCCGCAGCCGCGCGGTCGCCACGATGCCGCCGGTCGACCCGGCCGACACCACCGCGGCCGCGTCGCCGCGCCGGACCAGCTGGCACGCCACCGCCACGCTCGACCGCGGGCGGCGCAGGCTGGCCAGCGCGCCCTCGTTCATCGCCAGGTTGTCTTCGGCCGGCACGATCTGGACCTCGTCGATGGCGCCCATCCCGCCGAGCACCTGGCGCAGCCGGGCCGGAGGGCCGGTCAGCAGGACCTGGACGCCGTGCTCGCGCTGGGCCGCGAGCGCCCCGGCGACTATCGCAACGGGGGCGTGATCGCCGCCCATCGCGTCGACCGCGATCACCGGGCCGGATGCGCCGCGTCCCGGGCGCTCCGCGCCATCCGCGGGGCGTCCGGGATCTCCCGTGCTTCCCGGGTCAGCCTCGCCGTCCCGCGCCGGGGATCGCCGCTGCGGGCCGTCCGGCGCCGTACTCAGCGGATCACCGAGGGCCGCGGCCGCGGATGGTGCCTCATCCTTGCTGTGCCCTTCGACCAGAGTGCCGGTGTGGTGGCCCCATTATGGCCCTGACGAGGGGCTCGGGCGGGCGGGGTCCAGGTCCGCGGCGACGCGGGCGGCGGGCCGGGCCGCGCGCAGCCGGGCCGTAACCCGTCCCGGGCGCCCGTATTGTACGGCTATAAACGCACAGAATGGAGCTATTAGCCAAAACCGGGGTCTTGGAAGTTGCTGTGATCCGGCCGCTCATCGATCCGCAGAACGGTCTCGATCACCTCGAGTCGATCAGGATCGGCACCAAGTCGCTGGCCTACTGGCCGCAGCGGTTCGTCAGCGACCCGGATGCCGACGCGACCCTCCGGCTGTTCGGCGAGGTCGTCGCCTCAGGCCGGACGCTGGCGCTGATGGCGCACTTCTCGCATCCGCGCGAGCTCGAGCCACCGGTGCGCCGGGCGGGTTGACGACGGCAATCAGAACAGCCGGCTCCCGGCGAACTCCACCGGGTTGCAGCCGCGGCCCGGCCCGTACGCCGGACAGGTGACGGATACCCGGCTTCCAGCCATCGGGGTAGAGTCACCCTCGGTGAGCCCTTCAGAACCGCAGGCGGCCGCGAGGCCCGATGATCTGGCGGTGACCGCGGAGCGATGCGCGGCACAACTGCTCTGCGGCGACCCGGCGGGCAGCGCCGAGGAGGTTGCCGGGCGGCTGCTGGCGATCCAGGCGCAAGACCCGCGTGGCGCGCGCCTTACGGTCCGGGCGCGTTCAGCGGGATTGTCCGCCGCGGACGTCGACTCCGCCCTCACCCAACGGCGTTCACTGATCGTCACCTGGCTGAACCGCGGCACCCTGCACCTAGTCCGCGCCGAGGATTACTGGTGGCTGCATCCGCTGACCACCCCGCAGCTGCGCACCGGGAACTCCCGGCGGCTGGCGCAGGAAGGCGTGCCGCCGGAGGATGCGGAACGGGCGGTGGCCACCGTGCAGGCCGCGCTGGCTGCCGACGGCCCGCTGACCAGGTTCTCAGCTCCGCGAGCGGGTCGCTGCTGCCGGGGTGCGGACCGAAGCCCAGGCCATGGTGCACATCCTGGCGCTGGCCAGCATCCGGGGCCTGATCGTGCGAGGTCCGGTAACCGGACGGGACCAGGCGTTCGTGCTGGTCCAGGACTGGCTAGGCCCACCGCCGCCGGCGATGACTCGCGAGGCGGCGCTCGGGGAACTGGCCCGGCGATATCTTGCCGGGCATGCCCCGGCAGCAGACCGTGACCTCGCCCAGTGGGCGGGCATCGGGCTGCGGGATGCCCGGCTCGGCCTGGCCCGGTGCGGCGCGATACAGCGAGTTGACCGCCTGGCCGAGCTGCCCGCGAACCTGCAGCGAGCGGCCGCCGCGCCGCCGCCGCCATTGCTGCTGGGCGCGTTCGAGCCGCTGCTGCTCGGCTGGGCTTCCCGAGATCCTATCGTCGGCCCGAACCGCCGGATCGTCACGGTCAACGGGCTGTTCCGGCCGTTCGCGCTGGCCGGCGGCCGGGCCGTGGCGACCTGGAACATCGCGGGCGGCAAGGTCGTGCTCGCACCGTTCGCCCAGCTGGACGACAAGACCCGGGCAGCCTTGAACACCGACGCCGCCGACGTGATGCGGTTTCTCGGCGAATAGGACCCCTCGCCGGTTACCACAGCCTGCCGGGCCAAGCCCGGCCACGCTGACAGCGGGGCGCGGCTAGCGTGAGCCGAAGGGTCGGGCGGAACCTGTTCAGCCGGGCACTAGGACTGATCCGGGTCTGCTCGCGACACATCTTCGCCGACATCACTCTTGGTTCTGCTGGCTGGAGTTCCAGGCGATCTCGAACAGATGACCATCGGGATCGGTGAAGTGCCCGGAGTAGACCCCGAACGGGCGCATGTGGGCGGGTGCCGTGAGCGTGCCGCCGGCGGCTTCGGCTTGCCGGAGCAACTCGTCAACCTCTGCCTTCGACTGGGCGGGGATACCCAGGCTGAACTCGGTGGAGCTGGGCGGGCCTGGCGGCAGGCCGGCGTCCTTGGCGAGGTTAGCGCGCTCGTAGAGCATGAGCAGCAGGCCTCCGCCGAGGGTGAAGATGGCGATGGTTCCATCGGCACCGGTGACGTCGTCGTGGAACTCCTGCCCCACGATGCCCTCCGTCGGCCAGCCGAGGCCGTCACGGTAGAAAGCGACCGATCGGCCGAGGTCGGCTACGCCCAGGGTGATGAAGAAGATCTGCGCTTGCATTCCAACAGTCTGCCCGCCATCACCGACAAACCAGTGCCTGGAGTGCTCCAGCCGGGTGCGCGTCAATCTTGTAGGTGACTGGCGGGTAACTTGCGGCTGGAGGTGTGCCCTGGCCTGTCAGGGCAGGGTGGCGATGCCCGCCTTGGCGGCCGCGTGTGGAATGGGGGAGCGAGGGTCCGCGCGGCGCCCCGCGGCTGAGCCGATGGTGATGATCGTGCCACGGCGACGCTCCTTCATCCCGGGCAGGAAGCTCTTCAGCGTGAGGAACGTGGCCAGCAGGTTGCCGTCGACCGTCGCCCGCCACCCGTCTTCGGGGATCTGCTCGAGCGGCGCGGGCGGGGTGAAGCTGCCGCCGGCGTTGGCGACCAGGATGCCGGCGTCGGGACGCAGCGAGGTGGCCAGGATGGACACGGTGATGGTCTTGCCCGACCCGTTCGGCCCGAGCAGCCCGAGCACAGACCCGGCGGGCACCGCCAGGCTCAGCCCGTCCAGCGCCTGCACCTCGCCGTAGGCCTTCCGCCCACGGGTTCCCGCGCAGCTTGGTGCTCCCGGGCTTAGCTCACCAGCTCAGAAATTCGATATATCTTAATACCGAACGGCCTGGGGATTCCGCCCGGCCGACGGCACAACGGGCCGGAAGAGCCGAAGCCCGGCGAGCTGATGGTCCCGGCCATGGCTGACCGGACCGGCGGTCGTTACCAGGCACCACCGGGCGGACCTGGCCGCGGGCCTTGTTCTTGATGATGAGGACACGTGAGACGCTCCTCAGGGAGCGTGATCTTTGACGAGGCAGCCGGGCTTCCAGCCATCGGGGTAGAGTCACCCTCGGTGAGCCCTTCAGAACCGCAGGCGGCCGCGAGGCCCGATGATCTGGTGGTGACCGCGGAGCGATGCGCGGCACAACTGCTCTGCGGCGACCCGGCGGGCAGCGCCGAGGAGGTTGCTCGGCGGCTGCTGGCGATCCAGGCGCAAGACCCGCGTGGCGCGCGCCTGACGGTCCGGGCGCGTTCCGCGGGATTGTCCGCCGCGGACGTCGACTCCGCTCTCACCCAACGGCGTTCGCTGATCGTCACCTGGCTGAACCGCGGCACCCTGCACCTAGTCCGCGCCGAGGACTACTGGTGGCTGCATCCGCTGACCACCCCGCAGCTGCGCACCGGGAACTCCCGGCGGCTGGCGCAAGAAGGCGTGCCGCCGGAGGATGCGGAACGGGCGGTGGCCACCGTGCAGGCCGCGCTGGCTGCCGACGGCCCGCTGACCAGGTCTCAGCTCCGCGAGCGGGTCGCTGCTGCCGGGGTGCGGACCGAAGCCCAGGCGATGGTGCACATCTTGGCGCTGGCCAGCATCCGGGGCCTGATCGCGCGAGGTCCGGTAACCGGACGGGACCAGGCGTTCGTGCTGGTCCAGGACTGGCTAGGCCCACCGCCGCCAGCGATGAGCCGCGAGGCGGCGCTCGGTGAACTGGCCCGGCGATATCTTGCCGGGCATGCCCCGGCAGCAGACCGTGACCTCGCCCAGTGGGCGGGCATCGGGCTGCGGGATGCCCGGCTCGGCCTGGCCCGGTGCGGCGCGGTACAGCGAGTTGACGGCCTGGCCGAGCTGCCCGCGAACCTGCGGCGAGCGGCCGCCGCGCTGCCGCCACCATTGCTGCTGGGCGCGTTCGAGCCGCTGCTGCTCGGCTGGGCTTCCCGAGATCCTATCGTCGGCCCGAACCGCCGGATTGTCACGGTCAACGGGCTGTTCCGGCCGTTCGCGCTGGCCCGCGGCCGGGCCGTGGCGACCTGGAACATCGCGGGCGGCCAGGTCGTGCTCGCACCGTTCGCCCAGCTGGACGACAAGACCCGGACAGCCTTGAATACCGACGCCTCCGACGTGATGCGGTTCCTCGGCGAATAGGACCCCCGCCGGTTACCACAGCCTGCCGGGATCCCGGCGATCTCGGTGCGGACCTGGTCGAGGCGTTGCGGCGCGCCGCCGTGCTCGCGGTGGCGGCGATGACGTGCGGATCGCCTGTGGCGGCCACGTTCACCCGCAGGGTCCTGCAGGGCTCTTCAGCGTCACCCCTGCTCCGCGAGGTGCCAGCGCACGATGCAGAAGCCGTGTTGCAGCGCGACGTCGAGGGCGTAGTGGTCGAGACGCCCGTCGGGGCGGCGCGACGTAGCTGACCGGCTGCCGGTAGGCCTTCCCGCTCGTGCGGCCGGTGTAGGAGATGAGCATCAGGTTCCCGCTGAGCGGCGTCGCGAACGGCAGGCTGAGCGCTGCCCGCATGGGCACGTTGACCACGCGCATGACCCGCGCGCGCCGCCGCATCGCGGCTTGGTTGACTGCCATGATCGGACTCCTTTTTGCTGAGGATGGTTAGACGAGTACGGCGCCGCCGGCGACGTCGATGATCACGCCTGTGATCCAGGCGGCTTGGTCGGAGGCGAGGAACGCGGCGGCGGTCGCGACGTCTTGCGGTGTGCCGAGCCGTTTGAGGGGGTGCGCGTCGGCGAGTGATGCTTGCAGCTCGGCCGGGATCCGGTTCTGATTGCCTTCGGTGAGGATGGTCTCCGGAGTGATGCAGTTGACGCGGATCCCGAACGGGCCCGCCTGGGCGGCGACATCTTGTGTCAGCAGCGCGATGCCCGCCTTCGCGGCCGCGTATGGAATGGGGGAGCGGGGGTCCGCGCGGCGACCCGCGGCTGAGCCGATGGTGATGATCGCGCCACGGCGGCGCTCCTTCATCCCGGGCAGGAAGCTCTTCAGCGTGAGGAACGTGGCCAGCAGCTTGCCGTCGACCGTCGCGCGCCACCCGTCTTCGGGGATCTGCTCGAGCGGCGCGGGCGGAGTGAAGCTGCCGCCGGCGTTGGCGACCAGGATGCCGACTGGCCCCCAGACGTCCTCGATCTGGCGGCGCACCGACTCGACCTGGCCGAAATCGGTGACGTCGCCAGTCGTGGCCATGGCCTTGCCGCCGTCGCGGATGATCGCGGCCGCCACGCTGTCCGCGGCTGCCTGGTCGCGCCCGTGCACGGCGACGGCGGCCCCGCGGCGCGCGAACTCGGCGGCGATGGCCACCCCGATGCCCCGCGTGCTGCCGGTTACCAGGGCGATCTGCCCGTCGAGCGCGCTCATGCCGTCTGTCCTTTCACGGGGGTGAGGATTTCCATTGCTGGCTCCTTTCGGTTAGCGGCCCATGCGGGCGTAGGTGCGGGCGGCGAGGAGGGCGAACACGACCAGGAACACCACGGGCACCGCCGCCGCCTGGGCCGCTTCGGGGTCACTGACCCGCAGGCCGAATCCACGGCCGCGAACTGGCCCGCCAGGCCGATAACGCGGCGTACCTGCGCCGCCTCTGTCACTACGTCCAGCCCGCCGACGTATCCGCGGCAGGCGTCGGGACGCAGCGAGGTGGCCAGGATGGACACGGTGGTGGTCTTGCCTGGCCCGTTCGGCCCCAGCAGCCCGAGCACCGATCCGGCGGGCACCGCCAGACTCAGCCCGTCCAGCGCCTGCACCTCGCCGTAGCCCTTCCGCAGGCCGTGGGCCTCCACTGCGGGTTTGCTCATCACGCCGGTCCCTTCTCGCTTTGTCGCGGCGGCCGTACGTACGGCCGCCGCCAGAGACAGAATATTAGATGTCTAAGGATTAGATGTCAATCCATTAGATGTCGATGCTTGGTGATATGCTGGCTGACGTGCCAGCACCGGACTCCCTCCCGATCGGGCTCCGCTTGAGCCAGGCGGCCCGCGCCGTAGGACGCGCGTTCGACGAGGCTCTTGGCGACGCGGGGGGCACCCTGCCGGTCTGGCTCATCCTGCTCAACCTGAAGATCCGCAAGCCCGCCAACCAGCGGGAACTCGCCGAGGCGGTAGGAGTGCGCGAGGCCACGCTGACGCACCACCTGAACGCCATGGACGCCCGCGGGCTCATCACCCGGACCCGCGACCGCCGCCAACCGGCGAGTCCAGGTGGTCGCGCTGACCGAAGCGGGCGAAGCGGCGTTCGCGCGCCTGCGGGACACCGCGATCGCCTTCGACGCCAAGCTGCGAGCGGGCCTCGCCGACGCAGACCTCGCGACGCTCAGCACCCTGCTCGGCCACCTAGCCGCCAACGCCGGCGCGAGGGAAGCCGCCCCGCCCTGGGCCGGCCTGCCCGACCGCCGCCCGGAGTAACAGACCTGGCAGCCACCCCCGCGACCAGACGGCCACCGCCTGACCCTGCCTTGACAGGCCAGGGCACACTGCCTGCGGCAAGTTACCCGACTGACACCACGACCAGGACCGCCCACGGGTTCCCGCGCAGCTTGCTGCTCCCGACCTTAGCTCACCAGCTCAGAAATACGATATATCTTAATACCGAACGGCCTGGGGATTCCGCCCGGCCGACGGTACACTGGGCCGGAAGCGCCGAAGCCGCGGCGGGTATGCTCCCGGGCATGGAGCTCAACGGTACTTCGGCGGTCGTTTCCGGCGGCGCGAGCGGGCTTGGCGAGGCGACCGCGCGGGCGCTCGCGGCGGCGGGCGCCACCGTCGTCGTCGCCGACCTGAACGAGA
This sequence comes from uncultured Actinomycetes bacterium, assembly GCA_963800415.1. Taxonomy (GTDB): domain Bacteria; phylum Actinomycetota; class Actinomycetes; order Streptosporangiales; family Streptosporangiaceae; genus Palsa-504. The sequence goes on from CAWDBS010000073.1 coordinate 49,170, forward strand.
ACCGCGGCAAGCAGGTCGCGGACGAGATCGACGGGCTGTTCGCCCGCACCGACGTGGCCGACGAAACCTCGGTGCAGGCCGCGGTGGACGCCGCGGTGGCCACCGGATCCCCGTTGCGGACCGCGGTCAGCTGCGCGGGCATCGGCTGGGCCGGGCGGACCGTCTCGCGGGACGGCACCCCGCACGACCTGGCCAGCTATCAGAAGGTCATCGCCGTCAACCTGATCGGAACCTTCAACCTGATGCGGATCGCCGCCGCGGCCATGGCGAAGACCGAGCCCGCCGACCCGGACGGGCAGCGCGGCGTCGTCATCAACACCTCTTCGGTGGCGGGTATCGAGGGCCAGACCGGCCAGATCGCGTACTCGGCCTCCAAGGGCGGCATCATCGGGATGACCGTGCCCGCCGCGCGGGATCTGGCGGCCATCGGGGTCCGGGTGAACACGATCTGCCCCGGCATCATCGACACCCCGATCTACGGGTTCCGCGAGGGGACCGAGGAGTTCAAGGCCAAGCTGGTGGCCCCGGTGGTGTTCCCCAAGCGCATGGGGCGGGCGGATGAATTCGGTCACCTGGTCCGGATGCTGATCGAGAACGACTACATGAACGCCGAGGTCGTGCGCTTCGACGGCGGGATCAGGTTCCAGCCCAGGTTAAGGCCGGCAACGTCCGGCTGTTATCTGACCTGCGGGAACGGCCTCTTGCCGCTCTTCCCCGCCGGTCACCGCGCCGGCTTCAGCAGCGATGCGGGGACATTGGTACCCCCCAGCTGGATCAAGCGCGGTCATCGATGCGGACCTTCCGCCCAGCCGCGCTGGCAGCACGTCCCGGAGTCAGTCGGCCACGAACCCTCTGGGCGCATGACGACTGCATGCGGCCCTTGCGGCCGCCGCAGGGCGTCCTGACCGATGGCGTGGTATCGCTGCGTGTCCCCTCTGTCGGGGACGTCGATACCTTTGTCCGCTACGCCGCCGGTGAAGACGGCGGCCTGGGCCAGGCATGGCTGCCGCAGCTTCATGGCGGCGCGCCGCGTTCAGCTGCGGAACCGGGTCCCGGCGGTGGCGTACTCGTCGAGTAGGGGTACCGGGGTGAACGCCGGGTCGCCGGTCGCGGCGTGCATCGCCTCCAGGACGGTGACGACGTGCACCGGGCAGGCGTCGTCGAGCATCTGAAGGGGCCCGCGGGGGTAACCGCAGCCAAGCATCATCGCGGTATCGATGTCGGCTGGACTGGCAAAGCCGTCCTGGAACATCCGGACCGCGTCGTTGAACTGCGCGTAGGCGAGCGTCGCGGTCACGAATCCGGGCCGGTCCCGCGAAATGACCGCGTTCAGGCCGAGCTTGGCCGCGAGCGCGCGCGCCTTGGCGGCCGTGCCCGCCGCGGTCACGTCCGGCAACACCAGCTCTGTGAGCTCCGGCTTGCCGTCACCTGCGCTGGTAAAGCGGATACCGACCACATCGGCCGGATGGCCCGCGGCCAGGGCCGCGTCCAGGACCCGGTGTTCCGGGTCTGCCACCACGATGACCAGGCCGGTCTGGGCTGATGGCTGCGGCACGACGCTGATGCCGGCCGTGGTTATCTGGCTGGCCAGATCGTCCAGCAGGCCGTCGGAGTCCCTGATCAGCGCAACCTCGGCGGGAACAGGCGCAGACGCCAGGTCGTGATCCTCGGCGGCAGCCGCGGGGGCGGGGTGCCGGTAGTCATAGAACCCGCGTCCGCTCTTGCGGCCGAACAGCTTGGCATCGCATAGCCTGCGTAGCAGGGGCGCGGGCGCGTGACGGGTGCCGCCGAGCTGAGCCTGGAGCACCTCCAGGACCGCCAGGGACGTGTCCAGGCCGATCAGGTCGAGCAGGGTCAGCGGCCCCATCGGCAGGCCGAGCCCAGCGGTGACCGCCTTGTCGATGTCCTCACGCGTGGCCTGCGCGGTTTCCAGCAGCCGCACCGCGTGGTTGAGGTAGGGCACCAGCAGCGCATTGACGATGAACCCGGCCCGGTCACTGACCTGGACGGGAGTCTTGCCCAGGTCACGGGCCAGCAGGACCAGCGTTTGGGTGGTTTCCCGCGAGGTGAGCACCGTGGAAATGACCTCGACCAGCTTCATGACCGGAGCGGGATTGAAGAAGTGCAGCCCCGCTACCCGGGCGGGATACCGCGTGCCGCCCGCGATCTCGGTGACCGACAGCGAGGAGGTATTGGTGGCCAGGATCGCATCGGCCCGGCAGGCCTCGTCCAGCTGGGCGAACAGGGTCCTCTTGAGGTCCATGCGTTCGGGTATCGCCTCGATCACCAAGTCGGCGCCGGCGACTCCGCCCGCGATGTTGTCCGTGGGCCAGATCCGGGCGAGTATCTCCTCCCGGGCGGTATCGGTGAGCTTGCCCCGGGTGACCGCCTTATCCAGGGAGGCGCGCAGCCGGGCCATGCCCTGGTCGAGGAAGCTGTGATCGGCCTCGATCGCGACCACCCGGCGGCCGCTGCGGGCGACTTAGCTCGGCGATGCCCGAGCCCATCAGGCCAAGCCCGATCACCGCCACCTCGCGGATACCGGCCGGCTGAATCACGTTATCAGTCATGTCGTTGAGCCTTTCGTCTAGCGGTACGGCGGCCCGCGCCGTGCTGGTGCAGCCAGACCCGGGCACGACGACTCGTGAACGGCTGATCTGACAGGTGAGGCGATCACTGTCGCGGTCCCGCCGATAACAGTCTCATCGTGGTGCCCGGCACATGGGATCGAACGAGATGCGCTTGCGCTCTTGACCCCCTCGCCAGGACTGTCACCGAAACGGCGGCGCGCCCGGCGACGCCATCTGCCCTCAGCACACCCGGCGCGGCGCGGGCAGGCGAGGGTCTTCGGTCCTGTCCCGGACCGGACCAAAGACTCTGCGCCGAGCAGGCCCATGTCACCCTGCACGTTGGCGTAGCGCCTGACCGCGTAAGCGATATCGGCGTTGATGTTGATACCGGGCGGGTGCCCTGCTGGGAATGGGACCAGGCCTCCTCGCCGTTGACGGTCCGCCACGGGACAGCGCCCCTCGCTGGCTCATCTGGGCGGCCCGCTCCCGGGCACGGCCGAGCATGCTGTGCCGGAACCGTAGCAGGTTCCGGGCGATCCTGGGCTGGGTGTAGGACAAGAACGGCAGGACATAGACCTCGGTATCTCAGAAGCAATGGCCCTCATAAGCCTGGCCAGTCAGCCCCTTGGCCGGGACTCCGCCCCCTTCTGCGCACCAGGACGCCTGCGCGACCTGGTAGAGATTCCATGATTCGACGCTTGAGCATGATCCGAAGGTAATCCCCCGAGCGCCATACCGACAGACGGCGCCCGATCACGACTTCCGCGGTCATCCGGCCGCGGCGCATCCCGGCCGCCGCACGCACACCAAGACGAGGTGGCCCGCGCCCTCATGCCGCGCTGGACACCGGCAGCTGGCTCTTCGACTTATCGATGCTGTACGCGATGCACGGGGCCGTCGGGTAACGCGCTGGCGAAGCGGATAGGGATCATCCAGTCGCGGCAGTGGAAGATCGAGCACGGTGAGTTGCTGCCTAACGAGGAGGATATCCGGGCCTGAGTCCGGGCGATCGGGGAGCGCCACGAGGTGGCGGCCGAACTGATCGACTTGCTTGCCGACGCCCGCGTTGAGTACCAGACATTCAAGGCCGCGTATCGCAAGGGAGGTGGGGGCGCCGCATGCCAGGATCAGGTCAGGGCCATAGAGGAGCGGTCAACCCGCATAGGCGAGTTTCAGGTGGCGATGATCCCTGCCGTCCTCCAGACGGCGGACTACGCTCGCGAGATCCTGTCCCTGCCGAGGGGCCCGGCCGCCTGGGGTTCCGACAGGGCCGATATGGAGGCGATGATCGACGGGCGACTGCGACGGCAGGAAATCCTCCATGACCCGCACAAGCGGATCCATGTGGTCCTCTGGGCGAGGCGGCGTTGCGGACCCTCGTGTGCACTCCGGATACGCCCGCCGGGCAGCTGAGCAAACTCCTGTCTGTAATCCGGCTGCCCGCCCTCGAGTTGGGCATAATCGGCTTCTCTCAGCCGATGCCCGTCTTCCCGTTCACGGCGTTCTCGGTGCGCGATGACGACCTGATCGTGATCGAGAGGCTGACAGGAGAGCAATACCTCAGGGCCGAGGAGAGCACCGAAGAGGTGGCCTCATTCCTGAAGTTCTTTGACTTGCTGCGCGAGGCCGCTAGCACCGGGACAGAGGCAGAGGCGAACATCGAGCGCGCCCTTGAAGGCCTTCGGTAGACGAGTCTGCTCTAGCCACGCCGATTCCATGGCAGGTGATCCTGGGTGATCACACAGCCGGATTTGCTCAACGTTGGCCACCGTTGAGCAACGGTTATTGTGCAGGTCAGCCAGGTGGTAGCGGGGGAGCGGCGCAGGTCAGAATACCGATCGTCTAAATCTTGACGAAGTGATAGCGGCGCAGGTCAGCGGGTTACTTCGTCCTCCCGGGCGATCTCCGGGCAATCAGATGATCGTTGACTACCCGGTCGATGGCCGCCCCGGCCAGGATGCGATTTCAGGTGGTGCCGCCGATCGGCGCACCGGTGGTCAGCGGCCGATAATGATCTGGAGGGAAGCGGCGTCTTGGGCATCTCCATTCTTGAACGTAAAGCCGGTGAATTGCCCAAGCAATTGCACGGCGCCGGCACCGATGAACACATGCGGGCCGTCCAACGGCACTTCTTGGCTGTTGACCGTGTAGCTCAGGCTCGACCCACTCGGGCTGAGCACCAGAAGTTTTACGTTTTCGGCCTTGTCGCCGGCCGCGCCAGGGATGAGTTCCACAGTCTGTGAGGCGTTCTTGTCGATCGTCACCGTGAACTTGTCGTATGCATCGACGCCAATAACGCCTGCCTGAGATACTTGTGGGCCTGAAACGACGCTGATCGTGTAGTTCCAGTTAATCTTTTCGGACATCAGATTCCTCCTTGGAACTCAAAAGCCGCAGGCTGGCGTCGCTGACAGCGGCGTCGGCGATGGTCGGGCCCGGAGCGACCGGCGGCGGTACCTTGCGCTGGTACGGCCGTGGCTATAGGCTCGCCCCGCGCCGCGCGGACTCCATCCAACCACAGGGAGGGCGCAGGGCATGTCGGTCGCTTATAGCTACCTCGGCATCTACCTGACGGAGACGGCGGACATGCCGCGGACCGTCACCCCGGCGCCGACGTAGCAGACGCCGATCATGGGGTTCTTCCCGCAGGGCCCGGTCGACCGGGCCGTGCCTGTTTCGACGCTGTCGGAGTTCCAGGCGCAATTCGAGGGCTAGCACGTGGAGGGGCTGGCGACCTACGCGGTTCAGCAGTTCTTCCTAAACGGCGGGACCGCCGCCTGGATCGTTTGGCTGAGAGCGCCGCAGAGCGCCCCCGCGACGAAGCTTGTCAGCGGCATGACCATCACCGCCTACAGCCCGGGCTCGTGGGGGAACGCATATGCGGTGCAGTTCAAAGCGCCGCTGTCCCGGAACCCCTCATATCTGGATTTCTTCGTCACGCTGGGGACGGACACTGCGGACACCCCTGCTCCGGTCCTGGAGACGATAACCAACCTTCCGAAGGACAACCTGGCGCAGGTGGCGACGAAGATCACCTCAACCTCGGGTGTTCAACCTGCTGTGCATTCCGGACCTGGTGTGGCTGGGCTGGACGATCAGGTCACCATGATTCAGAACGCGCATAAGTACGCTCGCCGCCCACCAGGCATTCCTGATCGTCGACCCACCGCCCCCGGGAAAGGCGGTATCCCCGCCGTTCGCCTCGAGCGACACCACGATCAACGATCAGGTCAACGGGCAACTGAACGTCCTGGGCATCAACGCCATCCGTTCGTTCCCGCTCTACGGGACCGTGGTGTGGGGAAGCCGGACGCTGGCGGGCAGTGACCTGGCCGACAGCGTTCTGGAAGTACGTCCCGGTGCAGCGGCTGATCGACCTCATCGAGCAGTCGCTGATGCAGAGCCTGCGGTGGGCGATCTTCGAGCCCAACAGGCCGCGCTGTGGGCCACGATCAGCATGGAGGTCGGCTCGTTCATGGGCGGCCTGTATTCCGCGGGCGCATTCTCCGCCGCCACCGCGGCGAGGCACATCAGGTCTTCTGCGACGCAGCACCACGTCCACGGACGACATGCTCGCGGGAATCGTCAACGTCCGCGTCGTCTTCCAGCCGGTCCAGCCTGCGGAGTTGGTCGTCCTCAACATCGTGCTCAGCGCGGCTCCGACACCGCGCTCACCGTCGGCTCCCCGGCGAGCTGAAGCGAAGGTTGAACATGCCGTCCACGAGCCTGCCGACCACGCTGGTCAACCCGTACCTGATCTACAACTTCATCGCCAAATACGAGGTCGCTAACACGCACGTCGGTTCGCGACCCGGTACCACGGTGGCGTGGCCGGGATGGTGCTGATCGATTCGAGCCACGAGGATCAGCTGCGACGGCTTCAGGAGGACGAGTGGTGGCGCCTGGGAGAGGTGCGCACGATTGCTTTGAGGCTGCGAGGGCGCATTCTGGGTTGGCGCTCCCTGGCCGTCCTGGCCGACTTCAGCGAACTGAATCCGCAGATCGCCCGCGACGTCTGGCAGACCGCACTGGCCGGCCGCCTATCTGCAGGGCCGGTACCCTCAAGATGCTGGCGCTGTCCTCGGCAGCTGACGAGGCGGTCTGGGCCGTCCTGGGGCCGTGCGGCAACCGGCGATGACCGATGACGGCCAACGTTGACCAATGAAGCCGTGCAGGACGATGAGCAGGCTGTGAAGGATGTCCCGAACAAAGATGCTGATCAGCGAGGATGCGGTCGGGGCACGACTCATTTCCAGCCCAAGTAGGCTGGTCGGGGCACGGAATCAGGTACCCCGATCGTTTGGCGGCACGCATGTGCGGAATTACCGGCTGCCTGGCGCTGGCAGACGGAGCAGGGCCCGACACCGAGTGGGTCGGCCGTGCCGCCATGCGCATCGCGCACCGGGGGCCGGACGACGAGGATTTCTTCGCCGATGAGCACCTGGCCCTGGGTTTCCGGCGGCTGGCTATCATCGACACCTCGGCGGCCGGCCGTCAGCCCATGCAGTCCGCGGACGGCCGGCTCGTGATGGTCTTCGACGGCGAGATCTACAACTACGTGGAGCTGGCCCAGCGGCTGCTCGCCCGCGGCGTACGGCTGCGCAGCAGGTCGGCGGCCGAGGTGCTGCTCGAGATGTACGCCTGGCTGGGCAAGGATGTGGTGCGCCAGCTCCGGGGCATGTACGCGTTCGCGATCTGGGACCGGCGCACCCGGGAGCTGTTCTGCGCGCGCGACCCGTTCGGCATCAAACCGTTTTTCTACGCGCTGACCGCGGGCGGCCACCGGCCCAAGTCCGGGCCTCAGCTCAGGTTCGCCTCCGAGCGCAAGGCGCTGGCCGACTCCGGCGAGGTAACCGCCATCGACCCGGACGCGCTGCGCCGGTACCTGTCGTTCCAGTACGTGCCCGCGCCGGCCACCCTGGTGCCGCCTGCGCGGTCGCTGCCGCCCGGGCACGTGCTGATCGCCCGGCCGGGCGGCCGGGTCGACGTGTTCCGGTACTGGCGGCCCGAGCTGCGGCCGGCCAGGTCCCCGTCGTCGAGCTCGCCGGAGAAGATCCTGGCCGCGCTGCGCGACTCGGTGGCCGTGCACCTGCGCAGCGACGTCCCGGTCGGCGCGTTCCTGTCCGGCGGGGTGGACTCGGCCACCCTGTGCGCGCTCGCCGCCGGATCCCTTCCCGGCCTGCTCACCTTCACTGTCGGCTTCGAGCGCGAGGGCTACAACGAGATCGACGACGCCCTGGCCACCGCCACGGCGCTCGGCGTCAAGTCGATCCCCTACCTGATCGGCCCGGAGGAATTCCTCTCCTGCCTGCCCCGGATCATCTGGCACCTGGACGACCCGATGGCGGACGCGGCCGCGGTCCCGCTGTGGTTCGCGGCCCGGGAGGCCCGCAAGCACGTCAAGGTGGTGCTGTCCGGTGAGGGCGCGGACGAGCTGTTCGGCGGTTACGGTGTCTACCACCAGCCGGGCGTGGTGCGGGCCGGCCAGGTCTTGCCCGGATGGGGGCGCGCGACGATCGGCCGGGTCGCCTCCGAGCTGCCGACCGGGGCCCGGGGCAAGGGCTTGCTCAGCCGGACCTCCACGCCGCTGCGGCGGCGGTACATCGGGAACGCCTACGTGTACCACGGCGAGGAGGCCAGGCTGCTGACCCGGCAGGGCAACGGCAGCGAGTTCGACGTGACCGATCCGGTGTACCGGCAGGCGGCCGACGCCGGCCTGGACGACGTGGCCACCATGCAGCTCATCGACGTCAACACCTGGCTGCCGGGCGACATCCTGGTCAAGGCTGACCGGATGGCCATGGCCCACGGCCTGGAGCTGCGCACGCCGTTCCTGGACCGCGAGGTGCTCGCGGTGGCGGCACGACTCGCCCGGGTGGAGAAGACCGCCGCCGGCACCACCAAGTTCGCGCTCCGTGAGGCCATCGGCGAACTGCTGCCCCAGGCCACCGCGGAGCGCGAGAAGCTGGGCTTCCCGGTGCCGCTCGGCCACTGGCTCGGCGGCGGCATGTATGGTTTCGCGGAGCAGGTGGTCCGCACGGCGCAGACCGGCCAGTGGCTGGACAAGGGCGCGGCGCTGGACATCCTGCGCCGCTTCCGGTCCTCCGATCCCGAGGTGACCTGGAGGCAGGTGTGGCTGCTGGTCGTATTCTCGCTCTGGCATCAGATATATGTGGAGCGCGTGTATGACCCGGTGGCGCTCGGCTGGGAAACCCCCCAGCGGGTCCAGGGGGGCCAGGAGGGTACGGGGGGACGGGGAGTCCCCTTGTGAGCTGGGGGTCTGGGGGGATCGTTCCCCCGGGGAACACAGGAGGACGAGCCAGTGAGAACCCCCAGGATCAGCGTCGTCGTGGCGTTCTTCAACAACGAAGATGATCTCGCCGACTGCCTGGACTCGATCGCCGCCCAGTCGTTCGCCGACCTGGAAGTGATCATGGTCGACGACGCCTCCACGGACGGCAGCGCCCAGATCGCCCGGGACAAAGCCGCCGCCGACCCGCGGTTCACGCTAATCCAGCCCGCGCACGGGGGCCCGGGCGGTGCGCGCAACCGCGGCGTCGAGCACGCCCGCGGGGAGTTCCTGGCCTTCGTCGACGGCGATGACGTGTTGCCGGCCAACGCGTACGAGCTGCTCCTGCACGCGCTCGAACAGTCGGGATCCGACTTTGTCAGCGGCGCCGTCTACCGCGTCGAGCCCGAAGGGGATCAACCCGTCGGCGCTGCATTCGCTGGCCCTCAAGGGCAGGCAGACCGGCACGCACGTCACCAGGACGCCGCGGCTGCTCTACGACGTGTCGGTCTGGAACAAGCTGTTCAGGCGCAGCTTCTGGGATCAGCACCAGCTGTCCTACCCGGAGGGCGTGGTCTGGGAGGACATCCGGCTGATGACCAAGGCCCACGTGCTGGCCCGGGCCGTGGACGTGATCCCCGAGATCGTCTACTACTGGCGCGAGCGCGCGCAGGGCCGGCTGTCCATCACGCAGAGCCGGACCAGCATCGCCAACCTGCGCGACCGGATGACCGCGCTGGCCGACATCGACCAGTTCATCGCCGCGCACTCGACGGCTCGCCTGCTCCGGGCGCACCAGCGCAAGGCCCTCAAGAACGACCTGTGGCTCTATGTCCAGGACCTGCACAAGGTGACCGAGGCCTACCGGGCCGAGTTCGCCGACCTGGTGAACGGCTACCTGGACCACGTCGGCCGCCGGGTCCTGCGCAGCCTGCCCGCCCCGCACAAGCTGGCCTATCACCTGGTGCGGATCCGGGCGACGCCGCAGCTCGCCGAGCTGGCCGCCTGGCTGGTAGAGCAGCCGGTGCGCCAGGTGCCCATGGTCCGGCGCTGGGGCAGGCTGCGCGCCGACCTGCCGTTCCGGACGGACTCACCTGTTTCCCCGGGGGGAACGATCCCCCCCAGACCCCCCCAGCTCATGGGGGGGCTCCCCGCCCCCCCAGACCCCCCTGGCCCCCCGATCCACGTGCCAGCCCGTGTCTTCCGGCCGCACTGGCGCGACCTGGACCCGATCATGTGGGTGGACGACATCGGCTGGAAGCAGGACCGGCTGGTGGTGACCGGGCGGGCCAACGTGCCGTCGGTCGATATCCCCCGGCGCAGGAACACCTCCAAGATCGTGGTCCTGCGGCCGCCCGGCCGGCGGCTCCCGGTCGTGCGGCCCGCCCAGTCGTTCTTCCACCCGGAGGCGACGGCGCTGTCCGAGCAGGACCGGTACAACTACGACTGGTCGGGCTTCCGGTTCACGGTCAGCCCGCGGTGGTTCCGCGGGACCGGGGAATGGCAGTGTTACATGCTCGTCCGCAGCCACGGCATCTGGCGCCCGGCTCGGGTGCACACCCCGGGGCCCGGCCCCGCGGAGCGGCCGAGGCCCCGTCAGGTGGCGCCCGGCCTGCGGTTCGGCGCCCGCTGGGCCGGTCTCGGCCTCAACGTGGCGGCGTGGCGGCTCGGCGCGGCCGTCGCGGCCATCGGCTGGCCGGACACCGACCCGCGGGCGGTGCAGATCGACGTGGAGATACCCGAAAGGCCGGCCAGTCCAGGGTCGGCCAGCACGGGCCCAGCCAGCACGGGCCCAGCCAGCACGGGCCCAGCCAGCACGGGCCCAGCCAGCACGGGCAAGGCCGAGCTGGTGCTGGTCCGCAACCGGGGCGCGGCGACCCGGTCCTTCCCGGCTGCCGCGGTGCAGTCCGCGGTCGGCGGGCCCGCCAGGTTCCGCGCGCTCGTGCCGCTCAGCGACCTGGCCGGCGCGGCGGAAGTGGTGGACCGGGCCGGCCGGGTGGCCGGCCATGACGGGATGGCCTGGGATGTCTATGTCAAGCGGCCCGGCCGCCCCTGGGTCAGGGTGGCGTGGCCGGACGGCATGCCGGAGAGCAGGCACCTGTTCGGCGGCGGGGAGGCCGTGGTCGGCCAGAGCCGCTACGGTGACTTTGTGATAGCAGAACGCACGCCGCGGCCGGTGATCGACGAGCACGAGTGGCAGCCCGACGGGCGCCTGGTGCTGCGCGGCAGCTTCCTCGGTGCTGGCCCTCCCGGCGCTGCCCTTCCCGGTGCCGGCGCTAGCTCCTCCGGGGGCAACCGGTACGAGACGGTGCTGCGCCGGATCGGGTCCGCCGACTCGCACGTCATCGGCTTCCAGCTCGAGGGCGAGCGCTTCAGCATCGAGGCCGACCTGAACCAGATGCCGTTCTTCGGCTCGGCCATCCCGCTGCGGGACGGCGAATGGAACCTGTACGTCCGCCCGGCGGGCGCAGGGTCCGATGCGCTGGCCGAGCTCACCTATGACCATGGCCGGCTGGGTGAGGTGGCCGGCCAGCGGGTCCCCGCGGGACGCAAGTGGTACCGGCTGATGGTCACCGGCCACGACGATCCGCTGATCACCGCCGAGCCGCGGCTGCGCCGCACCGAGGAGGGCAACTTCAGCCAGCGGGTGCTGCGGCGCGGGTACTACCCCTTGATGCTCCGCACGCCGCTGCGCGATTCGCTCTTCTTCATCAGCTGGAAGGGCAAGCAGTGCGGGAGCCACCCGCTCGGCATCGCGGAGGAACTGCGCCGCCGGGGCGATGACCGCGAGCACCTGTGGGCTGTCACCGACTGGTCGGTACCGGTGCCCGAGGGTGGCACCGGGGTGCTCCGCGGCACCGAGGAGTACTACGAGGCGCTGGCCCGGTCGAAGTACCTGATCTCCAACGACGATATGCAGGCCCCGTTCCGCAAGCGCGACGGCCAGGTCTACCTGCAGACCTGGCACGGCACGCCGCTGAAGCGGATCGGCTTCGACATCTCCAACCCGCAGTTCATCAGCGGGACGGCGTACTTCGATCACCTGGCCAAAGACGTCGCGCAGTGGGACCTGCTGCTCTCGCCGAACCCGTTCAGCACCCCGATCATGCGCCGCGCGTTCCGGTACGACGGGGAGATCTGCGAGTACGGTTACCCGGGCAACGACCTGCTCAGCCGGGCCGACAGCGCGGAAGTGGCGGCGCGGGTCCGGGACCGGCTCGGGCTGCCGGACGGGAAGCGAGTGGTCCTCTACGCGCCGACCTGGCGGGACAACCAGGTGTACGCCAACGGCCGCAGGTACCGGTTCGACATGCGCCTGGACCTGGAGCGAGCCTGGCGGGAACTCGGCCAGGACCACGTGTTCCTCATCCGCGGGCACCACCACATGGCGGACGACGTGCCCGCGGGTATGCGGCCCGGCTTCGCGATCAACGTCACCGCCTACCCCGATATCACCGAGCTCTTCCTGGTGTCCGATGTCCTGGTCACCGACTACTCATCGGCCATGTTCGACTTCGCGGTCACCGGCCGCCCGATGCTCTTCTTCACTTATGACCTGGCCGAGTACCGCGACAGCCTGCGCGGCTTCTACTTCGACTTCGAGGCGGAAGCCCCCGGGCCGCTGCTGGCCAGCTCGGCCGAGGTGATCGAGGCCGTCCGGGACCTTGACTCCGTTGCCGCCTCCTGCCGCGACGCCTACCGGCGTTTCGCAGCTAAGTTTTCCTCCCTGGAGGACGGCAAGGCGGCCGCCCGCATCTGCGACCGCCTCTTCACCACCTGACCCCATCTCACCCAGACCGGCCAGTTCCATGATCACGTGCCCAAGAGCTCAGGAAATGACGCTTCTGGCACATGATCTCGGCATGCGGCGGCCGCCGAAGCCGCGCGGACGGGCGGCTTCCCCGCGCGGCCTTGGATACTGTGGGGCCAGGGTGCTGCCGGGCCTGAGCCTGCACCCGGGAAGGGACAGCTGTGCCGGAGACCGATATCGGACCCGAGGACCCGGCCGCGACGATCGCGGCGCCGGAGTCGCCCACGTCGGCCTCCCGGCCCGCGGCCCGGGCACGAGCCGGGCGCGGACGGGCGAGCCAGCCCGAATCCGCGGCGGTTGCCAAGCGGAGAGGCTGGCTGGTCATCGCCGTTCCTGCCGTCACGTCGCTCGCGGTCGGCGGGTACGAGATCGGCGGACCCTCGCTGTGGCGGGACGAGGCGTATACCAAGGACGCCATCGGGCGCCCGGTCAGCCAGATCTTCGCTCTGCTCGGGCACCAGGATGCGGTGCACGGCGCCTACTACCTCCTCATGCACCTCGTCGCGGCCGCGGCCGGCACCTCGGCCACAGCCCTGCGGTTGCCTTCGCTGTGCGCCATGATCATCACCACCGCGTTCACCGCGGCGATCGGCCGCCGGGCGGCCGCCCTGGCGCTGGCCCCCGGCGCCGGGAGCGCCGGCCGCCTGGACATCCCGGCGCTGACCGGGCTGCTGTCCGGCCTGGTGTTCGCGACCGCGCCTTATATGACCTACTACGCCCAGATGGCCAGGTCGTACGCGATCGTGACCATGTTCGCCACGATCGCCACCTACCTGCTGATCCGGGCATATACCGCGGGCCGGTGGGGATGGTGGGCGGCCTACGCGGCCGCCATCGCCCTGGCCGGCCTGTTCAACCTGTTCGGGCTGCTGATCCTGGCCGCGCATGTCGTGACGCTGCTGCTGACCGATGCCCGCGGCCACGCCGCACCCGGGCGCTGGATCGGCCGGATCCCGCTGCGCTGGCTGGCCGCCTCGGCGGCTGCGGTGATCGTACTCGGCCCGCTGCTCAGCGTCGCGCGCCGCGAGCAGCAGCAGATTTCCTGGGTGACCCGGCCCGGCTTCCGGACCTTCGAACGGCTCCTGGCAGACTTCGCGGGCTCGAAGGCACTGGTGCTCCCGATCGCCCTGCTCGTGCTGGCGGGTATCGCGGCCGCCTGCCTCGCGGACAACTGGCGCCCGCTCAACCCAGCCGCGATAGCGCTGCCGTGGCTGGTCGTCCCGCCCTTCCTGCTGATCGGGGGGTCCTACGTCAAGCCGGTCTACGTCGAGCGGTACGTCGAGTTCTGCCTGCCCGCGCTGGCCATCCTGGTCGCCGCGGGCCTCGTCGGCCTGATCAGGCTCGCCGCCAGCCAGCGGCTGAGACAGCGGGGCCTGACCTGGCTGCCGCCCGGACTAGCCGCGCTGGTTACGGCGGGGCTCGCCGTCATGCTCATCGGGCCGCAGGGCGCGATCAGGCAGACGGCCGCCCGGCCCGACAACCTGCGACTGGCCTCGGCCATCGTCGCAGCCAACGAGCAACCCGGGGACGTGGTCTTCTACATCCCGGTCAACATGCACGTCCTCGGCACCGGGTACCCGGCACCGTTCCTGCGGCTCCGCAACATCGCGCTGGCCGAGTCGCCGATCGCCTCGGCCACCCTGACCGGCACCGAGATCACCAGTCCGGCTTTGCTCAAGAGCCGGTTCACCGACGTCAGGCACGTGTGGGTGGTCACCGGAAACAGCAACTACAAGTTCCCCACGCCGTCCACGCCGGTGGACAAGGAGAAGATGACCCTACTGAGGGGCCTGCACATCCTGCACCGCTGGCAGGCCGGCGAAGTAATGCTCACCCTCTACGGATAACCCGCGAGTCGATGAAGGTGGCAGGCTACGGAACTGAATCACTACGTTGCCACATCCATTGAGTCCACTTCCACCCCAAGCCCGCCCGGGAGCGGTGGGGCGGAATATGGGTTAAGGGCGGGGAATATGGGTTAAGGGCGGAATGTACGGGTTGGCGACGGGCGTGCGGATTGGGGAAAGGGCCGGGGTCCGAGGCTCAGGACCGGGGCCTCCGGGAACCGACGCTCAGGCGCCGGAGGACTCCGCTCGGGGGGCGGCGAACCCGCTGGCTATCAGCTGCTCCCGGATCTTCCTGCGGCCGCGATGCAGCCGGGACATCACGGTGCCGACCGGCGTCCCCATGATCTCCGCGATCTCGCGGTACGGGTAGCCCTCGATGTCCGCCAGGTACACGGCGGTGCGGAACTCACCGGGCAGCTCGCGCAGCGCCCGGAGCAGGTCCGAGTCGGTGGTCCGGTCCAGTGCCTCGGCCTCGGCCGAGGGTACCGGCGGCGTGAGCCGGTCGGCCGACATCTGCCATTCCTGCAGGTCACCGCCGAGCGCCTGCTGAGGTTCCCGGCGTCGTTTCCGGTAGACGTTGATGAAGGTGGTGGTCAGGATCCGGTTCAGCCACGCCCGCAAGTTGGTATCCGGAGTGAACTGCTGGAACGCCGCGTAGGCCTTGACCGACGTCTCCTGGACCAGGTCCTCGGCGTCGGTCGGGTTCCTCGTCATCCGGAGCGCGGCCGGGTACAGCTGGCCAAGCTGCGGAACCACGTCACGCTCGAAACGCGCGCGATCTTCGCTAGAGTGTTCGGCTCGGCTCATGTTCACCCCGGTGGTATGTCATCCCACTGTATATAGACGCAGAACAGGCCCGGAAACGTCCCCCCTGTTGCGTACATCACGTCGCCGGAGGTGAGTTCACCTGCCCGTCTGCTAACGGCGTAAACAAAGGATGCCCACACGAGCTGAACGCAACCTGAAAGTCGCCTGAGGGGATGGCCTGAAGCGAGCCGCCGGAGCCGCAGGCCGCAAAGCCGCAGGCCGCCGGCGCCATCGCGGCGAACCCGGCCCGTTCGGACCCTCAGATCCAGCCGCGGCCGATCCGGTACCACATGTGGCTGTACCAGTCATGATAGGGGATTACCCCGCCGGCCAGAATCGAATAGAAGTACCAGAACATCAACAGCACGCACAGCACGTAGGCGCCGACGATGAGGGCGCCGGTCGACCGGCGCAGCGCGCTGGCCGTCGCGGGCCCCAGGATCAGTCCCAGGCAGAGCACGATGGACAAGATCAGGAAGGGTTCGAACTCCAGCGCGTAGTAGTAGAACTTGGTGCGGGACACGAGCGGGAACCAAGGGCCCCAGCCCGCCAGGACGCCCATCAGCACCGCGCCGGCCCGCCAGTCCCGGTGCAGCAGCCACCAGCCCAGGCAGAACAGCAGGGCCACCATGGAACCCCACCAGATCGCCGGGGTGCCGAGCGCGAGCACCTCCTGCGACCATTCCGCGCCCTTGTAGCCGGACGGGCAGTAGTGCGAGGGCCCTGCCACCGGGCCGGTGTAGCACTCGTAGAAGAAGGCGACCGGCCGGGTGACCAGCAGCCAGTCCCACGGCTGCGACTGGTACGGGTGCGGGGTATGCAGGCCCACGCCGAACTTGAGCGCCTGCAGGTGGTATTCGTACAGCGAGTACAGGGCCGAGATTACCGGGGTGTGCACGCCCTGGGTCTGCGCGTAGTCCCGGTAGTAGCCGGTGCTCGTCGCGAACCAGCCGCTCCAGCTGGCGATGTAGACGCCCAGCGGGATCAGCCCGAACGTCACCGGCAGCCAGCGGGTCTCACGGAACGCGCCGCGGACGAAGGACGTCAGCCCGGCCGCCCGGCGGGCGCCGATATCCCACGCGGTGATCAGCGCGGCGAAGCCGAGGATGTACCAGGCCGCGTCCCACTTGGTGGCCACCGCCAGGCCGAGGAATACCCCGGCCGCGACCCGCCACCGGCGGATGCCGAGCCGGGGCCCGAGGCCGCCGCCTTCCCGGCGCGCGACTCCTTCGGCGAGCCGGGCGCGGGAGATATCCCGGTCGATAAGGATGCAGCCGAACGCGGCGAGGACGAAGAACATCAGGAAGATGTCGAGGATCCCGCTCCGGGACAGCACGAACTCCAGGCCGTCCAGGGCCATCAGCAGCCCGGCCACGCAGCCCAGCAGCGTGGACCTGGTCATCCGGCGGGCGATCCGGCAGATCAGCAGGATGGCCAGCGAGCCGAACACCGCGCTGGCGAACCGCCAGCCGAACGAGTTCAGGCCGAACAGCCACTCGCCCACGGCGATGAGCAGCTTGCCTATCTCCGGCTGGACCACGTACTCGCCGCACGTCGCCGTGCCGTTGCAGGGCGCGAATATGTTGGTGTGCCCGGCCTGGATGAGGGTGTTGGCGTTGTTGACCAGGGTCAACTCGACCCCGTGGTTCAGGATGCTCCAGGCGTCCTTGGCGTAGTAGGTCTCGTCGAAGATCAGGGCGCGCGGCACCCGCAGCCGGTTGAACCGCAAGAACGCGCCGAACGCGGTGACCAGCAGCGGGCCGAGCCACCCCCAGAGCCGGTCATCGGGCAGCGGTGAAACCAGCCGGGCCCGGAGCACCGCGAGCCGGCTGGCTTCGTCGGTGGCGGGTACGGCGGGCATATCAGCCTCGGTTGCCGTCATCGGCCACATGCTACTGGCGACGGTAAAGTCCGGCTAGCCGGATGATGCCGGGCCCGATCGGATACCGAGGACTCAGTGCCGAAAACCCCAGTGCCGAGGACCGCAGTGCCGAGGACCGCAGTGCCGAGGACCGCAGTGCCGAGGACCGCAGTGCCGAGGACCGCAGTGCCGAGGACCGCAGTGCCGAGGACCGCAGCGCCGAAGATGGCGCGCGATACAGACATGCCGCGCGAGGGCGGCGGCGTGCTGACGCTGGCCGCGGTCCCCATCGGCCGGGCCGAGGACGCGTCGGCGCGGCTGGTGGCCGAGCTCGCCCGGGCCAGCCTGATCGCGGCCGAGGACACCCGCCGGGTGCGCTGGCTGGCGTCGAGCCTGAACATCGAGCTCAACGCCCGCGTCGTCTCCTACTACGACGCGGTCGAGGCGCGCCGCACCGCCGAACTGCTCGGCGAGCTCGAGGCGGGCCGGGACATCCTGCTCGTCACCGACGCGGGCACCCCGGGGATCAGCGATCCCGGCTACCGGCTCGCCGCCGCCGCCGCGGCGGCCGGCCTGCGGGTGACCGCCCTGCCAGGCCCGTCGGCGGTGACAACCGCGCTGGCCGTCTCCGGCCTGCCCACCGACCGGTTCAGCTTCGAGGGGTTCCCGCCACGCGGCCGGGGCGAGCGGGCCAGGCGCTTCGCCGAGCTGGCGGCCGACCGCCGCACCCAGGTCTTCTTCGAGTCCGGCCGCAGGCTGGCCGCGACGCTGGCCGGGCTCGCCGCCTCACATGGCGAGGACCGTCCGGCCGTGGTGTGCCGCGAGCTCACCAAGACCCACGAGGAGATCAAGCGCGGCACGCTGGCCGAGCTGGCCGAGTGGGCGGCCCTGGTCAGCGGGGCGGATCCGCGGGAACCCAGGAAGAAGGGCGCGGGCTCAGGCGCCGTCCGCGGCGAGATCACGCTTGTCGTCGCCGGCGCCGCCCGCCGAAGCCGCCCTGTCCGCGACCGGGGAGACGTCGACGGCCCCGGCGGTCCGCTGCCGCCGGCCCGCTAGCCGCTGCGTCAGCCGCCAGGCCAGCTCACCGCCCGCGGTGCCCGGGCTGAACGCCATGGCCGCCGCGAGGCAGGCGAACGGCACGGCCACCAGCACGTACCGGTAGTCGAACTCGGCGGTCGCCGCGGGGATCAGGATCAGCGCGAACGAGATGGTCCACGGCAGCAGCGCCTCCCCGCCGAGCCGCCGCCAGGCCAGCGCCAGCCCGGCCAGGCCGGCCAGCAGGATCAGCCCGTACACGGTCCCCGGCAGGTAGATGTGATGCTCGTAGAGCCGTATGACGTTGGCGAAGGGCGCGACGACCTGGGTGAGCGGATTGCCGTGCACGTACGCGGCGGCGTAAGAGTGGTACGGCCCGAGGCCGGCCTGATCCCAGGTCGGGATCGGCAGCGAGCGATAGCCGAATATGTACTCGCGGTAGGTCGGGGCGTTGGGGAAGACCACCCGGTGCCAGCCGAACACCCGCCAGGTGTCGTCGAACACCACCGTGGCGTAGCTCAGCGGCTGGGCCTCGATGGCCCGGATGGCGAAGTTCTCCGCCAGCTGGTTGGGCACCGGCGAGAATTTCGACGGCGGGAAGCGGTCCAGCGGCGACGAGGTCGTCCAGATGTAGGCCTGCGCGATCGGCCGCTGGGCCGGCGGCACGGTGGTGCACAGCGCAAGCTCGTTGACCGGCACCTTCATCGTGGCGCAGTCGGCGAACGTCATCACCCGGGAGTAGAGGAACACGCCGGTGCTGTCGGTCATCGCGAACTGGCCGTGCTCCAGGTCGAACCACCCCGCATAGGCGAAGACCGGGACGAAGCACACCACGATGGTGGCCGCGACCTTCCGCCAGCTGATCCGCCTGATGATCATGTACACGGCGAACACCGCGAGCAGCGGCAGCCCGACCGAGCGCACGATTTCCGCGACGCCGAGCAGGGCGCCGACCAGCACGCACCTGAGCCCGGACGGCACCGGGTCCCACAGCAGCAGCGTGGTCGCCAGCATGATCAGGAACAGGAACGGCACGTCGGCCATGATCAGGTGCTCGAGCTGGATCCCGAACCCGTCGTAGAGCAATGGCACGGTGGCCAGCGCGGCCAGCCAGGCCGGCGCCCCGAAGCGGTGCCTGGCCAGCGCGTAGATCATCACGGCGACTGCCAGGCCCATCAGATGTTGCAGAATCGTTACAACGGCGTAGGTGTGAAGCGGCTGCAGGAGCTTCAGCCAGATCGAATACCCGGAAACCCGGGTCGGGTCGAGCTGGAACTTGACCGTGTTCTGCACGTACTCGAACGAATCGTTGAACCAGGCCTGCCACCGGTAGCCGAGCTCGGCGTCGACACGGAGCAGGACGGCGGGAATGAGCACGATGATGAACAGCCGGTGCCCGGCCCAGGCGCGGCCGGCCAGCCCGCGGGCGGCCGCCCAGCTGGGCCTCGCGGGCCGGATTGACCAGGCTCGCCGCGTCGATGGCTCACGCGGCGGGGCCGCAGGCATTACCCTCAAGCCGTACCCTCCCTGTGCTGGGTTGATGAGCCCTGACAATGAACAAGCGGCCGGTTCGGTGCGTTCGTCCCTCGCCTACGGTAATACGATGCGCGACCAGGACAGGGCCATTGAGGCGGATCCGCTGACGGTGAAGGAGACGAAAACGTGGAGCTGACCGTGGTCATGCCTTGCCTCAACGAGGCAGAGACCGTGGCGACGTGCGTTCGCAAGGCTATTGGATTCCTGGCCGCGAGCGGTATCAGCGGTGAGGTCCTGGTGGCCGACAACGGCAGCACCGACGGCAGCCAGCGGCTGGCCGAAGAGGCCGGCGCCCGCGTGATCCCTATCAGCGACAAGGGTTACGGCAACGCGCTGATGGGCGGCATCGTCGCGGCCCGCGGCAAGTACGTGATCATGGGCGACGCCGACGACAGTTACGACTTCACCAGCCTGATGCCGTTCGTGGCGGAGCTGCGCAAGGGCGCGGACCTGGTGATGGGCAACCGGTTCGCCGGCGGGATCGCGCCCGGCGCGATGCCGCCGCTGCACAAGTACCTCGGCAATCCGGTGCTGAGCTTCATCGGCCGGCTGTTCTTCCGCAGCAAGATCGGCGACTTCCACTGCGGCCTGCGCGGCTTCAACCGGGACAGCGTGATGGCGCTCAACCTGCAGGCGACGGGGATGGAGTTCGCCAGCGAGATGGTGGTCAAGGCGACCCTGGCCGGCCAGCGCGTGACCGAGGTGCCGACTACCCTGTCCAAGGACGGCCGGAGCCGTCCGCCGCACCTGCGCTCCTGGCGGGACGGCTGGCGGCACCTGCGGTTCCTGCTGCTGTTCAGCCCCCGCTGGCTGTTCTTCCTGCCCGGCTTGGTGCTGCTCATCGCGGGCCTGGCCATCGGCGCGATCGTGGTCCCGCACCCGTTCAGCATCGGCAGCGTGACTTTCGACGTCGACACGCTGGTCGCGGCCTCGGCGATGGTCGTGATCGGGTTCCAGTCGGTGCTGTTCTGGCTGTTCACCCAGGTGTACGCCGGCTCAGAGGGCTTCCTGCCCGAGGAGCCGAAGGTCCAGCGGGTGCTCGAGAAGCTCAGCCTGGAGCGCGGGCTGATGCTGGGCGGCCTCATCGGTCTCGCGGGCCTGGCGGGACTGATCTTCTCGCTGCTGTACTGGAACGGCCAGAAGTTCCATCAGCTCAACTACGAGCACTCGCTGCGGCTGATGATCCCCTCGGTCACCGCGCTGATCGTGAGCTGCCAGGTGGTCCTGGGCACGTTCTTCCTGTCCATCCTGGGCATCAAGCACACGCGTCACCCGGTGACCGCGGCGCCGGCCCCGGTGTTGGCCAACACCGCGTTGGCCAATACCGGGCTGGCCGATACCGGGCTGGCAAATACCGGCCCGGACGACGCCGTCGGCCACCGGGAGCAGTCGGCGGCTGCCCCTAGGCTTTAGTCATGCGCACTATCCTGTCCGCCCCGGCCTGGCCTTACGCGAACGGCCCTCGTCACATCGGGCACGTCTCCGGTTTCGCGTTGCCCTGCGACATGTTCAGCCGGTACCAGCGGATGGCGGGCAACCGGGTGCTGATGGTGAGCGGCACCGACGAGCACGGCACGCCGATCCAGGTCCAGGCCGACGCCGAGGGCGTGTCGGCGCGGGAACTGGCCGACCGGTACAACCGGGTCATCGTCGAGGACCTGACCAGCCTGGGCATGACCTATGACCTGTTCACCCGGACGACCACGCTGAACCACCACGCCGTCACCCAGGAGATGTTCGTCCGGCTGCTGGAGAACGGCTACATCTTCCCGAAGACCACGCTGGGCGCGATCTCGCCGTCCACCGGCCGGACGCTGCCCGACCGCTACATCGAGGGCACCTGCCCGATCTGCGGGTACCCCAGCGCCCGGGGCGACCAGTGCGACAACTGCGGTAACCAGCTCGACCCGGCCGACCTCATCAACCCCAGGTCCAAGATCAACGGCGAGACGCCGGTGTTCGCCCAGAGCGAGCAGTACTTCCTCGACCTGCCCGCGTTCGCCGAGGTGCTGGGCAGCTGGCTGCAGGCCAAGGCGGGTCACTGGCGGCCGAACGTGCTCAAGTTCTCCCTCAATCTCCTGGACGACCTGCAGCCGCGGGCCATCACCCGGGACCTGGACTGGGGCGTGCCGGTTCCGCTCCCCGGCTGGCGGGACCGGCCGGACAAGCGGATCTACGTGTGGTTCGACGCGGTGATCGGGTACCTGTCCGCGTCGGTGGAGTGGGCGCGGCGCAGCGGTGACCCGGACGCCTGGCGGGCCTGGTGGAACGACCCGGAGGCCGAGTCGTACTACTTCATGGGCAAGGACAACATCGTCTTCCACTCCGAGATCTGGCCGGCCATGCTGCTCGGCTACAGCGGGCTCGGCGCCCGCGGCGGCGAGCCCGGCCCGCTGGGCAGGCTGAACCGGCCCTCCGAGGTGGTGTCGAGTGAGTACCTGACGATGGAGGGGCGCAAGTTCTCCTCCTCCCGTTCGGTGGTGATCTACGTCCGTGACTTCCTGGCCCGCTACGACGTGGACGCGCTGCGGTACTACGTGGCCATCGCCGGGCCGGAGAACCAGGACACCGACTTCACCTGGAGCGAGTTCGTCCGCCGGAACAACGACGAACTGGTCGCGACCTGGGGAAACCTGGTGAACCGCGCGGTCTCCTTCGCGGCCCGCAACATCGGGTCGATCCCGGAACCGGGTGCGCTGACCGACCTCGACCAGGACGTCCTGGCCCGGTCCCGGCAAGCCTTCGGCCCGGTCGGGGAGAACCTGTCCGCCTCGCGGTTCAAGTTCGCGATCACCGAGGCGACGCGGACGGTGGCCGAGGCCAACAAGTACTTCTCCGAGCAGGCGCCGTGGAAGCTGCGCGAATCGGACCCGGACCGGATGCGGACCGTGCTGCACGTGGCCCTGCAGCTCGTCGACGACGCCAAGACCATGCTCACGCCGTTCCTGCCCCGCTCCTCCCAGCAGGTGCACGAGATGCTCCACGACCAGGGGCAGGGCGGCACCGGCACCTGGTCGGACATGCCGCACGTCGAGGAGGTCGACGAGGCGGGCGGACCGTCCTACCCGGTGATCACCGGGCATTACAACGGGGCGGCCCGGTGGGCGCCGCAGCCGCTGCGCCCGGGCACGCCGCTCGCCGTCCCGAAGCCGCTGTTCACCAAGCTGGACACCTCGGTGGTGGCCGAGGAACTGGCCCGGCTGGGCGCCGAATGAGCGGTCTTTACCGACCGAACGGTCCGTGGTGACGGCCCTGGTACCGCCCTCTCCGCTGCCGAGGCCGGCGCTCGACAGCCACACCCACCTCGACATGATCCAAGGGGGGTCCGGGGGGATGGGTCCCCCCGGACAAGGACTGCCGGTCCGCCAGGTGCTCGCCGCGGCGCGGGCCGCGGGGATCGCCCGGGTCGTCACGGTCGGCACCGACCTGGAGTCCTCCCGCTGGTCGGTGCGGTGCGCGCACGACAACGACGGGGTCTACGCGGCCGTCGCGATCCACCCCAACGACACGGAGACCGTGTTGACCCGGGGGGACGACCCCCCGGAACCCCCCGCTTCTTTTTCTGCGGCGACCCATCCCCCCAGACCCCCCTTGAGAAGGATTGCCCGCCCCACCGTACCCCCCCGGCCCGCCACCGCGGCCGAGGTGCTCGCCGAGATCGAGACGCTTGCCGCGCAGCCGCGGGTGGTCGCGGTCGGCGAGACCGGCCTGGACTACTACCGCGACCACGCCGCCCCCGACGTGCAGCGCTGGTGGTTCCGGGAGCACATCAAGATCGCCAAGCGGACCGGCCGGGCGCTGATGATCCACGACCGGGAAGCGCACGCCGACGTGCTGCGCATCCTGGCGGCGGAGGGCCCGCCGGACCGGGTCGTGTTCCACTGCTTTTCCGGTGACGTGCCGATGGTCAAGCAGTGCGCCGAGGCCGGCTACGTGATGTCGTTCGCGGGCAACGTGACTTATCGCAACGCGCAGCCGCTCCGGGACGCCGCCGCTGCGGCCCCGGCCGATCTCATCCTGGCCGAAACCGACGCGCCGTTCCTCACCCCGGTGCCGAACCGGGGCAAGCCCAACGAGCCCGCCCTGACCGCGGACACGCTGCGCTGCCTGGCCGACGTGAAAGGGATGGACCTGGCCGCCCTGTGCGACGCGGTCACCGCGACCGCCCGCCGCACCTTCGGCCCCTGGTAGCAGCGTGCCCCGCCGCCCCGCCCCTTGTCTCGCTTGTCTCGCTTGTCTCGCGTGCCCGCCCGCATCCCGGCCGGCACGATGTGGCATTGAGCCGGGCTACAGCCGGCACGATGTGGCATTGAGCCGCCAGATGGCTGATCAGGAGCCGCGGGTGCGGCTGCTCGGGCCGGCCGAGATCCGTGCGCTGGCCGATCGCCTGGGGGTGCGGCCATCCAAGCGGCTCGGGCAGAACTTCGTCATCGAGCCGGGGACGGTGCGGAAAATCGCCGCGCTGGCCGAGTTGCGCCCCGATGACGTGGTGCTCGAGGTGGGCCCGGGGCTGGGCTCGCTCACGCTCGCCCTGCTCGAGGCCGGCGCCGGCCAGGTGGTGGCCATCGAGATCGACCCGGTGCTGGCCGGCGAACTGCCGCGGACGATCGGCGCCCGCGCGCCGCATCTCGCGGACCGGGTGGCCGTGGTCGCCGCGGACGCGCTGCACGTCGCCGCCCCGGACCTGCCCGCCGTTTCTGGGTCGCCGTCGGTACTGGTGGCGAACCTGCCGTACAACGTGGCGGTGCCGTTGCTGCTGCACCTGCTGGCCGCCGTGGGCTCGCTGCGGCGGGGGCTGGTGATGGTCCAGGCCGAGGTGGCGGACCGGATGTGCGCCGGACCCGGGTCACGGGTGTACGGCACGCCGTCGGTGAAGCTGGCCTGGTACGCCGCGGTCCGGCCGGCCGGACCGGTGTCCCGCACCGTGTTCTGGCCGGTGCCGAACGTGGATTCCCGCCTGGTCGCGTTCACCCGGCGGGACCCGCCGCAGGGCGCGGCGGGCCGCGAGGAGGTGTTCGCGGTTATCGACGCGGCGTTCCGGCAGCGGCGCAAGACGCTGCGGGCCGCGCTCTCCGGCTGGGCCGGTTCGGCGCCTGAGGCCGAACGGCTGCTCCGGGCGGCCGGCATCGATCCGGGCGCGCGCGGGGAATCGCTCGGCGTCGGGGAGTTCGCGCGGCTGGCGTCGGCACCGCGCTCGGCACCGCGCTCGGCACCGCGTACGATTTGACCATCGTGACCGGTGTGACCGTGCGGGTGCCCGCCAAACTCAACCTCCAGCTCGCGGTGGGGCCGCCGCGAGCTGACGGCTACCACGACCTGGTGACCGTCTTCCACGCCGTCTCGCTGTTCGACCAGGTCACCGCGGAGCCGGCCGGCCGCGACGGGGTCACGGTGACCGGCGAGGGCGCGGACCGGGTCCCGGCCGGCCAGGACAACCTGGCCCTGCGGGCGGTGGCCGCGCTGCGGGCGATGATGACGGGCCCGGCCAAGGGCTTCGCGGCCGACCCAGGGGGCGTGCACATCACGATCGCGAAGCGGATCCCGGTGGCGGCCGGCCTGGCCGGCGGCAGCGCCGACGCGGCCGCGGCCCTCGTCGCCTGCAACGACCTGTGGGATGCCGGCCTCGGCCAGCCGCAGCTGCTCGAGGTCGCGGCCGGGGTGGGCAGCGACGTGGCCTTCGCGCTGCTCGGCGGGACCGCGGTGGGCCGCGGCCGGGGCGAGCGGCTGACGCCGGCGCTGGCCCCGGCGACCTCCTACCACTGGGTGCTGGCCTTCGCCGACGGTCACCTGTCCACCCCCGAGGTGTACGCGGCGCTGGACCGGCTCCGGGCCGCCAGCGCGGGCGATCCCCCGGATGCGGGGAAACGGCCACTTCGGGGCCGCCCGGACCTGGACGCCGCGCTCATGTCGGCGCTGCGCTCCGGCGATGCCCGGCTGGTCGGCCGGGCGCTGGGCAACGACCTGCAGCCGGCCGCGCTGTCGCTGTTCCCCGCGCTGCGCAAGACCCTGGCGGCGGGACTTGAGCTGGGCGCGCTCGGCGCGCTGGTGGCAGGCTCGGGACCGACCTGCGTGTTCCTGGCGGCCAGTGCCGACCGGGCGCTCGACCTGGCCGTGTCGCTGTCCGGCGCGGGCGTGTGCCGGTCGGTGGCCCGGGTCACCGGGCCGGTGCCCGGTGCGGCCGTCGTCTCCGCGGCGAGGTGACCTGGCCGTGGTGAACCTGGTCAGCCTGGAGAAGGTGGCCAAGGCGTACGCGCACCGTGCGTTGCTCGACGGCGTCTCGCTCGGCGTGTCGGCCGGGGACCGGATCGGGGTGGTCGGCCGCAACGGCGCGGGGAAGTCCACCCTGCTCGGGCTGCTGGCCGGGCGGGTCGCGCCCGACTCCGGCCGGGTGGCCATGGCGGCCGGCCTGCGCCTGGGCTACCTGCCGCAGGGCGACCAGCTGGCCGGGACGGTTGGCGAGATCGTGTTCGGACCCGGGAGCGACCCGATGGGTGGCACCGCGGACGCCGGGCTCGCGCTGCGGCCGGGCGGCGCGCAGGCGCCATGGGAGGCGGACCCCCGGGCGCGCGCGATCATGGCCGAGCTGCTGCCCGGGATCGGCCTGGACGCGCAGGCCGGGCAGCTGTCCGGCGGCGAGCGGCGGCGGGTCGCGCTCGCCTCCCTGCTGGTGGCCGAGCCCGACATGCTGCTGCTCGACGAGCCCACCAACCACCTCGACATCGAGGCGATCGACTGGCTCGGCCGGCACCTGCGCGACCGAGCCGGAGATAGGCGCTGCGCGGTCATCGTGGTCAGCCACGACCGCTGGCTGCTCGACGTCGTTCTGCGAGCGGACCTGGGAGGTCGACCGGGGCCAGGTGCACTTCGCCGAGGGCGGCTACTCGGCCTACGTACTCGCCGAGGCCGAACGCGAGCGCGGCGAGGAAGCGGCCGAGCGGCGGCGCCGCAACCTGGCCCGCAAAGAGCTCGCCTGGCTGCAGCGCGGCGCCCGGGCCCGGACCACCAAGGCGAAGTTCCGGGTCGAGGCGGCCACCGCGCTCATCGCATCGGAGCCACCGCCCCGGGACAGCGTCGAGCTGACCCGGCTGGCCACCACCCGGCTGGGCAAGACCGTGATCGAGCTGGAGGCTGTGTCGCTAACCACGGGTTCGGTGTCGGCGGGCGCCGACGGCCGGGAGCGCCCACTCCTCGACCGGGTGACCTGGCGGCTGGGCCCCGGGGACCGGGTGGGGATCGTCGGGGTCAACGGCAGCGGCAAGACCTCGCTGCTGAAGGTACTGGCAGGCGAGGTGCTGGCAGGCGAGAGTGCGGAGCTGGCCGGGGCGGAGCTGGCCGGGGCGGAGCTGGCCGGGGCGGAGCTGGCCGGGGAGGGCGGACCCGGGCTGCACGCCGACGGGACGGTCATCAGGGGCAAGACGGTGCGGTTGGCCCACCTGTCCCAGGAACTCGCCGAGCTCGACCCGGACCAGCGGGTCCGCGAGGCGGTGGAGGAGATCCGGCTGCGGATCCAGGTGGGCGACCGCGAGCTCTCCGCGGGCCAGCTGCTCGAGCGGCTCGGCTTCACCGCCGAGCGGCAGTGGACCAGGGTCGGCGACTTGTCCGGCGGCGAACGGCGCCGGGTCCAGCTGCTCCGGCTACTCATGACCGAACCGAATGTGCTGCTGCTCGACGAGCCGACCAACGACCTGGACATCGAGACGCTGACCGAGTTCGAGGACCTGCTCGACGGCTGGCCCGGCACGCTGGTGGTGGTCAGTCACGACAGGTACTTCCTGGAGCGGGTGACCGAACATGTGGTGGCGCTGCTCGGCGACGGTACGCTCTCCTTCCTGGCCGGCGGGGTGGACGAGTACCTGGACCGCGTGCGGGCCGCCCGCGCGGCCGGCGGCACGGCGCCAGCAAGAGCGGCTCCAGGCAGAGCAGTCCCGGCCAGAGCAGCCCCGGCCAGAGCAGTCCCGGCGGAAGCGCCGGGCGGACCGCCGCGGACCTCGGCGGCCGAGGATCGCGCGGCTCGCAAGGAACTTCAGCGCCTCGAACGTCAGCTGGAACGGCTCTCCGCCCGCGAGACCGAGCTCAGCACCCAGCTGGCCGCCAACGCCACCGACTACGAGAAGCTCACCGCGCTCGGCGCCGAGCTGAAGGCCGCCCAGGCCGAGAAAGCTGACCTAGAAGAGCGCTGGCTAGCAGTAGCGGACGGCCTCGACCCCTAGCGAGCCAAAGGGTCGCCGGCGCCGCCTGGACTGAGGAGCGACGAAGGAGCGACGAGGGAAGGCGGCGCCTCAAAGGCGGCCCGGCGGCGAGCGGGCTAACACAGCGTCGAAGGGGGCGAGCAGGATCCGCATCAGGTCGGCCAGGTGCTGGCGTTCCCCGGCATCCAGGCCCGCCAGCAGCACCCGCTCGCGGCGCAGCAGGCCGGCCAGCGCCGCGTCCACCTTCGTCCGGCCCTGGTCGGTGAGGGTGACCAGCACCCCCCGTTTATCGCGGGGATCGGGCTCCCGGCGGACGAGACCCGCGGTGGCCAGCCGGTCGATCCGGTTCGTCATGGTGCCGGAGGTGACCAGGGTGGCGCGGAGCAGCGCGCCCGGGGTGAGCTGGAACGGCGGTCCCTGCCGGCGCAACGCCGAGAGCATGTCGAATACCCACGACTCGAGCCCGTGCTCGGCGAACGCGCCGCGCCGCGCGATGTCCAGGTGCCGGGCCAGCCTGGAGATCCGGCTGAGCACCTGCATCGGCTCGACATCCAGGTCGGGCCGCTGCGCTCGCCACGCGGCGACCAGGTCGTCTACCTCGTCCCGCAGGAGTGGTTCGCCGAGGATCCCGTCGTCGGAGTCCGCGGTATCGCCCGGGGGGACGACCCCCCCGGACCCCCCGTTAAGAGGTTCGGTGCCGGGACCGGCGCGCTGGGCCATTTCTAGAGCGTATCTCTTGACGTCAAGAAGACCAGTCATGTACAAGGGGATTCAGTTCGGCATGTGTCTCTCGGTATCAGAGAAGGATTGACCATCATGTGGGACGCGGCCCTTTATCTGCGGTTTGGAGGCGAGCGCGCCAGGCCGTTCTTCGACCTGCTCGCCAGGGTCGGAACTGAACTTCCCGGATACGTGGTCGACATGGGCTGTGGCCCAGGAAACCTGACGGCCATGCTCGCGGAGCACTGGCCGTTGGCCGTGGTATGCGGGGTGGACAACTCGCCCGAGATGATCGAGGCGGCCCGCGAGCTCGCTACGGCAGCTGCCCCGCGATCTCCGGCGCCCCCCGGTTCCGGACCGGTGGCGACGAGCCACGCGCCAGGATTGTCGTTCATGCTCGACGACATAAGGCACTGGAAGCCGCAGAGCCTGCCCGACGTGATCATCTCCAACGCGGTGCTGCAGTGGGTGCCTGGCCATCGCGAGCTGCTGGTCCGCTGGGCGGATCAGCTGGCCGCCGATGGCTGGCTGGCCTTTCAGGTCCCGGGCAACTACGACCAGCCTCACGCGCGGATCCTGCGCGAGATGGCAGCCTCGGCCCGGTGGCGTTCGCTGCTGCGGGACGTGGAGCTGAACCGGCAATCGGCCGACCCGGCGGACTACGCGGAACTGCTCGCCCGGGCCGGCTGCGAAGTCGACGCCTGGGAGACGACGTACATGCACATCCTGCCGGGTACTGACCCGGTGCTCGAGTGGTACAAGGGCACCGGGCTCCGTCCCGTGCTGGCTGCGCTCGACGCGGACCGGACCGAGGACTTCCTCGCCGAGTACGGCTCGCTGGTTCGCCGGGCGTATCCGCCACGGTCGTTCGGCACCATCTTCCCCTTCCGCCGCGTGTTCGCCGTGGCCCACCGGTCCGCCTAGACCCCTCGGACCATCCTAATCCAATTTTTCCCATTGATTTAATAGGAAAACTCTGGCAGGATCGCGGCATGCGCCGTGACATGCCTCTCCTGTCAACGCCTGCCTGTCAGTGCGTTCTCGCCGGCGCCCTCCCGTTGGCGCCTGGCGTCATGCGATGTCAGGCCGGCTCGCCCTGACCTGACCGGCTCGGTCCTCCCACCAGCCCGTCTGGTCGCTTCAGTTCGCCATTCGCTGGCGCCTGCCGCCAGCGATGCCAACGCGAGGAGAGACGCGACGATGAGCACGATGATCCGGCCGGCGTCACCAGGCAGCATGCAGCCTGGCCGGCTTCTCGGGGCGCGGCAGCTAGCTGACGTGGTCCGACGCCTGGCGGGCAGCCCCGCGGACTGGCTCGGCCGGGTACGGCTGAACCCGACGGGCCGCTGGTATGAGCGGATACACCTTGACGACAGCCACGAGGTCTGGGTGATCAGCTGGCTGCCCGGCCAGGCGACCGGGTTCCACGACCATGGCGGGTCGGCCGGCGCGTTCGCCGTGGTCTGGGGAACGCTGATGGAGCGCCGCGTGGCCGGGGCCGTGACCACCGGACAGGTGCTGGCCAAGCCGGTCGGGGCGGGCGTGTCGCGGGCGTTCGGACCCCGCTACATCCACGACGTGCGCAACGCGGCCGCCTCGGCGGTGGCGGTGAGCGTGCACGCCTACTCGCCGCCGATGCCGGCCATGACACGCTACGACCTCACGCCCGATGGGCTGGTCATGCGGGACACCGAAGGCGCCGCCGCGTGGTGACGGTCAGGCCGCTGGGCGCCCGCACCATCGAGGAGATCCTGGCCGCCGCGCGCGAACGCCTGCGGCGGCTTACGCCGCAGCAGGCCTTCCGCGAGGTGTCTGAAGGGGGCGTGCTGGTCGACATCCGGCCCGCCGCGCAGCGGGCGGAGCAGGGCGAGATAGCCGGGTCCACCATCGTGGAGCGTAACCACCTGGAGTGGCGCCTCGATCCGTGTTCGGGTGCCCGGCTGCCCTGGGTTACCGGTTACGACCACCGGATCATCGTGGTCTGCATGGACGGGTACACCTCCAGCCTGGCCGCGGCGTCCCTGCAGGACCTGGGCCTGCACCGCGCCACCGACGTGATCGGCGGGTTCCGGGCCTGGACGGCCGAGGGCCTGCCGTCCGCGGCCGGCGGCGCGGGCACCGTCACGCTGGCGCCCGGCGCGGCCCCGGCCTTACCGCCGGGCTGAGTCCCGGCCGTTCGCGTCCAGCTGGGACAGGCCGTTCCAGGCCAGGTCGATCAGGTTGGCGGCGACCTCTTCCAGCTTGGGCTTGCGTGCGTCGAGCCACCACTGCCCGGTGAATGCGACCATCCCCACCAGCATCTGGGCGTACAGCGGGGCAACCTTCGGGTCGTGGCCGCGCGAGGCGAGGAAGTCGGCCAGGATGTACTCGACCTGGCCGGCGATGTCGCTCAGCAGCGTGCCGTAGGTGCCGGTGCCCGAACCAGGGTTGGAGTCCCTGACCAGGATCCGGAAGCCGTCGGTGTTGTCGTCGATGTACCGGAGCAGGGCCACCGCCGCGGCCTCGAACTTCTCCCGGGTGCGGGCGCCATCCAGGAGCGTGGTCGTCATCGCCAGCAGGCGCTCCACCTCCCGGTCGACGACCACGGCGTAGAGGCCTTCCTTGCCGCCGAAGTGCTCGTACACCACCGGCTTGGAGACACCCGCCTGCGCGGCGATCTCCTCGATCGAGGTCCCTTCGAAGCCCCGCTCGGCGAACAGGCGGCGCCCGATGCCCAGGAGCTGCTCCCGCCGTTCCTTCCCGGTCATCCTCTTGCGGCCGGACGTATGCGGTTGAGCACTCACCTGTTCATCATCGCGACTCCGCGGACACCGCGCCACGTACCCGGCCGGCGCGCCGTGTCATCGAGCCGAGTTTCCGCGTCGCCGTGGCGGGACGCTTGGCCGCGAGCCGGTCCTCGTCCGGCCAGCGCACGTCGTAGGCCCAGCCCAGCTTCTCCAGCGCCCAGATGACCCGCGCGCTCGGGTCCAGCTGGCCCTTCAGTGCCCCGTGCCGGGCGCAGGTGGGGTCCGCGTGGTGCAGGTTGTGCCAGGATTCGCCGAACGACGCGATCGCCAGCCAGGCCACGTTCCGCGACTTGTCGCGGACCTCGAACTCCTCGCTGCCGAAGGTGTGGCAGATCGAGTTGATCGACCAGGTGACGTGGTGCAGCAGCGCGATCCGCACCAGGCTGGCCCAGAAGAAGGCGGTCACCGCGCCCTGCCAGGACATTCCCCACAGGCCGCCGATGAGCGCGGGCAGCAGCAGCGTGACGGCGACGAGCCCGGGGAACCAGCCGTCTACTCCCTTGATCCGCCGGTCGGCGAGCAGGTCGGGGGAGTACTTCTCCTGCGAGGTCTGGTTCGGGTCGAAGAGCCAGCCGATGTGCGCGTACGCCAGGCCCTTGGACAGCGCCTTCCAGTCATCCCCGTACCGCCAGGGCGAATGCGGGTCGCCTTCCTTGTCGCTGTACTTGTGGTGCCTGCGGTGATCAGACACCCAGGTGATGACCGGTCCTTCGATAGCCAGGCTGCCCGCGATCGCCATCGCGACCCGCAGGCCTGTCTTCGCCTTGAACGACCCGTGGGTGAAGTACCTGTGGTAGCCGACCGTTATGCCGAGCCCGGACACCCAGTAGAAGACCAGCGCGATCAGCACGTCGTGCCAGCCCAGGCCCCAGCCCCACATCAGCGGGATGGCGGCGATCAGCGCCACCAGCGGGATGGCCACGAAAACACCGACCAGGAAACGCTGCAGCGCCGAGGTCGGCTCGTCCTCGAAGTCTGGCCGGGTCGGGCGCAGCTGGGTTCCGGTGGCCGTTCTGGCGGTTCCCCCGATGGATCCGGCGGACGCAGGCGTGGTGCGCGACGTGGCCAGGTCTGACGGGCTGGCGGCCAGCCGGGCTGTCGCAATGGTGGCTTCCGCCGCGTTGACGGTGTCGGGAGATGTGGTCATCGTGCTCCTCTGGAACTCGGGAAAACGGGCAGGAGCGCTTGTACGCTTACGTAACCGTAGCCTACTGCACCGTAGGTTAGGCAAGGCTGAGCAGGTGAATTTCTGCAAATGAACCTATGAATTCCGTATGCGTTCATCGATAACCGTCTCAATATGCGAGACAGTCTGAACGTTCTGTATCCCGCACGTCACGTCCCGCCGACATTCCCTCGCTCCGGCCTTCAGTCGCGCTACCCATCGACGACGCCCGCATGCGCGCGAGCAATCACGATCTGATGAGCGGCCGTGACCCTGGGACAGTGGTGCCGCGCCATGGCGACGGGCGGCCCAGCGTCACCCGTTCTGGCCGGTCGTCGGGGCGTGTTCCGGGTAAAGTGAGGGCTCGAACGATCCCGGGTCGTCTAGCTGGCAAGACGACGGACTTTGGATCCGTTAACGAAGGTTCGAATCCTTCCCCGGGAGCAGCAGCAAAGGCCGGTTCGATACATGGCCATTTCTGCGTCAGCCGCCGCTCGTGATCGCCCCCGCCCAGCCTTCGATCTTGCGGTAGAGGCCTGCACTGCGGTGGACGTCGATGCGCAGGCAGCCGTGATAGTTCTCACCCACGTTTTTCCGCGTGGTCTTCGGGTTGTGGCGCTTCAGCGTCGGGGCGAGGAACTGACCGAGCGACGCCCCGGTAACGTCCAGCCAAAACCGCTGGGCCGATTCCACATCGGCGTTCTCATGGATAAAGACACGGAAGGCCAGGTCCGTGCGGGGAGTCCGGTCGCATCGAGGAATCGCAGGAAGAACCGGATCAGGGACGGGTCACTATTCATGAAGGCCACGCGGTCGCTGCGCCGGTGCGGCTTGCTCTGGGTGCCCTCGCACCAGTAGGCGATGGCGCCGGCGATGAGGATCTCATGGTCGGTCAACTCGCCGATCTCGGCGGCGGCGGCCTCGCGGGCGGCTGCGCGGCGGGCCTCGCGGGCGGGGCGTTCGGCCGCCCAGTAGCGGCGAGCGCCTTCGGCCGAACGTTTCCTGCACTCGGCGTAGCTCAGCCTCCTAGGCGTGGGCAGGTCGCGCACCCACAGGGAAACGGAACTCTTGGCCACGCCGAGAGCCGTGGCGATCTCCTCGTAGTCCAGGCCCTGCGTCCGCAGTTCGCGCGCCGTGGACCGCAGCTCATCCTTGGCGTTGGGCCGCCGGGTCCATTCGGGTGGAGGCTCGTCTTTGAGCGCGTCGTTGAGCGTGGCGTTGCTGTTTCAGCGCGTCAGAACGACATTGAAGCTCGGTTTCATGGCGTTATCGCGAAGGCCGTGCCCGGGCGGGAATGGCCCGGGCGAGCGGCTTGCCAGGACCTTGCGTTATAGTTAGTTGACGTCAAGCAAGTTTCTACTGATGCCAGAGTTGCCTGTGGGGGCTTAGGCCAATGAACTCGAATTCCGGTCAGGCGGGTGCTGGCGTGCCCAGTCAGGCGAATGGTGGCGGGCCCGGTCAGGTGGCCGCGACGGTGGGGCCGCACTACAAGTGGATCGCGCTGTCGAACACCACGCTGGGCGTGCTGATGGCGACGATCAACCAGTCCATCGTGCTGATCGCGCTGCCGGACATCTTCCGCGGCATCGGGCTCAACCCGCTGAGCCCGGCCAACACGAGCTACCTGCTGTGGATGTTCATGGGGTTCCTCGTGGTGTCCGCGGTGCTGGTGGTGTCGTTCGGGCGGCTAGGTGACATGTTCGGCCGCGTCCGGATGTACAACCTCGGGTTCGCGATCTTCAGCGTGGCCTCGATCTTCCTGACCGTGACCTGGATGCACGGCAGCCCGGCGGCTTTGTGGCTGATCATCTGGCGGGTCGTGCAGGGCATCGGCGGCGCGTTCCTGTTCGCCAACTCCGCCGCGATCCTGACCGATGCCTTCCCGGCCAACCAGCGCGGCACCGCCCTGGGCATGAACGCCATCGCGGCCATCGCGGGGTCGTTCATCGGGCTGTTGCTCGGCGGTCTTCTCGGGCCGATCAACTGGCACTACGTGTTCCTGGTCTCGGCGCCGATCGGGGCGTTCGGCACCGTGTGGGCGTACTTCATGCTGCGGGACATCGGAACGCGGCGCCCGG
The DNA here is from genome assembly GCA_963800415.1 of uncultured Actinomycetes bacterium. GTDB lineage: Bacteria > Actinomycetota > Actinomycetes > Streptosporangiales > Streptosporangiaceae > Palsa-504. Next base: position 83,864 of record CAWDBS010000073.1, read on the forward strand.
CCCGGATGGACTGGTGGGGCAACATCTTGTTCGCCGCCGGCCTGGTCGCCATCCTGGTCGGCATCACCTACGGCCTGCTGCCGTACGGCGGCCACCCGATGGGCTGGACTAACCCGTGGGTGCTCACCGCGATGTTCGGCGGGCTGGCAGCGCTGGTGGTGTTCGGCTTCGTGGAGACCAAGGTCGCCCAGCCGCTGTTCCGGCTGTCGCTGTTCCGCATCCGCGCCTTCGCTGCGGGCAACATAGCGAACTTCATGCTGGCGCTCGGGCGCGGCGGCATGCAGTTCATGCTGATCATCTGGCTGCAGGGCATCTGGCTGCCGCTGCACGGGTACAGCTTCAGCCAGACCCCGCTGTGGGCCGGGATCTACCTGGTGCCGCTGACCATCGGCTTCCTCGTTTCGGCGCCGCTGTCCGGCGTGCTCTCCGACCGGTACGGCGCCAAGGCGTTCACCGCGGGCGGAGCGCTGCTGACCGCGCTGAGCTTCTTCCTCCTGCTGTTCCTGCCCGTCAACTTCCCCTACTTGGTGTTCGCGCTCATCATCGTGCTCAACGGCTTCGGCTCGGGACTGTTTGCCTCGCCGAACCGGGCCGAGATGATGAACTCCGTGCCGGCGGACCAGCGCGGCGCGGCCGGCGGCATGATCGCGACCTTCCAGAACACGGCCTTCGTGCTGTCCATCGGGATCTTCTTCTCGCTGATGGTCGCCGGGCTTTCCAGCAAGCTGCCGGCCGCCATGTCCAGCGGCCTGACCGCGCAGGGCATCCCGGCCGCCGCGGCGCACCAGATCTCCCACCTGCCGCCGATCGGCGTCCTGTTCGCTGCCTTCCTGGGCTACAACCCGATGCAGCAGCTGCTCGGCCCGCTGCTGGCGCACCTGCCCGCAGGCCACGCCGCGTACGTCCAAGGGCGCCAGTTCTTCCCGCACCTGATCACCGGCCCGTTCCATGACGGTCTCGGGGTGGCGTTCGCGTTCGCGATCGCGGCCAACGTGATCGCCGCCATCGCCTCGCTGCTCACCGGCCGGCGCACGCGGGCCGGGGCGGTGCCCGAGCCGCCCGGCGCGGTGCCCAAGCCGCTGGGCGCCGAGCTGGCCGCGGTGGCGGCGGATGGCGGCATCGAGCCCAGTGAGCTCGTCGGGCCCGGCCAGGGGACCCAAGGGACCCAAGGGACCCAAGGGGCGCGGGGAGTGCCAGCCACGCAAGATACGCCAGAGTCGCGCGGGAATGGGCAGTCACCTGCGGTTACTAAGTCCGGTGGGACGGAGCCAGGCTGATGTGCCCCGCCGGGTGGCCTTAGGCTAGGGAGCGGAGCCCGGGGCGGGAAGCTGTCCCGGCCGTCACGGAACCAGCCATCCGATCATGGCCACCGGACGGTATCCTGCGGGTGAGGGGCGGGTAAATACATTCGCCGTCGCATCCGGGAACCCGAAGCATCCTGACCAGTGCCGGCTGGGCGGTTCGGCGGGTCGATATCCCGCAGGCCCCGGAATCGCAGATGCTGGCGCGCTACCCGAGGAGACTTGCCGCCGTGAGCGAACCCCGCCCGGTCGCTGTCATCGTCCTCGCCGCGGGCGAGGGCACACGGATGAAATCGCGGATCCCGAAGGTGCTGCATTCCCTGTGCGGTCGCAGCATGCTCGGGCACGCGCTGGCCGCCGCGGGCGGGCTTGATCCGCAGCGCCTCGTCGTGGTGGCCGGCCACGGCCGGGACGAGGTCAGCGCCGAAGCCGCCAGGCACGCGCCGGGCGTGCGCGTGGTCGTGCAGGACCGGCTGGGCGGCACCGGCCACGCGGTCCGGATGGTGACCGAGGCGCTCGGCGACCTGCCCGGCATCGTCGTCGTGACCTACGGCGACATGCCCCTGCTCCGGACGCAGACGCTGGCCGCGCTCGTCCGCGAGCACGCCGCCGCGGGGAACGCGGTGACCGTGCTCACCGCGCGGGTCCCCGACCCGTCCGGGTACGGGCGCATCATCAGGGACGACGGCGGCTCGCTGGCCGAGATCGTGGAGGAAGCCGACGCCACCGCGGCGCAGCGGGCGATCGACGAGATCAATTCCGGCTGCTACGCCTTTGACGGCGCCCTGCTGGCCGACGCGGTCAAGCGGGTCGCCACCGGCAACGCACAGGGCCAGGAGTACCTCACCGACGTGGTGGCCATCCTGCGCGGCGACGGCCACCTGGCGGGCACGGTCCTCGCCGCCGACCCGGCCGAGATCCAGGGCGTGAACGACCGGGTTCAGCTCGCTCAGGTGCGCCGCGCCTACAACGGCCGTCTGCTCGAGGCCTGGATGCGGGCCGGGGTCACGATCATGGACCCGTCGTCGACCTGGGTGGACGTGGACGTGACGCTGGCGCCGGACGCGGAGATCCTGCCGGACACCCACCTGGAGGGGCGGACGGATATCGGGACCGGCGCCCGGATCGGCCCCGGCTGCCTGCTCAGGGATACCTCGGTAGCCCAGGACGCGACGGTCCTGTACGCCGTCTGCGAGTCGGCCGAGATCGGCCCCGGCGCGGGCGTCGGGCCGTTCGCCCGGTTGCGCCCGGGTACCCGGATCGGCCCGGGGGCGCACATCGGCACTTACGTCGAGCTGAAGAACGCCACGGTCGGCGAGGGGTCCAAGGTGCCGCACCTGTCCTACGTGGGCGACGCGGACATCGGCGAGCAGTCGAACATCGGCGCGGCGACGGTCTTCGTGAACTACGACGGGGTGGCCAAGCACCACACCACGGTGGGCGACCACGTGCGGATCGGCTCGGACACCATGCTGGTGGCGCCGCTGAGCATCGGGGACGGGGCGTACACCGCGGCCGGTTCGGTGATCACCGAGAACGTGCCGCCCGGAGCGCTCGGCGTCGCCCGGGGCAGGCAGCACAACGCGGCCGGGTGGGTCGAGCGGCAGCGGCCCGGCACGCCGGCCGCCGCGGCCGCGGCCCGCGCCCGCCCGGCCACGGAGCCGGGTCCGGGGCAGGCGGGCCCGGGGCAGCCAGGCCCAGGGCAGGCGGGCCCAGGGCAGGGCGAGACGCCGGAAACCGAAGGCTCGGCGCGGGCTGACGACGAGGGGACACAAGCCAGGTGAGCGACATGCCGTCGGGCGCGAAGAAGATGTTGCTCGTCTCCGGCCGTGCCTTCCCCGCGCTGGCCGAAGAGGTGGCCGCGTGCCTGGGCATCAAGCCGACGCCGACCAAGCTGTTTGACTTCGCCAACGGCGAGATCTTCGTCCGTTTCCTGGACTCCGTGCGGGGTTGTGACGTGTACGTGCTGCAGAGCCACACCTCGCCCATCAACGAATGGATCATGGAGCAGCTGATCATGGTCGACGCCCTCAAGCGGGCTTCGGCCAGGCGCATCACGGTGGTGACGCCGTTCTTCGGCTACGCGCGGCAGGACAAGAAGAACCGGGGCCGCGAGCCGATCTCGGCCCGGCTCATGGCCGACCTGTTCGCCACCGCCGGCGCCGACCGGCTGATGGCGGTCGACCTGCACACCGCCCAGATCCAGGGCTTCTTCGACGGTCCGGTGGACCACCTGTTCGCGCTGCCCATCCTGGCCACCTACATCGAGAAGAAGCTCGACGTCAGTCAGGTCACCGTGGTCGCGCCGGACGCCGGCCGGGTCCGGGTCTGCGAGCGGTGGACCGACCGGCTCGGCTGCCCGCTGGCCATCATCCACAAGCGGCGCGACCCCGACGTGGCCAACCAGATCAGGATGTTCGAGGTGGTCGGGCAGGTGGCCGGCCGCACCTGCATTCTGGTGGACGACATGATCGACACCGGCGGGACCATCGCCAAGGCCGCCGAGGCCCTGTTCGAGCAGGGAGCGGACCGGGTCATCGCCACCGCCACCCACGGCGTGCTCTCCGGTGCCGCGGTGGACATCCTGAAGAACTCGAGGATCAGCGAGATCATCATCACGAACACGCTGCCGGTACCCCAGGAAAAGCGGTTCGACAAGCTCACCGTGCTGTCGATCGCGCCGCTGCTGGCCCGGGCGATCAGCGAGGTGTTCAGCGACGGCTCGGTCACCAGCCTGTTCGACGGCCAGAGCTGACGGACCGGAGCCGAGGGCGGCAGCACCCAGCCAAAGTGGCGGGGCATGTCGTAAAGTACCGGCCCTTCGCCGAGACGTTTCCGATCTGGCATCGCTTCGTCTGGAGCGGCTGAATCCGCACGTGCCCGCGTTGTCGGCTACACTTCGAACGCGCATCGCACGTTTGAGATGAGGAGAAGTACCGTGCCCGAGGTCAAGATCGCTGCCGAGGCTCGTGAGGAGTTCGGCAAGGGCGCTGCCCGCCGCAGCCGCCGCGAGGGCCGCGTGCCCGCCGTGCTGTACGGACACGGCACGGACACCCGCCACCTGAGCCTGCCCGGGCATGACCTGATGCTCGCGCTGAAGACGCCGAACGTGCTGCTGCGCCTCGAAGGCCTCAAGAACGGCAGCGAGATCGCCCTGCCCAAGGCGGTGCAGCGGGATCCGGTGCGGGGCTTCATCGAGCACGTGGACCTGATCCTGGTCCGGCGCGGCGAGAAGGTCACCATCGAGGTCCCGATCCGGATCACCGGCGAGATCGCCCCCGGCGACGGCGGGATGCTCAACCAGCAGCTCGTGCAGATCCCGGTGGAAGCCGAGGCCACGAACATCCCGCAGGGCATCGACGTCGACGTGGAGGGCATGGAGACCGGCCAGGCGGTGCACGCCAGCGACCTGAAGCTGCCGCCGGGCGTCACCCTGCAGGTTGAGCCGGACACGCTGGTCCTGCACGTGATCGCGCGGACGATGGAAGAAGAGCCCGAGACCGAAGCCGGCGAGGAGGCCCCGGAGGTGCCGGAGGCGCTGGCTGAGGCGCCAGCCGACAGCGAAGGCGAGCAGGCCGGCTGACCGGGGAACGCTGGATCGTCGCCGGCCTCGGCAACCCGGGACCGGAGTACGCGGGCAACCGGCACAACGCCGGGCAGACGGTGACGGCCCTGCTGGCCGAGCGGGCCGGGGCACGGTTCAAGGCGCACCGGTCAGGCAACGACGTGGCCGAGGTCCGGCTCGCCGGGGTGCCGGTCACGCTGGCCCGGCCGCGCTCCTACATGAACCTGTCGGGCCGGCCGGTCGCGGCGCTGGCCGCGTTCTACAAGGTCCCGCCGGACCGGCTCGTGGTCATCCACGACGAGCTGGACATCGGTTTCGGCGCGGTGCGGCTGAAGCTCGGCGGCGGCGACAACGGCCACAACGGGCTCCGCTCGATCACGCAGGCGCTCGGCACCCGCGACTACTACCGGGTCAGGTTCGGCATCGGCAGGCCGCCGGGCCGGATGGACCCGGCCGTCTACGTGCTGCGCGACTTCTCCGCGGCCGAGCGCAAGGACCTGCCCTTCTTCGTCGACCGCGCGGCCGACGCCACCGAGGCGCTGATCAAAGAAGGCCTGGACGCCGCGCAGAACACCTACCACGAGGAGCTGCCCGGATGACCGGCGACGATCACGCACTTGCTCGCGGCCTGGCGGGCCTGGCGGGCCAGCGCCTGCTCGACCTGCGGGCCCAAGGCGGCGACCCGGACATGCTGCGCAAGGCCGGCGACCGGCTGTCGCACGAGTTCCTGACCGCCGCGCTCGCCGACCGGCGCCCCGGTGACGTGGTGCTCTCCGAGGAGGGCGCCGACGACCCCGCGCGGCTCGGCGCGCGCCGGGTGTGGATCGTCGATCCGCTCGACGGCACCAGGGAGTTCGGCGAGCCGGGCCGCACCGACTGGGCCGTCCACGTAGCCCTGTGGGAAAGCGCCGCGAACGACCTCACCGCGGGCGCCGTCGCGCTCCCCGCCCAGGGCAAGACCCTGTCCACCCTCGACCCGCAAGTGGGAGTTGGCCCGAGCGGAGAGGCAGCAGGGGTTAGCGGGGACGATCAGGCAAGCGTGACGGGTGTTGCCGCGCCCGGTCCCACCGCGGCGCCTCCCCGGATCCGCATCGTGGTGAGCCGGACGCGGGCCCCCCAGTTCGTTCGGAATATTTCTGAGCTTATCGGCGCTGAGCTGGTACCCATGGGGTCAGCGGGAGCGAAGGTGGCGGCTGTTATCGGTGGCGAGGTTGATGCGTACGTGCACGGAGGCGGGTTCTACGAATGGGACACCGCCGCCCCCGTCGCGGTGGCGCGTGCGGCCGGGTTCCACGCGTCCCGCATCGACGGGTCTCCGCTCGCGTACAACCAGGCGGACCTGCTGATGCCAGATATCCTGGTGTGTCGGCCCGCTCTGGCGGGCGTCCTCCTGCAAGCGATCCGGGAAGTCACGAATGCGCACTGATTACCAGATCTCCCAGCTCGATGTGCTCGAGGCCGAGGCCATCCACGTGATGCGCGAGGTCGCCGCCGAGTTCGAGCGGGCCGTCCTGCTGTTCTCCGGCGGCAAGGACTCGATCGTCATGCTGGCGCTGGCCGAGAAGGCGTTCTGGCCCGCCCGCATCCCGTTCCCCGTGATGCACGTGGACACCGGGCACAACTTCCCCGAGGTGCTCGAGTTCCGCGACCGCCGGGCCGCCGAGCTCGGCGTCCGGCTGGTCGTCGCGTCGGTGCAGGACTCCATCGAGGCCGGCCGGGTCACCGAGGAGACCGGCAGGCACGCGAGCCGGAACCGGCTGCAGACCGTGACCCTGCTCGACGCGATCGAGCAGCACCGGTTCGACGCGCTGTTCGGCGGGGCCCGGCGGGACGAGGAGAAGGCCAGGGCGAAGGAGCGGGTGTTCTCGTTCCGCGACGAGTTCGGCCAGTGGGACCCCAAGAACCAGCGGCCGGAGCTGTGGAACCTGTACAACACCCGGCTCCGCCGCGGCGAGCACATCCGGGTGTTCCCGCTGTCCAACTGGACTGAGCTCGACATCTGGGCCTACATCGAGCGGGAGAAGCTGGACATCCCGTCCATCTACTTCGCGCACGAGCGGCAGGTGTTCGAGCGGGACGGGCTGCTGCTGGCCGACAACCCCTACATGACCAGGGGCGGCGACGAGCCGCTGTTCGCCGCCACCGTGCGGTACCGGACGGTCGGCGACATGACCTGCACCGGGGCGGTGTCCTCGTCAGCCCGGACGGTGGCCGAGGTGATCACCGAGGTGGCCGCGACCCGGATCACCGAGCGCGGGCAGACCCGCGCCGACGACCGGACCAGCGAGGCGGCGATGGAAGACCGCAAGCGCGAGGGGTACTTCTGATGGACTCTGTTAGCTCCGGGGGGGCGACCCCCCTGGCCCCCCGAATGGACTCTGTTAGCTCCGGGGGGGCGACCCCCCTGGCCCCCCGAATGGACTCTGTTAGCTCCGGGGGGGCGACCCCCCTGGCCCCCCGAATGGACATCCTGCGGTTCGCGACGGCCGGCTCGGTCGACGACGGCAAGTCGACGCTGATCGGGCGGCTGCTGTATGACTCCAAGTCGATCTTCGCCGACCAGCTGGAGGCGGTCGAGCGGACCAGCCGGGACCGCGGCGAGGAGCAGACCAACCTGGCCCTGCTCACCGACGGGCTGCGGGCCGAGCGGGAGCAGGGCATCACGATCGACGTCGCCTACCGCTATTTCGCCACGCCGCGGCGCAAGTTCATCATCGCCGACACCCCCGGCCACATCCAGTACACGCGCAACATGGTCACCGGCGCGTCCACCGCCGACCTCGCGGTGGTGCTGGTCGACGCCCGCAACGGGCTGACCGAGCAGTCCCGCCGCCACGCGTTCCTGACCACGCTGCTGCGGGTGCCGCACATGGTCCTCGCGGTGAACAAGATGGACCTGGTCGACTACTCTGCCGAGGTCTTCGAGACGATCTGCGAGGAGTTCTCCGCGTTCGCGGCCCGGCTGGACATCGGCGACCTCACCTTCATCCCGATCTCCGCGCTGCACGGCGACAACGTGGTGGACCGCTCCGCCAACATGGGTTGGTACGACGGGCCCTCGCTGCTGCACCACCTGGAGCACGTGCATATCGCCTCGGACCGGAACATGATCGACGTCCGGTTCCCGGTGCAGTACGTCATCCGGCCGCACGCCGCCACCGACGCCGAGCTGCACGACTACCGCGGCTACGCCGGCCAGGTGGCCGGCGGGGTGCTCAAGCCGGGCGACGAGGTACTGCACCTGCCGTCCGGGTTCTCCACCCGGGTGCGGCAGATCGAGGCGGCCGGGAGCGAGGTCGCCGAGGCGTTCGCGCCGATGTCGGTCACGTTGCTGCTCGACGACGACGTGGACATCTCCCGCGGCGACATGATCTGCCGCCCGAACAACCGGCCCGCCGCCGCCCAGGACATCGAGGCCATGGTCTGCTGGATGTCATCGGACCAGACGCTGGGGCGGCGCAGCCGGCTGATCGTCAAGCACACCTCGCGCACGGTGAAGGCGATCGTCACCGACCTGCATTACCGGATCGACGTGAACACCCTGCACCGCGACGAGGCCGCGACCCAGCTCGGGCTGAACGAGATCGGCCGGGTCAGGCTCCGCCTCACCCAGCCCGTCTTCTGCGACCCCTACGCCAGGAACCGCACCACCGGCGGCCTCATCCTGATCGATGAGTCCACCAACGCGACGGTCGGCGCCGCCATGATCACCGAGGCCAGCTAGCCCGGCCCGGAAGGCAGCCGTCATCGTAGACCCGCCATGAGGGGTAAACGATCATGCGGTCGGGTAATGAAGGCCTGCCTGCGCGGCCAGGGATGCACATGCGGCGCGAGGGTATGACCCGGATCGCGGCTTATCGACGTTAGCGGGAGCAACTGTGAGCGCTGGCACGACCCCGTTCCATGAGCTAGCCGACTTCGTGGCGCTGCCGCGGGTGGGGGCGCTGCGGCTGACCCCGGACGGCAGCTGGCTGGCAGCGGCCGTGCAGACGCTGAGCGCTGACAAGAAGAAGTACCTGACCAGCATCTGGCGGATCGACGCGCAGGGCGGCCCGGCCCGGCGGCTGACCCGGTCCGCCGAGGGGGAGGGCAACCCGCGCTTCCTGCCCGACGGCTCGCTGCTGTTCACCTCGAAGCGTCCCGATCCCGCCGGGACCAGCGGCGATTCCGGTGATGTCGGTGCGCTCTGGCTGCTGCCCGCGGCCGGCGGCGAGGCCCGGGTGGTGGCCGCGCTGCCCGGCGGCATCACGGCCGCCGAGGTGGCCAGGGACGCCGGCGGCATCGTGGTCGGTTCGCCGGTGCTGCCCGCGGCGGGGAACGGGGAGGACGCGCGGCTGCGTCAGGAGCGCAACGACGCCGGCGTCACCGCCATCCTGCACGAGTCCGCGCCGGTCCGGTTCTGGGATCACGATCTGGGGCCGGACCAGCCCCGGCTGTTCGCCGTCGACCCTGACCAGGTGCAGGAAACCGAGATCGGCTGGGCCGGCGGGGACAAGGAACCCAGGCTGGCCGACGACACGCAGAGACAGGAAGGGGCCGAACGGGCCGGGCAGCCAGCCCGGCTCCGGGACCTTACGCCCGAGCCGGGACGGGCGCTCGACGGCGAGGAGTTCGAGCTGACACCGGACGGCGCCTCGGTCGTCACCGGATGGTGGCAGTGGGATCCGGCGGGTGAGTCGCATTGCGAGCTGGTCACCATCGACGTGGCCAGCGGTAAGCGGCGGGTGCTGCTCAGCGCGCCCGAGTTCGATTTCTCCGGCCCGCGGGTCTCGCCCGACGGGCGGTTCATCGTCTGCCAGCGCGAGCGGCACGCCACCGCCGAACGGCCGGTGGACCACACGCTGGTCCTGCTCGACGCCGACGGCCCGGACGCCGACGGCCCGGACGCCGACGGCCCGGACGCCGATGGATGGGACCCGGGCGGCGGGGCGGCCCGCGACCTGCTGCCCGGCTGGGACCGGTGGCCGGCCGAGGCCGCCTGGTCGCACGACTCACGCGCGCTGTACTTCACCGCCGACGACGGCGGCCGGCGCCCGGTGTTCGGCGTGGACACCGGCACCGGCGAGATCAGCCGGGTGACCGCCGACGACGGCGCGTACACCGACCTGAATCCCGGGCCGGACGGCCGGTACCTGTACGCGCTGCGGGCCACCGTGGACACGCCGCCCACCCCGGTCCGCATCGATCTGACCACGGGAGCCGAGCCGGGCGCGCTCGACTGCCCCGGCGTCCCGGTCACGGTGCCGGGCCGGCTCGAGGAGGTGCAGGCGACCGCCGACGACGGCCAGCCGGTCCGGTCCTGGCTGGTGCTGCCTGAGACCGCCTCGGCGGACCGCCCGGCGCCCCTGCTGCTCTGGGTGCACGGCGGCCCGATGAGCAGCTGGAATACCTGGTCATGGCGCTGGAACCCGTGGCTGATGGCCGCCCGCGGCTACGCCGTGCTGCTGCCGGACCCGGCGCTGTCCACCGGATACGGCCTGGAGTTCATCGTCCGCGCGCACCGCCGGTGGGGCGCCAGGCCGTTCGCCGACATCATGGCGGCCACCGACGCGGCGCTGGCCCGCCCGGACATCGACGCGGACCGGGTCGGCATGATGGGTGGCTCCTACGGCGGCTACATGGCGAACTGGATGGCCGGCCACACCGACCGCTTCCAGGCGATCGTGAGCCACGCCGGGCTGTGGATGCTGGACCAGATGTTCGGCACCACCGACCACCCGATGTTCTGGCGGCCGCAGTTCGGCGACCCGCTGGCCAGTCCGGAGATGTACGAAGCGAACTCGCCGCACCGGCACATCGGCCAGATCCGCACGCCGATGCTGGTCATCCACGGGAACAAGGACTACCGGGTGCCGGTCGGCGAGGCGCTGCGGCTGTGGTGGGACCTGTCCCGGCACGGGGCCGAGGCCAGGTTCCTTTACTTCCCGGACGAGAACCACTGGATCCTCACCCCGGGTAACGCGCGGATCTGGTACGAGACGGTCTTCGCCTTCCTGGCCCAGCACGTGCTCGGGGAGGAATGGCAGCGACCCAGGCTGCTGTGACTTGGGGAGTGTCAGGGGGTCGTCCCGCCGCGGCGAGCACCGCCCACCCGTAGGGTGGGGGGATGGCCCGTGCCGACCTTGACAAGCGACCCGGCGACGTCGCGGCGATGTTCGACGCCATCGCCGGCCGTTACGACCTGCTGAACGACATCCTCTCGGCCGGCCAGGTCCGGCTGTGGCGGCGGGCCGTGGCGCGGATCACCGGCGCCCGCCCCGGGGAACGGGTGCTCGACCTGGCGGCCGGCACCGGGACCTCCTCGCTGACCTTCACCGCCACCGGGGCGGACTGCGTGGCCTGCGACTTCTCCCTCGGCATGCTCCAGGCCGGGCGAGCCCGGCCCAGGGGGGCACGGGGGGCCGGGCAGCCCCTCCCCGGGGGGATACGGGGGGGCGGGCAGCCCCCCCGTGATCAGCGGGGCTCTGCGGGGGATCGTCCCCCCGGAATACTGAGTTTCGTGGCCGGCGACGCGTTGCGGCTGCCGTTCCGGGACGGGGCGTTCGACGCGGTGACGATCTCGTTCGGTCTCCGGAACGTCGCCGACCCGGGCGCGGGCCTGGCCGAGATGGCCCGGGTCACCCGGCCGGGCGGCCGGCTCGTGGTGTGCGAGTTCAGCACGATCACGATTGCCCCGGTCGATATGCTTTACCGGCGTTATCTGCTCAGTGTCCTGCCCGCGATCGCCCGGCGGACGGCCCGCAGCCCGGAAGCCTACGAGTACCTGGCCGAGTCGATCGTGGACTGGCCGCCGCAGCGTGAACTGGCCGGCCTGATCGAGGTGGCCGGCTGGTCGGCGGTGCGGTGGCGCGACCTGAGCCTTGGCGCGGTGGCCGTGCACGTAGCCCGGCGGGCCTGATCCAGTCTCGCCAGACCCGGAGGAAAGCCACGGCCGGCTAGGTCTAAACTGTTGGCAAAGAATTTGTGAAGCGGTTCACAAGAACACCAGGATCTGATCAAGTGACCGAGCACGCTCCCCCCGAATCCCGTACCAGGCCTGATCCTGTCGGGCGGCCGCCTGCAGGCGACGCCGATGTCATCGTCGTCGGCGCCGGGCCCTCCGGCGCCACCACCGCTTTCTACCTGGCGCAATCCGGGCTCGACGTGCTGCTGCTCGAGAAGTCCAGGTTCCCGCGGGAGAAGGTCTGCGGTGACGGCCTGACCCCGCGCGCGGTGAAGTCCCTGGTCGGCATGGGCATCATCGTCAGCGAGCAGGACGGCTGGGTGCGCAACAAGGGCCTGCGCGTCATCGGCGCGGGCAAGCGGCTGGAGCTGGCCTGGCCCGAGCTGGCCAGCTATCCCGGTTACGGCCTGGTCCGCACCCGGCACGACCTGGACGAGACGCTGGCCCGCCGGGCCCAGAAGGCCGGCGCGCGGCTGCTCGAGGGCGTCACCGTGACCGGTCCCGTCCGGCACGAGCGCACCGGCCGGATCACCGGGGTGACCGCGCGCGTCGCGGGAGAAGAAGGCGAGCGCAGCTACGCTGCGCGGGTCGTCGTGGCGGCGGACGGCAACTCGTCGCGGCTGTCCGTGTCCATGGGACTGCGCAAGCGCGACGACCGGCCGCTCGGCGTCGCGGTCCGGACGTACTACCAGACCCCCCGGCACGACGACGACTACCTGGAATCCTGGCTCGACCTGTGGGACGGCGACCGGCTGCTGCCGGGGTACGGCTGGATCTTCGGCATGGGCGACGGGACGTCCAACGTCGGTCTGGGGCTGCTCAACACCAGCGCCGCGTTCGGCAACACGGATTACCACGCCCTGCTGCGCCGGTGGCTCAAGGGCATGCCGGCCGAGTGGGGCTTCACCGAGGAGAACCGGACCCAGCCGATCCGCGGCGCGGCCCTGCCGATGGGCTTCAACCGGACCCCGCACTATCACCAGGGACTGCTGCTGGTCGGCGACGCCGGCGGAATGGTGAACCCGTTCAACGGGGAGGGGATCGCGTACGCGATGGAGTCGGGCGAGATCCTGGCCCGCACGATCGTGCAGGCGCTGGCCCGGGCCCGGCGGGCGGAGACCGAACGGGTGCTGGCCGGGTATCCGCAGGCACTCAGCCAGGCCTACGGCGGTTACTACGCGCTCGGCCGCCTGTTCGTCAAGGCGATCGGCCGGCCAGGACTGATGCACTTCGCGACCAGGCACGGCATGACGCGCCCGGCCCTGATGCGGTTCGCCCTCAAGCTGCTGGCCAACCTGACCGATCCGCGCGGCGACGCGGCAGACCGGCTGGTCAACGGGCTGTCCAGACTCGCACCTAACCCTGAATGAGTAGCTATGCAGGTAGTCCCTAGGATTAGGGGTTGGCATCTGGCCTGCGAAGGGAGGAAACATCGATGAGGCTGTACGTTCCGATCTTCGTGCTGGCGCTGCTGGGCCTCGGATTCGCCGCCTTCTCCGTCACCTTCGGCGCCTTCGCCGGGCCGAAGCGGTGGAACCGGGCCAAGCTGGAAAGCTACGAGTGCGGCATCGAGCCGACGCCGATGCCGCCGCAGGGCGGCCGGATCCCGGTCAAGTACTACCTGACCGCGATGTTGTTCATCCTGTTCGACATCGAGATCATTTTCCTGTATCCCTGGGCGGTCACCTTCAACAAGCTCGGCGCCTTCGGCTTGGTCGAAATGGTGTTCTTCGTCATCACTGTGCTGGTCGCGTACGCGTACATCTGGCGGCGCGGCGGCCTGGAATGGGATTAGCCATGGGTCTTGAAGAGAAGCTGCCGAGTGGCGTGCTGCTGACCTCGGTGGAGAAGGCGGCGGGCTGGGCGCGGGCGCGCTCGGTGTGGCCGGCCACCTTCGGGCTGGCCTGCTGCGCCATGGAGCTGATGATGACCGGCGGCCCCAAGCACGACCTGGCCAGGTTCGGCATGGAACGGGCCTCCAACACCCCGCGTCAGGCGGACCTGATGATCGTGGCGGGCCGGGTCAGCCAGAAGATGGCGCCGGTGCTCAGGCAGATCTACGACCAGATGTCCGACCCCAAGTGGGTCATCTCGATGGGCGTCTGCGCCTCCAGCGGCGGCATGTTCAACAACTACGCCATCGTCCAGGGCGTGGACCACATCGTGCCGGTGGACATCTACCTGCCCGGCTGCCCGCCGCGGCCGGAGATGCTGCTCGACTCGATCCTCAAGCTGCACGACAAGATCATGAACACCAAGCTCGGCAAGAACCGCGACCGGGAGATCACCGAACTGGAGAACGCGCGGCTCGGCCTGACGCCGGTGCACCTGCCGTCCCCCGAGGGAACACAGCTGTGAGCGGCCCCGCGGAGAGCAATAGCGCCGAGACTCATAACGCCGGGACGCCTCAGGCGGGGTCGGAGGAAACCCACGGCGCGCAGGCGCCACAGGGCCCCGTGCCGCCCGGCCGGGAGCACCGAGCCCGACGCCGGCCTTCCGGCCCGGCTGGGCGAGGAGCGGCTGGCCGAGCCGGTCGTCCGCACCGGCATGTTCGGCGTGTCCGACACCCCGGACACCTCGGGCTACGGCCTGCTCCGGGTGCACCGGGTGCCTGCTGATCGACAGCCCGCGGCCGTACGGTTCCTACTTCGACGAGGTCGCCGACGCGCTGGGCCGCGCGCTCGAGGCGGCCGGGGTCGGCTTCTCCGACGCGATCGAGCGCGTGCGTCGCCGACCGGGGCGAGCTGACCTTCTACGTGCGCCGGGAGCGGCTGCCCGAGGTGGCGGCGAAGTTCCGCGACGACCCGGCACTCCGCTTCGAGTTCTGCGGCGGGGTGTCCGGCGTGCACTACCTGGACGACACCGGCCGCGAGCTGCACGCGGTGTACCACCTGCTGTCCATCACGCACAACCGCCGGGTGCGGCTCGAGGTGACCGCGCCGGACGCCGACCCGCACATCCCCTCGCTCGTCGGCGTGTACCCGGCCTGCAACTGGCACGAGCGGGAGACCTGGGACTTCTTCGGGATCATCTTCGACGGCCATCCGGCGCTCACCCGGATTCAGATGCCGGACGACTGGAAGGGCCACCCGCAGCGCAAGGACTACCCGCTCGGCGGCATCCCGGTCGAGTACCGCGGCGCGAAGATCCCGGCCCCGGAGGAGCGGAGGCACTACGCATGAGCTCAAGGCAGCCGCCGCAGGCCCCGCCTGCTGCGAGCGAGGCTGACGAGGAGGCGGCGGAGGGCCGCGTCTACACGGTTTCCGGCGAGGACTGGGACGAGATCATCGCCGCCGCCAACGAGGCCGGGGACTTCGAGAGCAGCGAGCGGCTGGTCATCAACATGGGCCCGCAGCACCCGTCCACGCACGGGGTGCTCCGGCTGGTCCTCACGCATCGAGGGCGAGACCGTCACCGAGGTGCGGGCCTCCATCGGGTACCTGCACACCGGCATCGAGAAGAACATGGAGTACCGCACCTGGACGCAGGGCGTCACGTTCTGCACCAGGATGGACTACCTCATGCCGTTCTTCAACGAGGCCGCGTACTGCATGGCGGTGGAACGGCTGCTCGGCATCGAGGACAAGATCCCCGAGCGCGCCCAGATCATCAGGGTCATGCTGATGGAGTTCAACCGGATCTCCTCGCACCTGCAGGGCATCGGCCCGATGGGGATGGAACTCGGCGCGACCACCATCTTCCTGCAGGGCCTGCGCATGCGGGAACGCATCCTGGACCTGTACGAGCTGATCACCGGCCTGCGGATGAACCACGCCTACATCAGGCCGGGCGGCTTGGCGCAGGACCTGCCGCCCGGTGCGCTCGAGGCGATCCGCGCCTTCCTGGACGGCGCGCCGGAGCTCGTGCACCAGCTGCGCACGCTGATCGACGCCAACCCGATCTTCATCGGGCGGACCAAGGGCGTGGCCTACCTGGACCTGGCGAGCTGCATGGCGCTGGGCGTGACCGGCCCCATGCTCCGGTCGGCCGGGCTGCCCTGGGACCTGCGCAAGTCCCAGCCGTACTGCGGCTACGAGACCTACGACTTCGACGTGCCGGTCAACGACATGTGCGACGCGTACGGCCGGTACCTGATCAGGATGGACGAGATCGAGCAGTCGCTGCGGATCGTCAGGCAGTGCGTCGACCGGCTGGCGGCCCGCGGCTCGGCGGGCCGGGGCACCGATCCGGTGATGATCCGGGACGCCAAGATCGGCTGGCCCGCCGCGCTATCGCTCGGCCCGGACGGCCTCGGTCCCTCGCCCGAGCACATCGCGCACATCATGGGCCAGTCCATGGAGGCGCTCATTCACCACTTCAAGCTGATCACCGAGGGATTCCGGGTGCCGGCCGGCCAGGCGTACGTGGCGGTCGAGTCGGCCCGCGGCGAGCTCGGCGCGCACGTGGTCAGCGACGGCACGCACCCGGCCGTACCGGGTGCACTTCCGGGACCCGTCGTTCACCAACCTGCAGTCGATCGCCGCGCTGTGCGAGGGCGGCCAGGTGGCCGACGTGATCCCGGCGATCGCGAGCATCGACCCGGTGATGGGAGGCGTGGACAGGTAATGCCGTTCAGCGACGATGTGCGCTCCCGCCTGGACGCCGACGCGGCGCAGATCATCGGCAAGTACCCGCGGCCGAGGTCAGCGCTGCTTCCGGTGCTCCATCTCGTCCAGTCGGAGGAGGGCTTCGTCTCCGCCGACGGCATCGAGTACTGCGCGGCGAAGTTCGGGCTGACCGAGGCGGAAGTCACCGCGGTGGTGAGCTTCTACACGATGTACAAGCGCCGCCCGGTCGGCGACTACCACGTGGGCGTGTGCACCAACACGCTGTGCGCGGTCATGGGCGGCGACCAGATCTTCGCCGAGCTCACCGAGCACCTCGGGGTGGGCAACGACGAGACCACGCCGGACGGCAAGGTCATCCTCGAGCACATCGAGTGCAACGCCGCCTGCGACTACGCGCCGGTCGTGATGGTGAACTGGGAGTTCTTCGACAACATGACCCCCGCAGTCGGCCCGGCAGCTCGTCGACGACCTGCGTGCGGGGAACCAGGTCAGCCCGACCCGGGGCCCGGGCCGGCTGTGCACCTGGCGCGAGGCGTCCCGGATCCTGGCCGGCTTCAACGACGACCAGGCCACCGACGGCCCGGCCGCGGGCCCGGCCAGCCTGGTCGGCCTCAAGATCGCCAAGGAGCACGGCTGGACCGCCCCGGCAGCCAGCGGGCAACGGAGAGGCACAGTGAGCGGCATGCCGTTGCGGCGAGTCGCGCGGGTTGCGAGGCCGCTGCGATCGCGCGGTCCGCAGGCGGCCTGCGGCCAACCTCCGGCCGGGCCGATACTACCGCGGCGGGCACGGCAGCGGAGGCGGGAAGCGCAGCGGGGGGTTCCGGGCAGTCGTCCCCCGGGTGAAGGAGTCGCGGTGACCGACATGCTTACCCCGGTGCTGACCGCGCGCTGGGACCAGCCGGACGCCTTCACGCTGGACGGCTACAAGCGCAGCGGCGGCTGGCGGGCGCTGCCGAAGGCGCTGGCCATGCCGAGCCCGACGAACTCATCACCGCGCTGAAGAACGCGAACCTGCGCGGCCGCGGCGGGGCCGGCTTCCCGACCGGGGTGAAGTGGAGCTTCCTGCCGCAGGGCGACGGCAAGCCGCACTACCTGGTGGTCAACGCGGACGAGTCCGAGCCGGGCACCTGCAAGGACGTCCCGCTGATGATGGCCAACCCGCATGAGCTCATCGAGGGCGTGGCCATCACGGCGTACGCGATCAGGGCCAGGCACGCGTTCATCTACGTGCGCGGCGAGGTGCTGCACGTGGTGCGGCGGCTGCGGCACGCGGTGGCGGAGGCGTACGCGGCCGGCTACCTGGGCCAGGACATCCTCGGCACGGGGTTCGACCTGGAGGTCATCGTGCACGCCGGGGCCGGCGCCTACATCTGCGGCGAGGAGTCGGCGCTGCTCACCTCGCTCGAGGGCTACCGGGGCCTGCCCCGGCTCCGGCCGCCGTTCCCGGCCGTGGCGGGCCTGTACGCCTGCCCGACGGTGATCAACAACGTGGAGTCGATCGCCAGCGTGCCGTCGATCGTGGCCAACGGCGCGGACTGGTTCGCCGGCCTGGGCACCGAGAAGTCCAAGGGATTCGGCATCTTCTCGCTGTCCGGGCACGTCACCACGCCCGGCCAGTACGAGGCGCCGCTCGGCATCACGCTGCGCGAACTGCTCGACCTGGCCGGCGGGGTGCGGGCCGGCCACCAGCTGAAGTTCTGGACCCCGGGCGGCTCGTCCACCCCGCTGCTGACCGACCAGCATCTCGACGTGCCGCTGGACTTCGAGTCGGTCGCCGCCGCCGGGTCCATGCTCGGCACCCGGGCGCTGCAGATCTTCGACGAGACCACCTGCGTGGTCCGCGCGGTGCTGCGCTGGACCGAGTTCTACGAGCACGAGTCGTGCGGCAAGTGCACGCCGTGCCGGGAGGGGACGTTCTGGATGGTCAAGGTGCTCGAACGGCTGGAACACGGCCACGGCACCGAGGAAGACCTGGAGAAACTCCTGGACATCTGCGACAACATCCTCGGCCGGGCGTTCTGCGCCCTGGGCGACGGCGCGACCAGCCCGATCACCTCGGCCATCCAGTACTTCAGGGATGAGTTCATGCAGCACCAGAAGGAAGGCGGCTGCCCGTTCGACCCGGCGGCGTCGACCTTGTTCTCGTCCGGGGGTCAACTCAATGACCGTCGAGACGACCAGGGCACGGTGACCGTCACCATCGACGGGTTCGAGATCCGGGTGCCGAAGGGCACCCTGGTGATCAGGGCCGCCGAGATGCTCGGCATCCAGATCCCGCGGTTCTGCGACCACCCGCTGCTCGACCCGATCGGCGCCTGCCGCCAGTGCCTGGTCGAGGTGGAGGGCCAGCGCAAGCCGCTGGCCTCGTGCACCACCGCGTGCACCGAGGGCATGGTGGTGCGCACCCAGCTGACCTCCGCGGTCGCCGAGAAGGCGCAGCGGGGCGTGATGGAGCTGCTGCTCATCAACCACCCGCTCGACTGCCCGATGTGCGACAAGGGCGGCGAGTGCCCGCTGCAGAACCAGGCCATGTCCTCCGGCCAGGGCGAGACCAGGTACGCCGAGGAGAAGCGGACCTTCGCCAAGCCGGTGCCGATCTCCACCGAGGTGCTGCTCGACCGGGAGCGGTGCATCTCCTGCACCAGGTGCGTCCGGACGTCCGAGGAAATCGCGGGAGACGCGTTCATCGACTTCATCGAGCGCGGCCCCGGCCAGTTCATCGGCACGGCCGAGGGCAAGCCGTTCAACTCCTACTTCTCCGGCAACACCGTGCAGGTGTGCCCGGTCGGCGCGCTCACCGGCGCCGCGTACCGGTTCCGGTCCCGGCCGTTCGACCTGGTGTCGGTGCCGGGCGTGTGCGAGCACTGCGCCTCCGGCTGCCGGCAGCGCACCGACGTCAGGCGCGGCCGGGTGACGCGCCGGCTGGCCGGCGAAGACCCGGCCGTCAACGAGGAGTGGAACTGTGACAAGGGCCGGTGGGCGTTTACCTACGCCACCCAGCCCGACCGGCTGACCGCGCCGCTGATCCGGGACGAGCGACGGGGTGCTGGTCCCGGCGTCCTGGCCGCACGCGCTGGCGGTGGCCGCGGCCGGACTGGTCGCGGCGCGCGACGCCGATCCGGACGCCGAGCTCGCGCACGGCGTCGGCGTCCTGACCGGCGGACGGCTGACCCTCGAGGACGCCTACGCCTACGCGAAGTTCGCCCGGGTGGCCCTGGACACCAACGACATCGACATGCGGGCGCGCCCGCACTCGGCCGAGGAGGAGCAGTTCCTGGCCGCCTGCGTGGCCGGGCGCGGCATCGGCGTCAGCTACGCCGACCTGGAGCAGGCCCCCGCCGTGCTGCTGGCCGGCTTCGAGCCAGAAGACGAGTCACCCATCATCTTCCTGCGGCTGCGCAAGGCCGTTCGGCGCCATCACCTGCAGGTGTTCTCGGTCGCGGCGCTGGCCAGCCCGGGGCTGGCCAAGCTGTCCGGCGAGCTGCTGGCCACCCTGCCCGGGGACGAGACCGCCGCGCTGACCGCACTCACGGTCGGCGGTGCGCCCACTGCCCCGGAGCCCCCCGTGTCCGGAGGGATCCATCCCGCCGGACCTCCGCTGCAGGACTGGCAGCGGGTTGGGCAGGCGCTCGCCGCCCCGGGCGCGGTGATCCTGGCCGGGGAACGGCTGGCCGAAGTACCGGGCGCGCTCGCCGCCGTAGCCAGGCTCGCGGTCGCGTCGGGCGCCCGGCTGGCCTGGGTGCCGCGCCGGGCCGGTGAGCGCGGCGCGGTCGAGGCCGGCGCGCTGCCCGGGCTGCTGCCCATCGGCCGCCCGGTGACCGACGCCGGCGGCGCGCGCCGAGGTGGCCAGGACCTGGGGCAAGAGCTCGCTGCCGGGCACTCCCGGGCGCGACGCCGCGGCGATGCTCGCCGCGGCGGAGCACGGCGAACTCGGCGCCCTGGTGGTGGCGGGCGTCGACCCCGCGGACCTGCCCGATCCGCGGGCCGCGCTGCAGGCGATCGAGATGGCGCCGTTCGTCGTCAGCCTCGAGCTGCGGGCCAGCGCGGTCACCGACCGCGCCGACGTGGTCTTCCCGGTCGCCGCGGTCGCGGAGAAGGCCGGGACGTTCGTGAACTGGGAGGGGCGCGGCGGCACGTTCGGCGCTGCGCTGCGGGTCCCGGAGGTACGCACCGACCTGTACGTGCTCGGCGCGATCGCCGACCAGATGGACGTGCACCTGGGCCTGCCCGACGCGGCGGCCGCGCGCGCCGAACTCGCCGCGCTCGGCACCTGGCGCGGCCCGCGCCCCGAACCCCCCGCGCCTCACGCGGGGGGCCGCGGGGGTCTGGGGGGACGGTATCCCCCCAGGAGCAGGGGGGGTCTGGGGGGGATCGTTCCCCCCGGGCAGCAAGTCACTGCTTTCGACATGGCGCCAGCTGCTGGACAGCGGGCGGATGCAAGACGGCGAGCCGTCGCTGGCCGGCACCGCCCGGCCGGTCGTGGCCAGGATGTCCGCGGCGACCGCGGCCGAGGCCGGGGTGGCCGACGGCGATAAGGTGACCGTGGCCACCGACCGGGGGTCGGTCACGGTTCCCGTCGAGGTGGTGCCGATGGCGGACCACGTGGTCTGGCTCCCGGCCGCCGGACTCGCCCGGGCCGGCGCAGCCGCCGAGCTCGCCCCGTATCCCGGTGACCAGGAACACCGAGGCCCAGGCCGGGTCCACCATCCGCGCCCAGCTCGGCGTGGGGCACGGCGCCACGGTCACGCTGAGGAGGCCGGAATGATGGCTCAGGGGACGCTGCCGCACGTGCTGGCAGCTCCCGCGCGCGGCAGACCCGACGCTCGCCGACTTCAACCAGCTCATCTGGTGGATGGTGCTGCTCAAGGTCGCGATCGTCTTCCTCTTCCTGCTGCTGACGACCATGTTCATGATCTGGGCGGAACGCCGCGTCATCGGCCGGATGCAGAACCGGCCGGGCCCGAACCGGGCCGGCCCCTTCGGCCTGCTGCAGCCGATCGCCGACGCGCTCAAGCTGCCGCTGAAGGAAGACATCATCCCCCGCAGCGCGGACAAGCTGGTGTTCATCGTCGCGCCGGTGATATCGGCGGCGATCGGCCTTCATCAGCTTCGCGGTCATCCCGTGGGGCCCGGAAGTCTCGATCTTCCACCACTACACGCCGCTGCAGCTCGCCGACCTGCCGGTGGCGGTGCTGCTCATCCTGGCGATGAGCTCGGTCGGCGTGTACGGGATCGTGCTGGCCGGCTGGTCCTCGGGGTCGCCTTACTCGCTGCTCGGCGCGCTGCGCTCGGCCGCGCAGGTGATCAGCTACGAGATCGCGATGGGCCTGGCCTTCGTGGCCGTGTTCCTCTACGCGGGCTCGCTGTCCACCACCGCGATCGTCAACGCCCAGCAGCACGAGTGGTACGCGTGGCTGCTGCCGGTCTCGTTCGTGATCTACCTGGTCACCATGGTCGGCGAGACCAACCGGCTGCCGTTCGACCTGCCCGAGGGCGAGGGCGAGCTGGTGGCCGGCTACCACACCGAGTACTCGTCGATGAAGTTCGCGATGTTCTACCTCGCCGAGTACATCAACATGATCACGGTCTCCGCGCTCGCCACGACGCTGTTCCTCGGCGGCTGGCGGGCGCCGTGGCCGCTGTCGCTGTGGTCGGGCGCGAACAGCGGCTGGTGGCCGCTGCTGTGGTTCGTGGCCAAGGTCTTCATCTTCCTGTTCTGCTACATCTGGCTGCGCGGCACGCTGCCCCGGGTCCGGTACGACCAGCTCATGGCGATCGGCTGGAAGGTCCTCATCCCGGTCTCCATCGTCTGGATCCTGCTGATCGCGACCGTGCGCGCGTGGCGGCTGGACACCCACAGCACGGCCCCGTACGTCGTCTTCGGCTTCGTCATCGTGCTCATCCTGGTGCTGGCCTGGATGTGGGACAGCGCCGCGCAGCAGCGGGCGATGAGGTACGCGATCCCGGACCCGGGGCCGAATCCGCCGACGCGTCCGAGACCGGCCAGGCCGCGGCGGCTGCCGACCGCCTTCCCGGTGCCGCCGCTGGACCTGCCGCACTACCACGGCGTCGGTCTTGGCGGCGGGACGGACCTGGATGCTGGTGTCAGTAATACGGAAACCTCCAGCAGGGAGGTCACAGGTGCTTGATTTCCTCAACCCGATCAAGGGGTTCGGGGTCACCTTCAGCGAGATGTTCAGGAAGCCCGAGACCGTCTACTACCCGGAGGAAAAGCGGCCGACCGCGCCGCGGTTCCACGGTCACCACCAGCTCAACCGGTGGCCGGACGGGCTGGAGAAATGCATCGGCTGCGAGCTGTGCGCGTGGGCCTGCCCGGCGGACGCCATCTACGTCGAGGGCCGGGACAACACCGCGGAGGCCAGGTTCTCCCCCGGTGAGCGGTACGGGGCCGTCTACCAGATCAACTACCTGCGCTGCATCCTGTGCGGCATGTGCATCGAGGCCTGCCCGACCCGCGCGCTGACCATGACCAACGAGTACGAGATCGCCGACGACAGCCGGGAAAACCTGATCTGGACCAAGGAGCAGCTGCTCGCGCCGCTGCTGCCGGACATGGAGCCGCCGCCGCATCCGATGCGCCTGGGGGACGACGAGAAGGACTACTACCGCCTGGGCGCGGCCGGGGTGGTGGCCACCCCGCGGGCGCCGGGGATGGCGGGACCCGGCGGCCCGACCGGCCCCGCGGTGTTCGCGGGAGCTGACGGCGCGCCGCCGACCCCGGGAGTAGAGGACGTCGACGTCACGGTCGCCGACGACGGTGCCGGGCAGACAGCGGGGGACGGAGCATGAGGCACGTCCTGGCGGCGGGCACCAACACCGACGTGATCGCGCGGGAGACGCTCTTCTGGATCCTCGCCGTCGCCTCGGTGGGCGCCGCGCTGGCCATGATCCTGGTCAGGCGGGCGGTGCACTGCGCCATCATGCTCGCCGTGGTGATGCTCTCGCTGGCGACCATGTACGCCATGCAGGGCGCGCCGTTCCTCGCCTTCGTGCAGATCATCGTCTACACCGGCGCGGTCCTCATGCTGTTCCTGTTCGTCCTCATGCTCATCGGCATCAGCTCGGCGGACTCGATCGTGGAGACGATCAAGGGCCAGCGGCTGGCCGCGGGCCTTCGCCGCGATCGGCTTGCTGGTGATCCTGATCCTCGGCATCGGGCACGCGGCCATCGGCCCGGCGGCGCCGTCCACCGCGGCGAACGGGACGAACAACCTCTCCGGGATCGCCGCCCTCATCTTCACCACCTACGTGTTCCCGTTCGAGGTCACCGGCGCGCTGCTGATCACCGCGGCGCTCGGCGCGATGGTGCTCGCGCACCGCGAGCGCACGTCACCCAAGCCCACCCAGCGGGACCTCGCCTCCCGGCGGCTGGCCAGCGGCCAACTGGCGCCGGATCCGTCGCCCGGCGTCTACGCGCTGCACGACGCCGCGGACCGGCCGGCCCTGCTGCCGGACGGCACGCCGTCCGAGCGCTCGGTCAGCCCGGTGCTGTCTCAGCGTGAGGTGAGCGAAGCACCCCAGTTCGTTCGGCCGGAAGAGACGGTAGCGATTACGGCGGAAAGCGGCGAGCGGGAGATCATCCCTTCGCCCAGTCAGGGAGGGCTGACTCGTGAGCCCCGTGCACTACGTGGCGCTGTCCGTGATCCTGTTCGTGATCGGCGGGGTCGGCGTGCTCGTCCGGCGCAACGCCATCGTCGTGTTCATGTGCATCGAGCTGATGCTGAACGCGTGCAACCTGGCGTTCGTCGCGTTCGCCAGCATGCACGGAAACCTGGACGGGCAGGTCATCGCGTTCTTCGTGATGGTGGTGGCCGCCGCCGAGGTCGTCGTGGGCCTCGCGATCCTGATGGCGATCTACCGGGCCCGCAGGTCCGCGTCGGTGGACGACGCGAACTTGCTGAAGTACTGAGCTGAAGGGATGACGACGTTGACAGGCTTGACCGCTGGCCATGCCGTGACGGTGCTGGCCGCGACCGAGACCACCGTCCCGGCCAGCGGCGCGCTGCGGTTGTCGTGGCTGCTGCTCGCCTTCCCGCTCTTCGGCGCCACCGTGCTGCTGGTCGGCGGCAGGCGCACCGACCGGTGGGGGCACCTGCTCGGGGTCGCGATGCCGGTCGCGGCGTTCGTGTACGGCGTGATCGCGTTCTTCACCCTGCTCGGGGACAGCCACCGCAGCCAGGACCAGCACCTGTACTCCTGGATCCCGGTGGCGGGCTTCCAGGTGAACATGAACCTGCTGATCGACCAGCTGTCGATCTGCTTCGTGCTGCTGATCACCGGGGTCGGGTCGCTGATCATCATCTACTCGGTCGGCTACATGGCCCACGACCCCGACCGGCGGCGGTTCTTCGGCTACATGAACCTGTTCCTCGCGGCCATGCTGCTGCTCGTGCTCGGCGACAACTACCTGGTGCTGTACGCCGGGTGGGAGGGCGTCGGCCTGGCCTCCTACCTGCTGATCGGGTTCTGGCAGTACAAGCCCTCGGCGGCGGTCGCGGCGAAGAAGGCGTTCATCGCCAACCGGGTCGGCGACGCCGGGCTGTCCATCGCCATCATGCTGATGTTCGCCGAGTTCGGCACGGTGTCGTTCACCGGGGTGTTCGGCTCGGTGCACTCGCGGCGGCAGCGGCGTGGCCACCGCGCTGGGGCTGCTGCTGCTGCTCGGCGCGTGCGGCAAGTCCGCCCAGGTGCCGCTGCAGTCCTGGCTGCTGGACGCGATGGAGGGCCCCACGCCCGTGTCGGCGCTGATCCACGCGGCCACCATGGTCACCGCCGGGGTGTACCTGCTGGTGCGGTCCAACCCGATCCTCGCGCTCACGCCCGACGCGCGGCTGGCGGTGGCCCTGGTGGGCACGGTCACGCTGCTGTTCGGCGGCATCATCGCCTGCGCCAAGGACGACATCAAGAAGTCGCTGGCCGGGTCCACCATGAGCCAGATCGGCTACATGACGCTCGGCGCCGGCCTCGGCCCGGCCGGCTACGTGTTCGCGATCGCGCTCCTGCTCGCGCACGGGTTCTACAAGGCCGGGCTGTTCCTCGGCGCGGGCTCGGTGATGCACGCCATGGACGACGAGGTGAACATGCGGCGGTACGGCGGGCTCGCCCGCTTCATGCCGGTCACCTACGTGACGTTCGGCCTCGCGTACCTCGCCATCATCGGCATCCCGCCGTTCTCCGGGTTCTTCGCCAAGGACCCCATCATCGAGGCGGACTTCAGCCGGCACGGCACGGCCGGCGTGGATACTCGGCACCTGCGCGCTGATCGGCGCGGGCATCACCGCGTTCTACATGACCCGGATGATGTTCATGACCTGGTACGGGAAGCGGCGCTGGGAGGCGGAGGCGCATCCGCACGAGTCGCCTCCGGTGATGACCGGGCCGATGATCGTGCTCGCGATCGGCTCGGTCGGCGCCGGCGCGTTCCTCATCATCAACGACCGGCTTCAGGACTTCCTCGCCCCGGTCGTCGGGGTACCGCCGACTTCGCATGGCTTTTTCACCGTCCCCGGGCTGCTCGCGTTGGTGCTGGCCCTGGCCGGCGTGGGCCTCGCGTGGATGATCTACGGGCGGGTCCCGGTCCCCGCGGAAGCGCCGCGCGGGAGCTTTCCCGTCGTCGCCGCCAGGAAGGATCTCTACGGCGACGCGTTCAACGAGTCGGTCCTGATGCGGCCGGGCCAGTGGCTGACCCGGCTCTCGGTGTACTTCGACAACCGCGGCGTGGACGGGCTGGTCAACTCGCTGGCCGCCGCTGGTGGGCGGGACATCGGGGCGGTGGCGCAGGCTGCAGACCGGTTTCGTCCGCTCGTACGCCCTTTCCATGTTCTTCGGCGCCGCTGTGCTGGTCGCCTTGCTGCTGGCGGTGAGGCTCTAGATGAACGGCTTTCCCTGGCTGACCGTGGCGGGCGCGGTACCGCTGGCCGGCGCGCTCATCATCGCCCTGATCCCGGGCCTGCCGCAGGACAGCGCGGAGGCGGACCGGCAGGCGCGTAATGCGATGGCCAAGTGGCTGGCGCTCGGATTCTCCCTGCTGACGCTGGTCGTGGTGATCATCATCGCGGTCAAGTTCCAGGTCGGCGGCCCGAACTACCAGTTCACCGAGAGCTACTCGTGGATCCCGCAGTTCGGCGTGCACTACGCGGTCGGCGTGGACGGCATCGCGCTGGTGCTCATCGCCATGACCGTGGTGCTGATGCCGGTGGTGATCCTGGCCTCGTGGCACGACGCCGAGCCCGGGCGGCACAGCGTGAAGACCTACTTCTCGCTGATGATGGTGCTCGAGACGATGCTGATCGGCGTCTTCGCGGCGACCGACGTCTTCCTGTTCTACGTGTTCTTCGAGGCCATGCTGGTGCCGATGTACTTCATGATCGGCAGCTACGGCGTCGGGAAGCGGCAGTACGCGGCGGTCAAGTTCCTGCTCTACAGCCTGCTCGGCGGGCTGCTCATGCTGGTCGCGATCATCGCGCTGTACGTGTACTCCGGCGGAAAGCGCCGCGACCGGGCACCACGGCACGTTCCTGTTCAGCGTGCTGATCCACGTGCCGCTGAGCCCGACCGTGCAGAAGTGGCTGTTCCTCGGGTTCTTCATCGCGTTCGCGATCAAGGCGCCGCTGTGGCCGTTCCACACCTGGCTGCCCGACGCCGCCGCGGCGTCGCCGCCCGGCGCGGCGGTGCTGCTGGTCGGCGTGCTGGACAAGGTGGGCACGTTCGGGATGCTGCGGTACTGCTTCGAGCTGTTCCCGGCCGGCGCGAAGTACTTCACGCCGCTGGTCATCACGCTGGCCGTGATCGGGATCCTGTACGGGGCCATCGTGGCGATCGGCCAGGCCGACATGAAGCGGCTGATCGCCTACACCTCGATCTCGCACTTCGGCTTCATCGCGCTCGGCATCTTCGCGATGACCACCCAGGGCGTGACGGGCGCGACGTTCTACATGGTCAACCACGGGTTCGCCACCGGCGCCCTGTTCATCCTGGCCGGGTTCCTGATCGTCAGGCGGGGCACTGACCGGATCGCGGACTTCGGCGGCGTGCAGAAGGTCGCTCCGCTGCTGGCCGGGCTGTTCCTGGTCTCCGGCCTGGCCGGGCTCTCGCTGCCCGGGCTGTCCACCTTCGTCAGCGAGTTCCTGGTGCTGATCGGGACCTTCTCCCGGTACAAGCTGCCCGCCATCATCGCCACCTCCGCGATCATCCTGGCCGCGATCTACATCCTGTGGATGTACCAGCGGACGATGACCGGGCCGGTCCGCGACGAGGTGGCCGGGATGAAGGACCTGCGGCCCAGGGAACTGCTGGCGGTCGCGCCGCTGGTCGTGCTGCTCATCGCGGGCGGGCGTCTATCCCAAGCCGGTGCTCGACATCATCAACCCCGCGGTCCGGGTGACGATGACGCAGGTGCACGTGACCGATCCGGTGCCCGCCCATCCCGCCCCCGGGTATACGACGACCGCCGGTTTGACCAGCACAGCGCAGAAGGGAATCGCACCGTGACCGGGGTCCTTGCCGTGCCCGTGGCGCTGGCCGCCCCCGCGGCGCATGCCGCCCTGGCCGGCAGCGCCAGCAGCGTAACTGGCGCCATCCGCCCGCCGAGCATCGAGTACGGCCAGCTGGCGCCGATGCTGATCGTCTTCGTCGCGGCGGTGGTCGGCGTCCTGGTCGAGGCGTTCGCGCCGCGGTCGGCGCGCCGCGCCGTGCAGCTGGTGCTCACGCTCGGCTCCCTGGCCGCCGCGTTCATCCTCACCATCGTGGTGGCCGCGAACTCAACATCTTCGCCGACGGCAGCCCGGGCCACGTCGCCGCGATGGGCGCGGTCGCGGTCGACAGGCCCACCCTGTTCATCCAGGGCACCATCGTGGTGCTCGCCTTCGTGAGCGTGCTGCTCATCGGTGACACCAGCAACAGCCCGTTCGCCGCGCAGGCCGCCGCGCTACCCGGAAGCCCGGAGGAGCGCGAGGGCCTGGCCGCCGGGATCATGCACACCGAGATCTTCCCGCTGACGCTGTTCGCGGTCGGCGGGATGATGCTCTTCCCGGCCTCGAACGACCTGCTGACCATGTTCGTCGCGCTCGAGGTGCTCTCGCTGCCGCTGTACCTGCTGTGCGGGCTGGCCCGGCGGCGCCGGCTGCTCTCGCACGAGGCGGCCATGAAGTACTTCCTGCTCGGCGCCTTCTCCTCGGCGTTCTTCCTGTTCGGCGTGGCCATGCTGTACGGCTTCTCCGGCTCGGTGCGGCTGTCGGTGATCGCCGCCGCGGCGGGCAGCAACACCGCCAATCTGACGCTGCTGTTCGCCGGGATCGCGCTGGTCGGCATCGGGCTGCTGTTCAAGATCGGCGCGGTGCCCTTCCAGGGCTGGAAGCCGGACGTCTACCAGGGCGCGCCGACGCCGGTGACCGCGCTGATGGCGTCCTGCACGGTGGTGGCGGCCTTCGGCGCGCTGCTGCGCGTCTTCTACGTGGCGTTCGGCAACCTGGCCTGGGACTGGCGGCCCGCGCTCTGGGTGGTCGCCGCCCTCACCATGGTGGTCGGCGCCGTCATCGCCATCACCCAGACCGACGTCAAGCGGCTGCTCGCCTACTCCTCGATCGCGCACGCCGGGTTCATCCTGACCGCGGTCATCGCGACCAGCGTCGCGGGGCTGTCGAGCAGCCTGTTCTACCTGTTCGCTTACGGGTTCACCACGGTGGGCGCGTTCGCGGTCATCACCCTGGTACGCGACCCGGGCGGCGAGGCCGGGCACCTGTCCCGGTGGGCGGGCCTGGGCCGCCGGTCGCCGCTGCTGGCCGGCATCTTCGCGCTGTTCCTGCTGGCCTTCGCGGGCATACCGCTGACCAGCGGCTTCACCGGAAAGTTCGCCGTCTTCCAGGCCGCGATCGCCTCCGGCGAGACGGCGCTGGTGATCGTCGGCGTGCTGAGCAGCGCGATCGCGGCGTTCTTCTACGTCCGCGTGATCGTGCTGATGTTCTTCAGCGACCCGATCCCCGACGGACCCGAAGTGGTGGTGCCGAGCGTGTTCACCGGCACCGCCGTGGGTCTCGGCGTGGTGGTGACCCTCGTGCTCGGCATCGTGCCGGAACCAGCCCTGAGCCTGGCCAACCATGCGGCGAATCAGTTGTTCGTTGGCTAACACGCAGGCCGGATCGGCCGCGCGGCATCGCGCCGGATTGCTCGCGCGGCGCCGGGCCCTGGTTGGTCCAGCGCAGAGCAGGGCATACTCGGAAGTTCGAGGCGTTCGCGCGTGCCGATGACGTGGAGAGCAATTGATCACCGCAGTTCCCGTTGATTTCCCGGACTCCACCCTCGCGGCGGAGGTGATTGACGACCTGATCCGCGTCGAGGAATCGCTGGCCGTGACGGCGCACCCCGACGACGGACTGCTCACCGAGGCGTCCCGGCACCTCATCGCGGCCGGAGGCAAGCGGTTCCGGGCCATGCTCGTGCTGCTGGCCGCGCAGTTCGGCGACCCGAAGGACCCGCGGGTCATCCAGGCGGCGGTCGCGATCGAGCTGACCCACCTGGCCACGCTGTTCCACGACGACGTCATGGACGAGGCCCTGGTGCGCCGCGGCCACCCGTCGGTCAACTCCCGGTGGAACAACTCGGTGGCCATCCTCACCGGGGACTTCCTTTTCGCCCAGGCCTCCGCAGATCCTCGCCGATCTCGGCCCGGAAGCGGTCAGGATCCAGGCCGAGACGTTCTCCCGGCTGGTCACCGGGCAGATGGCCGAGACCATCGGCCCGCGTCCCGGCCAGGATCCGCTCGACTTCTACATGCACGTGATCACCGAGAAGACCGGCTCGCTGATCGCCACGTCCGGCCGGTTCGGCGCGCTGTTCTCCGGCGCTCCGGCGGCGGTCGCCGACCGGATCGCCGCGGCCTGCGAGCAGATCGGCGTGGCCTGGCAGCTTTCCGATGACGTGATCGACATCGCCAGCGACTCGTCGCAGTCAGGCAAGACCCCCGGCACCGACCTGCGCCAGGGGGTCCGGACGCTGCCGGTGCTCTACGCGCTGCGCTCCACTGCTCAGTCCGGGGCTGCTCAGTCAGGGGCTGCTCAGTCAGGGGCTGCTCAGTCCGGGCCGGTGCAATCCCCGGCGGACGCGCGGCTGCGCTGGCTGCTCGACGAGGCGGACCTGACCGACGAGGCCCTGCTGACCGAGGCGCTCACCCTGCTCCGCGGCCATCACGCCTTGAAGGAGTCCCGCGCGGACGTGCTGAACTGGGTGCACGAGGCCAGGGTCTCGATCAGTGCGCTTCCCGACGTGCCGGCCCGGGCCGCTTTCCTGGCGCTGTGCGACTTCGTGGAGAAGCGGACCGGCTGAACCCTACCCCGTCAGGCCGAGCCGGGCGGCCTGGGCCGCGGCGGCGGTTGCCAGCGAGCTCGGCGCCGCGCTCGGGCCTCGGCCGCCTACTCGGCCAGCCGAGGCCAGCGGCGGCTCCCGCTCCAGCAGTTCCAGGTCCCCAGTGGCGGTCAGACGCTTCGCGCAGCATGTGCCATCATGGGCGGCTGCTCCGGGCCGGTCATGGACCGAGCGGTCATGCTAGGTTGCCAGGAGGATGAGCGAAGCATGGCTCATATGGCCGCCGCCGCCCGCCCCGGCCGCGGGACGGCCGGGCCCCCTGGGCCGACCAGGACGGCCGGGAGCGAAGCCGCGACACGATCCTGCGCGCCGCCGCCTCGCTGGCCACCGTGGACGGGCTGGACGGCCTGTCCATCGGTAACCTGGCTGCGGCGCTCGGCATGAGCAAGAGCGGCGTGGCCGCGCATTTCGGGTCCAAGCAGGAACTCCAGCTGGCGACGGTGGCCGAGGCGGCCCGGGTCTTCGACACCGAAGTCGTGCAGCCGGCCCTGGCGGCTCCGCCCGGCCTCGGTCAGCTGACCGCGGTGTGCGAGGCGTTCTTCGCGCACCTGGAGCGGCACACCTTCCCCGGCGGCTGCTTCATGGCCAGCGTGGCGCTGGAGATGGGCACCCGCCCGGGCCCGGTCAGGGACCTGATCGCCACGTTCCAGGCGCAGTTCGGCGAGCGGATCCGCGGCTTCGCGGCGGCCGCCGTGGCCAGGCATGAGCTGCCGCCCGACGAGGATCCCGGTCGGCTGGCCTTCGAGCTGAACGGCATCATGCTGGCCACCGACACCAACTACGTCCTGCACGACGACCCGGCCGTGCTCGACCTGGCCCGGCAGATCGTGCACCAGCGGCTCGGGCCCTAGTTGACTTCCCAGGTGTCGTTGCCCGCCAGCAGGGCGGCGAGGTCACCGGGACCGCTCCGGCTGCGGGCGGCGTCGATCTGCTCCGCCATCAGCTGGTCGTAGCTCGGCTGTTCCACCTGGCGGAAGACCCCGACGGGGGTGTGCCGGAAGTCCGCCGTGTCCAGCCGGGACAGCGCGAACGCGTAGGACGGGTCGGCGCGGTGCGCGTCGTGGCTGATCAGCGTGTCCTGCTCCGCCGCGGTTACCTCGACCGCCTCGAGCTGCGCCCTGCCTGCCGAAGCGCAGGCCCCGGGACCCGCCCGCGAACCGGACCGGCTCCCCGTGCTCGAGCTTGAGCAGCCGCTCGGCCAGCCGCGCCGGCCTCCTTGAGCGGGGCGAACGCGTCGTCGTTGAAGATGGGACAGTTCTGGAAGATCTCGATGAACGCGGCGCCCTGATGGTCGGCGGCGGCGCGCAGCACCGAGGTCAGGTGCCTGCGGTCGGAGTCGATCGTCCTGGCCACGAAGCTGGCGTCCGCGCCGAGCGCCAGCGACACCGGGTTGAACGGGTGGTCCAGCGAGCCGAACGGCGTGGACTTGGTGACCTTGCCCCGCTCGGAGGTCGGCGAGTACTGGCCCTTGGTCAGCCCGTAGATCCTGTTGTTGAACAGCAGGATCTTGATGTTGACGTTGCGCCGCAGCGCGTGGATCAGGTGGTTGCCGCCGATGGACAGCGCGTCGCCGTCGCCGGTGATGACCCAGACCGACAGGTCGGGCCGGGACGTCGCGAGCCCGGTGGCGATCGCGGGCGCCCGGCCGTGGATGGAGTGCATCCCGTAGCTGTTCACGTAGTAGGGCAGCCGCGACGAGCAGCCGATCCCCGAGATGACCACGATGTTCTCCCGCGGCACCTCCAGCTCGGGCAAGAACGCCTGGAAGGCGGCCAGGATGGCGTAGTCGCCGCAGCCAGGGCACCAGCGCACTTCCTGGTCCGACTTGAAATCTTTAGCTGCCGAACGGACGGCGGCCCGGGGCACCAGCGTCAGCGAGGCCAGC
The DNA here is from genome assembly GCA_963800415.1 of uncultured Actinomycetes bacterium. Taxonomy (GTDB): domain Bacteria; phylum Actinomycetota; class Actinomycetes; order Streptosporangiales; family Streptosporangiaceae; genus Palsa-504. Next base: position 116,505 of record CAWDBS010000073.1, read on the forward strand.
CTGCCCGCCTGGTCGCCCTGACCGGGCGCGGGCGTGCCGTGGCCGTTCGTCTCAGGCATGACCGATCACATCCTCGATGACACCAGCGAGCTCGGCCGCCCGGAAGGGCAGGCCGCGGACCTGGTTGTAGGAGATCACGTCGACCAGGAACCGGCCGCGCAGCAGCAGCGCGAGCTGGCCCAGGTTGATCTCGGGCACCAGCACCTTGTCGTAGCGGCGGAGCACGTCCGCCAGGTTCGGCGGGAACGGGTTGAGGTGCCGCAGGTGCGCCTGGGCGACGCTGTGACCCGCGTTCCTGGCCCGTCTCACCGCGGCGCCGATGGAGCCGAAGGTGGAGCCCCAGCCCAGTACGAGCACGCGGGCGGCGCCGTCCGGGTCGTCGACCTCGACCGGCGGCAGGTCGGCCGCGATCCCGTCGATCTTCGCCTGGCGCAGCCGGACCATGAGGTCGTGGTTGTCGGGGTCGTAGGAGATCGTCCCGGTGATGTCGGCCTTCTCGATGCCGCCGATCCGGTGTTCCAGGCCCGGGGTGCCCGGGACGGCCCAGGGCCGGGCCAGGGTCACCGGGTCCCGCCGGAACGGCTCGAATTCGCCCGCGTCCCCGCCATCAGCCGGGCCGGCCGGCTCCGCGAAGGCGAACTCCTGGCTCAGGTCGGGCAGGCTGGCAGTGTCCGGGATGCGCCACGGCTCGGAGCCGTTGGCGAGGTAGCCGTCGGAGAGCAGGATCACCGGGGTCCGGTACTTGACCGCGATCCTGGCCGCCTCGATCGCCGCGTTGAAGCAGTCCGCCGGGCTGGCCGGGGCGATGACGGGAACGGGCGACTCCCCGTTCCGGCCGAACATCGCCTGCAGCAGGTCAGCCTGCTCGGTCTTCGTCGGCATGCCGGTGGAGGGCCCGGCTCGCTGGATGTCGCAGACGATCAACGGCAGCTCGACCGACACGGCCAGGCCGACGGTCTCGGCCTTCAGCAGCATGCCCGGTCCCGAGGTACTGGTCACGGCCAGCGAGCCGCCGAACGAGGCGCCGAGCGCCGCGCCGACGGCGGCTATCTCGTCTTCGGCCTGGAACGTACGCACCCCGAAGCGCTTGTGCTTGGCTAGCTCGTGCAGGATGTCCGAAGCCGGGGTGATCGGGTAGGAGCCGAGGAACAACGGCAGCCCGGCCAGCTGGGACGCGGCGACGAGGCCGTACGCCAGGGCGGTGTTGCCGCTGATGTTCCGGTAGGTGCCCGGCTTGAGCGGTGCGGGCTTGACCTCGTACCGGACCGAGAAGGCCTCGGTGGTCTCGCCGAAGTTCCAGCCCGCCTGGAATGCGGCCACGTTCGCCGCCATGATCTCCGGCTTGCTGGCGAACTTGGCCTTGAGGAAGGACAGGGTGCCGTCGGCGGGCCGGTCGTACAGCCAGGACAGCATGCCGAGCGCGAACATATTCTTCGCCCGCTCGGCATCCTTCCTGGTGATGTCGAACGCTTCCAGGGCCTTGACGGTCATCGAGGTGACCGGCACCGCGTGCACGTGGTACTGCTCGAGCGAGTTGTCCTCGAGCGGGCTGCCCTCGTAGCCGACCTTGGTCAGGTTCCGCTTGGTGAACTCGTCGGTGTTGACGATCAGGTCGCCGCCGCGCGGCAGGTCCTTGATGTTGGCCTTCAGCGCGGCGGGGTTCATCGCGATGAGGACGTCCGGCGCGTCCCCCGGCGTGAGGATGTCGTGGTCGGCGAACTGCAGCTGGAAACTCGATACGCCGGCGAGCGTGCCCGCGGGGGCCCGGATTTCCGCCGGGAAATTAGGCATGGTGGACAGGTCGTTACCGAAGACCGCCGTCTCCTGGGTGAACCTGTCTCCCGCGAGCTGCATGCCGTCACCAGAGTCGCCGGCGAACCTGATGATGACGTGATCGAGCTTCTGGACCTGCTTGGTCACAGCTGGAAAACCTCCTCCGCACGCCGCGGCCGGGCCGCTCACCTGGCACCCACCCCACGGCATGGGGCATCAGTTAGGACGGTACAAATATTACGCCGAGACAGGCGCAGGAACGTTCATCCGTTCGGTGATATTCCCAGGCCCGTTTTCGGTCTGGCGCCGTCAATGTAGTTTGGGACAGATTCTGGTAAGAACTCGGTCGCCGGCGTCAGCACGCGTTCCGCGTGACATGCGTGGCCCTTGGTGACCCGGCTAGCGACGTTTGTGACGCGCCTGCGGGAACGTTGGCATCATGTCACGGCCGGGACCCGAGCGTGGCCAGTGGGAGGTGGATGGCTGTGCGCGGTTACGCGCTGCGGGCAGCCGAACTGGCTGGCGCGCTGGCCGGCCTGGTGACATCCGTGGTGCTGCTGATCGCGGGCTGCGCCCTCCTCGGGGTGGCGGCGGCCGGCGGGGGCGGAGCGGTCGTCGCGATCGTGATCGCGGTGGTGCTGGTCACGGCCGCCTTCGTCGGCTGTGACCGGCTTGCGCTGTCCGCGATGCTGGCCCGGCCGGTCAGCGAGGTGGAGCACCCCGGGCTCTACCGGCTGGTGCGGGAGCTGAGCAAGGACGGCCGGCTGCCGGTGCCGCGGCTGTACCTGTCGCCGGCCGATCAGCCGAACTCCTTCACCGTCGGCCGCGGCCCGCGCTCCGCCGCGATCTGCTGCACGGAGGGCCTGCTCCGGGTACTCGACGAGGCCGAGCTGCGCGGTGTGCTCGGGCATGAGCTCGCGCACGTGTCCAGCCGGGACATCCTGGCCTCGTCGGTGTCGGCGGGCCTGGCCACCGTCA
>CAWDBS010000074.1:0-201366 GCA_963800415.1 uncultured Actinomycetes bacterium
AGACTATCGGAAGACCCGCGCGCCCGTGACGGCCTCGCGTGCGGAGCGGCATTTGCCGACTCCTATGGTCTAGACCTTATCGCAAGGAAGGCCACCGGGATATCACTCCCGGGCCCGCGGAGCATGGTGATCCAGCCCACCCGTGGCCCGCCCACCCGGATACGAACCGACGGTGTTGATCCGAGGCATGTCGATTCACGGCCTACGTATTCGCCGTGGCCCGCCAGCAGGATCACGCCGGTGATGGTCGTGTCGCGCCTCGCGGCCGGGCTAGAACATGTCGACGGTCAGGCTGGCTTCTGTGCTCGGGATGCCCTGGTCAGCGGGCCCGGCGGTCGGCCATGGCCAGCAGGCGGCGGATACGGCCTGTGATTGCGTCCTTGGTCAGCGGCGGGTCGGCGAGCTGGCCGAGTTCCTCCAGGCTGGCCTGCCGGTGCGCCATCCGCAACTGGCCCGCCATGGTCAGGTGCTGCGGCGCGTCCGGGCCGAGGATCTCCAGGGCACGCTGCACCCGCGCGCCCGCCGCCACCGCGGCGCGCGCGCTGCGGCGCAGGTTGGCGTCGTCGAAGTTGGCAAGCCGGTTGGCGGTGGCCCGGACCTCGCGCCGCATCCGGCGCTCCTCCCAGGCCAGCACGGCCTGGTGCGCGCCGAGCCGGGTCAGCATGGCGCTGATCGCCTCGCCGTCCCTGATCACCACCCGGTCCACGCCGCGCACGTCACGCGCCTTGGCGTGTACCTTCAGCCGCCGCGCCGCGCCGACCAGGGCGAGCGCCGCCTCGGACCCGGGACAGGTGATCTCGAGCGCCATCGAGCGCCCCGGCTCGGTCAGTGACCCGTGGGCCAGGAACGCGCCACGCCAGGCGGCCTCGCAATCGACGCGGAACCGGACACCACCTGCCTGGGCAGGCCCCGCACCGGCCGGCCGAAACTGTCGATCAGCCCGGTCTGGCGGGCCAGGCTCTCGCCGGCCTGCCCCTTGCTCACCCGGACCAGGTAGCGGTTGCCCTTGCGCAGGCCGCTCGGCGAGAGCACGAGGAACTCGGCCGGGTGCCCGAACACCTCGGTGATGCCCGCGCGCAGCCGCCGGGCCGCCGCGCCGGTGTCGAGTTCGGCCTCGATGACCACCCGGCCCTCGGACAGGTGCAGGCCGCCGGCGAATCTGAGCAGCGTGGAGACCTCGGCCTTGCGGCAGCACGGCTTGATCACCTGGACTCGGCTGAGCTCGTCCTTCACCACGCTGGTCATTGCCATGCAGCATCACTCCCCCCAGCTAGGTCCCGACCCATGATGCCCAGGTACGGCACGGTAGCTCTCGAATATCTGCGCGTACATCCCCGCCAGCAGCCTGGTGTCATGCCTGGGTGTGCCGTCGGCCGCGGCCACGTCCGCCATCACCAGCCGGGCCCCGAGCACCGCGGCTGCTTTCTCCAGGTCGGCCAGGTTACCGGTTCCGGCGGCCGTGGTGTCGGCGAGGACAACATCCACGGTAAGCGCAGGCGCGTGCCCGGCGAGGACCTCGAGGTGCTTGTGGGGCGAAAATCCCTCGGTCTCCCCCGGCTGCGGGGCCAGGTTGAGGACCAGCAGCCGCCGGGCCGTGGTGACGTGCAGCGCGGAAGCGAGCTCGGGCACCAGCAGGTGCGGCAGCACACTGGTGAACCACGAGCCGGGGCCGAACACCACCCACTCAGCGTCCAGCACCGCGCGCACCGCCTCGGGCACCGCGGGCGGGTCAGGCGGCAGCAGCGTGATCGACCGCACCTGCCCCGGCGTGCTCGCGCACGCCGCCTGGCCGCGCAACGTGCTGACCTCTTCCGGCCGGGCGGGGTCGGCGCCGACCACCTCCGCGACGATGTCGAGCGGCACCGCGGCCATGGGCAGCACCCGGCCGCCGGTGCCGAGCAGCCGGCCCACCCACTCCAGGCCCGCGACCGTATCGCCGAGCAGATCCCACAGCGCCACGATGAGCAGGTTGCCGACGGCATGACCGGCCAGCTCGCGGTCACCGCCGAACCGGTGCTGGACGACCTTGCTCCAGGTGGTGCCCCACTCGTCGTCGCCGCACAGCGCGGCCAGCGCCATCCGCAAGTCACCAGGCGGCAGGACGCCGAAGTCCCGGCGCAGCCGGCCGCTCGACCCGCCGTCGTCGGCGACCGTCACGATCGCGGTGAGATCATCAGTCACCCGGCGCAGGGCCGACAGCGACGCCGCCAGCCCGTGCCCGCCACCGAGCGCTACCGCCCTGAGGCCAGTCCCCAACTGCTCACTCCCGACCCAGATCCCGGTGCACCACCTGCACGTCAGCCCCATCTGCAGAACCCCGGGAGATCGCGGTACCGGCGAGTGCGCCGGCCACGCGTGCCGCCAGTTCGTCGGCTATCGCCACGCTGCGGTGCTTGCCGCCGGTGCAGCCCACCGCGAGGGTGACGAACCGCTTGCCCTCCCGTTCATAGCCGGGCAGCACCACATGGAGCAACTCCGCGTAATGACGCAGAAACTCCTTGGCGCCGGGCTGGGCGAGAACGTACTCGCGGACCGGCGCGTCCTGCCCGGTCATCGGGGCCAGTTCGGGGATCCAGTGCGGGTTGGGCAGGAACCGGCAGTCGGCCACCAGGTCGGCGTCCACCGGGAGGCCGTATTTGTAGCCGAACGAGACGATGCTGAGCCTCAGTCCGGCGGCCGTGCCGCCGCCGAAGAAGTCGCGCATCCTGGCCCGCAGCTCGTGCACGTTGAGCCTGGTCGTGTCCAGCACGAGGTCCGCGTCGCCGCGCGCCTCGCGGAGCAGTTCGCGCTCGGCCGCGAGCCCGTCGGTGACCCGGCCGGTGCCCTGCAACGGGTGCGGCCGCCGCTCGCTGTCGAACCGGCGCACCAGCGTGTCCTCCGCGGCCTCCAGGTAGACCACGCGGGCGGCCGCGCCCCGCGCGCCCAGGTCGCTGATCGCCGACTTCAGGTCGGTGCTGAAGGCGCGGCTGCGCACATCGACCACCGCGGCCATCCGGCTGACCGCGCCGTTGGACCTGGCCGCGAGGTCCACCATGGTCGGCAGCAGGCCCGGCGGCAGGTTGTCGACCACGAACCAGCCCAGATCCTCGAGCGACTTGGCCGCGGTGGACCGCCCCGCCCCGGACAAGCCGGTGATGATGACGATGTTCGCCGGGTCCTCAGCCGTCCTCATGCCTTCCCCCCTGTCTCGCTGGTCTGCGCCTGATCCGAGCTCAGGGCGGCCGAGATGGTAGCGGCCAGCCGGGGGCCGATGCCCGGCACCGCCGCGATCTGGACGATGCTCGCCGCGCTGAGCTTACGCACCGAGCCGAAGTGCTTGAGCAGGGCCCTGCGCCGCGCCGGGCCGAGCCCGGGCACGTCGTCGAGCGCGCTGGTGGTGGCGGCCTTGCCGCGCTTGTGCCGGTGGTAGGCGATCGCGAACCGGTGCGCCTCGTCCCGCACCCGCTGCAGCAGGTAGAGCCCCTCACTGCTGCGGGGCAGGATGACCGGGTACTCCTCGCCTGGCTGCCAGACCTCCTCCAGGCGCTTGGCCAGACCGCAGACGGCGACGTCGTCGATGCCCAGCTCGGCCAGGGCCCGGGCCGCAGCGTCAGCTTGCAGCGGGCCGCCGTCGACGACCACCAGGTTGGGCGGATAAGCAAATTTCCTTGGGCCGGTTACGTCTTCTTCCGGATCGGGGTCGCCGAGGGTGTCCAGCTCGCCGGTCTTCTCGCGTTCGGCCAGGTAGCGGCGGAACCGCCGGCTGATCACCTCGTGGATCGCGGAGATGTCGTCGGTGCCGTCGGTGCCCTTGATCGCGAACCGGCGGTACTCGCTCTTGCGGGCCAGGCCGTCCTCGAACACGACCATCGACGCGACCACGTGCGTGCCCTGCAGGTTCGAGACGTCATAGCATTCGATCCGCAGCGGAGCGTCGTCCAGGCCGAGCGCGTCGGTGATCTCGTTGAGCGCCTTGCTCCTGGTGGTCAGGTCGCTGGCGCGGCGGGTCTTGTGCAGGGCGAGCGACTGGCCGGCGTTCCGGGCCACGGTCTCGAACAGGGCCTTCTTGTCCCCGCGCCGCGGCACCCGCAGGCTGACCGGGCCGCCGCGTCGTTCGGTCAGCCACTGGGTCATGGTGGCCGGGTCGGGCGGCAGTTCCGGCACCAGGACCTCCCGCGGGATGCCCGTGTTGACCGCCTCGGCGTCGGCCGGGGTGTCCGCGTAGACCTGGCCGAGGAACTGCTCCACCAGGCCGGCCGGGGTCACTTCCTCGATCTTGTCCAGGACCCAGCCGCGCTGGCCGCGAACCCGGCCGCCGCGCACGTAGAACACCTGGACGGCCGCCTCGAGCTGATCCTCGGCCAGCGCGATCACGTCGCAGTCGGTACCGTCGCCGAGCACCACCGCCTGCTTCTCGATCGCGCGCTCCAGCGCCCGCAGGTCGTCGCGGAGCCGGGCGGCGCGCTCGAACTCCTCCTCGGCGGCGGCCTGCTTCATCTCGGCCTCGAGACGGCTGGCGAACCGGCTGGTCTGCCCGGCCATGAAGTCGCAGAAGTCCTCGGCCAGCCGGCGGTGGTCCTCGGCGCTGATCCGATTGACGCACGGCGCGGAGCACTTGCCGATGTAGCCGAGCAGGCAGGGACGGCCGATCTGGCCGGACCGCCTGAACACCCCCGCCGAGCAGGTGCGCACCGGGAAGACCCGGAGCAACGTGTCAACCGTGTCCCGGATGGCCCAGGCGTGGCTGTACGGGCCGAAGTACTTGGTGCCCTTCCGCTTGGCGCCGCGCATGACCATGACCCGCGGGTACTCCTCGCCCACCGTGACGGCCAGGTAGGGGTAGCTCTTGTCGTCCCGGTACTTGATGTTGAACCGGGGATCGAACTCCTTGATCCAGGAGTACTCGAGCTGCAGCGCCTCGACCTCGGTGCCGACCACCGTCCACTCGACGCCCGCCGCGGTCTTCAGCATCATCTGGGTGCGCGGGTGCAGGCTGGCGAAGTCGGCGAAGTAGGAGTTCAGCCGCTGCCGGAGCGACTTGGCCTTGCCAACGTAGATCACCCGGCCACGTTGGTCGCGGAACTTGTAGACCCCTGGGGAGTCGGGAATCTCGCCCAGCGCCGGCCGGTAGCCGTGCGGATCTGTCACGAAGTAACTTTACGCTCCCCCTGGAATAACTGGCCCGGGTCTAACGGGTCCGCGCTCCGGCCGGCCACGATGGCATTCGTGGGTACCTTCTTCGCCGCGGCCGGGCGGCTGTCCGTCCGCTTCCGCTGGGTCATCGTGCTGGCTTGGGTGGCCGGCGCGGCCGCGGCCATGGTGCTGCTGCCGTCGCTGTCGAGCGTGACGCAGAGCGACAGCACCTCGTTCCTGCCGGCCAGCGCGCCCAGCCAGCAGGCGGCCCGGCTGGCCTCGCCGCTGCAGGGGGCCACGCTGACCGCGGTCACGGTGGTGGCCGCGCGTCCGGACGGGACGCTGTCCGGCGCGGACCAGGCGTTCGTCGCGCGACTGGCGGGTTCGCTGTCCCGGGTCGCCAAGGTAGTCGCCATACGGGACGCCGGGCAGTCGGCCGACGGGCAGGCCGAGCGGCTCACCGTGCTGGCCGCGCTGGCCCAGTCCGGCGGCCTCGCCGCGTCCCAGCAGGCCACCCTGGTGGCGGACGTGCGTGACGCGATCCGCGCGGCGGGGCCGCCGCCCGGGTTCTCGGTGCACACGGCGGGCACGGTGGCCACCCGGGTGGACACCAACGCCACCTCCGGCAAGACCGGCGGCCAGGTCCAGTGGTTCTCCATCATCTTCGTGATCGTGCTGCTCATCGCGGTGTTCCGGTCGGCGCTGGCGCCACTGATCGCGGTGCTGCCCGCGGTGGTCGTGGTGCTGGCCGCCGAGCGGCTCACCGCCGAGGCCGCGGTGCACGGCCTGGGCGTGTCGCAGATCGCCTCGCTGCTGCTGATCGTGCTGGTGCTCGGCGCGGGCACGGACTACGCGCTGTTCCTGATGTTCCGGGTGCGGGAGGAAATGCGCGCCGGGCTGGGCTGCCGTGAGGCGATCGTGCTCTCGGTGGCGCGGGTCGGCGAGACGATCACGTTCTCCGCGGGCATTCTTATCGCCGCGCTGCTGTCACTGGCCAGCGCCACCTTCAGTCTGTACTCCGGGCTGGCGGCGCCGCTGGCCATCGCGATCGCGCTGATGCTCATCGCCGGACTCACCCTGCTGCCAGCCCTGCTGGCGATCTGCGGCCCGGTCGCGTTCTGGCCCTCCTCGGTCCGGCCGGGCGCCGCGCGCGCCGGATGGTGGGGACCGGCCTGCGCGCGGATCGTACGGCGGCCGCTGGCGACGCTGGTCATCGGCCTCATCGTCTTCGGCACGCTCGCGGTGGCCGGGGCAGGCTACCTGGCCGCGGGGCTCGGCGGCGCGGCGACCGGACCGGTGGGCAGCGATTCGGCGGCCGGTGACGCGCTGCTGACCAGGCACTTCCCGCAGACGGCGGCCAACCCTACGGTCATCGTGCTGCGCCTGCGGCGGCCCGCCTGGGCGGCCGCGGATTCGGTGGCGGCCGCCGGGCGGCTGCTGACCGCCGATCCCGTGTTCACCTCGGTGTCCGGGCCGCTGAACGCCAACGGGACAGCGCTGACCGCGGCCCAGTACGCCGCGCTCTACGCCGCCTACGGCCCAGCGCGGGCGATGCCGGCCTCGGCCGCGGCCCACGTCCCGCTGGCGAAGCTGGCCGCCTACCAGGCCTACCGGGCCAGCGGGTCCTACGTGAGCGCCGACGGGTACACGATCTCGTTCGCCACCTCGCTCGCGGCCGGGAGCGCGACGACCACTGCGGCGGCGCAGGCAGTGCCCGCCATCCGGGCCGCGGCCGCCCACGCGGCGCGGGCCGCCGGCGCCGCCGCCTCCGGGGTTACCGGGCAGGCGGCGTTCACCTACGATGTCGCCCAGCTGTCCGGCAGCGACCTGCGCACCGTCATTCCGATCGCCATCGCCGTCATCGCGGTGCTGCTCGCGCTGGTGATGCGGAGCCTGATCGCGCCGTTGTACCTGATCGTCTCGGTGGTGCTCTCCTACTTCTCCGCCCTCGGCCTGACCGTGCTGGTGTTCATGAAGGCCGCCGGCCAGCCGGGGCTGACGTTCATCCTGCCGTTCCTGCTGTTCATGTTCCTGCTTGCGCTCGGCGAGGATTACAACGTCCTGGTCATGACGCGGATCAGGGAAGAGGCCCAGCATCTGCCGCTGCGCGAGGCGGTGGGCCGGGCGCTGAACGTCACGGGGACGACGGTGTCCTCGGCCGGGCTGGTGCTGGCCGGGACGTTCGGGGTGCTGGCGATCGTAGGTTCGGGCAGCGCCGGGGCGCAGAACGTCCGGACGATCGTGGATGTCGGGGTCGGCCTCGCGCTCGGCGTGCTGATGGACACCTTCCTGGTCCGGACACTGCTGGTGCCCTCGGCTGTGGTGCTGATCGGGCGGTGGAACTGGTGGCCGTCCGCGCTGTCCCGGGCGCGGCCGGCCAGTCTTCCGGCCGCCGGGACCGACGATACCTCCTTTACGACGTATAAGTTATTACTTAAGTTGGCTTTCGAGGGCTATGGGGCCAGGGGGCTCGCTGAGTGGACGAGGAGCAGAGATGACCGCTTCCCGGACGGCGCCCACCTGTGAAAACATGCCCGGATGGGAACGTTGGCGCAGATCGCTCCGGGAGTGCTCGTCGGGACCAGCTCCTACGCCATGACGACGACCACCGTGGTGGCCGGCCCGGCCGGGGGCTGCCTGGTCATCGACCCGGCCGTGACGGTGGCCGAGCTGACCGCGCTGGCCGGTGAGCTGGCCGCGATGGGGCTGCGGCCGGCGGTGGGGTGGTCGACTCATCCGCACTGGGATCACGTGCTGTGGAGCCGGGAGCTCGGGGAGGCGCCGAGATACGCCGCGCCTGCGGCCGTCACCAGCGCCGGGACCGAGCGAGACGGCATCCTCGAGGAGGTCCGGCAATCCGCGTCCGGGCACGACCTCGAGCTGGTCGGGCGGATGCGGTCGCTGGACGGCTCCGTCATCCCGTGGGACGGGCCGGAGGCCCGGCTGATCGTGCATGACGGGCACGCGCCCGGGCACGGCGCGGTATTCCTGCCGGACAGCGGCGTCCTGATCGCCGGGGACATGTGCTCGGACATGGAGATTCCGCTGCTGGACACCGTCGCGGCGGATCCGCTCGGCGACTACCGCACCGGGATGGAGCGGCTGGCATCCGTGCCCGGCGTGCGCCAGGTGGTGCCCGGCCACGGCCACGTCGGGGACGCCGGTGAATTCCGCAGGCGGCTCGCCCTCGATGCCGCCTACCTAGACGTCGTGTCCGCGGGGCAGCCGTACGGCGACTCGCGGCTGACGGCCGACAGCCCGAAGTGGATGCGGGTCACGCACGAGGAGCAGGTGCGCTACTTCCAGGGCTAGCGCTGGTCCGGCTATCGGGGGAGCAGCAGCACCGATGGGTGCGCCGCGTTCAGGCCGATGTCGTACTGCGTCGGCACGAGGTCGGGGGCGGCCGCGTCGACCTGCCCGTTCCCCGGGTTGCGGGCGAAGCGTGGATGGGCTCCCCCGGCGACCTGCAGCCTGATCCGGTGCCCGCGGCCGAACCGGTGGGCCGCGCCGAACATGCTCACCCGCGTCGTTCCGGTCAGCGGGTCGGCCTCGGTGAGCCGGACGATCCCGTCGCAGACGTTCCGCGACCGGCCGCGCGGGTCCACGTCGCACAGCCGCACGAACAGGTCCGCATGCGGGTTGTCGCGGGTGACGGAGAGCTCGGCGGCGACCTCGCCGATGACCTCGACCGGCTCGTCCAGCGGATCGCTGCTGAACACCAGCACGTCCAGCCGGAGCTCCACGGAACGGTTGTCGCGGCTCCCCGCGTTCACGGCCATGATCGCGCCGCCCGGCGACGGCGTGGGGTCGGCCGGGTCGTAGCGGAAGCTGGCGGCCGGGACGTCCGGGGATGGTTCCGCGGTGCCGAGCGAGCCGCGGGTATCCAGGTACCAGCGCTGCTGCGCAGTAGCTGGCGGCGGCCAGTCAGCGATCTCGCGCCACTCCCCCGCGCCCTCGCCGCCGACCCAGATGCGCACCGGGCGGTCCGGGCCGGCGTCCGGCCGCGGACCCGTCCGGCTATTACGGCCGGGGCCGGCGTAGCGGTCGAGCAGGTCACGGTAGCCGGCCGTGACCGGCAGCCGGTTCAGCACCGGACGCAGCCGCCGTTCGGCCGTGGTCATGCGGGCCATCGCGTGGAGCATCCCGACGCTCTCCTGGTGCGCGACCATGTCGCTCCACATGACGTAGTTGTACAGGTCGAAGACACCGTTGCGGTACGCGGACCGGCTGAAGTCGTGCGGGCCGACGTGCACGACGGCCGCGACCAGCTCCGGCGGCGGATCCATGGCCAGCGCCCACTGCACGAACCCGAGGTAGCTGGGGCCGTAGGTGGCCAGCCGGCCCTCGAACCAGCTCTGCTGGCGCAGCCAGGCGACGGTGTCCTGCCCGTCCGCGATCTCGTGGCGCATCGGCTCGAACTCCCCGCCAGACCCGAACGTGCCGCGCACGCTCTGCAGCAGCACGTGGTAGCCGCGTTCGGCGAAGATCTGCGCGGTCTGCAGGGCGAACAGGCCGCCGCGGCCGTACGGGCAGCGGACCAGCACGGTAGCCGCCGACGCCACGCTGACCGGCAGGTAGTGGTCGGCCAGCAACACTGTGCCGTCGGACATCGGCACCTGGACGTCCCGCTCGACCGCGACCTGGTTCCGCTGTGGCGGCAGCGACCACGCCCGGGCCGCCAGCTTGCCCAGCGCGGCCGCGCCCCGACTCAGCGGACGAGGGCTCTGCGGACGGGGCTCAGCGGGCCGGCCTTGACGGCCTTGGGGGCGCCCTGCTGGCGCATCATGATCGGCTGGCGCATCTCGCCGTCCTTTCCGCCACGACCACACCGGCCGGGACCGGCCAGCCGAATATTCGACAAGAGCATCAATACCCGACATCTCTTTGTAGCGCTTGCGGGCGGGCAGGCGCAACCCCTGGCGTGACGCCAGCCTGGCCTTAGCTGGCCGGGCTGCCGCTTTCGCGGGCGCCGGCCGCGGTATGACTGGGCTCCGCCTCGAGGTCCGGCGTCGCGACGTCGGTCCGCTCGGCTGGCTCCTCGTCGGCCAAGTCGTCGCCTGGGGCGGCATTCCAGCTGTAGCCGCTCGCGCCGGCCCGCGTGACCGGGCAGGCCGGATGCGGCGTGCAGAACATCCACGCGCACGAGACGATCAGGGCGACGAGGAACCCGCAGTAGATCCAGAAGGCCGGCGTGAGGCCGGCACTGATAGTGAGCCCGAGCTGCGAGGCTTGCGCGGGCGAGATCCCGAACTGGGCGGGCGACGGCGTCTCGCCGGCCTGCACGAGAGCCGAGATGGCCTGGGCCGCCATGGGGATGACCGCCCCGGCGAGCAGCCACGCCCCGTGCCGGACCGGCCGCCAGAGCGCGGCCACGATGACCACCCCCGCGAGCGCGATCATCACGGCCACGTCCCCGGCGATCACCAGTCCCGGGTTGGCGAAGGCGTTACCCGCTGTCACCGACTGCGCCGGCCCGGCGGCCGTGCGCAGCGTGAAGCTGTCCCACGCGGGGGCGAACGCGGCGGCCACCCCGAGCCCAGCGAGCACCACAAGCGCGAGCGGACCGAGCGCGGATCCGCGCGGCCGCGCCAATGAGCCCGGCGACTTCAGGTGACCCGGCTGCCCGGCCGAGGAGCAGGCCGGCCAGACGAGGAACGCGACCACGGATCCCGCCGCGCAGGCCAGCCAGCCGATGAGGGCGAGCACGAGCCCCGCGCCGCCGACGGTCCCCGCCGCGGCGATGGCCGTGCCGGCGTCCGCGAAGAACAGTCCGAACGTGACCGCGCTCAGGCCCAGGCCGAGCAGCGCGCCGAGCCGCAGGCGGGCACCGCCGAGGAGGATGAGCACGGCGCTCGCGGTCCAGACGGCCAGGTAGATGGCGTGCGGGATGACCTGGTCGGCCTGCTGGACGAGGCTGGAACCGCCGAGGTACGCCGGGAAGAGCCCGGCCACCCCGAGCACGACGCCCACGCCGAGCAGTGCCGCCGCGGCGATCGCGGCGGCTCTCCCGCCGCGCGCCGGACCGGCGCGCCAGCTGGAACCCAGCCCGTTCGGACCGGAATCCTGGCCGTACGGACCGGAATCCTGGCCGTACGGACCGGGGTTCTCACTCTGCGGCGCGGCACCCGAACCGACCGGCGGGGTGTGACGGCCTACCGGGACGATCGCGCCCGGCGCCTCGATGCTCGCGAACCGGGTCCACGCGGCCGACCAGCCCTCGGCAGTCTCGGGCCACCGATCGAGCGGCTGGGACCGCGGCGCCCCGGTCATCCAGATGCCGTAGAAGTCCCGGCCACGCCCGACCTCGTACTTGGCACCCCGGTACGTGATGGTCACCTTGTCAAACACGGTCCAAGCCCTTTCCTGCTGCCGTCGCAGCCCGTCCTGTACGAACCTAGCCCAAACCATATGAAGCCGTCCTGTAGGCCCGCTGAGCAGTCTCTCAAGCATTCCTGACTCTTTGATCTTCGCTGACCGTGAACCAGGCCGCGGGCCCCCGCGGGCACGTGGTGGACTAGAGCGCATGGACGTCTTGATTCTCGGCGGGACCGCCTGGCTGGGGCGTGAGGTGGCCCGGCAGGCAGTCGGCCGCGGGCATGCGGTGACCTGCCTGGCCCGGGGCACAAGCGGCCCGGTCGCCGACGGCGCGGTGCTCGTCGCGGCGGACCGGCGCCGGGACGGCGGCTACGACCGGGTGCGCAGCCGCGACTGGGACGCGGTGATCGAGGTCTCCTGGCAGCCAGGCCTCGTCCGCGGCGCCCTGGCGGCCCTGGGCGGGCAGGCGGCGCACTGGACGTACGTCTCCTCGGGCAGCGTATACGCGTCGCACGCGGCCATCGGCGCCGACGAGTCCGAGCCGCTGCTCGCCCCCGATGACCGCGACGAGGCGGACGCCGAGCACTACGGCGAGGCGAAGGTGGCGTGCGAGCAGGCATCAGCCGCAGTCGCCGGCGACCGCCTGCTGATCGCGCGCGCCGGGCTGATCGGCGGCCCGGGTGATCACACCGGACGGTCCGGCTACTGGGTTGCGCGGGCCGCGCGTGACCCGCAGGGGCCGATGCTGGTGCCGGCCGTCCCGGACCTGCCGACGCAGGTGGTCGACGTCCGCGATCTGGCCGCCTGGCTCCTGGACTGCGCGCAGGCCCGGACCACGGGCAGCTACGACGCGGTCGGCCCGGTCGCCGGGTTCGGGAGCTGGATCGAGCAGGCCCGGACACTGGGCGGCCACACCGGGCCGGTGATCGAGGCGGACCCGGCCTGGCTGCTCGGCCAGGGTGTCGCCGAGTACATGGGCGCGGAATCGCTGCCGATGTGGGTCGCGGAACCGGGCTGGGAGGGCTTTTCCGCGCGCAGCGGCCAGGCCGCCGCGGCCGCCGGGCTACGGCACCGGCCGCGGGCCGAACTGCAGGCCGACGCGCTGAAATGGGAACGCGAGCAGGGCCTGGACCGGCCGAGACGGGCGGGCCTGAGCGCGGGCCGCGAACGCGAGCTGCTAGCTGCCCTCGGTGTGGCCTAGGCTCTATCGTTTCGGGGATATACCGAACGGCCGACGGTGAAGCCAGCCACCTCCGGCGGTGCGTCTGCCCGGTTGAGGCGCGAGAAGCGCATCGAACCGTCGTTGATCTTGCCGTGCCGCAAGGTGATCACATCATGGGCGTAGCTCATGCCGAGCCGCCACGGGGCGCGCGAGCCGGCCCGCGGGAACTGGTCGATGGAACGCAGGACGTAGCCGGCCGAGAAGTTGAGTAGGGGCTGCTCGGTGACGCCCGGGTCGTCGTTGACCGGGACGCACGTGTCGTAGCCGCGGGCGTCCATGTATCGGAGCAGCCGGCAGGCGAACTCGCTCACCAGGTCGGCCTTCAGCGTCCAGGACGCGTTGGTGTAGCCGATGGTGAACGCGAAGTTGGGGACGTCGCTCAGCATCATGCCCTTGTAGGCCATCGTCTCGGGCAGCCGGACCGGTGTGCCGTCCACGATCAGCTCGGTGCCGCCGAACGCGAGCAGCTGCAGGCCGGTCGCGGTGACCACGATGTCGGCGGGTAGCTCGGCGCCGGACTCCAGCCGCAGGCCTTGTTCGGTGAAGGAGGCAATGCGATCGGTCACCACGGAGGCGCGGCCGTCGCGGATGGCCTCGAACAGGTCACCGTCGGGGACCAGGCACAGCCGCTGGTCCCACGGGTTGTACGCCGGGTTGAAGTGCGTGTCGACGTCGTACCCGGCGGGCAGCTGCTTGATCGTCAGCTTGCGGATCCAGCCGCGGATCATCTCGGGCCGGCGGCGGCTGAGCTGGTAGATCAGCGTGGTGATCGCCACGTTCTTCCAGCGCGTGACGGCGTACGCGCGCCGCGTGCCGAGCAGCGTGCGCAGCCGGCTGGCGATGGGGTCTTCGGTGGGCAGCGTCAGGATGTAGCTGGGTGAGCGCTGCAGCATCGTCACGTGCTCCGCGGTCTGCGCCATGGCCGGGACGATGGTCACCGCGGTGGCGCCGCTGCCGATGACGACGACGCGGCGGCCCGCGTAGTCCAGGCCGGCCGGCCAGTGCTGCGGGTGCACGACCTGGCCGCGGAAGTCGCTGACGCCGGGGAACGGCGGCAGGTGACCTTGGTCGTACCGGTAGTAGCCGCTGCACATCAGCAGGAAATTGCAGGTCAGTGTGGTGGTCTCGGTGCCGTGAACGGCGTGGACCGTCCAGCGGGCGGTCGCGCTTGACCAGCTGGCCCGGGTCACCCGGTGGTTGACGCGGATGTGCTTGTCGATGCTGGCCTCAGCCGCGGTGTCGCGGACGTATTCGAGGATCGACGGGCCATCCGCGACCGCCTTGGCCTGCGTCCACGGCCGGAACCGGTAGCCGAGCGTGTACATATCCGAGTCCGACCGCACGCCTGGATAACGGAACAAGTCCCAGGTGCCGCCGATGGCGTCGCGGGTCTCGAGGATGGTGTAGGTCTTGCCCGGGAACGCGGCCTGGAGGTGATGGGCGGCGCCGATCCCGGACAGGCCCGCCCCCACGATCAGGACGTCGACGTGCTCGCTCACCGGCGGGCCGCCTGCCGCGCGCGGAGCCGTTTCTCGAGCTGCGCGACGACGTCGAAGTAGTGCACCGGTGTGACCCGCGCCAGGGCGTCGAAGACGTAGGCGTCGGGACCGACCAGGATGCGGGCCTTGCCCCGCTCGACCCCGCGGCAGATGATCTCGGCCGCCTTGTCCGGCGTGGTCATGGTGACCGCCTCGAAATCGGCTGCCATCTGCGCGTGGCTGCGCCCGCGGCCCTCCGGGTCCTTCCGGATGCGGGCGTTGCGGGCGATGCTGGTGGTGATGCCGCCCGGGTGGACGGTGACCGCGGAGACGCCGGTGCCGCGGAGCTCCTGGCGCAGCGCGTCGGTGAAGCCGCGTACCGCGAATTTCGACGCGCAGTAGGCGCTCTGGTACGGCATGCCCAGCAGGCCGAAGACGCTCGAGGTGTTGACGATGACGCCGTCGTCTTGTTCGGTGAGGATGGGCAGGAAGGCACGCGTGCCGTTGACGACCCCGTCGAAGTTGACCTGCCGCAGCCATTCGTCGTCGCCGGGGTCGGCGTCCAGGACCGACGAGGTGACCGCGACGCCGGCGTTGTTGAACACCGCGGCCAGCGGAGCCGTCAGCCACTCGCGTACCTCCGCCGCGAACCGGTGCTGGTCGGCGGCGTCCCGGACGTCGAGCACCCGCATCAGCACCGGCCCGGGCAGGGACTTCGCGGTGTCTTGCAGGCCGGCCTCGTCGATGTCGGCGATAGCCACCGGCGAGCCCGATCGCGACAATCGCCGGGCCAGGCTCCGGCCGATGCCCGAGGCGGCGCCGGTGATCATTACCGGCCGGCCGGTGATGAGCCTACGATGCGCGGCCATCTGCACTCCTTACCACGGCGCGGATGTGGTCGTCCATCAGGTTCACTGTCACCGTGCTCACTCGCGCCTCTGGTCGACGGTACGCAGGTGTACCAGATCGACGGTACGCCGTAGTACCATGATCCGCACCCGCTCCGGCGCGGTGACCACCGCCGCCACCGCCCGCGCACGCTCCGGGCGTCC
This sequence comes from uncultured Actinomycetes bacterium, assembly GCA_963800415.1. Taxonomy (GTDB): domain Bacteria; phylum Actinomycetota; class Actinomycetes; order Streptosporangiales; family Streptosporangiaceae; genus Palsa-504. Next base: position 15,180 of record CAWDBS010000074.1, read on the forward strand.
GCGGTTTGCCCGCACCGTGAAGAGCACGGCCGTGGCCATGATGGCCGCGCCCGCGATACCGGTCGCGCTCAGCCGCTCCCCGAGCAGGACAGCCGCGAGGATGGCGCCGGTCAGCGGCTCAAGCAGGGTCAGCAGGGCGGCCGTGCTGGCGGCGGTGGTCCGCAGGCCGCGAAAGTACAGCGTGTAGGCCACGGCGGTCGGGCCGGTGCCCAGCGCGACCAGCAGGCCGATAGCCGCGGGGGCAGGCCGGAAGGCAATGCCTCCCGCTAGCTGCGCGAGCGGCATCAGCGTCAGGCCGCCGATGGTGAAACCGAACCCGGTCACGGTGAGGTCGTCCAGTCCTGGCATCGGCCGGGCGGCGGTCAGGGTGACCGCGGCGAAGCCAGCCGCGGCGAGCGCGGCCATCCCCGCGCTGGCCAGGACCGCGGTTTCGCGGAATCCGGACGGCAGGCCCACCAGCAGGCCGAGACCGGTCACGGCCAGGCCTGTGGTGGCGACCGCGAACCGGCCGGCTTGCCGCCCGGTCACCCGGTCAGCGCCGAGCACCAGGACCGGGGCGGCGCCGATCGTGACCAGGGTGGCCAGCGGCACCGAGGTCAGTGACACGGCCGTGAAGTAGCAGCTCTGGTAGAACGCGGCCAGCAGGCCAATCACGGTGATCCGGATCCAGGCCGCCCGGCCCGCCGGCCAGGGCCTGCCGGTCACCGTGAGAAAGATGACGATCAGCACGCCGCCGACGGTGAGCCGGTAGGCGGCGACGGCGATGGCGGACAGGCCGGCGGCCTGGCCCAGCAGGCTGCCCGTCAGGCCGCCTGTCCCCCACAACAATCCGGATATCAGCAGGTACAGCAGGCCAGTACCGGGCCGGCGGCGGGCGGCCGCGGAACCCGTGGTGAACGCACGCATCGGAAAATCGCTCCTGCGACGAGAAGGGAATGGTCGCGGAAGCGGGGCGCACCGAACTTACCCAGACGGCCAGCACGCGACGGTGCTCGCCAGACACGGAAGCGCGCGTCAGCTACTGAGCCCGGCTTTGGGCTGGGCTACTAGGCTGGCCGCGCGCGGCTATCGCCCCGCTAGGAGCGGGGCGGCGGGGTGATAGGAAAACACCGGTGCACGCTGAGCATGGTATCCCAGCGTGCGCCGATCGCGGGAACCGGCCCCGGTCACTGTCCGCCGGAGGCCGATTCCGGCGGCGGGGGCGGCACCGGCGATGCGTGCGACAGGGGCTGACGGGTGCCCAGGCGCTGGGTCAGCAGGTCGAGCGGGCCGCCCCCATGCAGCCCGAGCAGTTCCCAGGACCGCGCGATACCGACCCCGAGCAGATCCGCGGCACTCACGCTTTGGTCGAGCACCAGGCCATCGCCTCGACGGCGTTCACCGCGCTCCCGGCGCAACTGACAACGCCACGAAGAGCAGGCCGACCAGCGCGCCCGCGACGGTCGCGGTGCCGCTGAAGAATTGCGTGTAAGAGGTCACGGCAGCCAGCCTGCCCCTGCACGGGCACGCACGCCGGAGGCAGGTCCGGCGCGAGCCGCGCGCATGCGACTGACATGCTGCTAGACGTTCGGGCACGGGACTCGCCACGGCCGAGCGGATGACCGAACTGCTCCGGGGCGCCGGGGTGGCCGTGCTCATCGACTTCATGACGGCCGGGTAGCCGCGCCAGCCGGTCCGGCACCTCCTGCACGACGGGCGGACCGAGGAACATCGTCTCTCCCCCGGCCTGCGGCGGCGCGACGACGGCCTGCTCGTCTACGACGCGGGCCAGCCGACCCTGCTCTGAGCACGGTGGGCGGGTCAGCCCAGGTAGCGGCCGAAACCGCTGGTCTGCCAGGTCGCGCCCGCCCCGCCGTCCATCACGCGGCTCAGGCGCGCTTGTCCAGCGCGCTCTGCAGCGACTGGATGTAGCCCGCGCTGGTGTAGCTGGCGCCGGATACCGCGTCGATCTTGCCGTTCTGCGCCGTCAGCGTCTCGCTGATCAGCTTGGGAAAGGCGAATGCGCCGATCTGGATGTCGTGGAGGGTGTTGGCCGGCTGCACCAGGACCGCGACCTTGACGATCTTGCTGTTCCGCTCGATCAGCTGGATCTGGACAGGTCCGTATGCGGTGTTGGCCGCCTTTCCGTCCACGGCGGTCTCGCCCGCGGGCAGGTTCTTGGCCAGCGACCCCTGCGGGAACTCACCGGGGACGGTCGTGGTCTGCCCGCCCGAGGAGGAGGACGAGGAGGAGGACGAGCCGCCTCCCGACCCGCCGGTCGTGGCCGCCACCGGGACGGACGGGACGTGCGACTTGAACGACAGCAGGGCCACAAGACCGGCGATGGTGCCGGTAACGGCCAGGATCACCCGGCGCATGTTCGCGGATCCTCTCCCTCAGAACTCGAACGACTCGGCGTGGATGCGCTGCCTGGGCACCCCGGCGGCGCGCAGCGCGCTGACCGAGGCCGCGGTCATGCCGGCCGGCCCGCAGACGTACGCGTCCTGCTGGTCCAGGCCGGGCACCAGGGACCGCAGCACCCGGGGAGACAGCGGGTCGCCGCCGATCTCGGCCCGGGATCCGATCAGGTAGTGCACGGTCGCGCCGCGCGCCGCCGCGATGGCGTCCAGCTCGTCGCGGAACACGATGTCCCGCTCGCTGGTGGCGCGGTAGATCAGGGTGACGTGCCCCGGCAGCGTCGCGAAGATGGCCCGCAGCGGGGTGATGCCGACCCCGCCGGCCAGCAGCAGCACCCCGCGGCCGGAGTCGGCGGGGGTGAACGCCCCGTAGGGTCCCTCGGCGAAGACACGGGTCCCCGGCTGCAGCCGCGCGAGCGCCTGGCTGTGGTCGCCCAGGTCCTTAACGGTGATCCGGAGCACGTCCGACCCCGGCGCGGCGGACAGGGAGAACGGGTGCGAGGACCACCACAACGACCTGGTCAGGAACCGCCAGCGGAAGAACTGCCCGGGCTCGGCGTCCAGCTCGTCGAGACGCCCGCCGCCGATGTAGACCGAGAAGACGCCGGGCGCCTCCGCCTTCACCCCCAGAACCTCGAAACGGTGCCTGCGGTAGGAGAGCAGCGGGACCGCGACCCGGTACCACAGCACCAAGGCGAGCACCGTCAGGTACATCGCGGACCACCAGAACCGTGCGGCCAGGTTGCTGACGAACGACGCGCCGTCGGCCAGCTGGTGGCTAAACGCCAGGGCGATCGCCAGGTAGGTGTACAGGTGCAGGAAGTACCACGTCTCGTAGCGGACCCGCCGCCGGGCGGCGCGCATCGAGACGAGTCCGATGCCGAGCAGGAGGAACCCGGCCACGGTCGCCATCAGCACGTCCGGGTACTGGGTGAGCAGGGTCGCGGTCTCGCTCACCACGGTGGCATGCGCCGTGACCGCGTAGCCCCACACTATGAGCAGGCCATGCGCGACCACGAGGCTGACGATGTACCGCCCGCCCATGGCGTGCCAGCGGGCCAGCTTGTCGGTGCCCAGGCCTCGCTCGAGCGGCGGCAGCCGCGACATGAGCGCGACCAGGACCACCACGCCGTATCCGCAGAGCAGGCCGAGGACCTCGCCCGCGCCGGTCAGCCAGCCGCCGAGCCCGTGGACGCCGGGCGTGCGGTGCCACCACAGGGCGATGACCACGACCGCGCCGACGATGATGGCCGCCAGCAACCCGCGCGCGCCGACCCGGGCCGGACGGTTCCCAGGCCGGACGGGCACCGGCCTGGCCTGCGGACGGCGGGACGGACCCGGACGAGGCGACGGCGCCTGCCGCGACCCCGGGTACGTCTCCGTACCGGCATGGCGAGCCGGGCCAGATCGTCTGGCAACGCTGGTCACCCGCACCTCCCGTTAGGACGCCTGGCTGGAATCGCATGCTCAGCCGGGCAGGATGGCCCCGGACTGATTCCTGATGAGCACGGTCAGGATTCCGCTCTCATCTTCCCTAGTTATGACTACGTAGCGCGATTTTGCACGGTTCAGCCGGCTCTTGTAAGCGCTTCGTAATCGGCGTGGCGACGCCGGCGTCAACTCAGGTTGACACGGGGCAGCTGTCAACATAGATTGACACCATGGACGACGCACCCGCCCTGGCGGCCGCGGCCGACAGCTCAGACCCGCGCACCGGACTCCGGGCCGTCGCCGCCCTCCGCAGGCTGCTGGAGCAGCTCGAGGCGCTCCAGGTGGATAACGCGCGGGAACACGGCTGGTCCTGGCAGGAGATCGCGGAGATCCTCGGCGTGTCCCGGCAGGCCGTCCACAAGAAACACGCCCGCCGGACGGACGGCGGCCATCCCGCCCGCCGCGCCCGCGTCCGCTGACCCGAAGGGATACCGACGATGTTCGAGCGATTCACCGACAAGGCCAGGACGGTCGTGATCCTGGCCAGGGCCAAGGCCGCCAGGCTCGGCAGCGCGTGCTCGACGAGTTGCGGCACGCCTCTGCGTAACGGGACCGCGGCCGATGCTTCGCCGGTGACTCTTCCTTCCTGGATAGGTTCCACTAACTAATAAGGAAGAACACATTGACCTTACTGAGAGTATTTATATGAATACAAAGAGCCATAACCTTGTCTCGGGAACATCACGGATAGGATATGGTCAAATGCTTAGAGTAAGTGACGTGTGGGAGAGAGCACTCCACACACCCGCCACGGCCGTCGCCCAGACAGGAGACGTCATCGTCATCCGCTCCGGCAGCTATGACGGCAAGCAGGGCATGAGCCTGGCGACGGGCGTGAGCAGCCGGTCCGCGGGGGCCCGGGCCCTGTGCTTGCACCTGGTGACGATTCCTCCCGGAACTCGCGGCGTGCCGCACGTCCACGACGGGCACGAGTCCGCCATCTACACGGTCAGCGGCGAAACCGAAGTGTGGCACGGCGAGGGTTTGCTGCAGCGCACCGTGGTCCACGCCGGAGACTTCATGTACGTGCCACCGGGCACCCCGCATCTCCCGGTGAACCGCAGTGACGTCACGACAGTGGCCGTGGTCGCCCGCACCGACCCCCAGGAGCAGGAAAGCGTCGTCACCATGGACCTGCCCCCGCACCTTGCCGACCTGGACGCCTTCCCCATCGCCAGCCCGTAACCGCGCATTCCGGCGAGCCAAAGGGCCGCGGCAACGCCTGGACTGACGAGCCAGGAACGAGCGAGGAGGGAAGGCGCTGCCTCGAAAGCGGCCCCCCCTTAACCCCGGAGGCGAGCGGGAAGATAGAGCGAGCGGGAACTAGGTAAACGCCTCCGGCGGCGGGCACGCGCAGACCAGGTTCCTGTCGCCGTAGGCCTGGTCGATGCGCCGCACCGGCGGCCAGTACTTGGCCCGGCGGTCCACGCCGGCCGGGTAGGCCGCCTCCTCGGCAGCGTACGGGTGCTTCCACTCCCCCGCGATGAGCATCTCCGCGGTGTGCGGGGCGTTCTTCAGCGGGTTGTCATGGGCGTCGTATGCGCCGGAGGCCACCCGCGCGATTTCCGCCCGGATCGCGACCATCGCGTCGCAGAACCGGTCGAGCTCGGCCAGGCTCTCGCTCTCGGTGGGCTCGATCATGAACGTGCCGGCCACCGGGAACGACATCGTCGGCGCGTGGAAACCGTAGTCGACCAGCCGCTTGGCCACGTCGTCCACGGTGATCCCGGTCTGGTGGGCCAGCGGCCGCAGGTCGATGACGCACTCGTGCGCGACCAGGCCGTTCCGTCCGGTGAACAGCACCGGGTAGTGCGGCGCCAGCCGCCTGGCCACGTAGTTGGCCGACAGCACAGCGACCTGGGTCGCCTGCCGCAGCCCGGCCGCCCCCATCATCGCGACGTAGGCCCAGGAGATGGGCAGGATGCCGGCCGCACCCGTAGGGCGCGGCCGCGACCGGGCCCGCGCTGCCGCGGCCGGGCAGGAAGTCCGCCAGGTGCGCGCGGACCGCGACCGGGCCGACGCCGGGGCCGCCCCCGCCGTGCGGGATGCAGAACGTCTTGTGCAGGTTCAGGTGCGACACATCGGCGCCGAAATCCGGCAGGGTGGCCACCCCGACCAGCGCGTTGAGGTTGGCCCCGTCGATGTACACCTGGCCGCCCGCCGCGTGCACGGCCGCGCAGATGTCGCTGACGTTCTGCTCGTAGACGCCGGCCGTGGACGGGTAGGTGATCATGATCGCCGCGATGTGCCCCTCGTGTGCCTCCAGCTTGGCCTGCAGGCCGCCGAGGTCGACTGCGCCGTCGGCGCCGCACTTGACCACCGCGACGCGCAGCCCGGCCAGCACCGCGCTGGCCGCGTTGGTGCCGTGCGCCGACTCCGGGATCAGGCAGACGTCGCGGCGTTCCTCGCCGCGCGAGGCATGGTAGCCGCGGATGGCGAGCAGGCCGGCCAGCTCGCCCTGCGAGCCGGCGTTCGGCTGCACGGAGACTGCGTCGTAGCCGGTGAGCCTGGCCAGCCGGAACTCGAGCGACTCGATCAGTTCCAGGTAGCCGCCCGCCTGCGCGGCCGGCGCGAACGGGTGCATCCCGGCGAACTCCGGCCAGCTGATCGGCTCCATCTCGGCCGCCGCGTTCAGCTTCATCGTGCAGGAGCCGAGCGGGATCATGGACCGGTCGAGGGCGATGTCGAAGTCCGCCAGCCGCCGCAGGTAGCGCAGCATCGCGGTCTCGCTGCGGTGCTCGCGGAACACCGGGTGGGTGAGGAACTCCGAGGTGCGCCGCAGCGCGGCGGGCAGCGCGCCAGCCGGCTCGGTGAGCGGCACGTCGCCGGGCCTTTCCACGAAGCAGATGGCGGCCACGAGCTCGCGCAGCCGCTCGTCGGTGGTGGTCTCGTCGCAGCTGACCTGCAGCGCGTCGTCCGGCGCGAGGTACAGGTTGTACCCGGCGGCGCGGGCCCGCTCGGCGGCGGCAGCCGCCTCCTCGCGTCCGCCCGCAAAGGCGATCCGGATCGTGTCGAAGAAGTCACCCACGCTCGTTCGGTGCCCGAAATCGCGCAGGGTCGCGGCCAGGACCGCGGCGCTACGGTGCACGCCCCGGGCGATGGCCGCGAGCCCGTCCGGGCCGTGATAGGCGGCGTACATGGCCGCGGTCACGGCCAGCAGGACCTGCGCCGTGCAGATATTGCTCGTCGCCTTCTCCCGGCGGATGTGCTGCTCGCGGGCCTGCAGCGCGAGCCGGTAGGCGGGCCGGCCGTCGGCGTCCACCGACACCCCGACCAGCCGGCCCGGCAGCTGGCGCTTCAGCGCGTCGCTGACCGCGATGTAGCCCGCGTGCGGGCCGCCGAACCACAACGGCACGCCGAACCGCTGGGTGGAGCCCACCGCGACGTCCGCGCCCGCCTCGCCGGGCGGCCGGAGCAGGGTCAGCGCGAGCAGGTCGGCGGCCACCGCGGCCAGCGCCCCCTGGGCGTGCGCCGCCTCGATCAGGGGCGCGGGGTCGCGGATGGCGCCGGAGGCGCCGGGGAACTGCAGCAGGACGCCGAACAGGTCACCGCCCTGCCTGGCGATGGCCTCGGGCGTGACTGGCTCGACGACGAGGTGGATGCCGAGCGGTTCGGCCCGGGTGCGGAGTACCGCCAGGGTCTGCGGCAGGCAGTCGGCGTCGGCCAGGAACACGTGGCCCTTCTTCGCGGCCCGCCGGGCCAGCGTCATGGCCTCGGCGGCCGCGGTGGCCTCGTCGAGCAGCGACGCGCCGGCCCAGGGCAGCGCGGTCAGGTCGGCCACCATGGTCTGGAAGTTCAGCAGCGCCTCGAGACGGCCCTGCGAGATCTCCGGCTGGTACGGGGTGTACGCGGTGTACCAGGCCGGGTTCTCCAGCACGTTGCGGCGGATCAACGCCGGGGTGATGGTGTCGTAGTAGCCCAGGCCGATCATCGAGGTGAACAGCTGGTTCCGGCCGGCCATCCGGCGGAGCTCGGCCTGCGCCTGGGTCTCGGTCAGCGGATCGGGCAGGCGCAGGTCAGCGGGGGGTGTCCCCTCGGGCAGGGCCGCGGCGGTGAGCTCGTCGAGCGAGGAATATCCCAGGTTGTCGAGCATGTGCCGCTGTTCGGCGGGTGTCGGGCCGATGTGGCGAACAGCGAAGTCTGTCATGGAGCCTCTCCCCGGACGAGCGCGGTCGCTGGCTCCCCGTCTGTCACGGTGCCCTGCGGGGGTGCCGGGGGGATCGCTCCCCCGTGGCTAACACAGCGCTGCCGCTCCAGAGATGCCTGTCCCGCCCGGTTCGTGTGCCTGAGAGGTTCCGGGGATGTTGCCCCTTCGGCGCCCGCGGTTTTACGCGGAGACTCTCCCGGCCGGTGTCATCAGCAACTGCGATCCTACCTGAGCAACAACCAGATGGTGGGATGCGCCGCAGAACCGGGTCAGCTGGTGCGGCGCAGGCGGCGTTTGGCCAGGTCATCCTGGTCCCCTGAGGCCACCGCGACGAAGCCGTCCTCGGCCCGGACGGCGGGCAGCACGGCCAGGTCACCCTCGACCTCGCGCCAGACCCGGCCGAGCGCGATGCCGAACACGCCCTGACCGCCCTGCAGCAGGTCGACCACCTCGTCGGCGGAGGTGCACTCGTAGACGCTGACCCCGTCGCTCATCAGCGTCACCTGCGCCAGGTCGGAGCTGCCGCGGTGGCGCAGGTGCTGGACCGCGGCCCGGATCTGCTGTAGCGAGATCCCGGTGTCGAGCAGCCGCTTGACCACCTTCAGCACCAGGATGTCGCGGAAACTGTACAGCCGTTGCGAGCCGGACCCGTGGGCGGCACGCACGCTCGGCTCGACCAGCGCGGTGCGGGCCCAGTAGTCGAGCTGGCGGTAGGTGATTCCGGCCGCGGCGCAGGCCGTCGGGCCGCGGTACCCGATCTCCGCGGAGTCTGCGCTGGGCTCAGCGGAGGCACCGGACTGACCCGGGACACCGGGGCCGCCGGGCAGGCCGGGAACCTCGCTGTCATCGAACAGGGTGCCCTGCGCGCTGGCCGCGACGGAGGGTCTGCTGTCTCGATCCATGTCTCCGTCGTCACCCCTGGTTACCGCCACGCCCACCTCCACGGGAGCTGACTACCCACGGTACTCGCACCGTAAGCCGACCCAGGCAGCGGCGTCAACGACCACCCACGGCGCGTCGTGACATTCCGGCGGCTGCTGAGCTATGCCGGCACGCAGCCGGTCAGGTGGCCCGGCCGAAGTCCTCGGGCGAGATGGTGTCGAGGAACTCCCGGAACTTCTCAACCTCGTCTTCCTGCTCGTCCGGGATGGCCACGCCCGCCTCGTCCAGGATTTCCTCGCTGGCGAAGATCTGCGCACCGGTGCGCAGCGCCAGCGCAATCGAGTCGGACGGCCGGGCGCTCACCTCGGCGCCGTTGGAGAAGACCAGGTCCGCATAGAAGATCCCGTCCCGCAACGCGGTGATGTTCACCGTCTGCAGCTGGACGTTCAGCACCTCGAGCACGTCACGGAAAAGATCGTGCGTCAGCGGCCGAAGGGAAACCATGCCCTGCTGGGCGAACGCGATCGCCGTTGCCTCGACCGCCCCGATCCAGATCGGCAGGTACCTGTCGCCCTGCGCCTCTTTGAGCAAGACGATGGGGCTGTTTGATGGCATCTCGACCCGGACGCCGATGACCTCCATCTGCCGCACTACAGCTCCGTCCTCACGTGCCTGGGGAACCTCTGTTTGGCCACCACTCCCTTTGCCAAGGTACACCCGTAACCGCCCGGAGGCCGACCGCAGCCCCCCGGCCGCCGGTCCGCCGGCGTCCGGAGCTCGCTGGGTACCTTGGGGCGGCGGACCGGATCCGGCCGGACCCAAATTCCCCAAGTTATCCAAGTTCCCCAGGGTGTCCAGGGCCTCGAACTCGAGAACGCGGGCGTGCAGGGGCGCCGAGGCGAGCCCGGCTTCGGCGAGCGCCGACTCGACGAGCGTCGCATGTAGCCGCAAGGTCAGGTCGGCGATCTGCCACGCGGTCCTGGCGGCGGCGTCCCGCGTGCCCGGGCCGCGCTGCCGCAGCTGGGGCGCCACCACCTGCTCGACCAGGTTGGCTTCCCGGTCGGCGGCCGCCTTGACCGCACGCAGGTGCCTGGCCTGCACTCCGTACTGGCGCAGCGCGGCCAGCGCCCGGGCCACCGCCAGTGCGTCACCGCTGTACTGCCGGCCTACCCGGCGGATCAGCCCGTAGTCCTCGAGCTCGGTCAGCTCCGCCTCGCTGATCTCGGCCGAGTCGAGCAGCTGGCGGCGGGTCATGTCGGCGGGCTCGCGGGCCGCCGGGTGCTGGCCGCCGGCCGCCTCGGCCCCGTCGGCCAGGCGTTCCCTGATCACCCGCAGCGGCAGGTAGGAGTCCCGCTGCATGGTCAGGATGTACCGCAGCCGCTCGATGTCGGCCGCGGCGAACCGCCGGTATCCCGAGCGGGTCCTGGCCGGCTCGATCAGTCCCTCGGCCTCCAGGAAACGGATCTTCGACGTGCTGATGTCAGGAAATTCCGGGCGGAGCTGGGCGAGCACTTCGCCGATGCCGAACTGGCCGCGCGCGGACTGGTCGCTCATGGGCTGTCCCCCCGGCACCTCATGCGTAGTCCTGGGCGCCCCTGCCGCGGCGGTCGGCGGACGACGCCGGGCCGAGGTCCTGGCTGGTCAGGAACAGCATCCGGAACTTGCCGATCTGCACCTCGTCCCCGCCGGTCAGCTCGGCCTCCTCGATCCGCTCCCGGTTTACGTAGGTGCCGTTGAGGCTGCCCACGTCATGGACGATGAACCTGGCGCCGTGCCGGTAGAACTCGGCATGCCGCCGGGAGACGGTCACGTCGTCGAGGAAGATGTGACTGTCCGGATGACGGCCCGCGGTGGTTAGCTCGCCGTCGAGCCGGAACCGGCTGCCCGCGTTCGGGCCGCGCATGACCAGTAGCAGGGCGCTCCCCGGCGGCAGCGCGCCGAATGACTCGGAGTCGGGGAACAGGTCATCGCCGAGGTCGTCGTCGGCCCGGCCCAGCGAGATCGTCGAGGTGGTCTCGCCCGGGCGTTCCGGGGATCCGGCCGCCGGGTAGCCGCCGGTCCCGCCGGGAGCGGCGGGCCCGGCCGGCATCCCGGACCCAGGCGGCACCGGCGCGGTCAGCTGAGTCCCGCAGTACGAGCAGAACCTGGCCCCGTCGGGATTCGGCCGGCCGCACCGGGCGCAGTAGACGCGTGGCATGGCTCCGCTCGGCCTCCCCTGGTTGTGCTCATCGTCTTCGAGCGATCCAGCCCAAGGTACGCGAGATGAGGCGGAGCGGTCCATGCGCCACGCGAACAGCCCGCGCCATCCGCGCCCGCTATTTTCGTCGCGACGCTTCCGCCACACCGCCGTCTCACCTCCGCCGTGCACCCGCGCCATGCACTCCTGCCGTACCGGGCCCGTCTCCGGGCCCGCCCCGGCGGGCGGTGACCGCCGGGCGAATCGCAATCGCGCGATTCTCTCACATTCGCGAATTCCGCGTGGTCGGCGTCTTTCGCATCATCGCGTGAGGGACACAGCTTACCTGGCCACAGAGTGAATATCCGGGGACCTAACCGCAGTATCCGGGGACACTTTGCGGTAACCGTCAGGCCCGAGTCGCCGCGTCCGGCCCGTTTTCTCCTCAGCGTCCCGCCTGTTCCACCACCGATGCCCACTCGTCAAGCAGCAGCTGAGCGGTATCGGCGTCGTTTCCCTCCGCCCATAGGTGCGTGACGGCGTCCGCTGGGTCGGGCAGTGCCAGCACCCAGCCGCGGTCCCGCTCGATAACCCGCACGCCGTCGGTGGTGTCGATCTCGTTGTCCCCGGCTGCCTCCATGACCGTGCGCATAACGCCGCCCTTGGCCGCCCACGGCGTTGGGACGGACCGGCGGAGCAGGTGCGGGACAGGGATCCTGGCGTCGATCTGGCTCAGCGTCAGCCGGGTCCGGGCGACCAGGCCGAGCAGCCGGACGAAGGCCGCGATGCCGTCAATGGTCCGGGCGCACTCAGGCACCACGAAGCCGCCGTGGCCGTCGGCCGCGAAGATGACGTCGTCCTGGGCCGCGGCCAGCGTCAGCGCGTGCATGGAGGTCGGCGTCCATTCCACCTGGACGCCGTGGAACCGGCACACCTGCTCGGCCACCCGGGTAGTGGTCACTGGCAGCGCGACACGCCCCCGCTTGCGTTCGGCCGCGACCAGGTCGAGTACAGACAGCAGCGCCCGGTCCTCGCTGACCAGCTCGCCCTTCTCGTCCACGAGCTGGATCCGCTCGCCCACCGGGTCGAACCTCACGCCGAACGCCGCCCGGGACGAGGACACCACGTCGGCCAGCCGCTGCAGGCCGGCCCGCTGCTGGGCCGTGGTCTCGGTGGGCGACAGTTCGTCCAGCCGGTTGTTCAGGGTGAGCACCTCGACCCCGATGGTGCCGAGCAGGCTGGGCAGTACCAGCGACGTGGTGCCGCCCGCACAGTCGGCCACCACCTTGAGGTTGGCCTCACGTACGCCGGTCATGTCGACGCACCTGAGCAGCTCGTGAGTGTACGACTCGACGACCCGGGGCGGGTAGCTGAGCTCGGCGATCTCGCCGGGGAAGGCCCGCCGGAACTCCTGCCGGGAAAACACCCGCTCCAGCTTGCGCTGGTCGGCCTGGGACAGCTCGGCACCACGCTCGTCCAGGAAGATGATGTCGATCGACTGCGGGTCGCCGGGCGTGGTGCGCAGCGCGATGCCGCCGCTGTAGTGGTCCCTGGCGGTCTCGAACCTGGCCACCGGGAGCGGCTGGGCCTCCAGGTCCACCACGTTGATCGCGCTGGCGTTGAGCGCGCCCTGCACCGCCCGCTTGAGCGTGCGGGCGGCCCGGGACACGTCCCGCGAGGTGGTGACGGTGGAGCCCTTGCGCAGCGTGGTGGCGTACGCGCTGGCCAGCCGGACCGCGAGCTCCGGGGTGACCTCCACGTTGATGAGGCCGGACACGCCGCGCGGGCCGAACAGGGTGCGCTGCCCCCTGGACTCCCAGATCACGCTCGTGTTGACCACCGCGCCGGCTTCGATGGTCTTGAACGGGTAGACCTTGACCCCGGCGGACAGGTAGGCCTCGGGCTCGATCACGCACTCGTCCCCGACGACGGCGCCCTCCTCGATCCTGGCCAGCCGCATCACGTCGGTGTTCTTGCCTATCACGCAGCCGCGCAGGGTGACGCCCTGGCCGACGTAGACGTTGTTGTGCACCACGGCGCGGTGCAGGAACGCGCCCTCCTTGACGACCACGTTGCTGCCGATCACGGTGAACTCGCGCAGATGCGCGCCGGCCTCGATCTTGGCGTAGTCGCCGATGCATAGCGGTCCGGTGAGCACCGCGTCCGCGTCGACCTCGGCGCTCGGGGCGACCCAGACGCCCGGCGAGACCTCGAAGCCGGCGATGTCGGTCTGCACCCGGCCGGCCAGCACGTCGGCCTGGGCCTTCAGGTAGCTCTCGTGGGTGCCGACGTCCTCCCAGTAGCTGTCCGAGACGTATCCGTACAGCGGGGCGCCGCGCTTGAGCAGCTTCGGGAAGATATCGGCGGACCAGTCGATCGTCTCGCCTGGCGGGACCTCCGCGAGCACCTCCGGTTCCATCACGTACAGCCCGGTGTTCACCGTGTCCGAGAACACCTGGCCCCAGGTCGGCTTCTCCAGGAACCGCTGGATCTGGCCGTCCTCCTGGGTGATCACGATGCCGAACTCGAGCGGGTTCGGCACCTTGGCCAGCGCCACGGTGACCAGGGCACCCTTTTCCTTGTGGAAGCGGACCAGACCGGTCAGGTCCATATCGGTGAGCGCGTCGCCGGAGATAACCAGGAACTGCTCGTCCCGCAGCGCGTCCTCCGCGTTCCGCACGCTGCCCGCCGTGCCGAGCGGCATCTCCTCGGTGGCGTACTGCAGGCTCATCCCGAACTCCTCGCCGTCGCCGAAGTAGTTCCGGACGAGGGCAGCGAGGAACTGGACAGTCACCACGGTCTCGTCGAACCCGTGCCGCTTGAGCAGCCGCAGCACATGCTCCATGATCGGGCGGTTGACCACCGGGAGCAGGACCTTCGGCTGGTTCGCGGTCATGGGCCGCAGGCGCGTCCCTTCGCCCCCTGCCATGATGACGGCCTTCAATGGTTTCGCGACTCCTTCCCGGTATCCGCCATTATGTGCACCCCGTCACGGGCGGAATCAAGGACGCGCCTTGTCACTTAACGAACTCGCGGTGTCACCTATCAGGCTTTTAACCTGGACGAGATACAACATCGCGGCCCACCAGTACAGGACAGTTCCCCAGGTTGCGAAGGCCCAGCCTAGTACCCGGGCCAGCGTCCCGCCCCAGCCGGGGTGATCGCCAAGAAAGAGCAAGGGGAAAGCATAAAGCAGGCAAAGCGTTGCCGTCTTGCCGACGAAGCTCACCTGCAGGGAGCCGAACCCGGCCCGTCGGCGCAGTACCGCGAGCGCCGCGCCGACGGTGATCTCGCGCAGTGCCAGGACGATGACCAGCCACCACGGGATGATGGCCCGCACGGCGAGCGCGACGATGGTGGCCGCGATGTACAGCCGGTCCGCGGCCGGATCGAGCAGCTGGCCGAGCCTGCTGGTCTGGTTCAGCGCGCGGGCGATCTTGCCGTCCAGCCAGTCGGACAGCCCGGCCGCGATGAGCAGACCCACCGCCCAGTAGTCGGCGGTCGCGGTCCGCGGGCCGAGCACTAGCCATAGGAAGACCGGCACCCCGGCCAGCCGGGCGGCGCTGATCCCGTTCGGGATCGTGAGGACGCGGTCCACGGACCCAGTATCCTAACGTGAGTGACTATGGCGGATACGGGGGCACTTCCGCGGGCCGCCGACACGAAGGTACTCCCCTCCAAGGCGCAGGCCTCCGGCGCGCAGGCCTCCAAGGCGCAGGCCTCCAGGGCGCAGGCCTCCAGGGTGGTGGCCGAGTCGGCCAGGCGCCGGGCGTTCGCGGTGATCAGCCACCCGGACGCAGGCAAGTCCACCCTCACCGAGGCGCTGGCCCTGCACGCGTCGGCGATCAACCAGGCGGGCGCGGTGCACGGCAAGGCCGGACGGCGCGGCGTGACCTCCGACTGGATGGCGATGGAGCGCGCCCGGGGCATCTCGATTACCTCGGCGGCGCTGCGCTTCGACTACCACGGCACGGTGCTCAACCTGCTGGACACCCCGGGTCACGCCGACTTCTCCGAGGACACCTACCGGGTGCTGTCCGCCGTGGACTGCGCGATCATGCTACTGGACTCGGCCAAGGGCCTGGAGCCGCAGACGCTGAAGCTGTTCGACGTATGCCGCAGCCGGGGGGTGCCAGTGGTCACGTTCGTGAACAAGTGGGACCGGCCCGGCCGGGAGCCGCTCGAGCTGCTCGACGAGATCGAGCAGCGGATCGGCCTGCACCCGGCCCCGGTGAACTGGCCGGTCGGGGTGGCCGGAGATTTCCGCGGCCTGATCGAGCGGGCCACCGGGGAGTACGTCACCTTCGAGCGGACTCCGGGGGGAGCCGGGCGCGCGCTGGAGACGCTGCTGGACGAGTCTGCCGCGACGGCCCGGGACGGCGCCGCGTACGTCGCGGCGCGGGAGGAACTAGCGCTGCTCGACGAGGTTTACGGTGCCGCGATCGACATGGAGTCCTTCCTGGCCGGCCTGACGAGCCCGGTGCTGTTCGGGGCCGCACTGCCGAACTTCGGCGTCCGCCGCCTGCTCGATGCGGTGACTGCGTTCGCTCCCCCGCCATCCGCGCGCGAGGACATCAAGAGCTCACCCCGGCCCGTTGACGCGCCGTTCTCTGGTCTGGTGTTCAAGGTGCAGGCCAACATGGACCCGGCGCACCGGGACCGGATGGCTTTCGTCCGGGTGTGCTCGGGACGGTTCGAGCGCGGCATGGTGCTGACCCACGCCGCGACCGGCCGCCCGTTCGCGACCAAGTACGCGCAGTCAATGTTCGGCCAGGACCGGGAGACCGTCGAGGAGGCCTTCCCTGGCGACGTGATCGGCCTGGTCAACGCCACCGCGCTGCGCCCTGGCGACACGCTGTACGACGAGATCCCGGTCGAGTTCCCGCCCATCCCCAGCTTCGCGCCCGAGCACTTCGCCGTGCTGCGCGGCAAGGAGGCGGGCAAGCAGAAGCAGTTCCGTCGCGGCATCGATCAGCTCGACACCGAAGGCGTCGTCCAGGTCCTGTCTTCCGACGTGCGCGGCGACCAGGCCCCGGTGCTGGCCGCCGTGGGACCGCTGCAGTTCGACGTAGTGCTGCACCGGCTGGAGCACGAGTTCGGCGCCCGGGCCGAGCTCGATCACCTGGACTTCTCGATGGCCCGGCGCACCGACGCGGACGGCGCTCGCGCGCTGGCCGGCCAGCGCGCGGTGGAGGTGCTGACCCGCCGCCACGACGGGGCGCTGCTCGCCCTGATCAGCGACAAGTGGCGGCTGGCCCAGGTCCGGCGCGAGCACCCGGACATCCTGCTCGAGCCCCTGATCGCCGGCTAACACCGAACGGTCCCTCAACTCCGCCGGGCGCCGTCGATCTGGTCGAAGTCGCCGTAGGGGTTGCGGATCCCGCCACCGCCGGACCACTGCCACATGAGCGCATTGCCGCTCGCGCTGCTGACGCCACCGAAGAACTGCGCGCACCCGCCGGACTTCAGGCACCAGCCGAACGGGGCGTTGGACAGGCTCGCCGTCTCCGGCCAGTAGGTCCATTCAGCGGTATGCGGGATGTAGCCGGGGCTGCCCGGGCTGGCGCTGTTGCCGCCGAAGACCGAGTTCCACACCTGCGGGGCGGAGTAGACGCCCGGCTTGAACCTCGAGTGCGCGGCGATGTAGTCATAGAACCCGTTGAAGTCCGCGCGGTCCACGGCCGCCGGGACGCCACGGGTCTTGACGACTCCGCTGCACGGGGAGGTGTACACGCTGTTCCAGCCGTTGTCGGTGGCGGGCGCCACGCCGGGCAGTTCGATGTCCATCCAGACGACCGGGTAGTCGATCTGCTCACCGGCGATGTCGGCCAGCGACCGCGCCGCCTGCCGGGCACCCCACGCGTATGCCTCCGCCGATGAGCCGTTCCAGTGCGGGTCGACGCCGGGGCCGCCCATGAACCAGTACCACCCAGCACCGATGCCTAGGTGGTATTTGGTGAAATTGGTGTGAGCCTGCGCGGCGTTAGCCGACGAGAAAGCGCGGAAGCCGCCCTTGCAGCCGAGCCAGGACGACCAGCTCCCGGTCATCCCGATGTAGCCACCGTAGGCGCCGCCGAGGTGCGGCATGGTGTACGGTGCGCTGCCCGGTACCGTGACCGGCCAGCTGTCCGTCCCCCACCAGAACCCGTGCGGGCCGTCACCGGCCGGGAGCCGCCCGGCGGTGGGGGCGGCCTTACCCGTGGCCGCGGTCACCGTAGCCGCGGCAGTGCCGCCGGTCACCAGTACCAGTGCCACGCAGGCCGCGAGGGCCAGCCAGGTCCGTTTCATGATGCCTCCCTTGGTCCCCCCGATAAATGCAAACATGTGCGCCTGTGTCGGAAAAAGGGTCATCTGACTGTGACCCGCCCGGGGCGGGTCAGGCCTGGCGGCTGGCATCGATCTGGTCGAAGTCGCCGATCGCGTTCCTGACGCCGCCTCCGCCGGACCACTGCCACATCAGCGCGTAGCGGCTTGAGCTGGTGATGCCGCCGAAGAACTCCGCGCAACCGCCAGACTTCAGGCACCAGGCGTGCGGCGCGGCCGCCAGGCTCGCGGTTTCCGGCTCGTAGGTCCACTCGTAGGTATTCGGGATCGAGGCGGCGGGGCCGGTGCCGAAGATCTGCGTCCAGATCGCCGGGGCGGAGTAGACCCCGGCCTTGTAGCCCGAGTGGGTGCTGACGTATTTCCAGAACCCGTTGAAGTCCGCCCGGTTCAGCGCGGCCGGCATGCCATGCCGCTTCAGCTGCCCGCTGCACGGCGAGGTGTACACCTCTTCCCAGCCGTTATCGAACGCGGGCGCGACCCCGGGCAGTTCGATGTCCATGAACACGACCGGGTAGGTGACGTGCTCGTTCGCCATGTTGGCCAGTGTCCGCGCCGCCTGCCGCGCGCCCCAGGTGAAGGCCTCGGCCGCGGTCCCGTCGTAGCCGGGGTCCACGCCGGGGCCGCCCATGAACCAGTAGACCGCGGTGCCAATGCCGTGGCCGTACCTGGCGTAGTTGGTGTCGGCCTGCGCGCTGTTGGCTGAGGACCAGGCGAGGAAACCGCCGTGGCAGCCCAGCCAGTAGGACCAGCTTCCGGCCATCCCCACGTAGCCGCCGTAGGCGCCGCCGACACCCGGTGCGCGGTACGGGGCGGGGCCGCTGACCGGGACCGGCCAGCTGTCGGTGCCGGTCCAGAAACCGGTTGGGGCGGGATGGCCCGGCTGCGGATCCGTGGCCTGGGCTGCCGCGGTGGCGGTCCGGACCGGATGGTCGCCCGGCACGGTGACGGCCGGGCTTGCGGCCGGGCCCGCAGGCGGAGCCGACGCGGTGCAGCCGGTGGCCAGCCCAGCCGCCAGGAACAGGGCCACGCCCGCCCCGAGCGCCCGCCGCGGCCATTGCATGCTGCCTCCACGTTGTCTGCGTGCCCGGACCCGCCCACCTTATGACGGGCTGGCACCGCGGGTGGTTGGGTGCGCCATCCCGGGGAGGAGAGTCCCGGGCCGCGTGGGTCCCAGCGGCCACATGTAGCCGGAGGAGATGGGCGCCCGGGATTATTCGGGCTTACTCGGGGCCCCGCCTGGGCACCGGGAGGCCGAGAGCCGGCAAGGCACCGGGATCGTGCAGGATCGCGGCGCCTAGCTCGTTGACCTGGACGGCCGCCAAGCCGTCGTAACGGGACAGGCTGTCGTGGGCTTTCGCGCCCCGCAGCTCGCGATAGTCGTCCCGGGCGCCCCGTGCACCGGTGTAGGCGACGTCGACCACGCCGAGGGTGGCCGCGTACTCGAAGAGCACGCACAGCGCGTACCGGCCCTCGAGGACGTTCCACGCCTTCCAGCCGGCCGGGCCGAGCGAGCCGTAGCACGGATCCTCGAGATACAGCCGCCACCGAGCCAGTGGGCTCGTGGCCACCATAAGCGGAGCGGGCTGCGTCCGCAGGATCGCGAACAGGGCGTCAACCTCGACCCAGACCCCGGGCAGGAGCGCGGCGAGCCCGTCGGCCACCGCGGCGCGGCGCCGGGCGGCCGCGGTCAGGGTGGCGGGTTTCCGCTGGCCCCTGATCGCCTCGATGCGGGCCAACTCGTCCTGGGACACGCTCTTCTGCCACCGGTCCCACAGCGCGCCTAGGGCCTGGTAGGACGGCTGGGCCAGCACCGCGTAGCCGCGCGGCGTCAACTCGAGCCTGGTCCCGGCCAGCCGGGCCAGGCCGCCGGCCTGAAGCAGCATCGGCCAGGCGAACGCCGCGATGGGCTCTCCGCTGTCGTGGTGAACGCCCCGGTGATCGCCGCCGCGGTCGGCGCCGACGTAGTAATCGCCGGCGACGAGGGCATCCTCGACCAGCCTGACCGTCGCGGTCACCGGCCGCCTAGTGGCCGCGCTGCAGCGTATCTGCCCTTCGGCGGCCAGCTCGAGGACGGCGACGAGGTTCGACAGCGCGTCCGGGCCGGTGCGGCGGACGGTAACCGGGCCGCGGGGGAAGGCCGAGACGCGCAGCAGGGCCGGGCCGGGCGCGCTCCCCTTGGCATACGCCGCCCGGTCACCAGTGACGCCGCCAGTGACGCCGACCGTGCCCTCGGCCACCAGTAAACCCTAGCGGTTCAGCAGGCCGCCTCGCTGGAGCCTCGCCGGACAAGAACGGAGAAAGCGCCGGGATCGAGCGGATGTGTCACCGTGGCGGTATGCGCGTAACCGGAGTGGACGCCTGCCGGCGCGGCTGGGTCGCGGTCAGCCTGGACGGGCCCGAGCGTGGCGCTGACCGGGACGACGGGACCGGCCGGATCCGGGTGGCCGCGGTCCGGGCGCACGGGACCCTGGCCGGGGTGCTCGACGGGGGGATCGAGGGGGATCGAGGGGGACGAGGCCAGCGTGGTCGCGATCGACATGCCGCTGGGCCTGCTCGAGTCGGGCTGGCGCGAAGCGGACCGCGAGGCACGCGGCCTGCTCGGGCCCAGGCGCAGCTCGGTCTTCGCGATCCCGCCCCGGGCGGTCTGGGCGCAGGCCAGCTACCAGGCGGCCAGCCAGCGCTGCCGCGAGCTGACCGGCCAGGGTTTCAGCATCCAGGCCTGGGGGCTGCGGGCGAAACTGCTCGAGGCTGACCGGTACCGCGGAACCTGCGGGCACCCGATGTACGAGGTACACCCGGAGCTGGCCTTCGGCGCGATGGCGGGCGCGCCGCTGGCACACAGCAAGCACACCGCGGCCGGCCGCGACCTGCGCCGCGATCTGCTGAGCCGGGTCGGCATCGTGGTCCCCCTGGTCCCGGGCGCCCCGGTCACGGACACGCTCGACGCCTCCGCCGTGGCCTGGAGCGCCTGGCGCATCGCCACCGGCCAGGCCGTCGTCATCCCCGCCCGGCCACAGGGCGACGACCGGGGTCGCGAAATCGCGATCCGTTACTGACCCGCGAGGTAAGGGACGGCTGGCGCGCAGACCGTCGAAGGCCATCGCGCACACCGGGTCGGCAAGCGAGGGCGCGCCCGCGCGGCGAGCTGGCCTGTACCACTCGACGATGGAGTTGACCAGGCCGAACAGCAGCCGGGCGGTGATCATCGCATCGGCGTCGGACCGGATGTCGCCGTCCCGCACGGCCTCGGCCACCAACTCGGCCACGAACCGGTCGAAAGCGCGCCGCTTGTTCAGCGCGGCCCGCTCGACGTCGGTGTTGCCGCGCACCCGGAGCAGCAGGGTGACGTAGGGCGACTCGGCTTCGAGCACCTCGACGCTGCCGCGGACGAGGTACTCCAGGCGCTCGATGGCCGGGGCGGGCAGCGCGCGGGCCCGGTTGGTCACCCCCGCCAGGCCGTCCAGGGCCCGGTCCAGGGCCAGGCTGAGCAACTCCTCCTTGCCCGTGACGTGGTGATAGATCGCCGACTTGGCGATGCCGAGCCTGGCCGCCAGGTCGCGCATGCTCGTGCCGTCGTAGCCGCGCTCGTTGAACAACTCGGCGGCCACTGCCAGCACGGACGGGAGGTCGTAGCCGGGCCGCCCGCGGCGCCGGGCCCCTGACGGGAGCACAGCCGGGAGTCCGGCCGCCGGCCGGTCCGCGCCGGGGACGGCGGGCGAGCTCACCAGACCGGCCCGACCTGGTGACTGCGGCCGCGGAACTCCGCGATCACGTCGCCGTCCCGGCGCACGGTCACGTCGTAGAGCCCGGCCCGCCCGAACTGGGTACGCAGCACCGCCTCGGCCACCAGAACGTCCCCGGCGCGCGCGGGCGCCACGAACACGATCTCGGCCGACGCGGCCACGGTCACCGGCCCGAAGCTGTTGCAGGCGCAGGCGAACGCGGTGTCCGCCAGGGTGAAGATCAGGCCGCCATGGGCCATGGCGTGGCCGTTCACCATGTCGTCGCGCACCGTCATGCGCGTCACTGCCCGCCCCTCGCCCTGGTCGATCAGCTCGATGCCCAGGCCGCGGGAGGCCTCGTCATTGGCCATCATCGCCTCCACGCTAGGCAGTCGCGGCACCATGGTCCCTTCCTTATTATCCGACCGAACGTCCGGTATATAATACGACGAACGGTTGGTGGCAGACGATCGTACGGTGCTTACGATGGTGCCGGAGGGATGGTGGCGATGGCAGCACTTCCAGAGACGGAGCTTCCGGCGACGGCGCCCGCCGAGGACGACACCCCCGGGCTGCAGGCCCACTTCGACCAGACAATCGAGCATGACAAGCGGATCGAGCCGCGGGACTGGATGCCGGACGCGTACCGCGCGACGATGATCCGCCAGATCGCCCAGCACGCGCACTCGGAGATCATCGGCATGCAGCCGGAGGGCAACTGGATCACCCGGGCCCCCTCGCTGCGGCGCAAGGCCATCCTGATCGCCAAGGTGCAAGACGAGGCCGGTCACGGCATGTATCTGTACTCGGCGGCCGAGACGCTCGGCGCCGATCGCGCCGACCTCACCGGCAGGCTCCTGGGCGGGCGGCAGAAGTACTCCTCGATCTTCAACTACCCGACGCTGACCTACGCTGATGTGGGCGTGATCGGCTGGCTGGTCGACGGCGCGGCCATCTGCAACCAGGTGCCGCTATGCCGGTCCTCCTACGGCCCTTACGCCCGGGCTATGGTGCGCATCTGCAAGGAGGAGTCATTCCACCAGCGGCAGGGATATGAGCTGCTGCTGACCATGATGCGGGGTTCGGCGGCGCAGCGCGCGATGGTGCAGGACGCGACGAACCGCTTCTGGTGGCCGTCGCTGATGATGTTCGGGCCGCCGGACGACCAGTCGCCCAACACCGCGCAGTCGATGGCGTGGGGCGTCAAGCGCCACACCAACGACGAACTGCGGCAGCGGTTCGTGGACATGACGGTGCCGCAGGCGGAAAAGCTCGGCGTCACCCTGCCCGACCCCCGGCTGAGGTGGAACGCCGAGCGCGGGCACTATGACTTCGGATCGGTGGACTGGGACGAGTTCATGGCCGTGGTCAGGGGCAACGGGCCGTGCAACGCGCAGCGGATCGCGCGCCGCAAGGCAGCCCACGAGGAGGGCGCGTGGGTGCGGGAGGCCGCGGCGGCATACGCCGCCAAGCACACCGCAAGGCAGGAGGCCGCCTGATGACCGAACCGCAGGATCAGGTGCGCTCGGGCTGGCCGCTGTACGAGGTGTTCCTGCGCGGCAAGCGCGGGCTCAACCACGTACACGTCGGGTCGCTGCACGCGGCCGACCCGCAGATGGCCCTGCGCCACGCCCGTGACCTGTACACCCGGCGGAACGAGGGCGTCAGCATCTGGGTCGTCGCGGCCAGGGACATCACCGCTTCGAGCCCCGACGAGAAGGACCCGTTCTTCGCGCCGTCCGGCGACAAAGTGTACCGGCACCCGACGTTCTACCAGATCCCGGACGATGTCCCGCATATGTAGGGAGTGCCGGTGACCGAGGACGAGTTCGCCGCGTACCAGAGCCTGGCCGGCGAGACCGAGGATCGCCGCTGGGCGTTCGGCACCGGGTTCACCGACCCGCTCGAGGGGATCGACGCGTCGGTGCCGGACGGCGTAGACGCGCAGGCGATGGCCGCCTACTGCCTGATGCTCGGCGACGACGCGCTGATCTACTCGCACCGGCTGCAGCAGTGGATGACCCGCCTGCCGGAGCTCGAGGAGGAGACCGCGCTGGCCAACATCGCCCTGGACCTGCTCGGGCAGGCGCGCCTGCTGCTGGCCCGGGCGGGCCAGGCCGAAGGCGCCCGGCTAGCCGGGGGAACCGGGCGCGGCGAAGACGAGCTGGCCTTTTTCCGCGACGAGCACGAGTTCCGTAACGTACGGCTGGCCGAGCACCTGGACGCCGATTTCGCCGAGCTGGCCGGCGCTGCTGGTCTTCTCGGCGTGGCGGCTGGCGCTGTTCGGCCGGCTGGCCGGGTCGAAAGACCCGGTGCTCGCGGCGATCGCGGCCAAGGGCGCCAACGAACTCGCCTACCACCGGGACTACGCCGCCGGGTGGGTGATCAGGCTCGGTGACGGAACGGCCCTGTCGCACGGCAGGATGCAAGCCGCGCTGGGGGCCATCTGGCCCCTCGTGGACGAGTTGTTTGACGCCGACCCGATCACCAGCGACCTGCCCGGGGTAGCGGCTGACCCGGCGGACCTGCGCGCCGAGGTCGACGCGGTGCTCGGCACCGTGCTCGCCGCGGCCACCCTGGACCGCCCGCAGGCCGCCCCGCTGGCCCGGATCGCGGGCAAGTCCGGGCGCGACGGCGTGCACACCGAGGCGTTCGGCTACCTGCTCGCCGAACTGCAGAGCGTCGCCCGCGCCCACCCGGACGCGACATGGTGACGCGGGCCGGGGCCGGCGCCTGGCCGCCGCGCGTGCCATCGCCGCGGCCGTGCCCGACCCCGAGCTGCCCATGGTGACGGTGGCCGACCTGGGCATCTTGCGCGATGTGGCCGCCGAGGGCGAACGCCTGGTGGTGACGATCACCCCGACCTACTCGGGCTGCCCCGCGCTGCACGAGATCGCGCACGACCTGCGGCACCGGCTCGCCCAGGCCGGCTTCCCCGAGGTCACCGTGCGCATCGCGCTCGCGCCCGCCTGGACCAGCGACTGGATCACCGCCGAGGGCCGCCGGAAGCTGCAGGCGGCCGGCATCGCCCCGCCGCACCCGGTACCAGCTAACCGGGGACCGGTCCCGCTCACCCTCACCACCCTGGGTGCTACCGCCGCCGCCCCGGCCGACGCGAGCCGGTCGCGTGCCCGCGCTGCGGCTCGGCCGACACGATGCAGACCGCGGCGTTCAGCGCGACCGCGTGCAAGGCGCTGTTCCGCTGCCAGACGTGCCTGGAGCCGTTCGAATACGTGAAGGAAATCTGATGCCCGGGTCACGGACGGAGTTCCACTCGCTCATGGTGGCGCGGGTCGACCCGCTCACCGGCGACTCGGCCGCGGTGACCTTCGACGTTCCGTCCCGGCTGGCGGACAGGTTCGCCTTCGCGCCCGGGCAGTCGGTGACCGTCCGGCGCGGTGACGAGCGCCGGTCCTACTCGATCTGCGCGATCGCCGGCCGCCCGCCGCGCATCGGCGTGCGGGAGGTGGCGGGCGGCGTGGTCTCCGGCTGGCTCGTGCACGAGGTGAGGGCGGGGGACGCGATCGAGGTGCAGGCCCCCTCGGGCTCATTCACCCCGGACCTGGACACCCCCGGGCACCATGTGCTGATCGCCGCGGGCAGCGGGATCACGCCGGTGCTGTCCATCGCCGGATCGGTGCTCGCCGCGCAGGATAAGTCCGCAGTCACCCTGCTCTACGGCAACCGGCGCAACGACTCGGTGATGTTCGCCGACGAGATCGCCGACCTCAAGGACGCCTACCCGGAGCGGATCTGCCTGGTCCATGTGCTCAGCCGGGAGCCGCAGGAGGTGGAGTTGTTCAACGGCCGGCTCGACGCCGCCAAGCTGCGGTCACTGCTGCCCGTCACGGTCGACGTGGCCGCGGTGGACCACTGGTGGCTGTGCGGTCCGTTCGGCCTGGTCGAGGGAGCGGTCGGCCTGCTCGCCGAGTTCGGCGTGACCCGCGATCGCATCCACCGCGAGCTGTTCTACGTCGAGGACGCCCCGCCCGCCCTGGCTACGCATCCCGAGACGGCCGCGGGCCCGGGCGCCGAGGTGACCGTGCTGCTCGACGGCCGCAGCAGCACCGCGACCGTCCCGGTCGGCACCCCGATCCTGGACGGCGCCCAGCGGGTACGGCCGGACCTCCCGTTCGCCTGCAAGGGCGGCGTGTGCGGCACCTGCCGCGCCCGGCTCGTCGAAGGCGAGGTCACCATGCGCCGCAACTACGCCCTGGAGCAGGAGGAACTCGACGCAGGCTACGTCCTCACCTGCCAGTCTCTGCCCGTCTCGGACAGCATCACCGTCGACTACGACGCCTAGCCAGCGAGGAGTCAGGGATGCGGGACCTCACGTCGCCAGCCGGGGAACTCGAGCCCATCGAGCGGGCATCGGCCGACGAACTGCACGCACTGCAGCTGGAGCGGCTCCGCTGGTCGTTGCGGCACGCTTACGCCAACGTGCCGCACTACCGCGCTGCCTTCGACGCGGCGGGCGTGCACCCCGATGACTGCCAGGACCTGGCCGACCTGGCCAAGTACCCGCTGACCAGCAAGGCCGACCTGCGGGAGAACTACCCGTTCGGCATGTTCGCGGTGCCCCGCGACCAAGTCGTGCGGGTTCACGCGAGCTCGGGCACCACGGGCCGGGCCACGGTGGTCGGCTATACGCGCGACGACATCGACGTATGGGCCACCGTGATGGCCCGCTCGATCCGGGCGGCGGGCGGCCGGCCGGGCCACATCCTGCACAACGCCTACGGCTACGGGCTGTTCACCGGAGGGCTCGGAGCGCACTACGGGGGTGAGAGGCTCGGCTGCACGGTGGTGCCGGTCTCCGGCGGGATGACCGAACGCCAGGTCACCCTGATCAGGGACTTCCGGCCGGATATCATCATGGTCACGCCGTCTTACATGCTCGCGATCGTGGACGAGATGGAACGCCAGGGCGACGACCCGGCCGCCTCCTCGCTGCGGTTCGGCATCTTCGGCGCCGAACCGTGGACGAACGAGATGCGCGCCGAGATCGAGGCCCGGGCCGGCCTTGACGCCACCGATATCTACGGCCTGTCCGAGGTGATCGGACCGGGCGTGGCGCAGGAGTGCGTGGAGACCAAGGACGGCCTGCACATCTGGGAGGACCACTTCTACCCCGAGGTGATCGACCCGCTCACCGGGCAGACGCTGCCCGACGGCGAGCAGGGCGAGCTCGTCTTCACCTCGCTGACCAAGCGGCGATGCCGGTCATCCGCTACCGGACCCGCGACCTGACCCGCCTGCTGCCGGGCACCGCGCGCACCATGCGGCGGATGCAGAAGATCACCGGCCGCAGTGACGACATGATCATCTTGCGCGGGGTGAACCTGTTCCCGACCCAGATCGAGGAACTCATCATGGGCATCCCGGCGCTGTCACCGCACTTCCAGCTGCACCTGACCCGGGAGGGCCGGATGGATCAGCTAGCCGTCCACGTCGAACGCCGCCCGGCAACGCCGGAGCCGGACGCAGCCGACGCGGGCACGCTACTGTCGGCGCGGGTCAAGAACACCATCGGCGTCACGGTTACCACCAGCGTCCTGGCCCCGGACTCCATCGAGCGGTCGGTAGGCAAGATGCGCCGCGTCGTCGACCACCGGCCACGCTGACCCCGGTTACCCGCCAAGTCCCGGGATATCGTGGCGACGCGGCAGGCGGGCCCGCCGCTGCTTACTCCGCCGCGATCCCGGTTACGGTCCGCCCGGCCGGGACCTGCGCGCGCAGCGACCCGTGCCAGGGCGCGTGGAAGGCATCGACCCCGCCGTCGGACTTGAGGATCCAGTAGCCGCCGGTGTCGGCGTCGGCGGCCAGGCCGGCCGCGGTCACCCCGGCGGCCAGCTTCCCGGCGTCGGACCCGTACCACGGCGTCCCGTAGCTGTGCACGCCGCCATCGGAGGTCAGCACCAGGTAGCCGCCGCCCGGGGTGCCGGCGATCCCGGTTACGGTCCGCCCGGCCGGGACCTGCGCGCGCAGCGACCCGTGCCAGGGCGCGTGGAAGGCATCGACCCCGCCGTCGGACTTGAGGATCCAGTAGCCGCCGGTGTCGGCGTCGGCGGCCAGGCCGGCCGCGGTCACCCCGGCGGCCAGCTTCCCGGCGTCTGACCCGTACCACGGCGTCCCGTAGCTGTGCACGCCGCCATCGGAGGTCAGCACCAGGTAGCCGCCGCCCGGGGTGCCGGCGATCCCGGTTACGGTCCGCCCGGCCGGGACCTGCGCGCGCAGCGACCC
Organism: uncultured Actinomycetes bacterium; assembly: GCA_963800415.1. GTDB lineage: Bacteria > Actinomycetota > Actinomycetes > Streptosporangiales > Streptosporangiaceae > Palsa-504. The sequence continues at coordinate 42,561 of CAWDBS010000074.1, forward strand.
GTGCCAGGGCGCGTGGAAGGCATCGACCCCGCCGTCGGACTTGAGGATCCAGTAGCCGCCGGTGTCGGCGTCGGCGGCCAGGCCGGCCGCGGTCACCCCGGCGGCCAGCTTCCCGGCGTCTGACCCGTACCACGGCGTCCCGTAGCTGTGCACGCCGCCATCGGAGGTCAGGACGTTGTAGCCGAGGCGTTGCGTTCTGCCGAGCAGGTCCACGAAGGTGTATCCGCGGCTGCGGAAGTACTTGATGATCGTCGGCAGCGCCAGGACGGTGGCCGGGTTGCCGGCCGGCTGGTTGTGCATAAGCACGACCGGGTGCTGCAGGGAGCCTCCCTTCTCGGCCAGGCTGATGATCCGGTTCACCCAGTACGCGGACGACGAGCCGTTCGCCTTCCAGTCCTCGGTGTCCACCGACCAGGTCCAGAACGTCATCCCGCGCTGCTGGGCCAGGGTCAGCGTGGTCGCGTTGTAATTGCCTCCCGGCGGCCGGAACGCGCAGGGTGCGATGCCGGTCAGGCTCACCTGCTCGGCGGTGGCCCGGTCCATCTCGGTGCCCTGCGCCGAAACCGACAGCGTCGCCATGTTCGGGTGGTCCCAGGTGTGGTTGCCAAGCTGATACCCGGTGCTGGCTTCCTGGCGGACCAGGGACGGACGGGCGGCCATGTTCTGGCCGATGTTGAAGAACGTGGCCGGGATCCCGTAGGCCCCCAGGATCGACAGGATGCCAGCGGTGCTGGTGCCAGGGCCGTCGTCGAAGGTCAGCGCCACGGTCTTGCCGCTGCCCGGCGCGCTGTTCTTGGCCCCGTAGGGCGCCGCCGGGCACCCGGCGGACACCTGCGGCGCGGTGACCTGCGGCGGCGACGCGACCTGGCCGTTGGGCATCAGGGCGGGCGGCCCCGCTGGCCCTTCACTCCCTGGCGTCGGCTGGCTCGCCGCAGCCGCCGGGACCGAAATGGCAGTGAACGCCCCGATGACGCCCAGGGCGGTCGCGGCGGCGAACAGCCGCACTCGAGACTCAGACACGGTTATCTCCAAACCGGCCCCAGCCGTGGCAGGGGCAGGCGGAGCCTCACGGAACTGACCGAACCAGTTTCCAGCCCATCGGCCCTGGGCGCCGGCGGCCAGGGCCGTACGGCTGGACCGCCAGGGTCCTACGGCCCCTCCCCCACCGAGCCCCGTGGCACCCTGGTCCCCCAAGAAACAATAAGGGGACCGGGGCTAGAGCCGGAACCGGGTACCCGTCACCTTCTCCGTGATCCCGGCGCGGTCCAGGTAGGGTGTGATCCCGCCGAGGTGGAAGGGCCAGCCGGCACCCAGGATCATGCACAGGTCGATGTCCTCGGAGCGGCCACGACGCCCTCGTCGAGCATCAGCCTGATCTCCTCGGCCAGCGCCTCCAGCGCGCGCTCGCGGACCTCCCCCGCGGTCGACGGGCGGTCACCGCCGGCCATGGCCTCGCGGGGGGGTCTGGGGGGGTCGTCCCCCCGGGCCAGGATGGCCGCGACGGCCTCATCGACGGTGAAGTCCGGCCGGTAGACGGCGGTCTTGCCCGCCGCGACCAGGGCCCGGAGCTTGGGCGACACCGCGAACCGGTCCGGGTAGGCCGCGGCCAGCGTCTCCGCCACGTGCAGCGCCACGGCCGGGCCGACCATCTGGAGCAGGAAGAACGGGGACATGGGCAGGCCGAGCGGGTCGGCAGCGTGCTCGGCCACCTCGAACGGCGTGCCCTCGTCGACGCAGCCGATGATCTCGCCGAGGAACCTGGTCAGCAGGCGGTTCACCACGAAGGCCGGCGCGTCCTTGACGAGCACGCAGTTCTTCCGCAGCGCCTTCCCGACGGCGAGCGCCGTGGCCACCGCAGCGTCGTCGGTGGCAGCCGCGCCGTGCTGGCTGATACGGGCCACCTCGACCAGCGGCATCATGGCCACCGGGTTGAAGAAGTGGAAGCCCACCACGCGCTCGGGGTGCGCCAGCCCGGACGCCATCTCGGTCACCGACAGCGAGGAGGTGTTCGTGGCCAGCACGCAGTCCGGCCGGACCACCGCCTCCACCTCGGCGAACACCCGCCGCTTGACCGTCATCTCCTCGAACACCGCCTCGATCACGAAGTCGGCGTCCGCGAACGGGTCCTTGGTCAGCGACCCGGACACCAGCGCAGTCAGCCGGGCGGCGGCGTCGGCGCTGATCCGGCCACGGTCACGGAGCCTGGCCACCTCGGCGCGCACGTGGCCGACGCCGGCGTCGAGCCGGGCCTGGTCCAGGTCGGTCAGCACCACCGGCACCTCGAGCCGCCGCGCGAACAGCAGCGCGATCTGCGCCGCCATCAGCCCGGCGCCCACCACGCCGACCTTGGTCACAGGCCGGGCCATGCCCTCGCGGGGGGGTCTGGGGGGGGTCGGCCCCCCGGGCAGGCACGGCGTCCGGGGCGCCCGCCGCTTTGCGGGCACGCTTCTGGGTCAGGTCGAAGGCGTAGAGCCCGGCCCGGAGTTCCTCGCTGAGCAGCAGGTCCGCGAGCCCTTCGTCCTCGGCGGCGAACCCCTCGTCACGGGTCCGGCCGCGGGCCCCGGCCACCAGGTCGATGGCCCGGTAGGGCGCCGGGGCGGCGCCGTGCAGCTTGCCGTCGGCGAAGAACCGCGCGGAAGCGATCGCGGCGTCCCAGTCCTCATCCGGAAGCACCCGCGCAACGCTGACCGAGCCGGTCAGCACCCGGGCGGCCCAGCGCAGCGACTCGGCCAGGAAGTCGGCCGGGGAGAACATCGCGTCGGCGATCCCGAGCGAGAGGACCTCCGGCCCCCGCAGCATGCGGTTCTGGCTCAGCGGGTTCTCGATGATGACCTTCAGCGCCCTCGCCGGGCCGATCAGGCGCGGCAGCAGGTAGCTACCGCCCCAGCCAGGCAGCAGGCCGAGGAAGCACTCGGGGAGCGCGACCGCGGTCACCCCTGAGGAGATCGTCCGGTACGAGCAGTGCAGCGCGAGCTCCAGGCCGCCGCCGAGGGCCGCGCCGTTCACGAACGCGAACGACGGTATGCCCAGCTCGCCGAGCCGCCGGAACACCGCGTGCCCCAGCCGGCCGATGGCCAGCGCCTCATCGCGCGAGCCGACCAGCGCGGCCCCGGTCAGATCGGCGCCGGCCGCGAAGATGAACGGCTTGCCGGTCACGCCGACCGCGGCGAGGTCGCCCCGGATCGCCCGGGCCACCACCGCGTCGAGCGCCTCGCGCAGCGCGAGCAGCCCGGCCGGGCCGAACGTATTCGGCCGGGTGTGATCCCGCCCGTTGTCCAGCGTGATGAGGGCCATCGTGCCCGCCCCGTAGGGCAGTTCCACGTCGCGGACCAAAGCCCGGGTGACGACCTCACCGGGAAACAGCGCGGTGATTCCGGAGTCGCTGAGACCCACGTCGTTCGGCCCCATGTTCTCAGGCATTCAGGTTCTCCCACAGGACGGTGCCGCCCATGCCCAGCCCGACGCACATCGTGGTCAGGCCGTAGCGGACGCCGGGCTGGCCGGCGAACTCGCGGGCCAGCTGGATCATCAGCCGCACGCCGGAACTGGCGAGCGGGTGGCCGAACGCGATCGCCCCGCCCCACGGGTTCACCCGAGGGTCGTCGTCGGCGATCTTGAAATGGTCTCCGAAGGCGAGCACCTGGACCGCGAACGCCTCATTGATCTCGATCAGGCCGATGTCGTCCATGGTCAGGTCGTTGCGGGCCAGCACGGCCTCGGTGGCGGGGACCGGCCCGATGCCCATCACCTCGGGGTCCACCCCGGCGAAGGAGAAGTCGACCAGCCGCATCCTGGCGTCCAGGCCGAGTTCGGCGGCGACGTCCTCGGCCGCGATGACGCAGCCGGCGGCGCCGTCGTTCAGCCCGGCGGAGTTCCCCGCGGTGACCCGCCCGTGCGGCCGGAACGGCGTCTTCAGCCCGGCCAGGGCGGCCAGCGTGGTGTCCGGGCGCGGCGGCTCGTCAGCGGTCGCCAGCCCCCAGCCGCGCTCGGCGCTACGCACCGCGACCGGCACCAGGTCCGGCTGGATCTGGCCCGCCGCGTAGGCGGCGGCCACCTTGCGCTGGCTGGCCAGGGCGTACGCGTCGGCGCGCTCGCGGGTGATGGCCGGGAAACGGTCGTGCAGGTTCTCCGCCGTCGAGCCCATCACCAGCGCCGACGGGTCCACCAGCCGCTCGGAGATGAACCGGGGGTTCGGGTCCACGCCGGAGCCCATCGGGTGGTGGCCCATGTGCTCGACGCCGCCCGCGATCGCGGTGTCGGTGGCGCCCAGCGCGATCGACCCGGCGGCCGTGGTCACGGCGGTCATCGCGCCCGCGCACATCCGGTCGATGGCGTACCCGGGCACGGACTTCGGCAGCCCGGCCAGCACCGCGGCGCTGCGCCCGATGGTCAGCCCCTGGTCGCCGGTCTGGGTGGTGGCGGCGATGGCTACCTCGCCGATCCGCTCGGGCGGCAGCCCGGGATTACGCCGCAGCAGCTCCCGGATCACGCCGACGATCATGTCGTCGGCCCTGGTCTCGGCGTACAGGCCGGTCGGCCCGGCCTTCCCGAACGGGGTGCGGGCGCCGTCCACGAAGACGACGTCGCGTGCGGTGCGGGGCACGTGGGCCTCCCCAAAAGGTAAAAGAACGCTGACGCCTCTATATTACTCATCAGTAACCATAGCGTGTCACGCGGGATGGCGGCCGAGGTAGCCGACCAGCCGGTCACCCGGGCTGGCCTGGGCCGGGACTTCGACCGGGACGGCGAACAGGCCCTCGCGGCCGGCTATTAGCAGCGGGCACAGCCGAAGCATCCGGGTGGCGAGCGCGGCCGGGATTTCAGAACCGCTCCCGCGGGCCGCCGACACGTCCCAGCCGTGCACCGCGATCTCCACCGCCCCGGTGCAGGTCACCAGGCCCGCTGGTACCGGCAGGCCGCCTACCGCCACGAAGCGCTCGGGGCCGCCGTAGCAGTAGCTGGCGCAGAGCAGTTCGGCCGCCTGGTCACGGAGCAGCTCGACCGGGTCGCCATCCGCCGGGCTGGTCCCGGCCCCCCCGGCCCGGCCCGGCGGACGCTCCAGGTCCAGTCGCCCGGTGCGGATGGCCGTCTCCAGGTCCGCCATCGAGTCGCTCAGGTGACCGAGCAGCCGGGCCAGATCCCAGTCCGCGCACGGCGTGGGCAGCGCCAGCTCCCCCGGCCCGATCAGCGCGCATACGCTGAGCGTGTAGCCGATCGCGCCGGCCAGCAGCCCGGTCGCACCGGATGGCAGGTCCATCACGCTTATATTGACCGGGCCGGACGCCGTTTCTCACCGGCGATTGAGTTTCCGGGCTTCAGCGGCCCTTGCGGAGGAAGGCGCGCAGCCGGTACCGCTGACCAGGAAGCCGGTGTTGTTGAGGTACCAGCTGCCGTCAGGCTGCAGGTAGGCGTAGACGTCCTCGCAGACTTCCCTGATTTCGCCCAGGCTCATCGTCGTGTTCCTTCATCCGGTGCGGCAGCAGCAGCGACAGGGCCAGCAGCAGCCCGAACAGCGCCAGCCCGGCCAGGACGTACGCGTTGCCCGCGATGAGGGCCAGGCCGTGCCAGTGGTATTCGGTGAACCAGGGCCGGTCCCCGTACCGCTGGTAGTAGACCGGGTTGGTGTTCCTCGGGATCCAGAGCAGGCCGAGCGAGTCGTTGCCCAGGTTGAGCCTGGCGGTGAACAGCCGGGCCGGCCAGGCGCCGAACCAGGCCACCATGGCCAGGGCCAGGATCCCGAGGGCAATGCTAGCCCGGGGGGGCGCCCCCCCAAACCCCCCCGCGACCGGGGGGACCCATCCCCCCGGACCCCCCTTGGCACCGCGTAGTGCGCGGCCACCAGCGCGCCGGGCGCGATCCACACCCAGTGGTGGTCCCAACTGATGGGCGAGATGAGCAGCCCGGTCAGCGCGGCCATCAGCAACCCGGGGACGGGGTAGCCCTTGCGGTCGAGCAGGGCGGCGCCGGTCACGCCTGCCACGCCGACCAGGACGGCCGCCACGACCCAGGCGGGTTTGGCGCCGTTCACACTGCCAGTCAGCCGGGTGATGAGACCGTCGAGCGACTGGTTGCCGGCCCAGCCGGTGAAGCCGGTCCGGCCCCCCTGGACGAACAGGCCGTCGAACCACCACGTGGTCGAGTCCTTGGGCAGGATCGCGAAGCCGAGCAGCACGGTGAACGCGAAGCCGGCGCAGGCCATCGCGGCCTGCCGGAACTTCCTGGCCAGCAGCAGGTACGGGATGAAGATCAGCGGGACCAGCTTGATCCCGGCCGCGACGCCGGTGCCGAAGCCCTTCCACCAGCGGCTTCGCGTCGTGTCCGGCTGGCACAGGTCCCAGATGATCAGCGCCATCAGGACCAGGTTGACCTGGCCCAGGTACATGGTGCGCAGCACGGGTTCGGTCCAGAAGACGGCGGCCGCGCCGAGCAGGGTGGCGCCGAACCTTCGTGCGTCCCTGTGGTAGCCGAGCCCGCCGAGGGTCAGCCAGAGCGCCGTGAGCAGCGCGAGGATGTCGACCGCCACCGACAGCTGCTGGGACAGCCACCAGGGGACGAACGAGATGACCGCGAACGCGATGGCCGCGAACGGCGTGTAGGTGAACGGCAGGTGCAGGTTGCCGTACCCGGCCCAGTCGTAGAGCGGCGCCGCCAGGCGCGGGTGGTACAGCGGCCGTACGTGCCGCACGATGAGCCCGCCGGACCGGTACACGGCCAGGTCCACCGGGTTCATGGTGAAGCTCTTCGGGTGGATTACCGTGTAGATCACGTAGAGCCCGAGGGCCACGGCGAACGCGCCCAGGCCAACCAGCAGCGGCCAGCGGCCTGGCTTTTTCTCTTCCCCGGCGGGCGCCTGCGGGCGGGTGAGGACTGATCTCACCTCGCCAACCATAGCGGCTCGGCTAGGATGCCGTTCTCGGAGGTGGGATGTCTCATACCAATATGGCCGCCCGGAGGGCCGGGCCGGACCTGGCGAACCGGCTGGCCCGGATTCGGATGTCCAGCCTCGGCGGCGTGATCATGCTGATCATCGAGTTCATCCTGGGCATCGTCTACAACCTGTACGGGACCGCGCCGACGGCGCACAAGTCCATCGGGCTGTTCTCCAGCCCGGTGCTCGCGCTGCACGTGATCGTGGCCTTCCTGCTGCTCATCGCGGCAGTGGGCCAGCTGGTCCGGGCCATAGGCACCCGGCACAAGCTGACGATCTGGATGTCGGCGATCGGGCTGCTCGGCATCCTCGGGGCTGGCTTCTCCGGAATCGGCTTCACCAGCAACGGCGCGGCCGGAGCGTCGCTGGGCATGGCCCTGGCGTTCGCGGTGTCGCTGGCGGCCTACGTCGTGCTGGTCTTCGCCCTGCCCTCGTCCGGTGGGCCTTCCGCGTCTGCGACTCCTTCGTCGACTACGTGAAGTAGTAGCCGCTGTCGACCGGTTGAGGGCGGACATGGCATAGTGAAACGATGACTGGCCGGGCGGTGCGTGACTCGATCGTGCCGGAGTCGTCATGAGCGGCGTCGGGCAGCTCGTGAGCTCCGGCCCGCTGATCCTGGCCCTGCCGGTGGCCGCGGCGGCCGGGGCGGTCACCTTCCTCTCCCCCTGCTGCCTACCGCTGGTACCCGGCTACCTGTCCTTTGTCACCGGGATGGCCGGCGCCGACGGATCCCCGGCCACCGCGGTCGCCGTCCAGGCGCCGGCGGTCGAGGCGGCGGACGGATCCGGAGTAGCGGTCGCCGCTCCCCCGCGTGCCGCCACAGGGACCCCACCGCCCCGGGGCCGGCTGGTCGCCGGGACGGCACTGTTCGTGCTCGGGTTCTCGGTCGTCTTCGTGGCGTACGGCGCGGCCCTCGGTGGCCTCGGGCACCTGCTGACCGGGCATGCCCGGATGCTGACGCAGGTGCTCGGCGGGCTGACGATCGTGCTCGGGCTGCTGTTCGCCGGGGTGCTCGACCGGTTCTCGTTCGCGGGCCGCATCGTGCGCCCCTCGGCGCGGCCGAAGGCCGGGCTGGCCGGAGCGCCGCTGCTCGGCGTGATGTTCGGGCTCGGCTGGACGCCCTGTATCGGGCCCACGCTGACCGCCGTGCTTGCGCTGTCCGCGGCCAGCGGCACCGTCGCGCGCGGCGCCGTCCTCGCCTTCGTGTACGCCCTCGGCCTGGGCGTGCCGTTCCTGCTGGTGTCGTTCGGCTTCCAGGTGGCGATGCGTGCCTCCGCGTTCTTCCGGCGGCACGCCCGCCTGGTGACCAGGATCGGCGGCGCCATGCTGATCTGCGTCGGCCTGCTCGAGGTGACCGGCGCCTGGTCCACGTTCATGGCCTGGCTCCAGGTCCACTGGGTCGGCGGCTACCAGCTCCCCCTCTGACCCCCGCCCCCCGCCCGGCCCCTGCACCCCCCGCCACCTCTGCACCTGCTATACTCTCCTGCACCTCCTGGCGCTCCGCCTCGGTTCCACGCCCTCACCCCCGGCCTACTCCCGGACGGACAAACCGGCATATTTCGCCCACCGCAGGCTCGACTCTAATCGCCGTGGATCGCTAGGCCCGCTATATGCGGCTCGATGCGCCATCGCGACGCGGTACGGACGCGGCCGCCGCAGGACCGGCATGCTGTCGCGGACGGGCAAGGGTGGCGGGGGGTGAAGTGATCCGGCTGGGCGGTGCATTCCTCCCGATGCGAGCTGTGCGCCCCACTCGGCTCCTAGCCCGCCGCCGCCCGACCTGGTCCTTCAATCACCTGATGCGGGCCGCCTGATATGCCGGGTTTGGCTGCACCGATGTCACCAGTTAATCGCCAGCACCCCCGCCGGTGCCTTCGGGAGCGGGACCAGCTTGCCGCCGGAGATCCAGCCGAACTGCTCTGGATCGTTCCAGAGCAACCAGTGCTGTGCCTGGCCGTCGGCGGAAAGCACTGGTACGAGTCCCCCGTCGTTGTATGCGCCGTTCGAGACGGCCGAGCGGTACAAGATGCCGCTGGGCTGCCCGGCGGCCAAGGAGAGCTGCAGCACCCACAGGCGGTACCTGGGCATCCCGGGGCGGCTCGGGAGCGGCGGCACAGAACTCGCCGCTGCCACGGTCAGGGTGGATCCGTCGGAGCTGGTGAGCGCGGTGTACACGCAGACGGTGCAGCGGGCGCCCTGGCTGAACAGCAGGTGGCTGTGAGCTTGCAGTGAACCGCCCGAGCTGGTCGCGTCCAGGCCAAGGACAGCCAGGTCGAGAGATCCTTCCGGCAGTTCCCACAGATAGTCGGCGACCAGGGTACGGCCGTCGGCCGTCCAGGACAACGCCCCGATCTGGGTCGTGACCCGGGCCGGGGTGGCGGCGGAGGTGGTGTTGTGCCAGCTGCGGACGGCACCGCTGGTCAGGTTCATGACGTGGATGACGCCCGCGTACGAGGCCGCCGAGAGCGCCGCGGGGCAGCCCTGCTCCGCGTACGCGACCTTGCTGCCATCCGGTGACGCGGCGAACTCGCTGACCGCCTCGCCGGTGACGGGTTTGCCCACCGCCCGCAGGCCGGTGACGTGCCCGGCACTCGTCACGCTGAACTGGTAGAAGCGCGTCTGGGCCGCAGTCGAAGATGGACACGCCGTGATCGTCGCGGCCGCGACGGTGAAGGTGCGGTCATCAGCGGTGACCGAGATGCTCCGCCCCAGGATCCAGCCAGCGGGCAGCGCGGGCACGGTCCCGGTGACCTGGCCATCGCTCGTCCGGCGGACCTGCGCTGTCTCTCGGCTGGGCCCCATGCTCACGATGGTCACGTAGAACGCCGGCGGCGGCGTCCGCGTCCCCGGATCGGACGGCACCCCGGCCAGGGAGGTGATGCCGGGCCCGGCGCTGGCCGGGGCCTTAGCCGGGCCCGTTCCCGGAGCCGGGACCGTCCCCGGGTGACCGGCTAGGGTCACGGCGGCCAGGATGATCGCGGTGACGCCGGCCGCGGCGCCGACGGGAACCAGCCAGGCGCGCAGGCGGCCCATCCGGCGCCGGACCGGTCCCGGAGCCGGCGACGCGAGCCGTCCGGGTACCGGGCTGCTGAGCGCGTGGGCCCCATCCGGGGGCATGATCGCGGCCGCGGCGGTGAGCGCGTCGGTCAGCCGGTCCGCGGTCGCGGTCATCTCTTCCTGCGGAATCATCGGGTCTCCCTCAGTGCGCGAGCGAGGGCCGCGAGCCCGCGGGCCGCGGTGGACTTGACGGTCCCGGCGCTGATGCCGAGCGTGGCGGCTATCTCCGCCTCCGACAGCCCGAGGTAGAACCGGAGCACCAGCACCTCCCGCCGTCGACGGGAGAGCCCGGCCAGCGCGGCCAGCACCTGCTGCCGGTCCTCGGACAGCAGCACCGACTCCTCGGTGGACAGCGGCGGGCTCGGTGAGTCATGGCCGGCGTGCCGCTGGGCTCGGCCGCGCCGCCTGATCGCCGAGCGGCAGCCGTTGACCACCGCCGTCCGCAGGTAAGGGAGCGGGTCACCCGGATCGGCGAGCATGTCCCAGCGCTGGTGCAGCCGGGTGAAGACGTCCTGGACGACGTCTTCCCCGGTGGCCTGGTCACCGACGATGAACGCGGCCAGCTTGACCATTCCGGGACAGTGCAGCCGGTACGCCTCGGCGAAGCCAGATCCCGCCGATGACGTCGGGCGATCTGCCGTATCGTCCGGGGTGTACCGGTCGGCGCTTGGTCTCATGCCCACTACACTCCACGCCCCCGTGATCGGTTGCCTGCGGCCTCTATCCACGATCCTCCGGTCACCGGCTGGGGTGCAAATACGTCGGAGGGCCGACCGCTACCGGGGTGGGTGGGCGGGCTGACTGGTGCGGCCTTGCCGCTTCCGCGTGCGGCCGTGCCGGCGGGTAGGGGTGCTACCCGCCGACGGCCTCGGCTTCGTTGCCGGAGGTTGCTTACGTGGTCAAATCCTGATTGTGGCCTCGATGACGAGTCGGCGCGTTGGGCGTCCGTTTTCACATTTGAGACCCGCCGTGATGAGGGGTAGAACGATCCACGATATGAAGTACTGAGTTATCCACAGGTTTGAGAACGGTGTGGCGGGTCGCGGCTGGACCGCTCAGGCTGGACCGACGCCACCGAGCACCGCTGCCGGACGGCCGTCGAGGTCGCCGCGATCCTGCGCGACCGCGGCTGGACAGGCACCCTCCGCCCGGGCAGCCCCACGTGCCCCGCCGCGGGAGCAGTGAAGCGGGCCTAGGAGGAGCGGGCCTAGGAGGAGCGAGCCTAGGAGGAGCGAGCGGCGTGCCGCTTGGAAGAGCGTTTGGACCGCGTGGTCACTTCGGGCTGGGGTATCGCCGCGGCCGCGGTCTTGGCCACCGCCACCAGGGCCTCGAACAGCCGCGGGTCATCGCCGTCTTCGGGGCTCCATTGCACGCCCACGCCCCACCGGTGTCCCTGCACCTCGAGCGCCTCCACCACCTGATCCGGGGTCCAGGCCACGGTGAGGAGCCCGGTGCCGATCCGGTTGACCGCCTGGTGGTGGGCCGCGGGCACCTGGGCGGTCTCGCCGAGCAGGCGCGCGAGCTTGCTCGCCGGGGTGATCTGCAGGTCATGGGTGGTCATCTTGACCGGGTCCGGCTTGTGGCTCTGGTCGCCGATGCGGTCGGGAAGGTGCTGAGTGAGAGTGCCGCCACGGGCCACGTTGAGGATGTGCATGCCGCGGCCGATGGCCAGGAAGGGAAGGTCGGCGTCGATCGCCGCCCGGGTGAGGATCAGTTCGAACCTGTCCCGCCGGTGGTCGGGTATGTCGGTCTGCTCGTGCGGCGCTTCGTCGTACAGCGAGGGATCGACATCACGGCCGCCCGTGAGCACCAGCCCGTTGAGCCCGGCGATCAGCACGGGCACGGAACTCGCCGGAACGGGCGGCAAGATCACTGGCGTCCCTCCCGCGCGCTCGACGGCTCGCGTATAGCTCACCGGCGAGACCACGGCCTCGCGAATCCAGCTGCCCCACCGGGCGGCCTCAAGCTCCCCAGTGATGCCGATCATCGGCCGGCCCATCCGTCGTCCTCCTGCACGTAAGGTCCCAAGCCCATAATGGCCCATCACGCCCACGCAGGCCTGCCCACCGGGAAAATCTCCGGCCCCGGTTAAACCGGCTTGGCGGGAAATCGGTTGTAGCGTTCTGCTGCTAGTGCGACAGCGTGAGTGTGGTGATGTCAGCAGGCGACGAATCCGCCCGCCAGACTGGCGGCTTTCCGACTAGTTCTGCAAGTACTTCCCGAAGAACGCGAAGATCCGCTGCCAGGCGTCCTCAGCCCCGGCCTTGTCGTACCGCAGCCGCGCCAGCGCGGTCACCGGCGCCAGCGCGGCCGGCTTGGGGCTCATGAAGCTGTGCCCGGCTTCCGGGTACAGCTTCACCTCGTGCGGCACCCCCAGCGCGGTCAGCGCGGCCTCGAGTCGCTTGGGGTGGGACGTGCCCATCAGGTCCCGCCCGCCGTAGCTGGCCACGATCGGGCAGGAACCCGCGAGGACCGTCTCCGGGTCCGAAGGGACCTCGCCGTAATTGACCGCCGCGACGGCGTACTCCCCGCGTGGCGCGCACAGCAGCGCGAAGCTGCCGCCCAGGCAGAAACCGATCACTCCGGTCTGCCCGGTGCAGTCGGTGCGCCCGGTCAGCCACCTGCGGCAGCCGTCCAGGGTGTCGAACGCCGGTCCCGACCCGGCCCGCAGCTGCCTGATCATGCTGCGGACGCAGCGCAGCCAGAGCTTGCCGTCGGTTAGGTCGGGGGCCAGGGCCAGGTAGCCGAGCGCGGCCAGCCGGTCCGCGTGACCGCGGGTGTCCGCGTTCAGGCCGAACGCCTCGTGGATGACCACCACGCCCGGCCACGGGCCAGGCGAGCCGACCGGGACCGCCAGGTACGCGGCGGTGGTGCCCACCGTCACATCAGGCATCGCGGGCCTCCCGTCAGAGCGCGCCCTGTCGGCTCGGTCATACCTTGCGCCAGCCGGGCACCCAGGTGCCTTCGGTGACCGTGTAATCGCTGAACAAGGCCGGCGCCTCCGCCCGCATCAGCTCGCCTATCTTGCCGAACACCAGGCGGATCTCCTCCTCCGCGCCCTGGTCGGTCCGCGCCTCGATGGTGTGCCGCAGGGTGCGGATGTTCGCCGTCCACACCAGCCCGGTGGCCAGGCCCTCGGGCGCGAACCGGCGCATGAACGAGGTCTTGGCCTTCTTCTCGTGCATCTTGGTGTCGTCGTCGTCCAGCCCGAAATGCCCGGCCATCCACTGCTGAAACCGCTCGAGCTCAGTCAGCAGGACGGTCGCCCGCTTCATCAACTCCGCGTCCTCGCGCGCCCAGTCCGGAAACCAGAACGGCAGCTCATCGAGGCGGACGTAACGCAGCGACTCCTGCGACACCGCCGTCCCCGGCCGATGACGCACGATCTCATGGGTGAAAACACGCGATACGTTGTGCAGCACGAACGTGAAGCCGACGTGCTCCAGCACCGAGCCGTGCTGCTGCTTCAGGATGTTCTGCAGGTACGCGTCCTGGTCGTCGCGGACCTTACGGACGTTCGGGTTGAGGCCCGGCTCCCACGAGCGATAGCACATCTTCCCGGCGAACTCGGCGAGGTCCTGCACGTCGTTGCCGAGCTGGTCGCGGTCGATCCGCTCCAGCCAGCGCTCGCCGCCCACCTCGCGCAGGTAGGCGGCCATTGCCTCGTAGTCGACCTTCGGCCGGGCGACCAGGAAAACCTCGGGTTCCACGCTCCTCATGGCACAGCACAGTAACAACCGCGAGGCGGCGGAGAAGGGGCGACTCACCGAATGGCTTGTGCGGGCTCCCGGGCACGACACAGGTCAAGGACGTTGCCGATGATCTGGTGCCCGGCCCGGCCGGAAGCGGTCAGGATCGACTCGGGGTGGAACTGCACCGCCCACCGCCCGGCCTCGTCGTCCTCGATCGCCATCACCACATCCGCCCCGTCCGGCGAGCGGAGGGACGCGGTCGCGGCGAACCCGCCGCGGACCTCGCCGTGCGGCGCGTACAGGCTGTGATACCGCCCGGCGGTGAACTCGCCGGGCAGCCCGGCGAGCAGCGATGATTTCTCGGACGCCTGGACCAGCCCCGGCTTGCCGTGCGCGGGCTCGGGCAGCAAGGACAGCGCGCCGCCCGCGTGCTCCACCATGGCCTGCAGGCCCAGGCAGACACCGAAGGTCGGCAGGCGCCGCGCGTACACCTCGTCGAGCAGCGCCGCGCAGCCGAAGTCGGCGGGGCGTCCCGGGCCGGGCGACATGACGACCAGATCCGGCGCGTAGGTGTCGAGCAGGCTGGGCGAGAAGCCGAACCGCAGTGTGGTCACCTCGGCGCCCTGCTGCCTGAAGTAGTCGCCGAGCGTGTGCACGAACGAGTCCTGGTGATCGACCAGGAGGACCCGCGGGTGGTAATCGCGGGTCGTGGCGCGGCCCCGCTCGCCGGGACGGCGGGACTGGGGCTCCACGGCGTCCCGCGCAATCCGCCCGGCCTCGTCCAGCGTCTCGAGCAGGGCGCGCGCCTTGATCTGGGTCTCCTTCTCCTCGGCCGCGGGCACCGAGTCGTACAGCAGGGTCGCGCCGGCCCGCACCGCGGCGATCCCGCCGGTGATGTGCGCGGTGCGCAGGGTGAGCCCGGTGTTCATCGACCCGTCGAAGCCGACCTTGCCGACGGCCCCGCCGTACCAGCGGCGCGGGGTCTCCTCATGATCCTCGATGAACTGCATGGCCCAGGTCTTCGGGGCGCCGGTCACGGTGACCGCCCACATGTGGGTGAGGAACGCGTCGAACGCGTCGAACCCGGGCCGGAGCCGCCCCTCGATGTGATCGACGGTGTGGATGAGGCGGCTGTACATCTCGATCTGCCGCCGGCCGATCACCCGGACCGAGCCGGGCACGCAGACCCGCGCCTTGTCGTTGCGGTCCACGTCGGTGCACATGGTCAGCTCGGACTCCTCCTTGGCCGAGCCGAGCAGGGTGGCGATGTTGGCGGCGTCCTCGAGGGTGTCCTCGCCGCGCGCGATCGTGCCGGCGATCGGGCAGGTCTCCACCCGGTCCCCGGTGACCCGCACGTACATCTCGGGCGACGCGCCGACCAGGAACTCTCCCTCGCCGAGGTTGAACAGGAACTCATACGGAGCCGGGTTGCGCTGCCGCAGCAGTTCGTAGAACGCGGCCGGCGACGCGCACCGGCCGTAGAACACGTGCCCGGGCACCACCTCGAACAGGTCGCCGCAGGCGAACCGCTCCCGGGCTTCCTCCACGACCTGCGCATAGCTTCCCGGCCGCGGTTGCTGAGGTAGGTCAGGTTCCGGGAGGAGCTGAGAGGTCCGTCCGCCCGGGGCAGCAGAGTCCCGAACGGACTCGGTGGCGGCCCTGGCGTCGGTGCGCGCCGTCCCGCGGTCGAACCCGGCCGTGGACACTCCGCCCACCTCGAACTCATAGGAGTACCTGACCGCCTCCTCGCGCTTGCGGTCCAGGACCCAGATCTCGTCCGGCAGGTGCAGCACCAGGTCGCGCTGAGTGGCGGGCCGGCCGAGCCGCAGCCGGACCGGCTCGAACTGGAACGCCAGGTCATAGCCGAACGCCCCGTACAGGCCCAGGTGCGGGTCCTCGCAGGCGAACGCGGCGGTGATCTCGCGCAGCGCGGTGAACACGGTCGGCCTGCGGCTGCGCTCCTCCTCGGTGAACTCCCGGTCGTCCTCGGCGACAAAGACAGTGACCTCGTCGGCGGGCTCGCCGGTCCTCGGCGCTGCATCTGCGGCGCCTGCCCGGCGCAGGGCGGCGCGGAGCACCGGCAGCAGCACACGGCCGCGCTCGTTCAGGGCCCGCGCGGTGACCCGCCTGCCGGTGGCGACGATCTCCACGCACGGGTCGGCGTACGCCATGTGCCAGCGGCTGTACCGCCCCGGGTACTCCATGCCGGAACTCATCACGCCGCCGCGGCGCTCGTCGGCGAGGGCCGCGATCCGGCCGAGCTCAGCGGGGTCGAACGGCGCGGCGGTGCGGGTGACCCGTACGCCGTCGCGGGTCGTCATTTCCGTACGTTGGGCGTCCACAGTGGCCCCTCGGGTTTCAGGCCCCGAAGGCGGCCGGGCAACGAAAATGCGGCCGCCGTTACGGGGCGGTCGCTTCTGGTATCGAAACGCGTATCAGCACGCCGCCGAGGAGCGGCGCCACCACTGCAGGCAGGCTGTTCGCGTCACAGGGCATAGCGTAGCGGATCACCGCCGGGTCCCGCTAGCGGCCCGGGGATGGGATAAGGTATGCCCGGCGGGAGGTTCCGCAGGTCAGAAGTCGAAGCCGCCGGGGCGGCCGTTGTGGTCGGCGAGCAGGCCGGCCAGCGTGGAGACGGCGATCTCGGGCGGTATCCGCGAGCCTATGTTGAGCCCGATCGGCCGGTGCACCCGGGCGATCTCGTCCGCCGGTACGCCGAGGTCGGTGAGCATGGCCACATGCGGCCCCACGTGGTGCGGGTTGCCCATGATCCCGACCCACCGGGCCTTGGTGCCCAGCGCGTCCCGGAGCATGACGCCGAGTTCGGGCCGGTGATGGTCGGTGACGACGACGTCCGCGGAGTCGTCGAGGTCGTCGGGAACGGCGGTGAGCAGCGGGAACCCGAGGGCGGCGGCCCCAGCGGCGCGGGCCTCGTCGGGCTCGAGCAGCAGCCCGCGGAACCCCATGTCCGCGCCGTACCTCAGCAGGTACCCGGCGACCGGCGAGGCGAACACGGCGACCAGCGTCCGCTCGGCCGCGGCGCCGTGCCCGGCCCCCGCCCCCGCCGTGGCACTGGCCGGGGCGACGGGGCTGTGGGCCACCGCGCAGGCCCCGTCTTCGTCGTGATGGTGCGTGTGCTCAGTCATGGCAGCTAGTCTGCCCTCCCCGAGCGCACCACGGCCAGCGCAGCAGATGGGCCGGGGCCCGGCCGGCGACCGGGTAGGTATGGTGGCGGTGTGATCTCCCGTGACGATATCCGCGCCACCTACGACACGATCCGGCCCTATATCCGGCGCACGCCGGTGGTTCAGGTCGACCTCGGCGAGCTCGACCCGGCGGGGCCCGCCTTGCCGACGGCAATCCTGAAGCTGGAACAGCTGCAGTGCGCCGGGTCGTTCAAGGCCCGCGGCGCGTTCGCGAACCTGCTGCTGCGGGACGTGCCGCCGGCCGGCGTGGTGGCGGCCTCCGGCGGCAACCACGGCGTGGCCGTGGCCTATGCCGCGCACCGCCGCGGCGTGCCTGCCAGGGTCTTCGTGCCCACCGTGTCCGCCCCGGCCAAGATGGAGCGCATCCGGCAGCTCGGCGCGGAGCTCGTGGTGACCGGCGAGCGCTATGCCGACGCGCTGGCCGCCGCGCAGGCCTCGCCGGCGCCTACAAGCCCGCGCCCGGGGAGCAGGTGGCCGTCGTGATCAGCGGCGCCAACATGGCTCCCGCCCAGCTTGACGTGCGGGGTGGCTGAGGCAGGCGCCCCCCGGCCGTTCGGGATAAGAGATATTTGACCGAACGGGCCGCGGTTCCCGCACCCGGATACGGGAGACTGTGTTGCTATGCGGTTCGTCTTCACTCCCCCTGCCGACCACGCGGCCGGATTGCTCACGCTGCCGTGGTCCGAGCCGCTGGCGGAATGGCAGGACGAGCGGCTGGTCGAGATCAGGCAGCGCGGTATCTCGCGGCACGTGGTCCGCTTCGTCTACGACGACGGCACGCTGTACGCCCTCAAGGAGCTCAGCGAGCGGCTGGCCCGGCGCGAGTACCGGCTGCTCCGGGCGCTGGCCGAGCTGAGCATCCCCGCGGTCGAGGTGGTCGGGATCGCGGTCGACCTGGACGAGGCGGCCCCGCGGGACTCCGACGCCGACGCGATCCTGGTCACCAAGTTCCTCAGCTACGCGACCACCTACCGGGCGGTCTTCTCCAACCCGCGGGGCCTGCACGCCACCGACGGGCTGCTCGACGCGCTGGTCGAACTGCTGGTCCGGCTGCACCTGTCCGGGTTCTTCTGGGGCGACTGCTCGCTGTCCAACACGCTGTTCCGGCACGACGCGGGCACGCTGGAGGCGTACCTGGTCGACGCGGAGACCAGCGAGCAGCACCCGGAGCTGACCGAGGGACAGCGCCAGTATGACGTGGAGCTGGCCATCGAGCGGGTGTACGGCGAGCTGCTCGACCTGCAGGCGGGCGAGCTGCTCCCGGCTGAGGTCGACCCGATGGAGATCGCCGAGAAGCTCGGGCGCCGGTATGGGTCCTTGTGGCAGGAGCTGACCCGCGAGGAGATCCTGCGTCCGGAGGAGCAGCGGTACCGGATCGCCGAACGCCTGCGCCGGCTCAACGAGCTCGGCTTCGACGCGGACGAGGTCGAGCTGATCAGCACCGGCGAGGGCAACAAGCTGCGGCTGAAGACCCGGGTGGCCGAATCGGGACACGACTCGAGGAAGCTGTTCCTGCGGACCGGGATCGACGCCGGGGAGAACCAGGCCCGGCGGCTGCTCAACGACATGGCGGGATTCCGGGCCTGGCTGGAGCAGAAGCAAGGCCGGCCGGTGTCGGAGGTGGTGGCGGCCAACCGGTGGCTGGAGGAGGTCTACGACCCGGTGATCGCCGCGATCCCCGACAGCCTGCGCGGCCGGCTGCCCCCGGCGGAGATCTTCCACGAGGTGCTCGAGCACCGCTGGTACATGTCCGAGGCGGCGGGACGCGACGTCGGCACCACGGCCGCCGCCAAGGCCTACATCGAGCAGGTGCTGCCGGCCACGCCCGAGCCGCTGGAGTCCGACGACTCCCCCGGGGGTGGCGAGCTGCTCGAGGCGCTGGACGACGGCTAACCCGCTGGGTGGGCGCGGACGAACTCGGCGATCACGGCACCGAGCCGCTCGCCCGCGTCCTCCTGCAGGAAGTGGCCCGCTCCCTCGATCACCGGATGCTCGAGGCCTTTGGCGCCGGGCACGGTGTCCTTCAGCACGGGCGCCATCGCGCCGGTGATCGGATCACGGTCGCTGAACGCCATCAGGAAGGGCTTATCCCAGGTCGCGAGGCGGCGCCAGGCGGCCCGGTTGGCCTCCGTGGCCGGGTCATCGGGGGACGTCGGGACAGGTCCGGCATCGCCCGGACTGCGGCGGCGTAGGAGAGCTCGGGGAACGGGGCTTCGTAGGCGGCCAGGATCTCCGGCGTGAGCGTGGTCTGGCAGCCAGACTGCACCAGCCGGGACACGCTCAGCGCGGGCGCGGTGCGGACGATCTCGCGGAACCGCATCCAGACGTCGGGCATCTTCTGGTCACCGGTGGGCAGCCCGGTATTGGCCGCCACCACCCGGGCGAACCGGCCCGGGTGTTCGGCCACCAGCCGCAGCCCGATCAGGCCGCCCCAGTCCTGTCCGACGATGGTCAGCCCGCGCAGGCCGAGCTGGTCGAACGCGAGCCCGCGGATCCACTCCACGTGCCGCGCGAAGCTGTGTTCACCGATCTCGGCCGGCTTGTCCGAACGGCCGAACCCCACCAGGTCCGCCGCGATGGCCCGCAGGCCCGCGTCCGCGAGCACCGGCATGACCTTGCGGTACAGGAACGACCAGCTCGGCTCCCCGTGCAGCAGCAGGACGGGCTCGCCGTCGGCCGGACCGGTCTCCACGTAGCCGAGCCGGAGCCCGTCGACGTCGGCGTACCGCGGCGGGTAGCCGAAATCAGGCAGGTCGGCAAAACGGTCCTCGGGAGTACGCAGCACCTTCATGCCGCCATGCTGTCATGGACGTGGCCCGTACAGCGCCCCGCTTCGATACCCCATGTGAGTCACAGGTCCAGGACCAGGTCGCCGGACGGCTGGGAGCAGCAGATCAGGGCGCTGCCTTCGGCGGGCTCGTCTACCGGGTCGGGGGCGTAGCGGACCGTTCCGGACATCAGGTCGGTCTCGCAGGTGTGGCAGACGCCGGTCCGGCAGGACCAGCGGACCGGGACGTCGCAGGCTTCGGCCAGCTCGAGCAGGCTGCCGTAGGAGGCGCCCCAGCGGACGGTCAGGCCGCTGCGCGCGAACGCGATCTCCGGGCCGTCGCCGGGCGACCCGGCGGGCGGGTGCGGCGGACGGGTGCCCGCGTGCGCGATGCCCGGCGTCTGGGCGGGTGCGGCTCCGAAGATCTCAGTATGCACGCGAGAGCCGTCAACACCCAGGTCCACCAGGGCGGCGGACAGCTCGGCCATGAACGCGGCCGGGCCGCAGATGTACGCGTCGGCGTCACCCGGCAGACCGAGCCCGGCCAGCACGGACGCCGAGAGGCGTCCCGCCATCTGGTAGTCGCGGCCCGGAACCTCGCCGGGGCCCGGGCGGCTGTAGCAGACGTACCGGTGGCCGTGAGCCAGCGTGGCCAGCAGGGACCGCGACTCCTCGGCGAACGGCTCCTCGGCCCGGCTGCGGGCGCCGTGCAGCCACCAGACGTCGCGGCCGGCCCCGCCGGCGGCCAGGGCGTGCAGCATGGCCAGCACCGGGGTCGCCCCGACGCCCGCGCTGATCAGCAGGACCGGCCTGTCCCCCGGCTGGAGGACGAACGTGCCGCGGGGCGCGGCTACCTCCAGCCGGTCGCCGGGCCGGACCCGGGCGTGCACGAACTGGCTGCCGGCACCGTGCGCCTCGCGCTTGACGCTGATGCGGTAAGAGCCGGCGTCCGGGGCCCCGGACAGCGAGTAGCTGCGCAGCAGCGGCCGCGCCCCGGAAACCGTATTCAGCCGCAAGGTCAGGAACTGCCCGGGCCGGGGCGGTGGCAGGGCGGTCCCGCCGGGATCGGCCAGGTACACCGAGATCACCGAGTCGCTCTCCGGGTTCACCGCGGTCACCGCCAGCGGGCGGAATCCCGGCCAGGCCGGCGGCGGGCTGACCGCGGCCAGCCCCGCGTTGCCCGTGGCACCGCCGGGCGCCTCGACCTGGTCGGCCATGGCCCGGAACGAGGCTTTCCAGCCGTCGGGCAGTGCCGGGATGCGCAGCGCGCTCAGCACCCGCTCGCGGGCGTGCCCGGGCAGGTAGAGCAGGCCGTCGACCTCGGCGACGGTCATCGCCTCCGGCCCCGCGGCCACCCGGACGATCTCATCCCCGGCCCGGACGGCGCCCTCGCGGAGCACCCGGAAGTAGAAGCCAGGCCGGTGGTGGGAGACCAGCATCGATGGCATCCGCGGCTCGTTCATCCGGATCCCGACCCGGTAACACGTCACCCGCGGCTGGGTCACCTCGAACAGGGCCTCGCCGATCTGGTAGCGGTCACCGATGCACACCTGGTCGTCGGCCAGGCCGCTGACCGTGAAGTTCTCGCCGAACTGGCCGTACTCGAAATCATCGCGGCCCAGCTGGCCCTGCCAGTACCGGTAGGACTCCACCTGGTACACGAACACCGCACGGTGCTCACCGCCGTGCCCGGCCAGATCACCTTGCCCGTCCCCGTCGATGTTCAGCCGCCGGACCTGGCTCGGCCCGTCTACCGGCCGCTTCCAGATCGCGGTACGCACCGTCTGCCCGTGCCAGGCCACGTCCTGCGGCAGGCCCACGTTGACCGACAGCAGGCGGCCAGCCCGCGGATCCGCGGTCACTGGTTCTCCTGTCCTTGTCAGCCCGAGCGAGCCAATTCCGCATACAGATCGGCGGTCTGGGCGGCAATGGCGGGCCAGCCGAATTCCGCCACCGCGCGCTTGCGGCCCGCCTGACCCATCGCCTCGGCCCGGTCGGGGTCACGCAGCAGGGCGTTCAGCGCGGCCGCGAGCGCCTCCGGCTCGCCGGGCGGCGCCAGCAGCCCGGTCTCGCCCTCGGCGACCACCTCGGGAATCCCGCCGGTGCGGGACCCCACCACCGCGGTCCCGCACGCCATGGCCTCCAGGTTCACGATGCCGAGCGGCTCGTACACCGACGGGCAGGCGAACACCGTGGCGTGCGTGAGCAGCTGGATGACCTCGGACTTGGGCAGCATCTCCGGGATCCACACCACGCCGGAGCGAGAAGCGCGCAGGCCGTTCACCAGCCCGGTCACCTCGGCCTCCAGCTCCGCTGTGTCGGCCTGGCCCGCGCACAGCACCAGCTGAGCCTCGGGGGTCAGCCCGGACGCGGCGTGCAGCAGCACGGGCAGGCCCTTTTGCCGGGTGATCCGGCCGACGAAAATCACGTAAGGACGGCTCTTGTCGATTCCGTAGCGGTCAAGCACCTCGGTGTCCGGGTCAGGCCGGTATTCACTGGTGTCTATGCCGTTGCGTATCACCCGGATCCGTTCGGGAGAAATCTCGGGGTAAGCGGTCATGATGTCGGCCCGCATGCCCTCCGAGACCGCCACTACGGCGGCGGCCGAGGTCGCCGCCACCCGCTCGCACCAGGAGGAGACCGTGTACCCGCCCCCCAGCTGTTCGGCCTTCCACGGCCGCAGGACCTCCAGCGAGTGCATCGTGACCACGTGCGGGATGTCGTAGAGCATGGCCGCCAGGTGGCCGGCCAGGTTCGCGTACCAGGTATGCGAATGGACCAGCTGCGCGGACCCCACGGCGGCGGCCATGGACAGGTCGGTGGACACCACGCGCAGCGCCTGGTTCGCGTCGGCCAGCAGGTCCCACGGCCGGTGCGCGACGGCGTCCGGGCGGTCCTGGCCCTGGCAGTGCACGGTGAGATCGACTAGCGATGCCAGCTCGCGCGCCAGGTAGGTGACGTGCACGCCCGCGCCGCCGTACACCTCAGGCGGGTACTCGCGGGTCAGCAGCGCGACCCTGAGGGCGGCGCCTCGGCGCGCTCCCGGAGACACCGAGCTGCTCGGTCACGGCACGACCTCCTGGCCCTTGCCCACCACGGTGATGCCGCCTGCCGAGACCACGAAGCCGCGCGCCCTGTCGTGCTCCTTGTCCACCCCGACCTGCGCCCACTCCGGCACGATGACGTTCTTGTCGATGATCGCGTTGCGGACCACCGCGTGCCGGCCGATCTTGGTGTTGTGCAGCAGCACCGACCGCTCGACGGTGGCCCAGCTGTTCACCCGCACCCCGGGCGAGAGCACGGACTGGCGCACCAGGCCCCCGGAGACGATGACGCCGTTGCTGACCAGGCTGTCGATCGCGCGGCCCACCCGGTCACCCGCGTCGTGCACGAACTTAGCGGGCGGCAGCGACGGGATGTGAGTGAGGATCGGCCAGCGGTCGTTGTACAGGTTGAACGCCGGCGTCACCGCCCACAGGTCCATGTGCGCGTCGAAGTAGGCGTCGAGCGAGCCGACGTCACGCCAGTAGCCGACATCCTGCGCAGACGCGCCGGGCACCTGGTTGAGCGCGAAGTCATACGCCTGCGCGCAGCCGTCCCGCACCAGCATCGGGATGATGTTGCCGCCGATGTCGTGCCGGCTCGAGTCGTCGTCGGCGTCCTTGCGCAGCGCGTCCACCAGCACGTTGGTGTCGAACACGTAGTTGCCCATCGACGCATAGCACATCCCCGGGTTGCCGGGCATGGGCGGCGGGTCGGCGGGCTTCTCCAGGAACGCCTCCACCGTTCGCCCGTCCTTGCCGACCCGAACGATGCCGAACGCGGAGGCCTCCTCCCGCGGCACCGGGATGGCCGCCACGGTCACCCCGGCCCCGTGGGTCACGTGGTGGTCGATCATCTGCTGCGGGTCCATCCGGTACACGTGATCGGCGCCGACCACCATCACGATGTCCGGTTCCTCGTCGTTGATCAGGTTCATCGACTGGAAGATCGCGTCCGCCGAGCCGGTGTACCAGTGCGGGCCGAGCCGCTGCTGGGCCGGCACCGGCGTCACGTAGTTGCCGAGCAGGGCGCTCATCCGCCACGTGGTCGAGATGTGCCGGTCCAGGCTATGGCTCTTGTACTGGGTCAGCACGCACATCTTGCGGACGCCGCCGTTGGCCAGGTTGGAGAGCGCGAAGTCGATCAGCCGGTAAAGACCCCCGAACGGGACGGCGGGTTTCGCCCGGTCCGCGGTCAGCGGGCTGAGGCGGGTTCCGGCACCCCCGGCGAGCACGATTCCCAGGACTGACGGCTGGGTCATGTCCGGTCCTCCTCAGACGCTTGCTGCCGATATCGTGCGGCGGCTTAAGAGCCATGCTCCCGCGTATCGGGTGAAACAGGGAAGAGATCACCCTGCTGGATCACCGGATCTTCCGGCTCGGGCGGCGGGGCGGTGGCCTGCCAAGCCTCCCTGACCAGTACCTGCAGCGCGCCGGCCAGGGGGATGGCCAGCAGCGCCGCGACGAAACCGCCGAACAGCCCCCCGACCAGGCTGCCCAGCGAGGCGCCGACCAGCACCGCGATCAGCACAAGCAGCGGGCTGATCCGCACCGTCTTGCTCATGATCACCGGGTTCAGGATGTGGTTCTCGACCTGCTGGTAGGTGAGGAAGACGATCGTGGTGACGATGCCCGCGGTAAGGGAATGGGTGAAAGCGAACAGCGCGGTGGGGATGCCCGCCAGCGCCCCGCCGATCATCGGCAGGAAGTCCACCAGGGCGACCCACAGCCCCCACAGGAGCGGGTACGGGACGCCGAGGATCATCAGCGTCACGAACACCACGATTCCAGCGATGAGCGAGGTCAGGAAGTTGCCCAGCATGTACCCGGCGACGGCCCGGTTCACGTCGGCGGAAATCCGGGTGGTTGTGG
Source organism: uncultured Actinomycetes bacterium (assembly GCA_963800415.1). Lineage (GTDB taxonomy): Bacteria > Actinomycetota > Actinomycetes > Streptosporangiales > Streptosporangiaceae > Palsa-504. The sequence continues at coordinate 67,124 of CAWDBS010000074.1, forward strand.
CGGCGCGGGCCGGCGTCATCTGGCCCAGGATCCAGCGCCGCATCTTCGGGCCCTCGAGGAGCAGGAGCAGGACCAGGATGAAGATCGTGGCCAGCTCGATGAGCAGGGAAAGGGCACCCGCGCCGATGGTCAGGGCAGGCTTGCTGAGCGACTGAGCGTAGTTCACCAGCTTGGGCGTGTTCCGCTGTACCCAGTTCTGGATGTGGTACCTGGTGACGAGGTGGCCGATCCAGCCCCGGCCGTGCTGCGCGTTCGCCACGTAGGTCGGCAACTGGTCGGACAGGTGGGTGATGCCGTTTACCAGCGGATACCCGAACGCTATGGCCAGGCCGATGAAGACCAGCCCCGCCAGGATGGTGACGATGGTGACGGCGACGCCCCGGCGCGGGAATAGCCGCTGCTGCAAGAGGTTCACGATCGGGTTGAGCAGCAGCGCGACGAACCCGGCCACGACTATCAGCAGCAGGATGGTCCGGATCCGGTAGATCAGCTGCCCGGCCAGGTACGTGGCCGCCACCACCGCGACCGTGGTGACGATCGTCCGCAGCGGGACGTGCCGTTTTTCGGCGGCCCACCACAGGCGTGCTAGCCGGCCTCGGGGCGGCGGCGGATCCTCCTTCACGTGACCAGCATGCCAGGTCCCGCGGCGATCATGCGGCCGGCCCGATCGAGGTCCACGGTGCCTCCGCGGGAACGCTAGTGATTGACGGTTCACTAATGTGGTACTATACGGGCCCGACCACCGCTTTGGGGCACTGTCAGATCAGTGAGAATCGCTGCTAGAGCGGATGGAGTAGTGCGTTGACGGACGCGGTCAGCTACCGGGTGACCAACGGCGTCGCCTGGCTCACCATCGAGCGGCCCGAGGCGCGCAACGCGCTCAACGCGGCCGCGCGGGCGGGCTTGTACGCCGGGGTGCGGCGCTTCAACGAGGACGACAGCGCCAAGGTCCTGGTGCTTACCGGCGCCGGGGAGAAGGCGTTCTGCGCCGGCGGCGACCTGAAAGAGATGGCCGACACCTCCCTGACCGTGCCGCCGCCCGATTTCGTGCCCCAGTTCGGCCGCAACATCGAGGTCGTCAAGCCGACGATCGCCGCGGTGAACGGCGTGGCCTGGGCCGGCGGGTTCCTGCTCACCCAGTCTTGCGACCTGTGCATCGCCGCGGACAGCGCGACGTTCGCCATCAGCGAGGTGAAGGTGGGGCGCGGCGCTCCGTGGGCCGCGCCGCTGTCCTGGCTCATCCCGCCCCGGATCGCGCTGCAGATACTGCTCACCGGCGACCCGCTCACTGCCCGGCGGGCCTACGAGATCGGGCTGGTCAACGAGGTCGTGCCGCTCGCGGATCTGCGCACGCGAACGCAGCAGGTGGCGGAGCGGATCGCCGCGAACGCTCCGCTGTCCGTGCTGGCCGCCAAGCGGACGGCGTACCTGTCCAGGCCGGATCTGTTCGACGAGGCCGAACGGATCTGGGCGCCTGTCTACCACAGCGCCGACGCCCAGGAAGGGCCGGCCGCGTTCCGCGACAAGCGGCCGCCGGTGTGGACCGGACGCTGAGCTAGACCGAGCGACCCGCGGCAACCACCTCTTGGGCCGCTCTTGGAGAACTCTTAACCCGGGTCCTGCTCTGATCACCACTCATGCGCAACAGAACTGAGCTTCCCTGGGAGCAGCCGGGCGCGGCGCGCGAGGTGGCGCCCGCGCGAGGTGGGCCCGCGCGAGGTGGGCCCGCGCGAGGTGGGCCCGCGCGAGGTGGGACTGCGCCGCCTTTCCCGCCTGACCTGGCGGGCCACCCAGCTGAGCGCGGTCACGGCGGTCGGCTTCGCGGCCCTGTTCGCTCGCACCGCGCCTGCCCAGACCCAGGCCGGCAACACAACGGCGGCGCCTGCCGCCACGACGTCCTCTCCCGCGGCCGCCCCGTCAAGTACCTCTCCGGGCAAGGCCCATCGCAAGCGGGCCCGCGCGACCGCCTCGGCCACGCGGCCGGCTCCCGCAGGCCGCCGTGCAGGTGGCGGCCAAGGCCAGCCCGACGGCCGCCGCGGCGCCCTCCAGGTCGGCCACGCTCGCCCCGCCGGCCACCGCCCCGGCGGCGGCCCCGCCGCCGAGCTCCGCCCCCGCTCCGGCGCCGACTGTCTCCAGCGCGTCACACGGGGGAGGCTGATGCCGTCGGCCGCCACGGCGGTCGCGGCGCGCACCTTCCCGGCACTGGGCACCTTCGCGACCCTGCTGGTCGCCGACCCAGACGCGCTCGGCGCAGCGCACCAGCTGCTCAGCGCGGAGCTTGACGCGATAGACGCGGCCTGCTCGCGGTTCCGGGGCGATTCGGAGCTCTGGCGGGTCAACCACGCGCGCGGCCGCCCGGTCCCGGTCAGCCGGCTCTTCGCGGATGCACTGGCCGTCGCCCTGGACGCGGCCGTACTCACCGACGGAGACGTGGACCCTACCTGCGGGCGGAGCCTGGTCAGGCTCGGCTACGACCGGGACTTCGCCCAGGCCCGCCAGCAGACAGGCCCCCTGCGCCAGCCGCCGATGCCCGCTGGCGGCTGGCGCCGGGTCGAACTCGACCGCAGTCAGCCGACGGTGCGGGTCCCGGCGGGAATCCTGCTCGACCTGGGCGCCACCGCCAAGGCGCTGGCCGCGGACCGGGCGGCGGCCGCCATCCAGGCCGCCATGGGCTGCGGCGTCCTGGTTAACCTCGGCGGCGACATCCGGGTGGCCGGGGACCCCCCGGACGGCGGCTGGCGGATCGGTATCGCCGACGACGCGGGTTTCGACGCCAGCACAACCAGCATCGAGCCCCGTCAGGTGGTCATGGTCAGCGACGGCGGCCTGGCCACGTCGAGCACCCTGGGACGTGCCTGGCGGCGCGGCCGCGCCGACCTGCACCACATCATCGAACCGGCCACCGGGCGGCCCGCCCGCTCCTGCTGGCAGACGGTAAGCGTCGCGGCCGCGAACTGCGTCGACGCAAACATCGCGAGCACCGCCGCGATCCTGCGCGGCGAGCAGGCGATCCGTTGGCTGGAGGGGCTGCTCCTGCCCGCCCGCCTGGTTCGCGACGACGGCACGGTCGTCACCGTCGCCGGCTGGCCCGGCGGCTAACCCCGAAGGCGCCGAGGAACCGAGGACTGACCGAGATGAGCTTCAACTTCCACGGACCGGGTCTGTGGTACGCCACCCGGGCGACCGGCCTGGTGACCCTGCTGCTGCTGACCGTCAGCGTGCTGCTCGGGATCCTCACGGCGGGCCGGTTCGCCGGCCAGAACTGGCCCCGGTTCCTGTCCCAGGGCCTGCACCGCAATATCTCGCTGCTGGTGCTGGCGTTCCTGGCTCTGCACGTGGGCACGACGGTCGTCGACACCTACACCGCCATCCCGCTGACCGCCGCGTTCGTCCCGTTCGCCTCGGCCTACAAGATGGCCTGGCTGAGCCTCGGCGCGGTCGCGCTCGACCTGCTGCTGGCCCTGGTGGCGACCAGCGTGGTCCGCAAGCGGCTGGGACACCGGGCGTGGCGCCGGGTGCACTGGCTGGCCTACGCCTGCTGGCCGGTCGCGGTGGCCCACGGCCTGGGTATCGGCACCGACCGCAGCACCAGGTGGGTGTTCGCGCTGAGCATGGTCTGCGTCCTGGCCGTGCTGGCCACCGCCGCCTGGCGGCTGGTCACCGCGGCGCGGCTGGGGCCGGCCCAGTGACCGCCACCCGGGCTATGACCGTGACCCGGCCGACAGCCACGATCGCCTCGGCGCCCGCCACGACGCGGTCCCCCGGCCCGCGCCTGCCCCGCCTGCTCGCGGGAATCGGAGGGGCGGCAGGCCTGCCGGAGCACGAGCGTCAGTACGGGCCGCTGCCGGGCCCCGCTCCGTCGGCCGCCCGGTCCCGGAGCCGTTCCCGCGGGCGCCGGCCCGAGCGGCTCATCGACGTAGTGGAGGCGGCGGGCCTGACCGGACGCGGGGGTGCCGGCTTTCCCGCCGGACGCAAGATGCGCTCGGTCGCCGCCGGACCCGGCCGCAAGGCGGTCGTCGCCAACGGCGCCGAGGGCGAGCCCGCCAGCCGTAAGGACCGGCTGCTGCTGACCCGGCTCCCGCACCTGGTCCTGGACGGGATCACGCTGGCGGCCCAGGCCGTCGGCGCAGACGAGGCGTACCTGTGCGTGCACGGAACCGAGGGCGCCCTGCTCGAGCACCTGGACCACGCGGTAGCGGAGCGGGAGGCCGCCGGCCTGGATCCGGTGCCGATCCAGGTGACCGGCATCCCCGGCCGGTACGTGTCGAGCGAGCAGTCATCGATCGTGCAGTACCTGAACGGCGGTCCCGGCAAGCCGACCTTCGCCCCGCCGCGGCCGCACGAGCAGGGCGTGAACGGAAAGCCCACGCTGGTGCACAACGTGGAGACCCTGGCGCACCTGGCGCTGATCGCCCGGCGCGGCGACCGTTGGTTCCGCGGCGCCGGGCTGCCATCCGCCCCGGGGTCGATGCTCGTCACGGTGAGCGGCGCGGTCACCCGCCCCGGCGTCTACGAGATCGAGATGGGCACCACGGCCGGGGAGGTGATCATGCTGGCCGGCGGTCCGGCCGAGCGACTGCAGGCGCTCCTGGTCGGCGGCTATTTCGGTGCCTGGCTGCCGGTCGAGGCGGCGTGGCCGGCGCCGATGACCCACCTGGGCCTGAAGGCAGCGGGCGGCGCGCTCGGCGCGGGCATCGTGATCGCCCTGCCGGCCGCTGCGTGCCCGATCGCGGAGACCGCCCGGGTAGTCCGTTACCTGGCCGAGGAGAGCGCCGGGCAGTGCGGCCCGTGCCTGTTCGGGCTGCCCGCGCTGGCCGACGCGCTGGCCAGCCTGGCGTTCTCCGGTGGCCGGGAACGGGGCATCGACGACGTCGCGGCGCTGATCCCGCTCGTCGAGCGCCGGGGCGCCTGCCGGCACCCGGACGGGGCCACGCAACTCGTACGCAGCCTGCTCACGGCGTTTCCGGCGGACACGCACTGGCATCAGCGGCAGGGGGCCTGTGACGGCGTGCGCCGTGCGCCGCTGCTGCCGCTGCCCGGCGATGAGGAAAGGGACTGGGACTGGGGATGACCGTCACGCTGCGGGTCCATCCGATCGCCTGCTCCGGCCACGGGATGTGCGCCGAGTTGCTGCCCGAGGTCATCGACCTGGACCGGTGGGGCTACCCGATCCTGAAGTCGCCGACGATCCCGCGCTCGCTGCTGGACCATGCCAGGCGGGCCGCCCAGGCCTGCCCCACGCTGGCCCTGCTCGTCGAGGAGAAGGCCGGGAAGCACCGGTGACCGACTTCGCCTCACTCGTCCGGGCCGCCGCCCCAGCCGCTGACGGACGAGGAGGCGACGGGCGTCCCGCCGGGGCCGCCCGGGCAGGACACGATCATCGTCACCGAGTTCGCGCCGGATTCGAAGACCACCCGCGCGGTGGTGGCCGGCCCCCGGGTCACGTTCGAAGCCTCGTAGCCCTGGGTGGGACTCCACGACACCAGGTAGGCACCCGCCTCCCGGCATTCGGCCAGCACGGTACCGCCCAGCGAGGTGAGCACGGTACCGGCTGCCGCCTGCTGGGCTGGCGAGGTGACCGGCTGCGGAACGGGCGTCGCGACGGACGGCGCAGGCGATGCCGGGGCGGCCGGGCTCACGGCGGCCCGGGTCGCGGCGGGCCTGGCCGCCGGTGAGGTGCGGACGGCAGGCTGTGGCGGCTGGGTGGCGACCTCGCTGGCCTCACCGGGATCATGGGACTCACGGGCCAGGGCCTGGTTCACCGCGTCCGCGGTCAGCTGCTGGCCGGGGCTGGCCGCGATGCCCTGGCCGAGCAGGGATACGGCCAGCAAGCTGCCCGCGGTGGCGGTACCGGCCCCGAGCAGCCAGGCACCGACGCCGGCCAGGATGCGCACGTGCACCCTGGCAAGAGTGGCCGGTCCCGCCTTAAGAGCAGGTAAAGACGACCCTAAATGCCCCGCCCCGCGGCTCCCTCGCCGACCGTCTGATACGCGATCAACCTGCGGGTAAAGGCCGATACCGCTACCTTCACTGGTGTGGCACAGCTGCTCCTCGTGGAAGACGACGCCGCCATCCGCGGTGCCCTGATCCGCACCCTGACCGAACGCGGCCACGCGGTGACCAGCATGCCGGCCGCCATGCCCGCGCTGCAGCACCTGCTGGCCTCGCCGCCCGATCTGATCCTGCTCGACCTCGGGCTGCCCGATGTCAGCGGGTACGAGGCGCTGCGGATGATGCGGGCCGTCAGCTCGGTTCCCGTTGTGGTCGTCACGGCCCGCGATGACGAGGCGGAAATCATCAGGGTGCTTGACGCCGGAGCCGACGACTACGTGGTCAAGCCGTTCGGCCCGGGTCAGATCGAAGCCAGGATCCGTGCCGTGCTCCGCCGGGCGGCCCCAGGCGACCCGGCTACCGCCAGCCTGCTCACCGTGGGCGGCCTGCGGCTGGACCCGGACGGGCACGAGGCCACCCTGGACGACGCGCCGCTCGACCTGAGCCGCCGCGAATTCGACCTGCTGCATTACCTGGCACTGCACGCCGGCCAGGTGGTGACCCGGCGTGACCTGCTCACTCACGTCTGGAGGCTGCCTTACGGCGGCGCGGACAAGACTGTCGACGTGCATGTGTCGTGGCTGCGCAGGAAGCTGGGCGAGACCGCGCAGCACCCCCGCTACCTGCACACGGTCCGCGGGGTCGGGATCAAGCTCAGCCCACCCCCATGAGACTGCGGGTCAGCCTCCTCGTGATGGCCACCAGCTCCCTGGTCCTGGTGTCCTTCTTGGTCCCGCTCGCGCTGGTGCTGCGCACGCTGGCGGCCGACCGGGCGGTGAGCGCCGCCACCGCCATGGCCCAGTCGATGGCACCGTTGGTGACAACCCTGACGACCGGCGACCTGCGGCTCACCGTGGACCAGGTGAACGCGGAGACCAGCACGCCGATCACCATCTTCCTGCCATCTGGCGCCGAACTCGGCCAGCCCTCGCCCGTCTCGCCGGCCGTCCGGCTGGCTCGCAACGGCCGCAGCTTCTCCGCCGAGGCACCAGGCGGCGAGCAGGTGCTCGTGTCCGTGGAGGGCCTGGCTGACGGGTCCGCCGCGATCCGCGCCTTCGTTCCTGACTCCGTGCTGCGGCACGGGGTCACCCGGGCCTGGCTGCTGCTCGGCGGGGTGGGCTTGCTGCTGCTCCTGCTCAGCGTCGTGGTCGCCGATCAGCTCGCCCGTTCCCTGGTCCGGCCGCTGACCGCCCTCGCGCAGGCCGCCGACCGGCTCGCCGGAGGGGAACTGGCCGCCCGGGCCGCGGTGGCAGGCCCGCCGGAGGTCCGGCGCGCGGGCGCCGGGCTGAACCGGCTGGCGGTCCGCATCGGCGAGTTGCTCGCGCATGAGCGGGAGACCGTCGCCGATCTGTCTCACCGGCTCCGGACCCCGCTGACCGCGCTGCGCATCGACGCCGAATCGCTCCGGGACGACGCCGAGATGGAGCGACTGCTCGCCGACGTAGGCTCGGTGGAGCGGACCGTCAGCGAGATCATCCGGGAGGCGCGGCGGCCGGGCGGTGCGGGCGCGCAGGTGATTTGCGACGCGGCCCGGGTCATCGCCGAACGGGCCGCGTTCTGGTGGCCGCTCGCCGAAGACCAGGACCGCCGGATGTCCGTCGAGGTGGCCCCTGGCCCCGTGCCGGTCTTCGTGGCCGCCCATGACCTGGCGACCTGCGCGGACATCCTGCTGGGAAATGTGTTCGCGCATACCCCCGAGGGCGCCGGCTTCGCCGTGCGGCTCAGCCGGCGCGCCGCGGGGGGCGCGTGGCTAGTGGTCGCGGACGACGGGCCTGGTTTCGGTGCGGCCGACCCGACCCTCCGGGGGCAGTCGAGCGGTGGGTCCACCGGCTTGGGCCTGGACATTGCCCGCCGCGTCGCCGAGGCGTCCGGCGGGACGCTGATCATCGGCCGGTCGGCATCGGGCGGCGGTTCGGTGACGCTGGGGCTGGGGTCCCCGGCCGCGCCGCCGGAGGATTCCCGGCGGCACCGGCGGGCCCGGCTCAGGCTGCGGGCCTTACCGCGGCGCGTCGAGCAGGTCGGAGCACGCCGGGCGCCGGCCTGGGCGCCGGAGCTGGGCGATGGGCCGGGTGGCGTGCTGCCACAGCCGGGACACGTTTTCGGCCAGATGGCCGAGCTGCTCGTCAGCACGCCGCAGCTCGGCGCCGGTCTTCGTTCGTTCGGCCTGGTAGACCTGGTAGGACTGGTACGGCATCATGATGTAGCTCCTCGCGGACCCCGTGATATCCGCGCCGCAGCCGGGAGGGCCGCCGCGCCGTGCCCGCGCTCGCCTGTCAGGCGGCATCAGGCATCTATGATCGAAATTACGGCTAAGACCTGCACGGCCGCATCGTGCAAATGCCTTATTCGCCGGCCGTTCCCGGGCTTAGGCAGGGGAAGCGACGGCCTAGGCCCCCGTGCCACGGCCGGGCGCTAGGTTACCCAGGGAGGTGAACGTTGACGGACGGATTGTGGCTTCGTTTCCTGTCCGGACCGGACATCGACTCCCTCGGCCTGTCCGGCGCCGAGATCGTCGCCGCCGTCGAGGACGCCGTGCGCGCCCACGGGGACGGGCGCGTGGTGGTCGAGCGCGTCGCGGCTCACCGAACCCGAGCCGCTGCTGCGCACCGCCTCGGTCAAGCCCGGTGCCTTCGTCGTCCCCTACGGCACGGTCAGCGCCGTGGAACTCAACCTGCTCGACGTAATGGACAAGGTCGTCGTCGACGACTGGCGGGAGGCGCAGTCGGGCGCCGGAACGATGCTCCGGTACCGCTAGCGATGCCCGTGCTGGCGATCACCCGGGCTGATAACGCGGATCTCGGCCTCATCCGGGCCGTGGCCGACGGCCAGCCCGTCAGCATCGGGCCCGGCCTGCTCGCGGCGGTACAGCAGCGCTGCGAGCAGGCCCGGCAGGCGCTTCGCGACGGGCAGCCGGTGTACGGCGTCAACACCGGCATGGGGGCGCTCTCCTCGGTCCGCCTGACCGAAGCGCAGCAGCGTTCCCATCAGCGCAACCTGCTGCTGGCGCGGGCCACGGGCGGCCCGCCGTGGCTGAGCCCGTCCGAGGTCCGGGCGATCATCATGGTCCGGCTGCTCACGTTTCTCTCCGGTGACGCCGCCGTCTCGGGCGGGCTCTGCCAGCGGCTCGCGGATTTCCTCAACTACCAGATCGTGCCGGCGGTGCCCCAGGCGGGCGCCGGAACCGCGGGCGAGATCACCCAGCTGGCGCACACGTTCGGGCCGGTGGCCGGCATCGGCCGGGTGCTCGGGCCGGGCGGGACCCCGCAGGCGGCGCGCGAGGCGCTGCGCCGCCATGGGCTATCCGAGTTCAGCCTGGGTCCCAAAGAGGGCATCGCGCTCATCCAGGGGGTGCCCGGGGCCACCGGCCTGGCCGTCCTCCGCCTCGGCGAGGCCGCCGCGCTCGCCTCGCTGATGGAGGCGGCCGCGGCGCTGTCCATCGTGGCGATCCGGGCGCCGCGCGATCCCTATCGTGCTGCCTGCGGGCGCGGTGACGAGGTGCTGGCCGAGGTGCTGGCGCGGCTGCGCGGGGCCGTGGGTGACGAACCGTCGCCGCGGTCCTTGCAGGCGCCGGTGTCATTCCGGGTGGCCGGACCGGTGCTCACCCAGGTTCACCGGGCCGCCGCGCTGCTTGAGGCGGCGACCTGCCGGGCCCTGACCGGGGTCACGGACTCCCCCGCCTACCTCGACGGACGGTTCACCAGCACGGCTGGGTTCCACGGGATCGACCTGGCCGCGCACTGCGACCACCTCACGGCGGCGTTCTGCCACGCGGCGGAGGTGGCGGCGGCACGCCTGCACCGGCTGATGGATCCCGCGGTCACCGGGCTGCCCGCGCAGCTGGCCCGCGACCCCGGCCCGCAGGCCGGCCTGACGCCGGTCCACAAGCGCGCCGCCGGAGAGGTCCACGCGATGCGGCGGGTGGCCGTCGCGACCCCGGTCGGCCTGATCGAGACGTCTGGCGGCCAGGAGGACGTGCAGTCGTTCGCCTGGGAGGCCACCGGGAAGCTCACCGTCGCGCTGCGCCACGCTCGGGCGGTCACGGGGTGCGAGCTGCTGGCCGGCTACCAGGCGGCGGCGCTGTCCGGGTGGCCGCCGCCGGCCGGGTGCCGGGCGCTGCTGGACTGGCTGGCCGGGATCGTCGCCCCGATCGAGGGTGACCGGCCGTTCGGCGAGGACCTCGAGCGTCTGATCCACGCGCCGTGGCCCCCGGCCTGACCTGCCTGCCTGCCCCGGCAGATGGTCAGGTACCGTGAGCCACACTGCCCAGGGCATGGACGAAATCGGTGGTCAGCGGCTTGGTGATCACGGTTCATCAGCACGCAATAGCGGGCGAGCCGGCTCGTAGGCCGCCGTTCTAGCCGCCTGCGGCAACCGCCAATGCAGTCGCTCGGCTATGATTTCGAATTATTCCTTGACCGTCGCTAATTCGCCAGGCGCTGATACTCTGTAAGTACGTACAACTTGAGATGAGATGAACGCGATGCCCTTCACGCCAGCGCCGACACGAAGAGCGTCCAGCGCGAGACAATCCGAAATCGCCATCAGTCGCGTGCTCGCTGACATGGGAAGTGCCGACCAGCTTGCTCATGCCGACCCTGCCCTCCGCGTCGCCTGCCCCACCTGCGAAGCACTCAGCCAGCACCGATGCCTGGAGCGCAACCCCAAGCAATTCGTCACCCCGCACGCCGAGCGCGCCGCGCTCGCAACCAGTACCGCCGACCGCGCCGCCAACCGGTTCGTCGTGTTCTCGGCACCCAGCCCGGCCAGCACCAACCTGACCGCGATACAGGACGCCGACCGTGCCGTCGCGTTCGCGGTCCGTTTCACTCCACCTCCACTTCCCTGATCTCCTCGGTGTGAACTAGCTGCAAGGTGGTCGATGTCAGTCGTTCGTGCAGTTCGCGGGTCTGGACCGGTCGCATGATGTCGGTGCTGGACGGTGAGGCGGTCATCTCCTGCCAGGACTATCGCCAGGACTAACGGCACTTGCTGCGCTGACGCCCCGGGTGCAGGGTCGGTGCAGGGTCAAAAGCAGGGGTGATGCAGATGAATGACCACGACACCACGCTCATCCCGGGCAACGACACCCCGCTGCCCGCCGGCAAGTTGCAGCGGATCGCCGATCATGAGCGCGGCCCACGAATGACCGTGCCCGGCACAATCCAATCCGCCGGGCGTACCCGGGTGTTCGCCGCCGGTGGTGAACGGGGGAGGATGCGGGCCGCCGACGTGGACCGCGACCGCGTGGTGGAATTCCTCAACATCGCCTACAGCGAGGGCCGGCTGTCCAAGGAGGAGCACGACGGCCGCCTGGAGAACGCCCTTTCCGCGCGCACTTACGCCGATCTGGACCAGATCGTGACCGACCTGCCTGCCGCGCGGGCGACCGTGGTGACCGGGGTGGCCACGATCAACGGGCTCGCGATAGCGAGTCTTGCCTGCGGGCTGGGGCAGTTCGTGTTCGGGCCGCTGGCGACCATCCCGGCGATCGTGTTCGGCCACGTGGCCCGGCACCAGATCAAGCGCACCGGAGATCAGGGGGCTGGCCTGGCACTCGCAGGTTTGATACTCGGCTGGGCGACTGTGATCCTGGGCATCGTCCTGATCGTCGTCGTCGGCCTGGCCGTGTCCGTCGGGATGCACGGCACCATGCACTGAGCAGCCGAGAGCCCCCGGCATTGCCGCGTCTCAAAGTGGCCGGGTTCCCAGATCGTGAGGTGATGTGCTTGGGCTCAGAACCCGGGGTCGTCCCCGGGGCGCTCCGAAGACCCTGCGCCGGGTCCTCGCGAGGGAGCGCCAGGCCACGAAGGCCCGGTTGCTCCCGGGGCACGCCCCAGGGGCCCTTGAGGTCCGGCAGCGGCCGGCTTGCTCGGAAAGATCAAAGAAAGTATTTCCTGGTAAATCTGTGAGGGATAAGGCACGAACCTGACATGGCTTAGCGCCTGCTCCTGCCCGGCGGACTCGACAATGAACTCGCCGTAGCGCAGCACGCGGCCCAAGATGCTCTCACTCAGCCTCAGGTCGGTCACCTTCGCAAGCGGCATCATAGCGATGTCGGTGAAAACCAGGCTGGTAACCAGCATCAGCCGGTTCTCGGTGACGACGAAGTACCGCCGCCACCAGGTGGCAATTTTCCAGCCCTGCCACACGAACAGCACGCCCCACAGCAGCCAGATGGCCAGGACAAGCCTGCCGTTGCCGTGGGCGGCCCCGGTCAGGAGGCCAGCGAGGATCGCGCCGCCCAGGATCAAGAGCACCGAGCTGATGATTGCTACCGGGTGCATCCGCACGGTGGTGACCACTCGCTCAGTCGGCATCAGGTATTTGCCGACTGCACGAGAGGGCAGCTGGGGGGCATAGGTAATCCTCTGAACCACAGACTCACGGTAGATCGCCAGATGCGGGTCAGAACGCGGTCTTTCAGCCTCTGCAGCAGCGACTAATGTCCTTCATGAGAAGGTCTAATGTCCGTGCCGTGTGCCTATCAGCAGGCATCTCAGTGACCCTTCGCTTGATAAACCACAGCAGGCCGATCGTAATCAATCCCGCAAGAACCCAACCACCGGCCGTAATTAGGAAAGCGGAAAGCAGGTCAAGACTACCGCACGTCGAGCCCGGTGATGGCCCGGCCGATGATCAGGCGCTGGATCTCCGAGGTGCCCTCGAAGATCGTGAAGATCTTCGCGTCCCGGTGCCACCGCTCCACCGGGTAATCCCGCGTGTACCCGTTTCCGCCCAGGACCTGGATGGCCTGCTCCGTCACCCGGACCGCGGTCTCCCCCGCGACCAGCTTGCACATCGAGCCTTCGGCGGCCGCGAACGGCTGGCCGTGCCGGGCCATCCAGGCCGCACGCCAGGTCAGCAGCCGGGCCGCGTCAACCGAGGTGCGCATGTCCGCCAGCATGAACGCCACCGCCTGGTTCTGCCCGACCGGCCGCCCGAACTGGACCCGGGTGCGTGCGTACTCCGTCGCGTACTCCGCTGCCGCGCGCGCCACGCCGACGGCCATCGCCGCCACACCGGGCCGCGACGCCTCGAACGTCTTCATGGCGGCCTGCTCGCCGCTGCGGCCGCCTTCGCGGACCCGGGCCAGCCGCTCCTCCAGCCGCTCACGGCCGCCGACCACGCACCGGCCGGGCACCCGGACATCGGACAGCACCACCTCGGCGGTGTGCGAGGCCCTGATCCCGTGCTTGCGGAACTTCTGCCCCATGGAAAGGCCGGAGGTGCCGGGCGGCACGATGAAGCTCGCCTGCCCACGCGACCCGAGGGCCGGGTCCACCGACGCCACGACCACGTGCACGTTCGCGATGCCGCCGTTGGTGGCCCAGGTCTTCACTCCGTTCAGCACCCACTCGTCGGCCGCGGCGTCGTAGACCGCGCGGGTCCTGATCGCGCTGACGTCGCTGCCCGCCTCGGGTTCGGAGGAGCAGAACGCGCCCAGCTTCACGTCCCCCGGGCCGCCGAACATCTGCGGGCACCACTCCCCGATCTGCTCAGGCGTCCCGTTGGCCACCACCGCGACCGCCGCCAGCGAGCTGCCGACCAGCGATAGCCCGATCCCCGCGTCACCCCAGAACAGCTCCTCGAACGCGACCGGGATGCCGAGCCCGGACCCCTCCAGGTACTGCTGTGCGTAGAAGTCCAGCGAGTACACCCCGACCTTGGCTGCCTCCTCGAGCACCGGCCACGGAGTTTCCTCGCGTTCGTCCCATTCCGCGCCGGCCGGCCGGATTACCGACGCCGCGAACTCGTGCAGCCAGCCCCGCATCTGCACCAGGTCATCCCCTAGCTCAAGCGAGAACGCCGCGGTACCCGTATCGCTCATGCCGCCCTCCGTGCACTAAGTTACCCAAGAGTAACGCAGAAGATCCACCAGATCGCCGGCGAGGTCCGCAGCGACCTCAAGGGCTCGGCCTAGTCATGCCCCGGTCCACAAGCACCGGCGGCGGTCAGGCCCGGGAGTGCTGGTCGAGGAACTCGTAGATATCGGCGTCATCGACGCCGGGGAAGCTGCCGGCCGGCAGCGCGGACAAGATGTGCGAGTGCGCGCGCGCGGAGGGCCAGGCCTGGCCCTCCCATCGCTCGGCCAGCGCGGCCGGCGGGCGGCTGCAGCACTCGCCGTCGGGGCAGGCCGAGCGGGTCCTGGTGGTCGCCTCGCGGCCGCGGAACCAGCGGGAGTGCTCGAACGGCACGCCGAGCGTGATGGCGAACCCTCGGTCGGCGCGGGGGTCGACCTGGGCGACGCAGAAGTAGCTGCCCGAGGGAGTGTCGGAGTACTGGCAGTACGGAGAGAATCGGTCGGCGGCCCCGAACACCTGCCGCCCCGACCACTGCCGGCAGAGCCGCTGCCCCTCGATCGCGCCGGACGGGTCCGCCGGGAAGACCACGCCGTCGTTCTCGTAGGCCTTGTAGATGATGCCGCTCGCGTCGTTCTTCACGAAGTGGCACCCCAAGTCCAGGTGATGGGTGGCGAGGTTGGTGAACCGGTGCGCCGCCATCTCGTAGGACACAGAGAACAGGTCGACTAGGTCCTCGACCGCAATATCGCGGTTCTTCTTGGCGCGTTCGAGAACCGGCGCGGCCGCGGTCTCCGGCATGAGCACGGCGGCGGCGAAGTAGTTGGCCTCCACCCGCTGCCGCAGGAAGTCCGCGAAGTCGCGCGGCACCTGGTGGCCGAGCAGGTAGTGGCCGAGAGCCTGCAGCACGATCGCCCGCGGTGAGTGCGCGCCGACCGGCTCCTGCTTGACGTAAATCCGCCGGTTCCTCAGGTCAGTCAGCGAGCGCACCGACCGCGGCAGGTCCTGGACGTACCGGATGGCGAAGCCGTGGCGGCTGACCACCGAGACCAGCATTCCCTGGGAGAGCGGGCCGCCCGCGTACTCACCGGCGCGCAGGGCATCGGCCGCTTCCCGCTCGATGACCTCGAAGTAGTTGCCTCGCTCGCGCATGGCCTCGCGCAGCGCCGCGTTGGCCGCCCGCGCCTCCTCTGGGGTGGCGGCGGGCTTGGACTGCTGGGCGCGCAGTTCGGTGGCCACCGCGACCAGGTGCTCGAGCACGTCGGTGGGGACGCGTGCGCCGATCTTCAGCTGGGGCAGGCCGAGCCGCCGGTAGGACGGGTCCTGCTGCGCGTCGGCCAGGGCGATCTCCAGCTGCGCCCGGCGGCTCGGCGGCTGCCGGCTCAGCAGCTCGGTCATGGGCACCGAGAGCGCCGTCGCCAGCTGCTCGATCAGCGACAGCTTCGGTTCGCGGCGGCCGTTCTCGATCAGCGAAAGGACCGAGGGCGCGCGGTCTATCCGCTCCCCGAGCTCGGTAAGGGTCAGGCCGCGCATCCGGCGCAGGTGCCGCAGCCGCTGGCCGAAGGTCACAAGGTCTATACCATCGGTATAGACCAAATTTTGAGAATCTTTCATAGTGAAGCTCAGTATAACTTGTCGCTTTGGAAAGAAACGATATTCTTTAGGACGTTGGTCCCTAGGTTTTTCCTCTCCGCGCGTCCAACCTGGGTTCAGGACCGGACGATCCCCCCGGTTATGAGCCAGTACCTGAGGAAGGCACCACCGTGGAGACAATCAGCCAGCAAGCGGCCAGGCTGCAGAGCCAATGGGACACCAACCCCCGCTGGAACGACACTAAGAGGACCTACTCGGCTGAAGACGTGGTGCGGCTTCGCGGCAGTGTGACGGAGGAGTTCACGCTGGCCCGCCGCGGCGCTGAGCGGCTGCGCAAGCTGCTCGCCGAGGAAGACGCCGTGACCGCGCTCGGCGCGCTGACCGGCAACCAGGCGGTGCAGCAGGTCAAGGCGGGCCTGAAGGCCATCTACCTGTCCGGCTGGCAGGTGGCGGCGGACGCCAACCTGGCCGGGCAGACCTACCCGGACCAGAGCCTCTACCCGGTCAACTCGGTGCCCCAGGTGGTCCGCCGGATCAACAACGCATTGCTACGCGCCGATCAGATCGCCTGGTCGGAGTCGGAGGACGGCGGCATGAGCGGCTCGCCTTACTGGCTGGCCCCGGTCGTGGCTGACGCCGAAGCCGGGTTCGGTGGCGTGCTGAACGCCTTCGAGCTGATGAAGGCCATGATCGCGGCGGGCGCCGCGGGCGTGCACTGGGAGGACCAGCTGGCGTCCGAGAAGAAGTGCGGGCACCTGGGCGGGAAGGTCCTCATCCCGACTGGCCAGCACATCAAGACGCTGAACGCGGCCCGGCTGGCAGCCGACGTGTGCGACGTGCCGACGATTGTGATCGCCCGCACCGACGCGCAGGCAGCCACGCTGCTGACCACGGACATCGACGAGCGCGACCAGCCGTTCGTCACCGGCTCGCGCACCGCCGAAGGGTTCTACCGGGTACGGAACGGGATCGAGCCGTGTATCGCCCGGGGGCTCGCCTACGCGCCGTACTCCGACCTGCTCTGGATGGAGACCTCCAAGCCGGACCTCGACGTGGCCCGCGAGTTCGCCGAGGGGATCAAGAACGTCTACCCGGACCAGATGCTCGCCTTCAACTGCTCGCCCTCGTTCAACTGGCGTGCGCACCTGGACGAGTCGACCATCGCGAAGTTCAGCAAGGAACTCGCCGCCATGGGCTACCGTTTCCAGTTCATCACGCTGGCCGGCTTCCACGCCCTCAACCACTCGATGTTCGACCTGGCCAAGGGCTTCGCGGCGGAGGGCATGCCCGCCTACGTGCGGCTCCAGGAGGCCGAGTTCGCGTCGGAGGACTCCGGCTACACCGCCACCCGCCACCAGCGCGAAGTCGGCACCGGCTACTTCGACCGGGTGACCTCGGCGATCTCCCCGAACGCGGAGACCGTCGCCCTGTCCGGCTCCACTGAAGCCGAGCAGTTCCACGCCGCCTGACGCGCCCGCCTCGTCAGCTGTACTCGGCGGGGCCCCAGGGTGCCTGCGGAGGACTGGAGGAGCCCGGGCTGGCCGGGTCCGCCTGCGGCTGCGGCCTGGTCCAGTCGGACAGCAGGCCGCCGTCGGCCGGTATGGTCTGGGTGGCCTGCAAGTCGGGGAAGCTGGCCGTGCTGCCCGGGTACGGCGGCGCGGTCATCTCGCGCCTGCTCCGCCACCGGGACGGGACGAACAGCGGAATGACCATCACCAGACCCGCCAGGGCCAGCACCCCATCGAAGAGCATGGCCTCGAAGCCGCTCCCGTAGGGGTGCGTCTTCAGCGGAATGTACTGGACCGCGTGCCGCACGCTGTACAGGTACACGCCGGTCCAGGCGAGCAGCACCAGGCCGGGCAGCCCGGCCGCGAGCGGGGAGATCCGCGGGACCGCGATCAGCAGGCCGGCGATCAGGCCCACCCCCAGGAGCGCGCCGAAACCCTCGAGGACGGCGTGGTTGTGCAGGAGGGAACCGCCACCGCCCGGCAGCGTGCCGGGCGGGGTGCGCCCGATGAGCAGCTTCAGGTACCCCCAGGAGGCCGCGAAGAAGACCGCGGCGGCCAAGACGATCGCGAGCACGACACCTACCAGATGGCGCATATCCTCACCCCACAAAGACCCCTCAGTGGTGGTCCACAGACCGAAGCTTACGGCGGAGCACGTCGGACGTCATGGCCGGGAATGAGCACCGTTTCCAGCTTGTCATTTCTTCGCACGCATGCCGACCCGCACCCGGTTCACCGGGTCAAGGAGCACGTAGGCCCAGTAGGCGTCGCGTGCGGTCAGCCGGAACTTCACGCCGCGCGGGCCGGGCGGGAACCGGAACCCGTCGGGACGCCAGCACCGGAAATCGGCAGACATCCGGTGGAAGAATTCCCGGCGGCGACGTCGCGGCACGAGCGGCAGCAGCGTGGTGTAGTGCCAGATGGCTCGTTCGAATACCGCTGCGTAAACAGCCGGAGGCATTCCCGGGGCGCGCAGTTCGGTTCGTTCGGAAAAATAACTGAAGATCCGCTGGTACGACCCGAAGATATTGAAGTTCGCGGCGCTGGCGGCGGCCAGGTACGAGCCGCGGCGCGCCCGGCGGTAGCGGTAGCACACGCGGCCGAGCACGCCGATTCGCTCCGCGGTCAGCAGGGCCAGCGTGGTGACCGGCACGTCCTCGTGCGGGGCGGGTCCGGTGGAGCCGAACGAGACGCCCAGGCCGGCCAGGAAGTCGCGGCGGAACACCTTGCTCCACGCCGTCATGGTCAGGTGGATCAGTGCGGGATGGTCGGCGAGCGTACTGGTGTCCGGGCCGCTCAGGTACCTGGCTCCGCCGCTCGGGCTGGTCGTCCCGTCCGGGTACAGGTTCTCGAAGTCGATGATCAGCACGTCCGGTCGCAGCCGCGTCAGCGCCCCGGCCACCGCCGCCAGGGCGCCCTCCGCCACTTCGTCGTCCCCGTCGACGAACCAGACGTACTCCCCCGTTGCCTCCTTCGCGCCCAGGTCACGGGCGGGGCCCGGACCGACCGCGGCCGGGGTGGTGATGACACGCAGCCGGGGGTCGTCCCGGGCGGCCAGGATCGCGCCGCAGCCGTCGGGCGACGCGTCATCGACGGCGATCACCTCGAGCGAGGCCGCGAGGTCGCCGAGCACGGAGTCCAGGCAGCGGTCCAGGTAGTCCTCGACGCCGTGCACCGGGATGACCACGCTGATCAACGCCATGGTCCCGAACCATATCCCCAGGGGCGTCTGGGGGATGGGTCCCCCCAGGGGCGGGGGGGGCTGGGGGGGTCATCCCCCCGAGGGAGCACAGTAAGCTGACCGCGTGCGCATCCACGCCATCTTCGGGGGAATCGGCGCGTTCGCCGTCAAATTCCGCTGGGTCGTCATCGCGGCCTGGCTGATCGCGGCATTCGCCGTGCCGCACTTCCTGCCGTCGCTGAACAGCGTCACGCAGGGCAACAACAGTGCCTTTTTGCCCGCCAGTGCTCCGAGTGAGCAGGCGGCGCAGCTCGCCGCCCCGTTCGGTTCCACGAACCTGATCCCGATACCCGTCGTCGCGGCGGTCGACCAGGGCACCCTCACCCCCGCGGACGTGGCCTGGCTGACTACCCTGCAGCACGACCTGAGCACGGTGCCGACCGTGGTCGCCGTACGCGATCTGGGCCGGTCGGCCGACGGCCAGGCCGAGCAACTGCAGGTCCTGTCCAACGTCGGCGGCGGCGACCAGACCAAGCTGACCACGCTGGTGAACGACCTGCGCGCGGCAATCGCCCGGGCTGGCCCGCCGCCCGGGCTGCAGGTGCACCTGGCCGGCGACATCGCCATCAACGTCGACCAGCAGGCCAAGTCGGGCACCACCGGGAATCAGGTGGAACTCCTGTCCGTGGTGTTCATCCTGGTCCTGCTGTTGCTGATCTTCCGGTCGCTGCTCGCGCCGCTGATCACGCTGATCCCGGCGTTCCTGGCCGTGGCCATCTCCGGGCCGCTGGTCGGCGCGGCGGCCCAGGCCGGCCTGAAGGTCTCCCAGCTCGCCCAGCTGATGCTGATCGTGCTGGTCCTGGGCGCGGGCACCGACTATGGCCTCTTCCTGGTGTTCCGCGTCCGGGAGAACCTGCGTGAGGGGACGGATCCGAAGGAGGCGGTGCGCTCGGCGGTCACACGGGTTGGTGAGACCATCACGTTCTCTGCCCTCACCGTCATCGCCGCCCTGCTGTCCCTGCTCTTCGCCACCTTCCAGATCTACTCCCAGCTCGGCATCCCGCTGGCGATCGGGATCGGCACCATGCTGCTGGCAGGCCTCACCCTGCTGCCCGCGCTGCTCGCGGTGTTCGGCCGGGCGGCGTTCTGGCCGAGCAAGACCCGCACGGGCACCGGCAAGGCCGGCCTGTGGGGCAGGGTCGCGACGCGGATCGTGCGCAGGCCGGCCGTGCCGCTGACCATCGGCGTGGTCGTATTCGGCGCGCTCGCGACCGCGGTGACGGCATATCAGCCGGGCGGGTTCGGCGGATCCATCACCGCCCCGGCCGGAACCGACTCCGCGGCCGGGACCGCGCTGCTCACCAAGCACTTCCCGGCTAGCGCGGCCAACCCGACGAACCTGATCTACAAGCTGACCCAGCCGGTCTGGGACAACCCGGCGCCGGTGGCCGTCGCGACCAGCCAGCTCAAGGCGAGCGGGCTGTTCACCGGCGTCACCGGCCCGCTGAACCCGGTGGGTGTCCCGCTGACTCCGGCCCAGTACCAGGAGCTGCATGCGGCGCTGGGGAACCCGCGGCTGCTGCCCCCGGTTCCTCCGGCGGGCCAGAGCAAGGTCCCGCTGGCCGGCTACGAGGCTTACCGCGCCACCGCCCAGTACGTCAGCCCGGACGGCGAGACCATCCAGTTCCAGACCGGCCTGAAGGTCGGCCCTCCCTCGACCACGGCCGCGATGAACGCCGTGCCATCCATCCGTGCGGAGGCGGCCGCGGTAGCGAAGACCCTGCATGCCACGGCATATGGGGTCGCCGGCGAGGCGCCCGCCTTCTACGACATCAGCGCGATCTCCGACAGCAACCTGGTCCATGTCGTCCCGATCGCCATCGTCGTCATCGGCCTGCTGCTCTGCCTGGTAATACGGTCGCTGATCGCGCCGCTGTACCTGATCGCGTCGGTGGCGCTGTCGTACTTCGCCGCCCTCGGGCTGTCCGTCATCCTGTTCATCAAGATCGGCGGGAGCGAGGGCCTGACCTTCATCCTCCCGTTCCTGATGTTCATCTTCCTGCTCGCGCTCGGCGAGGACTACAACATCCTCGTGATGAGCAGGATCAGGGAGGAGGCTCTCCACCTTCCGCTACGCGAAGCGGTCAGCCGGGCACTCGCCGCTACCGGGACCACGGTGACCTCGGCCGGGCTGGTGCTGGCCGGCACGTTCTCGGTATTCGCACTGGTCGGCGGCCGGGGTTCGGGCGGCAGCCAGATCCGCGCCATCGGCGTGGGCCTGGCGCTCGGCGTGCTGATGGACACCTTCATCGTCCGCACCATCCTGGTGCCATGCACGGTCGTCCTGCTCGGCCGGTGGAACTGGTGGCCGTCCAAGCTCAGCCGGACCGGGCCGCAGCCGGACGGCCCCGGCGAGGAAGGCACCGAGCGGGATGCCGAGCCGGCGGCGCCGCGGGCCGCTGATTTAGCCTAGGTCCGCCTGGGCGTCGATGGAGGCGGTCAGGTCGCGCAGGGCGGGCGCGGCGTCGCGCAGCGTGGCCCGATCATGGTGCGGCAGCGCGGCCAGCGCCGCCTGGATGATGTCCTCATTCACTTGGTGCCACCTGGTCACCGCCGCCGTGCCCGTCTCGGACAGATCCAGGCTGACGGTGCGGCGGTCGCCGGCGCTCTCGGCGCCGGGAGTCCGCATCACATACCCCGCCGACTGGAGCCCGCCGAGCAGGGTGGCCACCGAGCTCGGTGCCAGCCGGAGCATCCGGGCGAGCTGGCTTGGCCTGATCCCGGGGTGCTCGGTGATGCAGGAGAGCAGCTCGAGCTGAGCCACGGAAAGCCCGAGAGCGGGGTCGGCGGCGCGTGCCGCCCGGCGCATGGCCCGGCGCAGCCGGGACACGATGCCTGCCAGCTCCGGGCCGATCTGTTCCCTGCTGATCTGTTCCGGGCCGTTTCGCTCAGTGCTCTGCACCTGACGGGTCCGCCTCCCTGGGCCGATCGGCTGGTCCCCGCGCCTGCGCGCGGCTGGCCAGCGCGATCGTGGCGGCCGCCGCGGCGATGATGGCGAGCACGAGGAACGCGGGCCGTGCCTGTCCCGTTCCAGAGTACCCGTGATTGCCGGCCTGATAACTGTGGCACCCAGATGCCAGGCCAGGGGCCCAGCGGTTTTCCCTGACAGGTAGGTCTCGGTGGCTCACCCAAGATACTGTGCTCTGTAATACGAACCTTTAGGGGTACGTTACCGGGATTAACTCCGGACATGCCGGGCGTGGTGCTGGTCTTGGCGTTCAGGACCCGACAGACTCAGGGAGGTGGAGTGGTCCGGGGCCTTCGGGTCGGCTGCTCGGCTACAGTACGCCGGGAAAGTGCCAGCAAAGCACGAAACCCGGCGGCGGCAGGACCGGCACGCGGACGGGCCGGAGCGGAAGGGACGACGATGCAGGAACTGCGCTTCGTCGCGGTGAGCGAGGACGGTCAATACGCCGTCCTCGGAGTGCCAGGGCGCAGTGCACGCTTCACGTTGCCGATTGACGAGCGGCTCAGGGCGGTTGCCCTCGGCCAGACCTCCCGGCTCGCGCAGTACGAGATCGAAGTGGAGAG
The DNA here is from genome assembly GCA_963800415.1 of uncultured Actinomycetes bacterium. GTDB lineage: Bacteria > Actinomycetota > Actinomycetes > Streptosporangiales > Streptosporangiaceae > Palsa-504. The sequence continues at coordinate 89,347 of CAWDBS010000074.1, forward strand.
CCCGTTGCGACCCAAGGAGATCCAGGCACGAATCCGGGCCGGGGAAACGGTAGAGGAGATCGCCGACGCGGCCGGCATCGCGATCGAGCGCGTGCGCTGGTTCGAGGGCCCGGTTCTCGCCGAGCGGGCCTACATGGCAGATCAGGCCCAGTTGGCGTCGGTAAGACGTCAGGGGGACGCTACCCCCGGTCCGCCGCTGGGCGAGATCGTGACCGAGCGGCTGAAGCTCTTCGGCACTGATCCGGAAGATGCGCAGTGGGACGCGAAGAAGCGCGGCGACGGAAGCTGGCAGGTGCAGCTGACCTTCATCACCGGCGGCCGCCTGCACATCGCCGAGTGGATGTTCGACCCGCGTCGCAGGCACGTACTCCCGGCTGATGACAACGCCGCCCGGATGTCGCTGCCAGGCACCGAGCCGCCCCAGCCGGCCGCGCCGGCGCCGGGCGAGGCGACTGTCACGCACCTGGCTCCGCGGCTGAGCACCGCGTCGGGGCACGGCCGGGTGCGATGGCCCGGTGCAATGGGTCCCGCCGGGATGGGCAACGGCGCGGTGGCGAGCGCCGGGCACGGCAACGGCACGCTGGGGAACGGCGGGAATGGTAACGGGCTCGGCAACGGCGGGCGGGCCCCGCATGATCGGCCAGGCCCCGGACGGTCGGCTATCCCCGAGCCTACGGCCCCCGAGTCTGCGGTCACTGAACCGGAGGCTCAGGAACCCCGCCAGACCGAGGCTCCGGCCGCCGCCGCGCCTTCGGTATCGAGCGCTCCCCCGGCCAGTCCGGCCAGGGTGGCCGCGCGGGTCGCGCAGCCCGAGAGCATGGCTCAGCCGGGACGGGTTCCTCCGTCGGCGCCAGCGCTCACCGGCGCGACATGCGCGGCGGCCGAGGATTCCCGGGTCGTACGGCGCGCCAGGAGACGTCGGCGGCATCGGGTCCCGAGGACTCGGCCACGGTGTCTCCGGCCGCTGCCGCCAGTCCTGCGGTGCCGGTCGCTCAGGCCGCGTCTCCGGCCGAGGCCGCCCCGTCGGCTCCGGCGGAAGCCGCGGGCGAGCAGGCGGCGCGCCAGGGCCGGAAGGCTTCGCGCGGCAGGCGGTCCTCGGTGCCGTCCTGGGACGAGATCATGTTCGGCAGTTCGCGCCAGCGGGACTAACCCTCGCCGCGAGCCGTGCGGTCACTGACAGGGCGCCATAGGGTCGGCGGGACCCTGAAGATGGTTGTGCGAGTTCTGACAGTGGCGTGAGTCACCATGGCTTCATGCGATATGACGCGACAGCTCATGCGATTGAGGCCACCGGACTGGTCAAGCGGTTCGGCAAGACCACCGCGCTGGACGGTGTGGATCTAGCGGCCAGGCAGGGCCGGGTACTCGGCGTACTCGGGCCCAACGGGGCGACTGGATCATTTAACACGTCGCATCACCCTACGCTTCCAAGCAGGCAGGTTCTAATATCAACCGTCGGCAGGAAAGAGGCGAGAAGGTGACATCAGGCCAGGACCGGACCCGCCGCGGAAGGCGGTCGCCGCGTCGCGCGCGGGCCGGCGGGGCGGCGGTGCTGGCCGTCCTGACCCTGGCCGTCCTGACCCTGGCCGGCTGCGGCACTGCCGGGTATCGTGCGCTGGTGGCGCCGAGCCCGATGTCAGTCAACAGCGAGGCGTTCATCTCCGGTACGCTGGCCCAGCGTTATACGTGTCATGGCGCGAAAATCAACCCGCCACTTAACTGGTCCGGCGCGCCGCCAGGCACCAAGAGCCTCGCGCTTATTGTTGATGACTCCTCGGCACCGATCACGCCGTCCATTTACTGGCTTGTTTTCAACATCAATCCCGGGGCTACCGACATCCAGGAAGGCTCGGTGCCCACGGGCGCCCTCCAGGCACTGAACAGCGCGGGTACCGCCACCTACAACGCCCCGTGCCCGGTCGGTCATCGGCACTCGTACCGATTTACGGTTTATGCGTTGCGCACGACGCTTAAGCTGCCCAACGGCGCGCCGCTGAAGTCCGTGTGGCCCGCGATCGCAGCAGCGACAATCGGGCGGGGACGAATAGTAGTAACCGGAAATCCGTGATCGCCCAGATACACCCCGTAATCAGCAATATTCGGAACTTTTTCAATCGCGTGACACGCTCCCCACTGGTAAGCAACAATCGATGATCATGCGGGTTCACGGCGCTCGCGACAACGAGGGAAGGCTCGCGTCATTGGCCGCGTGTGCCTAGCTAGCGCCTCCCACCAGGCCCGGGCATTCTGGATGGAGACCATGTTTCTGGTCGCAGGACTGGCCGTTGCCGGGCTTGCCGGCATAGCGGCAGCCTTCTATCTGAGCATCCGCTCAGGCAACCGTGGCAATAGGCGCTTCCGGTCCGCCGGAGCAAGCCGCGCGGACGCTGGCAGGCGCCCGGGAAGCAGAAGCGGCGGGACTCCCAGACCTCACCGGACCGACACCAGCCGCGCCGCGAGCGGCCGCACCGGGCCGAATCCCGACCTGGATTTCGGCGACCAGGTGCTCGTCGGCGGCCGGAGAGGTAGCCCCGCTGGGCCGGCCACAAGCGGCGGTGGTCACCGGACCAGCCCGCGAACCAATGCGCCGACTGGTGAGCCGACCGTGGCCAGGCGGCTCGGCGACAGCCCGCCGCCGCCGGAGGAAGCGTGGCCGGACGATGCCGGGACCGATGACTCATGGCCGGGCGACTCTCACGACGCCCATGCGGCCGGGGGTGCGGCCAAGATGGCCAAGCCACGCCGGCGCGTGGGCTTCCGCAAGGGAGCCGATGTCGATGAGGAGCTGTGGCCGACGGAGACGTTCGGCGGCGTCAGCGACGAGCAGTTCTGGGATGACCTAGCGTCGGACAAGCCGCTCACGACGACCGCGCGCACTGCCCAGCAGGAGCCACGCGTCAGGAACCGGCCGTTCGACGCCAAGCCGGCCGCCGACCCGCAGGCTCCGCCCAGGGCCCGGGTGACGACCGGAAGCGCGACAGCCTTACTCGCGATGACCGGGGCCGTGGCGAGGGCAGGCGGGGCGCGGGCTCCGGCGCCTATCCCGGCCCGCGGACCGGACCGGACCAGGCGACCGAGCGCACCGCGATCCAGCCCGCCTACGCGGCAACGCAGCCTGTGCAGAGCATGAAGCAGCCTGTGCAGAGCATGACGTCGCAGCTCCCAGGCGCAACGCAGCCCGTCCGCGCGCCCGCGGACACTAGCCAGGCCGAGCGCCGTCAGCCAGCCGAGCGCCGTCAGCCAGCCGAGCGGGGCCGCTACTCAGCCTGGCGAACCGCGGCGGCGGCGACCGAGCAGCGCCGAAGAGGATCCGCTGACCAGCGCGGCCTTCTCGCTGCGGTCGAGCGGACCCGTCGATGGCCGGTCGTCCCTCAGGTCACGGGACACGACCAGAGATCAGTACGACGCGGCCGGGGGCTCCGGCGCGGGACCTGCCGGTTCGTACGGTGGCACTGCCCCGTACCCGTACTCGACGCCCTCCTACGGCGATCTGCCCTCGGTTACCCAGACGATGAACACGCCGCCGTACGGCGAGAACTACGGATACGGCAGCGGGAGTCCGGCAGCCCAGCCGGACGAACCGCGGCGGCAGAACGGCACCCGGAGTCACGCCAGGCCCGACGGCACCGGCGAAGCGACCAGGGCCGGGCGGCAGGCGTACCCGACCGAAGGCCAGCAGGGCACCGGAAGCTACCCGGCACAGCGCGTACCCGGCAGCAGCGCGTACCCGGCCAGCGCGCGTACCCGGCCAGCGGCGCGTACCCGGGAAACGGCCAGCGTAATGGCCACCAAACCGGTTACTATCCGGCCGACCGCTATCAGGGCAACGGCTACCAGGGCAACGGATACCGCGCTCCGTACGACCCAAGAGACGGCTACCGGCGGTTAACGCACCGGCATTGACCTAGCAAACTGGGGCCATGCCCGAGGGAGACGTCGTCTTTTACACCGCCCGCCGCCTGCACGAGGCGCTGGCGGGGCGAACGCTGACCCGCAGCGACTTCCGTGTCCCGCGGCTGGCCACGTCCGACCTGACCGGTGACGTGGTGACCGAGACCGTCTCCCGCGGCAAGCACCTGCTCACCAGGACCGAGAACGGTCTCACCGTCCACACCCACCTGCGGATGGACGGCAGCTGGCGGGTCCGGCCCGCAGCTGAGCGGGTCCGTGATAGCCACCGGATCAGGCTGCTGCTGGCCAACAAGGACTGGCAGGCCATCGGATACCAGCTCGGCGTGGTCGAGCTGATCCGCAGCAGCGAGGAGGCACGGGTCGTCGGGCACCTCGGCCCCGACCTGCTCGGCCCCGACTGGGACTGCGCCGAGGCGGTGCGGCGGCTGAGCGCCGAACCGGACCGGCCCATTGGGGAAGCCCTGCTCGACCAGCGGAACCTGGCCGGTGTGGGTAATGTTATAAGTGCAGAGATGCTGTTCCTGCGCGGCATCAGCCCTGGCGCAGCGTGCGCGGAGTGGCGGACCTGGACGCGCTGGTCGAACTCGGGCAGCGGCTGCTAGAGGCGAACAAGGAGCGGCTCGACCAGATGACCACCGGCGGCACCCGCCGGCGGCGAGGCAACTGGGTCTACGGGCGCCGGGGCCAGCCGTGCCGCCGCTGCGGCACCCCGATCCGTTCGGCCGGCCAGCGGGAGCGGGTCACGTTCTGGTGCCCTTCATGCCAGCCAGATGAGCCCCGATGGTCGTCAGGCCTGATAGCTGAGCATGGCAGGCTTAACGCCGGGCTAACGTGGCGGTTGGGTCATCCGCCCGTGCTGCTCATGGACGGGGACGGGGACGGGACATGCTGCTCATGGACGGGGACGGGCTCATGGACGGAGACGTGCCGCCGCCGCTCGTGGACGGGGACGGGGACGGCATGTTCATGTTCATCGGCGAGCCGCCGATGCCGATGTTGTGATGGACCGCCACCCACCAGTTCCACACGTCCGTGTGCACCGGGCCGGCCACGTAACCCATGAGATGGCCGTCGTTCTGCGTCCAGATCATGTACTCAAGACCCTGGGTGTAGTTGCAGAAAACCCGGCCCGCGGCCTGGTCGTCCTTCACCATGCCCATGGTCATCTGGTCGACGCGAATAGGCCTTCGTGTGCAGGTACAGGTGATTCCAGCCGACCTCGCCGTACGTGGTGTGGGACAGGCAGTCGTTGAAGTTCTGCTTGAACTGGCTGGAGTTCACCGACGCGACCTTGGCCATATACGCGGCGTACAGCGCCTTCAGGTTCGGGTAGGTCTGGAAGACCACCCCGCTGAAGCCGGTGACGGAGCGGTGCAGGTCACCTTGGTCGCGTTGTCCTGCTTGCAGGTCGACGGCGGCAGGTGGCCCTTGGCGTCCGCGCTCTCATTCGCCAGGACGATCGCGTTCATCAGCGCGCTGGTCGTGGGCTTGGGCTTCGGCTTAGCGGACATCGACGGCATCGTCGTCGTGCCCTTCGCGTGCGAGCCGGAACCGCTCAGGCCTACCCAGGTGCCCAGGCCCGCGAGGACCAGGACCGCGGCCGCCAGCACGGCGATCCAGCGCGGCTGATGGTACCAGCGGGGCCCCCGCGGCCCGTCCGGCGACGGCGGTGCGCCGGCGGGCTGACCGGGCTCGGCCGGGCCCGCGATGCCGTATTCCCGGCGGTGGGAGGTAAGGGTCGCGCCGGACTGGCCCGCACCGGACTGGCCCGCACCGGACTGGCCCGCACCCGGACTGACTGTAACCGGCCTGATCCACGCTGGGCTGGCTGCTCCAGGACTGACCCGGCCCGGCCGCCGCGGCGGCGGCGGGCGCGCACGGGCTCTAACGGGTCCGGCCGAGCGCGCCGGGCTGGCCACGTTGCTCCAGGAAAACCTGTCCGGCGGAGCGCCCTCCTGGCTGGCCAGGCGGGGAGCCGGTCTGCAGCCCGGCGGTCATAGCGCCGTAGGCCAGGGACGAGTCGGTCGCCGACCCGAAGATGCCCAGCGCCATCCGGGCGGCCTCGACGAACTCGCGGCAGCTCCCGTAGCGCTCATCGGGCCGCTTGGCCAGCACCCGGCCGAACACCTCGTCGATCTCGGGCGGCAGCTCCGGACGCAGCACCGTGGGCATCGTCGGCGTCTCCTCGACGTGCGCCCAGATGATCGCGGCGTCCAGGTCCTTCTCGAACGGGACCCGCCCGGTCAGGCACTCGTACAGCACGCAGCCCAGCGAGTACTGGTCGACCTGGCCCAGCACCGACGTGCCCGGATCTGCTCCGGCGCACGTAGTCGATCGTGCCCAGGAACTGCCCGTCGAGGTCAGCCCGCTGCGAGACATCGCGTGCTTGGTGATCCCGAAGTCCGCCAGGTAGACGTGATCCGGGTCGGCCTCGTCGCTGCCCCGCTCGATCAGCAGGTTGCCCGGCTTGACGTCCCGGTGCACCAGCCCCTTGCGGTGCGCGGCGTCCAGCGCCCGTGCGGCCTGGCCCACCAGGAACACGGCGGTGGCGGGGAGGATGCGGCCGCGCTTCTTGATCATCTGCCGCATGTCGGTCCCCGAGACATACCGCATCGCGATATACAGCAGGTCATCCTGGGAACCCATGTCGTAGATGGGGATCACGTTCGGGTGGTTCAGCGAGGCCGCGATCCGTGATTCCTCCAGGAACCGGGCCCGGAACACGTCGTCAGTGGCCAACTCGGGCGCCAGCACCTTCAGCGCGATGACACTGCTGAGGCGGAGGTTCTCTGCCTGGTAGACCACGCTCATCCCGCCGCGGCCGAGCACCGAGCGCACCCGGTAGCCCGCGAACTCATCCCCCACCAAGGGCAGCCCAGACATCACACACTCCCTCCCCACCGCCCCCGCCGCGGCTTGATGCCGGTGGCGAATCCCCTTGCCAACCCGTTCGCCGAGAATGGGCTATCTAGCAAGAATGGGCTATCTAGCAAGAATGGGCTATCTAGCAAGATGTACTGGGAAAATGAGCGGCCGTCAACGCTTCGTAGAAAACCGAAACACGAGCTTGATTATGGAACGGCAAGGACCGGAATGGAACGTAGTATAGGCTTGCGCGGGCCTGGAGACGAGGCCGGCAGCGCCCCTCCCAGATCCGTTCGGCTCAAAAAAGATTTTTAATTATCCCGAACGAACCGGCGTGTTACCTTTTCGTGACACCGAATTGCGGTCCCCCGGTGACGACCTGACAATGGTGTCACCTTCCGGACCCGGGCCAGCCCGGCGCCACCTAGCCGCGTACCCGGCGATCACGGCACCGCCCTGACCAGGAGCATGCTCGAACGCCGCTGGATCACCACCCGGGAAGCCAGCCGCATTGTCACGGTCACTGAGGCCGCGAGGCGACACTGCGGCCGAGGTGGCGCAGGCGGTGCTCTGGCTGTGCTCCGACCAGTCCTCGTTCATCACCGGGATCGTCATGCCGATCGACGGCGGGCAGGCCGCGGGCAACAAGCCGCCGCAGATGTACCGGCCCGGGCAGCCGCTGCCTGATCCCCAGGCGCAGGCCGGCTAGCTGGACTCCTGGCTTTCGTGCCCGAGGTCGACGATGCAGAACCGGTTACCCTCGGGATCGGCCAGCACGATGAAGTCCGGATCGTGGGGATAGCGGTCCCAGTCGACCCGGCGGGCGCCCAGCGACACCAGTCGCCCCGCCTCCGCCTCTTGCTCGGCCGCATCGGCGACGTGCAGGTCAAGGTGATGCCGCGGGTAATCCTCCGGCGGCGTCTCGCTGGCCTGCAGTGCGATCATGGTCCCGGTTCCGCCGGGCGGTTCCAGGATCCTGCCCCAGCCGCCGAAGCGGTCCTCCCGCACGCGGTAGCCGAGCGCCGCGCACCAGAACTCCTCGGCCCGCGGGCGATCGGTAACTCCCAGCACCACCACGCCGAAGGTGAGCATCGGCCGCCACCCTTTCCGTTTTCTCAGCAACGCACAGCAGCGGACCAGGTTAACTCAGGCTGGCCGGGTAGCTTAGGCCCGCTTCATCGAGGCACCCATGCAGCGCCTGGGCCGGCGGGTCGCGCGCCGCCTCGACGCCCGGTTCGGACCGGACGTGCCCCGGCCGCGGCCCCGCGGCCCGGCCAACTCGCGGGTCAGGTGGATGGCCTCTACGGCTAATGTCAAACCCGGCGGGATCGGCGGTATCGAGTCTCAATTGGCGACGAATGGCTTGACCGCCTTCGCCGCGGTCAACCGATCTCGCGTTCACCTTCAAGAGCGCCTCGGGACCCGTCGTTTCCATGTACTGGCGAATTGGTCGCAGATCTCTACCGGGCTACCACCGAGGTGGCCACGGTCAACCAGGAAACCGGAACAGCCGAATGGGATGACAAGCTCCCTTCGCTGCCCTATGGTGCCATTGCCGGTGACCAACAGATCATTTCGGTACTACCTGCAACGGTAATTCTTATGCGTTCAAGGCGACGACTGAGGCGATTCTACGCACCATTATGTTGTCCGCCGAGACAAATGCACCGGTCGCCATTGACGGTGACTACATGGTCGCGGGGTGGCCTTCGCGGGGTGATCGGCCCGGCAGTCGCTGATCATCGCCCACAACTCCGGGCGACCGGGCAGGCTGGCGGGCACGGTGAGCTCGTAGCGAACTAACAGTAGGCATAGAATCACAATCTGTTGATAGGTAGCGCTTGTCCGCCGCGCCGGTAACGGTGTTCGCTGCGGACGGCGGGGGCCCGGGAGGACCCTTGGCGGGCGTCTGGCCTGAGCGCGAGATCTGCTCCCAGCCATCCGTAAGGATGACCGTTTGTGCAGCTCAGAAGGGCTAATTAATCACTAATTGACGTGGCTGTATAGGCATCATCACAGGATAAGTAATACATAGAGTAACTATATCGAGATACTTCAGTAACCTTCATGTTATCTTCTGTGAAAGTTGATAGTTGTGTAGCTCGTGTATAGCGAAATGTTCCATAAGCTGGAACATTTTCATGATTTACGGACTTTCCGGCCATGCTGCCGCATGCTGATCCAGAACCCAGGGATCTTATTCATAGCGTGAAGAAGCGCTTTCCCTGCGTCACGCGGGTCAGTCGCTCGCCTCAGCAGCGACCAAGAAGCGGCCCGTGGCACCGGCCACCTGAGCAGGGTGCATTCCGTCGAATTCCAGGAACCTCGTTAAGGAGCGGGTCCGTGTCAATCCGACATAAGGTAGGCACCATCGCCGGAACGATGGCAGTATCTCTGGCGTTTTTCCCCGGAACGGCTAGCGCTCACTCGCTGTCGTTCAACCAGAAGGCAGCCTCGTACGTGAAGTCGTTCGTCGGGAGAGTTCCCTACACGTACGGCGGCAGTTCGCCCCGCACGGGTTTCGACTGCAGCGGGCTCGCCCATTACGTGTACGGCCACTACGGCAAATCGATTCCCCGGACCGCTAATGACCAGTTCCTGCGTTTCCACCGGGAAAGCAGAAGCAGGACGTGGGGCGGCGACCTGGTGTTCTTCCACGTGAACTCCAACCCCAATAGCTACGTCTACCACGTGGGCATCTACGAAGGCGGCGGTCACATGGTCTCGGCCACCAATCCCGCCGGAGGGATCCGCTGGCAGACGATCTGGTCTTCGTACGTGACGTTCGGCACGATCACACACTGAGCCTCCGGCCGAGGACGCGCTCCGTGTGCCAGCGCGCCGGCCGGGACGGCAGGCCCACGACGACGTTGGCGCAGCCAGCATCAGCTGCCGCGCGGCGGCCGCGTTCTCCGGCATCCCCCCAGCCGTGACCGACACGGCCGCTGCGCGGCGTCCCGCTGATGCATGCCGTAACCAGAACCCGGTCCCGTCAGCTTGCCCGGCTGGCAGGAGGCCGGCCGCCGGTCCCCGGTTCCGCCCGGGGACCGGCGGGGTTCCGCCCGGGACCGGCGGCTGCTTCTCCTGCTTTTCCCGCGGCGGGTGAACGAAGCCTGGCACGCACGCCAGGCTGGACACGCTAACCGCGCAGGTTCCACTCGACTGTCGTACCAAACCCGCTGAGCGCGGTCCACTGGACCTTCGAGACCGCCACGCCGTTCGGCACCTGGAACGTGACCGAACCCGTCACCGTGTCGCCTTGCGCCACGTGGATCGCGCCGCCGTCGAAGTTGGTGTATCCGGCGATGCCATCGAAGTCCGCCGAGTAGGTCTGCCCGTTGCCGCCGACGACCACGGCGTCGTTGTTGGCGTCCTCGTTTTGCGGACTACCGGTCAGGGCCTTGACCGTGAAGATGAGGCCGACGAACCGCTTGCCGCGGTCCGGTGAGCTGAACTGGTCCACGCCCTTGGCCGGGTCGATCACCTTCACCAGGGTCACCCGGTAGACATTGCCGCTGCCGTCCCCAAGGTCGAATTGCGAACCGATTCTGCCCGGCGGTGCCTGGCGCCCGGTGGCCAGACCGCCACTGGCCGAGGGGAACGGCGTGATCGAGACAGCGTTGTGGCTCGTGGTGACGTTCCTAACCACGAAGCCGAAGACGATGAAGAGGCCGAGCGCGATGATCGCGCCGCGGAACGGATGCCTCCGCCTGAACCGCGGCGGTCGCGGACCGTAGCCGTAGCCCGGAGCGGGATAGGGCGGCTGACCTCCTGGCGGCCAGGACGACGGCTGGCCCTGATCCTGGCCGCCGGCTGGCCAGGACGGCGGTGACGCCGGCTGGCCTGGTGAGGGCCAGGACGGCGGCTGGTTAGCTGAGGGCCAGGACGGCGGCTGGCCCTGATCCGATCCCCCGGACGGCCACGACGGCGGCTGGTTCCCAGCGGGCCACGACGGCGGCCGGCCCTGGTTTGACGACTGGCCCTGATCCCATGGCGGCGGCTGGCTCATGGCGTCCTTTCCAAGACGGCGCGAACGGCCGCTCTCGCCTACGGGAGAGGCGCCGAAGACCGTTACGGTGCACCGTAATGCATCCGCGCGGCATCCGTGGCCGAGCCCGGTCCAGTGATAACTCATCGCCCGGAGGGGATGGCCGGCCTCGCGCGTCCAGCTTGTGAGAACGTCTGATCATGGGTGCTGCCGCGGTGAACGCCTCCGCGGACGACGGCTCGCCGGGCCGGGCGGGCTACCGGCGATCGGCCGGGTCGCCGCGGGGCGAGGCCAGGCGCCGGGAACTGCTCGGCCGGGTGGCCGACGACCTCGCGGTCAACGGCGTGGATGAAGCCGGTCCTGACCCGGCCCGAGATCCGCCGCGACGCCGTGCGGGTGCTGCGGGCCGCGGCCGCCGACACCCGCTTCCTGCTGGCGGCGGCCGAACGCCTGCCGGACTTCAGCCGCCCCGCTCTCGGCGTCTGGGCCAGCCAGGACCGGGTGATGCCCCCGGGCACGGCCGGCGCCTGGCCAAGCTCCTGCTCTTGGGTGAAGATCGACAATCACACCACATTGGGCCTGGCCAGAAAGGCGGATCCGGGTGTGATGACGGTAAAGCCCGTGGGGAACCAAGCCTGGCCAGCGGGTGATGTCGATTTGCTGGGCCATTTGTTCTGAGATGACTTCCGCGTCGCTACGCGACGTACCGACCTTCAAGCGCAGGTCAGAGCGGTGGATGAGGGGTGAGTCGGCCTGTAGGCCGGGTTCTGTGCCCCGCTCGCGCGGGGCGGCGGTCATCCATCTAGGGCTGCCGTTGCCGGCAGCCTCGTGCGGTCTACCCGCGAGCATCGGGCGGGCCGCCCTCAATCGCTCGCGCAGGGAGCCGAGGCTCCCCTCTTGACCTTGCTCCGGGTGGGGTTTACCGAGCCGCCGCAGTCACCTGCGGCGCTGGTGGTCTCTTACACCACCGTTTCACCCTTACCCCGGCGTCAGACGCCGGGGCGGTCTGTTTTCTGTGGCACTGTCCCGCGGGTCACCCCGGGTCGGCGTTACCGACCACCCTGCCCTGTGGAGCCCGGACCTTCCTCACCGGGCGTGCGCCCGGCGCGACCGCCCGGCCGACTCACCCGTGCTCAGGATACGCCGAACGCCACCGGCCCGAGGACGCCGGGCGCACGATCGCCGCTGCCGCCGAACATCACGGGGTCGACGGCAGCGGCGGCGTACCTCCTCTAGATATCCCGGTCAGCAGTTCGGGTTGGGACGGATCGGCCCGGCGAATGCCCCTAGGGTGCTCGGCCCGACCGAACCGTACTGTGCGTCACCGCCGAAGGTGTTGCCATTGCGCATGTTGCCGAACTCCCATACGCAGACGCCGCCGACCCTCGCCTGGGTCCAGTACGGATAGAAATTCCCCGGACCCTTGGGCGGGAGCACGCAGCCTGCGCCCGAGTTGAGATCACAGTTCGTGTTGAGCTCGCTCGCGCTGGCGTCCGTCATGAACTGGATCTTGGGATAGCGATGGCCGCCATTCGTGGTGGGCTGCAATTGCAGGAACGTCGAGGGGAACCGGTCTGGCCTGACCGAGTCTGGCCAGTCCGGGTAGTACGGCGTGCCGTCCCAGTCCAGGTCGCCGATCGCGTCGAAGAAGACGTCGCAGCCGGTCACCAGGTTCGGTGCCGCGGTGCCCCCGTGGGTGTCACCGAACCTGAAGCACGGCGCGTCGTCCGGTTCCAGGTTGGGATCCTCCGCGGCCTTCTCGTACGGCCCCCGGCAGTGCAGGTAGTAGGTGTCGGTGAAGTTGCCTTCGGTGAGGACCGCGCTGCCGCTGACCGACTTGCATGGCTCGAAGTGCCCGACCTCGAACTGGCTGTTGATCATGTAAGGCCCGATGCCCCACGGAATGATGTTCTGCGCCCGCGCGGACGAATACTCCGGCTGGAAGTTGAACGGCGTGCCGGAGCAGTCAGCGGGGTTGGTGTTCATGAAGCCGTTGGCCGCCGAGGCGATCATGTAGCCGCTCCGGCCGGTGGTGAGATCGGTCTCTCTCGCTTCGAGCGCGCGACCGCCCGGGATCTTGGCGTTGAACAGGCGCACGGTGATCGCGTCGCCCGGATTCATCAGCAGAGTGTGCGAGTCCGGCGTCGCCGAGGTGAGATCGCTCAGCTGCGGGCTGGGCGGCCCGGCGGGCACGCCGTTGGTCTGGATGAAGGCGAAGTTGACGGGTTCGGTGCAGTTCGGGTTGCATGTTCCATTGGCGGAACACTCCAGGCTGTCGATGGTCAGCGCGGAACACCAGTGCGTGTTGTCACAGCTAATGCTGTCGGCAAAGGGGGCGAATCCGGGCGGATAAAACTGCAACTCTACGAAGGCCGCGCCCGCACCCGGGTAACTGCCGCTCGGCGCATTGGCGTCGGACTGGGGTGTGCAGGGCAGCATCGGCGTGGACTGCGGATCGCAGACATCGGTCGAGAGCCAGGGTGCGACGGTCAGCTCGAACGTGTGCGTTACGTCGCGCCCGGGATGCCGCACGGTCGGCAGCGCCGAGGGCTCGACCGGCAGGCGTTCGGTGAGCGTGGTGTTGTCGCCCGAGCCTGGCTGCGAGGAGATGAAGCGCACGGACGGCTCGTCGTGGCCGATGTAATGCCCGTTCTCCTCGAACCGGCCCGCATCCGATCCCCGCGGGTCTTGGCACATCACGGCGGGCTTCACCGGTCGCTGGATCGGGCTCAGGCCGTTGCAGTCCAGCTCACCGACTTTGTTCGGGCGGACGCCGGCATTCGCCGCCCGCGCGGGCTGGGTAGTCGCTGAACTTAGTCCCACTATCAACGTCACGATCACGAAAAGCACTGACAGAGCCGGCAGCCGCCTGATTCGCGGATGCGTTCGCATACTGACCTCCCCTGTTTCGACCACTAACGATCGCCTTCACCCATATGGCGTCGCTCCTGCACAATCTGCTCCGTCGCCATAAGCATGGCAAGGACTTAAACGACACGAATCGGCAAAGATCGGCATAGCCGACCTGGCCGGGCACCTGGCTGGTGCGGTCGTCTCGCCGCTCGAGGGCCGGCCGCGGCGGCCGCGTGGGAGTGCGATCACCACCGGCCGTTCGGCCTAAAGGTTTTGGTGGTGCAGATGAGCCGTGTCGTTGAACGAGCGGAGCACTGCGGGGCCGTCGGCGTAGTAGTCGATCTGGCATAGGGCCGCCACGTCCAGGTGCATCCGGTACATAGCCGCGGGCGGGGCGAGCAGGGCCGCGGCGACTAGTGTCTTGATCGGCGTCACGTGGCTGACCACGAGGACTGCCTGGCGTTCCCGGCCGGCCAGAACGCGGTGCAGCGCGGCGGTGACCCGCTCGCTCACCTCGGCGAAGCTCTCGCCGCCGGGGGGCGCGACCGCCGGGTCGGCCAGCCACGCGGCCATCTCCGACGGCCACCGCTCCCGCACCTCGGCGAACGTCAGGCCGTCCCAGGCGCCGAAGTCGGTTTCCCTGAAGCCGTCATCGCTCAGCACCGGAACTCCGGTGACCGCGGCCACCTCCTCGGCCGTTTGCACGGCGCGCCGCAACGGGGAGGTCATGATCGCGCCGATGCCCGCCTGCGCCAGTCGCTTGGCCGCGGCCGCCGCCTGCGCCACCCCGGCGTCGGTGAGCGGGACGTCGGTCCGGCCAGCGTACCTCTTCTGTACCGACATCGGCGTCTGCCCGTGCCTGAGCAGCAGGGTGACGGTGGGCTCGCCCTGGGCGGGCATCCAGTTGGTCCGGGTCCGCACCTAAATGCCAGATTCGGGGGTCCGGACCAGGATCCGCCGACACTCCTCGCACCGGATCACCTCGTCGGGCGCCGCCGCCCGGATCACGTTCAGGTCCCCCGCGTTGAGGCTGAGGTGGCATCCCTCGCACCGGCCGCCCCGCAGCATCGCCGCGCCGACACCCTTGGTATTGCGAATCTGGTCGTAGAGCGCAAGCAGGTCGGCGGGCACGTCGGCTGATGCGCTGGTGCGCCGGTCGGAGGCCTTGGCCGCCTGCTCGTCGATCTCCTTGAAGGCCGCGTCCCGCCGGGCCGCCAACGCGGCCATCTCACCGCCGAGGCTTTCCTGCCCGGTGGTCAGCTCGGCCTGCTGGCTTTCGAGCGTCTCCCGGCGCTCCATCAGCTCCAGCACGACCTCCTCCAGGTCACCCTGCCTGCGGTGCAGATTCTCGATCTCCGACTGCAGGCTCGCCAGCTCGCGCGCGGCGGAGACCTGCCCGGCGTCCAGCCGGGCCCGGTCCTTCTCGATCCTCGTCCGGACCTGGTCTACGTCGCGCTCCGCCCGGCTCTGCTCCCGGCTCAGGTCGCCGAGCTCGGTCTCGGTCCCCACCAGGGCATCCTTGAGCTCGCTGGCCCTGGCCTCCAGGCGGGCAAGCTCGGCGACTTCGGGTAGGCCACGCCTGCGATGGTCGAGGCGGCCAAGCTCAGCATCCAGGTCGGCCAGTTCGAGCAGGCGGAGCTGGGTCTGCGGTGATGCCTTCACGGGTCCCAACGTTAGTCGCCCCGGCGACCTAATGGGGGTTCCGGAGGTTATCCCCCAGGCAAGCAGAGTGCATGGTAGACCTGCGCCATGGAGATCCCTCACGTTAGCCGGCCCTATATGCCGGGGTACGGCATCTCCGGACCGACCGAAGGCAGCGGACTCCTGCACTGGTCGTGGGCGGCAGAGCGGCTGACGGCCGCCCGTAATTACTGGGTCGCGACGGTCTGGCCAGACGGGCGCCCCCATGTCATGCCGGTCTGGGGCATGTGGGACGACAGCACACTGTGGTTCACGAGCAGCACCGGCTCCCGGAAGGTCCGTAACCTCACCGCCGACCCCCGGTGCTGCGTCACCACGGAGGACGCCTCGGACCCTGTGGTCATCGAGGGCACCGCGCACATATCGACGGAGCTGCCCGTACTGCGCCGGGTGGTCGACCTGATGAACGCCAAGTACCGAACGGATTACCGGGTGGATTTCCTGGATCCGGCCAAGAACGCCACCATCGGGGTGCGGCCGCATCGCGTGTTCAGCATGCGGGCCGGCGACTTCGCCGGATCCCCCACACGCTGGATTTTTGAGGACGAGCGGTAATCAGAGCGCAATCTTCGGCGGGCTAACTAAACGGCACCGGGCAGGTAGCGTGGAGGAGCGCCCAGCCGCACCATTCCGCCATGACACCAGCGTCCGCGCTTGCCCGCGACCAGCTCCGAGCCCCGCACGCTTTCGCCGGGGCCGTGACCGGCGTGCTCGCGGCGGCGGTCGCGATCGGCGCAGCGCAGCTCGCCGCCGGGCTCACCGTCCCGCAGAGCTCGCCGGTAATCGCGGTCGGCCAGGCCGCCATCGACCTCACGCCGCCGCCGGTCAAGGACTTCGCCATCTCCGCATTCGGCGCCCACGACAAGACCGTGCTGCTCGGCGGCATCCTCGTGGTGCTCGCCGTATACGCGGCGGTGGTCGGCATACTGGCGGTCCGCCGGCTGCACGTTCGGCATGTGGGGGCTCGCGCTCTTCGCCTTCATCGGTCTCGCGGCCGCCCTGACCAGGCCCGACTCTACGCCGGAATACGTGGTGCCCACCTTGGTCGGCGCCGCCGCCGGAGCGTTCGCGCTGTCCCGGCTGGCCCGCGCGGCGGGTCGGCTGAGCGCCCCTGCGGCCCGGGCCGGGGCGCCGCCCTCGCCGGAGGCCCTGACCCCGCCGGACCTGCCGCCGCCCCCGGACGCGCCGGATCCTCCCGGCGCCGGGGCGCCACCCGGGCCACGACGCGAACCGCCCGGGCCCGCGGAACCGCCTCCTTCCGGGGAAACCACCGAGGCGGCCTCGGGTTACTCCTTTACCTACCTTCCCAATCCGGACGATCTGGGGCCGCCGCGCGGGCCCGCGCGGCGGCGGTTCCTGGTCAGCGGCGGGATAGCCGCGGTCGCCGCGGCAGCAGGGACGGTCGGCGGGCGCGAGCTGATCACGCGTCGCGACGTCAGCCAGGCGCGGGCCGCGGTGCGGCTCCCGCGGCCCGCGGTTCCCGCACCGCCGCTGCCGGCGGGCAGCGACCTGAACATCCCCGGCCTGAGCTCCTTCATCACCCCGAGCGACAGCTTCTACCGCGTCGACACCGCCCTGTTGGTCCCCCAGGTCGACCCGTCGACCTGGCAGTTGCGGATCCACGGGATGGTGCGGCGTGAGGTCACCATCACCTTCGCCGAGCTGCTCAAGCGTCCGCTCATCGAGGACTACGTGACGCTCACCTGCGTGTCCGACCCGGTGGGCGGCCCCTACGTAGGTAACGCCAAATGGCTCGGCGCCAGCCTGGCCGCCCTGATCAGGCAGGCCCGTCCGCTGGCGGGCGCCAGCCAGCTGCTATGCACCTCGGTCGACGGGTTCACCTCGGGTACCCCCCTGCAGGTCGTGCTGGACGGCCGGGACGCCCTGCTCGCCATCGCGATGAACGGCATGCCGCTGCCCGTCGAGCACGGCTTCCCGGCGCGGATGGTGATCCCCGGCCTGTACGGCTACGTGTCCGCGACCAAGTGGGTCACCGACATCGAGGTCACCACGTTCGCGACGGCCTCCGCCTACTGGACGCAGCGCGGCTGGTCGCAGCAGGCGCCGATCAAGACCGAGTCCAGGATCGACGTGCCCGCGATCGGCGCCACCCTCCGGCCGGGACCGGCACCGGTAGCCGGGGTGGCGTGGGCGCAGCACAAGGGCGTCGCCGCGGTGGAGGTCCGGGTGGACCGCGGCCCGTGGCACCAGGCGCGGCTGGCCGCGGTGCCCGACATCGACACCTGGCGGCAATGGGTATGGGAGTGGCCGACCACACCGGGCAACCACCTGCTCGAAGCCCGCGCCACCGACAAGACCGGCTACACCCAGACCCCGGTCCAGGCCGAGCCGCCGCCCAACGGCGCGTCCGGCTATCCCTCCGCCACCGTCACCGTCCGCAGCTCCTAAAAAGCGGCAGCAGCACCCGCACCAGGCCATCATCTCATTCGCTACGGTGGGCCACACGCGCAGAAACGGAGGCGAGATGAGCGAGACCGACGCTGAGTTCGCCACGCTGGCCCGGGAGTACCTGGATGACCGGGCCGAAAGGCACCCGGACACCGCGACCGGCCTGGGTGATCACCGGTTCGACGGGCACCTGCCCGATCCCTCGGCGCAGGCTCTGGAGGCCGAACGGCGCACGCTGGACGCCTGGGCCGCGCGGCTCGCCGCGATCGATCAGGACGCCCTGTCGGCCGAGCACCAGGTGGATGCCGCCATGATGGCGGACAGCGTGGCGCGGCGGGTGTTCGAGCTCGACGAGCTGCGCGAGCACACCTGGAACCCGCTGCAGGCCAACCCGGGCAAGGCCATCTACCAGCTGCTGGCCCGGGATTTCGCGCCGCTGGGGGACCGGCTGGGTTCGGTGACCGGGAGGCTGGCGGAGATCCCCGCGGTGCTGGCCGAGGCCAGGCGGCAGCTCGGCCGGATGCCCCGGGTGCACCTGGAGACCGCGATCGGGCAGTTCGACGGCACGATCGCGCTGGTCGGCAAGGAACTCGACGCCGCGCTCGACGCCGCGCCCGGCTGCGGCCCGGAGCTCGCCCGGGTGCGGCCCGCCGCCCTGGAGGCACTGGCCGAGCATCGCGCCTGGCTGTCCGCGCGGCTCGCCTCGGCGGACGGCTTCGCCGACCCGAGGATCGGGCCGGAGCGGTTCGCCCGCAAGCTGTCGCTCACCCTGAGCGCGGCGGCGGACGCCGACGCCATCCTGGGCCGGGCCGAGGCCGACCTGGACCGGGTGAGCGAGCAGATCGCGGAGCTGGCCGCCGAGATGGCCGGCGTGGGGGCTAGGCCAGGGCCGGCGGTGGTCCGGCAGGTCCTCGACCGGCTGGCGCAGGACGTGCCGGACGACACGAGCATCCTGGAGTTCTGCCGCGACGCCCTGGCTGCGCAGACCGCGTTCGTGACCGAGCACCGCCTGCTCACGGTCTACGACGACCCGGTTCGAGCTGATCGTGATGCCGGAAATCGACCGCGGGGTCGCCGTGGCCTACTGCGACTCCCCCGGCCCCCTCGAACCCTCACCGCTGTCCACGTTCATCGCGGTGTCGCCGACGCCGACCGACTGGACGGCGGAGCGGGGCGCCTCGTTCTACCGCGAGTACAACCGGCACATGGTGCACAACCTGATGGTGCACGAGGCCATGCCCGGCCACTACCTCCAGCTGCAGCACTCACGCCGGTTCACCGGGTCGGACACGGCGATCCGCGCGGCGCTGCGGTCGGGGTCGTTCACCGAGGGCTGGGCGGTTTACACCGAACGGCTCATGGCGGAGCAGGGGTACCCGGGCGAGGGTGACCCGCGCGCGGTCCGGATGCAGCAGCTCAAGATGCAGCTGCGCACGATCATCAACGCCATCCTGGACGCCCGGGTCCACGGGCACGGCATGACCGAAGCGGAAGCCATGGCGCTGATGACCGGGCGCGGCCACCAGGAGGAGGGCGAGGCGGCGGGTAAGTGGCGGCGGGCCCAGCTCACTTCGGCCCAGCTGTCCACGTACTACGTCGGGTACAGCGAGATCTGCGACCTGGCCGCCGACCTGAGGACAGCCGGTCCCGGCCTGACCGACCAGCAGGTGCACGACCGCATGCTGGCGCACGGGTCGCCGCCGGTCCGGCTGCTGCGCCCGCTGATCGCCAGTAAAACATCCGCTCGGCCAGCGACCAGGCCAGCGACGTGAGCAGGTAGATCCCAGCGGCGAGCGGCACGAACGCGGCGATGACCACGGTCAGGTACGGCAGCGTCCTGAGCAAAATCCCGGAGCCGCCCGTCCCCGCTACCTGGCCGCCGGCGGCCTGGGCCGTCACCAGCCGCCCTAGCCGGGCGGACAGCCAGCACAGGCCGGCCAGCAGCGCGAACACACCGAGGAAGACCGCCCCCTGCGCGCTGGCCAGGCCGACGCCGCTCAGCCAGTGCGTGCCGAGCGGCACGCCGAGCAGGTCATGGGTGAGCAGCGTGTTCGGCGTCCCGCCCACCGTGGGCGAGCGGAACAGCAGGTACATGACCGACAGGAACGGCCACTGGAGCAGCAGCGGGGCGACGCCGGCGAACATGCTGGTGCCTTCCCGCTCGTACAGCGCGGACACCTCGCGCTGCAGCCGCTCCGGCTGCTTGCCGTATCGCTGGCGCAGCGCCAGCAGCCGCGGGGCCAGCCGGGCCTGGACGGCCTGCCCGCGCAGGGCGCGCAGGCTGAGCGGCATGAGCAGGAACCGGACCGCCATGGTGAACGCGATGATCGCGGCCACGGCGGCCAGGCCGCCGAGAACGGGCGTGAGGACACCGGTCAGCCCGGAGACAAGGTGATACGCGGCGTCCACCGGGACGCCAAAGAAACTGAACATGAGGCAACGGCCTTCCAGCTACGACGGGATGAGGGCTGGAGGCGGCCGCGAGGTCCGCGGGTCAGCGGGAGGTGGCGGCCGCCAGGGCCGCCGAGGGTGCTCTGGGCCTGGACCGGCCCGCCGCGTCGGGATCGCGCTGGCGCAAGAACGCCGCACGCCAGGACTTCTCCCGCAGCGCCGAGGCGCGGCGGATCATCGGGAGCGCGGCGCTCGTCCGGGAAAGGCTGGCCACCGAGGTGAGCAGGGCCAGCACCGCCGCGAACATGGCCCCGGCCAGGACGGCCGCGGCCAGCGCGGTCAGTCCGGAGGGGCTGACCGCGAGCTGGGTGAGGTCGCGCAGCAGCCCGGCCAGCATGGCCAGCAGGCTGCCGAACACCGTCATCGCGACCTCCGCGCCTTCCCGTCGGCTCGCGCCGTCCCGGTGGCTCGAGCCTTCCCGCTCGAGCCTTCGCGCCGCTCGAGGGGACAGTTTCAGCGTACGCCGTCAGGCGAGTTCAGCGACAGCGGCGAGCAGGCGATCCACCTCGGCTTGGTCGTTGTAGTGCACCAGGCCCGCCCGGACGGCACCGCCAGAGTCTCGCAGCCCGAGCACCCCGGCCAGTTCCCAGGCGTAGTTGTCGCCGTTCCAGACGTTGACCTGGCGCGCGGCCAGGTGTTCGGCGACCTGCCGGGGCGAATGACCGGCCGCGGTGAAGAACGCGGTCGGCGCCCGCCTGGCGGCCTGGCCGTACAGCGTCACGTGCTCCAACGCGCCCAAGCCGTCGAGCAGCCGGGCGAACAGCCGCGTCTCGTACTCCTGGACCGCGGCCATCGAGGCCAGCACCCGCTGCCGCCTGCTGCCGGTGGCGGGACCCGGGCCGGGGGCGAGCGAGGCGAGGTGTTCCACGGCGGCGGCGACCCCGGCTAGGTCGGCGAAGGCCGCGGTGCCGCGCTCGAACCGGCCGGGTACGCCCGCCGGGGCAGGCGCCAGCTTGTCCGGGTCCAGGGTCTCGAGCAGGGCCGGTTCGGCGACCACGGTGCCGATGTGCGGACCGGACCACTTATAGGCGCTGGTGGCGTAGAAGTCGGCGCCGAGCGCCTTGACATCGACCGGGATGTGCGGGGTGGCGTGCACGCCGTCGACGTAGACCAGTGCGCCTACCCGGTGCGCGGCCGCCGCGATGGCCGCCACGTCCGGCCTGGTACCGACGACGTTACTGGCCGAGGTGACCGCGACCAGCCGGGTACGCTCGGACAGCAGCTCGCCGTACTGAGCGGGCGGCAGTTCGGTGGTCGGCAGGTCGACCTCGGCCCAGCGCACCGTGGCGCCGCGCCGGGCGGCAGCCTGCACCCAGGGCCTGATGTTGGCATCGTGATCGAGCCGGGACACGACTATCTCGTCGCCCGGCTCCCAGCGCCGGGACAGCGTGTCCGCGAGCCGGTAGGTGAGCGTGGTCATGTTCGGGCCGAGGATCACGCCGTCCGGGCTGCCGCCGGTCAGGTCGGCGAGGGCCTGGCGGCATTCGGCCACGATGGAGCCGGAGCGGCCGCTGGCGGGGAAGGTCCCCCCGACGTTGCCGATCCCGGACCGGTAGGCGTCCGCGATCGCTTCGATGACCGCCGTGGGGACCTGGGTGCCCGCGGCGCCGTCCAGGTAGGCGTAACCGTCGCTCAGCGCCGGGTAGGCCGCCCGGACGCGGTTTACGTCAAACGTCACGAATCTAGGACTCTACTCCGGCATGACGCCCGGCTCCGGGCTCTCTCACACGTGGAGCCAGCCAGGATCGCGGCCTGAGGCAGTCAGCAGGAGATGCCAGGGGTCGTCGCCGTTCAACCCGGTGAGACCCGGCCACAGCTGCGGCATGCCCGCCCGCCACGCGGTCAGCACGAGCTCGGGGTCGGCCGGCGTGCCAGAGTCGCGGGCCGCCGACAAGCCGTGCGCCTGAAGAAAAATCAGGTGACAACTTCCCGGCCGTCCGGTTAATCTCGCGGCTAATGCCCTCTGTTACCCCTTCGCTGGTCACGCACGCCTCCGCCAAGGTACGGCCAGTCGGGGCGCTGTGGCGGCTACGCGGCTACCTGAAGCCGTTCCGCACGCAGATGATCGTGATGTTCGCCGCCGCGCTCGGCGCGGTCGCCGCCGAGATTGCCATCCCGCTCCTGACCAAGTCCGTAGTCGACGGTGCCATCGCGCACGGCGACAAGAGCCTGCTGATCCCGCTGGCGCTGGCGGCGATCGCCCTCGGCGCGTCCGTGGGGCTGCTGAACATGATCCGCCGCTGGATCCAGTCCGGCGCGGTCGCGGACATCGAGAAGTCGATCAGGGACGACCTGTACGCGCACCTGCAGCGGCTGCAGGCGTCCTTCCACGACAACTGGCAGTCGGGTCAGCTCCTGTCGCGGGCGACGACCGACCTGTCGTCGATCCGCAGGTTCGCGGGCTTCGGGCTGATCTTCCTGGTCACCAACGTGATGACTTTCGTCGCGGTGGTCGCGCTGCTGATCAACCTGAACTGGTGGCTCGGCCTGATCACCGGCGTGGTGTTCGCACCGGTGCTGCCGGTCTGCTTCCGGTTCGAGAAGCGCTACCGGGTGCTCTCCCGCAGGGTCCAGGACCAGCAGGGCGACCTGGCCACG
Organism: uncultured Actinomycetes bacterium; assembly: GCA_963800415.1. Taxonomy (GTDB): domain Bacteria; phylum Actinomycetota; class Actinomycetes; order Streptosporangiales; family Streptosporangiaceae; genus Palsa-504. Next base: position 112,124 of record CAWDBS010000074.1, read on the forward strand.
CTGATCGAGGAAGCGGCTACCGGCATCCGGGTGCTGAAGGCGCTGGGCCGGGGCCGGCAGGCCGCGGTCAGGCACGACGCCCAGGCGGCGGAGGTCTGCCGGACCCAGATCGCCAAGGCGGGGCTGCTCGGCTCGTTCTGGGCGCTGCTCGACCTGATCCCGAACGCTGTCATCGGCCTCATAATCGTCCTCGGCGCGATCGCGGTCAGCACGCACTCGCTGACCCTCGGCGGCCTGGTGGCGTTTATCACACTCGCGCTGCAGCTCGTCTGGCCGGTCGAGGCCATGGGCTACATCATCGCGTCGGGCCAGGAGGCGGCGACCGCGGCGCAGCGCGTGCTGGAGATCTTCGACACCGAACCGGAGATCACCGACAAAGACCAGGAACAGGATTTTCCCGAACGGGCCCGGGTCCGTGCCCTCCCGCCGGGCGGGGGGCCGCGCCAGGCGATTCCCGGTCCGCGGGACGCTGTACCCGCTCCGGCGGCCACCCGGGGCTCGGCCGGCCCCGGGGGGGACGACTCCCCCCGCGGCCACCTGGTGTTCGACCACGTGGCCTTCAGCTACCCGGGGGCGGCCGAGCCGGTGCTCCGCGACATCGTCCTCGACCTGACCCCCGGCCAGACGCTCGTGCTCACCGGGGCGACCGGCTCGGGCAAGTCCACCTTGCTGCAGCTCGTGCCGCGGCTGGCCGACGCGACCTCCGGATCGGTGCGGCTGGACGGAACGGACGTCCGCGACCTGCCGCTCGAGCGGCTGCGTACGGCGGTCGGCTGCGCCTTCGAGGACGCGACGCTGTTCTCCGCCAGCGTCCGGGAGAACGTCGCGTTCGGCGCGCCGGACGCGGACCAGGAGCAGGTGGAGGCCGCGCTGACAGCGGCCCAGGCACGATTCGCCTACGACCTGCCGTGGGGCCTGGACACCAGGATCGGCGAGCAGGGCATGGCCCTGTCCGGCGGCCAGCGGCAGCGGATCGCGCTGGCCCGGGCCATCCTGGCCGGGCCGGACGTGCTGATCCTGGACGACCCGCTGTCCGCGCTCGACGTGCACACCGAGGAGCGGGTGACCAGGGCGCTGCACGAGATCCTGGCCGGCTCGACGGCCCTGGTGGTGGCGCACCGGCCGTCCACCGTGGCGCTGGCCGACACGGTGGCCCTGCTGTCCGGCGGCGTGATCGCGGCCAGCGGCAGCCACCGGCAGCTGCTGGCGTCGAACCCGGAGTACGCGGCGCTCATGGACGTGGAAGATCTGGAGGCAAGCGCTTGACCGCCGACGCCAGCACCTGGCGGGGAGTCGCCGCCGAGAGCGCCGACGAGGTCAGCGCCGGATTGGCCGCGCTGCTGCGCGAGCGGAGCAGGCGGCTGCTCGGCGACCTGCTGCGCCCGTACCGGCGCGCGGTCATCGCCACGATCTCGCTGATCGTGGTGGAGAGCCTGGCCGTGCTGGCCGGTCCGTGGCTGGTCGGCATCGCCATCGACGCCGGCCTGCCGCCGCTGCTGAACGCCCATGACGCCGGGCCGCTGCTCGTCATCGCGGCCGCGTTTGCCGTCGCGGTCGGGGTGCAGGCCGTCACCACCCGCATGTTCGTCACCATGACCGGGCAGGTCGGCCAGAAGGTGGTGCTCGAGCTGCGCCGGCGCCTGTTCGCGCATTTCCAGAGCCTGGAGGTGGCCTTCCACGAGGACTACACCTCCGGGCGGGTGATCTCCAGGCAGACCTCCGACATCGAGGCGATCTCGGACCTGTTCGAGGAGGGGCTCGACTCGCTGATCGGGGCCGTCCTGACGCTGCTGCTTGTCGGCACCGGGATGCTGCTGCTCAACTGGCAGCTGGGCCTGGTGGTGCTGGCCGGCTTCATCCCGCTGACCTGGCTGACGGCCTGGTTCCGGCGCGAGTCCGCCGGCGCCTACCGGCGCACCAGGGAGACCATCGCGCTGGTCATCGTGCATTTCGTGGAAACGTTCGGCGGGATCCGGGCGGTGCAGGCGTTCCGCAGGGAGAAGCGGAACTCCGACATCTTCTCCGGCCTGGGCCGCGACTACGCCGACGCGAGCACGCACGCCTCCCGGCTCATCGCGATCTACGGCCCGTCCATCTCGCTGGTCGGAAACATCACCACCGGCGTGGTGCTCGGCTACGGCGGGCTGCTCGCGATCGAGGGCAACGTCAGGGTCGGCGTGCTGACGACCTTCCTGCTCTACCTGCAGCGCTTCTTCGACCCGCTGCAGGACGTGTCCCAGTTCTACAACATCTTCCAGTCGGCGGCCTCGGGCCTGGAGAAGATCTCCGGCGTGCTCGAACAGGACTCCGCGGTGCCCGAGCCGTCGGCGCCCCAGCCGCTCCCGGGTCCGGCCGTGCTGGCCCCGGCCCGGCTGTCCCTATCTCCGGCCCCGGCCCCGTCCGGACGGCAGGTGCGGTTCGAGTCGGTGACCTTCGGCTACCGGGACAACGTCGTGCTGCCCGGCCTCGACCTGGACATACCGGCCGGGCAGACGGTCGCCCTGGTCGGCGAGACCGGCGCGGGCAAGACGACGATCGCGCGCCTGCTCGGCCGGTTCTACGATCCCCGCTCGGGCCGGATCACGCTGGACGGCGTTGATCTGCGCCAGCTGCCCGACTCCGTGCTCCGCTCCGAGATCATCGTGATCACTCAGGAGAACTTCCTGTTCGACGGGTCGGTCGCGGACAACATCAGGCTCGGCCGCCCGGACGCGTCCGGCGCGGACGTGCAGACCGCTGCCCGGATGCTCGGGGCGCACGACTTCATCGCCGCGCTGCCGGAGGGCTACGACACCTCGGTCGGCAAGCGCGGCGGCCGCCTCTCGGCCGGGCAGCGCCAGCTGATCTCGTTCGCCCGGGCGTTCCTGGCCGCCCCGGCCGTGCTCGTCCTCGACGAGGCCACGTCACTGCTCGACATCCCGAGCGAGCGGCTGGTGCAGGGCGCGCTGCGCACGGTGCTGGCCGGCCGGACCGCGGTCATCATCGCGCACCGGCTGTCCACGGTCGCGATCGCCGACCGGGTCCTCGTCCTGGACCGCGGGCGGATCACCGAGGACGGCCCGCCCGGCGAGCTGATGTCCGGCGACGGTGAGTACGCCGCGCTGCACGCGAGCTGGGCCGCCAGCCTGGCCTAGAAGGCAGCGTGGGTTTTAGGAAGCGCAGTGTTGGCTAGGGGGCGCAGGGTTGGTTTAGCGGGGCGCAGGATCACCGGGAACGACGATGCCGGCCTCGTAGGCGAGGATCACGGCCTGCACCCGGTCCCGGAGGCCCAGCTTGGCTAGCAGGTTGCCCACGTGCGTCTTGACCGTCGCCTCGCTGACGAACAGGGCGGCCGCGATCTCGGTGTTGCTTCCGCCGCGGGCCAGCAGCACAAGCACTTCGCGCTCCCGGGCGGTCAGCGAGGCGAGCCGGGCCGGCGAGGGTGCGGCCTCCGGCGGTCGGCGCGCGAACGCTTCGATCAGGCGGCGCGTGACGGAGGGGGCGAGCATGGCGTTGCCCGCCGCGGCGGCGTGGACGGCGGCGATCAGGTCGGCCCGGGGGGAGTCCTTGAGCAGGAACCCGCTGGCGCCGGCCCGCAGTGCCTCGTACACGTACTCGTCGAGGTCGAAGGTGGTGAGCATGACCACCTTGGGGACATCTTGGTCCGGCGAGCCGCGCGTGAGCAGCCGGGTGGCCTCCAGCCCGTCCATCCCCGGCATGCGGATGTCCATCAGCACCACGTCGGGATTGTGGGTGGCCGCGGCGGCCAGCGCCGCCTCGCCGTTGGCCGCCTCGCCCACCACCGTGATGCCTTCGGCGGTGTCCAGGATGACGCAGAACCCCGAGCGGACCAGTTCCTGGTCATCGACCACGAGCACCCGGATCGGGTCGGGGGCGCTGCTCATCGGTGGCGGGGCGGTCATCGCGACGGCAGCCGCGCGGTGACGGCGAAGCCGTCCGCCTGGGTCGGGCCGACGGTCAGGTTGCCGCCGCAGGAGGCGACCCGTTCGGCGATGCCGGCCAGGCCGAGACCGGGGGACCCGGCCCCGGTGAGCAGCGAGCCCAGCCGGCCGGTCTCGGTGCCGTTGCCCGCGGCCGGGGACGGCCCGTCCGTCCGGCGCCCGGAATCGGTGACGCTCACCGTGATGTACCCGGGCTCGTAGCGCAGGGTCACCGCGGCCCGGGCGGCGTGCGCGTGGCGGATCGTGTTGGTCAGCGCCTCCTGGACGATGCGGTACGCGGTCAGGTCCACGCCGGGCGCCAGCGGGACCGGGGTGCCGACCACCTCGAAGTCCACCGGCAGCCCGGCCCCGCGGACCTGGTCGAGCACGTCGCCGAGCTCGCCGAGCGAGGCCGAGGGCGCTGTCTCCAGCCGGGCCGACGGCCTGCGCAGCACGCCGAGGAGCCTGCGCAGCTCGGTCAGGGCCTGCCTCGCCGTATCGCCGATGATCTCCACCGAGCGCCGGGCCTGCTCGGGCCGTTCCGGGAGCAGCGACGTCGCCGCCTCGGCCTGCACCGCGATCAGGCTGACGTGGTGCGCCACCACGTCGTGGAGCTCGCGGGCGATCCGGGTCCGCTCGCGCTCCGCGGCCTGCGAGGACTGACGGTCGACTGCTGCCTCGGCCCGGTCGGCCCGAGTCTGCGCGGCCCGGATGCTGGCCCGCTTGGCCCGGCTGAGCAGGCCCGCCGCCACGGCGGTGAGGAAGATCGTCACCTGGAAGATGGTCTCGTACGGCTGGGGGTGACCGGGCGAGGCCTCCGAGACCGCGATACCCGCCGCCACCAGCACGCAGGCCATCCAGCGCCAGATCGGACCGCGGCGGTCGATGATCGTGTAGAGCGCGATCGCCGGCCCGAGCGGGAACGGCGCGAACCCGAACCCGATCTTGTCGTAGGCGACCCGGGCGGCGCCGATGACCAGGCCGATCCCGACCGGCTGGGACCGGCGCCAGGCGAGCGGAAGCCCCTGGGCGGCGACGAGCGCCAGGGCGAGCCACAGCGGGTGCAGCTGGGCCCGGTAAGGCAGCAGCGAGACCACGTTGACCGCGGCGAGCGCCACGCCGAGGGCCGTGTCCTGAATCAGCTCCTGGCGGCGCGGCGGGAGCGCGGCCACCCGCGCCACCAGCGGCTGCGGGAGCCTGGCCAGCCAGGCCGTCACCCTCTTCACGACCCGATGGTACGGCGCGGGACGCGGCCGGGGATCATCCGGAAGGCGGATCCGGCCGCTGGGACTACAGGCGGAGCCGGAGCCGTTTCCCGGCCGTACACTGCGACGCCGAACCGAGCCGGGAATTCGCCCCGGCGCCCGATGCGCCGGGCTGGCTGGCATGGCCACCATGGCGGCATGGAGATGACTACCGGAACACGCTCCGGCCATCCCGCGCCGGCCGGCCCACCCGCGGCCCCCGCTGCTGAGAACAGAGCGCCCTGGGCGGGGATCGCGCTGATCGCCGCGGCGGCGGCGGCCGTGGAGATGGCGGTCAGCGCGCGCTACGGCTACGTCCGCGATGAGCTGTACTTTCTCTCGGCCGGGCAGCACCTGGCGTTCGGCTACGTCGACCAGCCGCCGCTGACCCCGCTGCTGGCCCGGATCGCGGCGGCGCTGACCGGCGACACCCTGGTAGGCCTGCGGATCCTGCCCGCGCTGGCCCTGGCCGCGCTCGTGGTGATGACGGCCGCGATGAGCCGGCGCCTCGGTGCGGGCCGGACCGGCCAGCTGCTCGCGGCGCTCGCCGCCGCGACCTGCGCGGAGTACCTCGGCGCCATGCACGAGCTGACCACCACGACGCCCGACTTCGTGTTCTGGGCGGTGACGCTGCTGCTGGTCCTGCGGCTGCTGGCCAGCCAGGACCGGCGCTGGTGGGTGGCCATCGGCGGCTGTGTCGGGGCGGCCAGCGAGGCCAAGTGGAACATCGGGTTCCTGGTGGCCGCGCTGGCGGCCGGCTTCCTGCTCACCGATGCGCGCCGCCTGCTGCGCAGCCGCTACCTGCTGATCGGCGGCCTGATCGCCGCGGCGCTGGCGGCACCCGATGTCGTATGGCAGGCCGCGCACGGCTGGCCCGGCCTGGACGTGTTCCGCGCGCTGCAGACGGCGGCCGGGCACAACCGGGCCGGTTACTGGCCGGCGCAGATCCTCTACACCGGCGTGGTGCTGACCCCGGTGTGGGTGGCCGGTGCCGTCTGGTCGCTGCGCAGCGCCGCGGCCCGGCGCTTCCGTCCAGTGGCGATCGCGTGCGTGGCGGTGATCGCGCTGCAGTTCGCCCTCGGCGGCAAGGCGTACTACTCGGGCGCGGCCTTCACGTTCCTGCTCGCGGCCGGCTGCGTTGCGCTCGAGCGCCGCCTGGCGGCCCGCACGCCGCGGGCCCGCCAGGTGGGGCCGATCCGCACGTGGCCGGCCCGCACGTGGCCGGCCCGACTGGTCACGCCCGCGATCCTGGCCGGCGCGGCCATGGTGGCAGGCGCGGTGCCGGCCGCGCCGGTCGCGCTTTCCGTCCTGCCGGCCCGGGCGCTGCACACCGTGCCGCTGCAGAAGATCAACTACGACCTCGCCGAGACGATCGGCTGGCCGAAGCTGGTCGCGCTGGTCGCCCGGGAATACGACGCCTTGCCGGCCGCGCAGCGGCGGCAGACCACGATCCTGGCCGGCAACTACGGCGAGGCGGGAGCGATCGACCGCTACGGTCCCGTGGCCGGCCTGCCGCAGGTCTACAGCGGCGCCAACAACTTCTGGCTCTGGGGCCCCCCACCGGCCGCCGACTCCGATGCCATCGCGGTGAACGTCGACCCAGCCCTGCTCCGCCGCGAGTTCGCGCACGTCCGCAAGGTCGCCACGTTCTGGAACGGGCTCGGCGTCGACGACGACGAGCAGGGAGCGCCGGTCTTCGTCGCTACCGGCCTGAAGTCCTCCTGGACGCAGGCCTGGGCCGCCTTCCGTGACTATGCCTGATCCGTCCCGGCCCGGCGTACGGCCGGGTGCGCCGCCCGCGTACCCTAAGTGGTCATGAAACCTGGGGTCATGCGCCGGCCGAAGCCGAGCAGCGAGGCAGCGCAGCAGTACACGGCCGACGTGGCGCTGGCCAGCCGCAAGGCGGAGCTCCTCGACGCCGCCCGCGAGGCGGAGAGCCGTCTCAGGCAGGCGCAGGCCCGGCACGCCCCGGTCACGGAGATCCGCCGCCTGGCCGATGAGCTTGACGCCGCGCTGACCGCGGCGGTGCGGGCGGCCTACGCCGCGCGGCGCGCGGCGATCGGGCCGCTCGGCTACGACGACCGCATCTACCGGCGCAAGGCGATGGCCAAGCCGCACGTGCACGCCCTCACGGCCGAAGCCGAGCACCTGCTCACGCTGCGCGAGAACCACCGCCTGAACGGCATCCCGGCCGTCCCGTTCGAGTCGGCCGGATAGCGTCTCCCCGGCCGCTTCTCGCGTCTGCTCCGTCTCATTCTGGGACAGCAGGCCCCGCAGCTAGCCGACCGGCGGGCACTACCGGCTCTTAGGCCAGGCCAAGGGCGCACGTTACCGCCGGTCCGCAACGATGGGTCCGACGAGTTCCTCGCGCGGGCCCGCTATCAGGGTCGCTGGTAATCAAACTCTGAGGTTTTCGCGGTGAACCACCGGGCAGGCGTCGACGTCTCCTGATGTAGAGGGCGATCCGGCTAGGCAGATCACCCAGGGGGAGGCATGGAGAGCAATCGATTGTTGCAGTTGTGCATCTGCTTGCGCCACGCGCCCCGAAAGGGCACAGTTGGTCTAGGCCAATATTATGCTCAACACGGCACCTAAAATTGAATGTGACAACTAGTAGTCCGAATGTGCCGGGCGGTAACTAGCGGAAAGCTACAGATGGCGATCGGAAAAACGATCGGCATGAGCCATGTGAGCGATCTCAAAGCTGCGGCACACTGAACATCAATCGAGAACACGCAAAATGAAACAGCCAGGAGGCACTGACATGTGCCCACACTCGCCGCCCTGCCCGGCTCCCTCAGCTCCGGACCGGGAAGCGGCGCATACCATCGTCAGCCACCCCGAGCAAGGCTGGAGCCTGCTTTGCAACGGCGTCGTGATCTTCGAAGACACCGGGGAACTACTACCTGACGGCGCGTGCATCGAACCGCACCGGCCGACCGACCTCGCCGCCTTCGACCGTCCGGTAGGCGTGGCCCACGGACACGGCGGGCAGGCCCCAGCGGCCTGATCCGTCCCAGGCGTCTGGCGGGATCACCCCGGATGCCCAGCTGACGACTCTCTTTAATCCTTTTTTAACTTCTCCCTTTCCATCCCTTCGCCGCCCCGCCCGCAGGCGTCGGCCGCCAGTCACAGGACAGTGGGCAGCCACTCGATGACAGCGGCGGCGATCGCCGCGCGATGACCCTTCAGGGCGTGCGTCTCCCCCGGGACCACGACCACCCGGTCCGCATCCTGAGCACCGGGAATCCCGAACGGGTCACGATCTCCGCTCACTACAAGCAGTCTGGCCCCGCCCTCGCGGGCCGCGCGAAGCTCTGCGGCCCGGGACATCGCGGGTGAACGCTGCGGCGGGGACAGCGGAAACGCCAGCGCGATCACGGCGCGAGCACCCACGGCGGCGGCGGTGCGGCAGGCCACGCGCGCGCCGTTGCTGCGGCCGCCCTGGATCAGCGGGACAGCGGGCGCCAGTTTCCGCAGCGCGGCCACGATCTCGACCCAGGCGGCGTCCTGACGGAGCGCAGAACCGGGAGCCCGGGCGCCCCTGACCCGGTACGGCTGGGTGACGCGCGCCACCAGCCCGCCCAGCTGCAGCGCAGCGTCGCGGGCGGCGAGCAGGTCGGGTGCCCCGACGGTCCCGCCCGCGCCATGGGTCAGCACGAGCAGGAACCGCGCCGCCGCACCGTCCCCGTCGAGGTCGGCCCGCGCGACACCGCCCTCGGTGGTGATCTGCACAGTGTTAGCCTGCACGGTGTTAACCTGCACGGGCCCCATTGTCCCCCGCCGCACCCCGGCAACCAGCGGCAAGGCCCCGCATGAGGCCCGGCGCTAGATGTCGAGGAGCTTCTTGAGGAACTGGCCGGTGTAGCTTTCCTCGACGGCGGCAATGTGCTCGGGCGGCCCGACCGCGACAACCGCGCCGCCGCCCGCGCCACCCTCGGGCCCTAGGTCGATGACCCAGTCGGCGGTCTTGATGACATCGAGGTTGTGCTCGATCACGATGACCGTGTTGCCGGTCTCGACCAGCCGGGTGAGCACGCCGAGCAGCTTGCGGATGTCCTCGAAGTGCAGGCCGGTGGTCGGCTCGTCGAGAACGTAGATGGTCCGGCCGGTGGCACGGCGCTGCAGTTCCGAGGCGAGCTTGACCCGCTGGGCCTCGCCGCCGGACAGGGTGGGTGCGGGCTGCCCCAGCCGGACGTAACCGAGACCCACGTCGACCAGCGTCTTCAGGTGCCGGTGGATGGCCGGCACCGGCTCGAAGAACTCGGCCGCCTCCTCGATCGGCATGTCGAGGACCTCGGCGATCGTCTTTCCCTTGTAGTGCACCTGCAGGGTGTCGGTGTTGTACCTGGCGCCGTGGCAGACCTCGCACGGCACGTAGACGTCGGGCAGGAACTGCATCTCGATCTTGATTGTGCCGTCGCCCGAGCAGGCCTCGCACCGGCCGCCCTTCACGTTGAAGGAGAACCGGCCCGGCTGGTAGCCGCGGATCTTGGCTTCGGTGGTCGCCGCGAACAGCTTCCTGACGTGGTCGAACACGCCGGTGTAGGTGGCCGGGTTGGACCGGGGGGTGCGCCCGATCGGACCTTGATCAACGTGGACCACCTTGTCCAGGTGCTGGATGCCGGTGATCCTGGTGTGCTTGCCCGGCACCGTCCGCGCGCCGTTCAGCTCGCGGGCCAGGGCCTTGTACAAGATGTCGTTGACCAGCGTCGACTTGCCCGAACCCGACACCCCCGTCACGGCCACCAGGCAGCCGAGCGGGAACGCCACGTCCACCCCGCGCAGGTTGTGCTCGCTCGCCCCCTTGACCACGACATCGCGGTTCTTGCTGCGCGGCCGCCGGGTGGCCGGCACCGGGATGGACTCCCGCCCGGACAGGTACGCCCCGGTCAGCGACTCCGGGTTGGCCAGCAGCTCGGCGACCGTGCCGGAGACCACGATGTTGCCACCGTGCTCCCCCGCCCGCGGCCCGATGTCCACCACCCAGTCCGCGGCCCGGATCGTGTCCTCATCATGTTCCACGACGATCAGCGTGTTACCCAGGTTGCGCAGCCGCAGCAGCGTCTCGAGCAGCCGGTGGTTGTCCCGCTGGTGCAGCCCGATGGACGGCTCGTCCAGTACGTAGAGCACCCCGACCAGGCCGGAGCCGATCTGGGTAGCGAGCCTGATTCGCTGCGCCTCGCCGCCGGCTAGCGTGGCCGAGGCCCGGTCCAGGGTCAGGTAGTCCAGCCCGACGTCGAGCAGGAAACCCATCCTCGCGTTGACTTCTTTCACGATCCGCTGGGCGATCTGCTGGTCCCGGTCGGATAGCTCCAGGGTGAGCAGGAGCTTGGCCAGCTCGCCGACCGGCAGCGCGCACAGCTCGGCGATCGACCGGCCGTCCACCGTCACCGCCAGCGACACCGGCTTGAGCCGGGCGCCGTGGCAGGACGGGCACGGCACCTCGCGCATGTACCCGGCGAACTTCTCGCGGCTCGAGTCCGACTCCGCCTCGGCGTGCCGCCGCTCCACCCACGGGATCACACCCTCGAACGTCGTGTAATACGAGCGCTCCCGGCCGTACCGGTTCTTGTACCGGACGTGTACCTGCAGGTCGTAGCCGCGCAACAGCGCCTGCCTGGCCTTGGCCGGCAGCTTCGCCCACGGCGTGTCCATCCGGAACCCGAGCGTCTCGCCGAGGGCCTGGATCAGCCGGACGAAGTAGTCGCTGATGTGGCCGCCGCTCCACGGCGCGATCGCGCCCTCGTCAAGCGACTTGGACTCATCCGGGACGATCAGCTCCGGGTCGACCTCAAGCCGGGTGCCGAGCCCGGTGCAGTCGGGGCAAGCTCCCCACGGCGAGTTGAACGAGAACGAGCGTGGCTCGAGCTCGTCGAAGGACAGGTCGTCGTACAGGCACGCCAGGTGCTCGGAGTACATCCGCTCGCGGTGCGGGTCGTTCTCCGGCAGGTCGACGAAGTTGAGCACCACCACCCCGCCGGACAGGCCGAGCGCGGTCTCCACCGAGTCGGTCAGCCTGCGCCGCGCGGAGTCCTTCACCGCGAGCCGGTCGACGACCACCTCGATGTCGTGCTTCTCGTACTTCTTCAGCGCCGGCAGCTGGCCGGTCAGCGCCTCGTCCAGGCGCACGATCGTGCCGTCCACGCGGGCCCGGGAGTACCCCTTAGTCTGCAGCTCCCTGAGCAGCTCGCCGTATTCGCCCTTGCGGCCGCGTACCACCGGGGCGAGTACCTGGAACCTGGTGCCCTCCTCCAGCTCGAGCACCCGGTCCACGATCTGCTGCGGGGTCTGCCGGGCGATCGGCCGACCGCAGATCGGGCAGTGCGGCCTGCCGATCCTGGCGTACAGCAGCCGCAGGTAGTCGTATACCTCGGTGATCGTGCCGACGGTCGAGCGCGGGTTCCGGCTCGCTGATTTCTGGTCAATGGACACCGCTGGGGAGAGTCCGTCGATGAAGTCCACGTCGGGCTTGTCCATCTGGCCGAGGAACTGGCGCGCGTAGGCGGACAGCGACTCGACGTACCGGCGCTGGCCCTCGGCGAAGATGGTGTCAAAGGCCAGGCTGGACTTGCCCGAACCGGACAGCCCGGTGAACACGATCATGGCGTCCCGCGGCAGGTCGAGCGAGACATCCTTAAGGTTGTGCTCGCGGGCGCCGCGAACGACGAGCCGGTCAGCCACTGCGCCTCTGCTCTCTTGGGCTCGGAAAGTAGGTGGACGGGTCGCTTGGCGATGGTAGCCGGGGGGTCTGACATTCTGGGGACTCCGCGTCCCGGGGGGCACAAGCGCCGCACCATTATGAGCGCTGGATCAGCCGCCGTTATGCCCGCCCCCGCTACCCTCCACGATAGCGAAGGACGCCAGGATCCGTCGCGGGTCTCAGCCTGGCCCGCAATTCCATGGATGCGGCAGCGTAATGAAAAGAGAACAAGCAGGTTGCCACGTCCATTGCATCGGAGTGGGCTAGAAGTCAGCGGGGGTGCCGGCGCCTTGGCGGGTGGCTTTCCCGTAGAGGTAGCTGGCCGCGGCCAGGTCCTCAGCGGCCAGGCCGAGCGACTCGAACACGGTGATCTCGTCGTCATCGGCGCGCCCGGGAGCCGTCCCGGTGAGCAGCTCGCCGAGTTCGGCCCGGACCGGGTTGATCACGCCTTCGCCCTGGGCCAGCAGGAAGTCCCCGGCCTCGTGGCTGACCGACTCGCGGCTGTCCGCGAAGATAGCCGCCTCCGCCATCGTCGCGGTGTCGAGCTCCCTGGCCCCCGGCACGCACGCGCCGACCGCGTTCACGTGCGCGCCCGGGGCCAGCCAGTCGCGGCGCAGCACCGGGGCGGGGGAGGTGGTGGCGGTCACCACGATGCCCGCGCCGGCGACCGCGGCGGGCACGTCGTCATGCGCGCTGACCGGCTGGCCCAGCTCCCCGGCCAGCTCGGCGGCCACCTCGCGGGTCCGCGCCAGGTCGCGTCCGGCCAGCCGGATCCCGGTCAGCTCCCGGGTCGCGGCAATGGCGTGCGCGTGCGCCCGGCCCTGCACGCCGGCGCCGATGATGGCCAGTTCGGCGGTACCGGGGCGGGCCAGCAGGTCCGTGGCGACGGCGGAGGTGGCGGCGGTCCTGATCTCGGTGACCGCGGACGCGTTGACCAGCGCCAGCGGCTCCCCGGTGCGCACGTCGAACAGCAGCACCCCGCCCTGGTGCGCGTCTTTGCCGATGGCCGGATTGCCGGGCGTGATGCAGATCGCCTTCAGGCCGTACCCGGCGCCCGGCGAGTAGGCGGGCATCAGGGCCATGAAGCCCGCCGCGTCCCGCGGCCGGACGATCGTCCGCAGCGGCTGCTGGATCTGGCCGCGGGCCAGCTCGGCCAGGGCCTCGCGGATGACATCGGCGCACTCGGTGTAGGTCAGCAGGTCGCGTACATGGTGGCCGGACAGGACGAGTATCTTCACGAGGGCCTCCAGCCCGGGGTGGCGTTAACCACGAATGGCAATGCGGCGGAGCTGGCCGGAGATACCAGGTCCGTTCGGTATAGGGTCTTAAAAGTGACCTATACCGGAGACGTACGTGTCGGCGGCCCGGCCGACACTCGGGAGATCGACGGCCTGACGGTGACCAAGATCGCCGTGGGTCCCATGGACAATAACGCGTACCTGCTGCGCTGCGCGAGCACCGGCCAGGGCCTGCTGATCGACGCGGCCAACGAGCCGGGCCGGCTGATCGAGATGATCGGTGACACGCCGGTCGGCACGATCGTGACGACGCACCGGCATTTCGATCACTGGCAGGCGCTCCCGGAGGTGCAGAAGCACACCGGCGCGGAGGTGGTCGCGCATCCGGCCGACGCGGACGAGCTGCCCGTATCGGTGGGGCACCGCGCCGGGCACGGCGAGGTGCTGACCTTCGGCGACTGCGCCGTGTCCCTCATTCACCTGCGCGGGCACACGCCGGGCAGCCTTGCGGTCCTGTACGACGCGTGCGGCGAGCTGGCCGGCTCGCCGCACGTGTTCACCGGGGACTCGCTGTTCCCCGGCGGGGTAGGCAAAACCACGTTCTATGCAGCCTATATTAACGACGGCTACTCGGCAACCGTCACGGACCCGTTTACGCTGCTGCTCACCGACGTGACCGAGCGCCTGTTCAACTGGCTGCCCGACGCGACGTGGGTGTATCCAGGCCACGGCAGGGACACCACGCTCGGGGCTGAACGACCGCACCTCGGTGAGTGGCGGGAACGCGGATGGTGACCAGGCCGCTCAGCCCGCGTCGGCCAGGTACATCGTCTGGATCATGCGGACGACCATCAGCCCGAACTCGCCGGTCTCGGTGCGCCGCTCCGACCGCTGGCCCCGGACCCGGCACAAGTCCCAGCAGAACCGGCGTCGGCCGGGAGGCAGCTCCCGGCCGCAATTCGGCGCCTCGCACGCCCGGCCGCTGACGGCGCCGAGGGCTATGCTCAAGCCAGCGGCCTCGGCGCGTGATGGTGACGTGGTGGCGGTGGAGCGGCCCGGAGCGGATGCCGGGCCGTTCCCGCGTCCGCGGCCCGGCGGCCGGTCAGGCGACGTGGCGAAGGGTCACTCTCAGGGCAAGGTGCCGCCAAGGGGGGAGCGTTGACCGCTTTACGCGCGCCCATCGCTTCGGCGTCTCCCGCCGACCGACCTCGCGCTCTTACGTCCGGGTTCGGCTACCGGGGCTGCCCGGCGTGCAGGCATCACATCGGTAGTACGCCCGCGTGAAACTCCCGTCAAGGGTGCGGGCTCGATCCTGCCAGCGAGCGCGGGCACACCCGCTCAGGTCAGGCCAGCCGCACCGTCTTCTGCTTGCTCCTGATCCGCGGGGGCGCGGCTGCGGCTCAGTCATCGGGGCTGGCGCCTGCCCCCGGCGCCGGGTGCTTCCAGCGGATCACCACGGAGTCGGCGGTCGAACACCCGGCCGCGCTTGGCGGGCGGGTTGAGGGTGATGTCCATGAGCACGCGGATCACCGCCCGCTTGCGCGGCAACGGCAGCGACTTCCACACCGCCTCGGCGGGCAGGCCGCGGAACTCCGGTATCGGGTCGGCCTCGGTGGATGCGTGGATCTGCGCCTCCACCACCGATAGCCGGTCGCGGATCGCCCGCAGGCCCGTCGTCAGCTCGTCGTCGTCCAGCTCGCCGAGCGCGTGGAGCTTGATCTGCGCCGTCTTGCGCTCGCGGAGCCGGGCCGCCTCGCGGCGCAGCGCGGACACGTCGATGCCCTTGCGAACCGGCGGTCTGAGCGCATCCTTGGCGTAGCGGTCCAGGTACTCGATCACTCGCGCCTCGATCAGCGCATCGACCCGCACCATGTTCCGGTGCAGGTGCCCCGCCTTGGTCGAGCACTCGTAGCCTTGCTGCCCGGTGAACCGGCCCGCCTCGGGGCGGGGTCGCAGCGTGCCGCTCCCGTTGGACTTCACCGTCGTCCCGTCGCCGCACACGCCGCACTTGGCGATGCCGGTCAGCAGGTATCGCGGCTCGTTGCTCGTGCTGGCGCCGCCGGGCGCCGCGTTCGCGGCGAGCCGCTCGCACAGCCGCTCCCACACGTCCCGCTCAAGGATCGCGGGCCACGGGGCGGGCTTGAGCTGGCCACGGTAGGCGTGCAGTCCGGCGACGGTGGGCTTGGTCACGATCTGCTTGAGCGTCCGGCTGTTCCACTGCCCGCCGTTGGCGGTGGGCACGTTCTCGTCGCGGAGCCAGCGCAGCACCGCCTTGAGCGTGTAGCCGCGGTCGAGGATGTCGGCGGCGATGCGCTTGATGACCGCGGCCTCGTCGGGCACCACGAGCAGCGTCCGGCGGTGCGCCTCGGTGTCTTTCGATGCCACGTACCCGAACGGGCGCACGCCTCCCTGGTAGGACTGGCCCCAATTCCGTTCGCGGCCTGCCGACACCCGGCGGGCCGTGTCCGCGGATGCCTTGTTGGCCATCGCCACCAGGACCCGCGCCATCGACCGCTCGGCCTCGGTGCCACCGTCCGTCATCGTCAGCGAGCCGCTGATGCTCCGCGCCGAGGCGCCGGTCTGCTGGCAGGCGTCGAGCAGGTCCTCAAGGTCGCGCGGGTCACGCACGATCCGGTCGAGGTCCTCGGCTAGCAGGCCGTTGACGCGGCCGGTGGTGATGTCCTCCAGCACCTCGCGGAACCCCGGCCGCACGACCCGCAGCTCCACCCGGCCGGATGGCGTCTTGATCCGCTTGCGCTTGAACGCCGAGGCCATGCGGATCTTGCCGTTGCTCCGGGCGGGCATCAGGTCGTTTTCCACGATCACGCGGAACACCGTCCACCCGAGCGCGTTGGCGAAAGCGGTGAGTTTGGCCTTGCGTTTCTCGAAATCGTCTTCTACTCTTAGGTCACTAAGGCGCAGGTACAGGTCACAGGTTGGCACGGGGGCCATAATACTAGGCTCCTTTACGGGTGGGCAAGACGAACTCGCTCGCGGACTTCGCCTCGCTGATCACCGACGTGACCGAGCGCCTGTTCGGCCCGCTGCCCGACGCCACCTGGGTGTACCCGGGCACGGCAACGACACCACGCTGGGGGCGGAGCGCCCGCATCTCGGCGAGTGGCGCGAACGCGGCTGGTGACGCCCACCGCCCCGGCGGGGATGTCGTCGGCCGCGCGCTGAGCGCGGACGACAGGCTGGTCCGCGCCTACCGGGACCGCACGCCCGGCTCCGCCGCTTCGTTCCAGGCGGCCCGGCGCGTGCTGCCCGGGGGCGAGACCCGTGCGGTCACCAGCTACCCGCCGTACCCGGTGATCATCACCGAGGGGCACGGTGCCCGGCTGACCGACGTCGACGGCCACATCTACCTGGACCTGGTCAACAACTACACCGCGATGGTGCACGGCAGCGCCTTCGCCCCGGTCACCGAGGCGGTGGCCGACCTGCTGCCGCGCGGGTTCGCGTTCGCCAGCCCGCACCCCTATCAGGTGGCCCTGGCCGAGCTGCTGGCCGCGCGGGTGCCTTCGGTGCAGCGGGTGCGGTTCACCAACTCCGGCACCGAGGCGGCGCTGCTGGCAGCCAGGATCGCGGCGCGGGCGACCGGGCGCCGCCGTCTGCTCATGTTAGACGGCGCCTACCACGGCAGCGCGACGCTGTTCCTGCCGGATTCCCCCGGCTTGGTGCGGGTGCCGTGAAACGACCTGGACGCCGTGGCGGCGCTGCGCGGCTTGGCAGGTGCCTCCGCTGTGTGGCTAGCTGACCTTGAGCTTGCCCGGCTGGGGCGGGGAGACCGGGCCGGCGTGAGGTTGCCGCAGGTGGCCGGTGATAGCCCGCACGAGCATCACGGCAAGCAGGACAACCGCTAGGCCGATCAGCACGCTGTCATGCCCGGACCAGGCGATCATCAAGGCAAACAGCAGCCCGGCGGTCACGGTGTGCCAGGCCGGCCCGAGGCGCGGTCCCGCCAGATGATCCATCCTGCGGTGACCAGTGCCGCGGCGAGCATGCCGTAGTCCGCGGCGACACCTGTGGCCATATTGTGCGGTGCAGCGTTCAGCGCCCAGGCCAGCGGCATGAGCAGCAGGTACTTCGGCACCGGCGGGACGGCCCACAGCAGCAGGCCGAAGAAGAAGGTAACTGTCGCACACGGCGAGACGCCGAATAGCGGCACCACGCGCAGCGCGTGCCCGCCGAGCACCCCGACCAGCGGGTACCCGATCAGCGCGTAGCCGATGAAGACAGCGCCCAGCCCCGAGGACAGGTCCAACCGGGGCCGGATCACCAGGTCGCGGCGCGCGATGCCCGCGACCACCAGCAGCACCGCCTGCAGCGCGAACACCGCGGCCCACACCCCGGACAGGCCGATGCCAGGGCTCAGCCAGGCGAAGTAGCCAATCCCGATCCAGGCGAAGTACGCCGCGGCCAGAGCACAGATCAGCTGGGAGGACCGGCGCACCGGCCACAGCGCCAGCCCGACCATGGCCACGGCGGCCAGATACCACACGATCTGCATCGGCCAGGCCGCCGTGTCGGCGCGGCCGAACGCGGCGAGGAATTGATTGAGCGGCGTGGACCCCTGCCACGGGTGAACGGCATAGATGCCGTAGGTGACGGCAGCCGCCACCGCCGCCGCACCCACGGCGGCCCCCTCAGCCACGCCCTTGCGAGCGTGCATGACCACCACCTCGTTGCGCATTCCCGATGCGCGCTACACCGCAAGCGGTCAGCGCCGCTGACCAGCCTGGCGCTCCATCTCCCGCTGGATCTCGGCTTCGGAGACCGGCTTGCGGCCGAAGACCCACCAGGCATCCCCCGCGGTCAGCAGCACCCACCCGATGGCCGGGTAGATGATCCAGTAGTTCCACACGTTCGCGATGCCCGAGCTCTGGCTGAACCCGTTGGTCGGCCAGCCGCCCGCGTTGTGGTACTCCGCGAAGGCCCAGATGACCGCCAGGATCAGCATGAACAGCGTGCCCATCGTGGCCCTCATCCAGAAACGCCGCCTGCGCTCGACCTGCTTCACCGCCTGGTCGCGGGCGAGCTGGTCGCTCGCGGCAGGAGCGTTCGGCTCGGCGTCCGTGCCCTTGTCGTGGGAGATGTCATGAACCATCACAACCCCCTCCTCCAGTCCGGAGCCATCACAAGCTCACTTCGTTCCTTGCTGCCAGGCTCGGACTGCTGAGCGTGGCCGGGTAGGGACGCAGGTCACCCTGCCGCGCCCGCGAAGGACCCCTTTTGCCGTGGCTGGGTAGGGCCAAAGGTCCCTTGTCGTCCGGCGAATGACCCGCTTCGACACCACCCCGGCCACCAGCACCGCCCTGCTCAACGACCTCCGCACCAGCACCACCCAGCCCGAACCCCAGCCCGCCAGCGCCGCCCCGATCCCAGACTTGGCACAGGGCCCTATACCGCCTGTTCTGGCCACGATCATGGAATCAGCTTGGGGCGGGCCGGGCGGGGGGGCATGGGGTGGGCGGGGTCGGAGGCGCGGGCTACGCCGGCTTTGAGGCGGCCGAGCACCGTGGCCCAGGCCAGCTCCATGAACTCGGCCTGAGCCGGCGTGTCGACCAGCTGATGCACCTCGACGTGCGCGCCGTCCGGCCGCGGCTGGATCCGGAGGTAACCGGTCATCTCGCCGCCGGGGACCGGGACGTTGTCGTCCTCGAAGTCCCAGCGCATCACGATCAGCTCCGGCGGGCAGACCAGCTCGTACCGGCCGCGCACGCTGGTCCCCCACTCCATCGTGCAGGCGAAACGCCCGTCCTGCAGGGTGACGGGCACGCCGAGCCAGCGCGAGTAGACGACGGGATCGGTGAAGGCGGCGAACGTGACCGCCGGGCTGGTGCCTACGTCCGTGCTGGCCACCACGACCGGTGTGGTGCGCACGTCGGACGACGCGCGTTCGGGGGCGTCATCGGCGTTGATCCACTTTGCCGCGCTGCCGAGCGCGGCGCGCAGGCCGCGAAGGGCGTCCGGGCGGGCCCGGTAGCGGCGTGAGGTGCCGACCGCCGTGCTCTCGGCCAGGCCCGCCTCGCGCAGCACGGCCAGGTGCTGGGAGATCGTCGGCTTGGTGACCGGGAAGGCGGCGGCGATCTCCCCCGCTGACAGCTCCCGGTCCCAGATCAGGCCCAGGATCTCGCGCCGGATCGGCGAGGTCAGCGCCGCCAGCACCTTCTGGATGTCCCGCACCTTCACCTTCACCGATGTCCGGACCTTGCCTCCCGTACCCGCGAAACTATACGCTTGCGGCTTGTTCGGCCCTTAACTAATTTAGCCTTTACCGAACAATACGGACAGGCGCGACGAAGCGGCTGCCCGAGGGGAGGACGCATGGAAATCTGGCCGACGGTGCACGCCGAGCGCAAGGCCCTCGCGGCTGACCTGCGCGGCCTGGGCGCCGAGGACTGGGCCAAGCCCTCGCTGTGCGACGGCTGGACGGTGCGTGACGTGCTGGCGCACATGACCTCCGCCGCGAAGCTGACGCCGCCGGCGTTCTTCGGCAAGATGATCGGCTCCGGGTTCAGCTTCGACAAGGTCCAGGAGAAGGGCATCGCCGCGCAGCGGGGCGCCACCCCGGCCGACACGCTGGCCAACTTCGAGTCGGTGCAGACCTCGGTGAAGCACCCGCCGGGCCCGAACCAGACCTGGCTCGGTGAGGTGATCGTGCACAGTGAGGACATCCGCCGGGCTCTCGGCATCGAGCACACGTACCCGACCGACGCGGTGGTCACGGTGGCGGACTTCTACAAGGGCTCGAACCTGCTCATCGGCTCCAAGAGCCGCATTGCCGGGCTGACGCTGCGCGCCACCGATGCCGAGTGGACCACTGGCACCGGACCGGAGGTGTCAGGTCCCGTCCTGTCACTGGTCATGGCCATGACCGGGCGCACGGCGGCTGACGATGACCTGACCGGCGAGGGCGTGGCGACGCTGCGGTCGCGCTCCTGACGCTCGCGCGGACATCAAGCAGGATCTCGTCTGCCCGCGGCGCCCGCGGTTCCGCTAGCTCGAGAAGCTCGACCACGCCGCCGATCTGGCGTACCCCTGCTACGCGCATGCCCTCGACCTCCGGACCCGGGATTTCGCATGGTTACTGGCGCGACCATACGCGCCGTGGCCGGTGCTGTGCCTCAGTCAACCAACTGAAGCCTGGACCATGGGCGGTAGGGTGCTGCTCACTCTCGGCGGGCGCCTGGTCCACCGGTATTGTTCGTCTCAGACGACAGCCAGTAACACTCGAAGGGCAGTTGGTCCCAGATGGCTGAAGACGTCGTAAAGAGGGTGGACTCTCTTGCGGAGACTCCGGCCAAGACATCTTTTCTGCGTGGCTGGCGCTCGGTCATGTTCGCTCCGGTCGGTGACGGCCGGCGACGCCGGCGCGGGAGCGACGGAGCGCGCCTGGCCGGCGCGGTTCTCGCCCTGGTGTGCTGCCTACTTGTCATCCGCTACGACTCCCGCGTCGACCGGGCCATCGTCGAGGTCATCCATCCGCCGCCGCGGAGCATCGCCTGGCTGGTGACAGTGGTCTACCAGGTCGGTTCGCTCGGCGTCGCGATCGTCTTGGTGGCACTGGCCTTGGTCGCGCGCCGCTGGGAGATCGCGCGTGACATCGCGCTGAGTGTTGCCGGCACGGCCGCAGTGAGCGGAATCCTGGTTCTTGTGCTCGGAAACCGCGGCGGAAGACCGAGCGGGATCGTGATCAACGGCTACGACCTGAGTTTCCCGGTCCTTCAGATTGCCCTCTTTATGGCGGTTGCCACGGCAGCGCTGCCTTACCTGGCGCGCAGCGTGCAACGCCTCATCGAATTGTTCATCGCCCTGGTGGCCTTGGCCTCAGCGGTCGGAGGTCACGGGCTGCCGCTCAACGTCCTCGGCAGCCTGGTCATCGGCTGGGGGGTGACCGCGGCGGTCCGGCTCATCTTCGGCTCACCTCTCGGCCTGCCTTCGACCGAGGATGTCGGGTCCTGCTGGCGGAGCTCGGCATCCGCGCCAGCGACGTGCACCCGGTGAGCAGGCAGGTCTGGGGAGTCGCGAAGTACGAGGCCACCGAGATGCGCGAAGCGGATTCGCCCGGTCAGCGCATCGCGATCGAGGTCTATGGCCGGGATGCGGCCGACGCCAGGCTCCTCACCAAGGCGGGCCGGTTCCTGTTCTACCGGGACTCCGGGCCAGCCCTCATGCTTACCCGGCTTCAGCAGGTCGAACACGAGGCGTACCTCACCATGCGGGCCGGCCAGGAGGGCGTGGCCGTGCCCGAAATAGCTGCGGCGGGAACGGCGGGACCGTCCAAGGACGCGCTGCTCGTCTACCGCCTGCCGGCCGGGACACCGCTGTCCGAGGCGGACGCCATCAGCGTCGGTGACGCCGCTCTTGACGACCTCTATCGTCAGTTGCTGACTCTGCGCAGGGCCCGCATCGCGCACGGCGCGATCAGCGGCGACGCGCTGCTGGTCGACCCGGCGGCGCAGACCATCGTCGTGTCGGACTTCCGTAACGCCACCGCGAGCGCGTCACCGGATCAGCTTGATCGCGACCTGGCCGGCGCCATCGCGGCGACCGCAGTGGCAGTCGGCGCCGAACGAGCCGCTGACGCCGCGGCACGGTGCTCTGCACGCCGCAGATGCTCGAGGGGGCCCTGCGGCATCTGCATAAGCCATCGCTGGACCCCGCGGTCGGCCGGAGCCTGCGAGGCCGGCGCGGGCTGCTGGAGGACGTCCGGCAGCGCGCCGCCCGGGCCGCCTCGATCGACCCGCCGAAGCTGGTGGAGCCCCGCCGGGTGAGCTGGCCGGCATTGATCATGATCATCGGCACGCTGATCGGCGGCTGGGCCCTGATCGGGGTGCTGATCGACGTCTCCCAGTCCTTCGACACCGTGATCGGGGCCGACTGGCTCTGGGTCATCATGGCGCTCGTCCTGTCCCAGCTGGCCTACGTGGCGTCGGCCGTCGAAACCGTCGGCAGCGTGTCCGGGCCGCTTCCGTTCGGCCGGGCGGTGGCGGTCGAGGTCGCCAACTCCTTCAGCGCGCTGGCCGGCGGCACCGCGGCGGTCTTCGCCACCCGGGTGCGGTTCTACCAGCAGCAGGGCTACGACGCCACGGTGGCGCTGAGCTCGGGCGCCATCATGGCCACCGTCAGCTGGATCGCCATCGCGGTGCTGTTCCTGGTGCTCGCTGCCGTTCGCCTGGGGGATCCATCCACCTCGAGGCCACCCCCGAGTCAGGCGGGGACTCCAAACTGGTCTGGATCATCCTGGCCGTCGTCGTGCTGGTCGCCGTGGCTGGCCGGCCTGGTGCTGGCCGTGCCCCGGCTGCGCAGGCTGGCCGCCGACAAGGCGCGCCCCAAGGTCCGCGACATCATGGGGCAACCTCAAGCAGGTAGCCAGCTCCCCGCGCAAGCTGGTACTGCTGGTGGGCGGCTCGTTCGGCTCGGAGCTGCTGGTGGCGATGGCCCTGTCCGTTTCACTGCGGGCCTTCGGCGATCATCTCCCGCTGCCCACCTTGATCGTGGTCATCACCCTGGCCGGCATCATCGGCGGCATCTCGCCCTCGCCCGGCGGCATGGGGGTGGTGGAAGCGGGCATGATCCTCGGCCTCACCGCGGCCGGCGTCTCGGAGGCCGACGCCACCGCCGCGGTCTTCATCCAGCGCCTGTTCACTTCGTACCTGCCGCCCATCTGGGGCTGGGCCACCCTGGTCTGGATGCGGAAGAGAGAGTACCTGTAAGCACCGCTGAAAGTGGCCGCGGATGGACGGAAGGGATCGAGAAGTCTAAGCGGCTGAGGTCGTCGTTTAAAAGACCTACCCCGCAGGATGTACGCCCGGGCGAGCTGGTTTACGCTCGGGAAAGCCAGGGTTAGGGGACCGGCACCAGTTGATAGCCACGCGGCGACCGTCTGGCTTTCCCGCTGAGCCGCCCGTCCTGTTCGGTGACGATGACGAGCGGCCGGAGGCCTGATGGAGAACCGTGCGGAGCCAAGTTCCTCGCTGGACGTAACCACACGCGAGGGGGCCGCACCGTTCGCGTCGACCTGGCGGCGGGAGCACCTGACCGTAGATCAGCGCATCGCCAGGGGCCGGGCCGCCCGTGGGCCAGCGCCACGGTCAAGCCACGGCCGGTGGGAGCCCGCGCCAGACCGTCCCGACCCGGTCGCGTTGCTCGAGGAACAGGCGGCGAGCCGGGTGCCTGAGCTGGTCCCGATCCGATACGGGCGGATGCTGGTCTCCCCGTTCACGTTCTACCGGGGCGGCGCGCTGATCATGGCAGCCGACCTGGCGGCGACCCCCGTCTCCGGAGTCACCGTCCAGCTGTGCGGTGACGCCCACCTGTCCAACTTCGGCTTGTTCGGCTCGCCCGAACGGCGGATGCTCTTCGACATCAACGACTTCGACGAGACCCTCCCCGGCCCGTGGGAGTGGGACGTGAAACGGTTGGCGGCGAGCTTCGAGCTCATGGGCCGCGACCGCGGCTTCGCCCCGGCCGACCGTCGTGCCATCGTCATGGCCGGGGTCGCCGAGTACCGGGACCGGATGCGCCAGGCCGCCGGGATGAGGACGCTGGACGCGTGGTATGAGCATCTGGAGGCCGGGATGCTGCTCAAAATGGTGCACAAAGCGGTCCGGGTCAAACGAGTCAGCAAAGACGAGGCCCAGGCGACTGAGGAGATGGTGGCCAAGGCGCGGACGCGCGACAGCACCCGGGTGTTCGCCAAGCGAGCGGACGAAATCGACGGTGAACTGCGCATCGTCGCCGACCCGCCGATCATCATCCCGATCGAGGACCTGGTCAAGCCGGGGTCGGAATGGGAGAACCCGACCCCGCTCATCAAGAAGCTGCTCAGCTCCTACCGGCGCACGCTCGGGCGCCACCACCACCCCCTTGAGGAGTACCGCTACGTCCACACGGCATACAAGATGGTGGGCGTGGGCAGCGTCGGGACCCGCTGCTACATTATGCTGCTGCTCGGCCGCGACCATGACGATCCGCTGTTCCTGCAGGTCAAGGAGGCGCAAGCCTCCGTGCTCGAGCGCTTCCTGCCCAAAAGCACCTACCCGCACCACGGCGAGCGCGTGGTAGCGGGGCAGCGGCTGATGCAGGCCGCGACCGACATCTTCCTGGGCTGGCAGCGGATCAAGGGGCTCGATGGCGTATCCCGCGACTATTACGTGCGCCAGTTCCAAGACTGGAAAGGCAGCGCGGACGTCGACAGCCTTCTCGTGTCGGGAGCCACCCTGTACTCACGCATCTGCGGAGCGACCCTCGCCCGGGCGCACGCCCGGTGGGGGGACCGGATCGCCATCTCCTCCTACCTCGGCAATGGAGATACCTTCGACCGGGCCATAGCCGACTTCTCCGTCGCGTACGCCGACCAGACTGAGCGGGATTATGCCGCGTTCAGCGCAGCCATTGCCTCGGGGCGGCTGGTCGCCCAGACCGGGGTGTAGCCGAGTCGGGACACCCGGATCACGATCGGTTCGCGATACCCCGGGCGTCGAAGGCCACCCTGATCCGGGTGATCAACTCCGGAATGATTCGTTATAATGCCTGGTAAGACTAGGGGCCCAGGGTGCGGTGGTAGCGAAGTTCGATGACGCCGCCCAGGCCGCTGAGCACGTTGGTGGCGCCGTCGGGCGCGAACCCGGCCCGCTCGTAAAACCGCCGGGCGCGCCGGTTGTCCCGTAGCACCCACAGCCTGATGGACCGGTACCCGGCGCTGGAGGACCTGGCCAGGACCCGATCCATGAGCGCGCGCCCGGTTCCGGTCGACCACCAGGCCGGGCGGACATACAGCGCGTAGAGCTCGGCGACGAGACGGTCCTCGCCGTCCGTGCTCAGCGGATGCGGCCACGGCGCGGTCAGCACGTCCGTCTCCGGGCCGAAGGACGCGTAGCCGACGACGCCGGGTCCGGCCGCCCCGGCCATACCGGGGTGGTCCGGCTCGGCGGCGACGGCCACCAGCATGCGCTGCCAGGGCCGGGTGCGGAACGACTGCCGCACCCGGGCGCCGTTGTCAGGGGCGGTGACGCGGTCGATGATCTCGGCCGCGATGATGCCGTCATAGGCCGCGAACCAGCCTTCGCGCTGCACCGCCGCGATCCGCGCCGCGTCCGCCGCCGAACCGGCCCGGATCACCACCACCCGGACAAAGCTAGCGAATCCGCAGGGCCAGGAAGAAATCCACCTGGTCGTCCAGGCGGGACAGGTCGCGTCCGGTCAGCTCCTCGATCCGCCTGATCCGGTAGCGCACCGTGTTGACGTGCACGTACATCGTGACCGCGCACGCGTTCCACGAACCGGAGCAGGCCAGGAACTCCCGCAGCGTCGGCAGCAGCTCGGCCCGGTGCCGCTCGTCGTAGGCCTGCAGCGGACCGAGCAGGCGCTCGCGGAAGGAGCGCAGCACGCTGGCCGGCACGGTGGCCAGCAGGAGCTCGTGCGATGCCACCTCGTCGCTGGTGACGACCGAGATGGCCGCGGTGCCGCGGAGAGCGGCGAGCCGTCGCGCGCTGCCGGCCTCGTGCAGCGCGCCGGCCAGCGCGGTCACGCTCGCGGCCGGCGCGCTGACGCCCACGGTGAGCCGGACCTGGGAGCGGTCGGACTCCAGGACCGGTTGCGCCCGGCGGATCCTGGCCGCGAACTGGTACGCGGCCGAGGCCGCGTCATCCTGGGCGGCGTCGCCCGCGGCGGCCCCCGCGTCGGCGGCGGCCTGATCGCCGGGGGAAGGGACCAGCATGACTACTTCGTCTCCCAGTGGCGCGACCAGGGCCCCTTCCGCCAGCGGCGCGACCAGTTCCACGGCCAGGTCGCAGCGCCAGCGATCGGCGTTCGGCCCGGCCATCAGGTCCGCCTCCGCGCCCATGGCGGCGACCAGGTAGCGCCCATCGGGAGGCAGTCCGGCCGCGCGCATCAGCGAGGCGATCTCGACCGGCGCGGCGCCCTCGCCGCCGCCGGACGCGAGCATCGTGACGATCGCCTCGGCCAGCTTGCTGTCCCCGGTGCGGGCGGCGTCGAGCCTGGCCCGTTCGAGCGCCACGTCGGCGGCCAGCTCGGCGACGGATTCCCGCAGCTCGTGCGGCCAGTCCTGGTCACGCCCGGCGCAGGCGAGGAACCAGCTGGTCAGCCTGGGCTCGCCGCCCACCCCGAACAGCGAGTACTTTCCCGCGCCCGCCCCCGGCGCGCTCACCTCGGTGGCGGCGGGCAGCCGGGCTGGCCTTGAGGTACTCGCACGCCAGCCGGAGCGCCAGCGCCCGGGGCAGGGACGCGCCGGTCCCCCCTACGACCCGGCCCAGCCCGGTCAGCAGCCAGCATTCGGTGCCGAGCTCGCGGCTCATCAGCCGGAACATCGCGTCCAGGCCGGCGCCCTCAGCCACCGCGGACAGCAGCAGCCTGCGCCGGCCGAGGACCCGGGTCATCGCGGTCGCCCGGTCCCCGCTCAGCCGCCGTCCGACCTCGTTGGTGACGGCGGCGAACGAGGTCTCGGCAGGCACCGCGAGCAGCGGGATGCCGTGCCGTCCGCACGCCTGGATCACCTCGGCCGGCACGGTGCCCAGGGCCTCCCCCGCGCCGAGCACCGAAACTCCCGCCCGGACCAGGGCCGACACGAACCGGTCGGCGTCACCGGGCGCACGGCACCAGATCAGTCCGGTCAGCACCAGGTCTCCGGACGTGAGGTAACGGCTAGGGTCAGGCAGGTCGGTGGTGTAGACATGCCGGATAGTCCGGTCCATGCCCGCGGCGTCAGTCAGCAACCTGAGGCCCAGACCAGGCACGTCGAGCAGTTCCCTGACTCGCACGGAATCACCTCCCACGGTGAAGCGTGCCCGCGCACCTTAACCGGCCAGTGTTTAGCGAAAGCTACAAACGGCCTGAGTCAGGTTACCGGTGATCGTGATTCAGCGGCAGGTGGCTACCGGGTGTCCGCCAGGACCTGATTGGATATCCGCGTGACGAACCTGAGCCCGCAGGCGTCTGCGTCCGAGACCCTGAATTCCTTCAACGCCGCCCTGCCGCGGGACGCCAAGCAGGCCGTCTTCGGCTGCTGCGCCTCCAGGGCCTTCGCGGAGGCGATCGCCGGCGGCCGTCCCTACCCGGACCGGGCCGCGCTGATGGCCGCGGTCGACGCCGCGATCGAGGCCTTGAGCTGGGACGATATCGTCGAGAGCATGAACGGGCATCCGCGCATCGGCGACCGTGCCGCCAGCAGCGGGATGTCGGCGGCGGAGCAGTCGGGTGCCGCTGCGGCCAGCGATGAGGTGCGGCGGGGCCTGGCGGACGGCAACCTGGCCTACGAGCGGCGCTTCGGTCATATCTTCCTGATCTGCGCCAGCGGCCTTTCCGGCCAGGAGATGCTGGCACAGCTGCGGGCCAGGCTGCGGAACGATCAGGATGCCGAACGGGCCGTGGTACGCGCCGAGCTGAGGAAGATAACCCGGCTGCGGATGACGAAGCAGCTGAACCTGTGACGCTATCCACGCACGTTCTCGACGCGACGACCGGGCGCCCCGCCGCGGGCGTCCGGGTCCGGCTGGAACGCGGCGGCGACGGCGGGTGGGTGCCGGCCAGTCAGGGGCAGACCGACGCCGACGGGCGGCTCCGGCTGTCCGGCGGCGGGAGCGTCGCGGAGTTCGAGCCCGGCGTCTACCGCATCACGTTCGGCACCGGGGCGTACTTCCAGGCCCGCGGCTCGGCGTCGTTCTACCCGGAGGTGACCATCACCTTCGAGATGACCGAACGGGACGGCCACTACCACGTGCCGCTGCTGCTCAGCCCGTTCGCCTACTCGACCTACCGGGGAAGCTGATCAGCTAGCCGCCGGCCATCGCGCCGACGATCAGGTACGGTTCGGCGCCGGCTGCGACGGCTGCGGGCAGCGGGGCGTCCGGCTGCTCGTGCGACAGGTCCTCCTCGCAGGCGAAGAACCTGACGAACGCCCGCCGCTTCCCGGTCTGCTGGTCGCGGATGGTGCCGCGCAGCATCGGGTACCTGGCCTCCAGCGCGTCGAGCACCGAGCACTGGGTGACCTGGCCGGTGACCTGGAGTTCCACCTCACCGTCCACGCGGGCCAGCGTCCGCAGGTGCGCGGGCAGCGCCACCCGGATCACGTCAGCGTCCCCGGTCATGGAAGCGTCTGCACCTCCACCGACAGCACGGCGGGCAGGTCGCGTACGATCGGCTCCCAGCTGTCTCCGGAGTCGGCCGAGGCGTACACCTGGCCCCCCGTGGTGCCGAAGTAGATCCCGCAGGAGTCCAGGGAGTCGACGGCCATCGCGTCGCGGAGCACGTTCACGTAGCAGTGCTCCTGCGGCAGGCCCTTGGTGAGCGGCTCCCACTCGTCCCCGCCGGTGCGGCTGCGGTAGACGCGCAGCTTCCCCTCCGGCGGGAAATGGTGCGAGTCGCTGGTGATGGGCACCACGTAGACGGTCTCCGGCTCGTGCGCGTGCACGTCGATCGGGAAGCCGAAGTCGGTCGGCAGGTCGCCGCTGACCTCATGCCAGGACTCCCCGGCGTCGTCGCTGCGCATCACGTCCCAGTGCTTCTGCATGTACAGCACGGACGGGCGCGACGGGTGCATCGCCAGGCGGTGCACGCAGTGGCCGACCTCGGCACCGGGATCCGGGATCCCCTCGGAGCGCAGGCCGCGGTTCACCGGCCGCCACGTCTCGCCGGCGTCATCGGACCGGAACGCGCCCGCGGCCGAGATGGCCGTGAAGATCCGCCCGGGCGAGGACGGGTCCAGGATGATCGTGTGCAGGCACATCCCGCCCGCCCCCGGCTGCCACGACGGCCCGGACTCATGGCCGCGCAGACCGGGCAGTTCCTGCCAGTGCTTTCCGCCGTCGGTCGAGCGGAACAGCCCGGCGTCCTCCACCCCGGCGTAGACGGTATCCGGGTCGTCCAGCGACGGTTCCAGGTGCCAGACCCGGGCGAACTCCCACGGGTGCGGCGTGCCGTCGTACCACTGGTGCGTGCCGGTTTCGCCCTGGTAGCTGAAGTCGTTGCCGACCGGCTCCCAGGTCGCCCCGCCATCGTCGGACCGCTGGATCACCTGGCCGAACCAGCCGCTGGACTGCGACGCGTACAGCCGGTCCTGATCGGCGGGCGATCCCTTGACGTGGTAGATCTCCCAGCCGGCAAAATGCGGCCCGCTGACGTCCCACTTCTCGCGCTTCCCGTCCGAACTAAGCACGAACGCGCCCTTGCGCGTTCCCACGAGTACTCGTACGCCACTCATCGGCAACCCCTTCCGGAGGCGAACTGACACAATTCTGCGCCGTTCCGACGACGAGCGGCCCGCGAAATCATCGGTAAATCGAAATTAGCAACCAATGCTTGCGGAAGGAAATTGATAATTGCCACACGCTGTCCGCGAATTCCCGTTCCAGAGCGGCCGCTACTGGACGCCCGGAGTGCGTGTGCCCCCGGGTACCCAAGAACGTACCCGGGGGCACACCGACATCGTGGCCGGTGCTGGATGCCCGGAGTGGGTGTCCCCCTCCCGCGAGCCAAAGGGGCGCACTGGCGACCGGACTGAGGAGCGACGAAGGAGCGACGAGGGAAGGAGCCGGCCGTGAAGGGGATGGGGAGGTGGGCGGGGCGGAGGCGAGCGGGAAGATAGAGCCTGTGCGTACATACGGACCCGGCAAGATGGGCGACGAGCTTCGGCTGGAGAGCCGGCCAGGCGGAAACGAGGTCCCGTGGTGTATGACCTGGTAGTCCGGTCCCGGCGGGCGGTGCTGCCAGACGGCACGCGAGCGGCGGCCATCGCGGTCAGCGGCCCGGCCATCGCGGCCATCGAGGACTACGACACGCGGCTGCAGGCCGGCCGCGACGTCGACCTCGGCGACCTGGCGCTGCTGCCTGGCCTGGTCGACACGCACGTGCATGTCAACGAGCCGGGCCGGACCGAGTGGGAAGGGTTCGCCACCGCCACCCGCGCGGCCGCGGCCGGCGGGGTGACCACGATCTGCGACATGCCGCTCAACTCGCTGCCGCCCACCACGACGGT
This sequence comes from uncultured Actinomycetes bacterium, assembly GCA_963800415.1. Lineage (GTDB taxonomy): Bacteria > Actinomycetota > Actinomycetes > Streptosporangiales > Streptosporangiaceae > Palsa-504. The sequence continues at coordinate 142,228 of CAWDBS010000074.1, forward strand.
GGCGGCGCTCGAGCACAAGCGCGCGGCGGCGGCCGGGAAATGCCGGGTCGACGTGGCGTTCTGGGGCGGTGCGGTACCCGGCAACGAGGCCTCGCTGCGGCCGCTGCACGAGGCTGGGGTGGTCGGGTTCAAGTGCTTCCTGCTGGACTCCGGGGTGCCCGAGTTCCCGCCGCTGGAGGTGGCAGAACTTCGGTCTGTGCTCGGCTCGCTGGCCAAGGTGGACGCGCTGCTGATCGCGCACGCCGAGGACGCGGCGGAGATCAAGGACATGGGGTCGGCGTCCGTCCGGGATTTCGGCTCGTTCGTGGCGTCCAGGCCGCCGGCCGCGGAGCGCCGCGCGATCGAGAAGGTGATCTCGGCCGCGGCCGCCACCGGGGCGCGGGCGCACATCGTGCACCTGTCCGCGGCCGAGTGCGTGGCCATGATCGCGGGCGCGAAGGCGGCGGGCATCCGGCTGACCGCCGAGACCTGCCCGCACTACCTGTACTTCGCGGCCGAGCAGGTGCCTGATGGCGCCACCGAGTTCAAGTCCTGCCCGCCGATCAGGGATTCGGTCAACCGGGAAGCGCTGTGGCGCGGCCTGGAGGCGGGCGTGATCGACTGCGTGGTATCGGATCATTCGCCCTGCCCGCCCGAGCTGAAGTCCTCCGGATCGGGAGACTTCGGCGCCGCCTGGGGCGGCATCGCCTCGCTCCAGCTCAGCCTGTCCGCGGTGTGGACCGTCGCGCGGCGGCGCGGCCGGACGCTGGACGACATGGCCCGGTGGATGGCGTCGGCCCCGGCCGCGCTGGCCGGCCTGCCGGCCAAGGGGCGGCTGGTGATCGGCGGCGACGCCGACCTGGTGGCCTTCGACCCCGACGAGGCATACGTCGTGGACGTCACCCGCCTCCATCACCGGCACCCGGTCACCCCGTACGCAGGGCGCACGCTGACCGGTCGCGTGAGGCAGACGTGGCTGCGCGGTACGCCGCTGCTTGAAGGTGATAGTGAAGCGCCAGTTGGGCGACTGCTAAAACGGGGATGAACCGGATATGGATGAGCAGCTACCTCCCGACTTGCTCCGGCTGCGCGGATCCGTCGTGGCGGCCAGCGACGAGTTCTTCGCCGCGAAGGAGAACCTGATCAAGCCGACCGCGCCGGTCTTCGTGCCCGATACGTTCGGCGCCAAAGGGCAGGTGTACGACGGATGGGAAACGAGACGCCGGCGCGGGCCCGGCGGGACGCTGCCGGAGCGCGCGGCCCGCGACTGGGTGATCGTCAGGCTCGGCGTGCCGGGAGTGGTGCGCTCCATCGTGGTCGACACCACGTTCTTTACCGGCAATTACCCGCAGGCGTGTTCGGCGGACGGGTGCTCGGTGACCGGGTACCCCGCGTTCGAGGAGATCGCCGGGGACTCCGAGGCCGTGACCTGGCAGGAGATCGTCCCGCGCGTGCTGGTGACCGGCGACGCCCGGCATGAGTTCAAGGTCAGCTCCGGGCGCAGGCTCACCCACGTGCGGCTGAACATCTTCCCTGACGGCGGCGTGGCCCGGCTGCATGTGCACGGTGACGTGGTGCCGGATCCGGCCCTGCTCGAGGGCCTGACCGTCGACCTCGCCGCGCTGGAGAACGGCGCGGACGTGGCGGCCAGCAGTGACCAGAACTCCTATTCCGCGCCGCGCAACGTCATCTCCCCCGGTCTGTCCCGCGTGATGGGTGAGGGCTGGGAAACCCGCAGGCGCCGCAGGCCCGGAAATGAGTGGCTGGTCATCCGGCTGGCCGGGCGGGGCGTCATCGACCTCGCGGAGATCGACACATCCTGGTACCGGGGCAACCAGCCAGACACCGCATCGCTGCAGACGCTGGACGCCACCACCGGCGCCTCGCTCCGCGACAAGTCCGCCTGGCGCGAGCTGCTGCCGCCGGTCAGGCTGCTGCCGGATACCCCGCACCGGTTCCGCGTGACCGGGCCGCCGGCCACGCACGTACGGCTGAACATCTTCCCGGACGGCGGCGTGGCCCGGCTGCGGCTGTACGGATCGCTGACCGACGACGGCCTCGCGGCCGTCCGGCGCCGCTGGGATGAAACCGCCTGACCCGTATCACATGACGAGAATGCTCTGGCATGATCTCATTTCCTGATGAGCCACGTGGTGGTCGCGCCGGACAAGTTCAAGGGAACGCTCACCGCCGCCCAGGTGGCCGCGCACGTGGCCGCCGGGCTCGGCCGGGCCAGCCCTGGACTGAAGACCGTCCAGGTCCCGGTCGCCGACGGCGGTGACGGCACCGTCGAGGCGGCCGAGGCCGCCGGGTACCGCCGCGTCGAGATCGGGGTCCGCGGGCCGACCGGCAAGCCCGTGACCGCCTCGATCGCCGTGGGCGACGGGACCGCCATCATCGAGTCGGCGCAGGCTTGCGGGCTGACCAGGCTGCCCGGCGGCACGCCCGCCCCGCTGACCGCGACCAGCCGTGGCGTCGGGGAGCTCATCCTCGCCGCGGTCCGGATGCGCGCGAAGCGGATCGTGCTCGGCCTCGGCGGCGTCGCCTGCACCGATGGCGGCGCGGGCCTGGTCACCGCGCTCGGCGGCAGGCTCCTGGACTCCTCGGGGGCCGAACTCCCGCCGGGCGGGGCGGCGCTGGCCCGGCTGGACCGCGTCGATGCCTCCCGGCTCAGGGACCTGTCCGGCACCGAGGTCATCGCGGCTACCGACGTGGACAACCCGCTTCTCGGGCCGCGCGGCGCCGCCGCGGTCTACGGGCCGCAGAAGGGCGCGTCCGGACAAGACGTGGCGTGCCTGGAGCAGGGTCTCGCGCGCTGGGCGGAGGTGGCCGAGCAGTCGTTCGGCTTCGTCCAGCGGGCCGAGCCCGGCGCCGGCGCGGCGGGCGGCCTCGGCTTTGCGGCGCTGGGCTTCCTCGGCGCCACCATGCAGCCGGGCATCGAGCTGATGCTGGACCTGCTCTCGTTCACCGGTCAGCTGTCCGGCGCGCGCCTGGTCATCACCGGCGAGGGCGCGCTCGACGTCCAGACGCTGCACGGCAAGGCCCCGGCCGGGGTGGCCCGCGCGACCGCCACGGCCGCGCCGGGCCTGCCGGTGGTGGCGGTGGCCGGCGTGTGCTCGCTGACCCCCGACCAGCTACGCTCGGCGGGCATCGCGCGCGCTTACGCGCTCACCGACATCGAGCCCGACCTCGCTCGCTGTCTCGAGCAGGGCGGCCCCCTGCTCGAGGAGCTGGCCGGGCACATCGCCCGCGACTGGCTCGCGCCCTGACCGCACCGCGGCGGCGGGGAGCTAACGGCGGGCCCGGATAACGAAGTCGTATTCGGCCAGGGCGGCGGTCACGGCGTCGTCCTCGCCCGGCAGGGCGTGCCCCCGGGCCGCGGCGGCCTGGCGCAGCCGGGCGGCCAGCGCCGGGTCGGTGAGCACCGAGCGCACCGCGTCGGCCAGCCGCCTCGCGTCGCCGGCCGGGACGAGCAGCGCGGCGTCCTCGCCGGTGAGTCCCGGCGTGCCGCCGGCCCGGGTGGCCACGATGGGGACCCCGGCGCGCAGCGCTTCCTGCAGGATGAGCGGCTGGCCTTCCCACACGCTGGGCAGCGCGAACACGGCGGCGGCGGCCAGCAGGGCCGGCACGTCGTCGCGGTGCCCGGGGAACCGCGCGTCGAGCCGGAGCGCGGCGGCCCGGGCCTTGAGTTCGGCCTCGAGCGGCCCTTCGCCGGCGATGACCAGGAGCGGCTCGGGCTGCACATCACGCCACAGGGCCGCCGCCTCCAGGAGGGTGCCGAACCCCTTCTGGGGTGCCAGCCGGCCCGCCGCGAGCACGAGGGGGCGGCCCGGCGCCGGGTCGCCGGGCAGCGGCCGGGCCGCGCGGGTTTCCGCCGACGCGGCCGACGCGGGGACGGCGGCGTGGCCGACCCGGCGGGCCCTGGCCGCACGCATCCGTTCTTCCAGGTCCGGCGATACGCAGAGCACCAAGTCGGCGGTGCGGGCGACGGTCAGCTCGAGCACGCGGTAGATCGCGCCGGTGACGCCGCCGGCGGGGGGGGCGTTGTGCACGGTGACCACGAGCGGGGGCCGCGGCTGGTAGGCGGTGGACCGGACGAACGCCAGCGCGATCGCGGTGAGCGCGCCGGCCCGCAGGCCGTGTGCGTGCACCACGTCCGGCCGCCAGGCTGCGATCAGCCGGCGCAGCCGCCTGATCGCGCGCAGGTCGCCGCGGACGCGCGGGCGCTCCGCGATCTCGACCGGGGTAAATGAGACCTGGCCGCGGGCGATGGCGCTGAACGCGAAGTCGAGGTCGGTCTGCCCGGGGCCGAACACCTCGGCCGGCACGCCCCGCGCGGCGCACCCGGCCGCCAGCATCCGGACGTGCCGGGCGGTGCCGCCGGTGCTGGTGCCCAGCACGAACGCGACCTTCATGCCCGGCCTCGCCGGGGGCCGGCAGAGCGCAGCACCGCCCGCAGGTCCCCGCCGTCGGCCACCGCCACCACCGCGAGGAAGGCCACCACCACGGCCGCGCTGGCCAGCAGCGTGACGGCGACGTTGGGCAGGAAACCGGTCACCGGGACCCCGGTCGCCACGCCCAGGCCGGCCGCGGTCCCGGCCACCGCACCGGCCAGGCCGGCCAGCGCGGCGCGCGCGCAACCGCGCAGCGCGTCCGGGCCGCGGAACCGGCGGACCAGGATGAGCAGCGCCACGCCCGCGCCGGTCAGCCCGATGGTGGTGGCCACCCCGAGCCAGGGCACCACCGCGGAGCGCGGCACGAACGGCACGATCAGCAGGTCCGCCACGATCACCAGCAGCCAGCCGCCGCTGACCGCCAGCGCCGCGGCCCGGCTTCTCCCCTCCGCGTACAGCACCCGGGACAGGTTGGCAGTCAGCCCGTACCCGACGAGGCCGGGCGCGAACGCGGCCAGCGCGATCGCCAGCTGCCGGGCGTCGGCCGCCTGGCCGACGTGGGACTGGAACACCCGCGCCAGCGGGATGCAGGTGCCGGCCATCCCGGCCACTCCCAGCCAGGATGCCACCGTGACCGCCCGGGTCGAGGTGGCGCTGGTGGTGTCGAAGCTGCCGGAACGCACGGACAGCTCGGGGAAGGCGCTGGTCGCGATCGGCACGGCCAGCACGGCGTAGGGCACGAAGAAGACCGCCCACGCGAAGCTGTACAGCACCAGCGCGCCGCCGCCGCCGCGGGAGTTGGCCAGCACGATCACCACTGCCACCGAGGCGTCCTGCGCGATCAGCGTCGCGACGCCCGCGGCAGCCAGCCCGCGGACCCGCGCGCCGATCCCGGCCGGGAAGCGCAGCACCGGACGCAGCCGCAGGTGCAGCCGGGCGACCGGGATGAGCGGGGTCGCGACCAGCGCCGCCACCCCGACGGTGGTGCCGACGGCCAGCACGACCCAGGCCTGGGCGGGCACCGGCCGGGCCAGGTCCTGGTAGCCGCTCCCGACGACGCCGAACCAGAAGTAGGCGCCGATGACGACCAGGCTGGACAGCACCGGCGCGAGGGCGGGCGCGACGAACCTGCGGTGCGCCTGCAGGATGCCGTAGAGCACCACGGCCAGGCCATAGAGGAGGATCTGCGGCGCGAACACGATCAGCATCCGCGTGCCGAGCGCGACCATGCTGGCCCGCGGGCAGCCAGGCGTCCCGCCGAGGAGCAGCGACACCAGCGGCCGCGCGATGACCGCGACCACCACGCTGACCGGGACGAGCAGCAGCACGGTCCAGCTGATCAGCGCGGCGGAGGTCTCCCTTACCTGCTCGCGGCCCGCGCCCTCGTCGCCGCCAGCGGCCAGCGCCGGGCCCGCCAGCACCGGCACCACGACGGCGGTGAGGGCGCCGCCCATCACGATGTCGTAGATGATGTTCGGCACCATGTTCGCCGTGGTGTACGCGGTGCCCAGGCACGAGGCCTGGACGGTATGCGCGAAGACCACCTGCCGGCCGAACCCGATGACCCGCGCGACCATGGTGATCGCGCCGATCAGTACCGCCGCCCGGCCGATCCCCCCGCCCCGCCGCCGAGCACTCCCCCGCTCGGCTACGGGCACCGTCATTCTTCCGGCGGCGTCAGGTCGGTATTGTCTGCCGAACGGGTGCTGGTTCCCGCCCCGGCGAGACGCTTCGAGTCCTGCCGCTGATCCGGGACCATGACCGCGGGCGCGGGCCGGCGGCCGAGCATGTCCAGCCAGTGCAGCGCCGGGGTGCGCTCGATCACCTTGGTGAAGCTGACCTTCTCGCTCGCCGCGGTTATGCCGACGATCGCGGCGAGCAGGGTGATGCGGCCCGTCCGGGACAGGCCGGCCGCCGACGCGCCGAGCATCGCGCCGAGCGCGTTCGCGCCGGCGTCACCGAGCATCGCGCGCTCGCCCAGGTCCTCGGGCAGCAGTGCTAGTGCGGCCGCCAGCGGCGCCGCAACGCGGTCCTGGCCGACCGCGCCGAGCAGGGCGCCGGAGGCGGCCGCGACCTTGATGGCCCGGCCGGGACGCAGGTCGAACAGGTTGAGCAGGTTCGCGCCCCCGGCCACCAGGCCGGCGTTGATGACCACGTCGGCGGGCGAGCCGCCGGCCAGCGCGGCGCTGATGATCCCGGTGACCCCGATGCCGCCCAGCTTCACCGCGCCGGTGGTCACCTCGCCGTGCCGCAGCGCGCCGAGATGGCCGCGGAACCCGCGCCGGTCCCCAGAGCCGGCCAGGTCGTCGTAGGCCCCGAACGCCGCCGCGCCCGCCCCGCCGACGGCGATCGCGGCGCTCGCCCGCCCGCCCGCCGACCCGGCCAGATGCTGAGCCACTAGCCGCTGGGACACTAGCCGCTGAGCCAGCAGGCCGGCGATCGCGCCGACCGCGACGGCCGGTCCCTCGAGCAGGGTGACCGGCTCGCCCCGGTGGTTGGTACGCGCCCAGGCCTTCGGGCCGCCCGGCGGCCGCCGGTTCACGGCGGAGTACGCCAGCGTGGCCCCACCCGCCGCGGTGACGCCGGCTGCCGCGGCAGCGATCAACCGCAGGCTAGCCTGACTTGACCCGCTCATTTCTTCGCCTTCTTCGTCGACGAGGTGGGCGTCGCGCTCGCAGCCGCGGACGCTGTCGGGGTGGGCGCCGGGCTCGGGGCGATGGCGCTCGCGCCGTTCGCGGTGAACCCGTAGCTGCCGGCCTTGCCGCCGGCCAGCCGGGCGGCGAGCGCCTGCATGGCGACGGTCTGCCCGGACGCCAGGTCGGCGTCGTCGACCGTGGAAACCTGGCTGGACATGGTGTTGGAGCGCAGCACCGCGATCGGGCTACCCGCGCCCGAGCCTGCCGACGAGCCCACGACCACAGTGGCCGAGCTCTTCGCCGACAGCTCCTGGACCAGCGGGATGAGCACCTGGTCGAGCGGGTCCGCGGTGCCGGCCGACGGGGCGTTCTGCGGGGTCACCACGACGACGAGGGTGGCTGGCGCGGCCGGCTGTCCGGTGGTGCTGAGAAACTGGGACGCGGCGTAGGCCTGGAGCATCGTCGCGGCGCCGGTGCCCTGGTCGCCGCCGGCCGGGCTGCCCGCGGACTCCAACGCGGTCGTCAGGATCTCGCTCGCGATCACCTGGGCGGCCTGCTGCTGGTAGGTCGCGCTGGTGTCCAGCTGGAGGCTGGCAGTCTGAGCCGCGTTCAGGGTGGTCTGGTTCAGGCTGTCCTGCGTCGCGGCGCTGGTATCGAAGAACTTGGGCTGCAGGTTGATCTGCCCGGTGACGCTGGCCCCGGCGTCGTTCGCGGCGCTGATGATGCCGCTGACGACCGAGGACTCGGCGCCCGGCTCGGTGACGATCAGCAGCCGGTGGCCAGTCAGCAGGTCGTGCAGCACCGCGGGCTCGACCGCCTGGGCGTACGACTCGCCGGCGTTCGCCTGCTGCTGGGCCGTGTCCCGCTGGCTGCTGACCTGATTAAGCTCATTTTGCAGCTTCGCGGTCGTGCTGTTGAGGAAGCGGTACGCGGCGGGCTGCAGCTCGGTGGAGCCCAGGACGATGCCGAGCGCCAGCGCGAGGAACACCGCCACGATAGAGACAAGGTGATAGCGAAAGTCGATCACTAGAATTTTCCGGTCAGCCAGTAGGTAAAGGAATGCCAGGTTGCTTCGAAGTACCTGGCCAGGATGGGGCTAGCGGGCGAGAACACCACGGCGACGAAAACGGCCACGGCGGCCGCGAGCACCAGCACGAGCAGCGACCAGCTGGAGATCCGGCTGTGGTACAGCTGGTGCACGCCCCGGGCGTTGACCAGCTTCCCGGCGACCCGCAGGTGCGTGATGAACGTGCTCGACATCCCCGGCCTGCCCTTGTCGAGGAACTCCTCGAGCGTGTGGTGCGTGCCCACCACCGCGATCAGGCTGGCCCCCTTGGCGTCGGCGACGAGCAGGGCGACGTCCTCGCTCGTCCCCGGGGCGGGGATGGTGATGGCGTCCAGGCCGAGCTCACGGACCCGGGCCAGTCCGGGCGCGCGGCCGTCCGGGTAGGCGTGCACCACGAGTTCGGCGCCGCAGCACATGGCCTGGTCGGACACCGAGTCCATGTCACCGAAGATGGCGTCCGGCTGGTAGCCGGCCTCGATCAGCGCGTCCGCGCCGCCGTCCACGGCCACCAGCACCGGCTTGTACTCGCGGATGTAGGGCCGGAGGGCGGCTAGGTCCTCCCGGTAGTGATAGCCGCGCACCACGACAAGCACGTGCCGGCCGTTCATGTCGGTGTCCATGTCGGGCGCCGGGATGCCGTGGGTGAGCAGTTCGTGCTCACGCCGGAGGAACTCGAGCGTGTTAGCGGCGAACGACTCGATCTGCACCCCGACCATGGCCTGGGCCTCGATCATCGCCGCCTGCACCAGTTCCTCGGTCAGCGGCGTGCCCTTGGCCACGACGGTATCGCCGAGATAGAGGGTCTCCTGGTCGAGCCGGACCACGGCGCCGTCGGTGACCCGGACGAGCACGTCCTGCCCGACCCCGTCGATGACCGGGATACCCGCCTCCAGCAGCAATTTCGGGCCGAGGTTGGGGTAACGCCCGGTGATGCTGACCGAGACGTTCACCACGGCCGCCACTTTGCGCCTGATAAGCTCCTCGGCGCTGACCCGGTCCAGGTCGGAATGGTCGATGATGGCGATCTCGCCGGGGTTGAGGCGCTTGGTGATGTTCTTGGTCTTGCGGTCCACGCGCGCGACAGCCACGATGCCGGGCGGCTCTGCAGCCTTACCCCGGTATAGCAGCAGCGGAATCCTCACGGACGGCACCTTCATCAAGTTCCATCCTGCCAGAGCAGTAACGCGCCAATGGCCATGTCGGCCATTACGGCGTGTCATCGACATGGCGACTGAACGTCACAGTGATCGCGCGGTGTGCCGAAAGGTACCACCCGAATCTGAAACTTACCTGGGAAGACGGTTAGCCGGCGGCGACCCGGGCAGAGGTCCGGAGTTCTTCCGGGCCTGCGGCGACGAGCCGCCGACCCGGCTCCGCAGACGGGCGAGACGGGTCAGGTAGTGTTGAAATCGTGACCAAGGGGGCGAGCTTCACCGAGGCCGACGCGGAAGCGCAGGTCCACGGTATCTGCTTCAAGACGGGCCCGCCGGAGCGAGTGGGCGTCGAACTCGAGTGGCTAGCGCGGGATCCCCGTGATCCGGCGCTGCCAGTGAAGGCGGAACAGGTAGCCGCCACCCTCGCTGGCTTCGGCCATCCGGACGATGAGGGTTACCCGGGGCAATCAGCCCAGACCGTTCGGTATGAATTTCCTTCTCTTCCCTCCGGTGCCTCGCTCACGGTAGAGCCAGGCGGGCAGCTTGAGCTCAGCTCGGCGCCCGCCGCTACGCTCGGTGAGCTCGTCGAGGTCACCGGGCGTGACCTGGCCGCCCTGCGTGATGCAGCCGCGGCGGCCGGCCTCGAACTCTGCGGCTACGGCCTCGACCCGCTCCGTCCGCCCCGCCGCCTGCTCGATCTGCCGCGGTACGCGGCGATGGAGGAATTCTTCGACCGCGAGGGCCCGTGGGGCCGCCAGATGATGTGCGGCACCGCGTCCGTCCAGGTCTGCCTGGACGCCGGCTGACGACAGCGCCGGCCAGTCCGGCTACCGCTCGCGCTGGCGGCTGCTGCACGCGATCGGGCCCGTGCTGGTGGCCGCGTTCGCCAACTCCCCGCTGCGGGAAGGCAAGCCGACCGGCTGGCGTTCGACCCGGCAGCAGGTGTGGGCCAACATGGACCCGGGGCGGACCCGGGCCCCGGTGCTGCCCGCGGCCGACGGCGACCCGCGCGACGCGTGGACCGCCTACGCGCTTGACGCCGAGCTCATGTGCGTCCGCGAGCCCGGGTCGCAGGACTGGACCGCGCCGCCCGGGGTGACCTTCCGCGACTGGCTGCGCGACGGCGGCACGGGACCGCTGCGGGCGCCGACCGCCGAGGACCTGGACTATCACCTGTCCACGCTGTTCCCGCCGGTCCGCCCGCACGGGCACCTGGAGCTGCGGATGATCGACGCGCAGCCCGGCGACGGCTGGATCGTGCCCGCGGCCGTGGTCACCGCGCTGGCTGACGACGGCCTGGCCGCCGACGCCGCGCTCGCCGCCGCCGAGCCGCTGTGGAACGGATCGCCTGCCGCCGAGGATCCGTGGCTGCGTGCGGCCCGCTGCGGCCCGTCCGAACCGCTGATCAGCCAGGCCAGCAAGCGGTGCTTCGAGGCGGCCGGCGGCGCGCTGGCCCGGCTGGGCGTGCCCGCCGCCATCCGCGAGGCGGTCGCCGACTTCACCGAGCGCTATGTACAGAAAGACCGATGTCCCGCCGACGATCAACTAGACGGGGTCTGACGATGACGGAGTCACAGCTCGACCCGGAAACCCCGAGCGGGGGGGCCAGGGGGGTATGGGGGGGCGGGCAGCCCCCCCATGAGCAGGGGGGCGGGGGGGATCGTCCCCCCGAGAAAATACTGCGCGGGGTCATCGCGCGGGAACTGACTGGCGCACGCCAGCGGACGACGCTGCTCACCGACAGCGTGGACGAGGCCGACCTGGTCAGACAGCACTCGCCGCTGATGTCTCCGCTGGTCTGGGACCTCGCGCACATCGCCAACGCCGAAGAACTCTGGCTGCTTCGCGAGGTCGGCGGCCGCGAGCCGATGCACCCCGAGATCGACCCGCTGTACGACGCGTTCGAGCACCCGCGGGCCGAACGCCCGACGCTGCCGCTGCTGCCGCCGGCCGAGGCACGGGCCTACGGCCACGAGGTGCGCGGCCGGGTCCTCGACCTGCTCGACCGGGCCCCGTTCACCGGGCAGCGGCTGCTCGGCGACGGCTTCGCGTTCGGGATGATCGCCCAGCACGAGGTGCAGCACGACGAGACGATGCTGATCACCCACCAGATCCGGATGGGAGCCCCGGTGCTCGCCGCCTCCTCCCCCGGGCCGGCGCCCGCCGACGCGTCCCGGCTGCCGTCCGAGGTGCTCGTACCCGGCGGCCCGTTCACCATGGGGACCTCCACCGAGCCGTGGGCGCTGGACAACGAACGGCCCGCGCACGCCGTGCAGGTGCCGCCCTTCTATCTCGACACCACCCCGGTGACCTGCGGCGCGTACGCCGAGTTCATCGCCGACGGCGGGTACGACGACCCGCGCTGGTGGACGCCGGCCGGCTGGGAACACCGGCAGCAGGCCGGGCTGGCCGCGCCGCTGTACTGGCGGCGCGACGGCGGGCAGTGGACCCGCCGGGTGTTCGGCAGGCAGGAGCCGGTCGTCCCGGAGGAGCCCGTGCTGCACGTGTGCTGGTACGAGGCCGACGCGTACGCCCGCTGGGCCGGGCGCAGGCTGCCGACCGAGGCCGAGTGGGAGAAGGCGGCCCGGTTCGATCCCGCTACCGGCCTGACCCGCAGGTACCCGTGGGGCAACGCCGAGCCCGAGGCGTCGCACGCCAACCTCGGCCAGGCCTTCCTGCGCCCGGCGCCGGCGGCTCCTACCCCGACGGGGCGGCGCCGTGCGGGGCCAGGCAGCTGATCGGGGACGTCTGGGAGTGGACGAGCTCGGACTTCCTGCCGTACCCGGGGTTCGAGGCCTGGCCGTACCGGGAGTACTCGGAGGTGTTCTTCGGCCCGGAGTACAAGGTCTTGCGCGGCGGGTCGTTCGCGGTCAGCCCGGTAGCCTCCCGGGCCACCTTCCGCAACTGGGACTACCCGGTCAGGCGGCAGATCTTCGCCGGCTTCCGCACCGCCCGAGGTGTTAGCCCGGGGGGGCGACCCCCCGGAACCCGCCGCTCTTGGGAGGGCTGCCCGCCCCCCCAAACCCCCCCGGCCTGATGTGCCGGCACCTGGCCTACCTCGGGCCGCCCGCCACGCTGCGCTCGGTGCTCATCGACCCGCCGCACGGCCTGTACCGGCAGGCCTGGGCACCGCGCCGGCAGCGGTACGGGACGGTGAACGCGGACGGGTTCGGGGTCGGCTGGTACGTGCCGGACGACCCGGCCCCGGCCAGGTACCGGCGCGCGGTCCCGATCTGGGGGGACGAGTCCTTCGCCGACGTGGCCCGGGTGACCGCTGCGGGCGCGTTGCTCGCCGCGGTGCGGTGCGCGACGGAGGGCACCGACCTGGGCACCGCCGCGGTCGCGCCGTACACGTCGGGTCCCTGGCTGTTCAGCCATAACGGCACGATCGACGGGTGGCCGGATTCGGCCGCCGGGCTGGCCGGTGCCCTGCCTGCCAGCGCGCTGCTCGGCCTGGAGGCCCGGGTCGATTCGGCGCTGCTGTGGGCGCTGGCGCGGCGGCGGCTCGAGCAGGGCCTATCCCCGGCGCAGGCCCTGGCCAACACCGTCGTGGCGCTGCGGTCGGCGGGCGTGACCGGCCGGTTCAACTTCCTGCTGACCGACGGCCAGGTGATCGCGGCCACCGCGGCGGGCGACACCTTGTGGTACCGGTCCGGGCCTGCGGGCTCGTTTGCGGTAGTCGCCTCGGAGCCCGGTGACGACGAGCCCGGCTGGACCGAGGTTCCCGATGATTGCGTCGTCGCCGCGACGCGCCAGCAGGTCAGCGTGGCTCCGCTGCCCCCACCGGACATTGCCGCACCAGACGTGCACGCCTCGCCGAACCAGAACACCGAGAACGGAAGGATCGCGATCCGATGACATCCCTCGACCGCCGCCTACCGCCGGGTTTCCTCGAGGAAGCACTGCGCGCGGACGCCGCGGGCGGGCTGACCGCGGAACCGAAGTGGCTGCCGCCCAAGTGGTTCTACGACGCGCAGGGCAGCGCGCTGTTCGACAAGATCACCGAACTGCCCGAGTACTACCCGACCCGCGCCGAGCGGGAGATCCTGCGCGCGACCACGGCCGCCATTGCCGGGCAGAGCCGGGCACAGACCCTGATCGAGCTCGGCTCGGGATCCTCGGACAAGACCCGGCTGCTGCTGGACGCGCCCGGGCAGCGGGCCGCCTTCTTGGCCCGGGTCCGCGCCCAGCTGCGGCCAGGTGACTTCTTCCTGCTCGGCACCGACCTGGTCAAGGACCCGGCCACGCTGGTCGCCGCGTACGACGACGAGTCGGGAGTCACCGCCGAGTTCAACAAGAACGTGCTGGCGGTGCTGAACGCCGAACTCGGCGCCGACTTCGACCTGGACGCGTTCGAGCACGTCGCGGTGTGGGACGCCGACGCCGAGTGGATCGAGATGCGGCTGCGCTCGCGGATGGCGCAGACGGTGCGCCTGCCGGCCATCGGCCTGGTCATCGACTTCGCCGACGGCGAGGAGATGCGCACCGAGGTGTCGGCCAAGTTCCGCCGCGAGGGCGTGGTCGATGAGCTGGCTGCCGCCGGATTCGCGATGTGCTCGTGGTGGACCGATGCCGCAGCGCAGTTCGGGCTGTCGCTGTCCGTCCCGGTCTAGGCCGACCAACGCGCGAGGCGGCCCCGGCTAGGCGCTGCGCGCCGGCCCGCGGCTAGGCGCTGCGCGCCGGGCCGCCGATGCGCTCCTGCAGGCAGACCGTCACGGTGTCGCCGGCCTGCTTGCCGATGACCTTGCGGATGTCGGCCTTGACCGGGAGCTTATGGGTGCCGTCGCCCAGAGCCATGAACGAGCTCCGGAACGGGTGGCCGTCAATGGTGCCCCGCACCTTGACCAGGCCCCTGGTGCCGAAGAACTCCGCCGACTCCGGCCAGATCAGGTACGTCCAGCCGCCCTTGGCCTCGCTCTGTACCAGGGTGGCGGTGAATTCCTTGTTCATTGGCCTGCCTCCTCTTGCCCATTTTCACGGATCCACAGCTATGACGGGCCCCACGCCGGAACTCATCGCGCTTACGGCATTCAAATGGTTGTGGCAGCCTGCCCAATAGAGAGGTCTTTGATAAATCCCACAACCATCAGGCGAGGGCAGCGCGTCATCTGGTGATCGAGGCTGGGTATCAGCTCTGACATATTGCTCCTCACGCCGCTCTGCGATCGCAGCGTGGGGGGAGCAACTCCACCATAGAGCGGTACGCTGCCGCAACCAATCCCATTGCGGAGGGAGGCAGCGGGCATGCGGGCGACCTGTTCCCCGTACTGGACGCGACTTGATCCTCGCGCGCTACGGCGACGACAACGTGCAGCTCGGCGTGTCCGGCTCGTACTGGCCGCCATGGTGCCGGGCCGGTGCCGCGCTTGACCGGGCCTGATGAAACGCGTCGCGGCCGCGACGATCTGGTCGCTGCTGGAAGACCTGGGCCGGACGATCGCTGACCCCGCCCCGGAACCGATGAGGAAAGAGGTCCGGCGCCGCCTGGCCGCTGGCGAGGCCCGAAGAAGCCTAAACCCGCCGGCTGCAGATGATCAGGAGGCTGCCTCTATCTCGGCGCGAGGATGCGTGGAAGACTGCCAAGATCCGGATCCAAGTTCCTGATCCTGGCGCGACTCTCCGGCGCAGTCGTAAACCATGATCAGGCTCGCGTTTGCGCGGAGCCAGTTCACCTCCTGCGCGCACCAGTACTTGCTTTGGTAGGCCTGGCCAGATATGGCGATTATCCTGCCGCTGGCAGCTTGCAGCTGCCAGTAGTAGTTGCCGTCCCGGTCCTCGAAAATCTTGAACTCGGCCCACCACTCTGCTTGTCCCACCCGCACCACCTTCCTTTGTGCGATCAGCGGTCATGTCAGTGAACCGCCGCTCCTTAGCACATCCCCGGCTCCGCGGCCGGGCGCAAGCCTGCGCCGCTTCCGGCAGCGGGGTTCGCGGAGGGGGCGGGGCTAGTGAACGCTCCCTGCCACGTTCGGCAGCAGGGAGCACTGAGGGCCAGTACCTTCTGCGACGAACATGCCGCAACCTTCAGGTCCAGGCAGCGTGGCCACATAGGGCCGAAGGTCCCCCCTGTAGGGCCGTTGGGCCACGACCTCCGGGCCCGGGCAGGCAGTGGCAGCCCGGCCCGGGAGCCGGCGGGGGATGGGTCGGGTACTACGCTCGCTTACCCGGCTTTGCCGGGCCTTTTGCCGGCTTCCGCGCCCTGCCGAAGCCGACATAACCGGAGGCGCGTTCGATCGGGATGTCGGTGGTCTCCAGTAGTTCCTGCGCTCGGGAGCATTGACTGCCACCTGCCGGACCTGTGGCGCTGCATCCAGGACACGCAAGTCAGCCCGTGGGGAGCGCCCGGCCGGTTGTCAGGAGAGCATCGATGAACGGGCACAGGCGCATGCGATGGCCGCTGATTATCCCCGGCTCGATCTGGACAACCTGCCCAGCGGTCAGCCTGCCGCAGTCGGTGTCCACGCCAAGCCGCCGCGGGATCACCGACCGGCTCTGAACCTGAACCGACCAGCCCGACCGGGTCGCCGGGTCGATCGCGTTAGCCGCGAACGCGATGATCACGTCATTCAGCGACCGCTCAGGGATTTAGTGATGCCCCAGGCAGATCGCGAGCCTGCGACCATCCAGGTAATACTGGACAGGGAGGATGACCGGCAGCGCCCGGACCGACAACGCCAGGCGTCCCACCGACACGGTAGCCAGCAACTCCCAGCACCGATTCTCCGGGATCAGTTCATCCGGCATATGCCGGAGATTAGGAAGCCACGCCAGGATGCCCTTAGGGACAGAAGTCCTCGTGCCGCGGATCGAAGGTCCCCCCGGCCACCGGTGAAAGCCTCGGGCATCAGCGCGCTCGGACCCGGCGGCCCCGTGGAGGGATCGGGGTCTGTCACCATCGGCGGAGGCCCGCGGCGGGGCTGGCGGTCTGGCGATGGTTAGGCCAAATCTCCCGGTGAGGTCGTGGCGGCCCCCATCTGTCGGGTCCTGTTCGTGATCGCCTGGCAGCGGTCGGGACTTCAGCCGGCCAGGTGGGGTAATAAGCCCTTAGGCGGGCCGCCGGGCGGACTGGCATAGGGGATGATGGATGGCGGCGGCGACGGACTGTTCCCGGCGCTACCTGGACGAGTACGAGAAGCGGGTTTCGGAGCTGCACAGGTGCGTCGAACGTGCACGTGAGCGCGCTGCCGAAGCCATGCGCCAAGACGTCGGGCTTCTGCTTGATGCTGCCGATGCGCACGAGCAGGCAGCCATAGCCTATGAGCTGGGCGGTGGCAACGGGCACGCCAGGGACTTCCAGGCCCGGGCCATGCGGCACCGGCAGGCTGCCGCCGCAGGCGAGCGACGGCAGCGTCACTGGCATCTGGCGTGCGGAACAGGCACGACAGCGAAGACCCCTGGCCCCAGGCGATCATACCCGATGAGGAGCGGCCGGGTTTGCCGGGCGAACCCGATATGGGCATGGGGCAGCCGGGCGTGTCGTGCGGGACCTGTCACGAACAGCAGCGGGATACGCGGTTCTTCGAGCTGCCGTAAAGACGTCGCGCATCGAGCGGTCGGTCTGGCAGGCGGTATTACTGCTCGCGGTCCTGCTGCGCTGCCAACCGGGAGGCAGTAACGAACTGAGAACGACGGCCAGGGTGAGCTTGGTGGAAGTCGCGGTGTCGCCGACGGCGGAGGAGCGGGGCGGGTCAGCAAGGCCGCAAGCCCGCAGGCACGAACCGGGAGTGCGCGGTTGATCGCAACGAAAACGGACGGTACTGATAGCCGCCACGATCTCTCACGACTGAATACCGAAGTGGGAAGAAGGCACAGGACAAGGGCTTGATTCGAGCTTGCGGCTATCGGAAGACACGGGCGCGTAGGCGGCCGCCTGGGTGCGCTGCTCCAGGCCGAGCTTGACGAACAGTACCGACACGTGGTTCTTCACTGTCTTCTCCGAAACGGATAGCCGCTCGCCGATCTGCCGGTTGGTCAGGCCGTCCCCGATCAGCTCGAGGACCTTGCGCTCCCGCGCGGACAGCCCGCTCAGCCGAGTCGTGACCGTTCGCCTCGTCCCGCAGCCTGGCCATCGCCTTGCTCGCCGCGCGAGGATCCAGCAGCGACCGGCCGGAGGCGGCCATGCGGACCGCGCCGGCCAGATCGCAGCCGCGGACCTGCTTGAGCACGTAGCCGGCCGCTCCGGCCATGATCGAAGCAGCAGCGACACGGCCGTCGCAGAACGACGGTGCGGACCAGGTAGGCGAGCGGGCGGGCCCGCGGGCGAACCTCGCGGCAGACGCGAGCACCGGTGCACCAGAAGGCAGCCGGAGATCGAGCACGGCGACGGCGGGGCGCAGCGCCGGAATCTGGGCCAGTGCGGAGGCTGCGGTGCTGGCCTCGCCGATCACCTGGATGTCCGGCTCGGCCTCCAAGAGAACGCGGATACCGCGACGGACGAGCACCTGGTGCTCCAGGACGAAGACGCAGATCGGCTTTCACGCCGGACCGCGGGACGCCTTAGCGCTGACCGGGCCTGTCACCTGACCTTCGCAGATAGCCCAGCAAGCTGGACGGGACGGTATCCGTGCGACCTTAGGCAGGTGACCCGGACCGGAATACCGGCAAAGGTCCCGTGTGGGGCAGCCCGGACGGCCTGCGTGTCTGGCCCAAGCGGACTACCCGGGCAGGGCCGTTCGGCCCTGCCCGGGTGCGCTGCCAGCAGCGGCCGGTCAAGTTAGCAAGTAGCTACGATCACGTAGCGCAGGGTGGCCAGATCAAAGGTGATGGCACTTCACATCGCGAGTTGGCTCCGGGGCTGGCCGAACCCCGCGGCGGCCATCGGCACCCGGCCAGCCGGACGGCCAGGCCGTACAGTTCGGTGACGCCCAGGGCAACCGTGCTGGCCGCCACGCTGACCAGCCAGACCGGGTGCAGGGCGCGGGCCGGCGACGGGGACTGGCCTGGCGGTGGTGCCGGTGGTGGTGATACCGGTGGTGGTGATACGACGGTGTTGTTGGTGCTGGTGTGCATGTCAGCTCCTCGGTGGCAGGCGGTTCTTAACCGCCAGTCGCCGCCGCCCGCCGGATCTCGACATCGGATCGCATGATCGGGTCCCCTGACACGGATCCCGGCAAGTGATAGAAGGAAAGCACCGTGAACCCCGGAGACGGCGGCCGGTTTCAGTTCGCGCCGATGCCGGACAGCACACGAAGGGTGACCTGGGCATGGGTTCATACGAGACCACGACCGACACGCTCGCCGGGGAGCTAGCCCGGATCGAGGCGACCTTCCGCGGCCTTACCGAGCCGGAGTGGGCGACGTCCACGCAGCTGGTCCCGGTGGAGGAGGACCTGCCGCACTGGACGGTGTTCGAGCTGGCCGGGCACTTCGACATCTCGATCGGCCTGACCCGGATGCTGCTCGCCGCCCGTGGCGACCTGCAGCCGGCCCGTGACCGGACCAGCTTCTTCATCAACCCTCGGTCGGAGACGGGACCCGTCGTCTACCAGTACGCGTACACCATGGTCGAGGGCAAGACGCCCGCGGACATGCCAGGGGCCCTCGCCGAGACGTTCGGCAAGACCATCGAGGAGTGCCGCGCGGCGCCGGCCGACACCGTGGGGCCGGGATACTTCGCGCCCATGCGGGTGGACGAGTTCGTGGCCAGCCGGGTCGTCGAAGCCGTGGTCCACGGCCTGGACCTGACCCTGGCGCTGGGCCGGGACCCGATCGCCACACCGGAGGGTCTCGCCCTGACCGCGTCGATCCTGGACGACCTGCTGGCGCGGCGTACCCTGGGCCGCCGTCCCGCCGACCTGGCCGATGACCTCGCCTGGGTGCTGGCTGCCTCCGGCCGCGCGCAGCACCCCGACAACCGCCTCCCGCTCATCGGCTAACCAGGAGCCGTTCCCGGCGCCTGGTTTGCTGGCCGCGGCATAGCCGAGCAGGGCCGCCAGCCCGAGCGCGCTGCGGGGAGCGTAGGCGGTCCGCCACAGTCCGCCGTGCGCGGCCGCGTGGGCCTCGTCCTGCCAGGGATGTGCGGCCGCCGGGCCCCCGCCGGTGTTCAGGTCATGGACGAGCAGGGCGGCCATGAGCGTCTTGGTGGTGGCGGGCTCGAACACCTCGACACCGAACCGGTGCGCCCCCGCGTACGCGGCGGCCAGCACCCGGTTCTTGGTGACCGACCTGGTGCGAGTTGGCGGGGCGACGTTCATCGACACGGCCGCGCCGCCGTCACAGGCGACCGTGGCGCGCCACCGCTGCAGGCGCTTGGCCAGCGCGTAGTTGGGTCCCTGCTGGGGCACCAGGCCCTCGCAGATGCCCGGATCGGCCCCGGGCGGGTAGGCGGGGCGGAGCAGCCGCCCGCCGGACATCGTCCGCAGCGGCCAGCCGCCGAGCTTGGCCGCCGCAGACCGGGCCGCGTAGGCGCGGGCCGACTGGGCGACCGCATCGCCCGGCACGGCGAACACGTCGGTGGGCGTGGCGAGGAACGCGAGCGCCACGTCGCGGCGTTCGGCCTGCAGGCGCACGGTCAGCGCATCGACGGCGCTGGCGACCCGGACGTTGGCCGCGCCGTCGGCGTAGACGTAGTTGCCGAGCACCAGCGGACCGTCGAGGCCGGCCAGCCAGTCGGCGACAGCCGGGACGTCATCGGCCAGGTCGAAGCCGACCCGCTGCGCCAGGTCCCCGCCGGGCTCGGCGCCTGGTTTTTCGTGAGCGACCGGAACGAGCAAAGTGCCTCCGCTGCGCCGCGCCACCTCCAGCACCCGGTCCCAGATCGCCGGGCGCGGCAGGTCGACCCCGATGACCCGGACGCCCCAGTTCAGCAGCACCGGCAGCGGGCCGACCTCAGCGCCTGCCCCGAGCACCACGACGGTACGGCCAGGCAGCGCGAGCCACTCGGGACTTGCGGCGACGGCCCGGACCGCGTCCGCGCAGGACGGCTCGATGACGCCCGCGGCGACCCACGCGTCCAGCTGGCGCAGCAAGGCGCTGCCGCTCAGCCGCTCACCGCGATAAGGCACCGACAGCTCGCTTTCCGCCACCCCGCCGCCCGTCACCGGGACCGCGGTCAGCAGGTGGCGGGCCGGCGCCGAGACCAGCGCGTCGAGCGCGGTCTCCGGCTCGCCGCGGCCGGCCACGCGCATCCGCCGGTGCAGCGATGCCAGCCCGTCGCGGGCCACGGAGACCGCGGCCTGCCTCGAGGGCAGCCCGGCCTCGATGAGCCTCCGGAAATGCACCAGGTAGCCGGCCCGCCAGTTGGCTTCCCGGCTGGCATCGAGGGCCCCGGCCGGGTCGACCCGGCCCAGCGCGTCGGCGACCACCGCCCGGCCCAGCGCCGACGTGCTCCTGCGGCCGTCCGCCGAGACGGGAAAGGTCACCCCCGCCTGCTCGCCGCCGCTCATCGGAGTTCGTGCCGTCACGAGACAATCATGGCGTGCGGACTATGATCCGTGCGATGTCGAGGACGGGCCTGCCGCTCCGACTTGGTGATGAGAGCGCGCCGACGGGGCGCACCGAACGTGGAGGACAACACCGGTGAAGTACTTGATGCTGATCTACGGGAACCAGGAGAAGTGGGCCTCGATCCCGGCCGAGGAGTGGCCCGAGGCGATCGCCAAGCAGGACGCGTTCAACCGCAAGTACCAGGCCACCGGCGAGCTCATCGGCGCCTACGGGCTGGCTGACGAGGTTCAGGCCAAGCTGGTGCGTCGGGAGAACGGGCAGCCGGCCGTGACCGACGGCCCGTACCTGGAGACCAAGGAGTACATCGCCAGCTTCTACCTGCTCGACTGCGAAAGCGAGGAGCGCGCGCTGCAGATCGCGGCGGACATGCCGTGGGCGGACGTGGATCCGGTCGAGTTCTGGCCGATCATGCACGAGGCCAAGCCCGACCTGTGACCACCGGCCGGGGCGAAATCGAGGACCTGCTACGCGACCTGGCGCCGCAGGTCCTCGGCGCGCTGGTACGCAGGTACGGTCAGTTCCACCTGTGCGAGGACGCCAGCCAGGAGGCCCTGCTCGCGGCCGCGCTGCAGTGGCCGTCCGGCGGGCTCCCGGAGAACCCGCGGGGCTGGCTTATCACCGTCGCGTCGCGCCGGCTGATGGACCAGGTGCGCAGCGAGCAGTCACGGCGGACCCGCGAGGAGATGGTCGCGGTCGCTACCCCGCAGTCCGAACGGCTCGGTCCCCCGGCTGACGCGGAACCCGCCGGCCGCGACGACTCGCTGGCCTTGCTGTTCGGCTGCTGCCATCCGGACCTGTCCTCGCCCAGCCAGATCGCGCTGACCCTGCGCGCGGTCGGCGGCCTGTCCACCGCGCAGATCGCCGCGGCGTTCGGGGTCCCCGAGGCGACGATGGCACAGCGCATCAGCCGGGCCAAGCAGACCATCTCCGGTACCGCGTTCGACTTCAGCCTGCCGTCCGGCGCGGAGCGAACCGAACGGCTGCGCGTCGTGCTGCACGTGCTCTACCTCGTCTTCAGCGAGGGTTACGCGGCCACCGACGGGGACGCGCTGACGGCGCCCGCGCTGTCGCAGGAAGCCATCCGGCTCACCCGCTGGCTGCACCGGCTGCTGCCGGACGACGGCGAGGTAGCCGGCCTGCTGGCGCTGATGCTGCTGACCGATGCGCGGCGGCCCGCCCGGACGTTGCCCGACGGGTCCCTGGTGCCGCTGGCCGAGCAGGACCGGCAGAAGTGGGAACAGGAGAAGATCTCCGAGGGAACCGCGCTGATCAGCGCCACGTTGCCGCAGGGCGAGGTTGGTCCCTACCAGCTGCAGGCGGCCATCGCCGCCGTCCACGACGAGGCCAAGACCATGGCGGACACCGACTGGCCGCAGATCCTCGGGCTCTACGACCTGCTGGAACTCGCCGCGCCGAACCCGTTTACCAGGCTCAACCGCGCGGTGGCCGTGGCCATGGTGCGCGGGCCGCAGGCCGGGCTGGAAGTCATCGCGGCCCTCGAGGCGGACAAGCGGATGGCCCGGCATCACCGGCTGATCGCCGTCCGGGCGCACCTGCGTGAACTGGCCGGCGACACCGACGCGGCGGCCGCCGATTACCTCGACGCGGCCCGCCGTGCGACTAGCCGGCCCGAACGCCGCTACCTGGCCCTTCAGGCCGCCCGGCTGACCCGGTGACGGCAGCGCGCGGGCAAACCCTGGCGGCGCATTCAGGGTGGCCTGGCATCTCCTGTGGTCAGCGAGCCGTAAGGCGCTTCCAGCTGAGCGCGGACGAACCAGCGGACTGGGCGGCCGCTTTAGTCATGGCCACGGCCGTTTACTCGGGGTGTCCCTCGAACGCGGCGGCCAGTTGCCCGCGCAGGCCTGGGTCGGCAAGGACCAGGACCTCGTCTCCAGGCCGCAGCCGCATGTCCTCCATGATCGGCGCGAGCTGGCCGTCTCGGACGACGAAGCTGACCCATGCGTCGCCAGGAAGGCCGGTTATCTCGCCGACGGTGCGGCCGTCGGCGGCGGAGCCTGCCTTGATGGTGAGGTGGTGGACGCCGCTGGGCTCGTCTCGCAGCCGTACCCCGAGCGCCCAGGGCTGCGGTTCTACGGAGTGCATCTGCACGTGCAGCAGCCGGGCGGCTGCTGGTATCAGGCTGCCCTGCACGACGACGGAGAACACGACGACCACGGCGATGATGCCGTAAAGGCGCCGGCCCTCAGCTGTGTGGGCTTCCTCGAGCAGGAAGATCCCCAGCAAGATCGGCACGGCTCCCTTGAGCCCGGCGAACAAGACGAAGTTGCGCTCGTTGCTTTTCAGCCGGGCCGGGATCAATGTCAATCCGACCAGTACGGGCCTGATGACGAGAGCGAGCACGGTTCCGAGGATGAGTCCGGGGACCCACACGTCCGTTCGGGCTATCACCTGGAGGTCCAGGGTGAGGCCGAGGGCGACGAAGGCGACGATTTCGGCCAGGCTGGCCAGCGCGGTGTGGAACCGCTCGATCTCGCGCTTGAAGGGGGCACGCCCGTCACCGAGTGCGATCCCAGCGACGAAAACCGCTAGGAAGCCTGATCCATGAGCCAGGGTGGCGACGGCGAACACTAGGAGCGCGCAGGTCAGCGTGCGCAGCGGGTACAGCCCTTCGCTGGGCAGCGGCACCCGGCGGGTGAACCACAGCAAGGCCCAGCCGCCTGCCACGCCGATCGCCGCGCCGACGGTCATCTGGAGCAGGAATTCACCGCCGACCCGCGCGAACGCGCCCGCGCTCAGACCACCTGCGCTGATGAGGCTGGCCATCAGGGCGATCCCGACCGGGTCGTTCGCGCCGGATTCACCCTCCAGGATGGTGCCGCTGCGTCCCGGGATCTCCTGCTGGCCGAGGACGGAGAACACGACGGCCGGGTCGGTCGGGGCGACGGCCGTCGCGAGGAGCAGGGCGACATACCAGGCCAGGCCGATCGCGACGTGCCCGAACACGGTGGCGGCGGCCACCGTCAGGAAGGTGCCGACTACGCCGACCGTGATGATGGGGCCGGCTGCGGACCGGAACCGGGTCCACCCGATGTGCATGCCGCCGTCGAACAAGATGCACACGAGCGCGACCGTGACCACTCGTTCCACGGCCTGCCTCGGCGGCGGGTGCAGGGCTGGGATGACGTTCACCGCGATGGCCGCGCCTGCCAGGACGATCGCGGGCGAGGGGATCTTCACCCGCTCGGTGAGGCGGTTGGACATGACCGCGACCAACCCGACCGCAGCCGTCAGCAGGACGAGCAGGGCATAGGGCTCTGTGTCAGTCACGGGCGCTCCCCACCTCTGGCATAACGAGCTAAACCCAGGCCAGGCTTACCGGGCACCTGCCTGGATGAGTGATTCCTGATCCGGGCGGGTCCGTCGGCCCGGTCCCCCGGTCGCACCAGCAGCACTTTCGCGCTTGTGCGGCGGGGCAGTTGCACAGACCCGTGAATCAGCTCTTAGTTGATCACGTTTCGTGGGCCACGAGTTCCACCTCCAAGCCGTCGGTGCTGGCGAGGTAGGCGGCGTAGTGGTCCTGGCGGTGAGGGCGGGTGAATGCTCGATGACGAGGTAGGTGCTCCCGGCCGATGCTGGCATGATCGTAGGCATGACGGTCGTGAGGATCAACGCGATTACCGTGCCCGCCGACAGCGGCGACGAGCTCGCCCGCAGGTTCGCCGCACGGGCCGGTGCGGTCGACAACCAGGACGGCTTCGAGGGCTTCGAACTGCTCAAGCCGACTGACGGGCGGGCCACCTGGCTGGTGGTGACCCGGTGGCGGGACGAGGCGGCGTTCCAGGCATGGATGAGCTCCCCGGCCTTCGGGCACGGGCACCGGTCATCCGCCGAGCGGGCGGGCGGGGAGGCGCCCCCTCCGGTGGGGATAGGCAGTGAGCTCTGGTCGTATGAGGTCGCCGGAGGATCCTCGCGCTGAGGCCGGAATGACGATGTCGCCGGGCATGCCGCACGCCGCCAGGCCCGCGTGCCAGGATCAGCAGCAGGTCGGTCAGTCCCCAGCCGGTCACCCACGGCGCCTCGCCGTCAAGCCGCCACCCGCCGGCGGCGGCCCGCGCGCGCAGCAGCGGCGGCCCGGGGGCTAGGCCGGTGAGCGCGATGCCGCCACGTACCTCGCCCCGGCACGCCGGGCCGAGCCACTGGTCGTCGGCGAGCCCGCGGGCCGCCGCGAGGACGTCCCGCGCGGTCGTGGTCATACGGTCCAGGCCGCCGCGAGCTTGTCCATCACCGCGTCCAGGCTCGCGTCGGTGACCTGCCGGGCCGGATCGGCCAGGTACCACGCCACGATCTCCCTGGCGCCCTGCTCGAACGGGATCACCGCCCGCCAGCCGGGCACGATGCTGCGCAGCTTGGCGTTGTCGAACACCATCGAGTGCGCCTTGTCGCCCAGCAGCCCGGCGCCCCAGTCCGGGGCGGCGGCCGCGATCGCGTCCGACGGCACGTGCACCAGGCGCGCCGTCACCCCCAGGGCCGCCGCCAGCGACCCGGCGATCTGGTTCCAGGTGAGGACGTCGTCGGAGGTGATGTGGATGGCCTCGCCAAGTGTCCGCGGGTGGCCGAGGAGCGGAACGAACGCGCGGGCGAAGTCGTCGTGGTGGGTCAGCGTCCACAGCGACGTCCCGTCCCCGTGCACGATCACGGGCTTGCCCGCCAGCATCCGGCCCAGCACCGTCCACCCGCCGTCGAACGGCACCAGTGTCTCGTCGTAGGTGTGCGAGGGCCGCACGATCGTGGCCGGGAACCCCTGCTCCCGGTAGGCCGCCACGAGCAGGTCCTCGCAGGCGATCTTGTCGCGGGAGTACTGCCAGTACGGGTTGCGCAGCGGCGTGGACTCGGTCACCGGCACCCGCGCGGGCGGCGTCTGGTAAGCCGACGCCGAGCTGATGAACACGTACTGCCCGGTGCGCCCGCGGAACAGCTCGATGTCGGTGCGGACATGCCCGGGGGTGAAGGCCACCCAGTCGGCCACGGCATCAAATTCAAGATCATTAATTTCGGCCCGAACGAACCCCGGTTCCCGTATATCGGCCCGCAACATCGTCACCCCGGGCGGCAGCGGCCGCGCCGAGTTCCGGCCTCGGTTCAGCACGAACAGCTCGATGCCGCTGTCGGCCGCGACGCGCGAGCAGGCCGAGCTGATGACCCCGCTGCCCCCGATGAACAACACCCTGAGCTTTGCCATACCACTAACGCTAAACCGGAATCAGTGAGGCGAGGGGTGCCGGGGCTGGTAGAGGGGGAACTCGGTGCCGTGAAGAAGTCGCGCACCTTCTCGGCTTCAGGCGAGAACACGATCGCATGCATCCCGTTGATCACGCCTCGATCCTAGGCATGTAGCTTGAGGCCATGGGCAACCCGGACGGATCCGCGCGGCGGGCGCGGCCGCGAGCCACGGGCTCGTGCTGACATGCACGTACTCGGCATGGTGCTGCACCCCGAGCGGGACTGCAGCGGGGCGGTCGGGTCCATCCTGGAGTGGGCGGCCCGCCGGGAGATCCAGGTCCTCGGCATCGACACCGAGATCCGCCGGCTGGCCTGCGCCGCGGAGGCGGTGACCGCCGAGGAACTGCGGCGGCGGGCGGACCTGTTGGTCAGCCTGGGCGGCGACGGCACCATGCTGCGCGCCATGCGGCTGGCCGACCGGCAGCGTTCCCCGGTCCTCGGGGTGAACCTCGGCAAGCTGGGATTCCTGGCCGAAGTCGACGTACCCGACCTGGCCGACGCGCTGTCCGCGATCGACAACCACGAGTTCACCACCGAACCGCGCCTGGCCGTGGACGCCGTCATCGGGGACCAGCTGATCACCGCGTTCAACGACATCGCGTTCGTGCGGTTCCCCGGGCAGAAGACAGCCGCCATCGCCCTGGAGGCCGCGGGCCGCCCGTTCGTCAGCTACGCCGCCGACGCGATCGTGGTGGCGACGCCGACCGGCTCGACCGCGTACAGCTTCTCCGCGGGCGGGCCCATCGTGAGCCCCTCGGTGGAGGCTCTGCTGGTCACGCCCGCCGCGCCGCACTCGGCCTACAACCGCGGGCTGGTCGTCTCGGTCGATGACCAGCTGACCCTGAACGTCCTAACGGGCAGCGGCCGACTCGCCGTGGAGGCCGACGGCAACGTCGCCGCCGAGGTGAAACCCGGCGACCGGATCGAGCTGCGACCGCGTCCCGCCGCGGCCCGTGTCGTCCGGCTCGGCCACACCACGTTCTACGAGCGTGTCAGGCGCAAGTTGCGGCTGACCGACTCCGCGGAGATCGCTGTCGGCCGACCCTGACGCCCGGCGGGCGCTGGCACACCGCGGGCGAGCCGCCGAACGCGCCGGCCACCGCCGTCCGCGCCCAGCGCATCCTGCTGGCCGCGGTCTCGGGGTGCTCGCCGTACTCCTGCGCGACCCGGGCCGCGCAGCCCAGGTCGCCGAGGGCGCTGCTCACCGTGGCGATCGCCTGCCTGATCTGCACGGCGCTCGGCTCCTCGGAGCACTGCACTGCGGATGCGAAGAGCGCGTCGGCCCGGGCGGCGTCAATACTCAAGTCATCGGGCGCGGACCACATCGCGGGCCTCCTTCTCCCAGGGGCCTGGCTCCCCCGGCTGCCCGGCCGGCCGTGCTCGCTCTCACGGCCGGCCGGGAAGCCAGCGCCTGCGTCAGGCGCCCCTCAGCAAGATCAGAGCGCCGGACCCGCCGCAGTGATACACCCGCGGCCGCGCTACTTGATCCCGGCGGGCAGCGGCGGCTGGATCGCCGCGGCATATGATGTGTGCCGTGGCTGAGGCAGAAGACGGGTCAGGCGCTGCGACCGAGCGCGTCACTGGCCTGGACACCAGCGTGGCGCACCCGGCCCGGGTGTACGACTACTGGCTCGGCGGCAAGGACAACTTCGCCGCCGATCGGGAGGCCGCCGAGCGCGTGCTGGCGGTGACGCCCGGCCTGCGGTTCCGGGTGCGCGCCAACCGCGCCTTCCTCGGCCGGACGACAAGGTACCTGGCCGCCGAGGCCGGCATCCGCCAGTTCCTGGACATCGGCACCGGGATCCCCGCCGCCGACAACACGCACGAGGTGGCTCAGCGGGCGGCCCCGGATTCCCGGGTGGTCTACGTCGACAACGACCCGATCGTCCTGCTGCACGCGCAGGCCCTGCTGCGTAGCACCCCGCAGGGCACGACCGACTACCTGCAGGCCGACCTGCGCGATCCCGGGCTGATCCTGGACCGGGCGGCGGCCGTCCTGGATTTCGGCCAGCCGGTGGCGGTCATGCTGCTCGGGGTACTGCACCTGATCTCCGATGCCGAGGACCCGTGGGGCATCGTGGCCGGGCTGATGGCCGCCACGCCGGCCGGCAGTTACCTGGCGATCTCTCATCCCGCGATCGACATCCACCGCGCCCAGGCGGACGCACAGCGGGTCTACAACGAGCGCGTCTCCACTCCGCAGACGCTGCGCACCAGGGAGCAGGTGGCCAGGTTCTTCATCGGCCTCGAACTGGTCGAGCCGGGGCTGGTGCAAGTGCACCAGTGGCGGCCCGACCCCGGCGACTTCGCCCCGGAAGGGGTCGTATCCGCGCACGGCGCCGTGGCCCGCAAGACCGGCGCCTGACACCGAGTCCGTTCAGCGCCGGGCGTTGCCGAGGTCGTCGGAGCGTCCGGCTTCCAGGCGGGACCACCGGGCGGCGGGACGTCCATTGGCAGGGCCATCACCTCGACGCTGTGGCGCCGTCGTACTCGTCGTGCCAGTTCCACCATTGGTACGGCCGGGTCTGGGGATATCCCTCCGGCGAGTCCTCCCACTCCTCCTGCCGCCCAAGCGCGGCCAGGTCGAGGTAACTCCAGGTGCTCCCCAGCGCCTCGTCGCCGCGGTTGTTGACGAAGTAGGTACGGAACACCCGGTCGCCGTCGCGGATGAACGCGTTCGTGCCATGCCATTCGTCCACGCCGAAGTCGGCGTCGAAGCTGTCCGTCATCGTGTACCAGGGCATCGTCCAGCCCATCCGCGCCTTCACCCGCGCGATGTCCGGCTGCGGCGCGCGCGAGGCGTAGACGAGAGTGATATCACGGGCGTTCAGATGGACGACATGGGCGACTTGATCGGCCATCAGGGAACAGCCGATGCACGCGTGGTCGGGCCAGCCGAACACCCCGGGCTCGAAGAAAGCACGGTAGACGATCAGCTGACGACGGCCCTCGAACAGGTCGAGCAGGCTCGCCTTACCCTCGGGTCCGACGAACTCATAATCCTTCTCCACCGCCAGCCACGGCATCCGCCTGCGCTCCGCCGCCAGGGCGTCCCGGGCGCGGGTCAGCTCCTTCTCCTTGACGAGCAGCTGCAGGCGCGCTGCCTCCCACTGCTGCGGAGTGACGATCGGGGGGGTCTTCATGGTGGTGTCCGCCTTTCATCGGGGTTCGTGCGGTGCTCTGTGCTGGGTTCGCGAGCAGACCGGTCGAGGTAGTCCTTCAACGCGTCGAGCTGACCGTCCCAGTCGCGGGCCAGTGCGGCCAGGAACTGCTGCGCCACCTGCATCGGGGCGGAGCGCAGCCGGTAGCGCACCCGGCGCCGCTCCCCCGGTTCGGCCGTCACCAGCCCGGCCTCGGCCAGCAGGGCGAGGTGCTTGGCGATCGCCTGCCGCGTGATCGGCAGGCGCGTGGCTAGGTCCGTGGCCGTGGCCGGACCCGCTGAGGCCAGCGCGGCCAGGATGGCGCGCCGGCTCGGGTCGGCCAGGGCAGTGAAGACCTGCTCGGCGATCGCCTCGATGTCAGCGCTCGCATTGATGTCAGGCGGCATCGAGGTAGCCGGCCAGTTCGCCCAGTTCTCTCGCCCAGCCCTGGCTGTGGCCGTCGTACGCGGTGCCGTAGGCCTCCTGCGGCAGCTGGGCGAAACCGGTCTCGACCACTCTCAGCCGCGTGCCCGCACCGGCCGGCTCGAGCGTGAACTCGACATACGTGCGGCGCGGATCTTCCTCGGGCAGCTCGTGGATCTGCCAGGTGAACCCGAACACCGCCGGCTCCTCCACCCGTTCCACCCGCATGTCGACCGTGAATCCGTCGGTCCACCTCAGCCGGGCCGCCCCGCCCGGACGCAGGTCGATCATCGCCTCGTGGCCGAACCAGGCGCCCAGCCCCTCGGCCGTGGTGAGCGCCGCCCACACCGCGCCCGGCGGGTGAGCGAGCTCCACGGTCCGCTCGATACGATCAGGAAAACCCATGCCAGCCTCCAGCGAGTAGCAACCTAACAGTTGCTATTGTATGGCAACCGTTAGGTTGCGTCAACGGTGTGGACGGACCGGGCGCGGTGCCGGGGCTGGTGCGCCATGGCTAGTGCGCAATGGCTGCCGAGCCTGCGGCTGCGGCGAGCACCGGTGCCGCTGAACCGCGGTCGGCGCATCCCGGTCAGCTGCGGGCCGCCTCGCGCTCGCGGGCGGCCATGGCCAGCAGCTCGTCGGCGTGCGCCTGGCCGAACTCGGACTCCTCCAGACCGCCCAGCATCCGGGACAGCTCACGGACCCGGCCGGCCCGGTTCAGCCGGACCACGCCGCTCGCGGTCACCAGCCCGTCGTCTGACTTCTCCACCACCAGGTGGTTGTCGGCGAACGCCGCGACCTGCGGCAGATGGGTGACCACGATCACCTGCGAGGAGCGGGCCAGCCGGGCCAGCCGCCGGCCGATCTCCACCGCGGCCTTGCCGCCGACCCCGGCGTCCACCTCGTCGAACACGAACGTCGGCACCGGGTCCGCGCCGGCGAAGACGACCTCGATGGCCAGCATGACGCGGGAGAGCTCGCCGCCGGAGGCGCCCTTGTTCAGCGGCAGCGCCGGCGCGCCCGGGTGCGCGGCCAGCCTGATCTCCACGTCGTCCGCCCCGGCCGGGCCGGGCGCGTCCAGCTCGCTGATCACGGCGGTGAGCGACGCGTGCGGCATGGCCAGCGCGGTCAGCTCGGCGGTCACCTCCGAGGCGAACTGCTCCGCTGCCGCCGAACGCAGCGCGGTCAGCCGCCCGGCCCGCGAAGTCACCTCGGCCCGCAGCGACGCTTCCTCCTCGGCCAGCGCCGCGATCTTGTCGTTGTCCCCTTCGAGCTCGGCCAGCCGCGATCCGGCCTGCTTGGCCCAGTCCAGCACGGCGGCCACGTCGCCGGAGGCCGCCCCGTAGGCCCGGATCAGCCGGCCGAGCGCCGCCCGGCGCTCCTGCACCGCGGCCAGCCGGGCCGGGTCCGAGTCCAGCGACTCGGTGTAGGAGGCGAGCTCCCCGGCCACGTCGGAGATCAGGTAGCTGGCCTCCGACAGCCGGTCGGCCAGCCCGGCCAGCAGCTGGTCGTGCGGGCGGACCGGCTCGAGCGCGCGGCCGGCGATGCCGAGCAGCGTCACCACGTCGGAGGCCTCGACGGACGCCGAGGCCGGGTCGCCGAGCAGCGCCTCGTGCGCGGTGGTGGCCGCCGCGTGCAGCGCGTCGGCGTTCGCCAGCTTTTCCTCCTCGGCCAGCAGGGCGGCGTCCTCACCCGCCACCGGAGACACCGCCTCGACCTCGGCCAGGCCGCGCCGCAGGTTCTCCGCCTCGGCCGAGCGTTCCCGCTCCGCCCGCGTCAGCGCCTCGAGCTCCTCGCGGACCATGCGGTGCCGGTTGTACACCCGCCGGTAGTCGGACAAGGCCGTAGCCAGCTCCGGCCCGCCGAACCGGTCCAGCGCGTCCCGCTGCCGGCCGGGCTTGAGCAGCTGCTGCTGGTCGGCCTGCCCGTGCACGGCCACCAGGTCGTCGGCTAGCAGCTGGAGCAGCGACACCGGCACCGAGTGGCCGCCGGCGAACGCCCGCGACCGGCCCTCGGCCGACACCGAGCGGCTGAGCACGAGCGAGGACCCGTTGTCGTCGAGATCTCCCCCGGCGTCCTCGACCTCGCGCGCCACTTCCGGGGAGACCAGCAGCCGCCCCTCCACCGCGGCCCGCGCGGCGCCCGGCCGCACCCGCGCCGGGTCGGCCCGGCCGCCGAACAGCAGCCCGAGCGCCGTCACGACCATGGTCTTCCCGGCGCCGGTCTCGCCGGTCAGCGCGGTGAACCCGGCCGAAAGCTCGAGCACCGCATCGTCGATGACGCCGAGGCCGGTGATCCGGACTTCCTCAAGCATGCTCGCCTGCGTCCTCCCAGGTACGGCCGCGCCAGCCCGCTACGGACAGGCCGAACTTGACCACCAGCCGGTCCGTGAAGCTTCCGCCGCGGGCACCCGGTGCCTGCAGCCGTGCGAGCAGGACCGGCAGCGCCCCGCGGCGGACCTCCACCCGGGCCCCGGGTGGCAGATCGACCTTACGCCGACCATCGCACCACAAAACCGCCCCCGATGTCTCGGACGCCACGATGAGCTCGAGCGCCAGCACGGACCGCGGCGACACCACTATCGGCGGGGCGAACAGCGTGTGCGCGCTGATCGGCACCATGAGCAGCGCCTCCACCTCCGGCCACACCACCGGTCCGCCCGCGGAGAACGCGTAGGCGGTCGAGCCGGTGGGGGTCGAGCAGACCACCCCGTCACAGGCCCAGCGGGACAGCGGGCGGCCGTCGACTTCGGTGATCACCTCGATCATCCGCTCCCGGGCCGCCTTCTCCACGGTGGCCTCGTTCAGCGCCCAGGTGGAAGCGATTTCCGGGCCGTTGCTGCGCACGATCACGTCGATCGTCATCCGCTCCTCGACCACGTACTCCCGCGCCGCCAGCCGGTCGACCGTGTTGGCCAGCCCGTCCGGCTCCGCCTCGGCGAGGAACCCGACGTGACCGAGGTTCACCCCGATCAGCGGCACCCCGGCCGGGCGGGAGAATTCGGCGGCACGCAGCAGGCTGCCGTCCCCGCCCAGCACGATGACCAGCTCGGCGCCCACCGCCGCCTCGGCACTGACCGGGACGTCCTGCGCGCCCGGAGAACTGAACTCGCCCGCGAGGGTGCGGACGACGATCCCGGCGGCGGTCAGCCGGTCGGCCACGAACCGGGCGCTGCGCAGCGCGTTCTCCCGCCCGGTGTGCGCCGTCACCAGCACCGTCCGCTGTCCCACTAGCTGGATCCCTCTCTGTTGGTCCGGGGGGACGACCCCCCGGAACCCCCCGCGTCTGAAGGGGAACCGTCCCCCCCAGACCCCTGCGGCCCCCCGGGGCCCTCCGCAATTGCCCGCTCCAGCTGACCGTCGTCAAGCGGCGGCGCGCCCCGGCGCAGCCAGACGAAATATTCCACGTTTCCGGCGGGTCCGGGCAGCGGGCTGGCCGTAACCCCCAGGACGCCGAGGCCAAGCTGGCCCGCCGCGCCGGTGACCCGTTGGACGGCGGCCGAACGATCCGTGGTGTCACGCACCACGCCGCCCGCGCCTACCCGGCCTTTACCCACCTCGAACTGGGGCTTCACCAGCAGCACGAAATCCGCGTCCGGCGCGGCGCAAGCCACGAGGGCCGGGAGGACCAAGGTAAGCGAGATGAAGGAGAGGTCCGCCACCACGAGCCCGGGCACCGGGTCGACCTGGTCCAGGGTCCGCACGTTGACCCGGTCCAGCACGGTGACCCGCGGGTCGGTCCGCAGCGACCAGGCCAGCTGGCCGTAGCCCACGTCCGCCGCGACCACGTGCGCCGCGCCGGCCCGCAGCAGCACGTCGGTGAACCCGCCGGTGGACGCACCCGCGTCCAGGCAGGCGCGTCCCGCCACCACCAGGCCCGCCGGGGCTCTGCTGTCTCCTTCTCTTCCGGGGGGACCCATCCCCCCGGACCCCCCTTGGGGAAAGACGACCCCCCCGAGCCCCCCGGCCCGAAAGCCGCGAGCGCGCCGGCCAGCTTGTGGCCGCCGCGGGAGACGTACCCGGGCTCCCCGGTGTCGGCGATGCTGATCGGGGCGTCCCGCCTTACCTGGGTCGCGGCCTTGGCCGCGCGCTGCCCGGCCACCGTCACGCGCCCGGCGGCCACCAGTTCGCCGGCCTGCTCCCGCGACCTGGCCAGGCCTCGCCTGACCAGCTCGGCGTCGAGCCGCGCCCGGGCTACGGTCAAGGCGTGCCCTCGCTGAGCTCGCCCAGGATGTCCCTGAGCCGCCCGTGCACCTCCTCGAGCACGGCGACGTGCTCCTCCGCCGGGGCCCCGGGCAGGCGGCTCAGCCCGGCCACGGCCGCATCCACCCGGTCATCGCCGGTTGGCGGCAGTTCGGCGGCCGGCCGGGGCGCCCCGCCGTCCGGTGGGGCACCGGGCCGACCTCGTTCGGAATCACGATCTTGACCTTGATCCTCGATACCCAGGTCTGGGTATTTCTCATCCATGTGCGCTACCCTCCGCGTGGAACGCTACCGTCCGTTGTTGACTAGAGCGAGGCGCACATGGCTTCAGCCGAGGAGTGCCGCGAGGCGCTGCATACCCTCACCGGCCGACTGACCGAGATGAGCCCGCAAGACCGAGCCAGCTACTTCGGCAAGCGGTCGATGAGCTGCCATGTCACCGATCTCGGCGTGACGTTCGTGACCAGGTTCACTGACCACGGCGCCGACCCGGTATCCGAGGCGAAGCCCGACGACCCGCCAGCCGACATCAAGCTGACCGCGGTCAGCGACGACGTCCTCGCGCTGGCCGCCACCCCGGCCAACATCGCCCGGATGTGGATCTCCGGCCGGGTCAAGGTCCAGGCCAGCATGCGGGACCTGCTGGCGCTGCGCAAACTGCTCTGACCTGCTTTGGGGTTCCCATTACCGATATGTTATCGAGTCATGGGCGACCTGATCCTGCTCAGGCACGGCGAGACCGAGTGGAGCCTGGCCGGCCAGCACACCGGGCGGACCGACGTCCCGCTCACCCCGCACGGCGAGGCCGCCGCGGCGGCGCTGGCCTCGCTGCTGGCCCGGCGCCACATCGTGGCCGTCTTCACCAGCCCCGCCCGGCGCGCGGTCACCACCGCGGCCCTGGCCGGCCTGGCCCACGCCAAGCCCGACCCGGACCTGTGGGAATGGGACTACGGCGGCTACGAGGGGCTGACCACGCGGCAGATCCAGGAGGCCAGGCCCGGCTGGTACCTGTGGCGCGACGGCGTGATCCCCGGCGACGCCGAACACCCCGGCGAGACCGTGGAGCAGGTCGGCGAGCGGGCCGGCCGGGTACTGGCCCGGGTGACGCCGCTGCTGACCGACGGCGACGTCGTGCTGGTCGCGCACGGGCACGTGCTGCGCGTGCTCACCGCCCGCTACCTGCGTCTGGAGCCGGCGGCCGGCAAGCTGTTCCGGCTGGACACCGGGACGCTCAGCACGCTCGGCACCGAGCACGCCCAACTTGTCATCACCTCCTGGAACGTCCCGCCTTCGCGGTAGCGTTCAGCCGAAGCAGCAGGCCGGTCAGCGGTTACCGGCTTAAGGCACCCTCGGCGGGGCGGGTCTCCTCCCGCATCCAGCTCAGGTACGCGGTCGAGCCCGCCACGATGGGCAGCGCGATGATCTCGGGCTCGTCGTAGCTGTGCCGTTCGGTGATGAAGGCGGCGAGTTCGTCGTACCGGTCGGCCGGCAGCTTGAGGAGCACGAGCCACTCCTCGGTCCGCTCAAGAGCGCCGTCCCACCAGTACATCGACGCGACCGGGCCGGCCACCTGCGCGCACGCGGCCAGCCTAGCCTCGACCGCGGCACGGGAGAGTTCCATCGCCTCGGCCCGCGAATCGGTCGTCGTCTGCACCTGGAGGTACTGAACCTCAAGGTCCGCCATGGCACATGATCGTACGCGCACCAGGCCCTAGTACGCTGGCCCCGTCCTGGCCTGGCTGGGAGGAGCATGGGTTGGAACTGGTGCATTCCGGAAAGGTCCGGGAACTCTACGCCGACGGCGACGACATCATCATGGTCGCCTCGGACCGGGTGAGCGTCTACGACGTGGTGCTGCCCACGCCTATCCCGGGCAAGGGCCGGGTGCTGACCCAGCTGTCGCTGTGGTGGTTCGGGCAGCTCGGCGACGTGATCCCCAACCACGTGATCTCCGGCACCGACGTGCCTTCCGAGTGGGCGGGGCGGGCCATCCGGTGCCGCCGCCTGCAGATGCTTCCCGTGGAGTGCATCGCCCGTGGCTACCTGGCCGGACTGGGCCTGGCGTCCTACCAGGAAACCGGGACGATCTCCGGCGTGCGGCTGCCGCCCGGCCTCGGCGAGGGGTCCCGGCTGCCCGAACCCGTCTTCACCCCCACCACCAAGGCCGCGGCCGGCCACGACGAGCCGATGACCAGGGCCGAGGTGACGGGACTGGTCGGCGAGCCGGTGGCGGCCGAGCTCGAGCAGGCCACCCTGGAGGTCTACCGGCGGGGCGCCGAGCTGGCCGCCGCGCGCGGCATCGTCATCGCGGATACCAAGCTGGAGTTCGGCCTGCTCCCGGACGGGAGGCTGATGCTGGCCGACGAGGTGCTCACGCCCGACTCGTCGCGGTTCTGGCTGGCCGAACAGTGGCAGCCGGGTCGCCCGCAGCGCTCCCTGGACAAGCAGTTCCTCCGGGACTGGTCGGCTGGCCTGGACTGGGACCGCCTGCTGCCGGGCCGGCCATCCCGGACGACGTAGTGGCGGCGACCCAGGCGCGCTACCAGGAGCTATATGCGAGGGTCACCGGCCTTGAATGAGCCCGCCCTGGTCGTGCGCGCCCGCAGGCTGCGAGCGGCCCGCGGGGTGGTGGTCGCCAGGGACGTGGCACTGGCGGCCGCGCCCGGCGACGTGGTCGCCCGGCTCACCTGGTCTTTACGCACGTGTAGGCGCCGTAGAGGCGGCCCTCGAACTCCGCGCTGACGATCTCGAAGCCGGCCGCGGCGAGCATCGGCTCGAGTAGCCAGCGGAAGGTGCTGAACTCGGTGCGGATGTGTTCGGCGTAGTCCTCGCTGGTGTAACCGTCGGCGGGGTCCGCGGCGGCGTGCCCGAACCAGTCCCGGAAGACTTCCTCGGTGTCGGCGGGGCGGAAGTCGTAGATCAGGTCGCGCAGCCGCAGCACGCCGCCGCGCCGCAGCATCCGCGCGGCCCGGTCCAGGGCCAGCGCCTTCCAGAAGTCGGGCAGCTGGTGCAGGGCGTGCCGGGTGTACACGCCGTCGGCCGGCGGCCCGGCATGGGCGTAGCTGAGGAAGCCCGCGCGCACGCAGTCTAGGTTGGCCAGCCCCGCGGCG
Organism: uncultured Actinomycetes bacterium; assembly: GCA_963800415.1. Taxonomy (GTDB): domain Bacteria; phylum Actinomycetota; class Actinomycetes; order Streptosporangiales; family Streptosporangiaceae; genus Palsa-504. The sequence continues at coordinate 179,018 of CAWDBS010000074.1, forward strand.
GCGGCGCGGTCGCTCAGCAGGGCGAGCATGGCCGGCGAGACGTCCACCGCCGTCACGTGCCCGAACCTGCCGGCGGCCGCGAGCGCGAACTGCCCGGCGCCCGCCCCCAGATCCACGACCGCCGAGCTCGCGTCCAGGCCCTGGGCCGCGAAGGCGTCCAGGTCCCCGGCCGGGTCCGGATACCCCTGCTTCCGGTCGAAGCCGGCCACGAAGGCCGCGTCGAGGTGCTCGGGTCCCGCGTACGCCAGTTCGTCGATCATCCATGACTCTGCCACGAGGCCATTGTCGCCGGCGCGGTAAGTCGTTTCTTTACGCCCGGAGGACCCGAGCCTGACCCTGTGCCCGTGGTGCTCGGTGCTTCATTATCGTATAATCCATTTCCGTGATATCCGAAAGTGGACTACCTGGTGCGGTGCTCGCGCTGCAGCGGGCCACGCACCATACGCTGCACGCGCTGAGCAACGCGCTGGCGGACCTGAACCTGTCGGCCGCGGAGATCAACGCGCTCGCGAACCTCGGCGAAGGCGGGACCCTCAACGTCCGTCAGCTCAGCGACCGGACCGGCACCCGGGCCAGCACCTTGACCGGTCTCCTCGACCGGCTGGAGAACCGCGGCTATCTCGTCAGGGAGCTAGATCCGGCCGACCGCCGCTCCTTCCGGCTGCCGCTGACCGAGGCGGGCCAGGCGGTGGCCACCCGGGTGCTCGCCGCGATCGCGGACCTCGAGCGCGACGCGCTCTCCCGGCTTGACCCCACCCAGCTCGCCGGCTACCACGCCGTCATCACCGCGCTGCAGGAGGCCTGCTGATGCCCCACCACACGGCTCCGGTGCCTGGCCAGGACGGCCCGGCCGGACCGTACCGCTCACCCGACGCCGAGCTGGCCGCGATCCTGCCCGAGATCACCGGCCCCAGCGGGCAGTTCCGGCACCGGCAGCACATCAACCTGGCCTTCCTGGCGGTTCGACGCTACGGCATGCCCGAGGCAACCGCCAGGATCTGCGACTGGATCCAGCGCATCGCCGCCTACGAACGGGCTCCGCAGAAGTACCACCACACGGTCTCCCGGGCCTGGGTGGAGATCGTCGCCCACCACGTCGACGCCGACCCGGACTGCGCCGACTTCGACACCTTCGCGGGGCGCCATCCCGCCCTGCTCGACAAGCGCCTGCTGAGCAGGCACTACCGGTCGTCGACCCTGGCCGCCGCCCCGGCAAAGCGCGGCTGGGTCGAGCCGGACCTCCTGGCGTTCCCCTGGTCCCCCGCTCAGGACCGACCGTGGCATCGCCCGGCATCGCTTTAGCTGGGTGGCCGCTCGACGTACCACTCGGTGAACTCCCGGCACCGGCCCGCGGAGTCAAAGCGCATCACGAAGCAGTTGTCATAGACCGTCTCCACCGCGCCGCCCGGCTCGGACAGGTAGCTGCTGCATCCCGTCGCCACCGCGACATCTCCGTCGACGGCGACGGTTCGGTAAGCGGCGTCATAGGTGCCTCGCTCGTCCCTGGCCGAGGCTCCGGCGTGCGATGCCTCACCCAGCCAGGACCGGACCACCGTCGCGCGGCCCTGCACCGGATCGTCATACGGGTGGTACCGGTACTGCACGCCTTCGGCGAACAGTTCGCCGATCTGATCGGGGTCGTAGCTCTTCCAGGCCTCGACATACGCCTGAAGCCACCGGTCGACCTCCGCCTTGTCCACCTTTCCCACCTTCCGGCACCACCCGACAGAACTTTCGCCAGCCCGGCGAACCGGTGATCTGGCTGTGAAGCAGGCCCGGACGCAGGCTACTCCAGGTCCTTGGCCAGCCGGTCCGCGGCAGACTGCCCGGCCTGCGTGCACCGCCGCAGGAAGCCGACGATCATGCGCCCGTCGGGTCTGTTCGACGCCCCGGGAGTCACCGGCTATGAGCTTCATGAGGATCAGGCGCCGGGCATCTTCACCAGCCGTGCCGACCTCGCCGCGAGCATGCTGGAACAGGCAGCCCAGACCCGGTTCGTGCGTAAGGCGGTCGCGGTGACGACATCCGAGGGTGCCCCCACGCTGTTCCAGATGCTGCGCCGGGAGGCCTTCAAGACAGCCTGATAACGCTGCAGACGGCCGAGGCCGCCGATACCCCGTCCGACCAGTGCCAGCCCGTCGGCCAGGAGCGGAACCCCGGCCTCGCCACTGCTCCGCACGGGCGGGCGGCACTCCCCACGGACTCCGGCGGCCGGGACCGGTTGGCGCTGGTCGTGCCGAGGCTGGCCGTGCGGGCGGATGCCTCATCACGGCGGCCGCGCCCCGGCTCGCGTCCGCCCGGGGCGCGGCCGCCTGAAGCGGACCCGCTAACTCACGCCGCTGCTCCCGGCGCGCCGTGGCCTGCGGGAGCGGGATCACCAGCGCCCATGCCAGTCTCCACTTTCGTGACCTTCAGGTTCTTGTCGAACTTGACGGTGACCAAAGAGCCGTCGGCCTTCTTCATGTGCACCTCGTACACGCCGTCACCGGCGTCGGTCTCGATCCGGTACACGGTGCCACCCGGAACCGCCTTAAGCGCCGCCGCATGCAGCGTCGCGGCCGTGGCGCTGGGCACGCTCTTTTCGTCGGACCGGACCGGCTGGGCCCCGCCGGGTCCCGGCGTCCTCGCCTGGCCTGGTGAGGACGACACGGTGCTGGCGCTGGCAGCGGAAGTGTCGCTCGAGGCGGATGCGCTCAGCGCGCTAGCCAGGACGCCGCCACTGATTGCACCCGCGGCCAGCAGGCCCACGGCAGCTGCCCACCGCTTCTTGCGCCCGCCAGTGCTCACCGAGTCATGCATGGTGTGATCTCCTTCTGCCGTGGCCGCCATCTGCGGCGGCCCTGGCACCAACGTGCCCGCCCGACCTGTCCGCATCGTCCAGCCGGGCTATGACCTGCCTATGACCACTGGCTGTGAGCACGCTCGATTGCCCTGCCAGCCGGTGACCTGGTCCGCGACGGCCGACCGCCGACAGCACAGGGCCTCGTCAGCGGGACAGCATCACCGGCACCGGGCAGCCGGTGCCGGCTACGGAAGGTAAGACCTCAGCATTCTGCCCAGCGCCGGATGGCCGGCTCTGCGCTTCATGTTGATAATGGGCCCATCGCAGGAGGGGGCGCAGAACTGCTCATTCGGCGCGTCCAGGACGAGGAGAGCGCTCGGGCTGGTTGACCGTTGACGGCCCCCGTTCCCTACGCTGGCGAGCGGTTCCCGTGCGGCTACGGCGACCGGGCGCATGGAGCGGATTCAGCCTCCGTGAACTGCGTCAGTCTCCGCCGCGGCCCCGCTCATTCCGGCGGAGCGGCCAGCTCCCGGGCCGATCCTGCAGGTGGCCCGGGCGGGTGCGGAATGGTCATTCCCGTGGGGTGGCTGGCGCGGCAGGAAGGGCCAGGGCCTCGGCTGCCAGGGCGGCCTGGTGAAGGCTGCCGCGGAATACCTCCGCCGCGGTGACGGCCTGCTCGGTCAGGCCGGTGATCTCCGCGAGCGCGTGCTCGCCCGCCGCCGTCGGGCAACGAGATCGAGGTACTGGCTGTTGAGAGCGGACAGTCTCAGGGCGCTGAGCCAGTCCTGCTGAGCCGCATCTGCAGCCTGCACCTGCACGGCATAGCTTTCCAGCGCGCCGACCCGCGCTTCGGTAGCATCCCGCGCCAGCGTGATAGCACGCTGCTGCGAGTCCAGCACGGCGGCCGCCATGGGGCCAGCCCCGCCGGCTGCGGCGCTGGCTGCAAGCTCGGCGCGCAACCTCGTGATCACGCGCAAAGCAGCGGCAATATCCCACTCATGCCACCTCAGCACCATCTCTCCCGCAGCGTGGTCCAGCATGTCGCTGGCGTATACCTCACAGCCCAGGACGGCGGCAATGGCCCGCTGGGCGCGGAGCAGGAGTTCACGGCAAGGATCGTCCAGATCGGACGGGTCGACGATCCGGTCACGGTCACGATGATCTGGCGCGCCCGAAGACACCTCGATGACGCGGGTTGCCATCAAGACGGCTGCTGCGGCAAGGACGCCGCCGCCGACCCACCACCAGCTCAGCCCGGCCACGAAATGAAGCACAACCGCGACGGAACCCCGAACCGGCACGCCACGCAGAACGGTCTCGTTATGCGTGCCGACAACAGGACCCCTTCCGGGAACCAGTGCACGCCATAACGGCGGGTCGGCGCGCGGTTATCAAGGGCTCTTCGCGTCGTTGGCTGCATAGCGGTCACTGGTTACGGCCGGCGGACAGTTGGACGGGCTGTATGTTCATATGAAACTGCCACGCTCGGGGCAAATTTCCGCTTGCCGCTGAGAAGTGCAGCGGAGAAGGCCTCCATGCTGGCGTCAACCAAGAAGTGTGCGCGGCATGCAGTCAGCGTCACCGGCCGGGTCGGATGCCCCGCGCGGCCAGTGCCATTTCGATGTCGGCGCGGTGTTCGTCTGCGTGCCGGGCCGCGATCTGCGCCAACCGCCGGACCCTGCCGTCGTCGGCGGTCAGGTCGGCGGCGCTCAGGGCCGCGACCAGATCGCTGATGGCCGCCCCGCTGCGGCGCAGGTGTCCCGTCACCTCAGCCTTGCTCACCGCTACGGCGTCCCGGGCGTGCTGCGCATTCAGGGCGTCCACGACATCACTGTTCACCTCAACCCGCTGACCAGCGGCGATCTGGCGCATCCAGCCCGCCAGGTACTCATACGCATGCGCCACGTGATCCACCACCACGGCCACTGGCCGGGGGTCCCCGTCCAGGGGCGCGGCGCGCCATTCGCCGTCGCTGCAGCCACTCACGAAGCCGATCATCCGCTCCCTGGCCGCGTCAATGTCCGCGGCATACGCCGCCGGGTCCCGCGCATCTTCCGCCACAAAAGCCACCCTACAAATCGACATGAGCCAAAACCAGATGGTGACCAGCGGGCACGCCGCCGGTGGTCGTGCCCTGATCACGCCGTGCAGCGTCTCCTGCTGAACCGCTTAGTGTTCATCAGCTCTTCGGTCCCGGCTGGCTGGGCGAGCGGCGACTGGGGCGGCGCAGGCGCATGGCGACCAGCGCCGACGTGGCTATTGTCGCCACGCGACGGCCGACCGGTATCTTCCCGGGGGGCGGGGCCGCAGCGGGCTGTGCCACCGGGGCCGGCGCCACCGGGGCCGGCGACTCGGCGGTGGGCGGAGGTAGGCGGATTAGCGGCTGGCGGCCCGGGAGGTGGCGGTGCGGGAGGTGGCGGTGCGGGCTGGCGGGGAGGAACTGGGTTCGCCTCGGCTGGCCTGCTGGCGGGCGACGGGTTTGAATGGGAGCCGCTCTGCCAGGTCCGCGCCAAGATCACCTGGGTGGGCGCTTCGTCGACGTGCCCGGTCCGCCTGGCGGCGCTTGTCAGCCGGTCCAGCAGCTGCCGCGCGGTCGGCCAGGCTCTGCGGGTCCTTGGCCAGCGCGGCTTCCACCAGCGGCCGGAGCGAGTCCGGGACTATGGCGATGTCGGGATCGCCGTACATGATCTGGTACAAGATGGAGTGGGGGGTATTTCCGGCCCCGAACGGCGACCGGCCGCTGGCCGCGTAGGCCACTGTTACCCCCCAGGCGAAGATGTCAGCCTCCGGGCCGGGGCGCCCGCTGATCTGCTCGGGCGCCATGAAACCCATAGAGCCGATCATCATGCCCGTCCTGGTCATAGCCGTAGTGTCCTGCCGCCGCGCGATGCCGAAGTCGATGACCTTAGGGCCGGCGTCCGTCAGGATGATGTTGGAGGGCTTGAGGTCCCGGTGCATGATGCCGGCCGCGTGGATCATGGTCAGCGCCTCGGCCAGCCCCGTGGCCAGGCCGAACAGCATCTCGGAACCGACCGATCCGTGCTTGTCGATGTGCTCGGATAGCGAAGGGCCCTGGGCGTATTCGGTGACCACGAACGGCGTGGACGACTGGGAGTCGGCCTCGATCACTCGCACCGTGCAGACGCCCTTGACCCGCACCAGCGCGGCCACCTCACGGCCGAACCGGCGGCGGAATTCCTGGTCATCGGCCAGGTCCGGGCGGAGCACCTTGACCGCGACCGGGCTGCCGTCCCATGCCACGCCCAGATACACCACGCCCATGCCGCCCGCACCCAGCCTCGCGGTCAGCCGGTAGTGCCCGATCCGTGTCGGGTCATCAGGCCGAAGAGGCGTGCGAGCCAACGACATTCTCCTCACGAGAGTCACGGCGGCGTCCAGCAGGCCAGCGCACAACAGTCCGCTTACTATTTTCCTACCGTATCGACCGGGAGCATGTCCGGTCGTCAGCCGGCTGGAAGACGCCGGACGATGAACTGCTGACTGGCCTGGGCCTGGACCGAGTCGATGCCCGTCACCGCGGCGCCGGACGCGGCCAGTGCGGTGAGGGCGTGGCTGCCGCCGCCGGTCAGGCCGCTGACCGGCGATCGCGTCCAGCTCGTTCCGTCCCCTGAGGTCCAGACGGCGGCGTCCATGGTGCCTCCCGGCGGACCGAACTGCGCCGCGGCGGTGAAGGAGCTGGCATCGCCGGTCAGTGCGGTGAAGCTGATACCGGGCCCCGGTGCGCTGAATGACACCGGCTGCCAGGTCAGCCCGCCGTCGTCGGACCGCTCGGCGAGAGGCTGCAGGCCGGCCGCGGTAGTCTGCTGGCCCAGCGCGACGACGTGGCTGCCGCGGACCGCCACCTGCTGGATCACCCCGGCCGAGGCGCCAGGCGGCATTGGCGGGTTGACGGCCGTCCAGGTACGGCCGTCGGGACTGGTCCACACCGCGGGCCGGTTGTCGTGCGAGCCGCCTGACACGAAGTCCCGCGGACCCGCGGCCACGGCCAGCACCTGGTTCGAACCGCTCGTCTCGTTCACGTCATGCGCCCTGGTCCAGCTGGTCAGGTCTGGTGACCACCAAACGTTCCGCGAGTACGCGCCGCCCGGCCCGGCGATCGTGCCGGTGATCACGTAGCCGGGCGGACCGCTGGCGGCCTGCACGGCGGACACGCCGGCCAGCTGGTGCGTAATGGCCCCGGCGGGCTGCCAGTTCGTGCCGTCGGTCGAGGTGAGCACGAGGCCCGGCCCGGCGGCGAGCCATCCGTGCGGCCCGTGGGTCACGGCGGACAGCCCGGCTAGGTCCGGATCGGTCGACACCTGGGCCAGCGAGGACACCAGGGCCCAGGGCCCGTCAGACACCCGCCGCCAGACCGCCGGGTAGCCGTCCGCGGTGCCCACCGCGATCTGCTCGTTCCCCGCCACGGCGGTGCTCTTCACCGTCTCCTCAGGGATGAAGCCGCCCGGGATGGCAGCCAGCGAGACGGGCTTCAGGTCACCCGCCGTGTCCGCCTTGATGAGCAGACCCTGCTGGCTGATCTTGCTGGGGTTGGTGCTTCCGGCCGCGATGACGCTGCCGCCCGGTCCGACCGCCGCGATGAAGCCCGGCCCATCCGATGTGCTCCCGAGCGGCCCGGCCGGCAGCCACCTCGTGCCGGTGCCGGTGCTGGTGTAGGCCACGTACCGGTTCCTGGTCTGGCCGGTTACCACGAAACCGTAGTCGCTGCCCTTGACCGCGCCCGGGCTCCAGCCCCCCGCCGCATCGATCGTGCCTGCGTACTGCCACCTCCGGCCGTCCGGGGAAAAGTAGGCGACCCCGTCATCGGCGCCGCTCGCGGTCTTGCCGGACCGGACCACGATGAGTCCGGCGCTGTCGAACGACACGCCGCTGATGGAGCTCTGGGCGCCGTGATCGACGGGCACCGTCACCTGCGTCCAGTGCGCTCCGCTGTCGGTGCTCAGCCACACGCCGGATCCGCGGTCGGCGATCACCGTGTCGGTCCCGTGTGAGGTGGCGAAGTCAACAGCCTGCAGGGCCGCGCCCGACTCCTGCAGCCCCAGCCGCACGGCCGTCATCCGCTGCCAGGTCACGCCGTCACGCGAGGTCCAGATCACCGCCTGTTGCCCGGCGCTGGTCGCCTCGTAGCCGGCGGCCAGGAACCCGTCGGGTGTGTTGGTGACCACGTTGATCGTGTCACCGGGTTGCCGCGGGGTGATCCCGTGCGTGCCCGCCAGCGTCCAGGACAGCCCGTCCGGGCTGGTCCAGATGGCATTGGTGCCTTCCGCCATCCATCCGTGCGGGCCGCCGGCGATCCTGTCGGCCGGGTACCCCAAGGGAGGCTGGCCGCCGTCGTGCAGTTGGACCGGGGCCAGACGCCAGGTGCCTCCGGCATCGGACGATACGAAGAACTGCTGGCGGGCGGCGCCGTCACTTTTCTGCGAGCCCGTCGTCACCATCGTGTTCCCCGACGCGACGATGCGCTGGATCGTCTGGACGACACCGCGCGCCCGTTGTCCCGGGTAGGTCGGCAGGGTGTTCGTCGCGACCGGGCTCCCCGCCCCGGCGATTCCCTCGTTCCCGCTGGGGCCTTCCTTCGGCGTGTGCCCCGGCAGGACGGCGAGGGCCACGCCGACGGCCACGGCCGCCGCGGCCATGGCCGATACGCCGATCGTCGTCGTGCGCCGGCTGATCCGGCTCTTTCTCGCCCCGGGCGGCCCGGTCCCCGGCGGAACGGCACCCGGCGGCGCGGGATCGAGTAGCAGGGAGCCTTTGGCCGCACGAGGCTCGTCGGCGACCCGGGGCCGGCTGGGATGCGGCCCGGTCTGCTGCCAGGTCCTCGACAGGATCGTCTGAGTGGGCGAGTCCTGCACGCGGGGCGACCGCATCGAGATGCTGGTGAGACGGTCAAGAAGCTGCTGGGCGGTGGGCCGCCGGTCCGGGGCCTTGGCCAGGGCGGCGGCGACCAGCGGCCGGAGCGAATCGGGGACCGCGGCGATGCCGGGGTCGGCGTGCACGACCCGGTACAAGATGGCGTGGGTCTCCCCCGTGCCGAACGGTGGCCGCCCGGTGGCCGCGTACGCCACCGTCACCCCCCAGACGAAGATGTCGGCCGCCGGGCCGGGGCGCCCGTTGATCTGCTCCGGCGCCATGAAACCCGGCGAGCCGACCATCATGCCCGTCCTGGTCATGGACGAGGCGTCTAGGGCCTGGGCGATACCGAAATCGATGACCTTCGGGCCAGCGTCCGTCAGGATGACGTTGGATGGCTTGAGGTCCCGGTGCACGATGCCGGCCGCGTGAATCACGGTCAGCGCCTCAGCCAGCCCAGTGGCCAGGCCGTAGAGCATATCGGGGCCGAGCAATCCGTATGTGTCGATGTACTCGGCCAGGGACGGGCCTTCGGCGTATTCGGTGACCATGAATGGCCGTGGCGACTCGGTATCGGCCTCGATCACCCGCACGGTGCAGACGCCCTTGACCCGCAGCAGCGCCGACACCTCACGGCGGAACCGGCGCCGGAAATCCTGGTCATCAGCCAGGTCCGGGCGGAGCACCTTCACCGCCACCTGGCTGCCGTCCCAGCCCATGCCGTGATACACCACGCCCATGCCGCCCGAGCCCAGCCTGGCTGTCAGCCGGTAATGGCCGATCCGCACAGGATCGGTAGCCCGTAGAGGCACGCGAGCCAAAGAATTCCCCTCCCCCACGTCAATGGTGGCCTCTGGGCAGTCCGGGGCACAACTCGTTCTTGTGTTCATGTTACGTATCTGGCCGCCCAGGCGTTCAATTCGGCGCCGCCATTGACCGCCGCATCGGGCCGGGATTGCCTCCAGGTCCCGGCGACTGGCACCATGACGGCGTGGACTACCTGCTGGCGCAAGTAAACGTCGCGCGGATGCGTGAGCGGCTGGACAGCCCGCTGCTCGCGGATTTCGTGGCGGCCCTCGACCCGGTGAACGCGGCGGCGGACGCCGCCCCCGGCTTCGTCTGGCGGCTGCAGACCGAAGACGGCAACGCGACCGCGGTGCACGCGTTCGAATGGGACCAGGCCGGGAGCGCCGGCGTCCTGGTCAACATGTCGGTGTGGGAGTCGGTCGAGGCGCTCGCCGCGTTCGTCTACTCCGACACCCACCGTCGGGTTCTCAGGCGGCGCCGCCAGTGGTTCGAGCGGATGGCCGAGGCCTACGCCGCCCTGTGGTGGATACCGCGCGGCCACACTCCGACGACCGATGAGGCCGAGGAGCGGGTGCTCCACCTGCGGGAGTTCGGGCCCTCGGGGTACGCGTTCACGCTCAGAGAGCACTTCCCGCCGCCGGACGTGGCCGGCTCCGGGCCGATCCGCAGCCCGGAAGAATGGACCTGCCCGGCCTGAATCCTGGATGTGGCCGGCGTGCCGGAGTTAACAAGAATTGCGGGGTGCGGGAAGGGCGGCGGGACGCCCGGGCTAGCCGGAACCCCAGTGCGGAGGGCGGTCGCGAGAGAGGCGCTCGTCATCATCCGGTCCGGGAGGTTCACCCCAGCCGATGTCGGTATCTTCCTGGCTCTGCGTCGGCAGTACCGGCTCGTCGCGCGGGTCCGGCGGGCTGACGCGGGCCGGCTGCTTCGGTGCTGGCTCCGGCGGCATGTAGTCATCATCACCGAGAACGGCGCCGAGATCTACTTCGAGGAGCGGACGCGGGTTGACCGGGCGATGACGTCGGGTGCGTCGCTGGGTGTGAGAGAGTTGCGGCAATACCGACGGGAAGAGAGGTGCCGCGGATGCAGCCGATGCCGGAGGACTGGGACAGGGCGGTCGCCGTGGTGGCTCACCCGGACGATCTCGAGTACGGCGTCGCCTCCGCCGTGGCCCGGTGGACCGGCCAGGGCAAAAACGTCTCCTACCTGCTCGCGACCAGGGGCGAGGCCGGTATCGCCGGCATGGCTCCGGACCAGGTTGCCGCGCTGCGGGTGGAGGAAGAGCGCCGCAGCGCCGCGGTCGTGGGCGTGACCGAGGTGGAGTTCCTCGATCATACGGACGGGCTGGTCGAGTACGGGATCGCGCTGCGGCATGACCTGGCGGCAGCGTTCCGCAGGCTGCAGCCGCAGGTGATCATCACGATGAGCTTCGACCTCACCTGGGGCGAGGAAGGCCCGGTCAATCACGCGGACCATCGGGCCGTCGGGCTCGCGACGCTGGACGCCTGCCGGGACGCCGCCAACGAGTGGGTATTCCCCGAGGCTGGCCCGCCGTGTACCGGCATAGGGACGCCTACGTGGCCGCGGTCGGCACGCCGACCCACTTCGTGGACGTCACCGACACGATCGAGGCGGGCGTCGCGTCGCTGCGCGAGCATCATGCCTATATCGAAGGGCTGGGCCGCGAGTTCGATCCCGACGAACGCATACTCTCGACAACCCGGTGCAGCGATCGCTCGCCGGGCCGCATCGCCACCTCGCCCGCGCCCGGGGAGGCGCGATGCGCTACCCGGCCGACATGAGCCCGTTCTGCGCCCTGCCGGATGAGCCGGGCCCTGCCGACTGGGCCGGCGTGGCGCGCCTGGTCAGCCCGGGCGAGGTCGTGCTGTTTCCCGGGCTGCGTGCCGCACCGCCGCCGGGCTGGGAGATCCTCGGCAACGGCGAGGGCGTCCAGCTGGTCGCCGACACCCTGGATGCGGGACCGGACCAGGAGGCAGAGCCGCTCGGCCCCGCTGACGTGCCTGCCATGCTCCGGCTGACCAGGCTGGCCAAGCCCGGGCCGTTCCTGCCGCGGACCGTCGAGTTCGGCGGCTATCTTGGCATCAGGCGCGACGGCGAGCTTGTCGCGATGGCGGGCGAACGGTTCCGCCCGCCCGGCTGGACCGAGATCAGCGCGGTCTGCACCGACCCGGCCTGGCGCGGTCACGGCTTCGCCTCCCGGCTGACCCGCGCCGTGGCGGCCGGCATCGCCGCGCGCGGCGACACCCCGTTCCTGCACGCGATCGGGAGCAACATCAGCGCGATCAGGCTGTACAAGGAGCTCGGCTTCGCCCACCGCAGGGACATCCTGTTCTGGGCGCTGCGCCGCGGCTAGTTCTCCGCCGCCCATGTCAGGCGCCGCCTGCGTGCGCATCTCATGCGGCATGGGCCACAGCCCGTCTTGACGGGCGAAATTACTCACTTTGCCCCGGCCGCGAGCCGCCACATACTGAGATTGTGCGGACGGGGACAGGGGACAGGAGCCCTCGCCGGCTGCGCGCACTCGGGCATGCCGTGGCCTGCGCCTGGCGGTGGGTGCGCCAGGCAGGCGGCCAGCGGGCAGGGGCGTCGCCCGACGGTGAGCTGGCCGAGCTGACCACGCATTTCTGGCGGGCCTACGACGAACGGATGGCCACCGTCAAGTTCGGGGACGTCGCGCGCCGGTTCCCCGCACTCGTCGCGCAGGCGGTCCGCCTCGGCTGGCAGGCGAACAGGCGCGACATCGTGGCCACGATCTCGCTCAACCTGGTCTCCGGCGTGTTCGGCGGGTACGCGCTCTTCGCTACCGCCGGGGTGCTCAAGGCGCTGTTCGCGGGCGGGCCGACACCGCACCGGGTGCGGGCCGCGCTGCCGTCGCTGATCCTGGTCGCGGCGGCGACGGCGCTCCGCTCGGGGGTGGCGACCGCGGCGGGCTGGGCGCAGAGCCGGCTCGGGCCGCAGGTGACCCAGGTCGTCGAGGTCCGGCTCTACGACCTGACCACTCAGGTGGAGCTGGCGGCCTTCGACGAGCCCGATTTTCACGACCGGATGCAGCGCGCACGCGATCGCGGCGTCTACTCCGCGTCCCAGCTGGTCAACGACGTGATCAACTTCGTCACCGCGTTCGCGGGGCTGGCGTCGGCGACAGTGGTCGTCGGGCTGCTGCAGCCCATCCTCCTCGCTGTCCTGCTGCTCGCCCAGCTGCCTGGCGCGTGGGCGGCGGTCCGCACGGCGCGGATCAGCTACCTGACCAGGTTCGCCCTTGTCGACTCCTACCGGCGCAAGTACATACTCGCCGACCTGATCGCCGAGCGCCGCACCGCCGCGGAGCTGCGCTCGTTCACCATGCGCGCGTACCTGATCGACCGGGTGGCGCGGCTCGCGGCCTACACGCGCAGCGCCGAGCTGCGGGCCGCACGGCAGGAGACCGCGACCACGGCGATCGGCAAGGTCCTTGGCGGCATCGCCACGGCGGGGGTGTACACGGTGCTCGGCGTGCTGCTCGCCGCCGGCTGGCTGGCCCTGTCGGTCGCGGGCACCGCGGTGCTCGCGCTCCGCTCGGCGGCCGGCTCGCTTCAGCAGCTGATGTACTCGGTTAACCAGTGCTACGAGGACGGCCTGTACTTCTCCGACTACATGTCCTTCTGCGCCGACGCGCAGACCAGGATCCCGCCGCCCGCCTCGGCCGCCGTGCCGCAGGAGTTCGCCCGCATCGTCGCATCAGGCGTCACCTTCAGCTACCCAGGTGCGCGGGAGCCGTCGCTGCGCGCGGTGTCGGTCGAGATCGGCCGCGGCGAGGTGGTCGCCCTAGTGGGGGAGAACGGATCGGGGAAGACCACCCTCGCCAAGGTCCTCGCCGGGCTGTACCGGCCGCAGGAAGGCACGGTGTGCTGGGACGGCGTCTCGATCGCGGACCTGAACGGCGAGCCGCTGCGGGAACGGATCGCGGTCATCGCGCAGGATCACGGCCACTGGCCGCTGTCGGTGCGGGACAACATCGTCATGGGACGGCCGCTCGATGAGCTCCTGCTGGCCGCCGCGGCCGCCGGATCGGGCGCCGACACGGTGATCGCCGAGCTCGAGCGCGGCTACGACACGCTGCTCGCCAGGCAGTTCAAGGGCGGCGCTGAACTGTCCGGCGGCCAGTGGCAGCGGATCGCGGCCGCCCGCGGCTTCTACCGCGCCGCGCCGCTGCTGATCATGGACGAGCCAACCGCGGCCCTCGACGCGCGCGCCGAGTACGCGCTGTTCTCCTCGCTGCGCACCCTCGCGCGCGACAGGACCGTGCTGCTGATCACGCACCGGCTGGCGTCGGTCAGGCACGCCGACCGGATCTACGTCCTCGCCCGCGGCAAGGTAGCCGAGACAGGCACGCACGCCGGCCTGATGGCACTCGGCGGCCAGTACGCCGAGCTTTACACCCTTCAGGCCTCCCAGTACGAGAGCCCTCCCGACCCCGCGGCCGCAGGCAGCACATGTTGACAGATCTTGGCCCTGGTGCCATCTAGGATCGAACATCATGGAGCAGCGAGTCCTTGGCAAGACCGGCAGGCCCGTCTCGATCATCGGCCTCGGCACCTGGCAGCTCGGCGCCGACTGGGGGTCGGTGACGCGAAGCCGACGCGCTCGCGGTGCTGCGCGCCGCCGTCGACGTCGGGCGTCACCTTCTTCGACACCGCCGACGTGTACGGCGACGGGCGCAGCGAGCGGATCATCGGGCGGTTCCTCGCCGGCAGCGCCGGGCCGGGCGTCACGGTCGCCACCAAGATGGGCCGCCGCGTCGCGCAGGTGCCGGAGAACTACACCTGGACAACTTCCGCGCCTGGACCGACCGGTCGCGGGTCAACCTCGGCGTGGACCGCCTCGACCTCGTCCAGCTGCACTGCCCGCCGACGCCCGTCTACTCGACGGACGCGGTGTACGACGCGCTTGACACGCTGGTCGCCGAGGAGCGGATCGCCGCCTACGGCGTCAGCGTCGAGACGTGCGACGAGGCGCTGACGGCGATCGCGCGGCCGGGCGTGGCGACCGTGCAGATCATCCTCAACGCGTTCCGCCGCAAGCCGCTCGACGAGGTGCTGCCCGCGGCGGCGGCGGCCGGCGTCGGCATCATCGCCCGGGTGCCGCTGGCGTCCGGGCTGCTGTCCGGCCGGTACACGGCGGACACCGTGTTCGCCGCCGACGACCACCGCACCTACAACCGGCACGGCGAGGCGTTCGACGTCGGCGAGACGTTCTCCGGCGTGGACTACGCGACCGGGGTGAGGGCGGCCGCCGAGTTCGCCGCCCTGGTTGCGGAACCTGGCGCGTTCACCGCGGCCCCGGGCCAGGCGGTGACCACCGCCCAGGCCGCGCTGCGCTGGGTGACACAGCAGCCGGGCGTCACGACCGTCATCCCCGGCGCGCGCAACCCCGGGCAGGCCGGGCAGAACGCCGCCGCCGCACTCCTGCCGCCGCTCAGCGAAACCGCGCTGGGCCAGATCGGGGACCTGTACGACAAGTACTTCCGCGCCGACGTGCACGCGCGCTGGTGATCCGTGCCAGTCAGGCGGCGTCCTCGGCAGCAGGCGGTACAGAAGCGACAGATCACGTCGGATGAGGCGAAGGCACGCACCCGTTCGGGATGATGGAGGGTGGCTCAGCGCGCGTCGTCGAGCAGCGCGATCAGCCGGGCCGGTGCCACCGCGCGGCCAGGTCGGCGTCCATCTCACGATTGTGGCCGGTCACGTCGGCGTGCGGGCATGAACGGCCGGCCCGCGGGCGGCGCGGCGCGCCGCGCTGCCGTGCGTATCAGGTCAGGTAGCACAAATCGTTAGCGACGGGAGTGCCGCAAACATGGGCGTTGTCGGCGGTGCCGGTTATGGTGGGTGAATGCGGCTCGGGCCGGTGATCCGGGTGAGGTCGGCGCGTAACTATCAATATATTCATACTATTATGGTTGGAAAAGTATATAATATGCGGAAGGGCCTGGCGGCGGCTTGATCACGTTCGAGGCAGTGACGAAGCGGTACCCGGACGGGACGGTGGCGGTCGACGCACTCGACCTTGCGGTGCCGGCCGGCAAGACGGTGGTACTCGTCGGGCCGAGCGGCTGCGGCAAGACCACGTCACTGCGGATGATCAACCGCCTCGTCGAGCCCACCTCCGGACGCATCCTGCTCGACGGGACCGACATCAGGGAACGCAACCAGGCGCAGCTGCGCCGCGGCATCGGCTACGTGATCCAGCAGACCGGCCTGTTCCCGCACCGCACCGTGGAGGACAACATCGCGACGGTCCCTGTCCTCACAGGCCTGTCGCGCAAGAAGGCCAGGGACCTGGCACGGGAGCTGATCACCCTGGTCGGCCTCGACCCTGGCCTCGCCAAGCGCTACCCGCACCAGCTGTCCGGCGGCCAGCAGCAGCGCGTCGGCGTGGCCAGGGCCCTGGCGGCTGACCCGCCCGTGCTGCTGATGGACGAGCCGTTCAGCGCCGTCGACCCGGTGATCCGCGCCTCGCTGCAGGACCAGCTGCTGTCGCTGCAGGCCGAGCTGCGCAAGACGATCGTCCTTGTCACGCACGACATCGAGGAGGCCATCAGGGTTGGCGACCTGGTGGCCTTGTTCCGCCCGCACGGCAAGCTCGCGCAGCTCGCGCCGCCCGAGGAGCTGCTCGCCGTGCCCGCCGACGACTACGTGGCCGGCTTCGTCGGCTTCGACCGCGGCATCAGGCGGCTGTCGTTCGTCTCCACCGGGCGGCTGCCGCTCGGCACCGGGCCTGTGCTGTCCGCGGACGCGACCGTCGCCAAGGCGCGGGCCGCGGGCGAGCCGTGGATCCTGGTCACCGAGGAGGGCACGGGCAGGCCGCTCGGCTGGGTCGACGCGGCGCGGCTCGCCGGGCAGCCCGACGGCGGCGCGCTCGGCAAGCTGGCCGCCGACGGGATCGGCCACTCCTTCACCGCGGGCTCCGACTCGCTGCGCGCCGCGCTCGACGCCGCGGTGCTGTCACCAGCCGGGCAGGCGGTCGCCGTGGACGGCGAGGGCCGTGTGCTCGGCGTCGCCACCTTCGACCAGCTCCGCGCCGCCATCCAGGCGCGGCCAGGCGGAGGGACACCGCGGGGGAGGGCCACGCACGTGATGTGGTCGTGGATTCCCGGCAACTGGTCGCTGATCTGGCAGCTGACCTGGGAGAACGCTAAGCTCGGCGTGCTGCCGGCGCTGTACGGGCTTGTGCTGTCGCTGCCGCTCGGCATCATCGCCGCCCGCTGGCGCTGGTTCTACCTGCCGGTGCTCACGGTGATCAACGTCCTGTACGCGGTGCCATCGCTCGCCCTGTTCATCGCGCTGATACCGGCGTTCGGACTCACCGACACCACGGTGATCATCGCGCTCACCGTGTTCTCGCTGTGCGTCATCCTGCCGAACGTCGTCGCCGGGCTGCGCGCCGTCCCCGCCGCGGTGACGCAGGCGGCCACCGCGATGGGCTACGGCCCGCTGCGGCGCCTGGCCACCGTCGAACTGCCGATTGCGACCCCCATCATCATCGCCGGGCTGCGGGTCGGGGTGGTATCCGGCATCAGCCTGGCAAGCGTCGGCCAGCTCATCGGGGTGTCCAGCCTCGGATACCTGTTCATCGACGGCCTGCAGCGGTCCTTCCCGACCGAGATCTACGTCGGCCTCGTCCTGGTCATCGCGCTCGCACTGGTCTGCGACCTGCTGCTCGTCGCCGCGGGGCGGGCGCTCACCCCATGGGCGGCACGCGGATGAGCTTCTTCGGCTGGGCCTGGGACTGGGTGACCACGTCGGCGAACTGGCACGGTAACGACAGCATCCCGCAGCAGCTTCTCGCGCACGTCGGCTACAGCCTGCTGCCGCTGGCCGTGGCCGCGCTCATCGCCATCCCCGTCGGCGTCGCAATCGGCCACCGGGGCGGCAAGATCAGCGTCGCCGTGGTCAACATCGCCAACGCCTGGCGGTCGATCCCCACCCTCGGCCTGCTCATCCTGCTCGCGGTGTTCCTCGGCTTCTCCACGCTCACCTGGCTGCTGCCGCTCGTCGTGCTCGCCATCCCGCCGATCCTGGTCAACGCGTGCGCGGGCGTCGCCGGCGTCGATCCAGGCGTGCGGGACGCGGCGCGCGGCGTCGGCATGACCGGCTGGCAGCAGGTCGTCCGGGTGGAAGTGCCGATCGCGATGCCGCTCATCCTGGTCGGGCTGCGCACGTCGGCGATCTTCGTCGTGGCGACCGCGACGATCGCCGCCTACATCGGACTTGGCGGCCTCGGCCGCTTCATCATCGACGGCCTGGCGAGCGAGCAGTACGGTCCCGTCGCGGGCGGTGCGCTGCTCGTCGTCATCCTCGCCATCGTCATCCTCGCGCTTTTCGCCGGCCTTTCGAGGCTGGTCATCCCGGCCGGCCTGCGCAAGCAGGCCAAGACCGAATAACCAACCCGTCCGGAAGGAAATCCGCATGACGATAAGGCTCAGCGCGACGAGCGGGATCGCCGCACTCGCGGTCATCGGCCTCGCGGCCGTTACCGCGTGCGCAAGCGGCAGTTCGTCGCCCGCCACCTCAACCTCGTCCACGAGCGCGCCGGCGTCGCCGCCGCGTCCAGCGTCTCCGCCAACCCGCTCGGCGGCGGCAGTTCATCGGGCTCCGTGGTCATCGGCTCCGCCAACTTCCCGGAGAACGAGGTGCTCGCCGAGGTCTACGCCCTCGCCCTGCAGGCCAAGGGGGTCAAGGTCACCACCAAGCTCAGCATCGGCGCCCGCGAGGCCTACTACCCGCAGATCGAGAAGGGCACGATCTCGATCATCCCCGAGTACAACGGCACCCTGCTCAGCGTCGAGGTGGACAAGTCGAACACCGCGAAGACCACCGCGGCGGTTGACGCCGTCCTCGCCGCCAAGCTGCCGTCGACGCTCACCGTGCTTAACCCGGCGCCGGCCCAGGACAGCGACTCGGTGACGGTCACCCAGGCGACCGCGGCCAAATACCACCTCAAGTCGATCGCCGACCTCAAGCCCTACGCGTCCGACTGGTAATCGGCGGCCCGCCGGAGTTCAAGACCCGGATTGACGGCCTGGTCGGACTGAAGTCCACCTACGGCCTGACCTTCAAGAGCTTCGACCCGCTCGACGAGTCGGGCCCGCTCACCCTGGCCGCGCTGGCCAGCGGCAAGGTGCAGGCCGCCGACGTGTTCACCACCACGCCGCAGATCATCAGCGACAAGCTCGTCTCGCTCACCGACCCGAAGTTCAACTTCGCCGCGCAGAACGTCATACCGCTTGTCTACAAGCCCGCGCTGACCCCGACCATCTCCGCCGCGCTCAACGCGGTCTCCGCCAAGCTGACCACCAGTGCGCTGCTCGCGCTTGACGTCAAGGTCATCACCGACAAGGAGAACTACATCACGGCGGCCCAGGAATGGCTGAAGTCAGTCGGCCTGGGCTAGCCGCTCGTCCCGCCGCCCCCTGACGTAGGACAGCGCGAGCGAGTAACGTCAGGGGGCGTGCGGATCACAGACATCACGGTTGTCCTCCACGAACGCGGGGCACTGTCCTCCGCTGCCTTCGGACCCGCCCGGCCTGTCCCGCTCGGCGTGCTGCGCGTGACGACCGACGAGGGCATCGAGGGCAACGCGTTCCTCAGCTACCCGGGCCCGGGCCCGGCGCGATCGCCGACCAGATCGTGACGTTCGTCAAGCCGTGGCTGCGTCGGCGCGGACCCGCTCGACATCGGGCGGCACTGGCGGCGGATGCAGGGCCTGTTCCACTACGTCGCCCGCACGCCGTCGGCACCGTCGACATCGCGCTGTGGGACATCGCGGGCCAGGCCGCGGGGCTGCCGATGCACCGGCTGCTCGGCACCTGCCGCGACCGCGTCCCCGTCTACTTCTCCTCCGCCCATCACGACACCGCGCAGGCCTACGCGGACGAGGCGCTGCTACTGGCAGGAGCAGGGCTGGACGGGCTACAAGCTCCACCCGCCGCGCGCGCCGTGGCTGCCGCCGGGCCGCCGCCGCCTGTCGGGTTCGACATCGAGGCGTGCGCCGCGGTGCGCGAGGCGGTCGGGCCCGGCATGACGCTGATGCTCGACTCCTCGTGGAGCTACTCCTACACCGAGGCGCTCGGGTCGGGCGGGCGATCGAGGAGCTCGGCTACCACTGGTACGAGGACCCGCTCCCGACCCACGACATGCACGGCTACGTGCGGCTCGAGCAGGCACCTGCGCATCCCGATGCTCGCCACCGAGATCACGCCGGGCGGCCTCGAGGCGCTGCCGCCGTGGATCACCTCGGGCGCGACCGACTTCCTGCGCGGCGACGTCGTGATCAAGGGCGGCATCACCGGGCTGATGAAGATCGCCCACCTGGCCGAGGCGTTCGGCATGAACTGCGAGATCCACGACGCCTACAACGCGCTGAACAACGTCGCGGACCTGCACGTGATGATGGCGATCGACAACTGCGACTGGTTCGAGGTGCTCGCCTTCAACCGCGCCGGCGAGCACAGCCTCGAGCACCTGAGCTACGGCCTGACCGAGCCGCTCGCGATGGACGCGCGACGGGCGACGTGCACGCGCCGGCCGGCCCGGGGCTCGGCGTCGGGATCGACTGGGAGCTGATCAACTCCGCGGTCATCGCCGTCGCCGCCTAGGCGCAAACAACCAAGATCCATCATCCAGAACGGCGAACTCTCTTTTTCTGGCACGACCGCCGAGAATCAGCGACCGTTAACGTCAGAAAAAGGAGAGTTCGTGCGGCTGGCTTCCGGCTCCGGCAGGTAGAGCCTTTCGCGGGCCCGGCTCGCCGGGACGGCTGCCTGGTTCGTATCCTGGCAGGCACTGGACGGTGCGGGAGGGGATGCGAGTGGTCGAGATCAAAACGCGCGGGGAGATCGACGCGATCGCGGCCGCCGGGCAGGTGGTCGCAGACATCCTGGCGGCGGCCAGGTCGGTCGCCGCACCCGGCGTGCCCCTTGCCGAGCTCGACGCCGCCGCCAGGGAGGTGCTCGCCAAGGCGGGAGCGACCTCGCCGTTCCTCAACTATCACCCGTCGTTCGGCGCGATCCCGTACCCGGCGGTGATGTGCACGTCGGTGAACGACGCCGCGCTGCACGGCATTCCCGGCGACTACGGGCTGCGCGACGGCGACCTGCTGAGCGTCGACGCGGGCGCGACCCTCGACGGCTGGGTGGGCGACGCCGCGATCTCGTTCAGCGTGGGGACGCCGCACGACGGCGACGCGGAGCTGATCGCGACCACCGAGGCCGCGCCTCGCGGCCGGGATCGCCGCCGCGCGGCCGGCGGCAGGATCGGCGACATCTCGGCCGCGATCGGCAACATCGGCAAGGCCGGCGGCTACGGCATCAACGCGGACTTCGGCGGGCACGGCGTCGGCCGGACCATGCACGAGGACCCGCACATGCCCAACCGCGGCCACGCGGGCCGCGGCTGCGCCTGGGGTCCGGACTGGTGATCGCGATCGAGCCGTGGTTCATCGCGGGCGGCAGCGACGACATCTACCTGGACGAAGACGGCTGGACCATCCGCACGGGCGACGGCAGCCGCGCCGCGCACGCCGAGCACACCATCGCGATCACCGATGGCGGCCCGGTGATCCTCACCGCCCGCGACTGAGCCTTTACGTAACCCCCGTCTACTGCGGCCCGTTAACCAAGGAAGGTGCCTGCCGTGACGCTATTTCAGGAGGCGTCCGCGATCTCCGGTGAGATCGCGGAACTGCGCCACGCCATCCACCGGGAGCCGGAGATCGGCCATGACCTGCCGCGGACGCAGGACAAGGTGCTCGCCGCGCTCGACGGGCTCCGCTGGAGATCAGCCTGGGCAGGGAGCTCACCTCGGTGACCGCGGTGTTGCGCGGCGGCGCGGCCTGGCCCGGTGGTGCTGCTGCGCGGCGACATGGACGCGCTGCCGGTGACCGAGGCGACCGGGCTGCCGTACGCGTCGCGGATCGACGGTGTCATGCACGCCTGCGGCCACGACCTGCACACCGCGATGCTGGCCGGCGCCGCCCGGCTGCTCTGCCGCCCGGCAGGCCGACCTGCCCGGCAGCGTGATCTTCATGTTCCAGCCCGCCGAGGAGGGCGGCGACGGGGCCAGGATCATGATCGGGGAAGGCGTGCTCGACGCGGCGGGCGAGCGGCCGGTGGCCGCCTACGGCATGCACGTCTAGTCCCATCAGCTCGGCCATGGCGTGTTCGCGGTCCGGCCGGGCCCGGCGCTGGCCGCCGCGGACGAGCTCGGCGTCACGGTGCGCGGCCGCGGCGGGCACGCCTCGGCCCCGCATCTCAGCGCCGACCCGGTCCCGCCGCCTGCGAGATGGTGACCGCGCTGCAGACCATGGTCACCCGCCGGTTCGACGTGTTCGATCCGGTGGTCATCACGGTGGGCAGCTTCCACGCCGGGCACGGCGCACAACGTGATCCCCGACAAGGCCGAGTTCGAGGCCACCGACGCGCTCCGTTCAGCGCGCAGCTCACGGCAGCGCCTGCGGGACGAGACGCCGCGCGTGGTCGACGGGGCATCGCCGCGGCGCACGGCCTGACCGCGACGGCGCGACGTTCATCGAGGGCTACCCGGTCACGGTCAACGACCCGGCCGAGGCGAGCTTCGCCATGACGCACGCCGGCGGACCTGTTCGGCGTCGCCGCGGCGGTGACGCCATGCGGCGCCGCTGACCGGCGCCGAGGACTTCTCCTACGTGCTCGGCCAGGTGCCCGGCGCGTTCGTCATGCTCGGCGCCTGCCCGCCGGACGCCGACCCGGCCGCCGCCGCCGTCGAACCACTCGGCGGCCGCCCGGTCTTCGACGACGGCGTGCTCGCGGACGGCGCCGCCCTGCTACGCCGAACTCGCACTGCGCCGTCTCGCCGCG
>CAWDBS010000075.1:0-78183 GCA_963800415.1 uncultured Actinomycetes bacterium
GGTCACCACCGCGACGCCGATGACGACCGGGACGAACACCGCGGAGATCCGGTCCGCCAGCCGCTGCACCGGCGCCTTGCCGGCCTGCGCCTCCTTCACCATGCGGGCTACCTGGGCAAGCTGGGTATCGGCACCGATCCGGGTGGCGCGCACCACCAGACGCCCGCCGGCGTTGACGCACCCGCCGGTCACAGCATCACCCGGGCCCACCTCGGCCGGGACCGGCTCGCCTGTGAGCATCGAGGTGTCCACGGCCGAGCTGCCGGAGGTGATGACCCCGTTGGTGGCGATCTTCTCCCCCGGCCGGACCACGAACTCCTCACTCACGGCCAGCTGCTCCACCGGGATTCGTACCTCGGTGCCGTCGCGCAGCACCACGACGTCCCTGGCGCCCAGCGACAGCAGCGCCCGCAGCGCCGCGCCCGAGCGCCGCCTGGCGCGGGTCTCGAAGTAGCGGCCAAGCAGGATAAGCGCCGTCACGCCGGAGGCGACTTCCAGGTAGATGGCGTCGGCGCCATTGCCGCGGGCCAGCCAGGCAAAGCTCATCCGCATGCCCGTTCGGCCCGCCTCGCCGAACAACAGCGCGGACAGTGACCACAGATATGCGGCGGCGACCCCGACCGAGATGAGCGTGTCCATGGTCGCCGCGCCGTGGCGGGCGTTGACGATCGCGGCGCGGTGGAATGGCCAGGCCCCCCACAGCACGACCGGGGAGGCCAGCGCCAGCGAGGCCCACTGCCAGTCCCGGAACTGCAGCGCGGGAATCATCGCCAGCACCACTGCCGGGATCGCCAGCGCGAGCGAGACCAGCAGTCGCCGCCGCAGCGTGTCCGCCTTCCCGGCGCCGTCTTCCTCGCTTGCTATCCGAGCCGACTCGTGCCCCCGCGGGGCGGGCAGGGCAGCGGTGTAGCCTGCCTGCTCGACCACGTAGATCAGGTCGCCGGTGCTGAGCGTGGCCGGGAACCTCACCTGCGCGGTCGCGGTGGCGAAGTTGACCGCCGCGGTGACCCCGCCCAGCTTGTTCAGCTTCTTCTCGACCCTGGCCGCGCACGAGGCGCAGGTCATCCCGCCGACCGCCAGCTCCGCGCCGCATGTCGTGATGGCTAGGGCTCCGGCCGGGCTCTCGCCCGCGAGGGTGCTCATCCGCATCACCTTCTCGTGCACCACGGTCCGTTCGGGAGATCATTGAATGAGGCCAAACGGGCCGTGGTTTCACGCGCCAAGCCACCGGCTTTGCCGTCGGCCTGCACCGCCCCAGCCCGCATGCTCAGCTCCCAGCGAGCTGGTAGCTGCCCGCCTCGTCCAGGGCGGCTGCGACGGCGTGCTCAGGCAGCGGCGCCTCGCTGGCGACCGTCACCGCGGACTTCCCGCCGGGGGCAAGGTCGACGGTCACGCCGGTGACCCCGCCGAGGTTCGTCAGCTCCTCGGCGACCGCGTGCACACAGTGCCCGCAGGTCATCCCGGTGACCTGGTAGGTCGCCGATACCATCGCGCTGCCTCCCGTGATGTCGTTTGTCAGGACTCCACCAGGCGGGCGATGGCATCGCCACGAACCAAAGTCCCCGGCGCACCCGCCGAAGGTCCTCACCCAGAGGGGGTTCACTTCGTGCCCGCCGACCGGGCGCGGCCGTGTGCCCGGGCGGGCCGCTGCCCGGTGCATTCCACCGCCAGCCGCGCGGGTGCCATCGCCGGCTGTCGGTACCGGCCCGTGGGGCTCGATTACTGGATCCGGCCTGGGATCTCGCCGAGTGATCATTTCGGTCGTCTGCCTGCTCGTACGTCGTCTGCCCGGCCGCCTGATGGTGCTGGCCCGGCGCCAGGTGTCCAAGGACGCCGGACTTCTGTGCGGTGCAGGCGTTCTTCGGCATCGCCCAGGACGGCATCGTCGGGCCACAGACCTGGGGCGTGCTGGTCACCGGATCAACACGGACTCGCCCGAACACCTCATCGCGGAGATCGCAAGACAAGAGACAGGCGACTAGTTCAAGTCCGCCATGGCCATCCTCGGCGGTTCGTTAAGGTCTGGATCTTCGCTAATGAACCCCAGACGCACGTCAGCGCACAGATTCGTGGACTATCGCGCTGCATCAGCTTCGGTCCAGCACCCCGGGATCATGACGGCCGCCACTACAGATCCGGGCATTCTGCGAGCACGCGACCTGACAGCGTGGTCAGGAGATGATAGCCAGCATCTTCGAGAGTTTGCCCGACATGCGTGCCCACGTCGCCCTCAAGCGCCCACGCAAGCTGTGGCTTGTCAGCCGCCACGTCGGCCTGCCAGGCTATTTCTTGGCAGAACCAGGGCGGCAACAGATGTCTCAGGTGCGGTGCCAGCCGCTCCGCGGTATATGACGACAGCTCGGCCAGCCCTGGCTGCGGTGTAGGCAGTCCGAGACTGGCAACCCGGTGCTGGCGCACAGCGTCACGCTGCCATCGAGAAGATGGATTCTTGCCGACGGCGGCCCCGACGTGCTGGGACCCAGGGAACGGAGGTCATGATGGCGCGGATTGCAATCATTACCGGGGCCGCCTCTGGTATCGGGAGGGCACTGGCCAGCGCGCTGGTGGCCCGGGGCGACACGGTTGTGGTGGCCGACATCGACAGTGATGGCGCCAGATGCGCTGCCGGTGAACTGGACCGGCACGGACCCGGTGCCGCCACGCCCGCAGTGGTAGATGTCCGCGACGCCGGGGCGGTCCGGGCCCTGGTCGATCAGACTCGCGGCAAGTACGGCCGGCTGGATGTGATGGTGAACAACGCCGGCATCGGTGTCGGTGGCGAGGCCCGCGAGCTGCTGCTGGCGCACTGGGACCGGGTCATCGACGTCAACCTTCGCGGTGTGGTGCACGGCGTGCGCGCGGCCTACCCGGTCATGATCGAGCAGCGGTCCGGGCATATCGTAAACACTGCCTCGCTGGCCGGGTTGCTGCCGTCGCCGGGGCTGACCCCGTATTCGATGACCAAGCATGCTGTGATGGGGCTGAGCTTGTCGCTGCGGGCGGAGGCCGCCGGGTACGGAGTCCGGGTGACGGCGGTGTGCCCGGGCGTGGTGGACACCCCGATCCTGGACAAGGGCGGCCCGGATGACCTGCCCAAGCCCGCGCTGAGCAGTCACGCCCGAGAGTTCTTCCGGCAGGTCCAGCCGCGCTTCTACTCCGCGGACCGGCTCGCCCAAGACATCGTCCGGGGAATCGACCGCAACGCCGCGCTGGTCATCGCGCCAGCATCCGCGCGGGTGGCGTGGTACTTGTGGCGGTACATTCCGGTCGCGGTCAACCGGATGGCTACACGCCAGCTGGAGTGGACCCGCGCGACATTTCCCGCCCAGCCAGCCGTTCTGACTGACGCAACGGCCGCCCGAGCGCCCGCCGTCGAAACGGACGGTGCCGGACAGGGCTGAGCCAGGGACTGCGGCCACGATGCGCGAGACCTTGCAGCGCCGCGCCGTAGTTCGGGCACGATCACCTTCCAGTAGACCGTCTCGGTCGTGGCCGTGCCCTTGTGCCCGACCAGGTTGGCTATGTCCTCAAGTGCTGTCCCGTTGGAGCTGAGCAAAGACACGAAAGTGTGGCGCATCTCCCGCGGCACCCAGTCGGTACCGAGACCCGCGGCCCGGTAATCCTCCTGAACTCACGGCGCACGTTGTGATGATCAAGTGGCGGGCCAACGGCCGACGCGAAGACGAGATCGTGATCTTGCCAAGGTGCCCCGGCTGCAACCGGCCTCGGCCTGGCAGTTGAGATACTCATGGAGCGCCTGTACCGCTAGCTGCGGCAGCGACAGGACGCGCCGGCTTTTCGGCGTCTTCGTGTCCGCACTGGGCCGTACCGCGCGGTAAACCGCGACGGTGCCAGCATCGAGGTCAACCTCGTTCCACCTGAGCGCTCGGAGCTCCTCGGTCCTCAGCCCGGTCGTCACTGGGAGCACCACGTAGGCATACAGGCCGGGAATCTCCTGCTGCCGCAGCAGCTCCTGAGCTTGCTCCAGAGTCAGGCTCTTAGAAGGCCGCCCTGCCCTTCCGGCAGGGTGGCCTTGACCAGGGCAGCCACGTTCCGGCCGACCAGATCCCGGACTTCGGCATGCCGGATGGCCCGCTCAAGACAGAGACGGGTGATCTGAAGGCTGCGCGTGGAAAGCCGCCCGGCCAGCGCGTCCAGGGTCTTCTGGACGTCTCCGGCTGTAGCCCTTTGGCTCTTCGTTTACTCTTCGCTACTAGGGCAACGTTTCGGAAAAGACTTCTGACCTGGTGGGCGCAACTGGGTTCGAACCAGTGACCCCTCGCTTGTAAGGCGAGTGCTCTACCACTGAGCTATGCGCCCTTGCGTTCCGGGCGCCATACGACACCGCGAACGGAGCTAGCGTACCGGTTCCAGGGCCTTCGGCCGTAGCGGGAGGGGCAACGCGTTGGCCGGACGGCGGTCTCCCTGGTCGACTGGGCAGTAACCGAGGACCGTTCGGGATTAATGCTGGACGCGGGCGGCCAGCGGGGCTGCTTTCGCCGGTATGCGTGCGGCCTGAAGATGAGGGCTAGGGTCGCACGTAGCAGCGGATGAGCTCACAGCGGGTTCGGCCGCCGCCTCGACGGCCTCGCCGCACGGGACGGGGCGGCCCGCGGGGCGTCCCGGCGGACGCCGGGTCGCGGCCTGCGAGACGTCCTCCAGATGGGTCATCATCCGGACCGTACGGCGACGCCGATGTCATCCAGCGAACGGCCGTTCACGGCGCAGTTCCTGGCGGGCAATCGAGCGGCGGTGCACGGCGTCGGGACCGTCGGCGATGCGCAGCGCCCGGGCCCAGGCGTAGAAGTAGGCCAACGGGGTGTCGTCGCTGACGCCGGCCGCGCCGAAGACCTCGATGGCCCGGTCGATCACCCGGGTGGCCACGGCCGGCGCGGCCACCTTGATCCCGGCGATCTCGGACCGGGCCGCCCTGGGGCCCTGCCGGTCGATCAGCCAGGCGGTCTTGTAGACGTACAACCGCACCTGGTCGATCTCAATGCGCGACTGGGCGATGAGCTCGCGGACCACACCCTGATCCGCCAGCGTGATGCCGAACGCCGTCCGGCTCTTCGCCCGCTTCACCATCAGCGCGAGCGCCCGCTCGGCCATCCCGATGGCCCGCATGGCGTGATGGATCCGCCCGGGACCCAGCCGGGCCTGGGCGATGGCGAAGCCGTCGCCCAGGCCCGCCAGCAGGTTGGACGCGGGGACCCGGGCGTGATCGAAGACGAGTTCGGAATGCCCGTGCTGATCTTGATAGCCGAAGATGGGCAGGTGCCGGGCGATCGTGACGCCGGGCGTGTCCCGCGGCACCAGGATCATCGACTGACGCCGGTACGGCTCCGCGTCCGGCGCCGACTGGCCCATCACGATGTAGATCTCGCAGCGCTCGTCCGCCGCCCCGCTGATCCACCACTTGCGGCCGGTGATGACGTACTCGTCGCCGTCGCGCACGATCGAGGTCTCGATGTTGGTCGCGTCGGAGGAGGCCACGCCCGGTTCGGTCATCGCGAAGGCGGACCGGATCTCGCCGGCCAGCAGCGGTTCCAGCCACCGCTTCTTCTGTTCCTCGGTGCCGAACATGTGCAGCACTTCCATGTTCCCGGTGTCCGGCGCCTGGCAGTTGATCGCCTCCGGCGCGATCACCGGCGACCAGCCGGATATCTCCGCGACGGGAGCGTAGTCCAGGTTGGTCAGGCCGGAGACCGCGGGCAGGAACAGGTTCCACAGGCCCCGGGCGCGGGCCGACTCCTTCAGCCGCTCCATCACCGGCGGGTGGGCGTGCTCGCCGTGCTCGCGCAGGTAGGCCGACCATTCCGGTTCGGCCCCGAAGACCTCCTCCCGCATGAACGCCCACATCCGGTCGCAGGCGTCCTGGGCCGCGGGGGTCAGCGAGAAGTCCATGTTCAGCTCCCTGTGGTCAGCAGCGCGAGTCCTTCGGTGGCGATCCGGTCGACCTCGCCGTCGATGTCGCCGAACTGCTGCCCGGCCATCGACCCGGCCCGCACCCGCGCCGCGATGCCCTGCGCGACCACCGCGGACTTGAAGTGGGCCAGCGCGACCCAGGCCGTCAGTTCGGACAGGTCGGCGCCGGTGCGCCTGGCGTAGCGTTCGGCCAGGTAGGCGCGGGCCGGGAAGCCGGGCTGCCGGGTCGGCGCGGGGGTCAGCGCCGGCTTGGGATCCGTGGGCTCCCGCCAGTAGAAGATGAACAGGCCGAGGTCCGCCAGCGGCTCCCCCAGCGTGGAGAGCTCCCAGTCGAGCACGGCCCGCACGGCCGGCGGCATCTGCTTGCCGAGCAGGCAGTTGTCGATCCGGAAGTCGCCATGCACGATCGCTCCCCCCGGCCCGCGGGGCGGGTCGGCACGGAGCAGGCGGGCGAGTTCATCCACGGCCGGGACATCGCGGCTCTTGGACCGCTCCCACTGGTCGCTCCACCGGCGCACCTGCCGCTCCCCCAGGCCCGCAGGCCGGCCGAAGCCGGACAGGCCGACCTCGTCCGGATCGATGGCGTGCAGATCCGCCAGCGTGTCGACTAGGACGTCGGCGATGGCGTGCCGACTGGCCGCCGAGTCCGCCCACCCGGCGGGCAGGGTGTCGCGGATGACGTACCCGTCGACCTTCTCCATCACGTAGAAGGGCACGCCGATCAGTTCACCCGCGTCCTCGAACAAGATGGCCGCCACCGGCACCGGGGTGCCGGCCAGCGCCCGCTGCACGCGGGCCTCCCGGCCCATATCGTGCGCCCGCGGCAGCAGCGGCCCGTCCGGCGGCCGGCGCAGCACCGCCCGGCCCACTTCGCTGGTCAGCTCGAAGGTCAGGTTGGACTTCCCGCCCGAGACCAGGGTGGCCTCCAGCCGTTCCCAGCCCGGGTCGTCCAGCGCCCGCGCGAGCGCCGGGCCGACGAGGTCGAGCCGGGTCAGGTTCTCGTACATCTGGTGTCCTCCCTTTGGGCTGACACTAACGGTAAGAATGGCCCATGAACCACATGGCCAGGCTCCTCTACATGGCGATCACGTCACTCGACGGCTACGTGGCCGATGAGAAGGGCAACTACGACTGGGCCATGCCGGACGACGAGGTGTTCGGCTTCGTCAACGATTTCGAGCGGCCGGTCGGCACGTACCTTTACGGGCGCCGGCTGTACCAGGAGATGGTGGGCTGGGAGACCGCGCATACCAACGCCGGCCAGTCGCCCCTGATGCTTGACTTCGCCCGGATATGGCAGGCGGCGGACAAGATCGTGTACTCCAGGTCGCTGGAGACCGCGCCCACCGCCAGGACGCGGATAGAGCGGAACTTCGACCCCGAATCCGTCCGGCAGATGAAAGCCCGGGCCACAGCGGATATCACCGTGGGCGGCCCCGCCCTCGCCGCCGAGGCGATCAAGGCCGGCCTGGTCGACGAGTTTCACCTGGTCGTCGTCCCGGTCGTGGTGGGAGGCGGCAGGAAAGCCCTGCCTGGCGATGTCCGCCTGCAGCTCCAGTTGCTGGACGAACGCCGTTTCGGCAGCGGCGTGGTCCACCTCCACTACCGCATCGTGACCTAAGAACCGGGGTCGGTGCTGGCGAGCAGGCGGTTGAGCGCCTCCCGGTCAGCGCCATCGACCTCGACGATCTTGGTGCGGCTCACCGCCCCGGCGATCAGGGTGACGGCGCGGCGGCGCACGCCGAACGCGGTGGCCACGGCGGTCAGCGCCGCCTCGGTCGCCTTGCCGTCCACGGCGCGCGCGCTGACCCGGACGATCAGCGCGCCGCTGCGCTCCCCGCCCACCCCGGGCCGCGCGGAGCCAGGCCGGACCCACACGGTAATCCGCATCGCACCAGTGTGCCGTCGATCGGCCAGGGCGGCCCAGGCGGCGCCGGGATCAGGTCATACGGCCGTCCAGCCGCCATCGATGACCAGCACCTGGCCCGTCATGTAGCTGGAGGCGGCGGTGGCCAGGAAAAGCAGCGGCCCGTCGATCTCCTCAAGCGCCGGGGTGCGCGCCAGCAGCGTGTGCTCGCAGATCGAGCGCGCGAAGGCCGCATCGGCCAGGTGGCCGGTCAGCTCGGTCGGGAAGTAGCCCGGGGCCAGGGCGTTGACCCGCACCCCGTGCTCGCCCCACTGGACGGCCAGCTGCCGGGTGAGGCTGACCAGGGCGCCCTTGGAGGCGTTGTAGGCGGCCATCGGAGTGCGAGAGGCGACGATGCCGTACATGGAGGCAACATTGATCACACTGGCGGCGGGTGCGGCCATCAGCAATCCCGCGGTCAGCCGGCACATGTCCAGGACGCTGATCAGGTTGACCTCGATAACCCGGCGCAGGTCGTCGAGCGACTGCTCCCGGATCGGGCTGTCGTCGCACATCCCGGCGTTGTTGACCAGGACATCGAGCCTGCCCAGCGACTGCAGGCGGTCGGCCAGGCCTTGCCGGTGGCGCTCGTCGGTGATGTCGCCGGGCATCTGGTGGATCCGCTCACCGAGGTCACCGGCCAGGTCGTCGAGAAGGTCAGCGCGGCGCGCGGTTACTAGCACTTCCGCGCCCGCCCGGTGGAGCACGCGGGCGAACCGCGCGCCCAGGCCCACCGAGGCCCCGGTTACCAGGGCGACCTGCCCGTCCAGGCGCCACTGGCCCTCAGGCACGCCGCCAGGCGTCATTCCGGCTCTGTTCATGTGTCCCTCCTGGCCGTGAACGCGGCTCTTCAATGCCACGGACCAGCGATTACCGCCAGTCGTCGATGACGAAGGAGTCGCTGGTGCTGTAGCCGGGCTCGTTGGGGCGGTGCATGGTCACGCCCTGGAAGTCCCGGCGGAAGCCCCGGCCGGCCAGCACCTGCCAGGCGCGGTCGCGGCCGGCGTTCACTCCGGCCGCCAGGACCGACGCGCCCCGCTCGGCAGCCAGTCCGTGACACGCGTCGATCAGCAGGCCGAACCAGCGCTCCGCATCGGGACCGGGCCGGACGGCGCCGAACTTGACGTAGCACGTACCCGAGCCGGCCTCCGTGCCCGCGCCGACATGACAGATGGCCACTCCGCGCAGGCCGGTGCCGTCGTCGATCAGCACGGTGTCTCCCAGCCGTTGCGCCCGCACGGACTCGATCTCCCGGCTGAGGTCGAGTCCGGGATAGACGGCGTCGGTGAGTTCCCTGACCGCTGCCATGACACCGGGCCGGTCCGCGTCGCCGACCCGGGACAGCCGCGCCGACCCCGGGCGGGAATCGGGATTCACCGGACTGCTCATGACGGCGGTGAGGAACCGCGGCCAGAACCCGTATTTCTGGTACAGGCCCACGTGCTTGGCACTCTGCGCGAAGGTGAACAGCCCGATGTGGCGGGTCTCCCACGCCGCGAACAGGTCCATGGTGGCGTCGAGCAGGCGCTGCGCGATGGCCCGGTCCCAGTATTCGGGAGCGATGGTCAGCGGGCCGAAGAAGCCGACGCTCCCCCAGCTGGTGGCGAAGTTCGATCCGGCCAGGCGGCCGTCGAGTTCCGCGGCCAGGGCGGCGTCCGGGTCCGCCTTCCACCGGGTCCGGACGTGGTCCGCGTCGCCGAAGCATTTCTCCGGCTCGGGCATCCCGAGGAAGGTCCCGAATGCCACCCGGCAGATCCGGTCGGCCTCGTCCAGGTCCTGCTCCGCGAGCGGATACACATGAACCCCGTTGATATAAGGCACGCCTGTCTCCCCCCATCACGTTAACGATCATTCACCACCGGCATGGGAGTGCGGCGATGAATCGTCCAGCTGCGCACAACCGGCTTGTTATGCCGGCCTCCTCCCGGCGGGGCAGGAACGGACGGGGGGAGGTGATACCCGGTCCGTTCGGTTCGAAGTTCTTGGGGGACCGAACGGACCGGGGTACGCGGCCCCAGCAGACAGACTGATCTATCTGGATATGACCCACCCGTGACGGGTGATGCCGCTGATACGCTGCCGGGCGCATGCTGACCATGCGCCGGGACCACGGTCTCGGAGCATGACCGCTAACCGCACCTCCCGGCGTGAAGGAGCAGGAATGGCACTCGCGGCTGGCTCGTACACTTATCCCCTCTTGGGCATCTTCTGGACCATCCTCGAGGTCTTCTTTTTCGTGATCTGGTTCTGGATCCTGATCACGGTGTTCATCGACATCTTCCGCAGCCCCGATATGTCCGGCGGGACAAAGGCTCTGTGGTTCGTGTTCGTGCTGTTCATCCCGCTAATCGGCGTGGTGGTCTACCTGATCGTCCGCGGCGACTCGATGCACGATCGATCCGTTCGGTAGGCGCAGCCTTACCGCCGTCCGCCGACCGCCGGTGCCGCGGTCATTCGTCATTCCCGTCGGGGGCCTCCTGCTGCAGCGTCTCGGGGGCCTCCTGCTGCAGCGTCTCGGGGGCCTCCTGCTGCAGCGTCGCCACGACCGCGGGGTCGTTCAGGGTGGTGACGTCGCCGAGCTCCCGGCCGTCCGCGATGTCGCGGAGCAGCCGGCGCATGATCTTCCCGGACCGGGTCTTCGGCAGGTCGGCGGCCCAGATCACCCGCTGCGGCCGGGCGAACTTGCCGATCCGCGTGCCCACGTGCTGGCGCAGCTCGCCCTGCGCCTTCAGCGCACCGGCCAGCGGGCAAAAACCTGGCCAATCTGGGCCCCGGTCGTGGGCATAACCGCCGCATTGCGGGTACGGCAGCAGATATGACCCAGGTCACGCACCGGGTCCCGCCGCACGACCGGATAAGACAACTCGCCGGCGGATCGCAAGATCCGCCCAGGAGGTGACAGCATGAAACCGTTCGTGGTCAACCGGCATGGCCGACTGGTGTTTCCCGCGAATTTCCTCGCCGATCTGGACTTCTCGGTGCTGGAGACGCTGGACCAGTTCACCGCGGTGATCGGGCGGGACTTCGAGGCGAAGGCGCCGACCGGGACCGACATCCTGAGCCGCGTCGAATCCGGCGCCTACCAGGGGCGCTTCGAACTGCTCCGCGATCTGGGCCAGAACCTTTACTGGGTCAACCGGTACGCGATCACCATGTTCGACAAGCGGCCGACGCGCTGGCGTGACCTCGCCAAGCGCCGCGACGACATCTTCCTGCCGGTGCTGACGCCATGGGAGGACAGCGAGCGGAAGGTGGCTGCGGTCGAGAGCGCCTTCCAGGCCCTGCCGGCCACCTGGGACGCCGGCACCGAAAACAAGGTGTTCGATCTCATGTTCGACTTGTTCCGGACCAAGCTCCACCACGCCACCGAACTGCCTGCGATCAAGCCGACGGTGGCCGAGTTCGGTGCCCAGCCCGACGCGCTGACCTTCGTCATGCCTGACTACGACCCGGACTACCCGGTGTTCCGGACCGAGGACATCCTCGACGCCGACGAGCAGGTCCCGGAGCTGGAAGCGCTGATGCGCTGGGCGATGGTGCTGCACAACCAGTACCCGTGGGACCGGTCCCGCACCGAGCTGCGCGGGCCGGGCGAGATCGGCGACGACGACTTCGTGGTCGCCTTCCATCCGCGCAACCGCGACGTGATGGCCTTCATCGAACGGGTGAAGCGCCCCCGCCCCGCCGCCGCGTCGGACGCCGCCGCCCAGCCCCGGGCGGAGGCGGTCGAGCCCGCCGCGCCCTATCCGCCGGTGCGGGTGCGGGAAGCGTTCGCGGTCCAGCCGAAGCTCGAGGCGCTGGCGATCGTGCGGGGCGAGCACGCCTGCTCCAACGCGGACGTCATCAGGAACGCCAGCTTCTCCTGGTCGCCGATGAGCGCCGGTGAGATCGCCGCGAAGACCGGCATCGAGCAGCGCCGCTACACCAGCCGGGAGCCCGAGCAGCTGGCGCTGCACGCGGCCCGGGCCGCGCTGGCCAAGTCAGGGCGTGACCCGGCGGAAATCGGCGCGGTGCTGGTCAGCACGTGCACGAGCAACCGGCAGATCCCGTCGATGGCGTGCTGGATATCCGGCGAGCTGGGCCTGCAGCAGACCCACGCCTCGATCGACATGGTGGCGGCCTGCGCCGGGCTGCCGTACGGGCTAGCCGAGGCCATCCGCCAGCTCCAGGAGGTCAGGCGGCCCGTGCTGCTGGTCTGCGTGGAGAAGTTCTCCGACAAGATCGGCAGCGTCCGAACCTCGCGGATGATCTTCGGGGACGGGGCCGCGGCGATGGTCTTCGGCCCGGCCGCCGGGGACACCGGGGACGTGGAGGTGGTGCAGACCTACGCCAGCGGACCGCACAGCGAGGTCAACTCGATCATCTGGCCGAACCAGGAGTTCGGCGGCGATATCACCGTGTACGGTCCGGAGGTGAAGGCGCTGGTCCAGCGGTACCTAGTGCAGATGCTCGGCGAACTCGGCGGGCAGCCGGATCCGGACGATCCGGGCCGGACGCTGCTCGACAGCATCGAGCTGATCATCCCGCACCAGGCCAACAAGATGATGATCCTCAACCTGGCCGGCAAGGCCGGGCTCTCCGCCGACCAGCTGTACTTCAACGTCGAGAGGATGGGCAACGTGTCCGCAGCGAGCATCCCCATCGCGGTCTACGACGCCGTGCGCGACGGGGTGATTACCCGGCCGGTGCGGGTCTTCGCGCCCGGATTCGGGGCCGGAGCCGTGGGCGGCTACGCGGTGATGCGCATCGATCCGGCGATCGTCGCGGACGAGGTCGTGCTGGACATCATCCAGGACACCGGCCAGGCCGGCGCTGGCCAGGCCGGCGCTGGCCAGGTGGCCGGCGGCACCAGCGACGACATTCGCGCCGCCTTTCGGTGAGTAGCCCGATGAGCCCTTCCGCCTTCCAGCGCGTCGCGATCGTCAACCGGGGCGAGCCGGCCATGCGGCTGATCAATGCCGTCCGGGAGTGGAATGCCGAGGGACGCCCGGCCCTTCGCGTCATCGCCGTCTACACCGCCGTCGACCGGCACGCCACGTTCGTCCGCGAGTCTGACGAGTCGGTGCTGATCGGCCCGGCCCCTTCAGACCCAAAATCGAGTGCCGACGCCGCCTTCGCCGGGAGCCCGTACCTGGACTACGCCGAACTGGAGCGCGCGCTGCGCGCCTGCCACGCCAACGCGGTCTGGCCCGGCTGGGGGTTCGTCTCGGAGAAGGCCGAGTTCGCCGAGCTGTGCGAGCGGCTGGGCATCATCTTCATCGGCCCGTCGGCCGAAGTCATGCGCCGGCTCGGCGACAAGATCGAGTCCAAACTGCTGGCCGGGCAGGCTGGTGTGCCCCTCGCGCCGTGGAGCGGCGGCCCGGTGGCCGACCTGGCCGCAGCCCGCGAGGCAGCCGAGTCGATCGGCTACCCGCTGATGGTCAAGGCGACCGCGGGCGGCGGCGGGCGGGGCATCCGGCTGGTCAAGTCGCCCGAAGACCTGGACGAGGCGTTCGAGCGGGCCAGCTCGGAGGCGTCGAAGACAGCCGGGGACGCGACCGTCTTCCTGGAGCGGGCGATCCGCGGCGGGCGGCACGTCGAGGTGCAGGTCGTCGCCGACGCCGAGGGCACCGTATGGACGCTGGGCGTGCGGGACTGCAGCGTGCAACGGCGCAACCAGAAGGTCATCGAGGAGTCCGCCTCGACCGCGCTGGACGCGGAGCAGGACAAACTGCTGCGCTCCCACTCCGCCGAACTGGTCCGGGCGGCCGGCTATGTCAACGCCGGGACGGTGGAGTTCCTCTACGAGCCCGGCCAGAAGCTGCTGTCGTTCCTCGAGGTGAACACCCGGCTGCAGGTCGAGCACCCGGTCACCGAGGTCACCACCGGCGTCGACATCGTCAAGCTGCAGCTGCACATCGCGGCGGGCGGCACGCTGGCGGAGGTCGCCCCGGCCGAACCGGCCGCGCACGGGCACGCCATCGAGGCCCGGCTCACCGCCGAGGACCCGGAGCGCGACTTCGCGCCCGCTCCGGGCCTGATCGAGCATCTCACCCTGCCGGCCGGCCCCGGCATCAGGGTCGACACCGGGGTGGCGCCGGGCGACGTCATCCCGCCGCAGTTCGACTCGATGATCGCGAAGGTGATCGCCTGGGGCCAGAACAGGGGCGAAGCCCGCGCCCGGCTCTCCCGCGCGCTGCGCCAGACCGCCACCGTCATCCAGGGCGGCACCACGAGCAAGGCCTTCTTGCTGGATCTGCTAAGCCGCCCTGAATTCGTTCGCGGCGAGGTCGACACGACCTGGCTCGACACGATGGTGGCCGACGGTTACGCGCCGCCGCGGCGGGTCGACGTGGCCCTGCTGGCCACCGCCTACGAGGCCTACGAGGCGCACGCGCGACGGCAGCAGGACCGGCTGTTCACCTCGGCCGAGCGCGGACGGCCCGAAGTCGGGCACGAGACCCAGCACCAGGTCGATGTGCGGGTGGGCGGTGAGGCCTACCGGCTCCGGGTCTGGAGGCGCCGCGCGGGCCGGTACCAGGTCGAGCTGGACGGCCGTTCGGTCGAAGTCGATGTCGAACGGTCCGGCCGGTTCGAGCTCCGGCTGCGCGCCGGCGGCCAGACCTTCGACGTACTCTCGGTCGCGCAGGGCCCGGACTACCTCGTCGAGGTTGACGGGGCGGTGCACCGGATCTCCGGCGGTGAGGCCGGGCTGGTCCGCGCGCCGGCCCCGGCCATGGTGGTGGCCATCGCGGTCGCGGCCGGCGATGAGGTCGCCGAGGGCGACGTGGTGGCCGTGGTGGAGAGCATGAAGCTGGAGACCTCACTGCGCGCCCCCGCGGCCGGCCGGGTCGCCGAGGTGTTCGCCGACGTCAACTCCCAGGTGGAGAGCGGCGCCAAACTGCTCAAGATCGACCCCGCGGCCGATGAGGCCGCGGAGCCGGAGAGCGGAGACCGGGCTGATCTGAGCGCGCTGGCCGACGCTGCCGACGGCGACGACGATCCGGCCGAGACAGCCGCCGACGCGCTGGCGACCCTGCGCTCCCTGGTGCTCGGCTTCGACGTCGACGAGCCCGAGGCCAGGCGGCAGCTGCAGCAGCTGGCCGCCGCGCGAGCCGAGCTGCCCGCCGACGACCCGCGGCTGCTGGCCGGCGAGGCCGCAATCTTGCAGATCTTCGCCGACGTGTCCGCGCTGTGGCGCAACCGCCGGGTGCCGGACGAGTCGCAAGCCGACGACGAGGCCGCCGTCGACGCCGAGGCCGCCCGCAACCCGCAGGAGTATATGCACGCCTACCTGCGCTCCCGCGATGCTGACGCGGAAGGCCTGCCCGAGTCCTTCCGGATCAAGCTGCGCCGGACCCTGGCCCACTACGGCGTCACCGACCTGGAGGATTCGCCTGACCTGGGCCCGGCGCTCTACCGGATCTTCCTCGCCCACCGCCGGGCGGCCGCGCATGTCCCGGTGGTGTCCGAACTGCTGCGGTGGCGGCTGCGCCAGCCGGAATTCCTGCTGTCAGGATCGCTGGCCGACGACGCCCGCGACGGTTACCGGCGGACGATGGACCAGCTGGTCTCGGCCACCCAGCTGCGGCACCCGGCCATCGGTGACCTGGCCCGGCAGGTCCGCTACCGCGTCTTCGACGCCCCGCTGATCGCCGCCGAGCGGGCGCAGGCCCAGCAGCGGGTTCGCGCGGAACTGGACCGGCTCTCATCGGACCCCGGGACCAGGGCGGCTCAGATTCACGCCATTGTCGCCTCGGGCGAGCCCATCCTCGGCGTTTTCGCCGAGCGGCACCACCTGGTCATGCTCGAGGTGATGACCCGGCGGTACTACCGGATCAGGCCGCTGCGGAACGTCCAGGTCACCGAGCGGAGCGGCCGTCCG
This sequence comes from uncultured Actinomycetes bacterium, assembly GCA_963800415.1. Classification (GTDB taxonomy): domain Bacteria; phylum Actinomycetota; class Actinomycetes; order Streptosporangiales; family Streptosporangiaceae; genus Palsa-504. The sequence continues at coordinate 15,696 of CAWDBS010000075.1, forward strand.
CTGCTGACCGCCGAATACGCCCACGACGGGCGCGACTACCTGATCATCGCGACCGTTGCCGACGCCGGGGAAAGCGCGACCGGGACCGAGCTGCCCCAGGTGATCGACACGCTCCCGTCCGGCCGGACCGTGCTGGTCGACCTCTACGTCACCTCCCAGACGTCCGAGGACGAAGGCAACGGCGACCCAGACGCCCGCGCGGACCGGATCCGCGGCAAGCTCGGACCCATCCCGCCCGCCGTGACGCGGGTCGCGGTCGCGGTGCGCCGCGCCGACGGGACCGAGCGAGACGACCCGACCTGGTTCACCTTCTCCGGCGGGCCGGACGGGGAGGCGGTGGAGGACCGGACACAGCGCGGCCTGCATCCGCTGGTGGCCGAACGGCTGGGCTTGTGGCGGCTCTCCGGGTTCGAGCTGACCCGGCTGCCCGCGGTTCCGGACCTGCACCTGTTCCGCATCCGGGGCCGCGAGGTGCCCGACGACCAGCGGCTCATCGCGCTCGCCGACGTGCGCGACCTGACCATCGTGCGGGACGATTCCGGGCGGATCACCGGCCTGCCGCAGATCGAGCGCATCCTGGACGCGTGCCTGGACAGCCTGCGCTCGGCCAGGTCCGCCGACCGTGAGCTGGCCAAGCTGGACTGGAACCGCGTCCAGCTGTACGTGTGGCCGACCGTGGACGCGCCGCTCGCCGAGCTCGAGCAGGTCATCCGGTCGCTCGCGGCGCGCACCGGGGCGCTGGGGCTCGAGCAGGTGCTGGTGCAGTTCCGCGACGCCGAGTCCCGCGACCTGATGCTGCGGATGTCCCGCCAGCCGGGCGCCGGGCTGACCCTGCGCATCACCGATCCGCCGCCCGATCCGCTGCGCGAGCTGAACGCCTACACCCAGAAGGTGATCAGGGCGCGGCGCCGCGGCACCGTCTACCCCTACGAGCTCATCCCGCTGATCACCCGCTCCCCGGATCAGGGCGGCAGCCCCGGCACGTTCACCGAGTACGACCTGGATGAGGCCGGGGCGCCGGTGCCGGTGGACCGGGAACCCGGGCTGAACACCGCGAACCTGGTGCTCGGCGTGGTCAGCACGCCGACCAGGCGCTATCCGGAGGGGATGCGCCGGGTCGTCCTGCTGGGCGACCCGACCCAGGCGCTGGGCGCGCTGGCCGAGCCGGAGTGCCGCCGTATACTCGCCGCCGTCGAGCTGGCGCGGCAGATGCACGCCCCGGTGGAGTGGTTCGCCATCTCGGCCGGGGCGAAGATCTCGATGGATTCCGGCACCGAGACGATGGACTGGATCTCCCGGGCGCTGCGCGGGATCATCGAGTTCACCCAGGACGGCGGCGAGATCAACGTCGTGGTGACCGGCATCAACGTCGGCGCCCAGCCGTACTGGAACGCCGAGGCCACGATGCTGATGCATACCAGGGGCGTGCTGATCATGACCCCGGATTCCGCCATGGTGCTGACCGGCAAGCAGTCGCTCGATTATTCGGGCGGCGTCTCGGCCGAGGACAACTTCGGCATCGGCGGCTACGACCGGATCATGGGCCCGAACGGCGAGGCCCAGTACTGGGCGCCTGATGTGTCCAGCGCGGTCGACGTGCTGCTGGCGCACTATCAGCACACCTACACCGCCGCGGGCGAGCGTTTTCCGCGCCCGGCTCCCACCAGCGACGCCGCCGACCGGGATATCTCCTCCTCGCTGCACGCCGCGCCGGGCAGCGAGTTCAGCACGCTCGGCGAGATCTTCGACCCGGCGAGCAACCCCGAGCGCAAGAAGCCCTTCGACATCCGCGCGCTGCTGCGCGGCGTGGTCGACTCCGACCACGAGCCGCTGGAGCGCTGGGCCGACATGGCCGACGCCGAGTCGGCCGTGGTGCTGGACGCGCACCTGGGCGGCCAGCCGGTCGAGGTGATCGGCTTTGAGTCCCGGCCGCTGACCCGGCACGGGTTCTGGCCGGTGGACGGCCCGTCGCAGTGGACGGCGGGCACGCTGTTCCCCCGCTCGTCGAAGAAGACCGCGCGGGCGATCAACGCCGCCAGCGGGAACCGCCCGCTGGTGATCCTGGCCAACCTGTCAGGGTTCGACGGTTCACCGGAGTCGCTGCGCCAGCTCCAGCTGGAGTACGGCGCGGAGATCGGCCGCGCGGTGGTCAACTTCGACGGCCCGATCGTGTTCTGCGTGGTCTCCCGCTACCACGGCGGGGCGTTCGTGGTGTTCTCCGGCACGCTCAACGACAACATGGAGGTCGCCGCGGTCGAGGGTTCCTACGCTTCAGTGATCGGCGGCGCGCCCGCCGCCGCGGTGGTGTTCGCCGCCGAGGTCTCCAAGCGCACCGCCGCCGATCCCCGGGTGGCCGACCTGCAGGCCGCGATTGCCGAGGCCACCGCCGGCGGCGCCAACGACGAGGCGGCCGCGCTGCGGGCCAAGCTGGCGTCGGCCTGGCCGGCCGTGCACGCCGAGAAGCTGGGGCAGCTCGCCGACGAGTTCGACAGCGTGCACAGCATCGAGCGGGCCCGCGAGGTGGGTTCGGTGCAGGCCATCGTCCCGGCGGCGCGGCTGCGGCCCTACCTCATCGACGCGGTGCAGCGCGGAATGCGGCGAACCCTGGCCGAAGACGGTCGGGGGTAACGCCCGCCCGCCATGATCATGTGCAAGAAAGTTCCTGGGGGTTGGCGGCGTGGGGTTCCCGCGAAACTTGGCCGGCGGGGCGGCTGCGGGTGGTCACGGGCCGGCGTTGCTGGCGACAGGTGTGCTGCCCGTGCGCCTGGGCCGGCGCCGTGACCGGTTCCAGGGTGGCCGGCAGGGGCGGCGCTGTCCATCTGGTTCGCCGGTTTCTGGTGTGATTTTCCCGGGGGGCCGGGGGGCCGGGGCGGATGATGGCGGGGTGCTGCCCGTGACGCCGTACCTTGCTTGGTGCCTTGGAGCCCGAAAGAAAGTTTGTGCGCTGGGGGCGATCTCGCGGGCTGGGGTACTGTCGCTTCGAGCACGCCGATCAGATTCGGTTTCTCCCGTTTCGCCCCCCGGGCAGCCTCGTCCTGCTGGTTTCCGGAGGAAAGCGAGGCGGCGGTGGCCGCGAGGAAGAACGCGAAGGCGAAGGCGGATAGCGCGGGAGACGGCGTGCAGGCGCACGGCGGCGAGGCCGCGGAGGTGTCCGATGAGGTCACCCAGGTGGTGGAGTTCGCCGCGGGGATCGACGTGGCGAAGGGGTCCGGGATGGTGTGCACCCGGGTCCCGGGGTCGCGGGCGGGTCGGCGGCGGCAGAAGGTCTGGCGGGTGAACGCCACTTTCAGCGAGGTGACCGCGCTGATGGACCATCTGGTGTGCGAGGGCATCCAGCGGCTGGTGCTCGAATCTACGTCCGATTACTGGCGGATATGGTATTACCTGGCGGAGGCGGCCGGGCTGGAGGTGTGGCTGGCCAGCGCCCGTGATGTCAAGCACCTGCCGGGGCGGGCCAAGAGCGACCGGGCGGACTGCGTGTGGCTGTGCAAGCTGAACGAGCGGGGGATGCTGCGCCGCTCGTTCGTCCCGCCGCGGGCGGTGCGGGACCTGCGGATGCTGACCCGCACCCGGTCGCGGCTGGCGCAGGACCAGGCCCGGCACCAGGCCCGGGTGGAGAAGATCCTGGAGGACGCGCTGCTGAAGGTCTCCAGCGTGATCTCGGACCTGTTCGGCGTGTCGGGCCGCCTGTTCCTGGGCGCCCTGGTCGCCGGGGAGCGGTCCCCCGCGGCGCTGGCCGCCCTGGGCGACTACCGGCTGAAGGCCAGCAAGGCGATGCTGGAGGAGACGCTGACCGGCCAGTTCCGTGACATCCACGCCGAGGAGATCGCGGTTCACCTGCGGCTGATCGATGCGATCAACGCCGAGATCACCGGCCTTGACGCCAAGATCGAGCAGCTCCTGCCGCAGGTGCCGCGCACCGCCCCGGCCTGCACCGCGTGCGGGCTGGCCGGCGGCGGCCATGCCCCGGACTGCACGGACCTGGGCGTCCTGGTGCTGGGGCTGGCGGACCGGCTGGACGAGATCACCGGGATCGGCGCGGTCAATGCCCGGGTGCTGATCGCCGAGCTGGGCACCGACCCGTCCCAGTTCGCCACCCCCGGGCACGCCGCCGCCTGGGCCAGGCTGACCTCCCGCATGATGCAGTCCGGGGAAAGTTCCTGGAACGGCCGGGCCGGCAAAGGCAACCGGTACCTGCGCGGCGCGCTCGGCCAGGCCGTGATGAGCGCAGCCAAGACCGGCACCCGGCTGGGGGCGATGTACCGGCGGATCGCCCGCAAGCGCGGCAAGCAGAAAGCCATCGTCGCGGTCGGCCGCGTCATCTGCGAGATCGCCTGGATCCTCATCTGCGACCCCGGCGCCCGCTACATCGAGCTCGGCCCGGACTACCACCAGCCCCGCAACGCCAGACAGCGGACCAGGTCCAGCATCCGCCAGATCGAGAAAGACAACCCCGGCAAGAAGGTCATCCTCATCGACGACCCCGCCACCGCCCCTCCCGCCGGGCCAGCGGAACGGGCGGCGTGACGCCGGCTCCCCGTAACACCACCCTCACCCGTCACTTACTGAGGTGTCACGCTACCCGTCGTAATTTAGGCAGGTCACCCGCAGCCCTCGCAGCCAAGCTGCCGAGGGTGGCTGGCTGCTGCTCTCTGGTGGGTGATTGTTTCCGGTCAGGCTCCGGAAAGCTGGCCGGGGTCGGTGGGCCCCTGGCCCGATAGGGGCCCACACACCTCGCCCGCGCGGCCGCGGCCGACCGGTGTCAGGGGGCGGCCTGGGCGACGGCGGCACGATCGGGTGGTCGATGCCGACCAGGCGGGTGTAGCGGTTCACGATCGGCGGCACCTTGACTCCCGGCTGGTCCTTCACGGCGTCTGCTCTATGTTTTACACTCTTGGTAACTAGTTTTCCAGATCAGTAGAGTATTCGGAGGAACGCCGATGCCGGAGGCTCCGCTCGCGCGGCTCGCCGCGGCGGCGCGCCAGCCGCGGGAGTACATCGCGCACTGGCGGTCCGAGCATCCCGGTCAGCAGGTCGTGGGCGTGCTGCCGATGAACTTCCCGCGCGAGATCGCCTACCCGGCCGGCACCTTGCCGGTGGTCGTCCAGGACGACCAGGAGCCGGTGACCCAGGGCCGCTCGCTGCTGGCCGAGTTCTACTGCGGTTACACCCGGAACCTCGCCGACCAGGCCGCGACCGGCCGCTTCGACGGCTACGACGCGGTGTTCATGGCGGATCATTGCATCCAGCTGATCGGCGCGGCCGACGTGCTGCGCATGGTGCTGCCGGACACCCCTGTGTACTTCGGCATGCTCATCAGCTCGATGAGCGACACCTGGGCGCCCGGCAAGATCACGGAGATGATGGGCGAGTTCCGGACCGAGTTCGGGTCGTTCACCGGCCGTCCGGTCACCGACGAGGCGCTGCGGTCCAGCATCGCCACGCATAACCGGGACCGGCAGCTGATCCGCGCCGTGTTCGACGAGCGCAGTTCGGGCAACGCGGCCTTCACCCCAGGCCAGCTGCAGGACATCGTGACCTCGGCCATGATCATGGACCCGGCCGCGCACTACCTGGTGCTCGAGGAGGCGGTCACGGCGGCGCGGGACGCCCCGCGAGACGACCGGGTCCGGGTCCACTTGTCGGCTCACCTGTGCCACGCGCCCCGGCGCGAGGTACTCGACCTGATCGAGGACAGCGGGGCCATCGTGGTGGACGACGACCTGTTCCACGGCCGGCGCTGCGTGTCCACCGACGTCGACGAGGACGGCGACCCGATCGAGGCCATCGCCCGCTGGTACGCGCGGCGCAATGTCAGCATCCCGTGTCCCACCCGCGTGCAGCAAGACGTCGACTGGGACGCCTACCTGATCGAGGCGGTGCGCCGGAGCGGGGCCGAGGCGGTCATCCACCTGCTGCCGAAGTTCTGCGAACCGCACATGCTGTACTACCCCGAGCTGCGCAAGGGCCTGGACGCCGCGGGCATCCCCCAGCTGCTGCTCGAGACCGGGCACGAGGGCGTGCCGGCCGAGTCGTTCCGGACCCGTGTCGAGGCGCTGGTCGAGCGCGCCCGGCGCAGGCGGCCGGTACCCGCCTGGGAAGGAGCCCAGCCATGGAAGACACGGCCGTGCCGGACCGGTCCAACCGGCTGACCGCCACCCGGTTCGGCGGCCAGCTGGTCGCCGATTACTGGGACGACCTGTTCACCGCGCGGGACCGGGGCAAGCAGATCGTCTGGTACAACGGCGGGGCGCTGAACCCGATCTTCCAGGCGGCCGGCCTGGTCTGGTGCCACGGCGAGGCGTTCTCCGCCCGCCTGGCGGCGCAGCGGCTCGAGGGCCCGGCCCAGCTAGCCGGCGCCGAGTACGGCTACAACGCCGAGCTGTGCTCCTACGCCCGGACGCACCTCGGCTGTTCGGTGCTGACGCTGCAGGGTGGTACCGAGGGTGACCGGAACGGCGTGGTCGGGATGAACGATTCGAAGGAGCTGGCCGCCCGGCTGCCGTCGCCTGACTTCTTCGTCAACAACTACGCCGGCTGCAGCACCGGGCAGCAGTGGGACGGGATCTCCTACCGGGTGTTCGGCAAGGAGCTGCCCATCTTCAACATCTCGCACCCGTTCCTGTGGGGCAACAAGCCGGACGCGGGGTACCTGCGGGGCGAGGAGTGGGAGGCGGCCTCCCGCTACGTGGCCGGCCAGCTGCGGGAGCTCATCTCGTTCCTCGAGGCCCAGACCGGCCGGCCGTTCGACTACGACGCGCTGAGCTCGGCCATGACGTACATCAAGCGTGCCGCAGAGCTGCGCCGCGAGGGCCTTGCCCTGTGCCAGGCCCGGCCCGCGCCGGCCACGTTCTGGGACTGGATCGCCTGCGTGGCGCCGATCAACTTCCTGCCCGGCGACCAGGCGCTGGTCGACTACTTCGCCGCCGTCCGGGACGAGATCCAGGCCCGGCTGGCGGCCGGCGTCTCCGGGGTCCGGGACGAGAAGTACCGGCTGTACTTCGACGGGATCATGAACTGGAACAAGCTCGGGTTCCTGTCCCGCAAGTTCGCCGAGCACGGCGCGGCCGTGCTGTGCGGGCGCTACATCCACAACGCCTTCTGGCAGGAGCCGCAGCTCATCGACACCGCCGACCCGCTGCTCGGGATGGCTCAGCACTACCTGCTCTGCCCGACCAACCACGGCACCAAGACGCTGGACTACCTCACCTTGCGCGACTGCCGGGAATACGACGTCGACGGCATCGTCTTCCACTCCACCCGGACCTGCCGCGCGTTTACCGGACCGCAGCGGCTGCTGGCCAGGTCGGCCCAGGACAAGCTCGGCATCCCGTCGATCTTCTTCGAGGGCGACGTGGCCGACGCGTCCTTCTACAAGGAGGAGATCCTGGAGAGCAGGCTGGCCGCGATGCTGGAGACCATCGACGTCCGGCGCGCTCGCGCTTCACTGGCCGGTTCCCCGGTGTCATGAGGTACTCAGTGAGCTTCCTTCATCCTGAGTTCCTGCAAGGTGGGGGCTGGTTTGACTGATCTGGCCTGGGTTCTCTCTCCTGGTTCCGGGGGATATTCGAGCGCTTCTCGAATACGGCGGTGGCGCGGGTGCCGTTATTGCGGACCGGTAACGATCGTGCCGGGTCATGCGGCGCGCAAGGCGGCGAACGGGTCGTGTTCCATGTAGTGCAAGGCCAGCACCGCCTTGACCATCACGGTGCACTGTCCGGGGCGGCAGCGCAGCTCGGTGGCCAGGACTTTCCAGTACTTCAGCCGGGCGTTGCCGCGCTCGCCGACGCAGCGGAGCTGGGCCTGCAGCCGGTTCGCGGCCCGCTGCGCCGGGGTCAGGTCCTTTCCCCGCGGCTTGCGGCGGCCGGTGATCACTGCCTCGTCCCAGCCGAGGTAGCCCAGGTCAGCCAGCACGCCGATCAGCGAGGTGAGCATCGCCGCGATCCCGGCCTTCCGCGCGGCGGTGACGTCCACGGTCGCGCCGGGCTGCGGGGCCGCGGCCCACAGCAGTTCCCCGGCCGGGGAGCACACGGTCTGCACGTTGAGCCCGTGCCGCTTGTGCTTGCCGGAGTAGAAGGCCCGCTGGCCCCCGGTTTTCCGGCCAAACGTCACCGCGGGCACGTGCACTCCGTCCACGATCAGGTAGTCCCAGCCCATCTTCGCCGCCAGCCGGGCGACATCGCGCAGGCTGATCCGCCGGCCCTGGTCCGCCAGCACGCTGATTCCCTCGGCCACGTCCCGCCAGCATGTCGATTCCGAGATCCCGAACCCCGCGGCCAGCTCCGCGTACGTCAGGTTCGTGCGCACGAACGCGATCACCAGCACCGCCTGCGCCAGCGGAGACAGCAGCCGCCACCGCGTCCGGTTCCGCTCATGCCGGCGCTGCAGCGAGGCGGCGAGGTCCTCGCAGGTCCCGGCGCTGACCTTCACCCCGGCCCGGAACAGGGCATACCCCGTCGCGGTCAGCTCCGGCGTGAACGACGTCCCCTGGTATACAGTCATGACGGCTCCTGTTGACGGCTTGACTTCGAACACCAACCCGTTTAGCAGGAGCCGCCTTGCGCCTGCGGGGACATTACCTGCCACAACCGTAACGTGACCATCATCTGCCCTGATCGTTACCGGCAGCCGCTGCCGGGACCCGCATCGCCACGCTCGCTCCGGCACCCCCGCCAGCCAGCGGGAAAGAAATCCGGGCAACCTGTCAAACAGCCACCAAGCTGCGAAGACGAGGATGAAGGAAGCTCAGTGTCATGAGGTACCTCGGGGTTGACCTCGGCTCGACCACCGCGAAGGCGGTGGTGACCGACGAGCGCGGCGCGATCCTGGCCGCCAGCACGGTGCAGATGGGGGCGGTCAGCCAGCGGGGCATGGAGCGGGCGGTCGACGCTGCCCTGGCCTCGGCGGGCATCGAGGCCGGCGACCTGGCCGATACCGTGGCCACGGGATGCGGCCGGCGCCTTGTCCCCGGCGCGGCGCGGACCTTCACCGAGATCACCTGCCACGCCCGCGGCACCGCCGCGATGTGCCCCGGCGTCCGGCTGGTCATCGACATCGGCGGGCAGGACAGCAAGGCCATCACGGTCGATGAGAGCGGCCTGGTCGAGGACTTCGCGATGAACGACCGGTGCGCCAGCGGGACCGGCCGGTTCTACGAGGTGCTGGCGCGGGCGCTGGAGTGCGAGCTGGACTCGCTGGCTGCGCTGGCCCTTGGCGGTAGCCGGGATCTTGAAGTGTCGAGCATGTGCGCGACGTTCGCGGAGACCGAGATCATCTCGCTGCTGGCCCAGGGCCTCCCCGCGGCGGACATCGCCTCGTCGGTGCACCGGGCCGTCGCGGCCCGCACCCTCGCGCTGGTGGCCCAGGTAGGCAAGCGGACCCCGGTCGTGCTGACCGGCGGGGTGGCGCGCAACCGCGCCGCGGTCCGGTTCCTGGCCGAGGCGCTTGACCTGGAGGTCCAGGTGCCCGCCTCCTGCGCGGCCGTGACGGCATGGTTGCCTTCGTGGCCGGGGCCTCCGCAGGAAGCCCCGCGACCGGGGCCTTCGCGGGAGGCTCAGTGGTCGAGCTCGGGCCTGGCATCGCGGTGCGGACATCCCAGGGCGCGCCGCCCTGGTAAGATCTCGCCCCGCCCCGGCGCGCCGCCGGCTCGATGTCACATCGTGCCGGCTATTACCGGCTCAACGCCACATCGTGCCGGCTGACTCGGGTGTGCAAAACTCCATGGGGCGCTAAAGCACCCGGTCCGCGCCTACGTGACAGGTGCATCCGTTACCAGCGGTGCGCCTGAGCCTGTCCCTGGGGCCCACAATCGACCGCGGCCCCGCCCGGGCGTAGCTACCCACGATGACCCGGGAGGCGCCGCAGACGATGCTCGTGCGCGCCATCCGTAACGCACAACCGTCCGCTTGGGACGACACGATGGGTCAGGGCTGGCTGAGGGACTTACCTGCACCGGTCCGGTACCGCAAGTGGTCATTTCCCTGGTCTGGCGGTAGTGGCGGCCTGGTCCGGGGCGTGACTCAGTCTGCTCCCTGTTCCCGATCGCTGCCGGTTCGTGCGAGCGGCCGGGCCGGGTCAGGGGGCGCGCAGCGCCCGCGCAGCGGCGCCGGAGGCGTCCTTGACCCGGCCGGACGTGAGCCGATAATGGGCGGCCGGGGATGGGGAGCCGGTTCAGGAGGGGGTGCTGGGCGTCAGGATCCTGGGGCGTCTGCTTCCTTGGGGCCGGGGCGGGGTGACGGCCGTGGGCTGGCCATGACCGGGGGACCGCTGGAAGGGGGGCAGCCAGACTTACCTAGGCCCGCGGGCACGGCACGCGCCGTGCCCGGCGACATGATGATGTATCGGGTGCCCCCATTGCGGGGGTGCGGCCGCTCATTCTTTACAGGCCGTCCGCGCGGCCCGGTGCGGGCCGGGCGGCTGGACAGCCCTTGGCGGGAGCTGGCCGCGGTGTTCCCCATCGGATGAGCGCGGCGCCGCCCTCTCCGGCTGTGCCCCGTGGTCACGGCGATGCCGGGCCGCCGGGTTCAGCAGGCGGTGAGGGCGTCGTCGCCGAGCTCGGTCAGGATGTGGCAGGCCTGCCGGATGATCTTGCGGGCCTGGGAGATGGCGGCGCGTTTGCCGTCGTTGCGCTCCTTGACCGCGCGTAGTAGGCGTGGTCGGGAGCGCCGGTGCGGGCGTGGGCCTTGCCGGCCTCATACACGGCCCAGCGCATTTCCTCTGCTGTGTGACCGCGTTCTCGTTTCTCCTTTCTCTGCTCCTGCTGAGCGGGGTTTTCGCTTTGTGCTCAGTGGTGTCGCGTCACTAGGGTCGCCCTTCGTGCAGCTGATCTTCTTTGCCAGCGCGGGCTGGGAGACGTGGGATGTGGCGGGCCGGCCGGCGATCCCGGACAGGATGCCGGTGCTGGCCGACGACGACCTGCTCTTCGAGGACGACGGTTCACCCCGGCCGGTGGTGGCGGCGAACCGGTGGCTGCGTGAGCTTCCGTGCAGCGGTGCCCCGGCGACGCAGACGTGGGCGGTGTATGCGCGGGTGCTCCGCGACTGGATGGTGTTTCTTGGCGCTCATGGCATCGGGCTGTTCGACGGCCGGGATCGGCTGAAGGCGGCGCTGGGGGCGTATGCGGCCTACCGGGCGGGCGGGCCGGCCGGGGCGCGGTTCGCGGCGGTGACCTGGAACCGGCACATGAGCGTGTTGTCGTCGTTCTACCGGTGGGCTGAGGCCGAGGGGCATGCGGCCGCGGTGCCGTTCAGCTACGCGCAGGCGCAGGCCCGCTTCGCCGGCAGCGTCGGCGGGGCTGGCGTGAACCTGGCCCGGCGGCGTGTCCCGAAGCGGCACGTGACGATCAAATACCTGGAGCCCGGATTCGCCGACCTGTTCGTGCGGGCACTGGCCGGGCTGGGGCCGGACGGCACGGCGGACGCGGCGTATCGGGGCCGTGAGCTGGCCCGGAACTCCGCGGTCGCGCGGCTGGCGCTGGCGACCGGCCTTCGCCGGCAGGAGTTCACCTTCCTGCTGGCCTGCGAGCTCCCGCCGCTGCCCGGGCCCGGGCCTGGTGATGGCGGCCTGCCGATCCCGTTCGGCGTCCCGGCCGGGGTGACCAAGGGCGGCAAGTTCCGCACCACCTGGGTCGATTACCCCGCGCTGGAGGCGGCCCACCGCTATGCCAGCCTCGATCGGGCGGCGAGCGTGGCCGGATCGGCGTGGAGTCCCCCGGCCCGCTGGGGGGCGCCGCTGGTGGTGACCGAGCCCGATGCCGCCGGCGGCCGGGTGAACGGGGTCCGGGTGCGGTGGGCGTCGTTGCGGCCCGGTGACCGGCGGCGGCTGGTGGCCCCCGGCGGCGGGACGTGCCTGCTCGCGGCCCGCGGCGACGGAGGGCCGTTCACCGCGTGGGACAGCGTGTTCACCCGGGCCTCGGACCGGATCAGGCGCCGCTTCGAGCCGCGGTTCCCTCAAGTGCACCCGCACCGGCTCCGGCACTCGTTTGCGATGGCCACGCTGGAGAGGCTGGTGGGCGGCTACTACGCGCAGGCCGCCCAGCTCGTAACCGGCACCGGCACCGGGACAGGCCCGGATGCGGCGCTGGCTTTGTATCTGGCCAAGTCCGACCCGCTGATGGTGCTGCGTGACCTGCTGGGTCACTCCTCGGTGCTGACCACGGAGGTTTATCTGCGGCGGCTGGACATGACCCGGATCTACCGGGATGCCTACCAGCGGGCCGGGGCCGATCACGGGCTGCTGGAGAGCGCGGAGCGGGAAGCCGGCGAAGAGTTCGCCGATGAGCGGGGTGATTCCTGATGCCGGCCGAGCTGCTCGGTGACCCGGCCGGGATCTCCTGCGCCTTCAGTGACGGCCGGCGCAGCCGCCACGTGGTAGTCACCCCAGATCCGCTGCCGCTGGTCCGCGACCTGCTGACCGGGCTGGCCGGGCTGGTCCATCCGCACGGGCCGGTGGATGCGCCCGGCACCGTCACCGATTACCTGGCCGGGGTGCGGGACCTGGCCGGGTTCCTGCGCGTACGGGAGGCGCGCGGCGGCGCGGGCGCGCTGACCCGGGTGCTGCTGGCCGAGTACTGGATGCAGGCCGGCTGGCGTCACGAGTCGGCGACCCGGCGGATGCTCGCCGCCGTCGATGCCGCTACCGGCGTCCTGCGGCCGGAGGTGCGGGCACTGGTCGCGGGCCGGCACTTCGCCGCGATGCCGGTCACCGCGCCGCTGCAGCCGTATACCGAGCAGGAGTGGGAGCGCCTGCACCGGGTGTGCCGTCAGGTGGCGGACGAGGCGTTCGGCCGCTACCGGGCCGCGCGCGCCGGGGCGGCCGGCGGGGACGACCCGCGGGCCGCCGGGTGGGATGCCGGCAACCTGAGGTGGCTGCTGACTCGCCTGGGCCCGGCCGGCGACGGTGAGGCAGCCGCCTGGCTGGGCCGGAACCGGTCCTGGGTCACCGCCCGTGGCGGGGTCCGGTCAGCGTGCGAAGAGCTGTATCCCACCATGGAAGTGACCGCCGCCTACCGGCTGCTGCTGGGCATGTATTCCGGGATCGTGCCCGACGGCATCGCCGACCTCGGGGTGGGTGACATCGACTGGGCGGGGGACGCCACCGTCCTGCTCGGCTACGTCAAACGGCGGACCGCGGCCGAGTCGATGACCTTGCCGCGCAAGGCGGTCCGGCTGCTCGAGCAGTGGCTGGAGCATTCCGCGCTGACCCGCGAGCATGCGCCGGCGGGTCTGGCCGGCCGCTTGTGGCTGCACTACAACCGGTTCGCCTCGCCGCGCTGGCGTGGCGGGGTCTCCGCCCGCGCCCCGGTGGGCTGGGCGCCGCGGACCGGCGTGCAGGTGGACCGGCGGCGGGTCCGCACGAGCTACCTGGCGCTGCGGGATCGCAGCCGCTGGCACGGCAGCACGCGATCGGCGATTGACCCTAACCACTCCCCGGCGGTGGAAGGCGACCATTACCTGACCGCCACCACCGCCGCGCAGCAGGACATGGTTGAGCAGATCATCGAGGATGCGCAGCAGGACATGCTGCGCCGGGCCGCGCCCGCGGTGGTCCTGACCGACGCCGGCGTCTGCGATCTCGCGGGCCGCTACCCGGAGCTGATCTCCCGGCTCGGCGTGGACGACACCGCCATCGCCGAGCTGACCGGCGGGACCCGCGACGTGTTCGCGGCCGCCTGCGCCGACCCGCTGTCGGGCCTGCACGGCCCGCCCGGCAAGCCATGCCCGGCCCGGCCGTGGGTGTGCCTGCTCTGCCCGCTGGCGGTGTTCACGCCCCGGCACGCGGCGAACCTGCTGCGGCTCAAGGCGTTCTTCGCCCGGCAGTGGCAGCAAATGCCCGCAGCGCAGTTCATGGCCGTGTTCGGGCCGTATGCCGCTCGCATCGGCCAGGTGCTCGACCGCTACCCCCCGCAGCTGCTGGCCGCCCTCGCCGCCGAGGTCGGCGACCACGACGGTGAGCTTCCGCTGCGCGCCGAGGAGCTGACCTCGTGACCCGCGGCATCGCCGCGGCCGCCCCCGGGGATGCCGCGTCGCCGTTCTCCGGCACCGACCTGTGCGCCGAGGCGGGATGGCGGCTGCGGGCCGGCGGACGCAGGCCTGTCTTCGACGACGACGTTCTGGTGCTTCGGTGACGTTGACGGGCTGGCGGTGCAGCTCAGCGAGGGCGACGTGCGGATGGACTTCACCGCGATCTGCGATCCGCGCTGGCGGCTGGTCGCCAAGGAATACCTGCTGGCCCGGATGCTACCCGGCCACGAGCTGGTGGCCGTGCTGCCGCACGCCTACCGGATCCCGCTCGCGCTGCGCAGCTGCAAGCGCCGGCTCGCCGAGCTGACCGGATGGCTGAACTGGCTCACCGCCAGCAGCGCCGGCTCGCTGTCGCAGGTGTCCCAGCAGCACTGCGACCGCTACCTGCACCACCGTCGCGCGCGCCGGGACCGCAGCGGGGCGGTGCTCGGCAGCGTCGATGAGTCGGTGGCTCGCCTGGCCGCCGCGGTCGTCATCGAGCTCGCGCTCTACGGGGAGCTGTTCACCGCCGACGCCTACGCCCCCGGCTTCCGGCCCTGGGATGGCAGGTCGTCCGCCCGGGTGGCCGGGATGCGCGCGCCCGAGGGCAACAAGACCCCGGTGGTGCGCCAGGAGGTCCTGCAGCCGATGCTCGCCGCAGCCCTCTACCTGGCAGGCACCATCGGGTCCCGCATCGCAGCGCTCGGCGAGCAGGTCCGCCGGCAGCGTACTCCCGCCAGCGGGCACCGGGCCAGCGCCGCAGACATCGCCGAGGTCCTCAGCCGGCACCGCCGCCACGGCCAGCCGCTGGAGGCAGCCCCGCCCCACCTCGCGCGGGCCCGGATCGCCCGCGGCTGGGATCCGGACGACCCGCTGCTCGGAGTAAGCCTGGCCGCCATGGCCCGGCAGGCTGGCGCGGGGAGGATCACGCCCGGCGACCTGCCGGCGCTCCGCCCGCTCATCACCCGGGCCATGCGCGAGGTGGGCGCGGAAAAGCCGTGGGGCCGGGACGCCGGGGTGGTGCCGCGAGCGGACAGCGGCGAGCCCGTCCCCTGGACGCTTCCGCTGCATGAACGTGACGTCAGGGACCTCACCGGCTTCGCCGGGACCGCGTGCCTGCTGGTCGTCGCGACCCTCACCGGGATGCGGGAGAGCGAGCTGATGGAGTTGCGCTCCGGCTGCCGCCGCCCGCCCGCCGCCGGGGATCCCTTCGCCCGGCACCGGCTGGCCGGCACGCTCATCAAAGGGCAGCCCCTCGGCGGGACCGAGGAGGAGTGGGTCGTCATCGAGCAGGTCGACCAGGCGGTCGCGCTGGCCGAGCAGCTATCCGGCCGCGCCGGGACCGATGCCCCCGTGTTCGGCCGCTTCTCCTTCCCGGTCCGCTATCCGTTGTTCCGCGCGTGGGTAAACGGGCCGGGCGGGCGCCGGCTCGGGCTGGCCCCGATCCCCGGCGACACCGTGACCTTGCGGATGCTGCGGCGCACCCTGGCCCGGGAACTGGCCTACCGTCCCGGCGGCCTGCTCGCCGCCAAGATCCACCTCAAGCACGTGTCCGCGGCGACTACCGAGGGCTACGCCAGCCGGCCCGGCGGCGCCCAGGCCAAGCTCCTCGCCGAGATCGGCGAGCACGAGGCGGAACGAAACCTGCAGCTCGTGCTCACCGAATTCCGCAACTACCAGGACGGCGTCATGCCCGCCGGGCCCGGGGCGCGCGAGCTGACCGAGTTCTTCTCCACCGTCGACGGGGACCTCTCCGGGCACGCTGGCACCGCGCCGAACGTGCTCGCCAGCGACCAGCAGGTGCTCAACCTGCTCGGCAAGCGCGCCGGAGCGCTGCACCTGGGCCTGGCGAACTACTGCTGGTTCACCGACCCCTCCCGGGCACTATGCCTGAAACTCGCGGGCACTCCCGGCGCCGGCAAGCCCCTGATCGGGATGTGCGACTCCGCGCGCTGCCCGCAAGCCACCCACCACCCCCGCCACCGGGCGGCGTGGGCCAAGACCGCCGAAGACCACGCCGTGTTCCTGGGCCAGATCGGCCGGGCCCGCAAAGCCGAACATGCCCGCCTGAACGCCGAACTGGAGCGCGCCCACCGCGTTCTCGACGCCATCGACGCAGCCGCCGGGCACAACCATGAGGAGACCCGGTAAACATGCGGATCAGCAACGAGCGGCGCCACGACACCGAGCAGCGCGTCCGGGCCGCCGCCCGCGCCATGCTGGCCGGAGAGATACCGGCCGGCCGCAAGTGCGACATCACCACCCTCGCCAGGCAGGCCGGGATATCCCGGGCCACGCTCTACCGCAGCTATCCGCACCTGAAAGCCGAGTTCGAAGACCAGCTCGCCCAACGGCAGGCCAGCGGCTGCGCCCCCGACCCCCGTGACACTCAGGTCCTGCGGCTCCAAGACGAGAACGCCCGGCTCAAAGATCGCCTCGCCGCGCACGAGTCCGCCCTCGCCCAGCTCGGGGAGTTCAAGATCCTCGCCCTGTCCCGGCTCGCCGCCCAGCACGAACAGATCAAGCGCCTGCGCGCAGGCCACACCGCCACCGCCCGGGCGAGCGGGACTGTCCTCGACCTACCCGCCGACCGCACGAGCAGGCATGCCGGTCCGCGCAGCTGACGGCGAACCGCCCCGCCACCGCTCCCCGGCCAGACACCGCGAGCCCAGCCCATCCATGTGACGTGCGCCACGCCCGTGACCCGCTCTCGCATCCGAAAGCAGACACAACGGCGGCACCGCAACCGCTCCGCCCGCACGCCGTGACCGCCGGTGAAACGCGACACCGATACACCCGGACACGGCGAGTGCCGACGAAAAGCGCAGCACCGGCGGTCCCTGCCGGGACAGCCGCCCGGGGGCGCGCTTGCCGTCGGAGGAATACACGGTGATGTCCAGCCCGGCGAACCGCACCGCCTTGCGGGCCGAGGAGAACCGGCCCGCCCCGCCCAGCCAGCAGGTAATCGCGAGCCCGGTGATGGGCCCGACGCCGTATAGCCGGGCGGTCAGCTCAGCCGCGCCCCTCAGGTGCCGCGCCTGATCCAGCAGCTCGCGGCGGACCTGGTGCAGGCGCTCGTCATACACCGCCAGCATCTGGACGGCGATGGCCAGCTGCAGCTGCCCGGCCGGCGAGCACTGCGCGGCCGCGGCCTGCAGCGCCGCGGCGCCCTCGGCGGTCCCCAGCCGCTGCCCGGCGATGTGCGGGGCGCCGTGGTGGAACAGTGTCGCGTGGATCCGCTGCACCCACCCCGTCCGCTGTTCCCGCAGGTCCAGGTAGGTCTCCAGCAGCGCCCGGCACTCCAGGACCCGCGACGGCGGGATCCAGCACTCCGGCAGCCGGCCCTGCTCCAGCAGCACCCGCTGGTGCCGGGCATCGGCCCGGTCGGTCTTGGCCCGCCGCTTCGGGCCGCGCAGGTGCGCGGTCTCGGCCGGGTCGGCCAGGTGCGGCGTCAGCCCCGCCGCGGCGATCTCCCCGGCCACGTACCGCCACCCCGTGCAGCCCTCCATCGCGAAATGCGCGTCCTGCCCGGCGAACCGGGCCAGCCACTTCGCCAGGTGCTCGCGGTCAGCCGGGCAGACCTGCCCGCGCCGCGCCTCCCCCGTCTCGGTATCGACATAGTCGAAGGTGATCTGCTTCCGGTGGATATCCAGCCCGCCTACGATGGACATCGGGACCTCCTCAAGCTCCGCGGGCGCCCGCAGCGCGGCGCCCGGCACGACGTGGATGCTCCCCGCATCCATCTTCACGCGCCTGAGCTGAGGAGGTCCCCACCGGACGGGCGGGCGCCTTGCCCCCCGCTCAGCCGCTAACGGCCGCAGCCGGTGCATGTCATCTTTGCGGGACCCATCTCGTGGAAGGTCAGCGAGCCGTCGGCGGCCTGCTGCCGCAGGACGAACTTCTGGGTCTTGCCGGTGGGCGTCATCGGCAGTCCGTCGGTGAATGACCAGAACACCGGAATCTTGTGCGGAGCGATCTGGTCCCGGAGGAACTCGGCTAGTTCGGCGACTGCGGGCCGGGTGACATCAGCCCGCAGGCGCAGGACCGCGGCCACCTGTTCTCCCATTTCTCGTCGGGCACGCCGATGACGACGGCCGTCTCGATGGCCGGGTGATCCTGCAGGGCCGCCTCGATCTCCGCGGGATACAGGCGAGCCGCCGGATGCGGGACGCAGTCCACCAGGGCCAGCCGGTCCGGCACGGTGGCCGCCGCGTGGTGAAGCGTCTCGCACACCGTGATGTCGCGGACCTCGCCGGCCTCCGCCGGCCAGTACGAGGTCTCCAGGACCGCCCTGCCGACCATGGCCGCTCCCCTGCCGATCCGGACGGGAAGGATAGTCTAGTACTCGAATTTAGTCGTTTAGAGTAGTCTTTGTAAAGGTCCGGCGGCCAGATTCGCCGGCCCTGAGATGAGACACTGCCTTCGTCTGAGTTACAGAACGCGTAGACCGTGAACCGGCGCACGCCGGTCCGCACCGGAGGTGCCGATGCCCTCGCCCGCCCCTGTCGTCCGCGATTACCCGGACGCGGCCGTCGTCATCGCCGGGGGAACGTCAGGGGTGGGCCTGGCCAGCGCATTCCGCTTCGCTGACGCCGGCGTGCGACGGCTGGCGCTGCTCGCACGGGACGAGAAGCGGGGCGAAGCCGCCAGGCAGGCGGTCGCCGGGCATTGCCCGGCCGCCGAGGTGGTGTTCGTCGCGGCCGACGCCAGTGACGCCGACCAGGCGGAGGCGGGCATCGCCGCGGCCCGACGTACGCTCGGCACGATTGACGTCCTGGTCAGCTCGGTGACGGCGGCGTACGGGCCCGAGCTCTTGCACCTGACCCCGATGGCCGATATCGCCGGCATCCTGCTCGGCCAGGCGCTGCCGCCGATGCACCTGACCCGCGCCGTGCTGCCGATCATGCAGGGACAAGGCGGGGGAAGCATCGTCAACATCGCTTCGGACGCCGCCAAGGTGGCCACGCCCGGGGAGAGCGTGCTGGGCGCCGCCATGGCCGCGATCGTGATGTTCTCGCGGGTGACTGCCATCGAGGCCAAGCGCAACGGGATCAGGGTGAACGTCATCACGCCGTCTCTCATCGCCGGTACCCCGACGGCCGGGAACGTACTGCGGGACGGCTTCAGGAAGAAGCTCTTCGAGAAGGCCGCGTCGCTGGCTCATCCGGGCGTGGCCGAACCGGACGATCTCGCCTCGCTGGTCGTGTTCCTCGGCGGGCCCGGCGCCGCGCGTCTCACCGGCCAGGCGATCAGCGTCAACGGCGGGATATCGGTGGCCTGACTGGCCGTCTACACTCACAGTGACCGGCTATCTCCATCCGTCGAATGTAACTGGCGAGGGAACACCATGGCGACGCAGCGCGATGCGCCGACCGGCACTGCCCTCCTGAAGCCGGAAGGCGGGTCGCTGGCTCCGGGGAGCGCCAGGTCACTGCTCATGACCGTCCTCGGTGAACTGGTCTGGCCGACGGGGCGGCCCGCATGGACATCCACGCTGGTGTACGTACTCGGGGGGCTCGGCGTGGAGGAACAGGCCGCGCGGCAGGCCATCGCCCGGGCGGCGGGCTCCCAGTGGATGATCCCGGAACGAAGAGGACGCGAGGTCCGCTGGTCGCTCGGACCGCGGATGATCAGCATCATCGAGTCCGGGGCCCCGCGCGTTTACTCGCTGAGCGATCCCTTCAGCAGCTGGGACGGCCGCTGGCTGGCCATCCTGGTGACGATCCCGCAGTCGCACCGCAGCGCCCGGCGACCGCTCTACTCCGGTCTGACCTGGGCCGGGCTCGGCAACCCCGTCCCCGGGCTCTGGCTGGGCCCGCACGTCGAACGGGCAGCCGAGGTCAGCAGGCTGATCGACGCGCTCGGCCTGCGGGAACACACGATCTCGTTCGTCGGCACCATTGACGAGATCGGGATGTCCCAGGCCGAGATCGTCGCCCAGGGCTGGGACCTGAGCGCTCTCCACCAGCACTACCAGCAGGTGTGGGACGCGGTCGCCGAACTCCGCCCGCGCGGCGGGGATGAGGTGCTGTTCGCCCACGTGCGGATGATCAACGAGTGGCAGGAACTGCCCCGGACCGATCCGCAGCTGCCCGAGGCGCTCTTGCCCGACTGGATCGGGCGCCGGGTGGCCCGGCGGATCGAGGCCCTCCGCGCCCAGTGGACACCGGCGGTGCGACAGCGGTTCGCCGAGATCAACGCCGCCGGCTGACCGGCCGCGGCGACCGGCAGCGGCAGCCGGCCGTCTCCCGCTCGAAGTCCTCGCGGCTGCCCACGTTCCCGGCCGCATGGCGCGGCAGAACGGCGACCACTTCGACCGGGAGAGCGCGGCAAGACGGCTGATGATCGTGAGAAGCATGGTTAAACCAGCCGTCTCACGGCAAGATGAGTATCGTCCAAGCAGGTCAGGCGCTCTCATCGAGGAGGCATCATGGCGGGCAAGTTCGTGCTCAAGAAGGGGTCCAGCGGCAAGTACCACTTCAACCTGGTAGCTGGCAACGGGCAGGTCATCGCGACCAGCGAAACGTACGAGCGCAAGCAGTCCGCGCTGAACGGGATCGAGTCGGTGAAGAACAACGCTCCCGACGCGGAGATAGACGACCAGACCGAGGAGTAGCTAACCTCATATCCCGCCGCCGCGAGCGGGGGGTACTCCGGCTTCGGCTAACGGTGCCCGACTTCAGCTAGCGGTCCAGCCCCGCTAGCGAGATGACCTCGGCGGCGATGTCGGCGGCGGCCCGGCTGTCCGTGACCATGCGGTGGACCCAGGCGGGAGCGCGCTGATCAGGCATGCGGGCCATCAGATCGCTGCGCTCCCGTCATGGTCGGCAGCGGCCAGATGCCGTTCCGCGACGGGCAGAAGCATGCCCTGCGATTCGCCGGGGCGAGGACCATCGGCACCGGCGTCGTGGTCCTGACGTACCAGCCGGCCGGGCGGCCGACAAGGCGAAGGCGGTGGCTGAGCAGATCGACGCGGACGGCGGGCGGGTGCTCGTCATCCAGGTTGACAGCGCCGATCCCTCGCCGTCACGCGGGCGGTCGAGCAGACGGTTCGTGATCTGGGCCGGATCGACATCCAGGTGGATTGTTGCTGAACAGGGAGATCTATAGGACGATCTCGCCATGAGCACACGCGAGCCAGGCATTGAACGGGAGCCCAAACTGCGTACCCGCGCGGTTCGGCGCGCTGGCCGGGCCGATGCACCGGTGGTCAGATGCGCCTGCTGCTGATTGGCGCTCCCGGCGCCGGCAAGGGAACACAGGCTGAGCTGCTGGCCGAGCGGTTCGGTATTGCCCATATCTCCAGCGGCGACCTGCTACGGCAGCATGTCAAGGATCAGACGTCGCTCGGGCACAAGATCGAGTCCTACGTTGACCGCGGCGATCTGGTTCCTGATGGCCTCGTGATGGATATGCTGCGCAAACCCGTGGCCGCGGCGGCCGAGGCCGGCGGCTATGTCCTCGACGGATTTCCGCGCACGGTCGAGCAGGCCGAGGCTTCCTTCCCCACGGCTCGCGCACTCGGCGCCGAGGTGCAAGCCGCGATCCACCTCGACGTCGCACGCGAGGAGCTGGTGCGCCGGCTGCTTTCCCGGCGCCGAGGCTCGGACGATACCGAAGCCGTCATCGAGAACCGCCTGCAGGTGTACCTGGACAAGACTGTGCCGTTGCTCGAGTACTACGCCGGGCGGGAATGGATGTTCACGGTCGACGGGGCCCAGCCGGCGGATGCCGTCCATGCCAACATCCTCGGCCGCCTCGAGAAGCTGTCGGACCTCGCCCGTTAGGAGCTACGCCTGCCGATCGGCCAGGGCGCGGGCCTGGTCGCGCAGCAGGAACTTCTGCACCTTGCCGGTCATCGTGGTCGGCAGCGCGTCCACGATCCGGAGCATCTCCGGGAGCTTCTGCGGCGCGATGCGACGCTCGCGGAGCAGGAAGTCGGTGAGCTCCGCGAGCGTGGGCGGCTGGCCGCGGGTGACCACGAACGCGCAGGCCTTCTCCCCCAGCCTCCGGTCCGGCACCGCGACCACGGCGGCCGCGGCGATCTGCGGGTGGGCGAGCAGGTGGTTCTCCACCTCGGCCGCGGAGATGTTGAGGCCACCGCGGATGATCATGTCCTTGATCCGCCCGGTCACCCGCAGGTAGCCGTCCTCGTCGACACGGCCCAGGTCGCCGGACCACGACACGCCGCGGTCGTCGACCGACGCCGCCGTGAGTCCGGGGTCCCGCCAGTAGCCGAGCATGAGGCCGGGGCCGCCGTGGCGGATCTCGCCTTCGGTACCGGGCAGCACCGGCTTGCCGTCCTCGTCGCAGATCTCGAGCACGACCCCGGGGAACGCCCGGCCATCGGAGGACAGCACGTGCTCCGCCGAATCACCGGCCGTGCACGCAGTCACCAGCAGCCCCTCCGACCGGCCGTAGACCGGCAGCAGCACGCAGCCGGGCACCTGCTGCGACCAGCCGTGCAGCATGACCTCCGGAATGGGCGCTCCGGCGCAGGCCCAGCACCGCATCGTGGCCAGCTGCGCGGCCGAAGCGGGATCGGCGAGCAGCCGGTCCAGGGTCATCTGGACGAAGGGAGTCGCCGTCATGCTCATCGTGCACTGCTGCTCGGCGATCCGCTGCAGTGCCACCCCGGCGTCCCAGACGTCCATCAGGTGGATGCCCGCGCCCAGCATCAGCGGTGCGATGACCCCCATGGCCAGGCCGGTGGCGTGAGTGACAGGCGACGGCATGAACATCACGTCGCCGGGACCCATCTCCATCACTTCGCCGCCGAGAGCGTGCACGGTGAAGGTGATCGTGTTCAGGGTGTGCAGACAGCCCTTCGGCCGCGATTCGGTGCCCGAGGTGTAGATGATGCAGTGCGGCGCGTCGGCCGACGGCGGCTCGCCGAGCAGGCTGTCGTCTGGCTCCCCGGCGCCGGCGATGAGGTCCTCGAGCCTGAGCACACCGGGCCGCTCGCCGCACCGGACGCTGATCACGTGCTCGAGTCCGGGCGCCTCCGCGCGTATCTCCCCGATCATGTCCGGGTAGTCGAAGCCGCGGAACTCCCCCGCCACCACCGCCACCTTCGCCCCGGAGTGCTGCAGGACGTAACGCACCTCGTCATGCCGGTAGATCGGCATGGTGGGCACGAGCACCGCGCCGATCCTGGCCAGCGCGACGTAGACCAGGACGAACTCGTTCCAGTTCGGCAGCTGGACCAGTACCCGGTCGCCTGGCGCGACACCCAGCCAGCGCAGCGCCGCCGCCAGCCGGTATGCCTGCCCTCGCAGCTGGGCTCCGGTCAGCTCGCCGTAACCGTCGGTGAGCAGCACGCGGTCCTGCCGGGCGAGCCGGTCGACACAGGCGCTGAGCGTATCGTCGCGCCAGTAGCCCGCCGCGCGGAATCCGGCCCGGGTCTCGGCGTCGTACACATCCTCGGGCCGGGGAACCGGGTACTCGGTCATCGGTGACCTCACGATATGGGCACGAGCTTCGCCTCCCGTTATACATCTCTAGTGACAAAATATCTAGTGATGAATTATTCAGCGCTGGAACGCTTGGCGCATGAGAGCTAGGCCAGCAGGGCGCGGACGGCGGCGACGGCCGACGGCGGCCGCGGCCTCGGCGATCTGCTCCCTGGTCTGGGCGAAGCGGCGGACCGAGCAGAAGATCGCCAGCCAGCCGTCGCCGTACCGGGTGGCGCGGCGCACGGCCGCGTCGCCCTTCCCGCCGATCAAGATGGGAACCGGAGGGTCTGGCGCGGGCTTGACCCGGGCCGCCTCGAGCCGGAAGAACTCACCCTGGTAGTCGACCGCCTCGCCGCTGGCCAGCAAGCGCAGCACCTGGAGGCACTCGTCCATGCGGCGGCCGCGGGTGGCCGGGTCGACCCCGCTGTTGCTGACCTCATTCCGGTCCTCGCCCGCAACCCCGACCCCGAGGGTCAGCCGGCCGGGGGCCAGCTCGCTGACCGAGGCGAGCTGGCGGGCCGTGAGCAGCGGATGGCGCAGCGCGAGTAGGTACACCCCGACCGGCACCGGGAGCCGGTCACTACCGGATAGCGCGGCGGTGGCGGCAGTGAGCCCGTCGAAGCCGGTGCCGTCGTGAAAGCTGACGTGGTCGCCGACGCATACGTAGTCCAGGCCAGCCTGCTCGACCAGGCTGAGCAGGCCGCGCCGCCGGGCGGAGCCGGCCACCATCAGGCTGTCGTGCACCGAGATGCCGACCTTGGTCATTGGACTGCGACCTTGCCGCGCCGGGACGTGGAGCGGAAAGCCTCGGTGAACGGGAAGTCGATCATTCCGGCCCGGCTTCGATGGCGGCGAACAGCTGCTTCAGGTCGTCGCCGATGTGCCGCGGGACAATCGAGGCCGCGGGGTCGAAGATCTCGTCCAGCCGGTCCCGCACCGTCTCCGCGCTCAGGTGCGGGTCGGTGATGCCGCCGGTCACCGACACCAGGACCGCGGACACGTGGCCGCCGCCGGCGGACAGGATCTGCCCCGACAGCGTGCAGTCGCGGTGCGCGAGGAACGCGACGACCGGGGCGATCGCGTCGGGCGGCAGCAGCGCGGCCCGCTCGCCCAGCATGTCGGCGTTCATCCTAGTGGCGGCGGCCGGGGCGACGGCGTTGACGTTGACGCCGAGCTTGCGGCCCTCGACGGCCAGCACCCGGGTCAGCCCGGCCAGGCCCGCCTTGGCTGCCCCGTAGTTCGCCTGGCCGAAGTTCCCGAACAGGCCCGAGGCGCGCCTTGGCCACCGCGCCGTCGGCGTCATTGACGACGACCCGGGCGCCGCGGCGGGCGAGTTCGAGCGCGTGACCGCGGCCGATCCCACGGCCCGCACCGGTGACCAAGGCGACGTCCCCGTCGAAGCGAAGCTCGGTCACGCTCCTGCCTCCTGTCCCGCTCACAGCATCGTGAAGCCGCCGCTGACCGACAGGACCTGCCCGGTCATCCACGACGAGAGCGGGGACACCAGGAACAGCGCCGCGTTGGCGATGTCCTGCGGGTCGCCGATGCGGCCCAGCGGGTACGCCCGGGCCAGTTTCTCCGGGCCGCCGGCCTGCTCGATGAAGCCGGAGCCGCCCGGGGTGTTCGTGGTGCCCGGCGCGATCGCGTTGACCCGGACGCCCTGGCGGCCGACCTCCCGGGCCACGCTCTTGGTGAAGCCGAGCAGCCCCGCCTTGGCCGCGGCGTACACGCTCATGTACCGCTCGCCGATGCGCGCGCTGTCCGAGCTGATCACCACCACCGTGCCGCGCTGCTCGGTGATGTCCGGCAGGGCGGCCTGAGTGACCGTCATCGCGCCGGTCAGCGTGATGCCTACCACCCGGTCGATCTCCTCCGCGGTGTGATCCGCGAACGACTTCACCACCCAGGTAGCGGCATTGTTCACCAGGTGCTTCACCGGCCCGAGCCCGTCGCGGACCGCGGCCAGGCCCGCCTGCACCGAAGCCCGGTCGGCGATGTCGAGCGGCACCGCCAGAGCCCGGCCGCCGTCGGCCTCGATCTGCTTGGCCACCCGCTGTGCCGACTCCGGCGACAGGTCCGCGACGGCGACCGCGGCGCCCGCGCGAGCCAGGGTCTTGGCGATGGCCTCGCCGATGCCGCTGCCGCCGCCGGTGACGACGGCCACATCGCCGGACAGGTCGATCGCGATGCTCACCCGGTCTCCTCCTTCGGCTAGAGCCGTTCGAGCGGGGTCACCGTGACCACCACGGATTAATCCATGACTAGATAATAGGATGCTAGAACATCTGGTTGTCAACGAGCGGACGCTTGCCTTGTTCACCGGCCGCAGATTAGTCTAATCAAAAACAATCGAGCATCAGAGTATTCTGCTGGGCAGGGCGCTGGCCACCGGGTCCGGCGCGGCCACTCCCGCGCACGATGGCCTC
Organism: uncultured Actinomycetes bacterium; assembly: GCA_963800415.1. Taxonomy (GTDB): domain Bacteria; phylum Actinomycetota; class Actinomycetes; order Streptosporangiales; family Streptosporangiaceae; genus Palsa-504. The sequence continues at coordinate 41,577 of CAWDBS010000075.1, forward strand.
CCGTCTCAGCGGCGGGTCTCAGCAGCGGGTCTCAGCAGCGGGTCTCAGCAGCGGGTCTCAGCAGCGGGTCTCAGCAGCGGGTCTCAGCAGCGGGTCTCAGCGGCGGGTCAGCGGCGGGTCTCAGAGGCCCGCGAGGTCGGAAATGGCGGCGCGGTGCGCTTGCGGGCCGCCGACCAGGCGCTCGGCGGACCAGGCGCGGCGGTAGTACAGGTGCGCGTCGTGTTCCCAGGTGAACCCGATCCCGCCGAACAGGTGGATAGCGGATTCGGTCACGGCGCGGTAGGCCTCCCCGGCCCGCAGGGCGGCGACGTGGGCCGCCATCGGGGCCTCGCCGGTGCCGTCCGCGGCGGCCACTGCGGCGTACCTGGCGGCCGCCGAGACCGCCTGGAACTCCGCGAGCATGTCGACGCAGGCGTGCGCGACCGCCTGGAAGGAACCGATCGGCTGCCCGAACTGCTCGCGGTCCTTGGCGTAGGCGATGGCCGCGTCCAGGCACCAGCCGATGCCGCCGGCGGCTTCGGCGGCGGTGGCGAGCAGGAAGTCATGTTCGGCCTGGGCCAGCGCGGCGGCCGCGGCGTCGCCCTGGGCGATCAGCACGGCCGGGGCCTCGTCGAAGGCGGTGACGCAGACCCGGCGGGTGAGGTCGAGGCCCAGCTGCCCGGAAGCGGTGAACCCCAGGGGCCTGGACTCCACCAGGAACATCGCCAGGCCGGACTCCGTGATGGCCGGCACCACGACGATGTCGGCCACGTGGGCGGCCAGGACGTACCACCGGTGGCCGTAGAGCCGCCAGCCCCCAGCCCCCCTCACCATTCCCCCTTCACTAGCCCTCTTCACCTGCTCGGCCCGGACGCTATCGGGTCCCGGCGCCCAATGGCCGCCCTCGCCGGCGGCCGCGATCGTCGCGGTCACCGACCCGTCGGCCAGCCGCGGCAGCCACTGCTCCTGGGCCGCGCGGTCTCCGGCCGTGACCAGCACGCCGGCGGCCAGGGCGCTAGACAGGAACGGGCCCGGATACAGGGCGCGGCCAAGCTCGGCGTGCACCACGCTCGCCTCGGCCTGGGACATGCCGAGGCCGCCGAACTCCTCCGGGATCATCAGCCCGGTCACCCCGAGCTCCCCGGCTAGGCGCGCGTGCAGGTCCGGGCTGTAGCCGGCCTGGGTCTCCAGGGCGGCGCGCAGCGCGGCGGACGGGAGCTGGTCGGCCAGGAAGCCGCGCAGGGTGTCCTTCAGGGCGTGCTGGTCCTCGCTGAGGGCCAGGGTGTCGCTCATGGTCATGCAGTAGCTCCTCACGCGGGGCGTGGGAGCCCGAGGACCCGCTGCGCGATGGCGTTCTTCAGGACCTCGTCGGTTCCGCCGCCCAGCCGGTACCCCGGTGCGCCGAGTACCACCGAGGTCCACGCGTAGGTTCCCCAGGCGCCGGTGTCGGCGACCAGGGCTGGCCCGAGAACGGCGGCTACGAACTCAGCCAGCCGCTTCATGCTAGCGGACAGAGCCAGCTTGTTCAGGGCAATCTCGGGTCCCGGCGGCTCACCTGCCCTCGCCTGCGCGGCCATCACCTGCTGGGTGTACCGGGCGATGCGCAGGTGGGAAAGCAGCTCGCCGAACTCCTGCCTGATGACGGGATCGGACTGCTTGCCGGTGGCGCGCACCAAGCCGATGAGGCGCTCGGTGGACAAGATGCCCGCGCCGCCGAAGGCGGAGTGGCCCATCGCGTTGCGCTCGTGGCTGAGCGTGGTGAGCGCGACCTTCCACCCGTTGCCAACCTCGTCCAGGCGGCGGTCATCGGCCACGGGCACGTCGTCAAGGAAGACCTCGTTGAAGCTCGCGCCGCCGGTCATCTGCCGCAGCGGGCGCACGGTCACCCCGGGCGCAGCCATGTCGATGAGGAAGGCGGTGAGATTGCGGTGCCGCGGCTCGCTGGCCGTTCGGCAGATAATCTCGCCCACGTCGGCCAGGTGGGCTCCGGAGGTCCAGACCTTCTGGCCGGTGACCCGCCAGCTGTCCCCACCCACCTCCCCATCCCCCTTCACCGGCACGGCCTGGGTCCGGACCGAGGCCAGGTCCGAGCCCGCACCGGGCTCGCTGAACAGCTGGCAGGCGATCTGCCGGCCGCTGAACAACAGCGGCAGCCAGTGCTTCTTCTGCTGCTCGGTGCCGTGCCGGACGATGGTGGGCGCGACCATGCCCAGGCTGACGGTCAGCGCCGCGTCCCCCGGCACCCGGTACCGGCGGGTCAGCCGCTCGAAGGCACGGGCATAGGAGGCCGGCAGGCCGGCGCCGCCGAAATCCGGCGGCCCGGATATCCAGCCGTAGCCGTGATCCCACAGTTCCTGTCGCCAGGCCCGGATGGCGGGCAGCGCGTCCGCCTCCTGCTCAGGGTCCGGTTCTTGGAAGACGCGGACCTCGTCGCTGCCCTCGCCCCAGACGAACCGGCGGTCGGCCGCGTCGGCGGCCTTCGGATAGCGCTCGGCCAGCCAGGCCTCGGCCCGCTCGAGGAACTCGGCCAGGGCCGGGGCATTCACGGCTGGTTCCTGGCCTTGCGCGCGGCCGGAAAGAGCGCGGCGTCGCGGCTGGGCAGGGGATCACGGCGCGGCCCGGCATGACCGCCTCTGGTTCGGTGACCGGCATGCTGCCAGGTTAGAAGAAAGATACTCTATTTGTCGAGTATCTGGTATTAGACTAGTTTCTCGCCTGGGATGCTCACTTGACGCCTGATACACGGCACGGTGACCGCCAGGCCGGCGTGTACGACGCCGAGCAGCATCTCGTCGCCAGGACCAGCCAGGTCCAGGCCGTCAGGTAGCCCGGCCCGGCTAGCGGCCGCCGTCCAGGCGGCTGGCCAGGAGCTGGGCCAGGTGCGTGCCGCTGACGTGGGCGAGCTGGTCCAGCTGGGTGCGGCAGGAGAACCCGTCGGCCAGCACCACCGCGCCTTCGGCCTCGCGCACGGCGGGCAGCAGGGCCGTCTCGGCGACGGCCAGGGAGACGTCGTAGTGGCCGCGCTCGACGCCGAAGTTGCCGGCCAGGCCGCAGCAGCCACCGACCGCGGTGACCTCGGCGCCGGCCCGGGCGAGCAGCGCGGAGTCGGTGTGCCAGCCCATCACGGCATGGTGATGGCAGTGCGGCTGGGCCACCGCGCGCACGCCGCTGAGATCCGGTGGCGCCCACTGAGCGTTACCGGCCAGCAGCTCGGCCAGCGTGCGGGTGGCGGCGCGGACCTGGCCGGCGCGCGGGTCGGCCGGCAGCAGCTCGGTGATATCGCCACGGAGCACGGCGGTGCATGAGGGTTCCAGCCCGACGATCGGGATGCCGGCCTTTATGGCGGCGTCGAGAGCGTCAAGGCTGCGCCGCAGTTGCCGGCGGGCGCCGTCCAGCTGGCCGGTGGAGATCCAGGTCAGCCCGCAGCACACGGGCTGGCCGGCGATGCCCACCGCGTATCCGGCCGCCTCGAGCACCCGCACGGCAGCCCGGCCGACCTCGGGGGTGAAGTAGTCGGTGAACGTGTCTACCCACAGCAGCACCGGAGTCCCGGTCTGCGCTCCGGCCTGCGCTCCGGCCCGGTCGGCGAACCAGGCCCGGAAGGTCTGCGCGGCGAACCGCGGCAGCGGCCGCCGGCCGTCGATTCCCCCCGCCCGCTTGGCCAGCCCGGCCAGCGGCGGGGTGCGCAGGACGGCGTTCGCCAGCCCCGGCGCGTGCGAGGCCAGCCGGGCCCACCGGGGCAGCCAGCCCAGCGAGTAGTGAGCCGGCGGCCGCGGCCGGCGCCGGTACCGCTGATACAGCACCTCGGCTTTGTAGGTGGCCATGTCCACCCCGGCCGGGCAGTCCGACGAGCAGCCCTTGCAGGACAGGCACAGGTCCAGGGACTCGGCCACCTCCGCCGCGGCGAAGCCGCTGACCAGCGTGCCGTTCGCGAGCTCCTGCAGCACCCGCGCTCGGCCGCGGGTGGAGTCCTTCTCGTCGCGGGTGGCCAGGTACGACGGGCACATGACGCCCCCGCCCACCCCCCCAGCCCCCTTCACTGCGGTGGTGTCGGCCCGGCACTTGCCCACGCCGACACAGCGGTGCACCGCGGTGGACAGGTCACCGCCGTCGCGGGAGTAGGCGAAGCCGAGCCTGCGGCGCAGCGGCCGGGCCAGCGGCACGCGCAGGTCCGCGTCGAGTGGCACCGGGTCGATCAGCACGCCGGGGTTGAATACATTGCCCGGGTCGAAGATCGCCTTGACCGCGGCCATGACCTCGATGGCTTCGGGTGAATACATGGCGGGCAGCAGCTCGCCCCGGGCCCGGCCGTCGCCGTGCTCGCCGGACATCGAACCGCCGTACTTACCCACCAGCTGCGCGGCGGCGACGGCGAACTCCCGGTAACGGCCCGGCGCGGTCGAGAACGGGAAGTCGATGCGGATGTGCACGCAGCCGTCGCCGAAGTGCCCGTAGGTCACGCCGTCCAGGTTGTGCTCGGCCATCAGCGCGGCGAAGTCACGCAGGTACGCGCCCAGGTGCCGGGGCGGGACGGCGGCGTCTTCCCAGCCGGGCCAGGCCGGAGCGCCCGCCGGGGTGCGGCCGCCCAGGCCCGCGCCGTCCTCGCGGATGCGCCACAGCGCCCGGGCCGGGGCGCCGGTGACCACCAGCGAGTCGAGGCAGCCAGCGTCGGTGATGAGCCGCTCGGCCGCGGCCTGCGCCTCGGCCGCGGTAGCGCCGGCGGTCTCGACGAACAGCCAGGACTCACCGCGCGGCAGCGTGGGCACGGCCGCTGCGCCCCGGCGGGCGCGAAAGACGTCCACCAGCCGCGCGTCCATGCCCTCGACGGCCACCGGGCGGTGCGGCAGCAGGCCGGGCACCGCGTCCGCAGCCTGCGGCATGCCGGGGTAGCCGAGCACCGCCAGCGCCACCGCCTTCGGCGACGGCACGAGCCCCACGGTCGCGCCGACGATCATGCCGAGGGTGCCCTCGGTGCCAGCAAGGAACTTCGCCAGGTCCGCGCCGTTCTCCGGCAGCAGGTGCTCCAGGGAGTAGCCGGACACCTGCCGGGTGAACCGGCCGAACTCGGTGCGGATCATGCCGAGGTGCGCCCCGACCAGGACGTCGAGCGCGGCACCGAACGGCCCGGCGGCGGCCAGCCCGTCCCGGCCCATGTGCCGCGCCGTGAGCCGATCCCCCGAGGCGGTCAGCATATCCAGGCTCACCACGTTGTCGGCCGCGCGGCCGTACCTCAGCGCCCGCGAGCCGCAGGCGTTGTTGCCGATCGAGCCGCCGATGCTCGCCCGCGCGTGCGACGACGGGTCCGGACCGAACCGCAGCCCGTGCCCGGCCGCGGCCGCGGTGATGTCGTCCAGGATCGCGCCGGGCTCGGCGACTGCGATACGTGCCTCCGGGTCCACCGCGAGCACCCGGTTCAGGTGCCGGGAGAAGTCCAGCACGATGCCGGATCCGACGGAGTTGCCCGCGGTAGAGGTGCCGCCGCCCCGGCTGGTGACCGGCACGCCGGCCTGCCGGGCGACGTCCAGCGCGGCGGCCGCCTCCTCGACGTGCCTCGGGAAGACCACGACGCTCGGCACGACGCGGTAGTTCGACGCGTCGGTGGAGTACTCGGCCCGGCGGCGAGCCGAGCCGTCGACCTCGGTCAGCCCGGCGCCGCGCAGCGCCGCGGCCAGGTCACGTGGCAGCACGGCGGTCGCCGTCACACCCGTTGCGCGTACTGTGGTCACGCTCTCGGATGCTATCTCCCCACGGTGACCAGCGATCCGACCCGCTCGCGGGCGGGCCGCGGATGCGCCCGTCGCGGCTGGTACCGCGGCAGCGGGATGCGGATGTCGAGGCTGTCCGGGGAGTGGCCGATGGCGGCATCCGGCCAGTGACCGACGATCATGGCGAGTACCCGCCTGTTGCCCGGCAGCACGTCCATCGCCAGCGACGTCACGCCCCGGGCCTGGGCCCGGGTGACCAGCGCGCGCATCAGCGCCGCGCCCACGCCCCGGCGCTGCCAGGCGTCGGCGACCACCACGCCGACGTCTGTCACCCAGGCGCCGCAGGAATCCTCAGGGTCCTTGGAGTCCTTGGGCTCTTCGGGATCGGTCCGGTCCGCGGCCATGGCGTGCCCGACGATGACGCCGTCCGCGACGGCGGCGATGGCGTCGACATTGGCGGGCCCGCCGGACAGCAGGTGGAGCAGGCCGTAGGTCGGCGTGACCGGGGCGAAGAACCTGAGGTAGCGGCTCTCGACGGACAGCCCGGCGAAGAAGTCACTGAGCGCGGCCAGGTCCGCCGGGCGCACCGGCCGGATCGCGGCGGTGGCACGGGCCTGGGTTCGCCCCACCTGGGTTCGGTTCACGAACTCAGCATTGCCGGGATTGCTGAGTCTGTCAACTAGATTTAGCATACGATGATGGGACGGCCCTGGATAATGGATTACGACTCGGCCAACTGCGCGATCGGCGCGGCGGTCGGGATCCTCGGGGAGCGGTCGACGTTCCTCGTATTGCGCGAGGCCTTCAACGGCGTGCGCCGCTTCGACGACATGCAGCGCCGCACCGGCATGCCCCGCCAGGTGCTCAGCCAGCGCCTGTCCCGCCTCGTGGCAGAAGGCCTGCTGCGCAAGGTCCCCTATCAGGAGAACGGCCAGCGCCGCCGGACCGAATACCGGCTCACCGAGAAGGGCCTCGACCTCTACCCGGTGCTGGTGGCGCTGATGGAGTGGGGCGACAGGTATGAGGTCGGCACCGAAGGCCCGCAGGTCCTGCTGCGGCACCGCGACTGCGACGAGCCGGTGCGGCTGCAGATGGCCTGCGCGGCGGGGCACGTGCTCGACTCCGCCCGCGAAGTCACCCCGGTACCGGGCCCCGGCGCCCGCAGGATCGCCTGACGGCCCGGCGGCCGGTCGGCGTAAGGTGCTGTCATGCTGTTCCCCACCTCCCTGGTCGGGAGCTACCCGCAACCAGACTGGCTGATCGACCGGGGGCGGCTGGCCGGCCGGTTCCCGCCGCGGGTGCGGGCCCGCGAACTGTGGCGGATCGATTCCGCCTACCTGGAGGAGGCGCAGGCCGACGCTACCCTGGTGGCCATCCGGGCCCAGGAGATGGCCGGCGCACCGTTACGGCGTGAAGGTCATCAACCGGGCGCTCGAGGAGGCGGCCGGGACCACCGCGGTACACCTGTGCTTCGGCTACGCCGCCATCATCCATGACCGCCCGGCGGGTTATTCGTTCCTGCCCGAGCTGGCCGAATGCAGCTGCGACCAGATCTCGATCGAGACGGCGCAGTCCGGCCTGGACTGCTCGGTGCTGGCCGAACGCCCCACATGGCACTTTAATGCGCCAGGCTTCCGGCCGAACCCTTCCCACTGGAGCGACCGGGAGAGCACAATAATGCGGTGACTTATGGTCAGGTAGGAGCGGTGTGCCCGCAGTGCGGCAGCGCCGCCGCCGTGCATTCGGTGGACGAACTCGCTGCGATGGCCCGAGGCCGGCTGGGCGAGTACCCGCCGCCGGGATACCAGGCGCCCGGATACCAGGCGCCCGGATACCAGGCGCCGCCGCCACCGTCGTCGGGGTTCCCGCCACCACCGCCCTCATCGGGGTTCCCCCCACCACCGCCCTCATCGGGGTTCCCTTCGCCGTCACCCTCATCGGGGTTCCCTTCGCCGTCACCGCAGTCGGGATTTCCGCCGCCACCGGCGCAGGGGTTTCCTTCGCCACCGCCTCCGCCTCCGCCACCGCCTGCGGACGGACCGTGGCAGGGATCGCCACCGCCGGGTTATACCGGGCAGCGGCGTCCCGGCCGGTCATCCAGCAGGCCGTCCAGCAGCTGGGAGGGTAGCGGCGATAGCTCCTCGATCGAGGATGCCGTGGCGGACATCGCCATGACGGCGGCCACCAAGTTCATCGGGCGGGCGATCGGCCGCCGGGTGAAGCGCGCTTACGACGAGCGCGTGGCCCCGGCCATGGGCGCCCGGCAGCAGGCCATGGCCGGCCAGCAGGAGGCCATGCTGCGCGAGCAGATCGCGATCGCCGAGCGGCACCCGGACCTGCGGGCCTGCCTGACCGATCAGGTGATCTTCCTGGCCGGGGGCAACCGCGTGCTGCCGATGGCCGGCATTACCCGGGGAATCACCCTCGAGCAGGCCGATGCCCTGGTGGCACAGCTTCGGAACGGCTGAGCTGCGAAACGGCTGATCAGCAGAGCCTCAGCTCGCACCCGGGTCCGTTCGGAAAAAATGGGTCTGCGGACGGTCCAGCGGCTGGCCGCCGACGAACATGTCGACCTTCTCGTTGTAGAAGGCGACCATGCCGGTGATGGGCAGCAGCTGCCGGGTGGGGAAGTCGTACGCCCAGGCCAGGTCCTTGTGCACGGCGCCGCCAGCGCGGACCGACCAGTAGCCGCTGGTCGTTCCCTTGTAGGGGCACGAGGTCACCGTGCCGGTGGGGATCAGGTGCTCGAAGCGGACATCGGTCCGGTCGATGTAGTACCGCGTCGGCAGGCCGGTCTCGAACACCATCACCGGGGACGGCGAGTCGGCCAGCACCACCCCGTCGAGTTCGACGCGCACCGGGCGGTTCGAGCGAAGCGCGTCGACCCGGACGTACGGGCTGCGCGGGTGGACGAACACCTGCTCGTCCTCCTCGAACCAGGCGTCCAGCGCGGCCCACTCGAAGCGGATGGTGCCGCTGAGCCCGTCCACCGCGGACTCGGTGATCAGCCGGGCCGCTCGCGGCCGGTGCGCCTCCCCGGCCCGCAGCCCGTGCAGCTCGGCGACCCCGCGACCGGTCCGCTGGGTGTGCCCCTCGCAGATCAGCAGGTCACGGCGGACGTCGGCGACGGGAATGTAGTACTGCGGGTAATGCGGCCACTCCCAGACGTACAAGGCCCTGACCGTGTCGAGCACCTTCCCGGCTCCGAGGTAGGCCCGGATGCGGCGCGGCACCGGCTCGACATGGTTCACCGGGACGATCATGGCTGGATAGTCGTTCATGCGGCTCCTGCTGGCCGGCCGTGGCCTGGTGGCGGCCGGTTAGTGGGAAATCTGATGGGCGGTGAAGTCGGGCTTGCGCTTCTCGGCGAAGGCGGCGGCCCCTTCCCTGGCCTCGTCGGTGACGGCGAAGACGTCCAGGCCGGCCATGGCCATCTGGGACAGGCCGCCCTGATGGTCGGTGTCGGCGTTGAACGAGTGCTTGAGGAAGCGGATCGCCGTCGGGCTGTACTGGGCGAGCTGGTTGACCCAGGCCTTGGCCACGGGCATCAGCTCCTCGGCCGGGACGACCTTGTTGACCAGGCCCCAGCGTTCGGCCTGTTCGGCGGAGTACTGCTCGAGCAGGAACCAGATCTCCCTGGCACGCTTCTCCCCCACCACCCTGGCCAGGTAGGCCGACCCGAAGCCGGCGTCGAACGAGCCGACCCGGGGGCCTGCCTGGCCGAACTTGGCGTGGTCAGCGGCGATGGACAGGTCGCACAGCACGTGCAGGACGTGACCGCCGCCGATGGCCAGCCCGTTCACCGCCGCGATGACTGGCTTGGGCACATCGCGGATGAGCCGGTGGAAATAGCCAATCTCGAACAGGCCGTTCTCGGTCGGGCCGTAGTTGCCGGTCTCGGCCCGCTGCTTGACGTCACCGCCGACGCAGAACGCGCGCGTCCCGGCGCCGGTGAGGATGACACCCCGGACCGACTGGTCCGCCCAAGCCCGCTTGAAGGCGTGAATGAGCTCCTCGATCGTCTGCCCCCGGAAGGCGTTCAGCCGCTGTTCCCGGCTGATGGTGATGACCGCCGCGGGCCCGTCGACCTCGTACAGTACGTCCTCGTACGTAGACTTCTCCATGACTAGATAATAGAGTGCTAGAGCAAGCTAGGACCAGGGGCACCGTGAAGAGGACGTCCTGATGAGTGGGAGACGGCAGTGACCGAGCGGCAGGATCCCGTCAAGTGGTCGCGTGAGCAGTGGGTGGCCCACGGCCAGCCCGGGGTTGACCAGTTCACCGCCATGGCCGCGATCTTGCGCACGCACCAGGCCATAGTCGCGTCTATCGACGCGACGCTGCGTACCCACGACCTGACCCGCACCGGTTACCTGCTGATGACCACCCTGCTGCTGTCCCGGGACGGCACCCGGCCGCTCGGCCAGCTGAGCAGGCACCTGATGGTCCACCCGACCACCGTCACGCTGGCCTTGGACCAGCTGGAGAAGCGAAACCTGGTCAAGCGCAACCCGCACCCGACCGACCGGCGCACCATCCTCGCGGTGCTGACCCCGGCGGGGCGGGAGGTGCTGGACAAGGCGACCAAGGCGCTGGCGGACGCCGACTTCGGGCTGGCCGGCGTGGATGCCGCGCTGTCCGGGCGGGTGGTCGAGGTACTGGGCGACGTGCGGGAGCGCATCGGGGACAGCCCCGGGTCCTAGCTGGGGGCGGCGGCCTTCAGCAGGTCGCCGGTGACCTGAAGCCGCGGGTGGCGGTGCCGTCCGAGGCGGTCATGCGAAGCTCGCCCGTCATGCGAAGCTCGCGGGGCGCTTGGCGATGAACGCGGCGAGGCCTTCGCGGCCGTCCGGGGAGTCGAACAGGTCCGTCACGCGGGCGGCCTCCCGGGCCATGCCCTCGGCGAGCGGGAGTTCGCCGGCGTCGTCCACGCAGCTCAGCACCGCGTTGAGCGCCAGGCGTGACATGGCGCCGAACTGTCCGGCCAGCTCCAGCGCCTGCTTCAGTGCGTCGCCAGGCTCGGTGATGCGATCGAGCAGGCCGATGGCGTGTGCTTCGTCCGCCGGGACCTCGCGGGCGGTGAGCATCATGTCCAGGGCGCGGCCGCGGCCGACCAGCCGCGGCAGCCGCTGCGTGCCGCCCGGCCCCCGGGATCAGGCCGAGCTTGGTCTCGGGCAGGCCGAGCCGGGCGGACGCGGAGCCGACCCGCATCGTGCAGGCCAGCGCGAGCTCCAGCCCGCCGCCGAGGGCGCGTCCCTCGATCGCCGCGATCGACGGCCGGTCCAGGGCCGCGATGCGGTCGAGCACGGTCCGCAGTTCCGCCCCGTACGCCCCGAACGCGGCCCGGTCCGCGCTGGCCATCAACTTGATATCGGCGCCCGCGGCGAAGAACCGGTCGAGCTTGGAGCAGACGATGAGAGTCCGGGCGGCCGATGCCTCGAACTTCTCTATCGCCACGGTGAGGCCGTCGAGGAGCGGGCGGCCAAGCTGGTTGGCGGGCGGGTTGGCCAGCTGGATGAGGAACGCGGTACCTTCAGCGGCCCAGTCCACGACGGGCGCGGGTTCGGTCATCAGGTGCGGGCCTTTCTGCCGGGGCCATCCTGGGGCTGCGCGGTCTCGGGCTGCGCAGTCTGGGGCTGCGCTGGCTCCGATAGCCAGGCGTCGCGGAGCGCGTGCTTGGCGATCTTGCCGGTGTCGGTCATAGCCAGCGGCTCTTGCTGCAGCCGCCAGCGGGCCGGGACCTGGAAGCGGCCGAGCCGGGTGGCCGCGAAGGCGGCGAGCTCGGCGGCGGTCGCGGCGGCGCGCAGCTGCACGATGGCTCCGACGATCTCGCCCAGGTCGTCGTCGGGCAGCCCGACGACGGCGACCGCCGCGACCGCGGGGTGCTGGTGCAGCACCTGCTCGACGTGGGCCGCCGCGATGTTCTCCCCGCCCCGGATGATGACGTCCTTGGCGCGGCCGGTCAGGTACAGCAGTCCGTCCTCGATGCGGCCGAGGTCGCCGGTGTGCAGCCAGCCGTCGGCGTCGATGATCTCCGGCACGTCCTCGCCCCAGTAGCCGAGCATCTGCGACGGCGTACGGACGACGATCTCGCCGGTGCCGGTCTCATCCGGTTTCCCGATGCGCATCTCGACGACCGGCATGGGGCGCCCGGCGGTCTGCGGGTGTTCGGCCATCAGGGCGCCAGACGCGGCCGCGACCGTGCCGCCGGCCTCGGTCATGCCGTACACGGTGGACACCCCGCGCCGGACCGCGGGGAAGGCGGCGCGCAGCCGGTCGGAGAGTTCGGGTGTCACCGGCGAACCGCCGAGCGAGATCGACCGCACCGCGGACACGTCGCGCCCGGGCAGCGAGGGGTCCTCGAGCACGCGGATCGCCATCGTGGGAACGGCGCCCCAGATGCTCACCCGCTCGCGTTCGATGAGGTCGAGCACCTGGCCCGAGTCGAAGCGCCCGTCGAGGAAGACGACCGTGTTGCCGCCGAGCATGGCCAGCAGCAGCGACTGGACGCCGCCGATGTGGAACAGCGGACCGCTTTGCAGGATGACCTCGGGCGGCCGGTCGGCGCCTAGCTGGTGCGGCAGCCGATTCGACACCACCAGCAGATTCTGCAAGTTCGCGATGACCGAACGATGCGCGAGGACCGCGGCCTTGGGCCAGCCGGTCGTCCCCGCGGTGAAGATGATCAGCGCCGGGTCGTCTTCGCTGCCCGCGAGCGGCGCGGGTGCTGGCCCGGGCGGCGCGGGTCCTGGCCCGGGCGCGGCGGTCCCGGCGGCCGGGATATCGGCTACCGGCACGACGCTGGCTCCGGGATGTGCGGGCAGCAGCCGGGTCGTCTCGTTGTCGGCGACGATAACGGCGGGGGCGATGAACTCGATGGCGTGCGCGATCTCGCCGGTGTTCCACGACCGGTTGCCCGGTGCCACCACCGCGCCGAGCCGCAGGCCCGCCCACAGCGAGATCACCCACTCCGGCGAGTTACGGGCGAGCAGCAGCAGCCGACCGCCGGGGCCGAGACCGTGTGCCGACAGGTACCCGGCCACCCGGTCCGCGGCCGCGATCATCGCGGTGAACGTGACCCGCCGGTCGCCCTGGACCAGATGGTCGCGGTCGGCCCAGCGGGCCGCGTCGTCGAGGAGTTCGGTGACCCGGCTACGGCGCTGCCGGTAGAGCAGGAACGGCACCGGCCCGTCGCCGCGCGCGACCTCGGTTCCCCACATGCCTGCCTCGCCCCATCACGAGCATTTAGTCTAGAAAGCAACCATCGACTGTCAGAGTATCTTGTCATCTGACGGCGCGGGAGACCAGACCCGCGCCAGGCTGACCTTCATGGATGGCCGCCCGTAGCGGCCGTCATCAGATGGGGTAGCGGGTGGGCTCGCTCGTGTACTGCCGGCCGGATGGGGTCGTCCACTGGAAGGTGCCGTCCGGAAGCTGTTCTGCCTTCCACCGCGGGTGCTGTTGAGCCGGTGGTGGTGTCGGCACTTCGGCTCCTATCCGTTATATTAACACATATGACGATCCGCGACGCAATACAGCTAGCAGAGGCCAGCAGGCCGCCCGACGGCGTCATCCGCTGCCTGATCTACGTGCGGATCAGCATGGACAAGGCCCATGACGGGCACGGCGTGGCCAACCAGCTCGCCAAGCTGGAGCACAAGGCCCGCGAGCGTGGCTGGACGGTGGTCTACCGGCTGTCGGACAACGACATCGGGGTCACCCGCAAGGACCCGACCAAACCGGGCAAGTACCGGCCGGGGTACGAAGAGGCGATGCGGCTGGTCGACGCGCGGGCGGTGGACGCAGTGCTGTGCTTCAAGTGGGACCGGTTCATCCGCGAGCCGCTGGATCTGGAGTACCTGATCCCCCGCTTTGACAGGGCCGGGGTGCGGTTCGCCGAGGTGGACGGGAACATCGACCTGGGTACCGACTCCGGGCGGCTGCACGCCCGCATCCTGATCGCGGTGGCCAAGGCCGAGCAGGAACGCAAGGCCGAGCGACAGAAGCTGGCCAACGAGGCCGCGGCGGTCAACGGGCAGCGGTTCACCGGCGGGCCGCGCCCGTTCGGGTACCGGGACGATCATGTGACGGCGCATCCGGTGGAGGGCCCGGCGGTGGCGGAGGCGTGCGCGGCGCTGCTGGGCGGGGGGACGGTCAGCGGGGTCATGCGGGAGTGGACCAGGCTGGAGCTGGCGCCGCCGCAGCGGGACCGGCGCGGCACCACCCGGTGGAACCGGGCCAGCATCCGCAGCATCTTGCTGAACCCGCGGATCGCGGGCCTGTCGGTCTACCACGGGGAAATCGTCGGCCAGGGCCAGTGGGAGCCGCTGGTGAGCGAGGAGACGTGGCGGGCGGTCCGCGGCATCCTGGAGGACCCGTCCCGCAAGCCGCCGCGCGGGGTGCGGACGCTGCTGGGCGGCCTGGCACTGTGCCCGTGCGGGAACGTGGTTGCCGGGGGGCCGTCGCATACCGGGCACCGGGTCTACCGCTGCTCGATGCCGACCCGGGACCGGGCCTGGCCCGGAACCCACGTGGCCCGGCAGGCCGGTCCGGTCGAGGACTTCATCACCCGGCTGGTAGTGGGACGGCTGTCCCGCGCCGATGCCGCCGACCTGGTCGCGGTCCCCGAGAGCGGCCCGGATGTGGTGGCGCTGCGGGAGGAGGCGGCGGCGATCCGCCGGAATCTGGAGGAGATGGCCGCCGACCGGGCGCTGGGCCTGATCACCCGGCCGCAGATGCTCGCCGCCACCGGGCGGGCCAACCTCAGGCTGGATGAGATCGGCAGCGAACTGGAGCACGCTGCGCGGGAGAACGTGCTGGCGCCGCTGGTTGCCGCCGAGAACGCCGCCGCTGTCTGGGCCGGCCTGGACCTCAGCCGCCAGCGCGCGGTCATCAAGACGCTGATGTCGGTCACGCTGCACTCCCCGGGCCGCGGTGCCCGCCGCCCGTTCGACCCGGCTACGGTCGCGGTCACCTGGCGGCAGCCGGACGCCGCCTGATCCCGGCCAGGATGCCCGGGCCCTGATGCTGGGAGCCGGGTCGTCCTGGCGGTTACCGGCGGCGGGGGCGGCTCAGGAGGAGCGCGAGCGTGTCACGCTGCTGGCTGGACAGGGGCGGGGCGGCATCGACCAGCCGGACGATGTAGGCATCCAGGCTGATCTCACCGTCGTTTGCGGGGTGCCCGTCGTGGTCGTGGCGCTCGTCGTGCTGGCTGGGCGCGGCCAGGGACGGGCATGACCTGGCTAGTTCCGGCTGGGCGGCTTGGATGCCCGTCCGGTTCCTCATTCCCGGTCCCCGTTTTCACGGTGATGCTGGTCCCCTGGCATGATTTAAAGCTACGTATCTGCGGCCGGGCGGCAAATCAACGTGCGCTATCGCAGACCGCGCTAAACGGCATCCGGCATCACTCCGCATGACTGGACATCCCTCGGCAGCACTGAATAGCGCTGGTTAGTACGGCAGATTTTTTTGCCTGGCCGCGTAAACCAGGGATACGTCCCGTTCTGCGCGTTCAAGCACTCACGTAAACGCGTCCACGAGGTGATCGCCGCTTGGTGCCGTTGCGCCACGGTAGCCTCACGGAGCACATACGTCTGGCCGCTGGCCTGCGGCTCAGCACGCCCGGCGGCCCCGGCAGGAACCTGGAGGCTTGGGGTCATCTAGGACTCGATCTCGCCCTCGCATGTGCGTCAGCGACCGCTATCTCAGCGGCGAGGAGGGCGGAATGCGCGGTCGTTAACCAGCGCCTTTTGCTCTGGATGAAAGCGGCCCGGAACCACCGGACTGGTGAACGCTCGTATTCGTCGTTGACGTGTTTGGCAGTCAGCCTGATTTCGGGTTACCGGCTGTGATGAGAAGGGCCGGGTGATGGTGGGCGGAGTGCGGATAATGGGCCGGGCTGGAAGAGTGGTTCGCCGTCGTTGCCGCCGAGCAGGAAGGTGAAGCGGTCCAGGTCGTTGCGGAGCTGCGGCAGGCCGTAGGCGGGGTGGCCGACGAATGCGAGCAGGGAAGGGGCGAGGCGGGCGGGGTCGGTGGCGATCCAGCCGGTGAGGAATTGCAGGAGCTCGGCGAGTTCGGCGGCGTCTACGACGTCCAGGTTCATGGTGGGGATGGCTGTTTCCTCTTCCTTCGCTGGTTTTCCTGTTCCCGCAGCAGCGTGCTGAGCAGGCTGACGGCGGCGGCGTCGCGGGTGCGGGCGTTGCCGGCGGCGGTGATCCTGCCGGTCCCGGTGGCCGGGAGTGCCATGCCGGCGTTGGTGATTGCCTCCCAGCCGGGTCGGCTGCGTTCTCCGCGCCAGGTGGGGCGGACCAGCCCGGCGCGCTGGCCGGCGACCAGCACGTGCCAGGCTCGGGATTCGGCGTGGCCGGGTGCCTTGACGATGTCGTACTGGCCGTTCCCGATGATCGCGGGTGTGATCTTGGGGTCCGGCGGGTGCCTGGTGCCGGTGCCGGGTTTGCGCGCGGCGTGCGCCGGGGCCGGGAAGGCGGGGCGCGGGGCGGCCGGGCCTGCGGAGTCACGAGCACTCGCGGCGGCCGGCGCTGGTGCTGGCTGTGCCGGGTCTGGCCGGCGAGGCGGCGGCGTCTGCGGGACGATGTCCTCTGCTGGTGGACGCGGCCAGCGGCGGGATAGGTCGGCATGGCGTTTTTGAGCGCCGGTCCTGGTCTTGATGCCCAGCGCGGCGGCGATCTGCTGCCAGGTCGCGCCGCCATCCCGGGCAGCCTGGATGAGGACTAGCTCGGCGCGCTCGATGCAGGCGGCAGCGGCGCGGGCTGCGGCCAGCCCGGCGAGCGGGGTGGCGGCGTCGTGGATGAGGCCGGCCAGCTGCTCCAGGAGCGGGGCGGGCTGCTCGCACCCAGGTGCAGCGGGCTGGTCATCTGCCCGCCGGCTCATCGTGTCCTTTGACGGCGGGCGCGTGCTCATGATGTCCTGGCGGGGTCTGTCTGCCTGCTGCCGGGCAGATGTCCTCGGCCAGAGGACATCTGGGGCCCTGCGGCCAGTGTTCGCGCGCTTTTAGTCACCGTGATCCTGGCGGGGGTGCCGGTCCGGCCGGTCGCCTGCGGCGTACCGGCTCCAGGTGGCGCCGGCGTTGACGTGCTGGCGGGTGGTGGTGGTGTGGTGGAAGCCGAGGGCGTCGGCGACGACGGGGGCGGGGACGGCGAGGACGAGCTGGCGCAGCGCGGAGATCCGGGCGGTGCGCAGCGGCAGGCCGTGGTCGCGGAGCAGCCCGGCGATGTAGTGGTAGGCGGCGGGCTGGCCGGCGCTGCGGCCGGGGAACAGCCAGTCGCTGGCGTGGTTGGCGGGGACCTGGTAGTGGCGGGTATCAGCGAGCTGGTGCAGCAGCGCATCGAAGGGGGCGGGGACGGGGCTGGGCGGGTAGCCGAGGCGCAGCCAGGTCTGGCCGTCCTCGTCGCGGGACAGGTCGCCGGCGGACAGCCGCAGGATGCGGCTGAGCGGCTGGGCGTAGAGCAGCATCAGGCAGGCGGCGGCGCGGGGCTTGACGGGGATGTCTGTGCTGGTGGCGAAGCGGCGGAGCAGGTCCAGGCGGCGCTGCTGGGTGATGGCCTGGCCGCAGTAGGGCTGCTGGCGGGGGATGTCGAGGTGGCGGGGGATGTGGCCGTGCCCGGATGCCCAGACCAGGAACGCGCGGACGCCTTCGCGCTGGTAAGGGCCGCGGGCGGCGTAGTAGGCGTCGATGTGGGCCTGGGTGAGGGCGGCCGGCCGCACGCCCAGGCCGTCAGCCCAGGTCAGGAAGGCGCAGGCCTGGTTGAACCGGGTCTTGGCATACAGGCAGGCGGTGGTGCGCAGCGGTCCGGCGGCGGCCCGGGCGCGCATGCCGGGTAGCTGGTGCCACAGCCCGAACTGGCGCAGCAGCCGCAGGTGCGGGTGGCCGGCCAGGCCGTCCAGCCGCCAGTCCAGCCACAACCCGAACTCCCGCAGCTGCCTGTCGGTGGCGGGCAGCACGCCGCAGTCCACCAGCAGGTCCCGCAGGTAGTGGACGGCCCGCCGGCGGGGCCAGCCATCGAGCGCCTCGTGGGTCAGCGGCACCTTGCCGGTGGCCAGGTGGGTGAGCAGTTCCTGGATGTGCGGTTTGCGCAGCCAGGTAAACGTGCTGGTCGCGCTGGCCGAGCCGGCTAGCGCCTCAGCGAGCGGTTTCAGCGGCGGGGCGACCGAGCCGGTCCCGTCATCCAGCAGCCGGGCGGCCAGCCAGGTCACCGCGCACCGGCCGCACAGCCGGCTCAGCCCCCGCCGGCTGCCCATGGCCACGGCCTCGGCGCCGCACCGCAGGCAGGAGAAATCACGGGCGATCCCGGCGCAGTCCCGGCAGATCCGCACCCCGCCGCGCAGGCCGGGCAGCGCCCGGTCCTTCGTGCCGCAGCCGGGGCAGGTCCCGGTGGCCGATCGGGCCATATCCAGGCACGGGTAGCACAGGTGCCCGTCGGGGAACGAAGCGGCCGGGTACCCGTAGTGCCCGCACCGGGCGCAGGTCCGCTTCTTCGGCGCCGGGGCGGTCACCGGCCTGGCCGCAGCTTCGCGCGGGCTGGCCGCAGTGCGTTCAGGTCCGTTACCGCCTCCTTGCCGCCGCCGCTGGCGCTGGCGCGGCGGCGGGCCGGGACGTTCTCCGCGCGGGTGGCGATCAGCTGCGCCGGGGTGACGCCGAAGATGTCGCACAGCGCTGCGAGCACCGGCAGCGACAGCCGCTCCGGGGTCTGGGTGACCAGCCGCCACACCTGCACCGACGACAGCGTGATGCCCCGCTCGGCCAGCAGCGGCTCCAGGTCGGACGCGTTGAACAGCCCGGCGGCGGCCATCACCTCCCGCAGCCGCCACTGGTAGCTGACCTGCCGCTTGGCCGCCATCACGCCCTCCTTCCCGGCCGCATCGCCGCGGCCGCCGTCGCATCCAGCGCCCGCCGCAGCGTCCGGGTCCGGAAATCCGAGGACACGCAGGTGTAGATCGCCGTGGTCGAGGCGTGCTCATGCCCGGCCTGCTGCTGCACGAATAGCGGATCCCAGCCTCCCTCGATGAGATGGGTGACATATGAGCGGCGCAGCGAGTGGAAATCCAGCCCCTCATCCAGGCCCAGCGCGTCCCGGTAATCGCCCAGCCGCTTGTGCAGCGCGCCGGAGCCGATCCGCGGGCCGCGCTCAGACGGCCACAGCGCCGGCGACTCACCGGCTGCGGGCATCAGCGGCCGGGCTTCGGCGATCCACTGGCCCAGCACCCCGGGCACCCATTCCCACACGGCCAGCACGCTGCGGTGCTTCGGCGGCGATCCCTTCATCGCCTTGCCGAACCGGACCTGGCACACCCCGTACTCCCCGAACTCCGGCGCGTGCGGGTTCGGCCCGAAATCGGCCACATCCAGCATCGCCGCCTCGGTGCGGCGCAGCCCGAACCCGTAGGCCACCTTCAAAGCGACCGCGTCGCGGAACACCGGCAGCCATCCCTTGCGCCCGCCGCCCCGCACCCGGACCGCCTGCTCATCGGCGTGGTCGAACAGCGCCTGCAGCTCATCAACGGTGAACGCCCGCTTGCGCGGGCTCCCCTCGTTCTGCTGGACGTGGACCGCGGTGTTCCACTCATGCACCACCTGGACCGGATGGGTGCCGAACCGCACCTGGCACTGCTCGGCCCACCCGTAGGCCGGGTCGGTCACATACCAGCAGAACGCCGACACCGACGAGGCATAGGACCGGATCGTCGACCGGCGCAGCCCCTTGATCCCGCGCAGCTCACCCAGCCACTCATCCACCATCCCTGGACCCCACTGCCACGGGAACGCGTCCGCGTGCGCGGCGAACGCCCGCACCATCGCCTCCCGCCGCCCGGCCGTAGCCAACGCCAGGTTCCGGGCCAGCTGCTGCGCCCGCCAGCCGGCCAGCATCGCCGCGAACACCTGCTCATCGGGGTGCAGCAGCGGCACGCCAGCCGCCAGGTGCAGCCCTGCCGACCCCGGCGTCCCGTCCCGCCCCATCCCCATCACGACCACCCTCCGTCACTTACATCAGATGAAGGAATCTTTCACCAGATGTAGGCGGAGCGCAACCCGGCAGGCAGCCGCCCCGCGCCACGCCGGCCACCCTCCCGGAGCGATTTGCAAAATGCGCCGTACTAAACAACACCCAGCATCATTCAGTGCACCTCAGCGACACTATTTATAACCAGTCAGCACGCCGCATCAAAACCATTCCAGTCCTTCATCAGATGAAACCCGCGCTGTTAGAAGCAAGATGTGGAATAAACCCCCCTTTACGTCTGGACCGGGCGCGGTCCAGACGTAAACTGGCACCGGGACAGCGCCCCGGTAAATCTCCCGCCCGGGGAATCGGCGGGAGATCAAACAAAGGCGGTCGCGGAATTGAAGCCGCAGAGCGGGGAGCGACTAGCAAATGACGGGCGCCATCAGCGGCGGCGGCAGCCGGCGTCAGCGGGCAGGGCCGACGGCGGGCACGGCAGATGGTTCCGCGTACCCGCCGGGTGGAGTTCACGCTGACCGGCGAGGAATACGCGGTCATAGAAGCAGCAGCCGGGCGAGCGGGGCTGGCCCGGGGAGCGTACGTCGGCCAGGCGGTGCTGGCCGCCGCCGCGAACGGCAGGTACGCCGGCGGCCAGGAATCGCTCAGGCAGGTGCTGATCGAGCTGATGCGCGCGGCCGGGCTGGTCCGCCGCATCGGCACCAACCTCAACCAGGCGGTCGCGAAGCTCAACGCGACCGGGCAGCCCGCCGGGGACCTGCCCCGCTACGCCGCCGAGAGCATCCGCCGCGCCGACCACATCGACGCGGTTGCCGACGCCGTGCGCAAGGCCCTGGGGTGAGGTTCGCGGATGCGGCAACGGTGACCGCGTGATCGGGAAGATCAGTACCCCGCGCGGGGAGCACGTCCAGCCGCTGCTGTATTACCTGTTCGGTCCTGGCCGCCATGAGGAACATACTGATCCCCATATCGTCGCGGGCTGGCGGCATCCGGCTGACCTGGAACCTCCGCTACGCCCGGACGGTACGCGGGACTTCGCCAATCTGACCGGGCTGCTGTAGCAGCCGCAGGCCGCTCTCGGCAAGCGGGGCTACGCGCGGCCGGTATGGCACTGCTCGATGCGCGCCGCTCCCGAGGACCGGATGCTCAGCGATGACGAGTGGGCCGCTATCGCGCACGAGGTGATGCACCGTACTGGCCTGTCTCCGTATGGGCAGGAAGACGAGGCCGTCCGCTGGGTCGCTGTGCGGCACGGCGATGATCACATCCACTTGGTGGCGATGCTGGCCCGGCAGGACGGCGGCAAGCCGAGCCTGTCGTGGGAACGGTACAAGGTCCGCGCTGCCTGCCTGGCTGCCGAGCAGCGGTACGGGCTGCGCTCTACCGCGCCCGCTGACTGCACGGCGGCTCGCCGGCCGACTCGGGCCGAGAACGACAAGGCTGCCCGCTGTGGCCTGGACGAGGCCCCCAGGGTCATACTGCGACGGCAGGTTACTACCGCCGCCGCGTCCGCCAGCAGCGAGGACGAGTTCTTCGCCCGCTTGGACCAGGCTAGGGTGCAGGTGCGCAAGCGGTTCAGCGTCAGCAACCCGGGTCAGGTCACCGGGTACTCGGTCGCCCTGCCTGGCGACACGACCAAGGACGGCGGCCCGGTCTGGTACGGCGGCGGGAAACTCGCGGCAGATCTGAGCTGGCCCAAGCTGCGGCAGCGGTGGACCCCGGATCGGGTCACTCCCGGCCGGCCGCATCTGAATCTGACCGCCGCCGAGCGGAACGCGATCTGGGAGCACGCCACCCGAATCGCTGCCGACGCCACGGCGCAGATCCGCACCCTTGCCTGGACCGACCCGGCTGCTGCCACTGACGCCGCGTGGGCCACCTCCGATACCGTGCACGTGGCCGCCGCCATGCTGGGCAGCCGCATCCTGCGCCAAGCCGCCGACGCCTACGACCGCGCGGCACGCGCGCCTTACGCTCATATTCCGCCACCGTCCCAGGCTGGGAACCAGCTCCGCCAGGCCGCCCGGCTGCTATCCGCGTTCGCTTACCTGACCGGCGACCGGTCTATGACCCCGATCGTGCTCATCACCCGGCTGGCCGCACTCGCCGAAGCCGTCGCCGAACTCCGCGAATCCCAGCAGCACGCAGCCCAGGCCGCCGCAGCCCGCGCCGCCGCCGAACAGCTGTACGCTGCTACCCGCCCGGCACCACCCGCACAGCCGCACCCGGCCCAGCGCGCCACCACCGCCGCCAAGCTCGCCAGGCTGTCCTTCCCCCAGTCAGCCCGGCCAGCCACGCGACCAGCGACACCAGGACAGCCCGGCCCGGCTCCAGGCGGACCGCCACCAGTGCCACGGCCGCCACCACCGAGGCCGCGCGGCCCCACCCGCTGACGATGCGAGCACACACAGCTCAGCGCCTCAGATATACGGCTCCAGCGCCCGAGTGCTACGCGACACTCGGCGCACTTCCGTTGTGGCATCTCCGCCATGCTCACGCTGCCGCCGACGCGCTCGGCGTGGCGCCAATCGGCGTATGGCCACCTCCGGCTCATGTCACGGATAGTGACGGTCGGCCGAGAACTGGTGCGCGAGATCCGCCGATCTGTACTGGAACAATCGCTTCGGTACGGTCGGTTGGAGGCGCGCAGAATGGTCGTTCGGTGCGCCGCGGGCGCGGGCGGGCGCCTGTGCCACGCTGGTCAATCTGGGTCGATCCGGTGCATGGAGATCAGGACGAGCCCGAGGTCGTGCACCTTGGTCAGCAGCCCGTGCAGGGCGACCTGGTTGGCTACCGGGCCGCAGATGACCGTCTGGTCGCCGTCGCTGCTGACTAGCAGGCCCCCGAACCAGGCTGCCCAGCAGCCGTCCAGGACCCCTTGGACGCGGATTTCGCAGCGGGAACCGGCTGCCGCTCATGCCAGTCCGGCGGTGGGCGGCCGGTCCGCTGGTGTCGGCGCGCCGGTTGTGGTGTTGGGCCCCGGATGCCGGTATTGGCCTACGGCCGCGATGGGGAAGTTCCCAGGGGGGAGGTTATGCGCGGGATGCCGGGGGGGATAATGCGAGATGGCTGGCGGCCGTGAGATGGACTTGCCAGACGCGCCACCGCGCGACAGCGAAACGGAGGATGGCGAGAGACGCACAGCGATGACTGAACTCTCTGCGGCGGCGGCCTCATCGCACGCTGTGGCGTCCGAGCGGGATGCGCTGCTGGCCACCAAGCTATACGTCCCCGGCTCGCGGCCGGGCCTGGTGCCACGCCCGCGACTGACCGGACAGCTCGATGAGGGGCTGGAGCGGGGGCTTGTACTGGTCTGCACGCCGGCCGGATACGGCAAGACAGTGCTGCTAGCCGAGTGGGCACGCCAGGGCGGCCATCCCGCCGGGTGGCTTTCGCTGGATGCGGCCGATAATGATCCGGCCCGGTTCTGGCGTCATGCGGTGGCTGCGCTGGACCGGGCAAGTCCCGGGATCGGCGAGCGGGTGAGCCTGCTGCTCGGCCCGCCCTCCCCCCCGTCGTTTCAGCCGCTGGTAACAGCGCTTATCAACGAGCTGGCCACCGCGCCCGAGGGCGACGAGGTGTTGCTAGTCCTCGATGACTACCATGTGATCGACTCTCGGCCGGTGCACGAGCAGGTGGGGTTCTTGCTCGAGCACCGGCCGCCAGGGCTGGGTGTGGTGCTAGCCAGCCGCACCGATCCGCCGCTGGCGCTGGCACGGCTCCGGGCCCACAGCCAGCTGGCCGAGCTGCGCGCCGCCGACCTGCGGTTCACCGCCGACGAGGCGGGAGGGCTGCTGGCCCGCGTGGCGGCATGGCAGAGCGCGGGGTTGCCGGAGGCGGCGGTGGCAGCGCTGGCGGAACGGACCGAAGGGTGGGCGGCCGGGCTGCAGCTGGCCGCCCTGTCACTGCGAGGGCAATCCGATATGGCCGGGTTCGTGGCGGCGTTCACCGGCAGCCACCGCTACGTGCTGGACTTCCTGGCCGAGGAGGTGCTCGAGCGCCAAACCGGGCAGGTACTCACGTTCCTGCTGGAGACCTCGGTGCTGGAGCGGCTGAGCGGCCCGTTGTGCAACGCGGTCACCGGCCGCGAGGGCAGCCAGGCGCTGCTGGAACACGCCGAGGCGGCGGGGCTGTTCCTGGTGCCGCTGGATGCGGTGCGCGGCTGGTGGCGCTACCACCACCTGTTCGCCGATCTGCTGCGCGCCCGCCTGCAGGCCGAACAGCCCGCCCGGGTGGCGCAACTGCACCGCAATGCCGCCGCGTGGTGCGCCGACCATGGGCTGGCCGATGACGCGATCCGGCACGCGGTAGCCGCCGGGGAGATGGCGTGGGCCGCCGGGCTGGTAGAGCAGCATTTCGACGGGCTTGTCTATCTGCACGGCGAAGATGCGACGATTCAACGCTGGATCTCGGCGCTCCCCGGCGAGCTTGTCCGGTCCCGGCCCCGGCTGTTGCTGGCGCAGTCGTTCCTGGCGTCCTACAGCGGCCAGCTGGAGGCGGTGGAGCCGCTGCTCGATGCGGCCGAGCGAGCATCCCCGGGCTGGGCCGATGAGCCCTTTGAGCCTTCTGTCGGCCGGGCCCGCAGCTTGCTGGTGAACATACCCGCGCTGATCGCACTCCGTCGTGGCTTTCTCGCCCAGCTCCGCGGTGACGCTGAGGCCACGGTCGCGTTCGCTTCCCAGGCCATGGCCGAGTCCGGCGAGGACGAGTGGCTGCTGGGGTTGGTCGCGCAGTCGAGTCTGGCTGCAGGCGAGTGGCTGCGTGGCCGGGTGGCGGCGGCTGAGAGCGTTTTCGTGGCCTGCATCCCCGGGTGGCGGGAACTGGGCCAGCCCACGTTGACCGCATGGGTGGTCTATCAGCTCGGCCAGGTTCAGCGTGCTCAAGGGCGCCTTGATGCGGCAGTCGAGACCTTCCAGCGGACGCTGCACGCCGCAACGGCGCCTGGTCGGGAATCTGCGCCGACCCTCGGCCTCGTGTATGTGGGCCTGGCGGAGGTGGCCTACCAGCGGAACGAGCTCGACAGCGCCCTCCGATATGTCACTGAGGGCATCGCGCTATGCCGCCTGTTCGTCTACGGCGCGCCGCTGGCCGCCGGCCTGGCGACGCTGGCGTGGATCCGGCAGGCCACCGGTGACCCTGCCGGGGCACGGGAGGCAATCGAGGAAGCGAGCGAGCTCTCGCCGGGCGCGGCCAGCCCGGTCAACCCGGTCCCAGCGCAGCGGGCACGGCTACTGCTGGCCTGGAGCGATCTGGCCGGGGCCACGCGCTGGACGCGGGAGCGCGGCCTCAGCCCGGATGACGAGCCGGACTATCCCAGAGAAGCGGAACATCTCGTGCTGGCCCGCCTGTTGCTCGCCCAGGGCCGGCCGGGCCAGGCGCTGGCGCTGTTGGGCCGGCTGCACGAAGTGGCCGCCGCCCAGGACCGGGTCGGCAGCCTCATCGAGATCGGCGCGCTGCGGGCGCTGGCGCTGGCGGCCAGCGGTGAGGAGGACGTCGCCGTGGCCGCCCTGGCCGGGGCGCTTACTATTGTCTGCCCGCAGGGTTATGTCCGGGTGTTCGCCGACGAGGGACCGCCGATGGCCGTCCTGCTGGGCCGGCTTATCGCGGCCCAGCGCAGCGGCCGGGCCGCTGCCCAGGTCCCGCTGGACTGCCTGGCCCGGCTGCAGCGTGCCTTCGCCGCCGGGCCCGTCGTGCCCGATCACCGGCCCGACACCGCCGTCGCGGGGCAGGGCATCGTCGACCCGCTGACCGGACGTGAGCTGGAGGTGCTGAAGATGCTGGCGACCGGGATGTCGAACCAGGGCATAGCCCGCGAACTGGTGGTCACCTTGGACACCGTCAAAAAGCACGTGGGTCATGTCCTGGGCAAGCTCGGCGCGGCCAATCGCACCGAGGCCGTGGCCCGGGCCCGCGAACTGAGCCTCATCCCCTGACGCGCCGCCCGTCCCACCGGCGGGCGGCGGACAGCGGCACCAGGGTGCCGCGCGGAAACCGCCTGCAGGTGCCGTCAGGGCCCTGCCCAGTTGCGGCCGTCGCGGCCTGGCCGGGTCGCTGCATCCCCACGACGGCCAGGCGCAAACGCCGGGCCAGGTTACACCTTGGTGCCCGGTGCCCCCCGGAAGATTCCACCCGGCATGTCCACTTTCGGGTGACGCCTGGCCCGCCGGATCTTCCTAGCGTGCGGAGGACGAAACGCACACCGAAAGGAAGAAGCGCAATGGCCACCGTCAAGCCCGACCCGCCCAACGGCGGTACCGCCGGCGCCGCGAGCGCCTCACCAGCGGCGCTCGCTGTACCCGCACCCCGTGATCGTGGCCGTCTAGGCCGCGGTGATGGCGAAAGGAGAAGCATGACCAGCGCGATCACGGCCACCGGGCTGCGCAAGTCGTTCGGCGGCACGGCCGTCCTTGACGGCATCGACCTGGAGGTCGGCGCGGGAACAGTGTTCTCGCTGCTGGGTCCCAACGGCGCCGGCAAGACCACCACCGTGCAGATCATGTCCACGCTGGTCCACGCAGACGGCGGCGAGGTGCGCGTCGCAGGCCATGACCTGGCCCGCAACCCCGCAGCGGTACGGGCCGCGATCGGGGTCACCGGCCAGTTCTCCGCGGTCGACAACCTGCTCACCGGCCAAGAGAACCTGCTGCGGTCAACGCCAGGCTGGTCCGGGCGGCCGCCGCCTTGCATCGGCCCGATCGCGATCAGCGTCTCGAGCCGCAATGCCTAGCGGCCGGCAGCGGGACCTCGAGGCCGAGACGGCGCCAACGTCCGCCCCCGCGACGGCGAGCGCACACCGAACGATCATAATCGACGTCGACCGCGAGCTGGGCGAGCGCCTAGGGGACATGGCCGGGTGGCGCGGGGTCAGCCGGGAGGATCTGCTTGCCGAGGCTGTTGAGCAGTACCCGAAGGTCTCCGACCAGCGAAGTGTGACGGTTCAGGTCAGCGAGGCCGCCGCCGCCCGGCTAGCTGCCGCCGCGGCGACCATCGGGATGAGCCAGGAGGAGCTGATCGCTGAGGCCATAGACACCTACTCCCCGGCAAAGACGCCTGCCAGATTCTGGCCTGCCCTTGGCATTCCCGGACTGCTGGTGGCGCTCCCGCTGGTGCTGATGTTCGCCTCGCCCCCTATCGGCCGATCCGGATCAGTGGCGGCCTGGACCGTGTTCGCCCTGGCAATGCTCGCGTGCTGTGCCGGCGCCCTGTATCTGATAACTACCGTCATGTACGCCGAGTGGATGGCGATCAAGTATGGGATTGTTGGCCTGGTCTCCATGGCCGGGTGCGGGGCCCTCGCGGTATTGTCCGTGTTCGCCTACGTCTACTGGCTGCTCGGCAGCCTGAGACCGGCCTCGTTCAACCTGCCATTGTCACGTGTCGACGCGGTCTACTTCACCCTCGGGACGTTTACCACGACGGGAACCGGCCGGTTCGGGGCGCAGTCGTCACTGGCCGAGTCGCTTGTCTGCTGCCAGGTTGTACTCGGCTGGGGCTTCGTGGCCGTATTCGTCGCCTTGCTCGTGCCGCGCGCTGCGGCGGCCCGCAAACGCCTGTCGAACGGCCGCATCATCATCCGCACCGAATCCCCGGATTAGCGGCTTCTGAAACTCCCCATCCAGCCCCCCATCGACACCGGCCGGCGGTCCGAAGACAACCTCGGCCTGCCGCTGGACTGCCTGGCCCACGATCCGCACTGCCGGGCCGGCCGCCTATGTCGGCCGCGGGCCCGCGTATGTGGGCCTGGGCGAGGTGGCCTATCAGCGCAACGACCTCGACACCGCACTCTGGCATGTCACCGAGGGCG
Organism: uncultured Actinomycetes bacterium; assembly: GCA_963800415.1. Classification (GTDB taxonomy): domain Bacteria; phylum Actinomycetota; class Actinomycetes; order Streptosporangiales; family Streptosporangiaceae; genus Palsa-504. Next base: position 69,038 of record CAWDBS010000075.1, read on the forward strand.
CCGCGCTATGCCGCCAGTTCGTCTACACCCCGCCACTGGCCGCAGGCCTGATTACGCTTGCGTGGATCCGGCAGGCCAACGGTGATCCGGCTGGGGCCCTGGACGCAATGGAGGAGGCCATGCAGGCATCGCCGGGCCCGGCAGGCATGTTCAACCCTGTTCCGGCACGGCGGGCACGCTTGCTGCTGGCCCAGGGTGACCTTGCCGGAGCCGTCCGCGCCACGGCTGAGCTGGGCCTTAGCCCGGACGACGAGATGAATTACCCTCGCGAGCTCGGGCACCTGGTGCTGGCCCGGGTCCTGCTCGCCCGGGGGGAGGCCGAGCGGGCGCTGGCCTTGCTGGACCGGCTGCACGCGGCGGCGGACGCCCAGGACCGGCCCGGCAGCCTTATCGAGGTCGGCGCGCTGCGGGCGCTGGCCGCCAGGGGCGACGAAACAGCCGGGTTGAGCGTGCTGGCCGAGGCGCTCACGCTGGCCTGCCCGCAGGACTATGTCCGCGTGTTCGCCGACGAAGGACCGCCGATGGCCGCGCTGCTCGGCCGGCTCGTCGCGGCTCAGCGAGCCCGCCAGGCGGCCCCGGGCGTCCCGTTCGGCTACCTGGCCCGGTTGCAGCGTGCCTTCGGCGCCGGGCCTTCCACACCCGATCACGGGCCTGGCACCGCCGTCGCAGTGCTGGGCATCGTCGACCCGCTGACCAGCCGCGAGCTGGAAGTGCTGAAGATGCTGGCGGCGGGGCGGTCGAACCAGGCCATCGCTGGCGAGCACGTGGTCACCCTGGACACGGTCAAGAAGCACGTGGGCCATGTCCTGGGCAAGCTCGGCGCGGCCAACCGCACCGAGGCCGTGGCCCGGGCCCGCGCGCTGAACCTGCCCCCTGAACGGCGGTCCGATCGCTTCTGGATAGGCGCTGCGCGCTGCTGGCGACTGGCCGCGGCGAAGTCGCCCGGCCTCGGCCTGGGGCAGGCGCGGGCGTGGGAGCGCGCCGCGTCGGCGGGCTCATACGCGGGCCTGTGCGCTCCGCTGCCGTTCGGCTATCCCCATATCCCGAACGGGCGGCGGTGCCCAGGTCGCGGATCCGGTTCAGCACCCCGTGCAGGGCGGCCTGATCCGCCACGCGGCCGGAGATGACCGTCTGGCTGTCGTCACAGCCGATCTCGAGGCCCTCGAACCAGGCCGTCCAGCGCTGGTCCAGGACCCCCTCGACGCGGATCTCGTAGCGCGATGACCGCGCCGTGCCGCTCATTTGTACCGTCCTTCCGTCGGGTTCCGTGATCTGCACGTTATGAAGCGGCACCGGGGCATGGCGTCACCCGAAGGTGCCCATCGGGTGGAATCTTCCGCGGCGGCCCCAGGGCACCAAGGTGCCGTCCCGGCCAGCCATGGTTGTTTTGCGGCCGGAGATCGCGGGAAGTGGGAGAACGGGGTCCAGCAGCGACCCGGAGGCGCAGAGCGTGCAGGTTAACGATGGCTGAGTCGCCGCTCGCGGCGGCGCCGCCCGAACGGGATGTCCTGCTCGCGACCAAGCTGCACATGCCCGCGGCGCGGCCGGAGCTGGTGCCCCGGCCGCGCCTAGCCGAACGGCTCGATGAGGGCCTGACGCGAGGACTCATCCTGGTCTGCGCGCCGGCCGGATACGGCAAGACCGTCCTGATGGCTGACTGGTCCCGCCGGCATCCGGCCGGGTGGCTGTCGCTGGACGTGGCGGACAACGACCCGGCCCGGTTCTGGCGGCATGTCGTGGCCGCGCTGGATGGGGTGTGCCCGGGGATCGGCGAGCGGGTGGCCCCGCTGCTCGGCCCGCCGGCGCCGGCGTCATTCGAGGGCCTGGTCACGGCGCTGATCAACGAACTGGCTTCGGACGAGGCCCTGCTGGTCCTCGATGATTACCACCTGATCAGCGCGCAGCAGGTGCACCAGTCGCTCGCGTTCCTGGTTGAGCACCGGCCGGCCGGGATAGGCGTGCTGCTGGCCAGCCGCAGCGATCCGCCGCTGCCGCTGGCGCGGCTGCGGGCGCGCGGCCAGCTGGCCGAGATACGCGAGGCCGAGCTGCGGTTCACCCCCGCGGAGGCAGCCGAGCTGCTCCAGCACGCGGCATCGGGCCTGCCGGAGACGTCGGTGGCGGCGCTGGCGGCCCGGACCGAGGGCTGGGCGGCCGGGCTGCAGCTGGCCGCGCTGTCACTGCGCGGGCAGGCCAATGCCGCCGCGTTCGTGGCCGCGTTCACCGGCAGCCACCGGTACGTCCTGGACTACCTGGCCGAGGAGGTGCTCGACGGGCAGGGCAAGCAGCTGCGCGCGTTCCTGCTGGAGACCTCGGTGCTGGAGCGGCTGAGCGGCCCGTTGTGCGACACGGTCACCGGCCGCGAGGGCAGCCAGGCGCTGCTCGAGGAGGCGGAACGGGCGGGGCTGTTCTTGATCCCGCTGGATGAGGTGCGCGGCTGGTGGCGCTACCATCACCTGTTCGCCGGCCTGCTCCGCGCCCGCCTGCGGGAAGAGCAGCCCGGCCGCGTGACACAGCTGCACCGCCACGCCGCGGCCTGGTACTCCGAACACGGGCTGGCCGATGACGCCATCGGGCACGCGGTCGCGGCCGGGGAGATCCTCTGGGCGGCCCGGATCATCGAGCAGCACTACGATATGGTCTACAACTTCCGCGGCGAGGCCGCCACCATCCACCGGTGGCTGTCGGTCCTCCCCGCTGACGTGGTCCGGTCCCGTCCCCGGCTGTTGCTCGCGCAGGCCCACATGGCCGCCACCAGCGGCCACCTCGAGGTCGTGGAACCGCTCCTGGACGCGGTTGAATGCGCGCCCCCCCGCTGGGCCGACGAGCCGTTCGAGCCGACGGCCGGTGTCGCGGCCAGCTTCCTGATCAATGTCCCGGCCCTGACCACGCTCCATCGCAGCTATCTCGCCCAGCTCCACGGCGACGCCGAGGCCACCGCCGCGTTCGCCACGCAGACCCTGGCCGAGATCAATCCCGGAGAAGGGCTGCTGAGCGCCACCGTGCACGGATTCCTGGCCGTGGCCGAATGGCTGCAGGGCCGACTCCCCGAGGCCGAACGCGCCTTCGCCTCCAGCGTCACCGGGTGGTGCCAGACCGGCCAGCTCACGCTGATCGCATGGGGATACTACTCGCTGGCCCTGCTCCGGCGCGCCCAGGGCCGCCTGGACGCGGCCGCGCTGACCTGTCAGCAGGCCATGGACACCCTCGTCACCGCCGGCCTGCCGCCCCGGCCGCCGGACCGGGCTACGTCGGCCTGGCAGAGATCGCCTACCAGCGGGACGAACTCGACGTCGCGCTGCGGCACGCGACCGAGGGCGTCGCGCTGTGCCGCCAGTTCGTCTACACCACCCCGCTGGCCGACGGCCTGGCCACGCTGGCGATGATCCGGCAGGCCACGGGTGATCCGGCCGGGGCGCTGCAGGCGATCACCGAAGCCGGACAGGCCTCACCGGGTCCGGCGAGCCTGCTCAACCCGGTCCCCGCCCAGCGGGCCCGGCTGCTGCTGGCCCAGGGCGACCTGGCCGCCGCGGCCCGTTTCCCGCCGGAGACCGGCCTCGGCCCGGACGATGAGCCGGACTACGCGCGCGAGCCCGGGCACTTGGTGCTGGCCCGGATCCTGCTCGCCCAGGACCGGCCCGGGCAGGCGCTCGCCCTGCTCGGCCGGCTGCACGCCGCTGCCGTCGCCCAGGACCGTACCGGCGGCCTCATCGAGATCGGCGCGCTGCGGGCGTTGGCGCTGGCCGCCACCGGCGATGAAGCAGGCGCGGTCACGGCCCTCGCCGGGGCGCTCCTGCTCGCCTGCCCGCAGGGCCACATCCGGGTCTTCGCCGACGAAGGCGCGCCGATGGCAGAGCTGCTCGGCCGGCTCATCGCGGCTCAGCGAGTCGGCCGTGCGGCCGCTGGCGTCCCGCTTGGCTACTTGGCCCGGCTCCAGCGTGCCTTCAACGCCGGGCCTCACGTGCCGGGTTCCGGGCGGGACACCGCCGCGGTGCCCGGCCTCATCGACCCGCTGACCAGCCGCGAGCTGGAGGTACTGACGATGCTGGCGGCGGGCCGGTCGAACCAGGCCATCGCCGACAAGCTCGTGGTCACCCTCGACACCGTCAAGAAGCACGTAGGCCATGTCCTGGGCAAGCTCGGCGCGGCCAACCGCACCGAGGCCGTCGCCCGGGCCCGCGAGCTGAACCTACTGTGAGTGCGAGGGCGTGTGCAGCCTGCCGGTCGCCTCAGGACACCGCGAAGGTGTGATGTGTGACGGCGAGGACGAGGCCGAGCGCGCAGATCAGCACGATCGCGGCGAGCAGCGAGAGCGTCCACTGGCGGCCCCTGGTCGCGGTAGGCGCGAACCCGTAGCCGGCCAGCGCCAGCAGTAGTCCCAGGACGAGGAACCAGGGCTCGAAGATGCCGAGGTCGCGCAGCGCCGCGAGGTTCTTCTGCGCGGCTGTCAGCTCATGCTCGGGCTAGCTGACCGCAGCATGCACGCCCGCCAGGTACAGGCCCTTGGCAGCGATGCCGAACAGGGCGTGCGAGATGCACACCACCGCGCCGACCCACACCGGCGCGAGCATAAGCATGGCCGGCGGTCGGCGCGACCAGGGCGGGGTCAGCCCGAGCAGGAACAGCACCTCGCACGCCAGCAGGACCGAGACGGCCAGGTTGGTCGCGTGTATTCCGGGCAGGTCAGCTGTTGCGGCGCCGCCGGGCAGCTCCCAGGTCCCGCCCAGCGCCCAGTACAGGTGGACCGGGATGGCGGCCAGCGCGGCCAGCGCGGCCAGGTAGGCGAACCGCGGCCCGCGCCGCCACCCGGTCCCGGCCGGCTCCGGCGTCTGGTTCTTCGGGGCCCGGATGTCTGGCATCCGGGCTTCCGGGGTCTCAGTTTCCGGGACCGCAGCGTTGCCTCGTGACGTTTTCATGCCGCCGTCCGGACTGGGCCGGCGGTGGCCGGAGCCACGGCCCGGCCGTCGGGAAGCAGTGCCCCGCCGTCGTCAAACAGCACCACGCCGTTGCACAGCAGGCTCCATCCCTGCCCGGGATGGTTTGCCACGGTCCTGGCCGCGTTGCGACCTGGCGCCAGAGCATCCGGGCACCGCGGCCGATGCCGGCATTCCCGCTTTCCGGCCCGCCGCGCGTCACCGGCCTCGGTGGCCGGCTCCCGGATGTGGTCGGCGGTGTGCTGCCGCAGCATGGCTGGATGCATTGTGTCCTCCTCGCGGGGTCAATCTGGGTTAATCGGAACCGAGCCGGCGTACCGAAATCAGGACCAGGCCGAGGTCGCAGACCCGGTTCAGCAGCCCGCGCAGGGCGGCCTGGTCCGCGACGGGGCCGGAGATGACCGTCTGGCTGTCGTCACTGCCGATCGCCAGGCCCTCGAACCAGGCCGTCCAGCGCGGGCCCAGGACCCCCTCGACCCGGATCTCGTAGCGCGATGACCGCGCCGTGTCGCTCATTTGTACCGTCCTTCCGTCGGGTTCCGTGATCTGCACGCTATGAAGCAGAACGCGGCATGGCGTCACCTGAAAGTGGACATGCCGGGTGGAATCTTCCGGGGAGCACCGGGCACCAAGGTGCCGTCCCGGCCAGCCATGGTTTTTTGCGGCCGGAGAATGCGGGAAAGTGAACGGGTCCAGCAGCGACCCGGAGCCGGACTACACGCGCGAGCCCGGGCAATTGGTGCTGGCGCGGATCTTGCTCGCCCAGGACCGGCCCGGGCAGGCGTTCGCCCTGCTGGGCTGGCTTATCGCGGCCCAGCGCAGCGGCCGGGCCGCTGCCCAGGTCCCGCTGGACTGCCTGGCCCGGCTGCAGCGTGCCTTCGCCGCCGGGCCCGTCGTGCCCGATCACCGGCCCGACACCGCCGTCGCGGGGCAGGGCATCGTCGACCCGCTGACCGGACGTGAGCTGGAGGTGCTGAAGATGCTGGCGACCGGGATGTCGAACCAGGGCATAGCCCGCGAACTGGTGGTCACCTTGGACACCGTCAAAAAGCACGTGGGTCATGTCCTGGGCAAGCTCGGCGCGGCCAATCGCACCGAGGCCGTGGCCCGGGCCCGCGAACTGAGCCTCATCCCCTGACGCGCCGCCCGTCCCACCGGCGGGCGGCGGACAGCGGCACCAGGGTGCCGCGCGGAAACCGCCTGCAGGTGCCGTCAGGGCCCTGCCCAGTTGCGGCCGTCGCGGCCTGGCCGGGTCGCTGCATCCCCACGACGGCCAGGCGCAAACGCCGGGCCAGGTTACACCTTGGTGCCCGGTGCCCCCCGGAAGATTCCACCCGGCATGTCCACTTTCGGGTGACGCCTGGCCCGCCGGATCTTCCTAGCGTGCGGAGGACGAAACGCACACCGAAAGGAAGAAGCGCAATGGCCACCGTCAAGCCCGACCCGCCCAACGGCGGTACCGCCGGCGCCGCGAGCGCCTCACCAGCGGCGCTCGCTGTACCCGCACCCCGTGATCGTGGCCGTCTAGGCCGCGGTGATGGCGAAAGGAGAAGCATGACCAGCGCGATCACGGCCACCGGGCTGCGCAAGTCGTTCGGCGGCACGGCCGTCCTTGACGGCATCGACCTGGAGGTCGGCGCGGGAACAGTGTTCTCGCTGCTGGGTCCCAACGGCGCCGGCAAGACCACCACCGTGCAGATCATGTCCACGCTGGTCCACGCAGACGGCGGCGAGGTGCGCGTCGCAGGCCATGACCTGGCCCGCAACCCCGCAGCGGTACGGGCCGCGATCGGGGTCACCGGCCAGTTCTCCGCGGTCGACAACCTGCTCACCGGCCAAGAGAACCTGCTGCTGATGGCCGACCTGCACCACCTGAGCCTGGCCGAAGGGCGGCGGCGCGCCGCCCGGCTGCTCGACAAGTTCGACCTGGCTGACGCGGCCGCCAAGACGGCGGCGACCTACTCCGGCGGCATGCGGCGGCGGCTCGACCTGGCGATGACCCTGGTCGGCGACCCGCGCATCATCTTCCTCGACGAGCCGACCACCGGGCTCGACCCGCGCAGCCGCCGCATGATGTGGCAGACCATCCGCGAGCTCGTGGCCGGCGGCGTCACGATCTTCTTGACCACCCAGCAGCTGGACGAGGCGGACGCACTGGCCGACCGGATCGCCGTTCTCGACCACGGCAAGGTGGTCGCCGCCGGAACCCCCGAACAGCTCAAGCGCAGCATCCCCGGGGCTCACGTCCGGCTGCGCTTCGCCGACACCACAGGGCTCGACGCGGCGGCACGAGCCCTCGGCGGCGCGTTCCGTCACGAGGACACCCTCACGCTGGAGGTCCCCAGCGACGGCGGCGCGACCGCGGTGCGGGAGCTACTGAACCGGCTCGGCGACACCGCGGACGATGTTGACAAGGTGTCCGTGCACACCCCCGATCTCAATGACGTGTTCTTTGCCCTCACCGGGCGCCCGACGGCAGAAACGACGCCAGAAACGGAGAACGCCCGATGACTACCCTGACCTTTGCCATGCGGGACTCGGCCACGATGACCCGGCGCAGTCTGCGGCACGTGCTGCGCTACCCAGTGACTCTGGTCGTGTCGGTGGCCGTGCCCGTGCTGCTGCTGCTGCTGTTCCTCGGCGTCTTCGGCGGGGCGCTGAAGGCTGGCCTCGGAGCCGGCTCGGCACGGCTCTTACATCGACTACGTCATGCCCGGGATCATCGTGATGACCGCCGCGTACGGAAGCTCGGTCACCGCCCAGTCCCTCAACCGGGACTCCACCGAGGGCATCATCGCCCGGTTCCGCACCATGGCCATCTCTCCCGCCTCGGTGCTGAACGGGCACGTCGCCAGCAGCCTGGCCCGCACGCTGGTCAGCGCGGCCCTGGTCGTCGGCATCGCGATCGGGCTGGGGTTCCGGCCCACCGCCGACGCAGGCCAGTGGCTGGCGGCGGCCGGCCTCACCGCCCTGCTCGTGCTCGCGCTCACCTGGCTGGCGGTCCCGTTCGGCCTGGCGGCCAAGACCGCCGAGGGCCTGACCGGCTTCATCCTCATCGTCCAGCTGCTGCCGTTCATCAGCAGCGCGTTCGTGCCGCCGGGCCAGATGTCGGGAGCGGTGCGCTGGTTCGCGGCGCACCAGCCGTTCACTCCGGTCATCGACACCCTCCGCGGGCTGCTGACCGGCACGCCGGACGGCGGCACCGCCATCGCCGCGGTCGCCTGGTGCGGCGGCCTCGCGCTCGCCGGGTACCTGTGGGCGCGGGCCCTGTCCCGGCGTGACCTCAACCGCTGACCTGGGTTCGCGCCCTCCGCTGGAACCCCCGACCCGAATGACCACATCCCACACCGGGGCAAGACACACCGAGGAAGAGACATGGTAAGCAACAAACACGGATATGCGACCGACTCCGCGGTCCGCCATGCGGCTGGCTGCGGGCGCAGGACGCTCACCGCGGGCCCGGGGCCATTCGGCGGGCTCGGGCTGGCCGTGGTGCGCCACCCGTGGCGGGTGATCGCGCTGTGGGCGATCGCCGCCATCGCGGTGATCGCCACGGCGCCGGGCCTGCCGACCACGAGCAACGAAAGCAGTTTCCTGCCCAAGGACTATGAGTCCATCCGGGCCGCGAACCTGCAGGAGCAGGCGTTTCCGCAGGCGGGCCACGTATCTCGGTGCGCCGACTCGATCCAGATTGACCACCGCGGCGCAGGCCCCTGCGGCCGCCCGCGAAGCCACGCCAGGAGGAGATCATGCACCCAGTGATACTGCAGCAGCTCGTCGCCGAGCACGTTCAGGAGATGATCGCAGAGGCCGATGATGCGCGCCGTGCACGTCAGGCGGGCCGCGCCCGGCGGGGACCGTCCACGCAACTGAGGCGATCCGGCCGGCCAGGCATTCACCGCGAATCGGAGCGAGTCACAGCAGCCATCGCGGCGGACCCGAGACTTTCGTGCCCGCCCGGCCGCAGTCTGGTTAGGCAAGGCCCGAAAGACCGGGCGGCCGGCGATGTAGCGGGCTGCCGGCCATGAGCGCCTCGACCGCGGTGTCACGGACCGAGCCCGGATCAGCGGGCGCGGGAAGGGCCGTGGCGGCGATCAGCACCGGGACCGTGCGGATTCACCCCGAGCACGCTTACGGTAGCAGGAAACCGCTGTACTGGCGGCTGCTGACATCCCGGCATCGGACGCCTCCGCGGCCGGTCAACGTCTACGTCAT
>CAWDBS010000076.1:0-15864 GCA_963800415.1 uncultured Actinomycetes bacterium
TCTCCATGACCAGGGCGCCGGACACCACGAAGCCGATCGCGAGGCCGAACCCCTGCAGCTGGGGCAGCAGCGCGTTGCGGGCCGCGTAGGTGTAGATGACCCGCCGGCTGGGCAGGCCCTTGGCCTGGGCGGCGATCACGTAGTCCTCGCCGCTCGTGGTGATCATGACGTTGCGCATCTGCAGCATCCAGCCCGCGATCGAGGTGAGCACGATGGTGAGCGCCGGGAGCAGCGAGTGGTAAAAGGCGCTGCTGATGAAGTCCCAGTGCCACCCGGGGATCAGGCCCTGCGAGTACCCCTGGCCGGTCGGGAAGACATGCAGCTTGACGGCGAGCAGTTCCACCAGGATCAGCGCGAAGAAGAAGTACGGGATCGCCTGCAGGAACATCAGGCCGGGCAGCACCCGGTCGAGGGTGCCGCCGTGCCGCCAGCCGGCCACGATGCCGAGCGCGGTTCCCACCAGGAAGGCGATGACCGTCGCCATGCCGACCAGCGTGATCGTCCACGGGATGGTCTCGCCGAGCAGCGTCGAGACCGACGCCGGGTACTGCGAGACGTCGGTGCCGAAGTTGAAGTGGAAGATGTCGTCCAGGTACGACCAGTACTGATTCCAGAGCGAGCCCGGATGCCCCACCCCCAGCAGCGCCTCGAGCGCGCGGTAGGCCGAGGGCTGCAGGTTGGGGAACTTCGCCATGACGCTCTGCACCGCGTTGCCCGGCATCATCCGCGGGATGAAGAAGTTGATAGTCAGCGCCACCCAGGCGGTGACGAGGTAGAACACCAGGCGGCGGAGTATGAACGACATGGCGGCTCCTATGCCTTCGCTGCCTGCTGGGCACGTCGGCGGGCTGGCTTGGCGCTCGGCTGGGATGTCGTCAGGAGCGGCGCCGCGCCGATCAGTTCCGCCCGCGGCACGCCGAGCGCCGGCACCGGCTGGCGGACGACGGTGCCGGACGGGCAGCCGCAGCTTGACCGCAGCACAAGCTCGGTAGGCAGCAGTTCTGTCGCGGGGCGCAGTGCCGGGTTGGCGATACGTTCGAGCAGCCGGGCGCAGGCTCGCTCGCCCAGCATGCGCATCGGCTGGTGAATCGTGGTGAGCGGCGGGTCACACAGGCTGCCGGGGAAAATATCGTCGAAGCCGACCAGGGCCACGTCCTCCGGTACCCGGACACCCGCCCGGCCCAGCGCCTTGAGCACCCCGATGGCCATCTGGTCGTTGGCGGAAACGATCGCGTCAGGCAGGTTCTCGCGAGGCAGGGCCAGCAGCGACTCGCCTGCCTCCTCGCCGCTCTGGACGCTGTAGTACCCCTGGTAATGACCGACGAGTTCGCATTGCGGGTTCGCCCGCAGCACGTAGTCCAGGCCGAGCCGCCGCTCGCGGGAGTCCGGTGAGTCCGCCGGCCCGTGCACCCAGAACAGCCTTCGCCTGCCGTGCTCGCGGATGAGATGGGTGACCACGGCGGCCGAACCGGACAGGTTGTCCGCCGTCACCACGTCGGCGGACTTGTAGTGCGGGGTGCCCGCGAAGATCACTACCGGGATGCGCGCGGCCAGCCGCTCGATGAAGGGAGAGGGTACGATCCCCTCGCCGATCAAGATGCCGTCGACCTTGCCGGTGAACGACTCGAGGCGCGGGAAGCTGGGGTCGTGCGCGCCCTGCAGGAACGTGATGAGCAGCGACCACTCGTGATCACGGATCCGGGACTCTACTCCGCGCAGCACCTCGTCGTAGAAAAGCAGGTTCATGTTCTCGATGTCGTACTGGTGCGCCTGGCGTTCCACGCAGACCAGGCCGATCACGTCCTTGCGACGGCGGGACAGGCTCTGCGCGGCGCCGTCAGGCACGTAGCCCAGTTCCTCGATAGCCTGCTGGACCCGGATCCTGGTGGCCTCGCGCACCCGGTCCTGGCCGTGCACCACCCGCGAGACCGTCGCGGTGGAGACGCCGGCCAGGCGCGCCACGTCGAAGAGGGTTACCACATCTTCCCGATCAGCGGCATTGCAGTTCCTCAGATACCAGGTCAGCGAGCTCGACATCCAGGGTTCACATAGACGACATGTAAACGTTTACACCGGAAATCTAAGCGCTTACACTGACCCTCAGCACAGCGCCGGTCAAGGTCCGTGTCCACGTCGTAATAAGGAGAGGTTGATGACGGAACTGGCGACAGGTGACGACGGCGCCCTCGGCTTCCCCGACGGATTCATCTGGGGGGCGTCGACCGCCGCCTATCAGATCGAGGGAGCGGCGGACGCCGACGGCAAGGGCCCCTCAGTCTGGGACACCTTCAGCCACACGCCAGGGAAGGTCCGCGGCGGCGACACCGGCGACGTCGCCTGCGACTCCTACCACCGTTATCGCGAGGACGTCGCGCTGATCGCCTCTCTCGGCCTGGCCTCCTACCGCTTCTCCCTCTCCTGGCCGCGAATCCAGCCCGGCGGCCGGGGCGCCGCCAACCAGCGCGGCCTGGACTACTACCGCGCGCTACTCGACGAACTCGGCGAGCGCGGCATCGCGGCCACGGTCACGCTCTACCACTGGGACCTGCCGCAGGAACTGCAGGACGAGGGCGGCTGGGCGGCGCGCGATACGGCCGAACGGTTCGCCGAGTACGCCGCGCTCGCCGCGGAGGCGCTCGGGGACCGGGTTGCCCGCTGGATCACCCTGAACGAGCCGCAGGTGGTCTCGACCAACGGCTACCGCAACGGCGACCACGCGCCCGGGCTGCGCGACGCCGCCGCGGCCTCGGCCGCCACTCACCACCTGCTGCTCGGCCACGGGCTGGCCACCCGCGCGCTGCGCGCTGCGGGCGCCGCCGAAGTCGGCATCACCCTGGACCTGCATCCGGTCCGGGTGCTCGGCGGCGGATCCGGCGAGCTCGAACGGGGCCGGCTGATCACGGACGCGGCCGCGAACGGCGTCTACCTCGAGCCGGTGCTGCACGGCCGGTACCCGGCGCGCGCCCCGGAGGGCCTGCTTCCGCCGCCCGCGCTGATCGCCGACGGCGACCTGGAAACGATCAACCGGCCACTGGACTTCCTCGGCGTGAACTACTACTCGCCGATCTTCCTGCGCGCCGGGGACCCGTCCGACCTCAGGCGCAACGAACAGCACGCCCGCTGCCAGGTGCCCGGGGTCGTCGAGTACCTGCCCGAAGAGCTGGAGCGGACGCCGATGGGCTGGCTCGTCGACCCGAGCGGACTGCACCAGGTCCTGGTGGAGGTCTCCGGGCAAGCCCCTGGCCTGCCGCTTTACGTCACCGAGAACGGCTGCGCGGCCGAGGACTACGTGAACCCGCACGGTGAGGTGAACGACGTCGAGCGGGTCAGGTACCTGCACATGCACCTGGAGGCGGCCGCGCGGGCCATCAAGGACGGCGCCAACCTGGCCGGGTACTTCGTCTGGTCGCTGCTGGACAACTTCGAGTGGGGCTGGGGCTACCAGAGGCGCTTCGGGATCGTGTTCGTGGACTTCGGGACGCAGCGCCGGATCCCGAAGGCCAGCGCCGGCTTCTACGCGAACGTGGTCCGGGCCAACGCGATCCCGCTGCTGCCCGCTAACTGGCCCCGCTGAGCCCGGCGGGCCTCAGCCCCGGCGCTGAGGGGGACCACCTCGAGCCGGGCGATATGGTCCCGGTCGGCGATCAGTTCGATCGCGGTGATCGTGCCGCCGGTGATCGTGAAGGCGCTGACGGGGTGGCGACGGGGAGCGCTCCACGATCGGGGCGATTTCCTCGAACGGCACGGCGAACATGTCGTGCAGCACGAACCGCCAGCGACCTCGCCCGGGCCAAGGCCGCGTTCAGCGCGGTCCTGGGTGCCGCCCCGGACATGGATGAGCCCTACTACGTCCAGTTCAACGTCAGCGGCCAGGCTATCGGTCTCGATCCGCACGGCCACAAGAGCGGCGCTGTCGTCTACTTCCACGTCACCGACATCAAGAGCACGCTGCGGGCGCTGCATCGACGGCCGCCGCACGGCTTACCTGGCTCGACGGCGCCGGTCACTTCTCGCCGCTGGTAAGCTCCGGCCGAGTTCGCCGCGGCCGTCGTGGCCGCGACGCGGACCAGCCCGGACTGAGCCCGGGTGGCATACTCGGCACCATGAAATTCCGCGCGACGGTGGAGCTGGGCGGCAAGACCGCGACCGGGATCGAGGTCCCCGAGGACGTGGTTGCGACGCTGGGCTCAGGTAACCGCCCGCCGGTCACGGTGACCGTCGGCGGTCACACCTACCGGACCACGGTCGCCCGGATGGGCGGGCGATTCCTCGTCCCGCTGAGCGCGGAGAACCGGACGGCGGCCGGCGTCGCGGCCGGCGACCACGTTGATGTCGACATCGAGCCGGACACCGGGCCGCGCGAGGTAACGGTGCCCGATGACCTCGCGGCGGCGCTCGCGCAGGACGAAACCGCCCGGGCCAACTTCGACGGCCTGTCCTACACTCACCGCAAGGAATGGGTGCGCTGGATAGAAGAGGCCAAGAAGGCGGAGACCCGGGCCACGCGCCTGGCCAGGACCGTCGAGTCGCTGCACGCCGGCCAGCGCGCGCGCTAGGCCGGCGGGGCGCGCTAGGCCGGCGGGGCGGCCGGGTCCACGGATGCGCTCTTGGCGTCTGACCAGCTGCGCACGATGCTGGTATCGGCGACGAAGCGGACCCCGCAGCCGGGCGCCCAGCGCTGCGCGGCTTCCCGCAGGCACTCGTCGACCAGCCGGGACACCGTGTCCGCGTGCTCGCGGGGGGAGTGCACGAGCAGCTCGTCGTGCAGGCACAGCACGATCCGGGCGCCGAGGTGCCCGCACCGCGCCCGGACGATGACCGCCCACATCTTGAACAGCTCCGCCGCGGCGCCCTGGATCATCGCGTTGCGCGCGTACCGGCCATCGGCCGCGACCCGGCTGCTGCTGCGGGGCTCCTGGCCGGCCGGGGGCGCCAGCGCGATCAGCCGGCCGCCGTAGGTGCGCAGGTCACGGCCGCCCCGCCCGGCCCGGTCGGCGGCGTCGAGATAGGCCATGGCCACCGGGTAGGCGGCGCCCAGGCGCCGCAGCGCCTGGGCGCCGTGGCCGGTGGTCTGCCCGTACATCGCACCGAGGACCGCCACCTTGGCCACTGGCCGGTCCACGCCGAGCTGCGCCGCCACCGGCGCGTACAGGTCATCGGACCGGGCCGCCGTCACCAGCGCCTGATCCCCGGACACCGCAGCTAGTACCCGCGGCTCGATCTGGCCCAGGTCGGCCCGGACGAACACGTGCCCGCCGGCGGCCACCACGGCCCGGCGCAGCGCGGCCGGCATGTTGTGCAGGCCCGCCGACGCGGTCATCCGGCCCGCCGCGCCGTCCGAGCCGGTCCACGCGCCGCGCAGCCGGCCGTCGGTGCCGAGATGCTGGTCCAGCCACGCGTAGCCGTAGGTGGTGGCGATCCGCTCGGCCTTCCGCCAGTCGAGCAACGCGCCGACCAGCGGATGCGCGTCCCGCATCTCCCGCAGCCGCCAGGCCCGGGTGTCCGGCACGTCCACGCCGACCCGGGCCAGCAGTGACCGCACCCGAGCCGGGCTGCGCAGGTCGGCGGAGACGCCCGCCGGCGCGTGCCGCAGCACCTCCGCGTCGCGGGCGGCCCGCAGCGCCACGGCGTCGGCGTCGGTGCGCGGCCTGGGCCCGATGAACCCGGCCAGGACCTGCTCCGCGACCGCCCGGTCCATCGGCAGCCCGTCCGCGGACAGCTCCGCACACAGCAGTTCGGCAGTGGACTCGCAGCGGGCCGTCGCGACGGCCATCGGCCGGTCATCCAGTGCGGCCAGCGCCGCCTGCTGCTGCCCGGCCACGTCCAGGGCCAGCGCTGCCCACCGCGCCATCCGCTCGGGACTGCCTGACCAGCCGCCGCCGACCCACTCCGGGCGCAGGTACCCGTCCGGGGCCACCGGGTCGTCGGCGTCGCCCTCGTCCATGCCGAATAGGTCGAGCGGGCCGTCGGCCGGCATCGTGTCAGTGGCCAGCCCGCGGAGCCGGGCCCAGGCCCAGCCGGGGTCGGCCCGCCAGCCGCCGAACAGCAGCCGGTGCGCAGCGGAGATATCCCAGCACGTCGCCAGCCGCACCCCGGCGGCGGCCAGGTGGGTCACGGTCTGGCCCGACCACAGTACCCAGCGGGGCCGCACCGCCTCATCAGCCTGCCCGACCCCGGTCGCCAGGCTGGTGCCGGCGATGGACCAGCCGCGATCTGCGGTGGCCAGGCCGAGGCCGAGCGCGGGGGAGATGACCAGCCCGACGAGATCGCCGCGGTTCACCCCCGCCTGGCGCAACGACGTCACCAGGTCCGCGGCTGCCACGGACCCACCCTCCCACGTAGGAGCTGGCGCCGGCCGGATCCTGGACACGCCCGTTGAGATCGGCTGACCCCCGGGCCTAGTACCGCATGCCCATGGCCGCCTGCACCTCGGCCAGCGTGCCTGCCGCGATCTCGTTGGCCCGCGCGTTGCCGTCCCGCAGCACCTGGCGCACGTAGCCCAGGTCCCGCGCGTACTCGGCGCGGCGGGCCCGGATCGGGGCGAGCAGGTCATTGACCGCGGTGGTGACCACGTTCTTCAGCCTCGCGGCCCCGCTGCCGCCGATCTGGTCGGCCACCTCCCGCGGGTCGCGGCCCAGGCTCAGCGCGGCCAGCAGAACCAGGCTGGAGACCGCGGGCCGGGCCGCCGGGTCGTAGCTGATGTGGCGTTCGGCGTCGGTCTGGGCGCCGCGGATCGGGCGGGCGGTCTCGTCCGCGGTAGCCGACAGCGAGATGGTGTTGCCGCGGCTCTTGCTCATCTTGGTGCCGTCGGTGCCGAGCAGCAGCGGCGCGGCAGACAGCAGCGCGTCCGGCACCGGGAACACCGGCAGGCCGAACCGTTCGTTGAACCGGCGCGCGATCACCCGGGTGAGCTCCAGGTGCGGCAGCTGGTCCTGCCCCACCGGCACCAGGTTCGCCTTGCAAGAACAAGATGTCCGCCGCCTGGTGCACCGGGTAAGTGAGCATCAGGCCGCTGACCGCCGCCTGCCTGGAGTGCGCGATCTCGTCCTTGACCGTCGGGTTACGGTGCAGCTCAGGCACCGAGACCAGGCTGAGGAACGGCAGCAGCAACTGGTTGAGCGCGGGCACCGCGCTGTGCGCGAAGATCACCGTCCGGGCCGGGTCCAGCCCGATGGCCAGGTAGTCGAGCAGCAGCCCGGTCTAACCGGTCAGCCACCACTGCGATATGCACTGCATGCTCTCATGGTAGCAAAATCAACGGCATTATCCCGAACGGGCCGGCACCGTGTTAGCTGGCACGGGAGGAGTGAAACCGGAGCGCCGTGAAAGGGTAGGGGCATGGAATACATCCACCTTGGCCGTTCCGGCCTGAGCGTAAGCCGCCTCTGCCTTGGCACCATGAACTTCGGGCCGCTGACCCCGCCCACCGAGGCTCACGCGATCATGGATCACGCGCATGAGATCGGCATCAACTTCTTCGACACCGCCAACCGCTACGGCGGCGTCCAGAGCCCGCCCGGTCAGCTGGCCCAGGACGACCAGTCGCATGCCGGCTGGACCGAGGAGATCATCGGCGAGTGGTTCGCGGCGGGCGGCGGGCGGCGGGACCGCACCGTGCTCGCCACCAAGCTGTACGGGGCGATGGGCGACTGGCCCAACGAGGGCAAGCTGTCCGCGCTGAACATCCGGCGGGCCTGCGACGCGTCGCTGCGCCGGCTGCGTACCGACTACCTCGACCTGTACCAGATGCACCACATCGACCGAGACGCCCCGTGGGACGAGATCTGGCAGGCGATGGAGGTGCTCGTCGTCCAGGGCAAGATCTTGTACGTCGGCTCGTCCAA
Source organism: uncultured Actinomycetes bacterium (assembly GCA_963800415.1). GTDB lineage: Bacteria > Actinomycetota > Actinomycetes > Streptosporangiales > Streptosporangiaceae > Palsa-504. The sequence goes on from CAWDBS010000076.1 coordinate 7,845, forward strand.
CTTCGCCGGCTGGCACATCGCCCAGGCCAACGATACCGCCGCCGCCCGCGGATTCTTCGGCCTGGTCAGCGAGCAGTCCATCTACAACCTGCTGACCAGGGAGATCGAGCTCGAGGTGCTCCCCGCGGCGATCGAGTACGGCGTCGGCGTCATCCCGTGGTCCCCGCTTGAAGGCGGATTGCTCGGCGGTGTGCTGAAGAAGGAGCGCGAGGGGCGCCGCCGTCTCGCGGGTCGCGCCAAGGAGACCCTGGAGCGGCACCGCGAGCAGATCGCGGCGTTCGAGGAGCTCTGCGACGAGCTCGGCGAGCAGCCGGCCAACGTGGCGCTGGCCTGGCTGCTGCATCAGGAGGGCGTCACCGGGCCGATCATCGGGCCGCGCACCGAAGAGCAGCTGGACGACGCGCAGCACGCGGTGACCCTCCGGCTCGACGACGACGTGCTCAAGCGGCTCGACGACCTGTTCCCCGGCTACCGGCCCGCGCCGGAGCACTACGCCTGGTAGGGGTCATGTGAGCGAGCCGCAGCGCCTTAAAGGCGGCCCGGAGGGGAGCGAAGGAAGAGCACAGCTGCTGCGGGACCGTTCCGGCCTGCAGCGGGTCACGAACATCGAGCTGTTCTTCGACCTGGTGTACGTGTTCGCGGTCACCCAGCTATCGCACTACCTGATCAGCCACCCCACCGTGGCCGGTGCGCTGCAAGCCGGACTGCTGCTGATGATGATCTGGCTGGTCTGGGTCTACACCACCTGGGTGACGAACTGGCTGGATCCGGAGCAGATGACGGTCCGGCTGCTGCTCATCGTGCTCATGCTGATCAGCCTGGCCATGTCGGCGTCGCTCCCCCGGGCCTTCGAAGACCTGGGCCTGTGGGTCGGCGGCGCCTACCCGCACCTCGGACTGGACCATCGAGGGCGGCCACCTCGCCGAACGCTGCCAGGCGTTCATCCTGATCGCGCTGGGCGAGTCCATCGTCCTCATCGGCGCCACCCTGGCCGGGCAGAAATCGGTCACCGCGGCCAGCGTGACCGGCTTCGTGGTCGCCTTCGGCGGCTCGGTGGCGCTGTGGTGGCTGTACTTCGACCAGAGCGCCGAAGCCGCCGCGGAGAAGATCGCCCGTTCCGACGATCCGGGCCGGCTGGGCCGTTCGGCATACCATTTCATCCACCCGGTCATGGTGGCCGGCATCATCGTGACGGCCGCGGCCGACGAGCAGGTGCTATCGGACCCGGGCCGGGCGGCGACCACCGCGGCGGCCTGGATGATCCTCGGCGGCCCGGCGCTGTTCCTGGCCGGTCACGCCGCCTTCAAGCTGGTCGTCTGGCGCGTCGTCTCCTGGCCGCGGGTGGCCGGGATCGTCGTGCTGGCGCTGCTGGCGCCGGCCGCCCACGCGATCCCCGCCCTGGCCCTGGCTGCCTGCACGGCGGCCCTGGTCACCGCCATCGCGGCCAGTGACCGCCTGCCGTGGCTGCCTCACCCAGCCGGGCTGGCCTCGGGCCCGGACCGGGCGGGCCCTGGACAACCCGGTGTTGCGGACTGAGGGGCGGGTGACGATGATCGACGGCATCCTGGCCTCGGCGGTACTGCTCGGCCTGGTCCTCAACGCCGTCCTGGGCTGGTGGTGGGCCGATCTGGACGGCAGAGGACGGGCGGGACGCAGAAACGGTGGCACCCTCCGGTATCGTTACCTAGCAGTAGCTCAGGGCTCGCGGGGTCTTGGGTCCGAAGGAAGGATCATCGACACGATGAGCCATGCAGCGGCTGACAGGCATGCCTGGACCGAACCCACGGTCGAGGACCTCGGCGGGGGCGTGCACCGGATCCCACTGCCGCTGCCGATCGAGGGGCTGAAGGCCGTCAACGTGTACGCCATCGCCGACCCGGCCGGAGTCGACCTGATCGACGCCGGGATCGCGCTGGTCCCGGCCCGGGAGCGGCTCACCGCGGGGCTGCGGCAGATCGGGTACGAGCTTGGCGACATCCGCAACTTCTTCGTCACCCATATCCACATCGACCACTACTCCCTCGCCATCGAACTGCGGAAGACCTTCCGCACCATGATCTCGCTGGGCGAGGAAGAGCGCGCCAACCTGGTCGCCACCAGGGAAATGCTCAACGGCAGCCGGACCAGGTTCTTCGGCATCGAGAGCCTGCACCGGCTGGGCGCCAAGGAACTAGCCGACGAGCTGGCCGCGCAGGACGGACGGCCGCCGGCCATCGTCGACTGGGAAGACCCGGACCACTGGGTAGCCGACGGGACCGACCTGGACCTGCGGACCCGTACCTTGCGGGCGGTGCACACCCCCGGTCACACCCGCGGCCATCTGGTCTACCATGACGCCGCGGCCGAGATCATGTTCGCCGGTGACCATGTGCTCCCGCAGATCACCCCCTCGATCGGGTTCGAGGCCGCGGGCAACCGGATGGCGCTGCGCGACTACCTCGGCTCGCTGGCGCGGACGCTCGCGCTGCCCGACGCCCGGCTGCTGCCCGCCCACGGCCCGGTCACCGGCAGCACCCACGACCGGGTCAACGAGCTGCTGGCCCACCACGACCTGCGCCTCGCCGAGACTCACCAGGCGGTGCTGGCGGGTAACGCCACCCCGTACGAGGTGGCACGGGCGATCAAGTGGACTAGGCGGCAGCGGCTGTTCAGTGAGCTGGACCTTTTCAGCCGGGTGCAAGCCGCCAACGAGACGGCCGCGCACCTGGAGGTGCTCGCCGTCCGCGGCCAGCTGACCCGGGAACTCTCCGCCAGCGGTGCCGACGTCTACCAGGTCGCCCCGCTCGCGCCCTAGGCCCCGGCGTCAGCGGCGGCGGCCGCGGTGATCCGCTGCGCGCCCGCGTAGACGTTCATGGTGCGGCCGCGCAGGAAACCGACCAGCGTGAGGCCGCTCTCCTCGGCCAGCGACGCGGCCAGCGAAGATGGCGCGGATACGGCGGCGAGCACCGGCACCCCGATCATGATTGCCTTCTGGGCGAGCTCGAACGAGGCCCGGCCGCTGACCAGCAGCACGTGGCCGGCCAGCGGGAGCAAGCCGCCGCGCAGCGCCCAGCCGGCCACCTTGTCCACCGCATTGTGCCTGCCCACGTCCTCGCGCAGCATGAGCAGCGTGCCGTCCGCGGCGAACAGGCCGGCCGCGTGCAGGCCGCCGGTGCGGCTGAACACCCGCTGCGCCTGGATGAGCCGGTCCGGCAGACTGGCCAGCACGGCGGGGGATACCCGGGCCGGATCGGCGGCCACATCGAAGCAGGACCGGACCCGGATCGCCTCGATGCTGTCCTTGCCGCATACCCCGCACGCGCTGGTGGTGAGGAAGTTCCGGGCCGCCGCAGGCCCGGCGGCGAGGGCCCGGCCCGGCTTGAGGGTCACCGCCGCGACGTTCTCGTCGCACATCCTGATCTCGTCCACGTCGTCGATCCGGGGGAGCAGGCCTTCGGTGAACAAGAATCCGGCGGCCAGGTCGATATCGTCCCCCGGGGTGCGCATCGTCACGGTGAGCGGCGCGCCGTCCACCCGGATCTCCAGCGGCTCCTCGGCCGCGAGCAGGTCGGCCCGGTGCTCCGCGCTGCCGGGCACCGTCACCCGCAGCACCCGCCGCCGCACGGTGTTACCGCTCATGGATCGAGGTTACGTCCCCCGACAGCCCAATGCCGGGCCCGGCGGGAGGTCGGGCCCGGCATCGTGGTCGGGAGGCGAAACTCAGGCGATGATCAGCTGGCGAAGTCGAGCAGCGGCTGAGCGCGGCTCGGGTGACGCAGCTTGGACAGCGACTGCTTCTCCAGCTGCCTGATCCGCTCGCGGGTCAGGCCGAGCGCCCGGCCGATCTCGTCGAGCGTGTGCGGGTTGCCGTCGTACAGCCCGAACCGCATGGCCATGATCGTCGCCTCGCGCGGCGTCAGCGCGTCCAGCGCCGAACGCAGCTGCTCGGCCATCAGCTGACGGTCGACGAGCTCCGAGGCCTCGGGGGCGTCGACGTCCTCGATCAGGTCTCCGATGCTGGTCTCACCATCCTCGCCGATGGTCGAATCCAGGCTGATCGGCTGGCGGCTGGTGCGCAGCAGCTCCTCGATCTGGTCCGGGGTCCGGTCGAGCTCGACGGCCAGCTCCTCGGGCGTGGGCTCGCGGCCCAGGCGCTGGTGCATGTCACGCTCGACCCGGCTCAGCTTGCTGAGCATCTCGAGCACATGCACCGGCAGCCGGATGGTCCGGGCCGAGTCGGCGAAGCCGCGCTGGATGGCCTGCCTGATCCACCACATGGCGTAGGTGGAGAACTTGTAGCCCTTGGTGTAGTCGAACTTCTCGACCGCACGGATCAGGCCCAGGTTTCCTTCCTGTACCACGTCGAGCAGGGACAGCCCCCGGTCGCTGTACTTCTTGGCCACCGACACGACCAGGCGCAGGTTCGCCTCGAGCATGTGCGCCTTGGCGCGCCGGCCGTCCTCGGCGACCATCTCAAGGTCACGCCGGAAGTTCTCGTCGAGCCCGACTCCGCCGTCTAGACCCAGGGTCTCCAGCTTGTGCTCGGCGAACAGGCCGGCCTTGATCCGCTTGGCGAGGTCCACCTCCTGCTCGGCCGTCAGCAGGCTCGTGCGCCCGATGGACTTGAGGTAGGTATGGACCGAGTCGCCCATGGCGGGCGTCTGGTCATCCAGGTCGACCTCGGCCAGCTTGTCGCCGTCGCTGAGCGCGGCCGCCTCTGCCTCTAGGTTCACAACATCGGCGTCGGCCAGGTCGACATCGGCGTCGTCGGCCGGGGCAGATCCGGGATCCACCACGCCCGCCTCCTTGGCGGCTCGCGCCGTGGCGGGCGCGGAACGCGCCGGACGGCTCTTGGGACCCCCATTGGTCTCCGCAAGCTCGTTGGCCAGCCGCACGCCGGCCTCGCTAAGCTCGCGCAGAATGGACCGTCCCTCGGCCGGCGTGAGTCCTGCCTGGTCAAAGGCCGTCCTCAGCTCCGCAAGAGACAGGTGACCCTGGCTTCGCCCGCGCTGGATGAGATCATCCACTCGGGTCGTGCTCGCCTCGTCATCCGAGTCGGCGATGCGCTCGACTGTTGACGTCGCCATAGCGATCCGCGGCATGAGACACCTCCCTCCTCCTCGTAACAACGCACGCATTACTTACGTCGTTCAATCGGGCTTCCACCAAGTACCCCTCGCCGCCCCGCGTAGTCCTCAGCGGGAGACATTGTCCGGGCACTATAAAGTAACGTTCTCCGCTTCAGTTTGTTCCCGCCGCCGCAGCTCTTGCCGGAGCCGAACGATGTCGTGCTTCCCGCTCGGGAGCATGGGAACGGCATCGACCATTACGATCCTGCTTGGAGCAGCGTAACGCGGTAGCCGCTCGCGCACACGCAGACGGAGCAATTCCAGGGCCGGCGGGTCGGCCGGATCGGCCGGCACCACCACCGCGACGACCCGTTCGCCCCATTCCGGGTCGGGTTGCCCCACCACCGCCACATCCCGGACTCCCGGGCAGTCCTGCAGCGCCGCGGCCACCTCGCCGGGAACCACCTTGTGGCCGCCGGTGTTGATGACGTCATCGGCCCGGCCGCGCACCATCAGCCGCCCCGAGGCGTCCAGGCGGCCCAGGTCTCCGGTGCGGAACCAGGGGAAACCGTCGGGGCGGCGCAGCGCCCCCAGCCCCCTCGGCCCCCTGGCCCGGGGCGGTACCTGGAGAACAGGACCGGCCCGCCGATCCAGATGCGGCCCGGGGCCTCGTCGTCGTCGCGGATCTCGACCCGCACGCGGTCCAGCGGCTCGCCGTCGTACACGCAGCCGCCGCAGGTCTCGGTCATGCCGTAGGTGGTCACCACAGGCACGCGTGCGGCCCGGGCGGCGGCCAGCAGGGCGGCCGGCGCCGCGGCCCCGCCCAGCAGCACCGAGGAGAAGCCGGCCAGTGGTGTCGATCTATCGATACTCTGCTGGCCGCCAGGCCGAGTAGCCGCTGCAGCTGGGTCGGGACCAGCGAGACGTGCGCACAGCCGGACGCCGACGCCGAGGCCACGGTCTCGGCGTCGGCCCGCTCGGCCAGCACCGGCTCGGTGCCGCTGACCAGCGAGCGCACCAGGACCTGGAGCCCGGCTACGTGCGTGACGGGCAGGCAGCACAGCCAGCGTTCGCCCGCCATGGCGCTCACCCGGTCCAGCGAGGCCCGCGCCGAGTGCCGCAGCGCGGCCGCGCTCAGCTCCACCCCCTTGGGCGCTCCGGTGGACCCGGAGGTGCCGACGACGACCGCGGTACCTTCGGCGACTCCTTCGCCGTGTCCCGAACGGATGGTGCTGACGCCCTCTGCGTCCTCGATCGAGCCCGGCCCGAGGGCGCCGATCAGCTCGGCGAGCCGCCCGGCCGGCAGCCCGGCGTCGAGCGGCAGGATCGCCGGCCCGCTGCCGTCGAGCGCGGCCGCCAGCAACTCGACCAGCCGCGGGGTCGCGCGCTCGACCAGGACCGCGCGCAAAGGACGCAATGTCACGATCGTTAAGGTTAGAACCCTGACTCTGGGAGGTTACGAGTGACCCAATGGCGGCCGTCCGGCCCGGAACGGAAAGGCGGTCCCCAACCTCCCCAGGGTCGCCCATGACGCCATATACCGCCTGGACGTGCGAAGCGCGCCCCGGACCGGACCCTGTTCGCATTTCCGAACGCGTTCAATCTGACCCCCGACGCTGTGATCATTCTCACGGCCCCGCCCCCGCCGCCCTGTTGCCCCCGCCTCGGCGCTCCAGGGCCCGGCACTCACTGCCCCACCTGTCTCTAGCCGGGGCGGTGACGGGGGGCTGGGGGGGATGCTCGGGGGGATGCGGGCGTTCGCGATCCCGATGCCGGTCAGGTTCCGGGGGATCACGGTCCGGGAGGGCGCGCTGATGAGGGCCGGCCGGGTGGGGCGAGTTCTCGCCTTTCGCGGAATACGGGCCAAGGGAGAGCGCCCGGTGGCTGGCCAGCGCCATCGAGTCCGCGACGCGGGCTGGCAGGCACCGGTCAGGGACCGGATCCCGGTAAACGTGACCGTGCCCGCGGTCGGACCCGCTCGCGCCGCCGGGATCGTGGCGCGGTCGGGCTGCCGGACCGCGAAGGTCAAGGTGGCCGAGCGCGGCCAGGCCGAGGCGGAGGACATCGAGCGGGTCGAGGCCGTCCGGGCGGCGCTCGGCCCGGACGGCAGGATCAGGGTCGACGCGAACGGCGGCTGGGAACCCGCGCAGGCGGCGCGGATGCTGCGGCGGCTGGCGCAGTTCGGGCTGGAGTACGCCGAACAGCCGTGCGCCACCCTGGACGAGATGGCCGAGTTGCGTCGACATATCGATATCCCGATCGCCGCCGACGAGTCGATCCGCCGGGCCGAGGATCCGCTGCGGGTGCGCGCCGCGGGCGCGGCCGACATCGTGATGCTGAAGGTCCAGCCGCTCGGCGGGGTCCGCGCGGCGCTCGAGGTGGCCGCAGGCCTGCGGTCTTCCCGTCGTGGTGTCGAGCGCCGTGGACACCTCGGTGGGGCTGGCCGCCGGGGTGGCACTGGCCGCCGCGCTCCCCGAGCTGCCCTACGCCTGCGGCCTGGGCACCATGGCGCTGCTGGCCGGGGACGTCACGGCCAGCCCGCTGGCGCCCGAGGCAGGGTCGCTGCCGGTCCGCCGCCCCGCCGTCGACCTGGATCAGCTGGCCCGCTGGGAGGCCGATCCGGCGCCCTGGCGGGAGCGAGCCGCGGCCGCCGTCGCCTCCTGCCCGATGCGGCGGCGCCCGGCCCGGCGCGGCAGGCGGGCCGTGACTCCGGTGAATCCGTCTACCGCGTTCGGGGTCACGTTCAGCGACGAGCTGATCCGGTGCGGGCTGCGCGAGGTGGTGCTGGCGCCCGGTTCGCGTAGCACGCCGCTGGCGATGGCGTTCTTCGAGGCCGGCCAGCAGCGGCGGGTGCGGCTGCACGTCCGGATCGACGGGGGAGCGCCTCGTTCACCGCGCTCGGTCTGGCCAAGGCCAGCCGCCGCCCGGTGGCCGTGCTGTGCACCTCGGGCACGGCGGCGGCCAACTTCCAC
>CAWDBS010000077.1:0-69024 GCA_963800415.1 uncultured Actinomycetes bacterium
GTTCACCGACCGCTCGCACGGGCCAACAAGGCCCGTGCTCGCTAGTCGGTACTGAATAACGCTCACTTGCGCGCGCTCTCGATGGCCGGGATCGTCTGCTCGATTCCGTGCGATTCCCGGCCCCACTTGATGTGCGGATAGTGCGCCTCGAAGGCGGGCCGCTCGGACCTGATCCTCGGGACACGGTAGAAGTTGTGCCGCGGCGGCGGGCAGGACGTCGCCCATTCGAGCGAGCTGGCGAAACCCCACGGGTCTTCCTCGGTCACCTTTTCCCCGTACCGCCAGGTAACGTACACGTTCCAGAAGAACATGAGCACGGACAGGGCCAGAAGCCACGACCCGACGCTCGAGATGACGTTGAGCGTGGTCACGTTCCCGGGCAGGTCAGGGTAGTTGGCGATGCGCCGCGGCATGCCCTCGACACCCATCCAGTGCTGGACCAGGAACGTCATGTTGAAGCCGATGAACATCACCCAGAACTGGACCTTGCCGATCCGGCTGTTCAGCATCTTGCCGGTCATCTTCGGCCACCAGAAGTAGAAGCCGGCGAACATCTCGAACAGCACCGTGCCGGCCAGTACATAGTGGAAGTGCGCCACGACGAAATAGGAGTCGGACACGGCGAAGTCCAGCGGCGGCGAGGCCAGGATGATGCCGGTGATGCCGCCGAACAGGAACACGACAAGGAACCCGATCGTGAACAGCATCGGCGGTTCGAAGGTGAGCTGGCCGCGCCACATCGTGCCCACCCAGTTGAAGAACTTCACCCCGGTCGGCACCGCGATCAGGAACGTCATGAACGAGAAGAACGGCAGCAGCACCGCGCCGGTGGTGAACATGTGGTGCGCCCACACGGTCATCGACAGGCCGGCGATCGCGATCGTCGCGGCGATCAGCGTCTTGTAGCCGAACAGCGGCTTGCGGCTGAACACCGGGATGATCTCGGTGGCGATGCCGAAGAAGGGCAGCGCGAGGATGTAGACCTCGGGATGGCCGAAGAACCAGAACAGGTTCTGCCACATGATCGCCCCGCCGCTGGAGGCGTCGAAGACGTGCGCGCCGAGCCGCCGGTCGATCTCGAGCACCAGCAGGGCGGCGGCGAGCACCGGGAAGGCCATCAGCACCAGCATCGAGGTGAGCAGCGCGTTCCAGGTGAACATCGGCATCCGGAACATCGTCATGCCCGGCGCGCGCATGCAGAAGATCGTGGTGACGAAGTTGACCCCGCCCAGGATGGTGCCGAACCCGGACAGCACCAGGCCCATGATCCACATGTCGGCGCCGATGCCGGGCGAGTAGATCGCGCTCGTCAGCGGGGAGTACGCGTACCAGCCGAACGACGCGGAGCCGCCGGGGGTGAGGAAGCTGGCCAGCAGGATCAGCCCGCCGAACGTGAACAGGTAGTAGCTCAGCAGGTTCAGCCGCGGGAACGCCACGTCGGGCGCGCCGATCTGCAGCGGCAGCAGCTCGTTGGCGAACCCGACGAACAGCGGGGTGGCGAAGAGCAGCAGCATCAGCGTGCCGTGCATGGTGAACAGCTCGTTGTACTGCTGGTCGGACACGACGTGCTTGTCCGGGCCGAGCAGCTGGATCCGCATGATGAGCGCCATGACACCGGCGATCAGGAAGAAGATGAACGAGGTAATCAGGTACAGGTGCCCGATGATCTTGTGATCGGTCGAAGACAGCCAGTAGGCAAGGATGTTGCCCTTGCGCTCGGTCTTCGGCGTCGGGTAAACGGCGACCGGCTGTTCGATCGTGCTCACTGCGTGCTCCCCGATGAACTCTGAGCCGCCTGTTGCGCGGTTATGTACGCCTGGAATTGCTGCGGTGTCACGACCTTCAGCGTAAACAGCATCCGGCTGTGGTAAAGGCCGCACAACTCGCTGCAGTGCCCGGTATAGGTGCCCGTCTTCGTGGCCGTGACCGTGAAGTGGTTCGGATGGCCGGGGATGACGTCCCGCTTGAACAGGAACTCAGGCACCCAGAACGCGTGGATGACGTCTTCGGAGGCCAGGTTGAACTGGACGGTCTCCCCCGCCGGGATCTCGAGCACCGGCAGCGGGCCCTCGCCAACCATGTTCCCGGTGTTCGTCACGTGATACTGCGGGTAGTTGAACTGCCAGCTCCACTGGAACCCGAGCACGTTCACCGTGACGGCGGGGTTGGGCGGCAGCGCGTCGATGTAGTTCTCGTCCTTCGCGGTGAAGTAGAACAGCACCGCGATCAGCACGAACGGCACCGCCGTGTACATGATCTCGATCGGCATGTTGTAGCGCGCCTGCGGCGGCAGCTTGTCGCCGCGCTTGCGGTGGAAGATCACCGCCCACAGGATCAGCCCCCAGACCAGCACGCCGACGGCCATGCCCGCGATCCAGGAACCCTGCCAGAGCGAGAGGACCGCCTTGCCCTGCTCGGTGATCGGGTCGGGGAATCCCAGCCGGGTGAACGTATCGTTCGTGCAGCCGGTAAGACCGAGGACCAAGAAGGTAAGCGCGACGGTCATGCCTGTCGCGCGCACGACGCGTGCCCGGCCCGTACGGGGCTTTCTGGAGCCCTGTTCGGCGTTATCGGTAGTCAAGGCGAGGGCCTTCCTCGGTTCTGCTACAACGTGTCGTGCAAACAGTATCGCGCACCGCTCGCGAGCCTTCTAGGACCCCACATGTTTGCGTCATCTTTGCGCCCGGCGCGCGTACCTGGAGCCCGGGCGGGCATGATGGAGAGCGTGAGGGTGCCGGCATGAGGCGAGCGGGGGACGCAGCATGACCGCGCGCCGGGGGCGCCTGTTCGGTCGCGTCCCCGCGGGCCAGACGAACCAGCAGGCCGCAGACGCCGGTGCCGTCCCTTTTACCGAGGCCGAACGGCCGGCGGTTCCCCCGCCTGCTCCGGTGGTTGCCCTGACCATCGACGCCCTGGGCCGCAAGTGCCCGATTCCCATCATCATGCTCGCCGAGCAGATCGGGGACGTCCCGCTGGGCGCGGTGGTGGCGGTGCTGGCCGACGACCCGGCGGCCTATACCGACATACCGTCCTGGTGCACGTTGAAGGCGCACGAGTTCGCCGGGCACCAGGAACTGCCCCATGGCGGCTGGGCGCTGTACATCCGCCGCATGCTGTGACCCTCAGGTCGGCTTGAACCGGCTGGTGAAGCGCGGGTCGTCCTCCCACCAGGGCCTGGTCCCTTTCTCCTGGTTCTCCCCTGGCTGCCCTTCCCCGGCGCCCGGCTCCCCCGCCGCGGCCGCCCCGAGCTCGGCGTCCCTGGCGTCGAGGTGAGCGTCGATCCTGGCCGCGTCGGACTCGTCCTCCCGCATCAGCTGGATCAGCTGCGCGGCCAGGAACGGCAGGCCGACGAGATCGCCGAGGATCCAGAGCACGCCCCCGCCGATGACCTGGTCCGCCTGCAGGGTGGGTCCCCACGGCCTGGCCAGCGCGTGATAGTACGCCGCGCCGATGAGGTTCTGGTCAGCGATGACGGCGATCCCGAGGAACGCGTCGCCGATCACCAGCGCGCCAGTGATCCACATCGAGACCACGTAGGCGTACTCCTTCGGCACCGGGTCAACCCGGAGCAGCGTCCAGAAGAACGCGAAGCCCGCCGCCATCAGCGCCAGGAACGTCAGCTCTCGGACGGCAGCGCTGCGGAACACCGCCGTGTACCAGGACGTGAAGTACATCACGAAGGGCACGCCCACCAGCGCGAACGCGGTGATCGCCGGGAACGTGAGGACCCGGGCGGGGCGGGACCGGATGACCGTCTCGATGCGCGCGCCCGCCCGCGGGAACACCGCGATGGCGAGCGAGATCGGGCGGCCGAGGACCAGGAACAGCGGCACCACCAGGACGAGCAGCACCGTCTGCACCGCCCGCGCGTAGAACAGCACCGGCTGGTAGACACCCACCCACGACATGCGTGGCGATGACCAGGAAACCCAGGCCGAGGCCGAGGAACCAGATCCGCCGCGCTACCGGCCAGTCCCGCTGCCTGCGCGCCGCGGCGAAGTAGCCGCCACCGAGGATCAGCACCAGCGCCAGCATCCACGGGTCGAGCGTCCACTCGGAGAACGCCCGGGCCACGGTCAGCGGGGGCGGTCCCTGGTAGCCCGAGGCAAGAGCGCTTCCCATGCCGTCACGCTACCCCGCGAGCGGTTCCGGCATGATCGCGCAGGCAAGGCGTCGCGACACGACGCCCTGCCTACATGATCATGAGCTGCCTGACCCGGGCTGGACGGCGCCTACGTACATGATCTGGACGGGCTTGGCGCAGCCGTTAGAGGTGTTCGGCAGGTAGACGGGGGCGGTCTGGTTGGGCGGGTAGATCTTCAGGGCCGTCGCCTTGGTGGGGCCGCAGCTGGGGGGCGGGTAGTTCAGCGCGTCCACGATCTGCAGCAGGGCGTTGGCGGTCGCGCCGGGGGCCAGCGTGACCAGCTTCACCGGCGTGCTGGTGCTCCGCTTGGCGGCCAGGCCGATCTGCGTGTACGGCGGGCCGGAGACCAGGGAGACGCCGGGATAGCCGTACAGCGTGCACGTGCTGCCCGAGGTGTTCGTGAAGTCGATGACCTCGTACACGCCGCCCGCGTAGCCCTGGCCGATTCCCTGCTTCACCCGCAGCGAGCTGGTCGGGCAGGCCGCCGACGAGGACGGCGACGCCACGGCCGGCGTATTGCCGCTGCTGGAGGCGGCGCCCGGGGCCGTCGGGCTGGCGGCGCCCGTCGAGCCCGATGTGCTCGGCTGGCTGCTCGACGACGCGCACCCGGCCACGGTCGCGGCGCAGATCAGCGCTCCGGCCGCGAAGACCAGCCGTCCGGATCCGGGACGCTTGGCGCTGGGAAGCCTGGTACCTGCAAACACCGCCGTGCCCTTCGGTTGCGCGGCGCCTCATGCGCCATCCGGCAATTATGACGGCGATGCAGGCATGCTGGTTGGACTCAGGCTCCCGGCAGGCAGGCACCGGGTTGCGCCCAGAGAATCACGCCTCGGTCGCCGGGGCGGGTAACCCGGTCCGTTCGGGATAAAAGATCGTTTTCCGGCTCAGCCGGGCAGGTATGCCGCGACCTCAGCCGCCGCGGTATCCCCGTAGGCGGCGGCGAAGCGTTCGGCCAGCGGGACGGGCTTCACGCTGTACTCCTGCGGGCCGGTGGCCTCCAGGGCGTGCACGGCCAGCAGGTTGCCGAGCTGGGCGGCGCGCTCCAGGGACAGGCCCCAGGCGACGGCGGCCAGGAAGCCGGAGCGGAACGCGTCGCCCGAACCGGTGGGGTCCGCGGGCTTGGCGTCGGGCACGGCGGGCACGGTGACCATTGGCTCGCCCTGCTGCTCGATCCGGGCTCCCGCCGGGCCGAGGGTAGTGATCCTGACCCCGACCCGGGCCAGCATCGCCGCGCTGCCCCAGCCGGACTTGCGCTCGATCAGCGCTTCCTCGTACTCGTTGCCGAACAGGTAGTCCGCGCCGTCGACCAGCACGCGCACCTGCTCGTCATCGAGGATCCTGGCCAGCTGCTGGGACGGATCGGCGGCGAACCGAAGACCCTCCTCGCGGCACTCCGCGGTGTGCGCCACCATGGCCCCGGGGTCGCCCGCCCCGATTAGCACCAGGTCGATGCCGCCGTGTTCGGTGGCCAGCGGCGCGATCTTGATGTCCGCGTCCTCGCTCATCGCGCCCGCGTAGAACGAGCCGATCTGGTTGCCGTCCACGTCGGTGGTGCAGACGAACCGAGCTGTGTGCCGCAGTAGCGACTCCCGGACGCCCGCGGTGCTCACCCCGTGGTCCTCCAGCCAGCGCCGGTAATCCTCGAAGTCAGCCCCGACCGCGCCGATGAGCAGCGGCCGCAGGCCGAGCACTCCCAGGCCGAAGGCGATGTTGGCCGCCACCCCGCCCCGGCGGATGGCCAGCTCATCGACGAGAAACGACAGCGAAACCTTGTCGAGCTTGTCCGCGATGAGCTGGTCGGTGAACTTGCCGGGAAACGTCATCAAGTGGTCGGTCGCGATCGACCCCGTGACCGCGATGCGCACGGTAGCTAAGCCCGGCCGGGCGTCAGTGGAAGGAGTCGCCGCAGGCGCAGGAACCCGTCGCGTTCGGGTTGTCGATCGTGAAACCTTGCTTCTCGATCGTGTCGACGAAGTCGATGGTCGCGCCCATCAGGTACGGCGCGCTCATCTTGTCGGTTACGACCCGGACGCCGCCGAAGTCGCTGACGATGTCACCGTCAATGTCGCGCTCGTCGAAGTAGAGCTGGTACTTCAGGCCGGAGCAGCCGCCCGGCTGTACCGCGATACGAAGCTTGAGGTCGTTGCGTCCCTCTTGCGCGAGCAGAGTGCTCACCTTCGTGGCCGCGCCGTCGGTCAGGACAATTCCCTGGGTGGCCTCTTGCCCCTGCGTGGCCTCTTGCTGAACAGTCACCTTGGCTCCCGCCTTAGCTTGGGTGCCGCATGCGCGGCGTTGGGCTCATCTGCCGCATGCGCGCGGCGTGGGTTTGCTCCCACGTGCAATCCCAACGATATGCGGTGCGGTCGCATTCCAGCCACCCGCCCCGTCCCTGGAATCGCGGGATAGATCACAGGCCCGGGGCACCCCAGACCGGGAACCAGCGGGCCAGATCTGGCTCGAACTTCAGGTCGCTGCCGATCACGCCCTTGACCTGCAGCTCGAGCGAGTTGTCCCGGCGCTCGCCGGACAGCGGGGCGAACGGGTAGAACGTACCTCGCTTGTACAGGTAGATGAGGGCCAGGCGGCGCTCCTGGTCGTCCCTGAAGGCGACCAGGGTGCACAGCAGCTGCGGGCCGAAGCCGTTGTCCACCAGCGAGGAGTTGACCGCGTGCAGGTCGGTCACCAGCGCCTCGAGCTCGTCCGACATGTGCGAGCTGACCAGCCAGGTGAAGTTGTAGGAGTCAGTGGTCACCTCGACGGGCAGGCCGCCCTCCTTGCCCGCGCTCACGTTGAGCAGGTCCTGTACGTCCTTCTGCACGTCGGCGAAGGACCGGCCCTCAACCGGGCGGAAGCAGACGGAGCCGGATCCGGTGGGCTTGAATCCGGCTCCCGCGTCCAGCGTGACCGCCGCCGACGGCAGCGCGAACAGGTCGTCCAGCTTCGGCTGGACCGGCTTGGTGCGGCCCAGCAGCGTGTCGAGGAAGCCCACGAGCCCGCTACCCGGCGGTCCGGCCGAGCTGCTGCTGCACCTTGTCGAGTTCGGCCAGCCGGCGCTCGAGGCTCGGGTGGGTAGAGAAGACGTTGGCCAGGCCGCTGCCACCGCTCAGGTGCATCGCCGGCGCGAAGAAGAACGCGTTCAGCGGCTGCGCGGTGCGCAGGTCCTTGGTCGGGATCCTGCCGATATCGCCGGTGACCTTGATCAGCGCGGCCTTCAGCGAGCTCGGCTTGCCGGTGAGCAGCGCGCCGCTGCGGTCCGCGGACAGCTCACGGTACCGGGACAGCAGCCGGATCAGCAGGAAGCTGATCGCGTAGACGACCGCGCTGACGACCATGAGGATGAACATGATGGGCAGGGCGTTCTGGTCGTTGCTGCGGCGTCCGCCGCCGAACAGCTCGCTGTAGAAGGCCATCCTGACCAGCAGCGCGGCGATGATGGCCAGGAACGACGCGATCGTCATCACCTGGACGTCCTTGTGCGCCACGTGCGACATCTCGTGCGCGAGGACGCCCTCGAGCTCGTCGTTGTCCAGCCTGTTCATCAGCCCCTTGGTCGCGCAGACCACCGCGTGGTCGGCGTTGCGGCCGGTCGCGAAGGCGTTCGGCATGTCGGTGTCGGCGATCGCGACCCGCGGCTTGGGCATGTCGGCCAGCGCGCACAGCCGGTCCACGATGGCGTGCAGACGGGCCGCGTCCTGCGAGTCTTGCGGGCTGACCTCATGCGCTCCCGCGGTGGCCAGCGCGATCTTGTCCGAGTAGAACAGCGATCCGATGGCGAAGCCGCCACCGAGGACAACCGCGAACAGCACGATCGCGGAACTGGACGCGCCGTACGCCGTCCCGATGCCGATGATCGCGGCGACGAACGCGACAAACACCAGCCCGAGCAGGAACATGGTCGCGGTCATCCGCACCGTGAGCCCCCGGTCGGGCGCATACCTGGTACGCGCCGCCATGACGACACCTCCGTTCGGCCCCGGGCCGGTTGTGCCGCCGGAGCCAGCAGTCATTAACTAGCTCAAATCTACCCGTACAACGCTGAGCGCCAGCCGAACGTTACCCGTGCGGTACGCTCTGGGCTTAGCCCGGGGACCTCAGCCCGGGATGAGTCCTTCGTCCGTGAGCAGCTTGCGGACCTCGTCCATGCTCGAATCCTGGTGAGGAAGGATCAGGTCCGACGGTTCAAGAGTATCCGGGGGCAGTGGTGAACCGAGTGCGCGAACCTGAGCCAGCATGCCGTGCAGCGCGGCCGTGAAGGCGGCCTCGTCGTTGTGGTTGACGGCCGTCTCAAGTTCGGTGTCAAGCTGGTTCAGCTTGGCGGTGGCCGTGTCGTCGACCCTGAACTGGCCCTCGCCCAGGATCCTGACGATCACGACCCCTCACCGTCCCGCGGCTCGGCGGCGGGCAGGTCGGAGGCCGGGATCGCGGCCGGCTGAGCCTGACCCGGCTGAGCCTGACCCGGCTGAGCCTGACCCGGCTGAGCCTGGTCCTGCGGGGGCGCCGGCGGGGCATACGGGGCGTTCTGCGCCTGCCCCTGGGTGGCCTGGCTGTTGCCGTTGGCGCCGCCCTCGAGCTGCTTGGGCGCGCCGGCCGTGATCTCGCCCTTGAGCCTGCTGAGCTCGCGCTCGACGTCGCTGCTCGCGGCCATCATGTCGAGCTCGCTCTGGATGTCGTCGCGGCGGCCGCCGACGGCGTCGTCGAGCGCACCCGAGGCCATCAGCTCGTCGATCGCGCCCGCGCGGGCCTGCATCTGGGCGGTCTTGTCCTCGGCCCGCTGGATCGCCATGCCGACGTCGCCCATCTCTTCCGAGATGCCGGTGAACGCCTCGTTGATCCTGGTCTGGGCCTCGGCCGCGGTGTAAGTGGCCTTGATGGTCTCCTTCCTGGTGCGGAAGGCGTCCACCTTGGACTGCAGCCGCTGGGAGGCGACCGTCAGCTTTTCCTCCTCGGCCTGCAGCTGGGCATACTGCGCCTGCAGATCGTTCAGCTGGGTCTGTGCCGACGACTTGCGCTCGAGCGCGGCCCGGGCGAGGTCCTCACGGCCCATCCCGAGCGCCTTGCGCGCCTGGTCCTCAAGCTTGTTCGAGGACTGCTGTAGCTGGTTCATCTGCAGCTCGACGCGCTTGCGCGACGTGGCGACATCCGCGACCCCACGGCGGACCTTCGTCAGCAACTCGAGCTGCCGCTGGTAGGAATAGTCCAGGGTCTCACGAGGGTCTTCCATTTTGTCCAGGGCCCTGTTGGCCTTGGCCTTGAAGACAAGTGAGACTCGCTTCATCACGCCCATACGCGCGGCCGTCCCCTTCATTAACTTCTTCGCCGCCACCATGCCGCGCGACCGGGCCGAAACTAAAAGGCCTGGCACCCGGCTAGACGGCGGACGAGCCCGTGCGACTAGTCGCATTCCACCCTACGCGGTCACCCGCATTGCGAGCTACCACGTCCACCCACCGGCGCGGGGTGGTGCGGGCCCCCCTTGCCCCCGCTCCCGGGAAGACTGTGCTCCCCCGGCCCCCCCGGCCCCCCGAAAAGACTGTGCTCCCCGGGGGGCCGACCCCCCGGCCCCCCGAAAAGACTAAGCTGAGCGCGTGTTCCGACGCCGTAGCGCCGGGGCGACGGACGGCACGTCCCAGGATTCCCCGGGCGCGCAGAGCCCGGACGGCCCGGCCGACACCAAACCCCGCTCCCCCGCCGAGGCGGCCAAGGGGCGGCCTACACCCAAGCGCAGCCAAGCCGAGGCCAAGCGCCGCCAGCCGATTACCGGCTCGCGCACGCCGGCCGGGCCGCGGACCAAGGAAGACAAGGCCAAGGCCCGCACCACCCGGACTACCAAGTACGAGGCGATGAAGCGCGGCGAGGCGTGGGCGCTGAACCCGCGCGACCGCGGCCCGGCCCGCGCCCTGGCCCGCGACTTCGTGGACTCCAAGCGCCGGATCAGCGAGTACTACATGTACGTGCTGGTGATCCTGCTCGCCGCGGTGTTCCTGAGGAGCAAGCCGGCGCAGGCGATCATCTCGCCGCTGGTCCTGGTGCTGATCGTGGTCATCGTGGCGGATGCGCTGCTGATCCGGCGCAGCCTGGTCAGGCTGGTCGCCGAAAGGCTGCCCGGCGAGTCCACCCGGGGCCTGACCACCTATGCGGTGATGCGGGCGCTGCAGATCCGCAGGTTCCGGATGCCGGCCCCCCGGGTCGTGCCCGGCGCCAAGATCTGACCGTCCCGTTGGCGACACTTCGCGGTTCTTACCGGTGAGAAGGTTGTGACCGGCGGGAAAGCCTGAATCGCGGCACCTCTAGAGTTGGGGTCATGGAATACCGACACCTTGGCAAGAGCGGTCTGATGATCAGCGAGATTGCCTACGGGAACTGGATCACCCACGGTGACCAGGTTGAGGAGCAGGCGGCCGTCGAATGCGTCCGGGCCGCGCTGGACGAGGGCATCACCACGTTCGACACCGCTGACGCCTACGCCGGCGGCCGTGCGGAAAAGGTGCTCGGCCGGGCGCTGCACGGGGTGCGGCGCGAATCGCTCGAGATCTTCACCAAGGTGTACTGGCCGACCGGCGATACGCCGAACGACCGCGGCCTGTCGCGCAAGCACGTCACCGAGTCCCTTGATGCCTCGCTGCGCCGGCTGCGGACCGACTACGTGGACCTTTACCAGGCGCACAGGTACGACCACGAGACCCCGATCGAAGAGACCATGCGCGCCTTCGACGACCTCGTCCGCGCGGGCAAGGTCCTGTACATCGGCGTGTCCGAGTGGCGCGCGGAGGAGATCGCGGCTGCGCTCCGGGTGGCCGGCGAGCTCGGCCTGGACCGTATCGTGTCGAACCAGCCGCAGTACAACATGCTGTGGCGGGTCATCGAGCCCGAGGTCGTGCCGCTGTGCGAGAAGGAAGGCATCGGCCAGCTCGTCTTCTCGCCGATCGCGCAGGGCGTGCTGACCGGCAAGTACGAGCCGGGCACGCCGCCGCCGGCCGAATCCCGGGCCACCGACCCGACCGGTTCGGGCTTCATCAAGCGGTGGCTAGGGGACGACACGCTCACCGCGGTGCAGCGGCTCCGGCCGCTGGCCGCCGACGCCGGGCTGTCGGTGGCGCAGTTGGCGGTGGCGTGGACGCTGCAGAACCAGAACGTGTCCGCGGCCATCATCGGCGCCACCCGGCCCGACCAGGTGCGGGAAAACGTCAAGGCGGCGGGGGTTCGGCTGGACGCTGGGCTGATGAGCCGGATCGACGAGGCGCTCGGCGACGTCGTCATCCGCGACCCGGCCCGGACCGCCAGCCCCAAGTCGCGCCCCTAGCCCGGCTCAGTCCCGCGTGCTCAGTCCCCAGGGTGAAGGCTCATCGGGCCGTATTCGGTCCGGGTGTCGTCCAGGAGCGATACCTGGTCCACCCCGGCCGCGAGCAGGGCGCGCCAGTTCTCCCCGAGCCAGCTCTCCGCGTCGCCCTGGCTGGCGAAGATCGCCTCCTGTAGCTCATCGGTGGTGATAGTGGTGCCGTCCGCCTTCTCATAGCGCCAGGTCCAGGGCATCGGTGGGTGGCCTTCCGCTGTCGAGACAAGCACTGTGGGTGTGCTGACTGAGGGTAGCTCAGGGCCGCGGCCGGGTCGCCGCCAGGGCCGCTGCTGCACCCGAGGACGAGGCCTCAGTAGCGAAGTGAGCGCTGACAGCGCCGATTAGGCACAGAACAAGGCCGATTAGGCACAGAACAAGATGGCCCAGACAGCCTTGCCCCGGCCGGTGACCGGGCTCCAGCCCCAGACATCGCTCAGCGCGTCCACCATCTGCAGGCCACGACCGGCCTCTTCGTTGCGGTCCGGCATCCGGAGCACCGGGGCGCGGTCGGACGGGTCGAGCACGGCGCACATGACCTCACCGGTCCGGCGCAGCAGGCGCAGGCCGAGCGGCTGACCGGCCTCCGCAGCCCGCGCGGCGTGCGACACCGCGTTTGCCACGAACTCGCCCACGATGGCTTCGGCGTCATCGGCGAGCGAGGCCAGGCCCCACTCCCTCAGCGTGCTCCGGGTGAACTTCCTCGCGGTCCGGCCGGACTGGGCTCCGGTGCTGAGCGGACACGCGGCCACCGCGGGTGAATCCCACCAATCGGAAGGCATCCTGACCACGCGCGGGCGACCCGGCGTGCACTGCAGCCTGGCGGTCAAGTCAAGCGGCCGGCGAACGGCAGGATCGACCTTCGTTCGTGTCGGCAACCCTACTTGGCTCAAGCCCATCGCGACCCCGCGAAGCCTAGAGCGGCAATCCCAGATGATTGACGCACATCACATCCTGCCCGAGGTTGCGCCTTTCATGCAAGACCAGATGCACGTTCATTTGCTACGTGCACTTTAGGTGATCCCAGGTCACAGAGTTTCATAAGCTTTTCAAGTAAACCTTTGACGGTCCGGATGGGGCTCAGGTCCAGGGCTCACTGCGGCCGCCGAAGTGGCGACGCAGGGTAGTACCGAACGACCGGCAGCGGCTGCGGACCTCATTGCCATCGAGCCCCGCTGGCCCGCTGCCACCTGCTAGTCCTGCCCCGGCCCCGCGGCCGGGCGGGCCACGTTATCGTGAGTCGTCACCGTGACCTGGGGAGCCGCTGATGCTTGTCGCTGGCGTCGATTCATCTACGCAGTCCACCAAGGTGCTGCTCTGCCAGGCCGACGACGGCGTGGTCGTAGGGCAGGCCGCCGCGCCGCACCCGGACGGCACCGAGTGCGACCCGGAACTGTGGTGGCAGGCCCTAGCCCAGGCGGGAGACGGGCTGCTCGGCCGGGCCGACGCCATCGGGGTGGCAGCGCAGCAGCACGGCATGGTGGTGGTGGACGAGGCAGGCCGGGTGATCAGGCCCGCCCTGCTCTGGAACGACGTGCGCTCGGCGCCGCAGGCGGCGGCCCTGATCGCCGAGATGGGCGGCCCCGGGCGCTGGGCGCGGCTGACCGGGAGCGTCCCGACGGCCTCGTTCACCGTCACCAAACTGCGCTGGCTGGCCGAACACGAACCGGATGCCGCCGCCCGGACCGCGCACGTGATGCTCCCGCACGACTGGCTGACCTGGCGGCTGGGCGATCGGGCGCACGAGCCCACCACCGACCGCGGCGACGCCTCCGGCACTGGTTACTTCTCCCCCGCCACCGGGCGCTGGCTGCCGGAGATGGCCGAGGCGGCGCTGGGCAAGCCGGCCGGGCTACCGCGGCTCGCCGCCCCGGCCGAGATCGTCGCCCGCACGCCGGGCGGCGCGGCGCTGTCCGCCGGAACCGGGGACAACATGGGCGCCGCGCTCGGCCTGGGCCTCGGCCTGGCTGAGGTGGTCGTCTCGATCGGCACCTCGGGCACGGCGTACGCGGTCGCGGCCGAGGCCGCCGCCGACGACTCTGGCGCCGTGGCCGGCTTCGCCGACGCCACCGGGCGGTTCCTGCCGCTGGTAGCCACGATCAACGCGGCTCGGGTGCTGACAGTCACGGCCCGGATGCTCGGCACCGACGCCGACGGCCTGTCCCGGCTGGCCCTGGCCGCGCCCCCCGGGGCGCAGGGCCTGACCCTGCTGCCCTACCTGGACGGCGAGCGCAGCCCGAACCGGCCCGGCGCGAACGGCGTACTGCGCGGCCTGACTAGCGCCAACAGCACGCAGGAGAATCTCGCCCGGGCCGCGGTCGAGGCGGTGCTCTGCTCGCTCGCGGACGCCATCGACAACCTGGCCGACTGCGGCATCATCGCGCAGCGGGTGATCCTCATCGGCGGTGCCGCCCGGTCCGAGGCGGTGCGCAGGATCGCGCCGGTGATCTTCGGGGTGCCGGTGACGGTGCCCGAGCCCGCGGAGTATGTCGCGCTCGGCGCGGCCCGCCAGGCCGCCTGGGCGCTGTGCGGCGCGGCCGAGGCACCCGCCTGGCCGCTCGCGGGGACCAGCGCGGAGTACACCGCCGAGCCGGTCCCGCTGGTCCGCGAGCAGTACGCGGCCCTGCGCGACGCCACCGCCAGTTGGTCCGGTGCCGGGGCTTCATGATCCTGGCCAGAAATGGGCGTTATCTGCCCAAAACTGGCCACGATCATGGACCGGGCCTCGAGGGGCGGGTGGGAGGATGGGAGGGATAAGGGGTGCGACAGGAAGGACCGCTGGTGAGCACGGATTACGTTCCCGCGCGTGAGGATCGCTTCTCGTTCGGCATCTGGACGGTGGGCTGGCAGGGAGTGGATGTGTTCGGCTCGGCGGTGCGGCCGCCCATGCCCGCTGAACGCGCCGTGTACAAGCTGGCCGAGCTCGGCGCCTACGGGGTGAACTTCCACGACAACGACGTGTTCGCCTTCGACGCCACCCCGGCCGAGCGGGACGAGCGTATCGGCGCGTTCCGCAAGGCGCTGGCCGAGACCGGGCTGGTCGTGACCACCGCGACCACCAACCTGTTCGGCCACCCGATGTTCCGGGACGGGGCGTTCACCGCCAACGACCGCCAGATCAGGCGGTTCGCGCTGGCCAAGGTGATGCGCAACCTCGACCTGGCGGCGGACCTCGGCGCGAAGACCTACATCTTCTGGGGCGGGCGCGAGGGCGCGGAATCGGGGGCCGCCAAGGACATCAGGGCCGCGCTCGACCGTTACGCCGAGGGCCTGAACCTGCTGTGTGCGTACGTGCGCGAGCAGGGCTACGACATCAGGTTCGCGATCGAGCCGAAGCCGAACGAGCCGCGCGGGGACATCTTGCTGCCCACGGTGGGGAACGCGCTGGCGTTCATCAACTCGCTCGAGCACTCCGAGATGGTCGGGGTCAACCCGGAAATCGGGCACGAGGAGATGGCCGGGCTGAACTACGCGCACAGCATCGCCCAGGCGCTGTGGCACGGCAAGCTGTTCCACATCGACCTGAACGGCCAGCACGGGCCGCGGTACGACCAGGACCTGCGGTTCGGCGCCGGGAACGTGCGCGGCGCGTTCTGGGTGGTGGACACCCTCGAGGCCGGCGGGTACGACGGCCCGGTGCACTTCGACTACAAGCCGCCGCGGACCGAGGACGACGAGGGCGTCTGGGTGTCCGCGGCCGCGTGCATGCGCAACTACCTGATCCTGCGGGCCAAGGTGCGGGCGTTCCGGGCCGACCCGGAAGTGGCCGAGGCATTGCGCGCCTCGGGCGTGGATCAGCTCGGCTCGCCGACGCTGGATCCCGGCGAGACCTGGCGCGACGTCCGCGAGCCGCGAGCCGACGTGGCCACGCTGGCCCAGCGCGGCCTGGCCTACGAGCACCTCGACCAGCTCGCGCTCGAGCACCTCTACGGCGTCCGGCCTTAGGCCGGATCGCTCTCTTCCGCGCGGGCGAGGCCGGCTTCGCGGGCGGTGCGGGCCTCGCGGGCGGTGCGGGCCTCGCGGGCGGTGCGGGCCTCGTGGGCGGTGCGCATCATGTGGCGCTGGGAGCGCACCTGGAAGATGATGATGACCGCGATCAGGCCGAGTGAGATCCACAGCCCGTAGTGCGAGATGCTCTGCGCCACGACCACCGCGTGGTGGCCGAGTTCGTAGCCGAGGCCGACCAGCATGCCGGCCCACAGCAGCGAGCCGATGATGTCCAGGATGATGAAGGTCAGCAGCCGCATCCCGGCCCAGCCGGCGATGACGAAGATGATCGCGCTGGGGATGGGCAGGAACGGCGAGATCACCACGGCGGGCCAGGTGAACTTGCGGCCCCACCGATGCACCCGGCTCATGTATTTGGCTCCGCGGTTGCGCCGGCCGGACAGCAGCGCGATGACGCGCTCGCCCCACAGGCGCCCCGCCCACCAGTAGAGCGGATCGAACTTCATCAGCCCGGGGATGGCGGCCAGCAGCACCACGATCAGCGTCCCGTGCCCGATCCGGGCGAACGCCGCGGCGGAGACGATTCCCTCGGTGCTCCCGTTCAGCAGCACGAGCCCCACCGGGTGGGTGCCGACCAGGGAGGCACGGAACGGCAGCGCCGCCCAGTAGAAGATGCCGCTGAGCGTGATGCCGGCCCAGCACAAGATGTCGGCCCGCCGAGGCTTGCCGGCCCACGGAACCCGCGGGTCGTCAAACGCGGGCCGCTGCTGCCCCCCGTCGGCGGCGACCCTTACCGGCTCCGCCACCGCCTCGTCATCCACCCAGACACGCTACAACGAATCACGGGTAATTCCATCTTCGGCGGGACCTACGAGATGATGACCCACGTGAACGACGATCCTTTCGCCGCCGCGGCAGCCAGCGCCGACCGCCTGACCGCCCTGGCCGGCCCGCACGACGCCGCCGTGGTCCTCGGCTCGGGCTGGACCCCGGCCGCCGATGCGATCGGCGCGGCGAAGACCGACATCCCGCTGGCCGAACTCGGCGGGTTTCCCGCCTCGACCGTACCGGGGCACGCGCCGACAGTCCGTTCGGTGGCCGCGGGGCCGCTGCGGGTCCTGGTGTTCCTCGGCCGGGTGCACCTGTACGAGGGGCTGTCCCCGGCCGCCGTGGTGCACGGGGTCCGGACGGCGGTGTCGGCGGGCTGCCGCACGGTGGTGCTGACCAACGCGGCCGGCGGCATCAGGGCCGGGCTCAGCGTCGGCGAGCCGGTGCTGATCAGCGATCACCTCAACCTGACCGGCAGGTCCCCGCTGGCCGGGCCGCCTCCTGCGGGCCAGCGGTTCGTGGACCTGACCGACCTGTACTCACCGCGGCTGCGGACGCTGGCCCGCGAGGCCGACCCGAGCCTGGCCGAGGGGGTCTACGCGATGATGCCGGGCCCGCACTACGAGACCCCGGCCGAGATCACCATGCTCGGCCGGCTGGGCGCCGACCTGGTCGGGATGTCGACCGGCCTGGAGGCGATCGCGGCCCGCCACCTGGGCGCGGAGGTGCTCGGCATCTCCCTGGTGACCAACCTGGCGGCGGGCCTGGCCGGGCACGGCCTCAGCCACGCCGAGGTGGTCGAGGCGGGCCGGGCCTCGGCCAGCCGGATGGGCGCCCTGCTGGCGGCGATCCTGCCCCGGGTCTAACCCGGGTCTAACCCGGTAACGCGGGGCCCGCCAGCCCCAGGTGGTCGGCGAGTACCGCATGGTGGTCGGTGCCGTCCAGCGGGTCGGCGTGCACGCTGGCCGAGGCGAGCCGGGGGATGGCGTGGATCAGCGCGTGCTCGGCGCTGACCGCGATGTCGTGTGCCTGGACCAGGGAGCTGGCCGGGTCTACCGAGATCTCGCACTCCGCGCGGAGGGTGCGGCCGACCCAGCGGAGCCGGACCCGCCCGGCGGCCAGCACGCCCTGCGTGGCCCGCAGGGTCGCCTCGGCCTGCTCGGTCAGCGCCGGGTCCACGCTGTCCATCAGCCGCCGGCCGACCTCGCGGGCCGCCTGCCAGCCCACCGCCAGGATGGCTGCCGTGATGAGCAGGCCCACCACCGGGTCGGCCCAGCGCCAGCCGATGGCCACCCCGCCCGCCCCGGCGAGCACGGCCAGCGAGGTGAACCCGTCCGTCCGGGCGTGCAGGCCGTCGGCGACCAGCGCGGCCGAGCCGATACGGCGCCCCGTCCTGATCCGGTAGCGGGCGACCAGTTCGTTGCCGGCGAAGCCGAGCGCGGCCGCGATGGCGACGGCGGGCAGGTGGGTGACCGGGTGCGGGTGCAGCAGCCTGCTGACGGCGGCGTACGCGGCCGCGGCCGAGGAGAGCACGATCACGGCCACGATGACGATGCCGGCCATATCCTCGGCCCGGCCGTAGCCGTAGGTGTAGCGGCGGGTGGGGCGCCGCCGGCTGAGCAGGAACGCGATGCCGAGCGGCACCGCGGTCAGCGCGTCGGCCGAGTTGTGCAGCGCGTCGCCGAGCAGCGCGACCGAGCCGGACAGCGCGACCACCACCGCCTGCGCGAGCGCGGTCGCGGCCAGCCCGGCCAGCGAGATCCACAGCGCCCGCAGGCCCTCGGCCGAGGATTCGAGTACCGGGTCGACGGCGCGGTCGTGATCGTGTGAGTGCGGTCCGGCCGCATGCCTGATGCGCGCCCAGAGCCCCCGGTGCTCGTGCTCGTGCGGGTGGCCGTGCTCGTGCTCGTGGTGGTCATGACCGTCCCCGTGATCGTGCTGGTGACCGCCGGCGCCCGGGCGCTGCTCACTGCTCATCCTCCCAGCATGACCCGGAAAACCCGTTGCAGCACATCGACATCAGCCACCCGCGCGCGGCTGCGAACGGCTCGCAGCTACGACCCGGCCAGTTCGCCGGCCAGCAGGGCGAGCTCGGCCCGCGAAGTGATCCCGCACTTGCGTGCGCCACGACAGCAACGGCGCGTCCCTGACGCATGGCGCTGGCCGCCGCGGTGGCGGTGTTCTGCTACCTGGCCGCGATCTTCGCCCTGGGGAGCCACGCTGACGGATAATCGGATCATGGGCGACGGGGAAAGGCTGGCGACACCTCAGACGGCCGAACGGATGGGGGCGGCTGCCTCGGCGTTCCTGGGGGCGCTGACCGCGGGTCAGCGGGAGCGGGCCTGTTACGCGTTCGGCTCTGACGACGACCGGCGCGACTGGTCGTTCCTGCCCGCGCGGGACCGGGACGGGCTGCCGATCGGCGCCCTCGACGAGGAGCAGCGCAGGCTCGCGCACGAGCTGATCGTGACCGGCACGAGCATGCCCGCGTACACGAAGGTCGTGTCGGTGATGGCCATGGAGCACGTGCTCCGGGCGCTGGCTACAGGGCTGGCCGATCTGTTCAACCCCGAGCGGTACTGCTTCAAGGTGTTCGGCTCGCCGGGCGACCAGGCGTGGGGCTGGCAGTTCGCCGGGCATCACGTGTCACTCAACTTCACCGTGGTGGACGGCAGTTACGTCTCCCCCACCCCGTGCATGCTGGGCGTCCAGCCCGCGTCTTACGGGCTGCTCGCGCCGCTGGCGGATGACGAGGAACTCGGCTTCCGGCTGGTGAACTCGCTGGACGCCGCCCAGCGGCGCGCCGCGATCATCCATC
Organism: uncultured Actinomycetes bacterium; assembly: GCA_963800415.1. GTDB lineage: Bacteria > Actinomycetota > Actinomycetes > Streptosporangiales > Streptosporangiaceae > Palsa-504. Next base: position 19,069 of record CAWDBS010000077.1, read on the forward strand.
ACCGGCCGCCGCCCGATCTGGCCGCCCGGATGGTGGCCCGTCTGAGCGAGACCGAGCGGCCCGACGCCGTGTTCGCGCCCGAGCCGGACTACGTGATCAGCGAAGACGAACGGGACATCCTCAGCTACGTCCGGTCCAGCCCCAAGGGCGTCCCGGCGTCCGGGCTGGGCCGGCCGCAGTTCGATTCGCTCGCAGCCCTGGTCGGGGCGTTCGTGCGGCGGCTGCCCGACGAGGTGGCCGGGGCGCAGCTGCACGACCTGGAAGGCGCCGGCATGGACAACCTCACCTTCGCCTGGGCGGGCGGCACGTCACCCGGGGAGCGGCATTACTACCGGGTCCAGGGACCGACGCTGCTCATCGAGCACGACAACACCCAGGGAAACGGCACCCACATCCATTCGGCGTGGCGGAACCCGGCCGATGATTTCGGCGACGACGTGCTCGCGGCGCACTACCGTGCGCACCACGCCTAGAGCTCGCAGGTGATTAACCCGTAGCTTCGCGTTCCGGCTGTCATTGTTGTGGTATGCGAGTTGCGGAGGGGTTTGAGGAGTCGCTGTCGGCGAAGTTCACGGTGCTGTTCCCGCACCTGGATGAACGGCAGCGCCGCCGCTGATGGGGGCCGAGGCTCGGGCGCTGGATCACGGCGGGATGAGGGTGGTGGGGCGGGCCGCCGGGGCGCGTGAGGCGACGGTGGCGCTAGGCGTGACCGAGCGGGATTCCGGCGAGGAGCCGCTGGGCCGTGCCCGTCGGCCGGGCGGGGGGCGCAAGCGGGTGGCTGACCTGGACGCGGGGCTACGGCCTGCGCTGTTGGCTTTGGTCCAGCTGGGCAGCCGGGGTGATCCGATGTCGCCGCTGCAGTGGACGACGAAGTTGACCCGCCACCTAGCCGCCGAGCTGACCCGGCAGGGCCACGAGGTTTCGGCTGACACGGTGGGTGATCTGCTGCGGGAGGAGGGTTTCAGCCTGCAGGGCAACGCCAAGACCATCGAGGGCCGCCAGCACCCGGACCGGGACGCCCAGTTCCGTTACATAAGCGACCAGGTTGCCGCGCGCCTTGCCGCCGGCCAGCCGGTGATCAGCGTCGACACCAAGAAGAAGGAGAAGGTCGGCAACTTCGCCAATAACGGAGCGGAGTGGGAGCCTAAAGGCCATCCGGTCCAGGTGAACGACCACGACTTCCCCGACAAGAAGCTCGGCAAGGCGGTCCCGTACGGGATCTACGATGTGGCGGCCAATACCGGCTGGGTGAACGTGGGCACCGACGGCGACACCGCGGCGTTGGCGGTCGAGTCGATCCGCCGATGGTGGCAGGCGGTCGGCTCGCCCGGCTACCCTGCGGCGGACGGGCTGCTGATCACTGCCGATGCCGGGGGATCCAACGGTTACCGCACGCGCGCCTGGAAGGCCGAGCTAGCGGCGCTAGCTGCCGAGACCGGGCTGGACATCACGGTGTGCCACTTCCCGCCCGGGCACCTCCAAGTGGAACAAGTGCGCATGACCTGGCGGCCACCCCGGAGTGATGAAATGCCCTCAGCGGCTCGCCGGGCGCGGTCGCCGTCTCGATACTGGAGCGCTGACAGTCCGCAACAAGTTTGGTGCAGGACCCGCGGGACCTGGGATTGTCGCTGCGAGCACGAACCCCAGATTCGGTTAGTCACCAGGTCCTCCCCGGTGGGTCGTCTCGGGAACCCATCGGAGGAGGAGACATGGAACAGATCCACGACCGGGTCGCTGGCCTGGATGTGCACCGGGACGAGGTTGCGGTGTGCGTGCGCAGGCCGGGACCGCGCGGCGGCGTGCAGACCGAGAAGGCGCGGTTCAGCACCACGTCCGGCGGGCTGGCCGCGATGGCCAGCTGGCTGGCGGAGTGCGAGGTCAGCCTGGCCGCGATGGAGGCGACCGGGGTGTACTGGAAGCCGGTCTACTACGCGCTCGAAGGCCGCTTCGAGCTGTGGCTGTGCAACGCGCATCACGTCAAGAACGTCCCGGGCCGCAAGACGGACATGTCCGATGCCGAGTGGCTGGCCGACGTGGCCGCGCACGGCATGGTGCGGCCCAGCTTCGTGCCGCCGCCGGCGATCCGCGAGCTGCGGGAGCTGACGCGCTACCGCAAGACCCAGATCGACGTCCGGGCCGCCGAGATCGCCCGGCTGGAAAAGGTGCTCCAGGACGCCGGGATCAAGCTGACCTCGGTCGCCTCCAAGGTGCTGACCCAGTCTGGGCGGGCGATCATCGAGGCCCTGAGCGCCGGGCAGCGCGACCCGCGCGCGCTGGCGCGAGCTGACCAAGCGCAAGCCCGGCCGAAGATCCCGCAGCAGTGACCGTAGGCAGCGGCCCGGCGATGTCGGCGCGCATCACGCTATCGTCGCGGCCTGCATCCTGGGAAAGCTGGATTTGCTGGTCGCGACGATCGCCGGGCTCGACGAGCAGGTCATCGCCCGGGTGACGCAGGGCTACGAGCCGGCCGCCCGGCTGCTAGCAGATGTCCCCGAGCTGGAGCGGCGAAGCACGGAGGTCATCATCGCCGAGACCGGCGAGGACATGGCCGGTTCCCGAGTCCGGGACAGCTGGCGTCGTCGGGCGGGCCTGTGCCCGGGCAATGCCGAGTCGGCCGGCAAGCGCCGCCGGGTCGGCCACCACGCCGGGCAACCAGTGGCTGCGCCGCACAATGGTGGAGTCGGCCCGGGCCGCGGCGCGGACCAAGGGCAGCTACTTCGGCGCCCAGTACCGGCAGATAGCCCGCCGCCGGGGCCCGAACAAGGCCGCCGTCGCGGTCGCGCACAGCCTCCTCGACGTGATCTGGCACATCCTCACCACCGGTGAGGTATTCACCGACCTCGGCGCGGACTACTTCACCTCCCGCTACGACAAGGAGCACCAGGCCCGCCGCCTGATGGGCCAGCTGGAGAAGCTCGGCTTCACCGTCCAGCTCACCGAAGCCGGGTAACCGGCCGGCCGCACCCATCCGCCAGGGCTTCGCCCCGGCGAGCTGCCGCGCGCCCGAAAACGCCCGCATTTCACGCCAGATCGCGCACCGGCTGTTCTCCGCGATCTCGATGAACTGGCGCGGCGGCCGCTGACCAGCCACGAAGTCATCGTCGAGACCATCGCCGCGACCACTACCCGCACCGGCCTGACCGTACGCGCGCAGCTCGACACCGGCTCCTACCTGACAGGTATCGAGATCAGCGACGAGGAGGTGGCCACATCCTGCCCATCACCCGCCACGACTTCCACGGCGACTGGAATTACTGCCTGCACCCGGACAGGGCCAGGCGCGGGGGCCCGCGGAACCGGGGCCGCAAGCCCCCGCCGGATGGGAGCGCGCTAGACGGGCTCGGTGAGCGTTGACCGTGTTGCCGTCCGAGGTCCTGATGATGTGGCCGCCACGCGGCTGACCCCGGAGGGCATATCGAGAGCAGGACCGGAACCAGCGGCGCGGCAGCGACCGGCAACGGGCACCCGAGCCGCCCCCCTCCCAAACTGACGCTCGCCGACCGGGTCCTGGCACCCTGCCCACCAGCACCTCGCTCTTCCATACCCCCTGCTGGCCAGCTGCTCGGCGTGGACCGGAGCACGTCAGCCGGCCGACCCAGGGACCGGACGCTGCTGGACGAGCAAAGGCTCGCCACCGCCGGACCGCCCGCAACCCGCCTCCACACACTCGCCGACATCTCCGCGTACGCCGCCAGCCAGGGCATCACGCCCGTGCCGGAATCGAAATAAGCGTGTTAATAATCGGCGAGCGTTGACGTTGAGAGCTGCGTGTGGGGGCCGAGGAAGGCCGGCCCCCTGGACGTACCGCACTCGCCGCCTTGAGATCGCACACGTTCGAAATTCGCCGCCGACAGGACAGCGGGCTGTGGCCGATGAGCAGACAGCAGGTCCCGGGCGCCCGGCCTAGGTACCTGCCGGGTGCCAGACGGTCTTGGTCTCCAGGTAGGAGAACATGCGCTCCAGGCCGGGCGTCAGCGTCCAGTCCTCCTCGCCCGCCCGGACGACCCGCTTGAGGTTCTCCGCCGCGGCGACGGCCAGGTCGTCGGCGAGTTCGGGGGACGCACCGCACAGGTCGATGGCGTTCACGTCCATGTGCGAGGCCAGCCAGGGGGCGATCTCGGCCGTACGCCCAGTCAGCACGTTGATCACGCCGCCCGGCACGTCGGAGGTCGCGAGTACCTCGGATAGCGATACCGCGGGCAGCGGGCTGCGCTCACTGGCCACCGCTACCACCGTGTTGCCGCTGACCACGGCAGGCGCGACCACGGAGACGAAGCCGAGCAGGCTCGAGGCTTGCGGCGCGATCACCGCGACAACGCCGGTCGGCTCGGGCAGCGAGAAGTTGAAGTAGGGCCCGGCAACCGGGTTGGCCGCCCCGCGCAGCTGGGCGAGCTTGTCCGCCCAGCCGGCGTACCAGACCCAGCGGTCGACGGCGGCATCCACCAACGCCTCGGCTTGCCGGGCCGTGAGCCCTTCGGCGCTGCGCACCTCGGCGACGAACTGAGCGCGGCGGCCCTCCAGCAGCTCGGCGACGCGGTACAGCACCTGCCCGCGGTTATAGGCGGTGGCCGCCGACCAGCCACCGGATGCCTTACGCGCGGCTGCGACGGCATCCCGCCCGTCCTTACGTGACGCCAGGGCGGCGTTGGCCAGGAACCCGCCCTTGTGGTCGGTCACCGGGTAGGACCTTCCGCTCTCCGAGCGGGGAAAGGCGCCGCCGATATACAGCTTGTACGTTTTCCGCACGGCGATGCGGGTGGCAGCGACAGGGTCAGACATCGAGGTACGCCTCCAGCCCGTGCCGGCCGCCTTCCCGGCCGTAGCCGGATTCCTTGTAGCCTCCGAACGGCGACGTCGGATCGAACTTGTTGAACGTGTTCGCCCACACCACCCCGGCCCGCAGCCGGGAGGCCATCCACAAGATCAGCGATCCCTTCTCGGTCCATACCCCGGCCGACAACCCGTACGGCGTGTTGTTGGCCTTCTCCACCGCCTCGGCCGGCGTCCGGAACGTCAGCACCGAGAGCACCGGTCCGAAGATCTCCTCCCGCGCGATGCGGTGCGCCTGCGACACACCGGTGAATACCGTGGGCGGGAACCAGAAGCCCTTCACCGGCAGCTCGCACGGCGGTGACCAGCGCTGTGCGCCTTCCGCCTCGCCGACCTCGGACAACTCGCGGATCTTCGCCAGCTGGGCGGCGGAGTTGATGGCGCCGACGTCGGTGTTCTTGTCGAGCGGGTCGCCGAGCCGCAGGGTCGCCAGCCGCCGCCGCAGCGACGCCAGCACCTCGGAGTAGACGGACTCCTGCACCAGCAGCCGCGAGCCCGCGCAGCAGACGTGGCCCTGGTTGAAGAAGATGCCGTTCACGATGCCTTCGACCGCCTGGTCGACGGGCGCGTCCTCGAACACGATGTTGGCGGCCTTCCCGCCCAGTTCGAGGGTCACCTTCTTGCGCGAAGGAGCGCAGGCGCGGGCGATCTCCTTGCCGACTTCGGTGGAGCCGGTGAACGCAACTTTGTCGATGCCGGGATGGGTGACCAGCGCACGGCCGGTCTCCCCGGCCCCGGTGACGATGTTGACCACTCCCGGCGGCAGGCCGGCTTGCTGGCAGATTTCCGCGAAGGCCAGCGCGGTCAGCGGCGTCGTCTCGGCCGGCTTGAGCACCACCGTGTTGCCGCAGGCCAGCGCCGGCGCGATCTTCCAGGCCAGCATCAGCAGCGGGAAATTCCACGGGATAACCTGGCCAGCCACCCCGAGCGGACGCGGCGCCGGGCCGTAGCCGGCGTGCTCCAGCTTGTCGGCCCACCCGGCGTGGTAGAAGAAGTGCGCCGCGACCAGCGGGATGTCGACATCACGCGACTCGCGGATGGGCTTGCCGTTATCGAGCGACTCGAGCACGGCGAGTTCACGCGCCCTCTCCTGAACGATCCGGGCGATCCGGAACAGGTACTTGGCTCGTTCCTTCCCCGGCAGCTGCGACCAGGTGTGCTCGTAGGCCTTGCGGGCGGCGGTCACCGCACGGTCCACGTCGGCGGGACCGGCCTCGGTCACCTCGGCCAGGACCTCCTCGGTGGCCGGCGAGATGGTCTTGAACGCGCGGCCGTCCACGCCCGGGCTGAACTCGCCGTCGATGAAGAGCCCGTAGGACTCGCGCAGCGAGACGATGGCCCGCGACTCCGGCGCCGGTGCGTACTCGAACTTGGGCATGTCAGTCCAGGGTGAAATAGTCGGGACCCGAGTAGCGGCCGGTGGCCATCTTGGTCCGCTGCATGAGCAGGTCATTCAGCAGGCTGGAAGCACCCAGGCGGAACCAGCGGGGATCCAGCCAGTCTTCCCCCGCCGTCTCGTTGACCAGGACCAGGTAGCGGAGGGCGTCCTTGGCGGTGCGGATGCCGCCGGCCGGCTTGACGCCGACCTGCCGGCCGTTCGTCTCGCGGAAGTCGCGCACGGCTTCCAGCATGACCAGGGTCACCGGGAGGGTGGCGGCCGGGGCGACCTTGCCGGTCGAGGTCTTGATGAAATCGGCGCCGGCCAGCATGGCCAGCCAGGACGCGCGCCGCACGTTGTCCAGCGTCACCAGCTCGCCGGTCTCCAGGATCACCTTGAGATGGGCCACGCCGCAGGCATCCTTGACCGCGGTGATCTCGTCGAAGACCTGCTGGTAGCGCCCGGCCAGGAAGGCGCCGCGGTCGATCACCATGTCCACCTCGTCGGCCCCGGCCGCGACCGCGTACTTCACGTCGGCCAGCTTGATGTCCAGGCTGGTCCGCCCGCTGGGGAACGCGGTGGCCACGCTGGCCACGTGCACCCCGCTGCCGCTGAGCTCAGCCGCCGCGACGTGGGCCAGGTCCGGGTATACGCAGACGGCGGCGACCATCGGCGCGGTCGGGTCGGCGGGGTCGGGGCGCTTGGCCTTCGCGCACAGCGCGCGGACCTTGCCCGGCGTGTCCTGGCCCTCCAGCGTGGTCAGGTCGATCATGGAGATGGCGGTGTCGAGCGCCCACTGCTTGGCCGTGGTCTTGATGGACCGGCTGGCCAGCATGGCCGCGCGTGCCTCCGCCCCTACCCGGTCCACCCCGGGCAGCCCGTGCAGGAACATTCGCAACTCTGGGATGGCCCGCTCTGGGATGGCCCCGTCGGTGCACTCATACGGTCATTCTTACCCACGGCCGGGACCATTCCTCACCAACGACACCCTGGCCGGCGGATCGTGCTGTGCCGGGGCGGTGGAGCCGCCCGGCTGCTCCGGTCACCGACGGGCAGACCGTGTTACCCGGCCCGCTGACCAGGGCCGTTCTGCCGCGCTAATACGTTTGGCGGCGGCTGCGTATCTACCTCCATGACGCACGACTTCTGCCCGCCACCGCCGGGTGACCGATTGCGGCCAGTCCGTGGCGCTGACCGCATCCTGCCGTCAGTGATGCGGGTTCGATCGTCAGTGACGCGGGTACGAGCCGGCTTGTACCCGCCTCGGACCGTGAGTGATTTGCGCCGATCACTATCACTGAGCTTCTTTCATCCTGGGTTTCCGCAGGTTATGTGGCGGTTTGACAGGCTTGGGCGTGGTTCTTCTCTGGTCTTCGGGGGCGGGCTGAGCGGGCCTGGGGTACGGCCGTGACGGCGGCAGCGGTGTTGCGGCCCGGTAACGATCCGGGCGGGTCACGCAGCGCGGAGGGCGGCGAACGGGTCGTGTTCCATGTAGTGCAGGGCCAGGACCGCCTTGACCATGGCGGTGCACTCCTCCGGGCGGCAGCGCAGCTCGCTGGCCAGGACTTTCCAGTACTTCAGGCGGGCGTTGCCGCGTTCGCCGACGCAGCGGAGCTGGGCCTGCAGCCGGTTCGCGGCCCGCTGCGCGGCAGTCAGGTCTTCCCGCGGCTTGCGGCGGCCGGTGACCACGTCCTTGTCCAGGCCGAGATAGCCCAGGTCAGCGAAAAGACCGAGGAACCGGAGGATGCCCCGGCGATGCCGGCCTTCCGCGCCGCGGTGACATCGACGGTGGCGCCCGGGGCCGGCGCGGCGGCCCACAGCAGTTCCCCGGCCGGGGAGCACACGGTCTGCACGTTCAGCCCGTGCCGCTTGTGCTTCCCGGAGTAGAAGGCCCGCTGGCCTCCTGTTTTCCGCCCGGACGTCACGGTGGGCACATGCACGCCGTCGACGATCAGGTAGTCCCAGCCCATTTTCACCGCCAGCCGGGCCACGTCCTTCAGGCTGATCCGCCGGCCCCGGTCCGCCAGCACGCTGATCCCTTCCGCGACATCCCGCCAGCACGTGGCCGGCGAGACCCCGAACCCGGCGGCCAGCTCCGCGTACGTCAGGTTCGTCCGCAGGAACGCGATCACCAGCACCGCCTGCGCCAGCGGGGACAGCAGCCGCCACCGCGTCCCGTTCCGCTCATGCGGCCGCCGCAGCGACCCCGCGAGATCAACGCAGGTCCCGGCGCTGACCTTCACCCCGGCGCGGAACAGGGCATACCCCGCCGCGGTCCGCTCGGGCGTGAACGACGTTCCCTGATATACAGTCATGACGGCTCCTGGACCGGGATGATTCGACACCAATCCGTGTACCAGGAGCCGCTCGCGTTCACAGGGGCATCACCAGCCGCTGCCGTAACGTGATCATCTTCCGCCCGGATCGTTACCGGCAGCCCGCCCCCGGCACCCGTACCGCCTGGGCCGGCCCGGGACCCGGGCTAGCCAGCGGCAAAGAGATCCCGTGACCTGTCAAACAGCCGCTGCGCTGCGCAAACGAGGATGAAACAAGCTCAATGAGAACTACGGGGAGCTGGCGGTCCTGGTGCTCGATCAGTTCGAGGAGCTGATCCGTCACCAGAGGCTGTTCTTCAAGCGGGCGATGGACTGGGTGGTCGAGCTCAACAGCAGATATGACATCCACGTCGTCATCTCGCTCCGTTCGGAGTATGTACACCGCCTCAAGGCGCTGAACGCTCAGATCCGGCCGTTCTCGATGTCCACGTTCGAGCTGGAGCCGCTGACCGCAGCCGAGCACATCCGCGACATCATCGCCAGCGGCAATCCGGGGCAGGTGGGCAGTACCGCCTCGCTTGATCAAGACGCCGGCCAGGCTCAGCGGGCCGAAAGATGACGGCGTCGGCCTGGCCATCTCCCTCGAGGCCATCGAGCTGCTGCTGGCCGAGTGGAAGACGATGCAGCAAGCCGAGCTCCGCGCCGCGGACGTCGGACTGCTGCACCTGCAAGGTGCGCTTTACGCCCTGCACGCCCGGGCCAAGCCCACCGCGATCAAGGCCGGCCACGTCCGGGAGATGATGGCGGCCGCGGCGGCCCGGCACCGGGATGTCTTCACGCTCGGCCTGATCGAATCCGTCGCGCGCAAACTCGACCTGTGCGAGGAGGCCTGCCGGGACGAGGACCAGGCCAGCAGCCTCGACGAGTTCCTGATCGACGGCACCCGCGCAGTGGTGCGGCGCACCGTGGCGCACCTGTCCAGCGGCGGATTCAAGCTCGACCGTGAGGCGTGGGACCTAGCCAGGCTCGCGCTCGAACGTGAGCTCCGGATCTTGAAGGAGGTTCCGGTCAAGGCGGCGGAACGGGCCTTCCGGGTGATCTACGGCCTCAGCGCGGCCAGCACGCCCACGGCCTCTGCGGCTGTCGACCTGCTCAACGTCTCGCGCCCGGCGGTCGCGGCGAAGGCCAAGATGCAGACGTCGGCGGACGGTGCCCAGGCCACATCGCTCAGCGAACTCGGGATCGCGCTGTCGCCGTGGGAGGTCGATCCGGACGGGCTGTCGGCCGGCCCGATGTTCGGCTACCCGGCGCACGAGGTGGTCATCGAGGAACTGCGGCGCTTCGCGTTCGCGCTCGAATGGCTGACCACCTCGTCATTGATACGGCCGACTTCGCCCGCAGTGGATTCCACCATGCTGTCGCTGATACATGACGGATTCGGCGAGGCGCTGGAGAAATGGGCCGATTCGGAGCGCACCGGGCAGGCCGAGGCGCTCGTGCTGCTGACCGGCGCCCAGGGAGACGTCTTCGACTGGACCCGCGACGACGGAAGTAACTGGCCGCAATTCAACGGCCTGGATTCCGATCGCACGATCGTGAACCTGCGGTGGCGCAACTGCCGGGTCACGGCCCGGTTCCGGCATATCGTGCTGGCCAACTGCGACTTCCGCGGGACTCGATTCGAGAACTGCTATTTCGAAGGCGCGGTGTTCGTCAACTGCCTGCTGGACGGAGCGACGTTCGGCGACTGTAACATCGTCGGGCCGGTGAGCGCGCCGGCCACGGCGTACGACACCGAGGGAATGCCGTCATTCGCTATCGCCGGGCTCGACGCGTCAACGCGGGCCGCCCTGAGTCACTACCGCGGCGCGGACTTCTCCGGCTCAGTCCTGTATTCGGTGACGTCAGGGATAGCGGTAACCAGCCGGCCCGGGCACCGTCCGAAACTGCTCGAGTGGGCGCCCCAGCGCGGCGGCCTGACCATGTACGGCGGCCGGCTGAGCTCGCTCATGGTCCGCAGCGGGCGGTTCCGGGATGGCGGCGAGCTTGCGCTGCGCCATATCGCCGGGTCATCGCTCGATATCACCGAGCAAGACGCCGCGAAGATCCATGTCTTCGGCGCCTCTATCCGCGGGCTGTCCATCAGCCGTCGGCTGAGCGATCCGGACGAGCAGCAGCAGGGCGAGATCGAGCTGACGGTGCAGAGTTCTGTACTCGCCAACACATGGTTCGACGAAGGGCTCACCGGGACGGCGCGATTCGACAACAGCGTGGTGTGGCAGCTGCTGAACGTGAGCGAACCCAGCCGCTACCGGGTCACGCTGGAGAATTGCACCCGGTACGGAGCCGTCAACATAGGTGACGCATCGGATGCGGGGCCGCGGGCCGCCTTCGCTGAAGATGGCATCGCCGACCGCTCCGAGCTCGTGCATCAGGCCCGGCTCATGGCTTACCGCCGAGGCCCGGCCATGGTGGAGCTAGATGAGATGCGGCGACAGTAGCATCTCGATCAGTGCCATCCGCACGAACAGCGCGTCGTCGCTCTGCTGGAACATCCGGATACGCGGATCGGGACGGGCGCTGGTCGCGATCTCGTCGATGACGGGCATCGGCGACAGCACCACCGCGTGGCGCGGCGGGCCGCGAGCGCCTTCCGGTCGACTCTCAGCCGCGCCCGGCCCGGCTCGTCGAGCGCGCCATGCCAGATGCCGGCCACGTAGAGTACGTCGACATCGTCGAGTTCCCACGGCTCACGGAATCCGGCGGTGACCTCGGTGCCGTCGCACAGCCGCCGGTCGGAGATCGGCAAGAGCCGGCCGGGCTGGAAGCGCGTGAACAGCCGGGCCAGGCTGCGCACGGCACGCATCCGCGGGTCACCGCAGATCGCGACGGTTAGCTGCGACACCGGCCCGCACGCCTGCTCGATCGCATACAGGTCGATGAGGGCCTGGGACGGATGCTCGCCGGCAGGGCCGTGTCCCCTCCGTTGATGAAGCTGCTGACCAGCAGTTCCTTCAGCGGGATGCCGTCGAGTGGGCGGCAGGCGCGGGCGATGACGAGGTCCACGTTGCCGCTGACCACGCGGAGTGTGTCTGTCCACGCCTCGGGCATCGCGACCTCGCTCGCGCGCCGGTCGGCGATCTCGATGGATTGCCCGCCCAGCCGGGCGGCGGCCGCAGCGAAGCCGACCCTGGTCCGCAGGGACGCTTCCAGGAACAGCAGCCCCACTATTGGCGACCGCTTCAATTCGGCGGGCGCCCGTCGCGGAAGTCCGTGGCCCGCGACAGCATCCGCCGGATTTCCTCGGTGCCAAGGTCGTTGACTCCTACGACCGCCCGGTGGGACACGGCGTTCAGCTCATCACTGGACGCGGATGACGGTAGCCGGTCTCCGAACCGGGGGCGACGAAACTCAGCGTGTTGTGCGTGCACGGCGGGCAGTCCGGTCCCAGCGGTGCCCCGTGGCTGGCCGCGACGTCCGTCGCGCGCAGGTAGGTCTCCTCCAGTTCGGCGGCCCCGGACGGCTTGCGGTCGCGCAGCGGCGTGGCCGGGTCGGGCCGGAACGGGCTCAGCACCGGGACACCCCCCCCCGTTCGGCGATGGCGGCCACGCCGGCCAGCGTCATTTCCATCGGTTCGAGGCCGACCATTAGCATGGAGCGGACGCGCCCCGGGCCGAGCGCGGCCGCCGCCTGCTCGATGTAGTCGAGGTAGAAGGCCAGTCCCTGGTTGTATTTGTGCCGCATCAGCTCCTTGGCACTGCGATTCGCTGAACACCTCGATGTTGATCGAGATCTCGTTCAGGCCCAGTTTGTCCAGCTCCGGCAGGTCCAGCAGGCCAGGCAGCGGCACCATCATGATGTCGACCGGGATGCCGGGGAACTCGAGCAGCACCCGCCGGTAGAGCTCGCGCATGAAGTCGAAATCGGGACGTTTCGGCGTGCCGCCGGAGATGAGCAGGTGGTGTGCGGGCTGACGTACGTCGGAAAGCGCGATCCGGGCGGCCTTGCAGCAGGGCGTCGATCGGTTTGGTGCCGTAGACGTCGAGCGGATCGTCATAGGGGATGTTCCCGAAGGTGCACGTCATCGCGCAACCGCGCACGGGCGACAACCGGCCGCGATCACCGTGGGTCACAACGAAGTTGTTGAGCGGGCCGAAACTTTCCACTTGGCCGTGATAACCCGGCGGTGACCAGAACCTCGCCGGACTGGCCAGCCCGGCGCCGTGCACCAGGAACCCGTCCATGCCGTAGTCGAGGAAGTACCGCGAGTCCGAGACGAAGTTGGGGTTGTATTCATTTATCGGCGCGTTAACCCGAACGTTGTCCGCGAGTTCGAGTATCAGGCCGCTTGTGGAGGCATAGTCCGCTGGCGTCAGGTTGCGGTGTTCGGCGATCTCGTCGAGAGCTTTACGGGCAGGCGGTGAGATCTCGAGTCCTTCGGCGAGCAGCTGGAGCTTCAGCCGCTGAGCCACAGTCAACGCGTCTGACATTTGCCTCAGTCCGAACATGCCGCTAGATAATAGTGGACAGGCTGCTGCGCCACTTGTCCATGCCAGCGGGGGAGGAAGTTGCATGCTCCGGCCTGACCCCAGTCCCGGTGACGAGGAACGGCAGGGAATCATCGCCGCGATGCTCGCCCGGCGAAGCATCAGGAAGGATTCGATCACCGGCCGATTCCCGGCACGATCATGCGCGAGATCGTCCGCTGCGGCCTGGCGGCGGCCCCGTCATCCAAGAACGCTCAGCCGTGGCGGATGCACGTGGTTACCGACCGGGCGATCCTGGCCGCCATGGCCAACGCGGTCGAGCAGGCCAAGGGGGCGGACGAGTACGTGCCGCACGACCCGGCGACGGGCCAGCCCCGGCCTGCCCACGTATCGACAGTCAGGGAGTCGGCGCAGGTGCTGCGGGACGTGTCTGCGGCGATCTTCATGGAGAACCGCGGCTTGTTCAGCAACGGCAGGTCCGCGCTGGCCAGCGCGACCCGTCCGGCGCTGGCTGGGTCCCTGGTCGGCTTCGGCCTCGAGATGGCTGGCATCGGCACGGCGATCGAGAACATGTGGCTTGCCGCCGAGGCACTCGGCGTCCGGATCGCGTTCATGGGCGATGTGGCCATCGCCGAGGATGAAATCTGCCGCCGCCTGCACATCGCCGGCGACCTGGTAGGGGTGCTCGCCCTCGGCTTCAGCGACGTGCCACCGCCCGCCCGTCGGCAGCGACTCGACGAGCAGGACGCAGACCACGTGCTGTGGCACGAGCCGGAAGCCGATACCGGCCAGCGCAACGCCAGCTACCCGCCTTATCTGCTCCGGCGGCCTACAAGATCTCGTACGGGATGAGATCAAGGCGGCCTTCCCGCATTCGCTCGAGGGTGAGCAGGAAACCCGACTTCTCGTGCACGAACCTGGCGATGAGGTCGGGAGTCGGGCCGCAGTCGGATCCGCGCCGGCAATCGAAACCATTTCATTCGCCGGCGGAGCGCTCGGCGCCTTCGCCGTGGCGTGCCTGGGTAACCGCGGGCATCCCTGACCAGCCTGGTCACGCCGACCAGGCAGCGGCCGGCACATGCCACCGGCACCCGCGCTAATACTTTTGCTCCCCTCCCCGTGTACCTAGGCAACCCCCGCTAGTACAGACGCGGCTCCTGGGACCAGCCTGGTCTCCCGCCGGTCACGGGAGATGGAGGAAGTCATGATCGAGTTCTACATCGCAGCAGCTGCGCTGCTCGCCGCCGGTACCGCGCTCGGCATCCTGCTGGCAGTCTGCCTGGGGATCCGCCGCGAAGAGCGCGACTTCAGCTTCGCCACGGACAGCACCAGCCGGATCGCCCAGGGCGCCCGGCGGCTGACCGGCCTCTACACCCGCGGCCCCTGCTCACCAGCGACGCAGGGCACCGCCAGCAGAACGCCTGACCCGGCGCTTACACCGGCGGCGGGGCGCGGGGGGGGGGGGCCGGTGACTGCCGAACCCGCTCATCTGGCCCGATCGTCTTTCCGAGCCCTCACCCACAGGAGGCTTCCCATGACGAATTGCTTCATGGCCGGCTCACCGGCCACGCCCGTCCCGCTGCCCTATCCGCCAGAACTGCCGGAGGGTCTCCGCCCCCAGCCGAGTGTTCTGCTGCTCATCGACGGCGATGCCGTCTCTCACGGCCTGGTGGACGACACGCCCCTCGACCGCGCCTCGGACCAGCAGATGAGGTCGTGCCTGGAGCTTGTGCACGCCACCGCGACGGCCGTCGACCCGCGGCCGCGCGTCAGGTGCGCCCGGCTTCTCCACGGCGGCGACGGCCAGGTGGCTGCTCGCCGCAGCCCTGCTCGCCGCCGCGGTCGCCGCATGCGGGCCCAGCCGGGCACCGCAGTCGCTGATCATCGCGGCCACGGCCACCGGCAACGAGCCGGAGCCCACGCTGTCGGCCGAGTATAGCCCAGATGCTGCGCTCGGCCGGCAGCGGGAGTACCGAGGCTACGGCGTACGTGGTCGCCCCCGGGAGCGGACAGCCGACCGCGATGACCCTGACTCCGCAGCGGGCCGGACGGCCAGGTGGACTTCGGCCCGTCGCGCGGCCAGACGCTGAACGCCAACGTCGCGGCTGTGCAGCGGGCGGTCGAGCAGGAGGCCGCGCCGGGGCCCTTCGACCTGCTGACCACCATGGCCGAGGCGTCCAGGGCCGCTTCGCCGCCGGCCACGCTGATCCTGATCAGCTCCGGGCTTTCCACCGCGGGCGGCCTGGACTTGCGGCAGGTCGGCTGGGATGCCAGCCCGCAGTCGGTAGCCGCCCAGCTGAAAGCCCGCGGGCTGCTGCCCAGCCTGGCCGGCTACCACGTGGTCTTCTCCGGGCTGGCGGATGTGGCAGGCGGCAACCCGCTCTCCCGCTACCGCAGCGCACCACGCTGACCGACTACTGGCTGGCCATCTGCCAGGCCAGCGGCGCGAGTTCCTGCACGGCGGACGAGATGGCCCGGCCGGATCCGCCTTCGCACAGCACGATCCCGGTCCCCGTGGTACCCGTCCCCGCCGTGGCCAGCGTGCGCGGCCCCGGCGGGGTCATCACCACCAGCCTGCCCGGCGCGCTGCTCTTCCAGTTCAACAGCGCGACCCTCGGTCCCGGCGGCGACAGCGTCCTGGCGCCCATCGCCGACCAGGCCCGCCGCCAGCACCTGCGGGTGGCGATCACCGGGCACGCGTCCCCCGATGGCGGCACCGTTGCCTACAACATCAGCCCTGTCCGTCCGAAGGGCGAACGCGGTCCGCGACCGCCTCACCGCCCTTGGCCTGCCCGCGGGCCAGATCGGCTCAGGTGACAGGTGTCGGCACCGCCGGCGAGCCGCCGAACGCCTGCCTCAGGCAGGGACACCTGGACGAGGCCAGCTGCGCGGCAACTGCGCCGTGTGGTCGTCATCCTGTCCACCGGCCTTGGTCAGCCCTTAAGTAACCCGGAGGAGAACACCATGAGAACACGCACCACACCGACGGGCAGCTGCCCGTCACCTCCCGACCGAACCTCACCGTCGTCCCGCATGCCGAAGAAGGCGCTCCGGCGGCCCGGCTGCGGCGCAGCCTCAGCCGGGTCATGCGCAGGCGCCGGGTCCCCCGGCGCGCCGTCCTGCGCTCGCTGGTCATCGAGCAGATCCTCATCGGGCGCCAGCGCGAGGCCAGCACCACCAGCTACGCCGAGAACGTCACCCGCGGCTCTGGGCAAGGCGGCTGGTGAGCGCGCGCTCGAGCAGGACCAACCGCATCCTGGACCGGCTGGCCGGCCGAGCCGACCGGCTGCAGGGCCGAACAGGCCAGGCTGCGCACCAGGGCCGGATACCGCCAGGGCGACCTGGTCGCAGCATCCCGACGGCGGCGTGCAGACCGTCGCCGGGACCGTCGGCGACCAGGACAGGCAGCGCGACCGAGATCGCGGCCGACATCGAAGCCCGGCTCGCGCAGGCACCGGCGGCTGCCCAAGACCCTGCGGCGGGTGCCCGTCTTCATCCTCATCGCCGACGCGCTGCTGCTGCTCTACTTCTTCTCCGGGGTGACGAACGTCGACTGGACGAGCCCGCTGTCGGCCGCCCTGATCTTCGCCGATCATGCTGGCGGCCATGGTCACGGGCATCAGTTTCGTCTTCTTCCACCTGGCCGGTGATCGGCTGCAGCAGTACAAGAACAACGCCGGCACTGTCCCGCTGCGCGGCCTGGACGAGGCTCACCGTGGTGATGGTAGGGCCTGGCCCTGGCCGCCATGGCCGTCCTCGCGGCGCTGATGTACTTCCGGATGCACGCCGAAGTCATCAACGCGCTCGGGCCGTCCGCGGGCACGACCGCCATCATCATCGGTCTCGCGCTCGCTACGGTCAGCGTCCTGGCCAACACCATGGTCATAGGCGTGCACGCGCTGGACGGGTCGACCCGAGGCCGACCGGCTGGACGCCCTCGGGGGCGCGGCAGGCAAGGACCGCTGAGCGAGGAACGCCGGCTGAACCGAGAAGGCGGACACTCTGGATCAGGAGCTCGCGGTGCTGGTCCAGGAAGGCCGAACGGGCCGCCGCGCCGGGGCATCACCGAGGCCGGGCGGCAGCGCGCCGCCTCGGACCAGCTCATCAACGCCGGCCGGGCCATCCACCAGGGCGTAGGCCCGCTCAGTGAGCCTGCCGTCGACCCCAACGGCCAGGATGGCGTCCTTGGCTACCGCCGGACCGAAACCACCCCCGAGGTCGACAAACGGCCGATGCGGCTCTGCCTGGAGCACGTCAGTACACCGCTGCCGGGCGAGCAGAGCCGCTGACCCGGTCAGCCCGGCCGCTCCGCAACAGCCCGCCGACCTTAGCAGCCGCCGCCCTGCGGGGCCACGACGTAGTCCGGCCCCGCGGGCCAGTGCTGCACTGTGGTCAGCGGCACGCTAGGCCGCGAGCGCGGCCTGCACGACACGGCCTAGCGGCCAGGAGCCGGTCCTCCCCGCCGGGCGGGCCGATGAGCTGCAAGGACGCTGGCATGCCCGGCGGGGCCGCCGGGCACCGGCAGGGCGAGCGCGGGCAGGCCGGCCAGGTTAGCCGGATGGTGAGCACGGTAAGCGGCATGCCTCGCTTGCCGATCAGCGGCGGCGGGCCCACCAGCGTCGGCAAGGCGAAGCAGAGGATGGCGGCCCAGCATTCCGGTGAACCACTCGCGTACGGCCTGCCTGGCACGGTTCGCGGCGGCCAGGTCATCGCCAGTGATCGCGGCTGACTTGGCCATGTTGCGCTGAATGTGTCGACTCAGCCGCCCGAACTGCGGCATCAGGTACTCGTTCACCTGATAGGCCTCGGCGTCGATGATCAGGTTCGCGGCGCGATTCGCCGCGGAGAGGTCGAAACCGGGGACGTCAGCGCTCCTGACACCCGCGGCGGTGAGAGCAGCGTCGACCGCGCTGTCGACCATGGGGTCGATCGCCTGGCCAGCGCCGACCTCGGGACGCAACCGGCCGACCGCCAGCTCGCAGGACGTGGCCATGAAGCCCGGCTCGAGCAGCCGCATCCCGAGTTCCAGCGCGTTAACGTCCGCGCCCAGCAGGCCAACGGTGTCCATGGACGGTGCCAGCGGGTAGATGCCATCGGCCGGTATGCGGCCCCACGTTGTCTTCAGGCCGGCGACCGCGCAGCACGCGGCGGGGATCCGCACTGAGCCGGCTGTGTCGGTGCCCAGCGCGGTATCCGCCTCCCCCACCGCCACTGCCACCGCTGAGCCGCTCGATGAGCCGCCCGGCAGCCGCCCGGGATCGACCGGGTTCACCGGCGTGCCCGACCAGTAATTCACTCCGCCGGCCGACCAGCACAGCTCAGTCAGGTTGGTTTTGCCAACGATCCTGGCTCCCGTCCGCCGGACTGCAGCCACCACGGCCGCGTCCCTGGCCGCCGGGCTGGCCTGATCCGCGATCACCTCGCAGCCGACCGTCGTGGGCAGGCCCTCGATGTCGATGCAGTCCTTGACCGCCAGCCGCGGGCCGTCTCCCGGCACGTCCAGCCGCACTATCCAGGTGGGGTCCATCGGGCAATTGTCCCCTACCGGAGGCGGCCGCCCGGGCCCGCGCAGAACCACTGGGTGCGGGCTACCTGGCCGCCGGGCAGGGGCCGGACGCGGTACGCGGGATGCGAACCCGGCGAACCTGAACGCCTTAAGCGGACCTTCAGGAAACTTACGGCTTAACGGAGGGTAACCCTCGGCTCCCCTCAAGGTCCGGAGCCGATTATCGGAACGTAACGGAAGGACGAGGCCGCGGAGCGGCACGAAGTTGAGGGCACAACCCATGAGCCAGACCTACGACCCCAACGATTCAGAGCACGGCCAAGGCTACGTGGCCGGACCCGGTTTCGCCAGCGGAGCCGGTTACCCTGGTGGCTATCCAGGCGGAGCCGGTTTTGCCAGCGAGCCGCCGCCGCCTCCGCGGCGGCCGAACCACAAGCGCCGGCTGATCGCCACCGGCGCGGTCGCGCTCGCCGCGGGCGCTGCCGCGGGCGGAGTGCTTGGCAACCTGAACCCGACCTCGGTCGGAACGGCCACCGCCACCTCGAAGACTGTGCTTTCCACCAGCCAGATCGCGTCGCGGGTGGACCCCGGGCTGGTCGATGTCGTGTCTACGCTCGGCGATCAGCAGGCCACCTCAGCCGGCACCGGCATCGTGCTGACCTCGAACGGCGAGGTGCTGACGAATAACCACGTGATCGATGGCGCCACGTCCATCAAGGTCACCGATGTCGGCAACGGCCGCACCTACACGGCCAAGGTCGTCGGGTACGACGCCACCCAGGACGTCGCGGTGATTCAGTTGCAGAACGCGTCCGGCCTCACCACCGCTAGCCTCGGCGACTCCTCAACGGTACAGACTGGTGACAGCGTCGTCGCGCTCGGCAACGCCGGCGGCAAGGGCGGCACTCCGTCGGTCGCCGCGGGCACGGTCACCGCCCTGAACCAGTCGATCACCGCGTCGGACGAGGGTTCCGGGAACAGCGAGCAGCTCACCGGGCTGATCGAGACCAACGCGAACATCCAGCCGGGCGACTCGGGCGGTTCGCTGGTCAACTCCTACGGCCAGGTGATCGGCATGGACACCGCGGCCTCCTCGGGGACCCAGCTCCAGTCCCAGTCCGGCCAGACCGCCGTGCAGGCCTACGCGATCCCGATCAACGAGGCGACTTCCATCGCCAAGCAGATCGAGGCAGGCAGCGCCTCGGCCAACGTTCACATCGGTGCCACCGCCTTCCTCGGCGTGGAAACCCAGCCCGCGAGCCAGGGCTCAGGCAGCGGTTTCGGGGGCTCCGGCGGCTCCGGCGGCTTCGGTGGCTCCGGGGATTCCGGCGGCTTCGGCGGCTTCGGGGGCAGCCAGGGCAGCCAGGGCAGCCAGGGCAGCAGCTCAACCGGTGTGACGATCGCCGGTACCTTGTCCGGATCTCCGGCCGCCAACGCCGGCCTGACCGCAGGAGACGAGATCACCTCGGTCGGCGGCCAGTCGGTCTCCTCGGCCCAGGACATCGCGCAGGTACTGGTCAAGTACCACCCCGGCGACCAGATTTCGATCAGCTGGGTGGACCAGTCCGGCCAGTCGCAAACCGCGAACGTGACCCTGGCGAGCGGCCCCGCGGCCTAGGGGCGGGCAACCCTGCAAGCCCGCCCCTACGGTAGCTAGCACCGCTAGCCAGCACCGAGCCAGTGATCCCCGGCTACCCCCGGGGATCACTGGTTTCGCCGTCCTATCAACCGGCCCGGGCGTCACACCGCGGAAGCGCGGAGCCGGCGCAGAACCGATGCACCCACTCGTTCGGGATAAAAATGATATGAGGCCGACGAGAGGAAAGAACGGGTGCGCGCAGCGAGACTCCACGCGGTGGGCGACCTGCGCATGGCGGACGAGCCGGCGCCGGACGCAGGGTCCGGGATGAGCCTGGTCCGGGTTACCGCGGTCGGCATCTGCGGCTCTGACCTGCATTGGTGGGACGAGGGTGCGATTGGCGACGCCAAGCTCACGCACCCGCTCGTGCTCGGCCACGAGGGTGCGGGGGTGATCGCCGACGGGCCGCGGCGCGGCCAGCGGGTGGCGATCGACCCGGCCATCCCGTGCGAGACGTGCCGGGCCTGCCGGGACGGCTACCGGAACCTGTGTTACCGGATCAAGTTCTCCGGCCACGGCGAGACCGACGGCATGCTGCGCGAGGTCATGGCCTGGCCGACGGCCTTGCTGCATCCGCTGCCAGACCGAGTCTCCGACGCCGACGGCGCCATGCTCGAGCCGCTCGGGGTGGCGATCCATTCCGCCGACCTGGGGCACCTGCCGTTCGCCGGGACAGCCGCGGTAATCGGCTGCGGGCCGATCGGGCTGCTGCTCATCGGTGTGCTGAAGGCGGCGGGCGCGAGTTCGGTGCTGGCGGTCGAACCGCTGGCGCACCGGCGGGAGGCGGCCGCGCGGCTGGGGGCGGACCAGGTCTTCGATTCCGCCGCGGGCCTGGACGAGGCCGCGGTGGACGTGGCGTTCGAGGCGGCGGGCAACGACGAGGCGGTCGGGCTGGCCATGGCCTCGGTGCGGCCCGGCGGGCGGGTGGTGCTGGCCGGCATCCCGGGCGACGACGTCATCAGGTTCGGGGCCTCGCTCGCGCGGCGCAAGGGGCTGACGATGGCGATGGTGCGGCGGATGAACGAGGTGTACCCGCGGGCGATCAGCCTGGCCGAACGGGGGGTGGTGGACCTCAGCTCGGTGGTGACGAGCCGGTTCGGGCTCGCCAAGGTCCGGGAGGCATTCGCGGACGGCGCCCGGCGCACCGGGCTGAAGGTGATCGTCGAGCCGCAGCACTGACCGCTTATGGACTGACCGCTTATGGACTGACCGCTTATGGACTGACCGCTTATGGACTGACCGCTAAGGTGGGCGCATGCGCTCGGCCCGGCTCGCGGTGATCCTCGACTGCTGCTGCGTGCTGGTGTTCGTGATCATCGGCCGGGCCAGCCACACCAAGGGCGACAGCCTGGCCGGCATCGCGTCGACGGCGGGGCCGTTCCTGGCCGGGCTGGCTGGCGGCTGGCTGGCGGCGCGGGCCTGGCGGCGCCCGCTAGGGCTCTGGCCAGCCGGGGTGAGCGCGTGGCTCGGCGCGGTGGCCCTGGGCATGGTGTTGCGGGTGGTGTCCGGGCAGGGCACCGCGTTCGCGTTCATCCTGGTCGCGCTGGCGTTCCTCGGCCTGTTCCTGCTCGGCTGGCGGCTGCTGGCCCGGCTAGGCGCCAGCCGACTTGCCTGCCGGGCCGCCCTCAGGCGCGGATAGGGGTCCGGTCGCCCCAGACCGACGTCGTAGCCCTCGCTGACGCGGGCGATCTCGGCGAGCTCTAGCTGGTCAGCACCTCGATGGACAGGTCGTGCAGACGGCAGGTCGTGGCCGACGGCAGGTCGTGGCCGCGCAGCAGTCGGCGAGCAGTCACCGCTTTTATAACGAATTGATAACGTGGTTGAGGTAGGGCTTCAGCTCGCCCCGGCGCCGGACGATGATCATGTATGCGCATACGTATGCGCATACATGAGAGGATTCCTCGCGGTGCGGGACAGGCCCAGCGTCTATGAGGTCGCGCAGCTCGCGGGGGTGTCGACGGCGACCGTGTTGCGGGTGCTGGCCGGGTACGAGCGGGTGCTCCCCGGGACCAGGGACAAGGTGTTCGTTCGGGATTAAAAGACCTTCGGACCTGCCGCCGCCGGGCGCCCTGCGTGCGGTGCCCGGCCGGGGGCACGTGACGCTGGACTGGGAGCCGGTGCCCGGCGCGGCCGGCGTACCTGGTCCACCGGGCGGCCCGGGCCGCGGGCCCCTTCGAGCCGCTCGACCACGGCGGCGGTGACGTACTCGCGGTCCCGGCCGGGCCGTACGCCGACACCACGGGCGACGGCAACGTGGCGTACTACGCGGTGGCGGCGGTCGCCGGGTGGCCGTCCGCCGGGGGGCCGTCCACTGGGCCTCTGTCCGCCGGGCCGCTGTCCGCGTCGGTCGCGGCGGCGCCGCTGCCTGGCGGGGGTGGCGTGGTCACGGTCGTGGTCGACGATACGGTCACCGGCACGCTGGACCGGCCGTGGCAGCCGATGATCGGTTCGGAGCACCTGAGCTACCTGCTGAGCCGGGACCGGACCGGCGGCCGGGCGATCGGCGCCGAGCTGCGCGAGGCGCTGCGGATCGCCCGGGACGAGCTCGGCGTGCAGGCCGTCCGCGCGCACGGCATCCTCTGCGATGACCTCGGGGTCTACCGGGAGGGCCTGCTGCCCGACTTCAGCGGCGTCGACCGGGTCTACGACGAGCTGATGAGCCTCGGCTTGCGGCCGGTCGTCGAGCTCTCCTTCATGCCCCGCGACCTGGCCCGCGACCCGGACCGGACGGTCTTCAGCTATCAGGCGGTCATCTCCCCGCCCGCGGACTGGGACCGCTGGGGCGACCTTTGCACGGCCCTGGCCAGCCACCTGGTCCAGCGGTACGGCGCGGACGAGGTCACGGGCCGCTGGGCGTTCGAGGTATGGAACGAGCCGAACCTGGACGTGTTCTGGTCCGGCACTCAGCAGGAGTACTTCCGGCTGTACGACGTGTCCGCGCGCGCGGTCAAGTCCGTGCACCCCGGGCTGCGGGTCGGCGGGCCCGCGTCGGCGGCGGCGGCCTGGACCTGCGATCTGCTGGCCCACACGGCCGTCTCGGGCGCGCCGCTGGACTTCCTGTCCTCGCACGTCTACGGCAACGTGCCGCTCGACCTGCGGGCCGGGGAACTCCCGGTGTGGTGGACCGAGTGGGGTACGACCCCGACCCACTTCAACCGGGTCGGCGACACCGTCTTCGCCGCGGCATTCCTGCTCCGCGGCATGGTGTCGGCGCTGGGCCGGGTCGGGGCGCTGTCACACTGGGTCGTATCGGATCACTTCGAGGAACTCGGGGCGCCGCCGGAGCTATTCCACGGGGGGTTCGGGCTGCTGTCGGTGGGGAACCTGCGCAAGCCCCGCTATTGGGCGCTCCGGCTGCTCGCCGGGCTGGGGCGGCGCCGGCTCGCCGTGCAGGTCCACGGCGACGGGGCCGGCGGCCTGGTGGAGGCGCTGGCCGCGCGGGACGATGACGGGCGTACCGGGATCCTGGTCTGGAACGGCACGCTCGACCAGGGCAAGATCGCCGGGGATGCCCGGCTGGATCGCGAGGTGCTGCTGCGGGTGCGGCTCCCGCCCGCGACGGCGTACACCGTCCGGCACTACCGCATCGACGCGGAGCACTCCAACATCGTCCCGGTCTGGGAGAAGCTGGGACACGGCGCTGCCTGGCCGCGGCGCGGCCAGTGGCGGGCGCTGCGCGAGCTGAACACACTCGACGAGCTGGTTCCGCCGGCCCAGGTCACCGGAGGACTCGTTGAGCTGGCCTTCGAGCTGCCCATGCCGGGGGTGTCCTACCTGGAGCTCGCGCCCTGAGCTCGCCCCCTGAATGCGCGGCCTGGGCGCGGGGGCGGGCGCGCGGGCAGGCGCGGGGGCGGGCGCGGCCCTCGGGGCGGCCCTCGGCACGGTCAGCTCATCATCATGGGCGCGGCTCTTGCCGGAATCGTGACGGCCGGGACCGGTCCGGGGCGGGTCAGGGTGCGGCCGCGGGGAGCGCATCGTGCCAGCACTCATGCGTCCGTCTCCAATCCGTTGAGCAGAGTCAGGCCCGACTGTATCCCGCTAAGATCCGAACGGATGCGTGCGACGGTCCCTAGCATTATCTATTATTCCGATGTGAATCAAGGAGATCGTTCTATGCTGCTGCCCCGGCCCGATCACGGCGTTGTGGCTGCCGAACCGCCCGGCACCGGCCCCGGGTACTGGTCGGGTGCGCCGTGCGCGGTCGCGGGTGACGGCGAGATCTTCCTCGCCTACCGGCTCAGGCGGCCCATCGGCCAGGGCCGCGGCTACGCGGTGGCGGTGGCGCAGTCGGCGGACGGCCAGCGGTTCGACACGCTGCTGACCATCGGCAAGGAGGACATGGCCACCGAGTCGCTGGAACGGCCCGCCCTGGTCCGCACGCCGGAGGGACGCTGGCGGCTGTACCTGAGCTGCGCGACCACGGGCACCAAGCACTGGCGGGTGGAGATGACCGAGGCTGCGCATCCGGCCGAGTTCGACACCAGGGACCGGCAGACCGTGCTGCCCGGCGACGCCAAGACCGGCGTGAAGGACCCGGTGATCGTGTACTACGGCGGCTTGTGGCACCTGTGGGCGTCCTGCCACCCGCTGGACGACCCGCTGCAGACGGATCAGATGACCACCGAGTACGCGACCAGCGCCGACGGTCTGACCTGGACGTGGCATGGTACCGCGCTGAGCGGCACGCCGGGCCAGTGGGACTCCCGGGGCACGCGGGTCACCGCGGTGCGTTTCGACGGCGACGCGGTCACGGCCTACTACGACGGGCGGGCCAGCGCCGCGGAGAACTACGAGGAGCGAACCGGCGTCGCCGTCGGCTCCGACCCGGCGGCGCTGACGCCGGTCAGCCACCAGCCGCTCGCCGCCTCGCCGTACCACGGCGGCGGCCTGCGGTACCTAGATGTCGTGCCGCTGCCGGACGGCCGGTACCGGCTCTACTACGAGATGACCAGGCCAGACGGATCCCACGCGCTCCTTACGGAACTCTGTTATCCCGGCTGAAGCCTCCGTTAGCGGAGCTGACGGCACCGCTAGAGCTTGAGGGGATCGGCGGGGCGGCCGTTCCTGGCCTGCCCCTGGCCGACCGGCCTGGCGCCGACCATGCCCCCGGACCGTTCCCTGGGCATGATCCAGTCTCGGAAGCTCTCGCCGAGGACACCCTCGAGGAGCCTGATGTCAGGTTCGAACCGCGGGATGAGCTCCTGGCGCTGCTCCCAGCTGAGCGGCTGGCGCTCGCGGCTGTGCCGCTGCAGGTACCGCTCCAGCGGGCCGGTCAGGGTGGCTGCGGTCAGGCCTGGGATCACGCTGCCGACCGCGCTGCCCGCGCGCTGCGCCAGCGCCACCGCCCGGTGTCCCGGCGTCGGTTCCGGGTGGGAGGTGACGTTCTGCCGTGGTATCTCGGCCAGCACCCCCGGCTCGACCCCGAGAAAGACGCAGATCCGGTCCAGGGTCTGCGCGGGCTCATCGACCATCTCCCGGTAGCGCAGCACGAGGACCTGCTCGCGCGGGAACAGCGTAAACAGGTCCTCGAGCTGCCCGCCGTACTGGCCCAGCGCGGTGTAGTGCCAGAAGCTGGCCCAGCCGGCCGCGATCCGGCGTTCCTCCTCGCCGCAGGCCCGGACGAAGTTGCCGACCGGCTCCAGGCCCGCGGACCACAGGTGGGTCCAGTTGGAGTGCGCCCGCTCCACCGGATCGCGGAGGACCACGATCAGCCTGGCCTCTGGCAGCGTCTGGCGGATCCGGCGCGTCGCGAGCCGGTCGTAAAGGTACAAGGGCGTCGACTCGCCGCGCAGCGTGCCGGGCGGGGCCGCGTCGAACAGCGCCTCGTACTCCGGCCTGCGCCAGATGTGCTCGCGGTAGGTCAGGGCGTCACCCGGGCCGCCCTTGGTCGGCGGCGGCCCGTCGGACAAGAAGAACTTCGGCTCCTTGACCGGCGACATGAAGAGCCCCGGGTGCCGGGCGAGCGCGACGTGCAGCGCCGTGGTGCCTGCCTTGGGGGCACCGATCACCAGGAAGTCGGGCATGGACACGGGCGCTCCACAGAAGACTCGTACATCTAATATTTCCGATTAGATTAGTCGGGTATTGCTGCTTGAGCTACTTTCTTACCCCGCTGGACCGCTTCAATCACCCAACGGCGATGACGGAATGAGCCCGGACGGCGGCCGAGTAGACCCGGTGGCAGTGTACGCGCGACGGCCGCGGTGTACGCGCGACGGCGGTGGCGGAGCCTAGGCACATGGGGTTCGCTGCCGGAAACAATGGGCCAGGTGACAGAGCCCGGGCTTCGGGGTAGGCAGCCGGGCAGGCCCACTGCGAAGGGATCAGCGATGGCGGACAACATCTACTCAGTCAGCGAGATCGTCGGCTCGTCCACGGAGGGCATCGACGATGCGATCAGGGGAGCCGTGACCCGCGCCTCGAAGACCCTGCACAACCTCGACTGGTTCGAGGTCACCGACATGCGCGGCCGGATCGAGGACGACGGCCGCTGCCACTTCCAGGTCACCCTGAAGGTCGGCTTCCGGCTGGACGAGCCGTCCGGCTGACTGTCGCCGATCGACCACTCGGACCGGCCACTCCGGCCCATCACTCCGGCCCATCACTCCGGCCGATCACTCCGGCCGATCACTCCGGCCGATCACTCCGGCCCATCACTCAGGCCGACCACCCCGGGCGGCCCGCGCAGGCCGGCGACGGCGGCTTGCGGCAGGATAGGCGGCATGGCCCGTTCCGCGCCCCGGCACGACCGCGACGCTGGCGGTCCGGCCGATCTGCTCGCCGCGAAGGCGGCCCTGCGGCAGGAGGTGTGGACCGCAATGCGCGCGGCAAAGGTGGCCCGGTTCCCCGGCGCCGCCGGGCGCATCCCGAACTTCACCGGGGCCGAGGCCGCTGCCGAACGCCTGCGCGTCCTGCCGGCCTGGCAGGCGGCCGCCACCGTGAAATCCAACCCGGACTCCGCCCAGTGGCCGGTGCGCCAGCGCGCGCTGGAGGACGGCAAGACCGTGTACATGGCCGTCCCTCGGCTGGCCGACCCCGAGCCGTTCTTCGCCCTCGACCCAGCCCAGCTGAGCGAGCCGCCGCGCAGGGCGGCCTCGATCAGCGGCGCGACCCGCTCCGCCCG
Source organism: uncultured Actinomycetes bacterium (assembly GCA_963800415.1). GTDB lineage: Bacteria > Actinomycetota > Actinomycetes > Streptosporangiales > Streptosporangiaceae > Palsa-504. Next base: position 46,308 of record CAWDBS010000077.1, read on the forward strand.
CCGGGTCACACTGGCCGACCTGTCCCCTGTCGACCTGGTGGTGATGGGCTCGGTAGCAGCCGGCGAGGACGGCGCGCGGCTGGGCAAGGGCGGCGGGTTCGCCGACCTGGAGTTCGCGCTGGCCACCGCGGCCGGCCTGATCGGCCCGCACACCGTCTGCGTCACCACCGTGCACGAACTGCAGGTCTGCGCGGCCGGGACGATCCCGCTATCCGGCCACGACGTGCCGGTGGACCTCATCGTCACGCCCGAGCGCGTCATCGACTGCCGCCGGCCCGGGCCGCGCCCCGCCGCGGGCATCTGCTGGGACGACCTGACCGAGGAAAAGATCTCGGCCATCCCGCTGCTTGCCGCGCAGCGAGTTCAGCGGTCCGCACCGCGGTAAGCGGCCGGGGCCGGAGGACCGTCGCCCGGCTCCCGCCGTGACTTTGGGCCGGCCGTTGGTATCAAATCTGCCGTCGGGCTCCTCTTCAACAGCGAACGGCAACGGGTGGGCGCGAGGTCATCTAGGCCCGACTGGGCCGGTGCGCGCCGCGACAAAGAGGAGTACGGAAATGGCAGACCAGGAATGGCAGTTCGCGCAGTTCCCTGGGCCCAACGGGCATCAGGACGCGGTCACCTTCTTGAACGAACCCAATCGGCAGGGACGCGGCGAGGCCAGCGTGACCCTGCGCAACGACGGCAGCGCGGGGCTCATCTACTTCGAGCCGGGCAGTCTGGGCTTCGACACCTCGCCGGCCTGGCTGGTCGCGGAGTTCGCCAGCCCGCAAGAGGCCGCCGACTTCCTGAACCTCGACCCCCGGCAGGGGCCCGGCGAGACCAGCGCGACCCTGCGCAACGACGGCACCGCGGGCCTGATTTACCTCGAGCCGGGCAGCCTGGGCACGGACACCTCGCCGGCCTGGCTGGTCGCGGAGTTCGCCAGCCCGCAAGAGGCCGCCGACTTCCTGAACCTCGACCCCCGGCAGGGGGCCGGCGAGACCAGCGTCACTCCGCGCGGCAACGGCACGGTGGGGCTGCTCTACCTCGAGCCGGGCAGCCTGGGGGCCAGCACCCGGCAGACCTGGCTGACCGCCGAGTTCCCCAGCGCGCAGGACGCCGTCGCGTTCCTGAACGCCGCCCCTCGCCAGGGAGCCGGGGAAGCCTCCGCGTTCGTCCGCAACAACGGCTCCGCCGTGGTCTTCTACCTTGAGCCCGGGTCAGCCTGATCCACGGCCCGCCTGATCCACGGCCGGTGAGCCAGGGCCTAGCCGTCTTTCCGGTCGGCTAGGCCCTGGTCAGGCGGGCGGCGAGCCAGTCGGCCATGGCGGCCCGGGACTCGAACGCGTGGTTGGTGAGGCCGTGGCTGCCGTCGGGGTACATCAGCAACTCGGCGCCCGGGGCCTCGCGGGCCAGGCGCTCGGCGTGATAAGGCGGCACCAGGCGGTCCCGGCCGCCGGCCGCGACGAGCAGCGGCCCGGTGATCCGTGCCGCTGCGTCTTCCAGGGTCAAGGCCGCGGCCCGCTCCCTGGCCTCGGCCGGGCTGCCGGCGCCTGAGCGATGCTGGAAGGTGGTCCGGGTCTGCACCGGCAGCATGTCCCAGTCCAAGTCCCACCGGTAGGGCCCGGCCAGCGCCACCGCGGCTCGCACTCGCGGCTCGTAGGCGGCCGAGCGGGCCGCGTAATAACCGCCCAGGCTCACCCCGAAGACGCCCATCCGGTCGGGATCGATGTCGTCGCGGCCCTTCAGGTAGTCCGCCACGGCGGTAGTCACCCGCTCGTAGGCCGGCTCGATCGGGAACTCGTACTCGGCTTCCCCCTGGCCGGGCCCGTCGATCGCGATCACCGCGAGGCCGCGGGCCAGCAGGTGCTCCGCGGTGGCCTGCAGTTCCTCCTTCACCGAATCCAGCCCGGGAATCATGATCACGACGGGCGGCAGCTGGGGCCGGGCCGGCGGGACCCGGAGGTACGCGGCCAGCGTGCTGCCGGCGTAGGGCACGCGTACCGGCTCGGCGGACGGGCTGAGCGTGCCGGCCCCGCGGCGGAAGCAGGCCACCGTACGCTCGTGCGCCGCCCGCTGCTCCTCCGGGTGGTCGGTGAAGACGAACTTGCCCCAGTGCCAGCACAGCGCGGCCCGCCGCCAGGCCTCCCCGGCAGTGACCAGCCGCCCGGCCGCCTCGGCGGTCTCGGCCAGCCGCTCGTAGTGCTGCCCGGTGCGGCCCCATTCGCGGCACCAGTCGTCCCAGCGCCCGATGCGGGCCATGGTCGCCTGGAAATCCGGGTAGCTGGTGCCGTTCGCGACGAACCGCGCCGCCCAGTGCGCGGTCGCCGCCGCGACGCGCTTGTCCGGCGTCCACGCGTACAGCTCGGAGCGGCGGTCGGCCAGCAGGTCGTTGTCGCCGGACAGGCTCTTGTCCCTGGCCGCCGGCAGGTCGCAGACCGCAGTGAGCACCGCGGGCCGGTCTGCGAGCACCGGCCCGGTCAGCGGGTAACCCTCGGGCCCGGCGATGAGCGAGCCGCTGATCCAGGACACGCCGCGCTCGGTCCGGCACCGGTCGGCCACCGCGACGAACACCCCGTTGCTGGCCGCCGCGGCCTGCGCCTTGATCACCTCGGAGGGCCGCTCGCCAGCGGGCCGGGGGGCGGCCGGCCAGTTCACCGGAACTGCGATGAGGTCGGCACCGTCCAGGGCGGCCAGCCGCGCCCACTCCGGGAACTCCAGGTCGTAGCAGACCATCACGGCCACCCGGCCGGCCTCGGTGTCCACCACGGGCGGGGCGGCGTCGCCGGGAGTAAAGACGAGCTTCTCGGAGTCCCACAGGTGCGCCTTGCGGTACACGGCCCGGGTGCCGGACGCGTCCACCAGGGCCGCGCTGTTATACAGGCGGCCGTCGGCGCCGAGCTCGCAGAAGCCGCCGACGATCACCAGCTGGTGCTGGCCGGCCAGCGCGTGCCACTGGCCCAGGGTGACGCTCCCGGCGGCGGGCGCGGCCAGGCCGCGGGCCTCGGCGGCCGGGGCAACGGCGTCGAAGACATAGCCGGAATCGCACAGCTCGGGCAGCACCACGAGCCGCGCGCCCGCGGCGGCCGCCTCGGCCACCGCGTCCGCGGCGGCCCGCCTGTTGGCGTCCGGCTCGGCCACGGCGATGGCGAGCTGAGCGACCGCGACCACGGTCTGAGAGGGGTCCACTATGCGCTCCGTTCATCCGGGATAGGAGTATGTAGACAGCATCCTGCACGGGCGGCTGAGGAAGAAGGGCGGACGGTGACCGGAAACGCGGATGTCGTAGTGGTGGGCGGCGGGCATAACGGGCTAGTCGCGGCGGCCTACCTGGCCCGGGCCGGGCTGACCACGGTGGTATGCGAGCGACGAGGCATTACAGGCGGGGCAGCAGTCAGCGAGCACCCGTTCGGCCCCGATTACACCGTGACCTCGTTGTCGTACGTCGTCTCGCTGCTGCCGCCGGACCTCGTCCGCGACCTGCGCCTGGATCAGCACGGATACCGGGTGTACCCGCAGGGACCCTACTTCGCGCCCCGGACCGACGGCCGCTACCTGCGGCTACCGCACGACCCGGCGGAGCGGCACGCCGAGATTGCCAGGTTCTCCGCCGCGGACGCCGACGCGTATCCCCGGTACGAAGAGCACCTAGCCGGCATCGGGCGGCTGCTCGGCCCGCTGCTGCACCAGATCCCGCCGCGGCTCGGGTCGCGGCGGCCGCAGGACCTGCTGCGGCAGGCGCGGCTGCTCACTCACCTGCGCGGCGTCGACGAACGCGCCGCGGTGGACGTGACGCGGCTGCTCACCGGCAGCATCGCCAACCTGGTCGAGGGGTATTTCGAGAGCGACGCGCTGCTCGGCCTGCTGTCGGTGTCCGGGGTAATCGGCACCTGGGCCGGCCCGCGGTCGGCCGGGACCGCGTACGTGATGCTGCACCACCACATCGGCGAGACAGGGGGGGCCGCGGGCGCCTGGGGCTTCCCGCGCGGCGGCATGGGCGGGGTTTCGGGTGCGCTGGCCCGGGCCGCCCGGATGTTCGGCGCGCAGATCAGGACCGATGCCGAGGTGATACGCATCCGCACCAAGGACGGCCGGGTCACCGGGGTCACGCTGGCGGGGAAGGGGGGAGGGGAGGCCGGTGGGGAGTCCATCGACGCGCCGGTGGTCATCACCACCGCGCATCCGCAGATCTCCTTCCTTCGGCTGCTCGATCCCGCGGAACTGCCTGCCGAGTTCGTCGCCGACATCCGCGGCTGGCGCAGCCGCAGCGGCACCGTGAAGATCAACCTGGCGCTGGACCGGCTGCCGGTGTTCACCAGCTACCCGGAGCCCGACCCGTCGGTCTACGGCGGCACGATCGTGCTGGCCGAATCGCTCGATGACATCGAGACCGCGTACCAGCAGGCCGTCTCGGGTACGCCGGCCACGCTGCCGTTCGCCGACATCTGCCTCCCCAGCGTGTTCGACGACTCGCTAGCGCCGGCCGGGAAGCACATCATGTCGATGTTCACCCAGTGGGTGCCCTGCGGCTACGCCGACGCGCCGCAGACGTCCGACCTGGACGCCTACGCGGACCGGGTGCTCGCCCGGGTCGAGCGGGTCGCGCCCGGGTTCACCGCCTCGGTGCTGCACCGGCAGGTGATCGGGCCGTACCAGATGCAGGAGGAGTACGGGCTGGTCGGCGGGAACATCTTCCACGGGGAGCTGTCGCTTGGGCAGATGTTCCACGCCAGGCCCGCGGCCGGCTACGCCGACCTGCGGACCCCGGTGCGGGGCTTGTACCAGGCGGGTTCGGCCACCCACGGGGGCGGCGGCGTCACCGGTATCCCGGGCCGCAACGTGGTCCGGCAGGTCCTCGCCGACCGCCGCGCCGAACGCTGGCGCCGCCGGGTAGGCCTGCCCAGAGCGGACGCGAAGCCGGGCCATGGCCGGCACGGTGTCACAACGAGCCGCAATAGCCGGATCACTGTCACATCGTGCCGGTAGGAGCGAGGGCTTAGGGGGCGGTTGCGGCGGGCTGGGTCGCGCGGGCGAGGGCGGCGACGCGCTCGAAGGAGCTGAGGCGGTCGGCGGGGTCGAAGACCATGGTGGTGATCATCAGCTCGTCGGCGCGGGTGGCGTTGAGGAGTTCGGCGATGCCGCGCTGGACGGTCTCCGGCGCGCCGATGATCTGGGTGGCCTGGCGGTCCTCGACGAAAGCGCGTTCCAGCTCGGTATAGGGGTACGCGGCCGCCTCCTCGGGCGAGGGCATCGGGCCCGGCCGGCCGGAGCGCAGCCGCAGGAACGACAGCGCGCCTGAGCCGGCCAGGAAGCGGGCCCGCTCGTCGGTCTCGGCGCATATCACGGCGGCGGCGACCATCGCGTACGGGCGGTCGAGGACCTCCGACGGACGGAAGTGCTGGCGGTACAGGGCCAGCGCGGGCAGCGTGTTGACGGCGCTGAAGTGGTGCGCGAAGGCGAACGGGAGGCCGAGCAGGCCGGCCACCTGGGCGCTGTAGCCGCTCGAGCCGAGCAGCCAGATAGCCGGCTGGTTGCCCCGGCCGGGCATCGCGGTGATCTGCGCGAACGGATGATTCTCCGGCCAGCGGCCGGAGAAGAAGCCGAGCAGGTCCATCAGCTGCTCCGGGAAGTCATCCGCGGACAGCCCCTCCGGCGAGCGGCGCAGCGCCGCCGCCGTGGCCTGGTCGGTGCCGGGCGCGCGCCCGATGCCGAGGTCGATCCGCCCGGGATGGAGCGCCTCCAGCATGCCGAACTGCTCGGCCACCACCAGCGACACGTGGTTGGGCAGCATCACCCCGCCCGAGCCGACCCGCATGGTCGTGGTCGCGTCGGCGATGTGGCCGATCAGCACGGGCGGCGCGGAACTCGCGATGCCGGGCATGTTGTGGTGCTCGGCCACCCAGAACCGCCGGAACCCGAGCCGTTCGGCGTGCCGGGCCAGGTCGATCGTGGCGCGCAGGGCGTCGCCCGCGGTCCCGCCGTCTGGCACCGGCGCCAGGTCGAGCACGGACAGGGGCACGGCGCGGGGGCCGAAAGTCAGAGCCGTATCGTCCACGACTGGTCCGAACAGTGCGAAGCGGCTCGTTCTTCCTTCCCGGCTGAGCGGTAAGGCGGCGCCGGGGCAGACGCCCGGTCCGTTCGGGATCATGATTTTCGCGAAGGCCGCGAGTCGTCCGGGACCTGCTCGTTCCACCTGCGGCAGCTGGCCAGGTACGGGCTGGTCCGGCTGCCGCTTAGCGGCTGCCCGCTTAGCGGCTAGCCGCCGTGCACGGTCCGGCGCGGGCCGGACTGGAGGGCGTCCTCGCCGGAGGGACGGCCGTCCAGGTTCCAGCTCCACGAGATCTGCGGGGTGATCCGCATGTACGGGCCGGGACCGAACCGGCCGGGCCGCTCGATCAGCTCGGCCGTGCCGTAGACCCGCAGGAAGCGCGGTGTCCACGGGTCGGTGGACACCAGGTCATCGATGACCAGCGCAACCTTGGCCTGACCCGCCTTGACGTTCAGGAACTTCCTGGTCCGCTCGGGGGCCCGGCCGCCGACGTAGAGGTAGGTCCCGTCGAACTCGAACCCCACCGGGACTACGTCCGGCTGCCCGTCCGCGTCGACGGTGGCCAGCCGGCCCAGCGGCTGGGACTTCAGGTAGGCGGCCTCGTCCTCGGTGAACGCCATCGGCATCTCCTCTCGCTAGTTCGTATCAATTACTATCAACCGCGTCGCTCGGCCAGCTCACCGAGGTGCTGCCGCCGACTGAACGCACGCGGTTCTGCCGCAGCCTGGCCCGGGTGACGGCGGCCGCCTCGCGGCCGGACTGGCCGGCCTGGCCGACGGCCGGTCCCGGTGTCACGGCCTGAAGTGTTACGGCTTGACGCGAGGCCGGCATGCTCGGCTGGCACCTGAACACCTACCAGCCCTGGGTCACGGCCACCTGGACCCTCCTGCTGACCGGCCCGGGTTAAGAGACCAGCTCTCCCGGCCCTGCCGCACTAGGCGCGACCGGACGGGTCAGTGGTGGACGGCGGCGAGGAGGGCGGCGTGGGCCCGGACCAGGGCGGCATGCTCGAGCGGGAGCAGCGGGCTGTCGGGCTGGCAGCCGTCGGCGACCCACTGATCGGACAGGTCCATTGCCCTGGCCCGGTGCACCGCGGCGGGCCGGATCGCCTCCTCGGGCTCCCCGTAGAGGTAGCAGTAGAGCCGGGCGAGCGATTCGACCAGCTCGTCCGGGGTGGAGCCGGGCTCGTGCTGGATCTCGCGGTGCACCCGCCACCAGTCCACCTCGAGCTCGGCGGCCTTGGCCGGGTTGGACGGCTCGCCGTAGGTGAGCCGGACTAGCGCGTAGAACCGGCGCATGCAGGCCCGGGCGCGCTTGGGGTGGTTGTCGGGGTAGGGCGCCCACAGCTGGTTGGCGCGCAGCACCAGCCAGGCGCCGTGCATGGTCCGGTACCAGTCCATGCCGAAGCCCACTTTGACGAGCCCGATCGAGGCCCACAGGACCTGAGGCCATTTACGCAGGTAGTACCCCACCCATGCGCGGTACTCGAGGTCGGCGAGACGGACGGGATCGAAGGACCTCAGCCGTGTCGGCGTGCCCGTGCGGACCTTTCCAGTGCCCATGCTTCGCCCTCCCCTGTCCGTTACCCAAGCTGTTCCCCTTGCATCCTGGCTTGACGCCCGCCAGATCCTACAGCTTCTACATCGTCTCGGGCCGACTCACCATGCGCTGCGGCGAGCGAGCCGCCGTCGTCGCCGCCCGGCCAGCCGCCTGACCGCTCCCGATTACGAGGCTGGGGTCAGTGGTGGACGGCGGCCAGCAGGGCGGCGTAGGCGCGGACCAGGGTGGCGCGCTCCAGCGGCAGCAGCGGGCTGTCGAGCCGGCAGCCCTGCTTGACCCACTGGTCGGACAGGTCCATCGCCGTGGCCCGGTGTATAGCGGCCGGCCGGACGGCCTCCTCGGGCTCGCCGAAGAGATAACAGTAATGCCGGGTCAGCGCGTCGACGAGCCGGTCCGGGGTGAAGCCGGGCTCGTGCTGGATCTCACGGTGCACGCGCCACCACTCGACCTCGAGCTCGGCGGCCTTGGCCGGGTCGGACGGCTCGCCGTAGGTGAGCTTGACCAGCGCGTAGAACCGGCGCATGCAGGCCCGGGCGCGCTTGGGGTGGTTGTCGGGGTACGGCGCCCACAGCTGGATGGCGCGCAGCGCCAGCCAGGCGCCGTACATGGTCCGGTACAAGTCCAAGCCGAAGCCCACCCGGACGAGCCCGATCGAGGCCCGCAGGACCTGAGGCCAGCGGCGCAGGTAGTATCCCACCCAGGCGCGGTACTCAAGGTCGGCGAGCCGAACAGGATCGAAGGACCGGAGCCGCATCGGCGTGCCCGTGCTGACCTTTCCAGTGGCCACGAGGTTCCCTCCCGAAGTTGGCATGAACTTGCCACTCTTGCAAGATCGTGCCAGCTTGGCGGGCCGCCGTCATCAGGAAGTGCTCCTCGACCTGCTGGCCGCTCCGATGGAGCGGGTAACGACTGCTCCACGGGAGTGCCGGCCATCCGGCCCCATTCGGCCCACGAGCCGTCGTAGACGCGGACGTGATCGCGGCCGAGCAGGTAGCTGAGCACGAACCAGGCGGTGCAGGCACGCCCGCCGATCGTGCAGTAGGTGATCAGCTCCGCTCCGCCGTCGAGGTCGGTGGCGGAGAACACACTGCGCAGGGCGGCGGCATCCCGGAATGTGCCGCGCTCGTCGTACAGGCCGTCGATGGGCTGATGGACCGCCGACGGGACGTGACCGGCCTGGCCACCCGGCTCCAGGCCACCGGAGGGCCAGAAGCGCTCGCCCCGGTACTCGTCCCAGGTACGCACGTCCAGCAGGCTGCGGCCGGGACGGCCGATCGCGTCCCGCACCGCCGCGAAGTCGGCACGAAGTCGTGCGTCTGGCCCGGGCAGGACGTAGCCGGACGCGGCGGGCTCGGACGGCTGGCGGCTCACCGGGTGGCCTTCGTCTCGCCAGGCGTCCCGTGCGCAGTCGAGGATGCGCACGTCGGCATGGCCGTAGAGCTTCATGAGCCAGAAGCCCAAAGCGGGCGCGTAGCCGTAGAACACGACCGTAGTACCCGGTCCGATGCCGGAGCGGACCAGCAGCCGTCCGGTCGCCGCGGGGCCGATGAGCCGGTAGTCGGCGTCCTTCAGGTCACGGTAGACGTCCCATAGCACGGCTCCGTCGACATGCCACTCGTCGTGGGCGCGCCTGCTCACGTCGACCTCGACCACTCGCACCGCAGGGTCGCGCAGGTGCGCGTTCAGCCATCCGGCGTCGACAAGAACGCCGTGGCCAGCGGCCGGCGGCCGGGCTGGTTCGGTCGGCTGCGATCGGGTTTTCATCTGGGGTCTCCTTAGGCATGGCGCGGTGTCTCGGTGACCGCGGGGCGGGGTGAGGTGTCAACGCAGAGGTGGAAGACATCGGGGCGGGAAACGCCACCAGGCGGGCGCCTTCGGCGGCGGCCTTCTCGGTCAGCGCCACGACCTTGCCGATCGTCTCGTCGCGGTCGAGCAGCACGGGGGCGGCCTGCACGGCCGCGACCTTCACCGGCTCCATGACGACTGCTCCTGCACGAAGCGGGTCAGCAGCTCATTGACGGCCGCGGGCTGTTCCATGTTGATCATGTGACCGGCGTCCGCGACGACACGGTAGGCGGCACCGGGAATGCGCCGGGCGAGCACGGCGGACATCTCGCGGAAGCCGGGCACGTCATGCTCACCCACCGCGACCAGGACCGGAACGGTCACGCCTGCCAGCACGTCGAGGGGCGCCCGGGTCTGGCGATGGGGATCCTGGCCCAGCCAGTGCTGGCCGGGGTATCCGGCCACCATGGCGGCCAGCGCGGCGGCCAGGTCCGGCCGTTCGCGCGCGGCGGCGAACAGGGGGTGGGCCAGCCAGGCCTCCCGGCCCGCCAGCACCCCGGCCGACTGAACCCGCCGGGCCACCTCGTCCAGGGCGCGGGCGGACTCCGGGTCCCAGGGAACGCCGTCGAGCACCGCGTCCAGCAGGGCCAGGCCACGAACCCGGGCCGGGTCGGCCAGCGCGGCCTGCAGCGCTATCCGGCCGCCGAACGACAGGCCGGCCAGGACGGCAGCGCCGATGTCCAGGTGGTCAAGGAGCGCGATCAGGTCGCCGGCGTGGGTGTACGGAACGGCGGGGTCGAACGGCCCGGAGGCACCGAACCCGCGGCAGTCGTAACGCACCACCCGGAACCGGACCGCCAGCGGCCCGATCTGCGGATCCCACATGCGCATGTCCAGGCCGAATCCGTGGATGAGCACCACGGCCGGCCCCGCCCCGGCCACCTCGTACGCCAGGCGCGCGCCGGGGCGTTCCAGCACGGCGGCGTCGCCCGGCCGGGTCCCGGCGGGCTCGCTGAGCTTCACCTCGTCGACGGTCATGGGCGTGCCTTCCGGTGCGGGCGGGGACCTGATGTCTGTCATGCCCTTATGGTGGCCCGCGGCCGGCCGCCGCGGCATCGGTACGCGCACCCAACCTGGGCGGCTACTTAAGGACGGCGGCTACCCATCTAGCCCGGCGGAATACCCAGCTAGCTGGGCCCGGCGCAGGCCGGTCTTGGCGAGCAGGCTCGCCACGTGCTTCTCCACCGTGCGCGGCGACAGGAACATCCGCGCCGCGATCTCGCGGTTGCCCAGGCCCTGCGCGACCAGCTTCAGCACATCGGCCTCGCGCTCGGTCACGCCCAGCGCGCGCAGCGACCCCGGTAGTTCCCCGTCGCCAGGCCGGTGCCGCGGCACCGGCGCCCCGGCCCGGCGCAGCAGGCCGCGGCAGGCGGCCGCCACCCGGTCGTCACCGCGCGCGGCGAAGTAGGCGGCGGCTTCGCGCAGCCACCCGACCGGATCGCCCCAGCCGTCGGCCAGCGCCGCCTCCGCGGCCAGGCGGCGCGCGTACTGGCGGTACCAGGCGACCAGCGGTCCCATCTGCCGGTCGGCGGCAGCGAACGCCGCCTCGGCGTCGGCTGGCCGGCCCCGGCGGCCAGCCAGGACGGCGTTGGCGTACCCGAGCAGGGCCGCGACCACCAGGTGCCGGGTGCCGTGGGCGGCCCGGACCCGGGCCGCCGCCTCGTCCGCGTCCCGGCCGAGCAGCGCGCCGAGCAGCGGCCACAGCCCGAGGAATGGCGGCGCGATCGTCGCCGGGGAGCTCAGCAGCAGCGCGGCCCCGGTCGCCATCCGGGCGTGGGCCTCGCCGAGGTCGGCGGCCAGCAGGCAGGACGTCGCCCGGCAGTGCCCCCACGCGCAGCCGAGCACGTCCTGATCGTCGGGAGCGAGCGCGACCGCCTCGGCGATCCTGGCCTCCATCTGGAGTTCCTCGCCGCGGATGGCGTGCGCGGTGGCCTGGAAGATCAGCGCCATCGGCAGCGTGGCCAGGTGGAAGCGGCGGGACGCGTCCGCGGACCGCCGGGCCGCCGCCAGAGCCTCGCCGGCCCGGAACTGCTTGTTGAGCCCGGCGGCGATCTGCAGGTCGAGTGTCGCGGTCAGGGCCAGCGCGCCCTGGTCCACGGCCAGCTCGCGCGCCTGCTCCAGCCGGTCCACGCTCTCGGTCCTGAGCTGGTCGATGGTGCCGAGCTCATGCAGCGCCCGCAGCCGCCACAGCTGCAGCCCGTGCGCGCCGGCCAGGTCCGCCGCGCGGGCGAACGCGCGCTCGGCCGCTTCCAGGTCGCGCTGCCGCGCCACCCGGCCGATCACCTCGAGGGCCTCGCACGCCACCTCGGGCTGGCCGCCGCTCTCCGCCGCCCGCAGCGCGGCCCCGGCCAGCTGGTCGGCCTCTGCCAGGCGACCCCGGCCCGCGGCGACCTGCGCGGCGCAGGCGTCTATCTGAGCGGTATCGGCGCCCGGCGACTCGCGGGCGACCTCGATGCTCGCCGCGGCCTCGGCCCACCTGGCCCCGGCGATCGCCGCCCGGGCAATCCCCAGGTGCAGGTTGGCCGCCCGCGGCGACGGAGGGCCCAGCCGGGCCAGCAGCATCTTGCCCGTCTCGATCGCCCGGTCGACCTGCCCGGACATGGCGAAGACCTCGGTCAGGGCCTCATCGACACGGGTCCGCAGGGCGGGGGCGGCCACGTCCCGGGCCCGGGTCAGCGCGTGCTCGGCGCTGGCCAGGGCACCGACGGCCAGGTCACGCCGCCCGGCCTCGAGCAAGAGCGCGCCAGCCCGGGCCGCGTCGCCCGCCCGTCCGGCCAGGTCCGCGGCCAGCGTGCACCAGGCCCCCGGCAGGCCCGGGTGCGCTGCCTCCACCGCCGCCAGGGCCCGCCCGGCCAGTACGGCCCGTTCCGGCGGCAGCAGCCCGGCCAGCACCGCCTCATGGGTCAGGGCGTGCCGGAAACGGAAGCTCTCCCGCTCCGCTACGACCAGCTGCAAGCCCACGCCGTCACGCAGTGCCGCGGTCACGGCCGCGTCGGCCAGGCCGGTGACCGGGCCGAGGAGCGCCCAGTCGAAGCGGCGGCCCAGCACCGCAGCCGCGCCGATGACCTGCCGGGACTGTTCGCTCACGGTGTCCAGTCGTCGCCGGACCGCGTCCGCGAACGTGGCCGGGACCCCGGGAGCAGCCAGGTCGGCGACACGCCAGCGGCCGTCCCGCTCGGTCAGCGCCCCCTCCCGCACCAGGCCGGCCAGGACCTCCTCGACCAGGAACGGGATGCCCTCGGCCCGCTCGGCGACGAAGGCATGCACCGCGTCTGGCAGGTCGGCGGCGTCCAGGCAGGCCCGGGTCATGTCGGCCATCGCCGCCGGGTCCAGGCGGCCGAGCCGGAGCACGGCGGCGGATCCGCGTGCCGCGAGCGCGCTCGCCATGGCGGCCGCCTCCGCGCCGGCCCCGCCGGGGCTCTCCGCACGCAGCGTGCCCAGACACAGCACCCGTTCGGCGCCGAGGTTGTCGGCCAGGTACTCGAGCAGCGCCAGTGTCTCCTGGTCGGCCCAGTGCAGGTCCTCCAGGACCAGCACGCAGCCGGCCTGCGGGGCCAGGGCGCGCAGCAGCCGCAGCACCGCCTCGCCGAGGAAAACAGGCGATTCCTCCCCCGGCGTCCCCTCCCCCGGCGTCCCCAGCGCCGGCCGCCACTGCGGAACCAGCCGCCCCAGTACGGGCCGGAACGGATCGAGTTCCTCGCTGGCCGGCAGACGGCCCGCGCGCCCGGCCGAGGTCAGCGCCTCGGCGAACGGCCGGAACGGCGTCGGGACGCCCCCGGCTACCGCCCGGCCGACTAGGACCGGCAGGCCGCGCTCGCCCGCCGCGCGGACGGTCTCACGGACGAGCCGCGACTTGCCGATGCCGGCCTCGCCCACCAGGAACACCGCGCCGCCGCGGCCCGCTTCGGCCGCCGCCAGGGCAGCCTGCAGCTGGCGGGCTTCCTCATCCCGCCCGACCAGGACCGGGCACAGCACTTGCGGCACAGGATCAGTATCGGGCCGCCGGCCCGGGCTGGCCTAGGGGAAAGGCGGGACCGGGGCGGTGGGATCAGCGGCTATTCGTCGAGCGTGGCGGCGTCGGCGGGGACGTCCACGGAGTATCGCTTCAGGATCTCCAGCGGGACGATCTCGAGCGCGCGCTGGTGCGTCGAGGCCAGGACCACCGGCGCGGCGGCGCCGTCCCGGTGCGCCTGCAGCCAGTTGGCCGCCGTCACGCACCACCGGTCCCCCGGCACCAGCCCCGGGAACCGGAACTGGGGCATCGGCGTGGACAGGTCGTTGCCGATCTGGCGCTGATGCTCGAGGAATTCGGTGGTCACCACCGCGCAGATCGTGTGGCTGCCCAGGTCCTCGGGGCCGGTCGTGCAGCATCCATCGCGGTAGAAGCCGGTGAGTGGATCGGTCCCACATGGCTCGAGCTCGTCGCCGAGCACATTACGGTCGCCCATGCATTGCAGTATCCGCACCGCGCCCGCCCGTCCGCAAGATCGCTCCGGTTTCCCGCGGGCGCGGAACGGGGTCCCGCGGGGCGGTGGACGGCGGGGCGGCCTGGACAGGCGCCGGAGCGCCGCTTAGTCTTGACTGTATGGTCAGTCAAGATTTTCGGGTCCGCTCCGGGACCGCATCCGTTCCGGCGCCGCTTGATCGCGGTGAGCTGGAGCTGGCGCTGCGGCCGTTCGGGGAAAGCCGGATGCTGCCACGGGCGGCTTACGTGGACCCCACCGTGTTCGACTGGGAGCAGCGGCACTTCTTCGGCGGCGGCTGGATGTGCGTGGCGCGGAGTGAGCAGCTGCCCCAGCCGGGCGACCAGCGCGCCGAGGCCACCGGCGAGGGCGGCGTGCTGCTGGTCCGCGGCGAGGACGGCGAGCTGCGGGCGTTCGCGAACACCTGCCGGCACCGCGGCCACGAGCTGCTGCCATGCGGTCAGGGCGCCCAGGAGAAGGTGATCATCTGCCCCTACCACGCCTGGACGTACTCGCTGTCCGGCGAACTCCGCGCGGCAGCGGGTTTCCGCAAGCACCGCGGCTTCGACTTCGGCCAGTGGGGCCTGGCCGCGCTGCCGGTGGCCGAATGGCACGGGCTGGTGTTCGTGGACGGCTCGGGGGGCGCGGCGGGGTCTTTGCACGAGGCGCTGGCCAAGCTGGACGAGCTGGTCGCGCCGTACGAGCCAGAGCGGCTGGTGACCGCCGGGCAGCACCGCTACGACGCCGCGGCGAACTGGAAGACCCTCACCGAGAACTACCACGAGTGCTACCACTGCCCGTCCATCCACCCCGAGCTGTGCCGGGTCAGCCCGCCCAAGAGCGGCGAGAACTACGCCGCCGACGGCGCCTGGATCGGCGGCTGGATGGACCTGCGCGACGGCATGGCGACGATGTCCCTGGACGGCCGGAGCGGCGGAGTCCCGCTGCGCGGCCTGGACCCGCAGGGCCTGCGGACCGTCATCTACGTCAACATCTTCCCGAACGTGCTGATCAGCCTGCACCCGGACTACGTGATGACGCACCGGCTGATCCCGGTCGCCGCGGACCGGACCACGATCGAGTGCACCTGGGCGTTCGCGCCCGAGGCTGTCGCCCGGCCGGACTTCGACCCCGGCTACGCGGTGGAGTTCTGGGACATCACCAACAAGCAGGACTGGGCCGCGTGCGAATCCGTGCAGCGCGGGCTGTCCTCGCCGCACGCCTCCCCCGGCCCGCTGTCGCCCGCCGAGGATGCGGTGTACTCCTACGTCACCACCATGGCCCGGGCCTACCTGGGTCAATCGGTCTGGAGCCCGGTACCGTAGCAGCGTGACCATACTTGACATACCGGTGAAGACCCTGGCGGGGCAGGACGCCTCGCTTGGCTCGGTCGTCTCGCCCGGATCGGCGCTGCTCGTGGTGAACGTGGCCTCCAAATGCGGGCTGACGCCGCAGTACACCGCCCTGGAAAAGCTGCACGAGCAGTTCGCCGCGCGCGGGCTGTCGGTGGTCGGCTTCCCGTGCAACCAGTTCGGCGGGCAGGAGCCCGGCACGGCCGACCAGATCGCCGAGTTCTGTTCGGCGACTTACGGGGTCAGCTTCCCGATGTTCGAGAAGATCGAGGTGAACGGTCCCGGGCGGCACGCGATCTACGAAGAGCTCACCGCGGTGCCGGACGCGAACGGCGAGGCCGGCGACATCCAGTGGAACTTCGAGAAGTTCCTGGTGCGCCCCGACGGCACCGTGGCGGCCCGGTTCCGCCCGCGCACCACGCCGGACGACCCCGAGGTGCTCGCGGCCATCGAAGCGAACCTCCCCGCGGACACTACCTCGGCTGAAGCGTGCCTGTTTTTTCGGGCCTGGGTCAGGCGAGCAGGGCGGGGCCGCGCTTGGTCATCTGGCGAGCGATGATCATGCGCTGGATCTCGCTGGTGCCTTCCCAGATCCGCTCCACGCGGAGCTCGCGGAAGAAGCGCTCGGCCACGTTCTCGCGCATGTAGCCGCGGCCGCCGAACACCTGGACGGCGCGGTCGGCGACCCGGCCCGCCATCTCCGAGCAGTAGAGCTTGGCCATCGAGCATTGCGCGTGTGACACCTTCACGTCGGCGCCGCGGTCGATGGCGCGGGCCGTCTCATACGTCATCGCCCGGGCCGCGAACAGCTCGGTGAGGCTGTCCGCCAGCATCCCGGCCACCAGGCCGCGCTCGCTGATCGGCTGGCCGCCGGCCTGGCGCGCGGCGGCGAACGCGGTCATCTCCTCGGTGAGCCGCCCGGCCGCGCCGAGGCAGCGGGCCGCCACCATCAGCCGCTCGAACCTGAACCAGTCGTACGCGAAGGCCATCCCGTCACCCTCCTCGCCGACCAGGTTCGCCGCCGGGACGCGCACGTCGGTGAACGCGACGATCGGGTGGTGGTGGCTGATCGTGTGCGAGTAGGCCGGCGTCCGGACCACCCGGACGCCCGGGCTCGGCAGGTCCACCAGGAACATCGCGTGCTCGCCGTGGTGCGGCCCGCCGGTCAGCCGGGCCTGGAAGAAGGCGAAGTCGGCCGTGTTGAACGAGGTGACGTGCCACTTGACGCCGTTGAGCACGTAGTGGCCGACGTCCGCCTGCGCGGTCGCATCGATCGCGTCGACGTCGGAACCGGCGCCCTCCTCGGTGATCGCGTAGCACTCCTCCCGCTCCCCGGCGATCGCGGGCCGGACGTAGCGGTCGATCTGGTCGCGGGTGGCCACGGCGGGCAGCCAGGACGGCGGGGTGGCCGCTACCCAGCCGAGCGCGTTGGTCACCCGGCCCATCTGCTCCTGGACGAGCACCTGCTGCAGCGAGGTGCAGCCACCGCCGCCGAGTTCTTCCGGCATGTTCGTGGCGTACAAGCCGAGCTCGCGGGCGCGCTTGGCGTGCGCGGCGGTCACGTCGGCGGGCAGCTCCCCGCCGGACCGTTCGGCCTCTTCCTCGAGCGGGATCAGCTCGTCCGCGAACCCGTGGGCCCGCGCCTGGATCTGGCGATCTTCTTCCGACAACCCGTACATCCGGCGGTACCTCCAGGCGCCAGTCCTTATTGACTGAATGTTCAGTCTATGCCAGCATCGGTCGTGTGCCAATGAGTGATACAGCGGACGCCGTGGTGGTGGGCGGCGGGACGGTGGGCGCCTGGTGCGCCTACTTCCTGCGCCGGGCCGGGCTGGCACGGGTCGTCCTGATCGAGAAGGGCTTCCTCGGCCAGGGCGCCAGCAGCCGGGCGGCCGGGGTGGTACGGATGCAGGGCGGGACGCCCGAGGCGGTGCGCCTGGGTCAGTGGTCCCGCCGGTTCTACCTGAGCCAGCGGGACGAGATCGGCACCGACTCCGGGTTCACCGAGCAGGGGTACCTGCTGCCCTGCTTCACCGCGGCGGAGGTCGCGGCGGCGCACGCGCGGATAGAGATGCAGTCCCCGCTGGGCGTCCCGGTGCGCTGGCTCGAGCCCGATGAGGTGGACGCGGCCAACCCGACGCTCGCGCCCGGGCAGACGCTCGGCGGCACCTTCTGCGCCCAGGACGGGTTCATCACGCCGCCGCGCAACGTGGCCGCCTACACGGTGGCGCTGATCCGCAGCGGCGTCGAAGTCCGCGAGCACGTCGCCTTCCGGGGCCTGGCCGCCGACAACCCGGGCCCGGCGGCCGCGGCCGCGGCGTCGTGGTCGAGACGAGCCAGGGGCGGATCGGCGCGGGCCTGGTGGTGCTCACCGGCGGGCCGAAGCTCGCCGAGGTCGGCCAGCTGGCCGGCCTGCGCATCCCGGCCGGCGGCGTCCGGCACCAGGTCGCGGTGACCGAGCGGCACCCTGACCTGGATCCGGCCCGGGTGCCGATGGTGTTCGACCTGGCCGCGGGGCTCTACTGGCGGCCGGAGGAGGGCGGCCTGCTGTTCGGCATGAGCAACCCGGAGGAACCACCCGGCGAGAACCGCGAGGTGGACGAGGAGTACCTGGCCAAGATGCGGGCCCGGCTGGCCGCGCTGGTCCCGGTCACCGCGGGCCTCGGGCTACGCCGGGTCTGGGCCGCGACCATCGACTACACCCCGGACCACCTGCCCATCATCGGCCGGGCGCCCGGGCTGGCCGGCGTCACGGTGGCCTGCGCCGGCGGGGCCGGCATGATGTGGGGGCCTGGCGTGGCGCGGGCCGCGGCCGACGTCGCGCTCACCGGCTCTTCCGACGTGCTCGACGTATCGCCGCTCGGCCTCGACCGCTTCGACGAGGCCGGCCACAGCCGCCTCGCGACCGACCCCATCGCCCTGCCCTTCCCGGAGAGGATCGCCTCGTCATGATCACCGTCAACCCTTCGACCCCGTTCCTGGCCGCCGCGGCCGACGCGAAGCTCGAGGACTGGGGCCCGCTGGAGGAGGCCACCGGCGAGCCGATGCACACCTCGGGCACCACGTTGTGGTCCGGCGACGGCGCCCAGGAGGCCGGCGTGTGGGAGTGCACGCCCGGGCCGTCCCGGTGGAGCCTGGCCGACAACGAGTTCGTGCACATCCTGTCGGGCCGCATGACGGTTACGCCGGACGGCGGCGAGCCGGCCGAGATCGGGCCGGGCGACACCGCCGTCTTCCCCCGCGGCTGGGCCGGGACCTGGCAGATCCACGAGACGATCCGCAAGCTCTACGTTTTGTTCTGATGCTGGCGGTAGCCTGGAGATATGGAATATCGCACGCTAGGACGCAGTGGCTGCACGGTATCGAGCTTGTGCCTGGGCACGATGACGTTCGGAGTCGAGACCGACGAACCCGGCGCGCACCAGCAGCTCGACCGCTTCATCGAGGCGGGCGGCAACCTGGTGGACACCGCCGACGTATACGGCGACGGGAGGTCGGAAGAGATCACCGGGCGCTGGTTCGCCAGCCGCCCGGCCGACGTCACCGAGCCTGCGGTGCTGGCCACCAAGGGCCGCTTCCCGCGATCCGGCGACGACTCACCGAACGGCGCCGGGCTGTCCGCGCGTCACCTGACCCGCGCGCTGGACGCCTCGCTGCGGCGGCTGGGGCTGGAGTCGGTCGACCTGTACCAGGTACACGCCTACGACCCGCTGACGCCGCTCGAGGAGACGCTGCGCACGCTGGACCAGTTCATCCAGGCAGGCAAGATCCGCTACTACGGCCTGTCCAACTTCACCGGCTGGCAGCTGACCAAGTCCGTCCACCTGGCCCGGGCGCTGAACGTGGCCGGACCGGTGACGCTCCAGCCGCAGTACAGCCTGCTGGCGCGGGAGATCGAGTGGGAGATCGTGCCCGCCGTGCTCGACGCCGGGATGGGCATGCTGCCGTGGGGCCCGCTTGGCGGGGGCTGGCTGTCCGGCAAGTACCAGCGCGACCAGCGCCCGTCCGGGGACACCCGCCTGGGCGACGACCCGAACCGCGGCATGGAAGCCTACGACCGGCGCGGCACGGAACGCACCTGGAACGTCATCGACGCGGTGCAGAAGGTGGCCCAGGACCGCGGGGTGTCCATGGCCGAGGTCGCGCTGGCCTGGGTGACCGCCCGGCCCGGCGTTACCTCGACCATCCTCGGCGCCCGCACGCTCGGCCAGCTCGAGGCCAACCTGCGCTCGGCGGACCTGGAGCTGACCGGGGCCGAGACCGCCGCCCTGGACGCCGCCAGCGACCCGCACCCGGTCGACTACCCCTACGGTGAGCTCGGCGTGGACCAGCGTTCCCGCCGCCTGGCGGCGATCGCGGAGCCGGCCGGGCAATCACCATGACAAGGGGTCTTGCTCTTCACCGGAGCGTGCTGCTAAAGGCCCGGTTTCATGATTCCGGAAGGCGGGACGCCTGGCCGGTGCCGGGCGTGACTGGCGTGGCGACTCAGCGGAATACCGCAGCTCTCCCGCTGCTGAAATCGTCGCTAGCCCGTTTTCGTGATGCCCTTCGCGGCCGAGACCGTACTGCGCCTGCACGACGAGCCGTTATGGCCTAGGCAGTCCTGCGGGCACGGCACGATGGAACCCTTATGACGCTTACTGACCTGCTGCCTGCCACGCCCGATCCGGACGCCGTCTTCGACGCCTTTGCCGGGTGGTCCAAGCGGCGCGGGCTGGCGCTGTACCCGCACCAGGAGGAAGCGCTCATCGAGATCGTCTCGGGGGCGAACGTCATCCTGTCCACCCCGACCGGGTCCGGCAAGAGCCTGGTCGCCGCGGGTGCTCACTTCACCGCGCTGGCGGACGGCAGGCGGACGTTCTACACCGCGCCGATCAAGGCGCTGGTGTCGGAGAAGTTCTTCGACCTGTGCAACGCGTTCGGCCCGGCGCAGATCGGCATGATGACCGGGGACGCCAGCGTCAACCCGCAGGCGCCGATCATCTGCTGCACCGCCGAGGTGCTGGCCAACATCGCGCTGCGGGACGGCGCCGACGCCGACGCCGGCCAGGTCGTGATGGACGAGTTCCATTTCTACGCCGACCCCGACCGCGGCTGGGCCTGGCAGGTCCCCCTGCTGGAACTGCCCCGGGCGCAGTTCGTGCTGATGTCCGCGACCCTCGGCGACATGACCAGGTTCGAGGCTGACCTGACCAGGCGCACCGGCCGGCCTACCGCGGTGATCCACTCAGCCGAGCGTCCGGTGCCGCTGGTCTTCTCCTTCGTCATCGAGCCGCTGCACGAGACCCTGAAGGAACTGCTCAGCACCGGTCAGGCGCCGGTCTACGTGGTGCACTTCACGCAGGCGGCGGCCCTGGAGCAGGCGCAGGCGCTGATGAGCGTGAACGTCTGCAGCCGGGCCGAGAAGGACGCCATCGCCGAACTGATCGGCGACTTCCGGTTCTCGGCCGGGTTCGGCAAGACGCTGTCCCGGCTGGTGCGGCACGGCATCGGCGTCCACCACGCCGGCATGCTGCCCAGGTACCGCCGGCTGGTCGAAACGCTGGCGCAGGCCGGGCTGCTGAAGGTCATCTGCGGCACCGACACCCTCGGCGTGGGCATCAACGTCCCGATCCGCACCGTGTTGTTCACCGCGCTGTCCAAGTACGACGGGAGCAAGACGCGGCTGCTGCAGGCGCGCGAGTTCCACCAGATCGCCGGGCGGGCCGCCGGGCGGGGTTTGACGTAGCCGGCCGGGTGGTCGTCCAGGCCCCGGAGCACGTGGTGGAGAACGAGCGCGCCCTGGCCAAGGCGGGCGACGACCCGAAGGCGCGGCGGAAGGTGGTCCGCAAGAAGCCGCCGGAGGGCTTCGTCTCGTGGGGGAAGCCGACCTTCGAGCGGCTCGTCGCCGCCGACCCCGAGCCGCTGACGTCGAGCTTCAAGGTCACCCATGCGATGGTGCTGAACGTCATCGCCCGCCCGGGCGACGCGTTCGCCGCGATGCGCCACCTGCTGACCGACAACCACGAGGACCGTTCGGCGCAGCGCAAGCACATCCACCAGGCCATCGCGATCTACCGCGCCCTGCTGGCCGGCGGCGTGGTGGAACGCCTGGACACGCCCGATGACGAGGGTCGCCTGGTGCGGCTCACCGTCGACCTGCAGTTCGACTTCGCGCTCAACCAGCCGCTGTCGCCGTTCGCGCTGGCCGCCATCGACCTGCTCGACCGTGCGGCGCCGTCCTACCCGCTGGACGTGCTCTCGGTCATCGAGTCCACCCTGGACAACCCGCGGCAGGTGCTGTCCGCGCAGCAGTTCCGGGCGCGCGGCGAGGCGGTGGCCCAGATGAAGGCGGACGGCGTCGACTACGAGACGCGACTGGACCTACTGGACGGGGTCACCTACCCCAAGCCGCTGGAGGACCTGCTCGACGGCGCGTACGAGATTTACCGCCGCGGCCATCCCTGGGTCCTGGATTACTCGGTATCGCCGAAATCGGTGGTCCGCGATATGTACGAGCGGGCGCTGACCTTCAGCGAGTATGTGGCGTTCTACGGGCTGTCCCGGTCCGAGGGCCTGGTGCTGCGCTACCTGGCCGACGCCTACAAGGCGCTGCGCCAGACGGTGCCCGACGAGGCCAAGACCGAGGAGCTGACGGACCTGATCGAATGGCTGGGGGAGATTGTCCGGCAGGTCGACTCCAGCCTGATCGACGAGTGGGAGCGGCTGCGCAACCCGCTGGCCGACCCGGCGGATCGGGCCGAGGCGCGGCCGGCCACGGTCACCTCGAACGTCCGCGCGTTCCGCGTGCTGGTGCGCAACGCGCTGTTCCACCGGGTCCAGCTGGCCGCGCTCGGCCACTACGACGAGCTCGGCTCGCTGGACGAGGCGCGCGGGTGGGACGCCGACGCGTGGGGTGACGCGCTGGACCACTACTTCGAGATGCACGACGAGATCGGGACCGGGCTGGACGCCCGCGGCCCCGCCCTGCTGGTCATCGACCAGCAGCCGGACCAGTGGGTCGTCCGGCAGATCTTCGACGATCCCGCGGGCCACCACGACTGGGGCATCAGCGCGGTTGTCGACCTGGACGCGTCAGATGAGGCCGGTTCGGCCGTGCTCCGGATTACCGACTGCGGGCAGCTCTCGGGGTTCAGCGGCGACTAGCGCTGCTCGTGCTTCCGGGCGGCGGTCAGCTCTACGTCGAACCTCGCTCGCGCGCAGCGTACGGTACCAGCGCCCAGTAACCCAGTGCGCGGCGCCGCCCGCGATGAGAGAACACCTCCGGATCGGCTGGTCAAAGGTCAGCACGGATGTTACGCAAGGCGAGCTGCATGTCAGCGGCCGTGGAGAAGCGATCGGCGTTGGCTGGAGCGCATGCCTTGATGAGAAACTCTGCAAGGTCAGGGCTGAGGTCGAAGCGGATCGTTCTCGGGTCGGTCACCGGTTCGCCTGCGATGGGCATCGCATTCGGGAACGGGTGGTGGCCG
>CAWDBS010000078.1:0-14420 GCA_963800415.1 uncultured Actinomycetes bacterium
GTCAGCGCCGCTATCTACTTCAGCGCCGCTATCTACTTCAGCGCCGCTATCTACTTCAGCGCCGCTATCTACTTCAGCGCCGCGCAACCCGTGGATCCCACGTGGCCCATCAGCCCCTTGCGATTCTTCGGGGCCGCGCGTACCGCCGGTCCCGTCCAGGTCGTCAACCGCAGAAGTCTCCTGGGTTTCGTGGACACCGTTGGCCCCGCGCTGGCCTGCGGGTCCAGTTGAGCCCCGAGTTTCCCCAGCCCCCAATCCGCCCTGCGCACCCCTGCTCCCGTGAGCCCCATCCTCCCCGTGAATCCCGTCAGCCTTATGTGTCCCGTCGGCCCTGTGCATCCCGCCAGCCCCGTGAACTCCTGGCGCCCCGTCAGTACCATCCGCACCGTAAGTCGTCTGCGGGCGCGGCACGTTCTCGCGTTCCGGCCAGGGCACCGGCCCGGCCGTGGTCGCGGGTTCTTCGAACCGGGCGACCAGATCACGCCACGCGGCGTCCTCGTCGCTCTCTCGACTCTCCGTGTTATCCCAGTCCGGCACGTCCCCACCGATGTCCGATCCGTAGCCTGACTCCCACGATAGCCGTCCGTGGTCCGATGCCGGGAGGGTAAATCTCAGGAGTACGGGTGCTTATGAACCCAAGCCAGGAGGATTAAGCCGAGGGCGTATCAAGGCCGTTGCTCGCCAGGATCGTCGCCCGCCCCGCCGGCCGCCTGCCCGGCTTCGCGCCGGTGTCCGGGAGGTCGAGCACGGCGGCGATCGCCTCCAGCGGCATGCCCATGGCCCGCGCGGCCTCGAAGAGCTCATGCTCCAGGCGGTCCAGGCCCAGCCGGGCCGCCTGCACTAGCACGAGGGCGGCCCCCATGCCCAGTCCCTATTGCCTGGTGTCACACCCGCGTGGGCGGGCTTGGCGGCTAACCGGCGTGATCCTGGATGAACTTCAGGCTGCCCTCGAAGATGGCCTCGGCGTCGTTGTCGAGCGTCGCGACGTGGTAGCTGTCGGCGCATTCACGCACGGTCACCTGGCCGCCGGGCACCCCTGCCAGCAGCGTGCGCATGCTGGCCGGACCGACCACGTGGTCGGTCGTGCTGCGGTAGACGAGCATCGGCTGGGTGACCTCGCCGAGGTGCTTCACCGTTACGTTCCAGAGCTTGGGCAGCGTGGCCGCGGCCCGGACCGGCACCCGGTCGTAGCCGACCTCGTGTCCGCCGGGTTTCTTGATGTCGCTGGCGATGCCGGGCAGCGACCGCAGCACGTGCTTGAGCACCGGGGCGAGCAAGAACAGCTTGGTGTCGGGGGCCAGCGACGGGTTGACGAGCACCAGGCCGCGCACCGCGCTGCCGCGGGTCTCCGCCAGCCGCAGCGCCAGGCAGCCGCCCATGGACAGACCGAACACGAAGGCCTGCTCGCACCGGCTCGCCAGCCTGCCGAACGCGGCATCGACCTCGCCGAGCCAGTCGTCACCATCAGTCTGGGCGAGATCCTGCCAGGTGGTGCCGTGCCCGGGCAGCCGCGGGAGGCTGACCGTCAGACCCTGGTCAGCCAGGTAGTCCGCCCAGCCGCGCAACGTCTGCGGGCTGCCGGTGAAGCCGTGGCACAGCAGCACGCCGACCGGACCGCCTGCGTGGTCGAATGGTTCCGCGCCTGGAAGCAGTGGTGACATGGAGCCAACGTCCTCTATTTCTGTCCATCGCTCAGAGAGGCTGGCGCAGCCTAATTTACCCCGGGCTTCCGTTCTCTTTACCAACGAACAACAGCCCCAGCACGGTAGCAGCAGTCCGCAGGACAGGCCGGAGCTGGTGCCGGTAGACGTTCTCGGTTGTCCAGGTGCTGCACTGGCCGACAGGGCTGCGGGCCAGCGGCAGGGCAGGTCAGCGCGGGACTCCGTTGCGCAGCGCGACGTAGCGCATCACGCCGGCCGCCGCGAGATCACGCATGGCCCTCGCGAGGGCCTCTGCACCGGGGCGCCGCAGGCGGTGAAGGCCCGCTCGATCCCATCCAGGGCGGCCGCACTCGGCACGCCGCCGAAGCCGAGCCCCACGACCTTGTTGAACGGCGAGCCCTCCTCAGCAAAGCTCGCCACACCGCCGGCAATAGGGATCACAAAGCCCGCCGTGCCTGCCCTGCGACGGCGGGCGGCCTCGCTGCCCCTGGCGACGAGCTGTGCCTCGACCCGCTCGATGCGCTCGGCCAGGGCGGTGTCGCAGAAGAGGGGCAACCGGCCGGCGTTCATGCCCTGAGCCTAGCCAGGATCTTCCGCAGGGTGGCCGCGGGCGTTCGCCCAATTCGGCCAGCGATTTTGAGCCTGGCATGCGGATCGGCGCGACGTGACTGTGCATTCAAGGTTCGCGATGGGCTGATGCAGCGGCTGCCATCGCCGGCGGGCCGGACCAGCCGATGCTGGAGGCGTACACCCTGCTCGGGGCGCTGGCTGCGCGGACCCGGCGGGTGCAGCTCGGCACGCTTGTCACCGGTGTGACCTATCGCAACCCCGGTATCCTGGCCAAGATCATCACGACGCTGGACGTCATCTCGCGGGGCCGGGCCATCCTCGGCATCGGAGGCGCCTGGTACGACGTTGAGCACCAGGGCCTGGGCATCGACTATCCGGGTGACCGGGTGCGCCTGGACATGCTCCAGGAGGCGGTTCAGGTCTGCAGGGCCATGTTCACCGGCGGCGATGTGAGCTTCTCCGGCACGCACTACCGGCTCGATCACGCCCGCAACCTGCCCCGGCCGGTGCAGGCAGGCGGGCCGAAGATCATGATCGGCGGCGGCGGGGAGAAGCGGACGCTGCGGCTGGTGGCCCGCTACGCGGACATGTGCAACGTGACGGGCGACGTCAGCACGCTGGCCCGCAAGATCGGCGTGCTGCGCCGCCACTGCGCCGAGGTGGGCCGGGATCCAGCCGAGGTCGGCGTGACCTGGATGACCCCGCTGATCCTCACCACGTCGGCCCAGAATACGGCCGAGGTGCGCGAGATGCTCGCGGCGTCCGGCTCTGAGCAGGAGATCGCCGGGTTCACCGTCGGCCAGCCCGATGAGATTCCCGGCCTGGTCGCAGGTCACATCAAGGCCGGCGCTGACGAAGTGATTTTCAGCTTCCCCTTCGCCTACACCGCAGGAATCACTGCGGTGGGAGAGGCATTCGGACTGGGCGGACACTAGCGGCACGCCGGCTGACGCATCCGCGGGGACGTGGCACGATGTGACCGTGGGCTACTGGCTGACAAAGTACACGCTCGGGATGACGCTGAAGATCCTCTTCCGGCCCCGCGCGTGGGGGGTGAAGAACGTTCCCCGGCGAGGCCCGGTCATCCTCGCGAGTAACCACCTGTCGTTCTCCGACCACTTCTTCGGGCCGCTGCCAGTGCCGCGGAAAGTGATCTTCCTGGCCAAGTCGGAGTACTTCACCGGGCGCGGGCTGAAGGGGCTCATCAGCCGGGCCTTCTTCACGGGGGTCGGCCAGATTCCCGTCGACCGGGCCGGGGGAGGCGCCAGTGAGCAGGCGCTCCGGACCGGTCTGCAGGTGCTGGCGGTCGGGCAGGTGCTCGGCATCTACCCGGAAGGCACCCGGAGCCCGGACGGCCGCCTGTACCGGGGCAAGACGGGAGTGGCCAGGCTCGCCGTCGAATCCGGCGCTCCCGTGGTCCCGTGCGCCATGATCGACACGTTCCAGTTCCAGCCACCGGGCACCCTCTGGCCGAACCGGCGGATCCGCCCGGGCGTGCGGTTCGGCGAGCCGCTGGACTTCTCCCGCTACCACGGCCGGGAGGCCGACGGCCCGCTGCTGCGGACCATCACTGACGAGATCATGCAGGCGATCGCGAAGCTTTCCGGCCAGGAGTACGTCGACGTCGACGCCCGCCGCGCCAAGGCCGAACTAGCGGCCGGCGGCCAGGGCGGTAGGGAAAATGGCGATTTGGGTGATGTTGCCGGTTCTGGTGGCACTGCCTGACGGGTGATGTTTTTGCTGAGCTCGCGCCGCAGGCATCCGAGCAGGCCTCTCGCCCACTAAGGTTGTGGGCATGCGAGTGGGAGTCCTCACCGGTGGCGGCGACTGCCCCGGATTGAACGCAGTTATCCGGGCTGTTGTCCGCAAGGGCGTGCAGGAGTACGGCCTCGAATTCGTCGGGTTCCGCGACGGGTGGCGCGGGCCGCTCGAAGGCGACACGATGCCGCTGGACGTGCAGGCGGTGCGCGGCATCCTGCCGCGTGGCGGCACTATCCTCGGAACGTCTCGGACGAACCCGCTGAAGAGCACGGGCAACGGCGGCCGTAACGGCATCGAGCGGATCAAGGACAACCTGGCCGGGCTGGGCGTCGACGCGCTGATCGTAATCGGCGGCGAGGACACGCTCGGCGTGGCCACCAAGCTGGGCGAGCAGGGAATCCCTGTCGTCGGGGTGCCGAAGACGATCGATAACGACCTCGGCGCCACCGACTACACGTTCGGCTTCGACACCGCCGTGAACATCGCCATGGAAGCGATCGACCGGCTGCACACCACCGCCGAAAGCCATCACCGGGCGCTGATCGTCGAGGTGATGGGCCGGCACGCCGGCTGGATCGCGCTGCACGCGGGCCTCGCCGGCGGCGCGAACGTCATCCTCATCCCGGAGCGGCCGTTCGACATCGAGCGGGTCTGCGCCTACGTGCAGCATCGGTTCCAGACCAGGTACTCGCCGATCGTGGTGGTCTCCGAGGGAGCCCACCCGGTGAGCGAGCAACTCGCCACCACCACCGGGCAACTCGACTCGTTCGGGCACGTGCGGCTGGGCGGAGTCGGACAGATGCTGGCCGAGGAGATCGAAAAGCGGACCGGCAAGGAGGCCCGCTACACGGTGCTCGGCCACATCCAGCGCGGTGGCACGCCGACGGCGTACGACCGGGTGCTGGCTACCCGGTTCGGCATTCACGCGGTCCAGGCGGTGCACGACGAGGCGTTCGGCGTGATGGTGGCGCTGCGCGGCACCGACATCATCCGGGTGCCGCTCGCCGAGGCCACCAGCCAGCTCAAGCTGGTCCCGCCCCAGCGCTACGCCGAAGCCGAAGTCTTCTTCGGCTAATCCGCACCCACCCCGCGGTCACTGCTCCGGACTGGACCGGCTTTCAGGGCACAGGGCGGGTTCGCGTCCTGGTGGGCAGTCACGGCAGCCCGTTCGGGATAAAGATCTTGATTATGGGGTTTGCAGGCCGAGCAGCCATGTGTCTATACTCGCCTACGAATACTTGAGAACGAGTTCTCGGAAACGAGCACTCGGATGTGAGGTAATCAGGATGGCCAAACGGCGGAAGATCAGTAACCTGCTGGCGCTGTCGCTGCTCACGCTGCTGATGGAACGGCCGATGTACCCGTACCAGATGGCCACGGCGCTCCGCGAGCGGGGCAAGGACCAGGCGATCAAGATCAACTGGGGCTCGCTCTACACGGTCGTGCAGAACCTGGAGAAGTACGGCTTCATCGAGGCTGGGCAGGTCGCCCGGGAGGGCAGGCAGCCGGAGCGGACCACCTATCAGATCACCGACGCGGGCCGCGCCGAGCTGAAGGACTGGCTGCGCGAGCTGCTCAGTGAGCCCGCCCGCGAGTACACCAGGTTCGAGGCCGCCCTCGGCGAGAGTGCCGTCCTGCCGCCTGACGAGCTCATTGACCTGCTGCAGCAGCGGCTGGACGCGCTGGAGGCGGCCAACGCCGAGCACCAGGCGGGGCTGGACGCGCTGACCCTCCAGATTCCCCGGCTTTTTCTGATCGAGTCGGAGTATCACCTGGCGCTGCGGCGCGCCGAGGCGGCGTGGGTGCGGGGGCTGCTGACGGAGTTCACCGACGGCACCTTCCCCGGGATAAAGGCCTGGCAGCTCTACCACGACACCGGGCAGGTCCCGCAGGACGTTCTCGCGCTCGTCGAGACGCAACGAGAGGAGACCGCCGACAGCTAACCGAAACGACCCCGGCCTGGTGCGGCAACACCGGCGGCCGGGGCCGTCAACCTCAATCGATCCCGCGAGCACGCGAAACCCGAGGTCCCACCCACCAGAGTAGCCGGGTTTCTCCTCGCGGGGCCGGATCGTCGCGATCGGTCAACCAAGGGGAGTCACCCGTGAGTACCACCGGCTGCGCCATCGAGGCGCGTCAGCTAGTCAAGACCTACGCCGTGCGCGGCACGAAGCACGGAATCCGGGCGCTGGACGGGCTGGACATCAGCGTCCCGCGCGGCATGATCTACGGCCTGCTCGGCCCGAACGGAGCGGGCAAGAGCACCACCGTCAAGATTCTCACCTCGCTGGCCAGGCCGGACTCCGGAATGGCCCGCGTCGACGGCATCGACGTGCTCGCCCGTCCGGGCCAGGTCCGGCACATGATCGGGGTCGTCGCGCAGCGGTCCGGCGCCGACCCGACCGCCACTGGCCGGGAGAACCTGATCCTGCAGGGCCGCCTGTACGGGCTGCGCGGCGGTGCCGTGCGGGCTCGCGCGGACGAGCTGCTCGCGCACTTCGGGCTGACTGAGGCGGCGGGACGGCTGGTCAAGACCTACTCCGGCGGCATGCAGCGCCGCCTGGACGTGGCGCTCGGCCTGATGCACCGGCCCGCGGTGCTGTTCCTCGACGAGCCGACGACGGGCCTGGACCCGGAGTCCAGGACCGCCATGTGGCAGGAGATCGCGCGGCTCGCTGGCGGCGAGGGGATGACCGTGCTGCTGACCACGCACTACCTGGAGGAAGCGGACCGGCTGGCGAGCCGGCTCGCGATCGTGGACCGCGGCCGGGTCGTCACCTCGGGAACGCCCGATGAGCTCAAGGGCGAGCTGCACGGCGACGCCGTGCACGTCGAGCTCCCGGCCGACGCCGACGCGATCCGGGTCCGGCACGTGCTGGCGGGCCTGCCCGCGGTGCGGGACGTCGTCATCGCCGGCCGTGACGTATCCGCCCGCAGTGACGACGGCGCGGCCGCCGTCCCGGTCGTGCTGGCCGAACTGCAGCGGGCCGGCCTCAACGCCGCGTCGGTGGCAGTGGCGCGGCCGTCGCTGGACGACGTGTACCTGCGGCACACCGGCCGCCGCTACAGCGAGTCGGAGACCTCAGAGCACCTCGACCAGGCGAACGAGCCCGAAACCGCGGAAGTGAGCACGTGATGACGACCATGCAGATCGATTCCGACCCGGCTACGCCGTCCGCCGCGGCGCGATTGGCGGCGGCGCAGCCCAACACCGTGCCGTTCCTGACCACGCTGGCGCACACCTGGTACCTAACCGGCAGGAAGATGCATGCCCTGGTCAGGCAGCCGTGGGTGCTGGCGTTCAGCGTAGTCCAGCCGGTGATATGGCTGTTCTTGTTCGGGCAGCTGTTCCGCCGGGTCATCGACATCCCCGGCTTCGCCTATCACGGCACCTACCTGGACTACCTGGTGCCCGGGCTGATCGCGATGAACGCCATGTCCAACAACATGTGGGCGGGCATGACGATGATCGAGGAGATCGAGCGCGGCACGCTGAACCGGTTCCTCGCCGCCCCAGCCAGCCGGATCGGGATCATGAACGCCTCGGTGGTGGAGCAGGCGGTCAGCACGACCGTGCAGTCGCTGATCATCGTGGGGCTCGGCCTGGCCGGCGGGGCACGCTATCACGGCGGGGTCGCCGGGGTGGCGGTGATGGTCGCGGCGTCGATCCTGGTCGGGGTGGTGTTCGGCGCATTGTCCAACGCGGTCGGCATGACGCTGCGCTCCCGTGAGGCGATCATCGGCGTGTACACGTTCTTCATGCTGCCGCTGATGTTCCTGTCCTCGGCGTTCATGCAGACTCACCTGATGCCGGGCTGGATGCAGGCCATCGCGTCGCGCAACCCGCTCAACTGGGTGGTGCAGATCGGCCGGACCGCGGTCTCCGCCCGCCCCGATTGGTCCGTGATCGGGGTGCGCTGCGGAGGGCTGCTGGTCCTGGCGGTGGCGTGCGTGGCCCTGTCGGTGGCGACGTTCCGCTCGTACCAGAAGAACGTCTAAACCGACGGCCGGAACGGCGGGCTACGGGGTCCCCGCCGTTCCGGCCGTTCCCGCGCTCCATCGCCGTTTCAGCGGGACGCGGCCTCCAGAGCCACCGCCATGTCCTTGGGCGCCGGCGGTACCAGAGCATCGCTGCTGCGTATGGTGCGGATATCACGAGGGATAAGAGCCAGCGCGGACGCGACGATGATCGCCGCGGCCGCCGCGTACTGCGCGCGGGAGATTCCGATCGCGGTACCCAGGGGTCCGGCGATCAGCGCCCCGGCGGGCATCGCCATGACCGAGCCGAGGACGTCATAAGAGGAGACCCGGGCCAGCATGTCCGACGGGATGTTCCGCGCCATCGTGACCGTCCACTGCACCATCATCATCTCGACGAACACGCCGAGGCCGAACGACGCCACGCACACCGCGGCCAGCGGGAGGACCATCGCCAGCGAGAGCGGAGAGATGGCGATGGCGCCCCCCGTGAGCACGACGAACAGCATCGGCCGGCGAGGCGTGAACCGCAGCGACACGAGACCGCCGGCGATCAGGCCGAATGCGTCCGCCGCAGTGATGGCGCCCCAGGCGGCCGGACCGCCGAGGTGCTCCCGCGCCACCACCGGGCCGAGCACGGAGAACGCCCCGTACCAGGCCATCATCACCACGCTGAACTGGGCGACGATCACCCACAACCAGGTGTGCGAACGGAACTCCGACCAGCCCTCGCGCAGTTCGGTGATCATGCTCGGCGCCGGCTGCGGCTCTTTACCCGTACCGGGTCGAGAGCCCCGGATGGCTAGCAGCAGCGGAACGGTGGCCACCATGCCGATGCCGCATAGCAAGAGCGCCCAGCCCGCGCCTGCGGCCGCCACCAGCAGCCCGGCCACGGCCGCGCCGGACATCTGGCCGCTGTTCATCGCCAGCCGGCTGATCGCGCTCGCCTCCTGCAGCAGGTCGCGCGGGATAAGGCGGGGGAGCAGTGCCTGGGAGGCGGGGTAGAAGATCGCGATTCCGGTCCCGGTAATCGACTCCAGCCCGATCATCGCCCACAGCGGGGGATGGCCGGCCAGCACAAGGATGCCGAAGGTCCCCTCGCCGAGAGCCATGAGCAGGTTGGCCGCGATGATGACCCGCTGCGGCCGGAACCGGTCGGCGGCCACGCCGCCGATGAGCGCGAACACCAGCGACGGCGCGATCTGGGCGGCGAGCACATAGGCCAGGTCAGTGGCGGAGTTGGTGGCTTTGAGCACGGCGAACGAGACGCCGACGATAGAGAACCCGATCGAAGCGGGCGCGACCAGCCGGTCGGCGAGCAGCAGCCGGAAGTCCCGGATCCCGAGCACGGGGAACCGGCGGAGGAGCCCACCCCGTGACATTGGCCCTCGTCCTTCCAGTCGGCGCCTGGCCGGTCTGGTCAGCCCCGCCGGCTATCAGACGCTAACCAGCCACGCAGCGGACTGGCAACTTCTTTACCTAGCCGAGGGAGGCCAGCGGAGCAAGGCTAGCGGAGGAAGGGGAACCTCCATGCTCAGCAGAGCTGATCGATCCGGGTCCAGACCGCCGGCGGGTTGTCGTCACGCGGCAGCCACAGCAGCGGCTGCCTGCCTTCGTACTTGAACTGGAATCCGGGATCACCCGGATAGTGGTCTCGCCGGTCGGGCCAGACCACCTGCAGGTAAGGCGGCCTCACGTAACCGTGATACCGGTCCGAGACCGCAAACATGCTGGTCATCCGCCAGCTCTCATGAACCCGCCGGACCGCCAGCGAGCACGGGCAGATGCCGTCGATCTGGTCTCCGGCCTCGATCAGTGCACCGTTGGCGATGCGATCACCGATCGAGTTCAGGATGACCGTCATGTGCTCGACCGGCAGGCCGAACATGGTCAGCTCGGGGCCCTGATGAGTGAGCCATAGGCCTACCGTGTAGGCCCAGGGCGGCGCGATCTCATCGCCGAGAACGGCGGAGACCGACCAGCCGACGGTGCGGATGTCGTCGGCGACAGCCTGCATGCAGGCTTCCGGGTCGAGATCGACGCCCTCGACCAGCGCCTCACACTCCGCGCACCCGCACCGCTCATCCGGGGGGTTGGCGCGGCGTCTGCGTGGTGGGTTCATGGACGACACACTACGAGGGGGGTATGACATTTTCGGGCGGGCGAGCGGGGGGCGTCATCCGGCCGCGGTCCCGCCGTTCCCCGCGTCCGCGGAATCGCCGTTTCCCGGGTCCGCGAGCCCGGCGTCCCCCGGGTCTGGCTGAACCGCCTTGTCTCCGGGACCGGCGATGCCGAGATGCCGCTCGATCGCGCCCAGCCGGTCATCAATCGTCTCCAGCAGCACGTGGACCTGCTCGGACGGCTGAACGCTCCGCACGGCCAGGGGCAGCGGGCGAGAGTACTCGCGATGCTCCGGGGGATTCTCGATCTCCCGCAGCACCCGTGAGCGGAGTTGCCCCACGTCGGCCCCGAGCTCGCCAAGCACCTGGACGGCCTTGCAGTCGTCGATGCTGATCAGCCCGAGCAGCAGGTGCCCGGTGCCGATGTAGTCGTGGCCGAGCTGCAGGGCTTCCCGGAGCGACAGCTCCAGGCACTTCTTGGCCCGCGGCGTGAACAGAATGTGCCCGGACGGCTGCAGCTGACCCCGGCCGACGATCGTCTCGATCCCTCCCCGGACGGCGTCCAGGGTGATGTCCGCCGACGCGAGCGCTCTCGCGGCCGCGCCGCGTCCTTCATGCCGGAGACCGGCCAGCAGGTGCTCGGTGCCGATGTAGCTGTGGTCGAGGCGCCTGGCCTCCTCCTGGGCAAGGACCACGACTCGTCGCGACTGGTCAGTGAACCGCTCGAACATAGCGTCACTTCCGTTTCGGGTTGGCCCCGGCTAAGTCCCTCTAGTGTGCACCTATCCGGCTCAGGGCAGCCGCGCGCGGAACGCGGCGGTCTTGACCCGGTTCTGGCATGAGGTCGAGCAGTACCGCCGGGTGCCGTTGCGTGAGGTGTCCACGTAGAACCCGGTCGCACCGGGGTGCCGTGCAGACGCCGAGCCGGTCGTGCAGCTCACCGCCGAGGACGACCGCGAGACCGGTGGCGCAGCCCGCCGCCCAGCCGTTCGGTAGTGAGTTGTCGGCGGCGTGGAAGTGCAGGTGCCAGGGCTCACCGTCGTGCCGTTCGAGTTCCGGCCGCGCACCGGTCCGGACCAGCAGCGCATTGACCTGACGGGCCGCGTCGTCCACCGCGCCCGCGCTGACGGCCTCGAAGACGCCGCGCAGTTCCGCCGCCACGAAGCAGAGTTCGGCAGCCTCCTCCCAGGTCGCCTCGCGGCCGCCGGCGCTGCGCAGCGCGGCGCCGGCGGCCGCCGTCCGCTCGTCTCCCTCGGGCGGAACGTAACGGCGTCCGCGGTCTTCGCCGGGGGTGAGCAGGTTCACCAGGTGCACGGCCACCTTGATCACGACATCCATGTGACTGTTGAAGTTCACTTGACCAGTTACATCTCCGCACCTAGGGTTGTGACTGTCAAAGGAAGCCTAGCCAGTAACCGTCAGCCGGCCAAGTAACCCAAGGAGCAGGGTGTGCCCGAACTCGACCGCGACACCGCACGAGACTGGATCGAGCGCTGGGACCGCCAGCAGGAGGAGAGCCTGCCGGACCGCGAGGACAGGTTCACCGTGCTCATCGACGCGGTCGAGGAGGGGACTGGACGGGCCGACCCGCTTGTCCTCGACATCGGCTGCGGTCCCGGCTCGCTGGGTGTCCGGCTGCTTGCCCGCCTGCCGCGCGCAACGGTCATCGGCATCGACGCCGACCCGGTGTCGCTGACGCTGGGGCGGGCGGCCTACTCCGGCGTGCCCGGACTGCGGTTCGCCGACCTGGACCTGCGCGTTCCCGGCTGGTCAGCGCAGCTGGGCCTGAACCCGGGTACCAGGGCTCCGGACGCCGCGGTGAGCACGACCGCGCTGCACTGGCTGCCCGAGCCGGATCTGCGTGTCCTCTACGCAGAACTCGCCTCCGTGCTCCGCCCCGGCGGCCTGCTGCTCGACGGCGATCACTTCACCCTCGATGCCAAGGAATCCCCGACCCTGGCCCGCCTGGACCTGGCGCTGCGCCAGCGTGAGGACCAGCGGCGCTTCCCCGGCGGGCATCCTGAGAGCTGGCACGCCTGGTGGGATGCCGCCGCCGCCGACCCTTCGCTGGCCGGCCACGTCGCGGAACGCAGCCGCCGCCGCGTGGACGCGGGTCACCACGGCACGCAGTCGACGCAGCTCGCTACCCACGTCGAGGCCCTCAGGGCGGCCGGCTTCGCCGAGGTCGGCACCCTCTGGCAGCGCGGCGACAACCGCCTCCTGTGCGGTGTCCTGCCCGCGATGTAGCAGGGGTTACGGTAAGAACCTGTCACTCAAGACAGCCGCCGTGGAGAAGGGCTCGTGGTGGCGCCCCTGGACCGAGCGGCTGATCGCCCGCTCCGGCCCCGAGAAGGCGCCCCGGCCACCCTCGGCAACCGCCAGTACCCGCCGCTCGCCGAGGCCCCGGGCACCTACGTGTTCGAATAGGCCCAGATTTACCATCGGATTCGAGCCTCCTCGTGTCGCGGGAACGCGCCTATTCACGATCTGCACCGCGCTAGCCCTCAGGCCGCGGGTCACGGCGCGCGTTCATCACCAGCCTCTCAAAGTCTGCCCATGTCCTGCCCCACTCGGCGAGCGGGCCGATAATCTCCTCCAGTGCCGCGAGCTGCTCGTCGAACACGGCCAGCTGAGCTTGCAGCGCCGCGATGCTGCTTCGCTGCGCGGCGACTCCGCTGCCGATCACGTGCAGCTGCGCCGCGGAAAGGGCGCCGGGCAGCGGCAGGCCCTGCAGCGAAGGCGCCGGCTGCGACAGGACTGACTCGCTGAGCCCGGTCATGCCCGCCAGCCCCTCAGTAATCGTGCGCAGCTGAACGATCCACGGCTGGAAGAGGCCGGCGAAGCCGTCAGGTACCTTCTCCTCATCGGTCATCGGGTTTGTCCTTTCCCATGGCGCTGCGGGGGTCGCAGGCGTCCTTGCCACCACGCCATCATTCCCCGCCCGCGCCTGCGGCAATGCCCCCGATGGCCGGTATCTGCCTGCGACGGACGCAATCGCTTGCACATCTGCCCGCCCGGCGCGGCCGGCGCTGAGCCTTGGCGACCTCGGCGCCGGGCCTCAGTGCGTCCGGGAGCTGGCGGCGCCACACCTCGGTTGCGTACTTCTCGGCGTGGTTGGTCCGTTGTCCAGGGGCCGCATGACCCCACCTCGGCGATTCGGTCCGCTTCGTCCGTGACCTGCTCCCGGTGCGGCTGCCAGTCAGCGCGGAACAGGTGGCATTGCCCATCAGCATCCCGGCCGGCGTCGTCGTGGACGACACCGCGACACGCCAGGAGCTTGCCATCGAGCGCCGTGAGCTGCGTGAGACGCTGGCTGACACCGTGCGCTGGCTGGCTGCACGGGGCCTCGTCACCGCCCGCCAGGCCGGCGCCCTGGCCGACTGACCTGCCCCCAGTCCGCTCGACAACGCCGACGCGCCCCAGCAGCAGCAGCCGGCCCATTTCGGCGAACTCACCGTCGGCCGACAGGACCGCAAGACCCAGCAGCGGCGGGCCGCGACCGGCTCAGGACGGGACAGATCAGTTCTCTCAGTCTGGTGATCCAGGGTGCTGCCGAACTTCTATGGGACAGGCACCGGAGGATGCGGAGTCAGCGCGGCCTTTGTCGCGAGAAACAAAGCAGTACCCAGCATCCCGATGCCTATGAATAGGAGCATCCCCCAGAGGTTGCCACCCCACTGGTCGAACACCACGTCCCCGACCTTGTTGACAAGAAGAATCAAGGCGAAGGCCAGCGGGAGTGCGATGGCCAACGGTACGTCGCCTACATCGTTCAGGACCACAAGTAGGCCATAAACCAGCGACGCCGCTATTACGTAACGCATGTCCCCTCCTCCTTCCAGGCAAGGCGTCGGCCGCGGCCTGAGCCACGGGATGGTCCATCAGCCTTGTCCAGGGACGTCGCGGACCGGGCAACCGTTGCCGACATGAACTTCCCTTGCATTGACAGAGCCGCCTGGGACCGGCCTGATACAGGCCGTGATCGGCCGGACGGCTGTCCCTGGCCGCCAGTTCCGGCAGGGGGTCGTGGTGTCCAGCGCCTCGTGCAGGGACCAGAACCCGACCCCGCGGCGGCGCAGCCCGGCCACTATGGTGATCAGGTCCTGCGGGGACCGGGACAGCCGGTCCAGGGTCGGCACGACCAGGGTGTCGCCGGCGCGGAGGTAGTCCAGGCACGCGGCGAGCTCGGGCCGGTCGGCGGTCTTGCCCGGCAGTTTGTCGCCGAACACCCGGACGTCATCGGCGACTTCCCGTCTGACCGGCGCGATCATGCTCGTTTGGGCCTGGTGACTGGTGCTCAACCGCGAAAGGTAGGGGTCAGCCCGGCGGC
>CAWDBS010000079.1:0-29584 GCA_963800415.1 uncultured Actinomycetes bacterium
GGCCATCATCGGCTTGATGATCGCCGACATCTGGAAGACCACCCCGTTCGTGGCCATCATCGTGCTGGCCGGCCTGGTGATGCTGCCCGGGGATATCTACGAGGCGGCCGAGGTGGACGGCTCATCGGGCTGGTCCACCTTCTGGCGGATCACCGTCCCGCTGCTGCGGCCCACGCTCGCGCTGGCCGTGATGTTCCGCGTGCTGCAGGCGTTCGGGCTGTTCGACCTGCCTTACGTGCTGACCAACGGCGGCCCGGGCACGTCGACGACTTCACTGGCCATCCTGGGCTACAACGTGATCTTCAAGAACCTCTCGTTCGGGCCGGGCGCGGCGGTCGCCACCACCACCGCGCTCCTGGTGCTGCTCGGCTGCCTGCTTTCGCTGCGGACCTTCCGGGTCCAGGTCGGGAAGGAAGGAAACTAATGCGCAATCGCAAGCGGACCGGCTGGCACCGGATCATCAACGGCATCAACATCTCGGCGTTCTTCGTCGTCCTGTTCGTCGGGCTGCCGCTGTACTGGCTGGTCGCCTCCAGCTTCAAGACGCCCGCGAACCTGGGGGCCAGCCCGCCGCAGTACTTCCCTAACCCGATCACTACCCAGAACTACAAAGATGCCTTCGGCCCGAACAACTTCGGCATCTACTTCCGCAACTCGCTCATCGTGACGCTTATCGCCACGGCGCTGGTGCTGATCGTCGGAACCATGGCCGGCTACGCGCTCGGCCGGCTGCCGATGCGGGGGAAGTTCACCCTGATGGTGACGCTGCTGATCATCTCGGTCTTCCCGGCGATCGCCGTGATCGCGCCGCTCTACCTGGTGCTGCGCAACCTCGGCTGGCTGAACAGCTATCAGGGCCTGATCCTCGTCTACACGGCGTTCAACCTGCCGTTCGCCATCTGGATCCTGCGCAACTACATGCTCGGCATCCCCAAGGAGATGGAGGAGACCGGCCGGATCGACGGCGCCGGGCCGATACGGACGATCTGGACGATCATCCTGCCGATGGCCCTGCCCGGCGTCTTCACGGCCGGCATCTTCTGCTTCACCGCCTGCTGGACCGAGTTCCTGTTCGCGCTCACCTTTAACAGCGAAAACAACTACCGGACCATCCCGGTGGGCATCGCGGAGTTCGGCACGGTCTTCACGGTCCCGTACGGGACCATCTTCGCCGCCAGCGTGGTGGCGGTGGTGCCCATCGGCATCCTGGTCTTCATCTTCCGCAAGTTCGTGATCTCCGGCCTGACCTCGGGCGCGGTGAAGGGATGAGCAAGTCAGGTACTCACGGGCAGGCGCCCGGTAAGGAGTCATCGTGGCCACGGTAAGCCTCGAAAATATCAACAAGGTCTACGAGAACGGCTTCCACGCCGTCAAGGACATGAACTTGCAGATCGCCGACGGCGAGTTCATGGTGCTGGTGGGTCCGTCGGGCTGCGGCAAGACCACGGCGCTGCGGATGGTGGCCGGGCTGGAGGACATCACCAGCGGCATCTTGCGCATCGGCGGCAAGGAAGCCAACGACGAGACGCCCAAGGAACGCGACATCGCCATGGTCTTCCAGAACTATGCCCTGTACCCGCACATGACGGTGGCGGAGAACATCGGCTTCGCGCTCAAGCTGCGCCACCTGCCCAAGGACCAGCTCAACGCGAAGGTCAAGGACGCGGCCGACATCCTCGGGCTGACCGACTGGCTGGACCGCAAGCCGGGGCAGCTGTCCGGCGGCCAGCGCCAGCGGGTCGCCATGGGCCGGGCCATCGTGCGCGAGCCCTCGGTGTTCCTGATGGACGAGCCGCTGTCGAACCTGGACGCGAAGCTGCGCGTGCAGATGCGGGCCGAGGTGGCGCGCATCCAGCGGCGGATGGAGGTCTCCACCATCTACGTCACGCACGACCAGGTTGAGGCGATGACCATGGGCGACCGGGTCACCGTCATGCGGGACGGCACGCTGCAGCAGGTCGATACCCCGCAGCACCTTTACGACAACCCGGACAACATCTTCGTGGCCGCCTTCATCGGCTCGCCGGCCCAGAACCTGTACGACGGCGTCGTCGGCGAGGGCGCGCGGTCGGTCAAGCTCGGCTCCCAGTCGATCATGCTGCCGGATGCCGTCGCGCTGAAGCGCCCGGCGCTGCGTTCCTTCGCCGGCAAGGATGTCGTGGTAGGCATGCGCCCCGAGCACTTGCGCGCATCGAGCCCGGAGACGACCGGCCCGAAGCTCGTCGGCGACGTAGACCTGGTCGAGGCGCTCGGCTCGGAGCTGGTGGTCCACTTCACCATCGACGCGCACCGGGTCATAGCCGAGGGCGCGGTCGATAAAGACGAGGCCGCGGCGGTGAAGAAGGGCGAGGGGGTGGCCCGTGTCGAGGCCAAGACCCCGGTCAAGCCCGGCGACAAGATGACGTTCTCGGTCAACGTGGAAGACATGCAGTTCTTCGACTCGCAGACCGGACTGGCCATCCGGGGTTAGGAGGACAGTGAGCCCACAACAGTGAGCCGAGCGCAGGCTGGCCCGCCGTGGTGGCACGGCGCCGTCATTTATCAGCTGTACGTGCGGTCCTGGCGGGACACGAACGATGACGGGTACGGCGACCTGCGCGGCATCATCGAGCGCCTGGACCACCTTTCCTGGCTCGGGGTGGACGCCATCTGGCTGTCCCCCACCATGCCGTCTCCGGACGAGGACTGGGGCTATGACGTCAGTGACTACGCCGGCGTCCACCCCGAGCTGGGCACGCTGGCCGACCTGGACGAGCTGATCGCCGAGGCCGCCGGCGGGGCATGCGGGTGCTGCTCGACCTGGTGCCGAACCACACCAGCTCCGCGCATCCCTGGTTCGCCGGCGCCGCGGCGAGCCGGGAGGCCGCGCACCGCGGCTATTACGTGTGGGCCGACCCGGGACCGGACGGCGGCCGGCCGAACAACTGGCTGGACTTCACCGGCCGGCCCGGCTGGCAGTGGCACGACAGCGGCCAGTACTACCTGCACAACTTCCTGCCCGGCCAGCCGGACCTTAACTGGTGGCAGCCCGCGGTCCATCAGGAGTTCCGGAACATCCTGGAATTCTGGTTCGACCGCGGTGTGGCCGGGTTCCGCATCGACGTGGCGAACGGCCTGTACAAGGACGCCGAGCTGCGCGACAACCCGCCGGCCAACGGCGGCAACCCGCTCGACGGCTCGTTCGGCCTGCGCGCGGTCTACAACCTCAACCGGCCGGAGACGCACGCCGTCTACCGGGACTGGCGCAAGATCGCCGAGAGCTACTCGCCCGAGCGGCTGCTGCTCGGCGAGACGTGGGTCCCCGACGCGGAACGGCTGGCCGCCTACTACGGCGACAACGACGAGCTGCAGCTCGGGTTCAACTTCCCGTTCGCCTTCGCCACGTTCGACCCGGTCCTGCTGGCGCCGATCGTCGAGCAGACGCTGGCCGCGCTGCCGCCTGGCGCGTGCCCGGTCTGGATGGGCTCTAACCACGACCTGGGCCGCTTCCCCAGCCGCTGGTGCGGCGGCGACGACCGCAAGATCAGGCTCGCGCTGCTCGTGCTGGCTACCCTGCCCGGCACCAGCGTGCTCTACTACGGCGACGAGATCGGCATGACCGACGTCGACGTGCCGGTCGCGCTGCGCCGGGACAAGGCGACGCTGGACGTGGACCTCGGGGCCGACCGCGACCGCGCCCGGACGCCCATGCCGTGGGACGGCTCGCCGGGCGGCGGCTTCACCGGGCCGGGCGTGACGCCGTGGCTGCCGATGGCCGATCACCCGGTCAGTACCGTGGCGGGCCAGCAGGACGACCCCCGTTCGACGCTGTGGCTGGGCCGCCAGTTGCTGGCGCTGCGGCGATCCGAGCTCGGCGGCGGAATCGCGGAGTTCGAGAACCTGATCGCGGCCGGGGGCCAGTGGGTGTACCGGGTCGGTTCCCTGGTGGTAGCCGCGAACTTCACCGGCCAGCCGGCCGACATCCCGGCCGCGGCGGGCGAGGTACTGCTGACCACCTCGGCCGAGGAGGCGCCCGCGCCGCCGGGTGTGCTGCGCCCCTGGGAAGGCATCATCACGCGCCGAGGGCTGTGAAGGACCAGTCGGCTGGATCAACCTCTGAGCCTTGCCGCACTTGCGGCCCACCTCGTTCAGCGACCCGCCTGGTCGCAATTGGTGACGACACGGGCAAATCTCGCTTATAGCCCCGCCTGTCACCCCCCGATGCGGCAGAATGAGCCCTGCCAGGAAGGCGACCGGGCACTCGCGCGGCATCCCCCGCTGCCTGATGCGACTCATGGCAAGGATTCTGCGTGATCAACAGGGACGAAACCGTATTGCCTACTGCGAGCCAGATCGATGCGGACGCCAGCGCCGTCGCGGTCGGGTCCCGCCTCGACCGGCCGATCGAGGCTACCGTTGACCCGCAGCGCAGCAGGAACTGGCTGTTCGCGCTGCTGCTGGCGGTCGGCTGGCTAGCCCAGGCCGGGCTGCGCGCGTGGTTTAGCCGCGCGCAGGTGGTGCCGCTGGACAATCCCGACGAAACCGCGTACCTGATCGCGGCGCGGGTCCTCGCGGGCGGCCCAGCGGCCGACTTCTCCGGCGTCACGCTGTACCACTCCACGCTGTACCAGGGCGGCTATCCGCTTCTGATCACGCCGGTGTACTGGTTCACCAGCAGCCCCGCCGCCGTATATCACGCCGTGCTGCTGATCAACGCGGCGGTCAGCGCCGCGGTAATGCCGCTGGGCTACCTGGCCTGCCGCCGGCTCGGGCTCGGCCGCCCGGCCGCCTATGGCGTGGCCATGGTCGCGGCGCTGCTGCCTGCCGCGT
This sequence comes from uncultured Actinomycetes bacterium, assembly GCA_963800415.1. Lineage (GTDB taxonomy): Bacteria > Actinomycetota > Actinomycetes > Streptosporangiales > Streptosporangiaceae > Palsa-504. The sequence goes on from CAWDBS010000079.1 coordinate 4,810, forward strand.
TCTTCTTCAGCGAGTACGCGATAGCCGACGCGATCTTCCCCGTGGTCACGCTGGCCTGGCTGCTGGCCACCCACAGCTGGCTGGTGGCCACCTCGGCGCGGGCGCGGTACGCGGCGGCCATCGGTTCCGCCGTGCTGTCCGGCTATGCCTACGCGGTGCACCCCCGGGGCCTGGTGCTGCTGGCCGGCTTCGCCGCCGTGGGCGTATTCGTCGCCTGGCGTCGGCCCGCCGCCCGCGGCAGCGCGGCCGCGGCCGCGCTGACCGTGGTGGTGACCGCCGGCGCGGGCTGGACCCTGAACGGCTATCTGGCCTCTGCCCTGTACGCAGAGGGCACGCGCAGCCTTTCCGGCCAGCTGGTGAGCACCCTGGGAAGCGTGTACGGGGCCATCCACGTGGCCGAGATGGCAGGCGGCCAGTTGTGGCGGCTGGTGCTGGACAGCTGGGGTATTGCCGGGATCGGCCTGGTCGCCGCGGTGGCCGCGATCGCGCGGCGCGGCGTACGGACCGACCTGCGGGTCATGGCGTCGCTGTCGGTCGGGGTCACCGCCCTGATCGCCTGCACCGCGCCGGCCGCGCTGCCCCCCCATCAGTCGCTGACCTGGGCCTCCGGGCGCTACCTGGACGGCATGATCGTCACGTTCTTCCTGGTCGGCGCGACGGTGCTGCTGCAGGCGGGCGCCCGGCCTATCCTCGCCTTCGCCGCCTGCGCCGCAGGCCTCACCCTCGTGGCCGCCGTGACGGTGGCCGTGTACGCCGGAACCTCCCTGCCCACGGAGCGAGGGAGGAGGTTCAACTTCGGCGAGCCTGCCGTGCTGACCCAGAACTGGAACCACGCCAGCGTCATGGTGGCGACGGCGGCGACGCTGGGCCTGCTCCTGCTGTGGGTCTACTTCGCACTCCTCGCGCGCTACATGCGGGTCCTGGCTTGCGTCGCGTGTGCCGCGGTAGCGGCGGTGAGCCTGGTGGCCGTGGCCCAGCTCACGACCTATTGCTCGGTGGCCGACAACGCCCGGGCCCGGGCGATGGGCACGAGCGAGATGGCGGCGGCCGGCGGGCTGAAGCCGGGTGAGCGGATCGCCATCGCCTCCGATATCACCGGGATTCTGCGGCTCGCGCAGACGTTCGAGGTGTCGTCGACGAAGGTGCAGTTCTTCAATCCCGCTTACCAACCGCCTCCGGCCGACGTGGCCGTGGTCGATGCGGCATGGCCGGCCGGACAACCCGCGCAGGCGAGCTGGCCGGACGCCCCGGCCGGCTGGCGGATCGTCGCAGCCAACCGGTTCGGCAGCTGGGTCGTCTGGCGTAGGTAAGGGGACGGCCGCTTCCAGGACCGGGCCTCCGGCGGCTGATCTTAAGGCGGCGGCTGAGCTTAAGGCGGCAGAGGGCTCACGCAAATAAGCGGCCCACTGGGGGTCGCCATCGTGGTGCGCGCCCACTAGCCTCCAGTGGGCGCCGCGTGGTACTACTGGCGGCACGGCGAGCGACCAACCGAGTTCGGAGAGCAGCCGGTCGGCCTTGCGATGGTTGCAGATGGTGCAGGACGCGACGCAGTTCTCCCAGGCGTGCTGGCCGCCGCGGCTCCGCGGGATCACGTGGTCGATGGTCTCGGCGCGACGGCCGCAGTAGGCGCACTTGTAGTTGTCCCGGCGCATCAGCGCGGCGCGGGTCAGCGGCACCCGGTTGCGGTACGGAACGCGAACGTAGCGGCTCAGCCTGATCACCGACGGCGTCGCCAGGGCGACGGTGGCGGCGTGCAGCACCGCGCCCGCCGCGTCGTCGTGCACGACCTCGGCCTTGCCGCAGAGCACGAGACACACGGCTCTGCGCAAGCCCACAGTCGTCAGCGGTTCATACGTCACGTTGAGCAGCAGCACTCGTCGCACCGCACCTCCCGCTGCGCCGACCGGCTATCTGAACCTCATGCTCCCAGTGTGTCGCCTGGTACGCACATCCGCCACCACATAAGCCTACAAGTTGCCGGAGACCGTAAAGTGCGAGCATGAGCGAGTTCGGATATCCGCAGGCGCGCCGGCTCGACCTGACCGAGGACGTCGGCGGGCATCAGGTCAGCGACCCCTACCGGTGGCTGGAGGACGACACGAGCGCCGAACGGGCCGACTGGCTGCGGGCGCAGGATGAGGTGTTCCAGGCTCATCGCGATGAGCTGGCGGGGCGGGACCGGCTGGGTGCCCAGGTGCGCGAGCTGCTGAGCACCGGGTACGTCGGGACGCCGGCCTGGCGGGGCGATCGGTCCTTCTTCACCAGGCGCGATCCCGGCGCCGAACATGGCGTGCTGTGCACGCGGCCGGGCGACGACCCCGAGCAGGTGCTCGTCGACCCGATGGCCATCGATCCGTCGGGGCTGACCACGCTGGACGCCTGGCAGCCGGACAAGGAGGGACGGCTGCTGGCCTACCAGCTGTCCGAGGGCGGCGACGAGGAGTCCTTGCTGCGGGTGATGGACGTCACCACCGGCTCGCTGGTGGACGGGCCGATCGACCGCTGCCGGTATTCGAACGTGGCCTGGCTGCCCGGCGGCAAGGCCTTCTACTACACCCGCAGGCTGCCGCCCTCGGCGGTGCCGGACGGGGAGGGCCAGTATCACCGCCGGGTCTACCTGCACCAGGTCGGCACCCCCGCGGACGAGGACGCGCTCATCTTCGGCTCGGGGCGGGACAAGACCGACTACTACTCCGTATCGGTCAGCCGGGATGGCCGGTGGCTGACCATCTCGGCGTCGCGGGGCACCGCGCCGCGCAACGACCTGTGGATCGCCGACCTGTCCGAGTCCGACCCCGCCTCGCCCGAGCTGCGCGTGATCCAGGAGGGGGTCGACGCGCAGACCGGCGCCCGGGTCGGCCGGGACGGGCGGCTCTACGTGTTCACCGACGCGGATGCGCCCCGGGGCCGGATCGCGGTGACCGACCCGGCCGACCCCGGCCCCGCGACCTGGCGGGACCTGATCGGGCCGGATCCCGAGGCGGTGCTGCGCGGGTACGCGATCCTGGACGGCGCCGAGCTTGGGCGGCCGGTGCTGCTGGCCGAATGGACCAGGCACGCGCTCAGCGAGATCACGGTGCACGCCCTGGCCACGGGCGAGCAGGTGGGCCAGGTACCGCTGCCCGGGCTGGGCACCGCGGGCGGGGCCAGCGAGCGTCCCGAGGGCGGCCACGAGGCCTGGTTCGGGTATACCGACTACACCACGTCCTCGGTGGTGCTGCGGTTCGACGCGCGGGATTCCTCGGTGACCACCTGGGCCACGGCGCCGGGCAGCGTCCAGGTCCCGGCCGTGACGGCGCGGCAGGTGACCTACCAGTCCAAGGACGGGACCGCCGTGCGGATGCTCGTCATCAGTTCTGACGAGGCTCCGCCGGGCCCGCGGCCGGCCATCCTCTACGGCTACGGCGGCTTCGACATCAGCCTCACGCCCGCGTACTCGCCGAACGTCCTGGCCTGGGTGTCAGCGGGCGGCGTGTACGCGATCGCCAACCTGCGCGGCGGCAGCGAGGAGGGCGAGGAATGGCACCGGGCCGGAATGCTCGACCGCAAGCAGAATGTCTTCGACGACTTCCACGCCGCCGCCGAGGCGCTGATCCGCGACGGGTGGACCACGGCGGAGCAGCTGGCCATCTCCGGTGGCTCGAACGGCGGCCTGCTGGTCGGCGCGGCGCTGACGCAGCGGCCTGAGCTGTACGCCGCCGTCATCTGCTCGGCGCCGCTGCTGGACATGGTGCGGTACGAGCGGTTCGGGCTCGGGCAGACCTGGAACGTCGAGTACGGCACCGCGTCGGACGCCGAGCAGCTCGGCTGGCTGCTGGCCTATTCGCCGTACCATCACGTGGTGCCCGGGACCGAGTACCCGGCCGTGCTGTTCACCGTGTTCACCAACGACACCCGGGTGGACCCGGTGCATGCGTACAAGATGTGCGCCGCGCTGCAGCACGCCACCTCCTCGGGTCCGGGACGGCCTGTGCTGCTGCGGGCCGAGGGGCAGGTCGGGCACGGGGCCCGGGCGGTGAGCCGGATGGCCGAGCTGGCCGGGGACACGCTGGCATTCGCCGCCCGGCACACCGGGCTCAAGGTCCTGCGGGAAGCTTTCCCCTAGGGACGAAGCCGCCGGTAGCCTCGCGTGCAGTGGCACCGTCGGAAGGAGTTTCGTGTTCCACGCCACCGGCTTCGCCATCGCCAACGTGCCGGACACGCTGACGGGCAACTGCGGCGACAACCCCGGGATCGCCTGCCGGCTCGCCTGGGACCTCAGCCACAGCACGACCGTCGCCCAGGTCGTCAAGGTCTACCTGGCCGGCCCGCTCAGCCAGGGCGGACGGATCGCGTTCGTGCTGGTGCTGGCGCTGTTCATGCGGGCCATCTTCCACCGCCTGATCAACAAGCTCACCGAACGGGCGGCGACGGCGACGCTTCCGGTGACCCCGAACGGCCGCGCGCACAAGGCGGCCGCGGCCGTGCATATGACTGGCAGTGAGCGCCGGGCGCAGCGGTCCCGGGCGCTCGGCTCGATCCTGCGCAGCGCGGTGTCGGTCATCGTGTTCGGCATCGCGGCGCTCACGATCCTCGGCATCCTCGGCTTCAACCTGGCGCCGCTGCTGGCCAGCACCGCTGTGCTCGGCGTGGCCCTCGGTTTCGGCGCGCAGAACCTGGTGCGTGACTACCTGGCGGGCCTGCTGATGCTGGTCGAGGACCACTACGGGGTCGGGGACACGATCAACGCCGGCGTCGCCACCGGCACGGTAGAGGCGATGACGCTGCTCACCACCCGGCTGCGGGACGTCAACGGGGTGGTCTGGCACATCAGGAACGGCACCATCGACAGCGTGGGCAACGAGTCGCAGGGCTGGTCCCGCGCCGTCATCGACTACCCGGTCCCCTACGGCGAGGACCTGGCCCGCATCAGGGCGCTGATGGAGCAGGCCGCGGACAGCCTGTACCGCGAGCGCGGCTGGAAAAAGCTGATGCTGGAGAAACCCGAGGTATGGGGCGCCCAGGAGCTGTCCAGCAAGGAGGTGACCATGCGGCTGGTGGCCAAGACCACCCCCATGCGGCAGTGGGAAGTGGCCCGCGAGCTGCGCGCGCGGGTGAAAGCGGCGCTGGACGCGGCCGGCGTCGCACCGGCCGGCCCGGATACCATCGTGGTCTCGGCGCCGCCTGCGATAACCTCGACTGAAGAGCGAGGAACGAGCGATGGCGCGCTGCGAGCCGAAGGGGCGCCGGCGCCGACTGGACTGACGAGCGAGGAACGAGCGAGGAGGGGGAGGAGGCGCCTAAAGGGCGCCCCGGAGGCGAGTGGGAAAACAGAGCCAGCCGGTCAGCTTCTATGAGGCCGTGGGCGGGGAGGAGACCTTCACCCGCCTGGTCCACCGGTTCTACCAGGGCGTCGCCGCCGACTCGGTGCTGCGGCCGGTCTACCCGGCTCAGGATCTCGGCCCCGCCGAGGAGCACCTGCGGCTGTTCCTCATGCAGTACTGGGGCGGGCCGCGCACCTACGACCAGCTGCGCGGGCACCCCAGGCTCAGGATGCGGCACGCCCGGTTCGCCATCGGCGAGGCCGAGCGGGACGCCTGGCTCCGGCACATGCGGGTGGCTCTGGACGAGCTCGAGCTGGACGAGGCGCTCGCGGCCCAGCTCTGGGACTACCTGGTCATGGCCGCGCACAGCCTGGTCAACGTCGATCCGGCGCACGGCCGTCCCGACCTCGGGCTGAAACCAGCCTGAGATGGGTACGCCCGGTGACCGTGATTTAGCCGCGGGTGAGCTTGCGGTAGGTGACGCGGTGCGGGCGGGCGGCTTCGGCGCCGAGGCGGTCGATCTTGTTCTTCTCGTAGGCCTCGAAGTTGCCCTCGTACCAGAACCAGTTCGCGCCGCCTTCCCAGGCCAGGATGTGCGTGGCCACCCGGTCCAGGAACCACCGGTCGTGGCTGGTGATGACCGCGCAGCCGGGGAACTCCAGCAGCGCGTTCTCCAGCGAGCCCAGCGTCTCCACGTCCAGGTCGTTGGTCGGCTCGTCCAGCAGCAGCAGGTTGCCGCCCTGCTTGAGGGTGAGCGCCAGGTTCATCCGGTTCCGTTCGCCACCGGACATGATCGCGGCCGGCTTCTGCTGGTCCGCGCCCTTGAACCCGAACGCGGCCACGTACGCGCGGCTCGGGATCTCCAGGTTGCCGACCCGGATGTGCGCCTCGCCGTCGGAGATGACCTCCCACACGTTCTTCTTCGGGTCGATGCGCGCGCGGGCCTGGTCCACGTAGGAGATGGTCACCGTCTCGCCGACCCTGATCGCGCCGGCATCGGGCTTCTCCTCGCCGACGATCATCTTGAACAGGGTGGTCTTTCCGACTCCGTTCGGGCCGAGGACGCCGACGATGCCGTTGCGGGGCAGGCTGAAGGAGAGCTTCTCGAACAGCATCCGGTCATCGAAGCCCTTGATCAGGTCATTGACCTCAACCACGACGCTGCCCAGGCGGGGACCCGGCGGGATCTGGATCTCCTCGAAGTCCAGCTTGCGGTTCTTGTCGGCCTCGGCGGCCATCTCCTCATACCGCTGCAGCCTGGCCCGGCTCTTGGCCTGGCGCGCCCGCGGGCTGGACCGGACCCACTCGAGTTCGTCCTCCAGGCGCTTGCGCTTCTTCGCGTCCTTGGCCCCCTCGACCTTCAGCCGGGCCGCCTTGGTCTCGAGGTAGGTGGAGTAGTTGCCCTCGTACGGGTAGGCGTGGCCGCGGTCGAGCTCGAGGATCCACTGGGCCACGTCGTCCAGGAAGTACCGGTCGTGGGTGACCGCGACGACGGTGCCCGGGTACTTCTCCAGGTGCTGCTCCAGCCACTGCACGCTTTCGGCGTCCAGGTGGTTGGTGGGCTCGTCGAGCAGCAGCAGGTCGGGCTGGGACAGCAGCAGCCGGCACAGCGCGACCCGGCGCTTCTCCCCGCCGGACAGGCTGGCGACCTCCGCGTCCGGCGGCGGGCAGCGCAGCGCGTCCATGGCCTGCTCGACCTGGCTGTCCAGGTCCCAGGCGTTCTTGTGGTCTAGTTGCTCCTGCAGCCGGCCCATCTGCTCGAGCAGGTCGTCGGAGTAGTCGGTCGCCATCTTCTCCGCGATCTCGTTGTACTCGCTGAGCAGGCGCTTGGTACCGGCCACGCCGTCCTCGACGTTGCCGAGGACGGTCTTGGTCTCGTCAAGCTGGGGCTCCTGGTCGAGCAGGCCCACGGTGAAGCCCGGCATCAGGCGGGCCTCGCCGTTGGACGGCTGCTCCACGCCCGCCATCATCCGGAGCAAGGTCGACTTGCCGGTGCCGTTCGGGCCCACGACGCCGATCTTGGCGCCGGGCAGGAACGCCAGCGTGACCTCGTTGAGAATGACCTTGTCGCCGTGTGCCTTGCGCACGTGACGCATCTGATAAATGAACTCCGGCATAAAGTCAAGCCTACGGGCACGCGCCCGCTGACTCGTCCTACGAGGCGTTCGCGGCGCCGCACGGATTGATTACGATATGAGGCCAGACGTATTCGCTCCGTGCGGCACCTGACAGACCGGAACACTGGCCCGGCAGACCCGGAGACGAGGCGAGGGGTGGATTCTGCGCTTCCGGGGGGCTGTGTTTTCGGGAGGCTGTGTTTTCGGGGGGACTGTGGCTAGAAGGGCGGCGCGGGTAGCGGGGGCGCTGCGGCCTCGGCCGGATCGTCGTCCCCATCCTGGTCTTCGGCGAGGGCTCGGCCGGCGACATCTGCGTCGTCCAGGTCCCGGCCGAACCGCTCGATGGCCTCTTCGTCGAGCATCTCGTCCGGCCCCTCGCCCAGGTCCATGTTCCCCGGCACCTGGTCGCCCGCCTGCCCGCCTTCCTGGACTGGCGGCTGGGGCCGCTGGCGTATGTAGGTGGCGACGCCCCGGCTCAGGTCGTGCCCAACGGTGTCCGCGGTGATCCTCGTTTCGGTCCTGGGGCGGCCGTCTTTATCCTCGTAGGTTCCGGTCCTGAACCGCCCCCTGACGAGAACCGGATCGCCCTTGTGCATGCTGGCGCGCACGTGGTGCGCCAGCCGTTCCCAGCAACTGACGGAAAAGTACGAGGGATCCGCGTCGCGCCACTCTCCGGTGACCCGGTCGCGGAACCGGGGCGAGATGCCGACGCGCAGTTCGGTGACGACCTTGCCGGTCTTGGTGGTGCGAATGCTGGGTTCCTGGGCCACGTAGCCGACGAGGGTCACAAAGGCGCCCTGGCTCATTTCGGTCCTCCTTGGGTTCCCGGTGGCCCGACGCCACCGGTCCCCTCCACCGTGCCGGACCGCTCCGCCCGGCACCGGCCACCGACATTCCCTGTGGATAACTTCGCCGCAACGCGCGGCCTGTGGACAACCACTTGCCATCCGCAACGCGATGCGCAAAGATGCCGCCCTCGCCTGGCCCTAAGGTGTGGGGCGGGGTCGAAGTGTGGGGCGGGGCTCGAAGGTGCTGAGGCGGGGTTCTAGAGGTTGTCGATGCGGGCTATTTCTTCGGGGGTGAGGAAGAAGCTGAAGATGTCGAGGTTCTGCTCGATGCGTTCGGGGCGGGAGGACTTGGGGATGACGATGACGCCGATGTCGATGTGCCAGCGCAGGACCACCTGGGCCGGGGTGACACCGTACTTGGCGGCGATCTCGGTCAGCGTGCGGTCGCGCAGCCTGGTGCCCTTGAGCGGGCTGTAGCCCTCGACGGCTACACCCCGCTCGGTGTGCGCGGCGAGCAGGCCCGCGTCGTACCGGGACGGGCTCCACGGGATCTGGTTGACGGCGGGCCGGTCCCCGGTTGCCGCGACCAGGTCATCGATCTGGCTCACGCTGTAGTTGCTCACGCCCACCGCGCGGGTCAGGCCGTCGTCCCTGACCGCGAGGAAATCCCGCCACAGTGGCACCAGGTTGCGGCCGCGGGGCGGCCAGTGCACCAGCCACAGGTCCACGTAGTCGGTGCCCAGCGCCTTCAGGCTCTCGGCCATGGTGGCCCGCACCCGGCCCGCGTTACCGGGCGGCAGCTTGGTGGTGACGAACACGTCCGCCCGATCTACGCCGCTGTCGGCGATGGCGCGGCCGACCTGTTCCTCGTTGCGGTACATGGTGGCGGTGTCGATGTGCCGGTAGCCCACCTGCAGGGCGTGCCGGGTCGCCTCATAGGCGAGCGGGCCCTGCAGCTGCCAGGTACCGAAGCCGGCCATCGGCATCGCGATGCCGTTACCCAGGTCCACGGAAGGAATCTCGGTCATACCTCAATTGTCGCAATAGTTCCGAATGGAGGGAAAGGGGCGTAGCTGGGGGCCGAACGGATGGCGAGGGGCGCCAGCCGGGGGTACTAGCTGGGGGTACTAGCCGAGGGCGGCGCGGATGGTGCGGAAAAGACTGCGGCCTCCAGCGCCAGGTCGGCGAGCCAGCGCCGTGCACTGCTCACGGGCGGCCGGCCAGGTCCGCGAGGACCAGGGCGAGCGCGTGCACGCCGGCTTCGCAGTCGGCCGGGTCGGCGTGCTCGGCGGGCGAGTGCGAGACGCCGGTCGGGTTGCGGGCGAACAGCATGGCCGTCGGTATCCGGGCGGCGAGCACCCCGGCGTCGTGCCCGGCCCCGGTGGACAGCACCGGCGCGTGCATCCCGGCCGCGGCGAGCACGCCCTCGATCCGGTCCCGCAGCCCCTGGTCGAAATGGACCGGCGGGGTGTACGACTCCTGCCGCACGCTCAGGGTGACCCCGCACTCGGCGGAGTATCTCATTGATGCCGAACGGACCGCGGTGACGGTCTTCTCCAACCTGGTTTCATCAGGTGCGCGGGCATCGAGCCAGGCTGTTACCGCGGCGGAGACCCCGTTGGCGCCGCCCGGCTCGGCGATCACCTTGCCGATCGTGGCCAGCGCTGCGTTGTCCGCGGCCGCGCGGCGAGCCGCGAGCACTGTTCTGGCGTAGGGCAGCATGGGGTCTTTGCGGTCGGCGAGCCTGGCGGTTCCCGCGTGGTCGGCGCGGCCGGCGAAGTCGAGCCGCCACCGGCCGTGCGGCCAGATGCCCTTGGCGACGCCGACGGCGGCGCCCAGCGGGGCGAGCGCGCGGCCCTGCTCCACGTGCAGCTCGACGAACGCGCCGAGGCCGGACAGCAGGTCCTCGCGTTGGCCGAGCAGGCTGGGATCGCAGCCCGCGGCCGTCATCGCCGCGGCCAGCGTGACGCCGTCGTCGTCGCTGAGGGCGCGGGCGGCGTCCGGGGCGATGACCCCGGTCATCAGGCGGCTGCCCAGGCAGGGCACCCGGAACCGGGCGCCTTCTTCCTCGGTGAAGACGGCGATTGCCAACGGCCGTTCGGGGTTAAAGTTCCTGGCCTTCAGCTCATCCACGGCGGCCAGCGCGGACGCGACGCCGAGCGCTCCGTCGTAACCCCCGCCGTCGGGGACCGAATCCAGGTGACTGCCGGTCACGATCGCAGTGGTCCGCTCCGGCCCCCACCAGGCCCACAGGTTGCCGTTGTTATCCGGCTCCACGGTCAGGCCGCGTTGCTCGGCCTGGCGGGTGAACCAGGCGCGGCATTCGGCGTCGGCCGGGGTCCAGGAGTAGCGGCGGTAGCCGCCCGTCTGCTCGTCGCGGCCGAGCGGTTCCAGCTCTCGCCAGAGAGCGGCGAAGCTCATCCCCGGGTCTTCGGGGCCATCGGGACGCGGACGCCGCGTTCGGCGGCCACGGTCGCGGCTTGCTCATAACCGGCGTCGGTGTGCCTGATCACGCCCATCGCCGGGTCGTTGGTGAGGACGCGCTCGAGCTTGGTCGCGGCGAGTTCCGAACCGTCCGCGACGCAGACCTGGCCGGCGTGGATGGAGCGGCCGATGCCCACGCCGCCGCCGTGGTGAATCGACACCCAGGAGGCGCCGGAGGCCGTGTTGACCAGCGCGTTCAGCAGCGGCCAGTCGGCGATGGCGTCGGAGCCGTCGGCCATCGCCTCGGTCTCCCGGTACGGCGACGCGACCGAGCCGCAGTCCAGGTGGTCGCGTCCGAGCACGATGGGGGCGGACAGGTCACCCCGGGCGACCAGGTCGTTGAAGCGCAGCCCGGCCAGGTGCCGCTCGCCGTAGCCGAGCCAGCAGATCCGGGCCGGCAGGCCCTGGAAGTGCACCTTCTCCCCCGCCAGCCGCATCCACCTGGCCAGCGCCTCGTTCTGCGGGAACAGGTCAAGGATGGCCTGGTCGGTGACCGCGATGTCCTTCGGGTCGCCGGACAGCGCCGCCCAGCGGAAGGGGCCCTTGCCCTCGCAGAATAGTGGCCTGATGTAGGCGGGCACGAAGCCAGGGAACTCGAAGGCCCGGTCATACCCGGCCAGCTGGGCCTCGCCGCGGATGGAGTTGCCGTAGTCGAAGACCTCGGCCCCGGCGTCGAGGAAGCCGACCATGGCGGCGACGTGCACGGCCATCGACTCGCGGGCCTTCCTGGTGAAGCCCTCCGGGTCCTCGGCCCGCAGCGCGGGCATGTCCTCGAAGGCCACGCCCCGGGGCAGGTAGGTGAGCGGGTCGTGCGCCGAGGTCTGGTCGGTGACGATATCGATGGGGGCCTTGATCTGGAGCATGCGCGGGAACACGTCAGCGGCGTTGCCCAGCAGGCCGATGGACAGCGGCTGGCTCTTGTCCTTGGCGGCCACGGCCCGGCGGATGGCGTCGCCGACATTTTCTGCCTGCTCGTCGAGGTAGCCGTGCTCGATCCGCCGGGTGATCCGGGACTGGTCGCAGTCCACGCAGATGGCCACGCCGCCGTTCATCGTCACGGCCAGCGGCTGCGCGCCGCCCATGCCGCCGAGCCCGGCGGTCAGCGTGATCGTGCCGGCCAGGGATCCGCCGAACCGTCTGGCCGCGACGGCGGCGAACGTCTCATAGGTGCCCTGCAGGATGCCCTGGGTGCCGATGTAGATCCAGGAACCGGCGGTCATCTGACCGTACATGGTCAGGCCGAGATGCTCCAGGCGGCGGAACTCCTCCCAGGTCGCCCACTGCGGGACCAGGTTGGAGTTCGCGATGAGCACCCGCGGCGCCCATTCGTGGGTGCGCAGCACGCCGACCGGCTTGCCGGACTGGACGAGCATGGTCTCGTCGTCCTCGAGGTCCTGGAGCGTCGCGATGATCGCGGCATAGGCGTCCCAGCTGCGGGCGGCGCGGCCGGAGCCGCCGTAGACGATGAGCTGGTCGGGATGTTCGGCTACCTCGGGGTCGAGGTTGTTCATCAGCATGCGCATCGCGGCTTCCTGCGCCCAGCCCTTGCAGCTGCGCTGCGAGCCTCTGGGGGCGCGGATGGCCGCCCTGCCGGTATTGCCGTCTGGCCTGCTCTCAGTCATGAGCCCATCATGGCCGGGCGGAAATGAGGTGACAAGCCGGGGCACCGTCGCACACCGCGAACCGGGTCAAGTACGAGGCTGCGATGGCCGATCCGGCGAACGGGCACCTCCGGTTCGTTCGGCTTACCAGCCCGGCGGCGGTCCGGGGGTTCCTGCGTGCTGCGAGACCTTCGCCTGCCTCAGGCCGCCACTAGCTCCGAGGGTTCGGCGATGACGTCGACCAGGGCGCCGTTGCGCATGACGGTGATCGCGAACGGGCGGCCGATCGCCTCGGAGAACATCAGGCGCTGCAGGTCCTGGGCGACCTTTACCGGCTTTCCGCCCGCCGTGAGCAGCAGGTCCCCGGGGCGGAGGCCAGCCCGGTCCGCGGGGCCGTCGGCCACCACCTGGGCGACGAGCAGGCCGGTCTGGCGGCCGAGCCGCTCGCGCCAGTTCGCGGGCACCGGGCCCGGCATCGTGACCAGGCCCAGGTAGGCCCGCCGGACCCGGCCGTCGCGCATCAGCGCCGAGATGATCCGCCGGGTGGTGTCGTTGACCGGGACCGCCATGCCCAGGCCTACTCCGGCCACGGCGGTGTTGATGCCGACCACGCGGGCGTCGGCGTCGGCCAGCGCGCCGCCAGAGTTACCCGGGTTGAGCGCGGCGTCGGTCTGGATGACGTCCTCGATCAGCCGGCCGCGGGTCGGCAGGGACCGGCCGAGCGCGCTGACCACGCCGGCCGTCACCGATCCGGCCAGCCCGAGCGGGTTGCCGACCGCGACCACCAGCTGGCCGACCACGAGCTTGTCCGCCTCGCCGAGCTCGGCGGGTTCCGGCGTCGGACCGTCGGCGCGCAGCACCGCGAGATCGGACAGCGGATCCGCGCCCACCACCCGGAACGGCGCCGACGTGCCGTCGGAGAACGACGCGGTGCCGCTGGTTGACTTGCCGACTACGTGGGCATTGGTCAGCAGGAACCCGTCGCCGGTGAAGACCACGCCGGAGCCGAGGCTCTCCCCCATGCGGCCTTGGCCCGCCCCGCGGGGCACGCGGAGGCTCGCGACCTTGGGCGTGATCCGTTCGGCCACAGTGGAGACGATCCGCGAATATGCGTCCAGAGGGTTACTGGCCTCCATGGCATCTCCCAGCCATTCCATTCTTTGATTACAGGATTACACAGTAACCATGTGATGGGCATGGCGCTTACCCGGGTGTGTTCCGCCCGGAGCTGAATCTTTGGGTGGTGCTGGTCAGGGCGGCGGCTCGCGGCCTGCACCATGGCCGGCCAGGCCGACGGGGTTGCCTTCCGGGTCGATGATCGTGGCGAGAGTGCGGGTCGGGCCATCGGGAGCGGGCGGCTCGAGGATCTCGCCGCCGTGTCTCGTGACCTGCTCGAGGGTTCCGGCCATGTCGGCGACCGCGAGCCAGATCACCGGGCCGGCGTCCCGGGCCGGCGGGCGGCCCTCGACCCACTGGCCGATGAGGCCCGGCGACTCGAAGTCCGGGTAGTGCGTTCCGGCATCCCAGCCGAAGACCGCCTCGTAGAACGCGGCCGCTCGTTGGCTGTTGGCCGCCGGGAGCTGCAGGTAGCAGACCTGGCCGTGGACGAGGCTGAGGGCCCGGGCGGTCTCGGGGTCCTGGGTCATGGGGTCGTTCCTTATCTGCGTGTCATGGGTCGGCACTCAACTTGTCATGGGTGGGCACTCAACTTGTCATGGGTCGGCACTCGACTACGAAGCGGCCGGATGACTGCGTGCGCGCGGCGATAACGTCCAGCCCGGCCTGGCGGGCGAGCTCGGTGAACTGCGTGAGCGTGCTGGTCTTCCCGCCCGCCAGCAGCATGTCGATACCCAGCGAGCGGGGCGCTTCGTCGGCCGAGACGCCGCCGAGAATGGCGACGGCACCCGCCGGCTGGACCATCCGGGCCGCCTCGGCGCAGCGGCGCAAGATGGCCACGGTCGGCTCGTCGGGCCAGTCGTTGAGGACGCTTTTCAGCAGGTAGAGGTCGGCTCCGGCGGGCAGCGGATCGAAGAAGCTCTGCCCTTCGACCGTCACCCGGTCGGCGACCCCGAAGCTCTCGATGATCTCGCCGGCCCGGGCGACCGTGCCCGGCAGATCGACGAGGATGCCTTTCGCCTGCGGATGGCGTCGCAGCAGCGACGCCAGCATGGCCCCGGTCCCGCCGCCCACGTCGACCACGGTGCGGATGGATTCCCAGCCGCCGCTGAGCTCGATGTCGAAGTCGGGAATGCCGTGCCCGGCCGGTCCCATGAGCGCGTCGAATTCTGCCGCGATCCGCGGATGGGCGGCCAGGTCCTCCCAGAAAGGCCGGCCGAACACCTGCCGGTAGGCCGGGCTGGCCGGTGCGGACATAGTCGAGCAGCGTGCCCCAGGTGTGCGCCATCCGGCCGCCGATGCCGTTCAGGTCCGCGAACGGAGCCTGGGAGAGCTGCTCGGCGGTCGGGTTGACGGCGAACCGTCCGGGGGCCGACTCGGTGAAAACCCCATGGGACACCAGGTGGCCGAGGACGGCGTGCAGGGCATCCGGGTCGCATCCAGCCACCGCGGCGAGCTCGGTGATGTCGGTATGGCCCGTTTTGATGTGTTCGGGGATTCGCAGCGTGGCGGCCACTCGCAGACACCACGGCGTGGTCAGGTCCAGCATCCTTTCGAGGTCCACGGTTTCCTCGGTCATGCCCCGCCTCCTTGCTCTGCCTGGGCGAGGCCGGGTTGCTGGTAGATGCCCAGGACGTTGCCGCCCGGATCCCTGAACCAGGCGAACACCTCGCCGACGGCGGAGGCCGCGAGATGTACGGGCTCGCCGCCTGCAGCATTAATCGCCGCCAGCGCGGACCCGACGTCGGCGACCATGATGTAGATGAGAAAGCCGGGCTGGTCCGCAGGTGCCCGGTCCGTGACGAAGGTTCCGCTCACCTCGCCCACGGTGTCCTCGAAGGAGGTGGCACCGTCGCCGCGGGTTCTCAGCTGCCAGCCGAACGCCTGCTGGTAGAACGCGGCGGAGCGGGCCACGTCCGCGGCCGGGATCTCGATGTAGCAGATCTTCCCTGTGCGCCATTTCGGCCGGTCTTCTACCATCGGTAAGGTGCCCTCCGTGTTCTCTAGCCAGCAACCAACGCTGATCCGGCCGGCTCTGATCCGGCCGGCTCTGATCCTGCCAGGCGGCGACAGCCGGGGTCTTGGCGAAAAGGGACACCCGCTGCCCGGCTGCCCGGCACGAGCTCCGATACATCGTTTCTAGGGCCAGCTGACCATGACCGTCGTCGTCCGCCGCCCCGCGCCCCCACTCGACGGGCTGGTCACTGCGATCACGTACCGGGCGGGCGAGCAGTTGCGGACATCGGTCGAGAAGATCTTGCCGGGGCCGGACACTAGTCTGTGGGTCAACCTGAACCGGGACGCGTTCCGTTCGTTCAGCGACGCCGGCCAGGTTCACCAGGTGCCCGGCGCCATGGTCGCCGGGCCGACGGGCCGCGCGTCGGTGATCGAGTTCGAAGACGGGCATGCGCACGTGTCCGTGACCTTCGCGCTGGGGGCCGCTCGCGGCTTCCTCGCGCCGCCCCTGGCCCTGCTGCGCGATGACCTGGTGCCGCTGGAGGCCTTGTGCGGGCGTTCGGGTGCATGCCTGCGGGAACAGTTGCTGGCGGCGCCGACCCCCGGGGATGCGCTTTGTGTGATGGAAGACTTCCTGCTCCGGCAGATGACTGGCGTGCTCGGCCCGGACCCGACGGTGACCGCCGCCGCCGGGCCGCTGTCCCGAGGGGTGCGAGTGGGTGAGGTGTCCAACTGGCTCGGGTTGCTGCCTCGCACCCTGCGCCGGCGATTCACGGCGCAGATGGGTCTCACTCCGAAGCGCTTCGCCCGGATCCAGCGGCTGCAGCGGCTGGTCCGGGATCTCGACGGCCAGACCCAGGCGGACTGGGCCGCGATGGCCGCCCGGCACGGCTATGCCGACCAGCCGCATCTGGCCGACGAGTTCCGCGAACTCACGGGCGTCACGCCGACCGGATACCTGCGGTCCCGGGTGAACGGACCCAACCATCTGCTGGTTCCTTCCCATGGCGCTCCCGGATGATGTTCGCTCACAGGATCGTGGACTTCACCGGCCCAGATGACGTGCAGTGGGTAGAAGCGGCAGAGCCGACGGCAGTCTGGGGCGACGGCGGCGTGATCATCGACGTGGTTGCAGCCGGAGTGTCCTTCGCGGACCTGCTGCAGACCAGGGGGGCGTACCAGATGCGGGTGCCTCTTCCTTACACGCCGGGCATGGACGCGGCCGGGGTGGTCCGGTCCGCCGCGCCTGGCCTGGATTTGCGTTCGGGCCAGCGGGTGGCGGTGCTGCTGTCGCACGGCTGCTGGCAGGAGGTCGTCAGGGCCCCGGCCGAGCGGGTCCTGCCGCTGCCGGGCGGGATGAGCTTCGAGGCGGGGGCGGCCGCTCCTCTCAACTATCTGACCAGCCTGTTCGCGCTGGTAAGGCGAGCACGGGCGCAGGCAGGTGAGACGCTACTGGTCCACGGCGCGGCGGGAGGCGTCGGGACCGCGGCCGTCCAGCTGGGACGGGCGCTCGGACTGCGGACGGTCGCGGTCGCCGGGGACGAGGCGAAGAAGGAATTCGCGTTGCGATGCGGCGCGGACCACGCGGTGCTCAGTGACGGCTGGCTCGCCGCGGTGCGCGAGCTGCTGGGGGAACGGACGGTCGATATCGTGCTCAACCCGGTCGGGAGCGATCGGATGACCGACAGCCTGCGTTCGCTGGCGCCGGAGGGCCGGCTGCTCGTGCTGGGGTTTGCTGGCGGCGAGATTCCGGTTGTGAAAGTCAACCGGCTCCTGCTTGGCAACACCGGCGTGCTGGGGGTTGCCTCGCGCGAGTTCTTCGAGCAGCGGCCGGCCATCGTGGCTGAGCTGTGGACTCAGCTGATGGAATTGCGGCGGACCGGAGCGCTGGCTGATCCCCCAGTCGAGGCATATCCGTTCGCTGATGCCCGGGGAGCTCTGCGCGCCATCGCTGACCGGAAATCGCGGGGCAAGGTCGTGCTGAGCAGACGGGTCGATGTTCCGCCGCCATTGGATCAGTCCGCATAAGCCGCCATGGACCAGTCCGCCTAAGCGGACAATTAGTCCGCCTAAGCGGATGAGGTGGCGCTTCGGCGCTTACCGGCCGTTCCTCTGCTGCCGTGCCTGATTCACTGAGGTTTTCTCAGTAGCGGGAACCCGACAGACGGGCGATAACAGGGCGTCCAGGAAGACACGCGGACATAGGCGGACATCACCGGGAAGGACGCGGAGCCCCCGGTAGAAGAGGTCTCGCCAAAGTACCCACCCGGCCCGGGAGGCTCCGCGTGCCCTCTTATCGTGTCATGCTCGACGTCCCCAGGGACCTGATCTGGTTCGTTTCCGGTCTGCTCGCCGCCCGCCGCCGTTCGATCGGGACCAGGAAAAAGACCCGCAGCCTGGGCTGTTACCGGCAGGCCGTGTTCGGGCTGGCGTGGTTCCGGGACAAGGGCAGCATCCCCCGCCTCGGCGCGGGCTTCGGCCTGTCGCAGGCGACGGCCTACCGGTACCTCGACGAGATCATCGGCGTGCTGGCAGAACGGGCGCCGGAACTGCGCGAGGCACTCGAGCGCGCCCTGGCCGAGGGCACTCCGTACGTGATCCTGGACGGCAAGATCGTGGACTCCGACCGGTGCCATGAGAAAACCCTCAGCCGCAAAGGGAAGGAAATCGACCTGTGGTACCCGGGGAAGAAGAAGGACTTCGGCGGGAACATCCAGGCCCTGTTCTACCCGGACGGCAAGCCGATGTGGGTTTCTGACGTGCTGCCGGGCAACGTGAATGACCTCGCGGCGGCACGGGAAAGCGTCCTGGCGGAGCTGCGGCTTTTCGTGGAGGAGATGCCGGCCCTGGCCGACGGCGGCTACGAAGGCGCAGGTCACGGCGTCATCACTCCGGTGAAGAAGCCCGCGGGAATGAAGGAACTGGACATTAACGCCGGCACCCGGAATGCACTGATCCGGTCCACGCGGTGCATGGGAGAACGCGGCTTCGCGCTGCTCACCCAGCGCTGGCAGACCCTCCAGCACATCACCGCCAGCCCCGGAAAGATCGGCCAGATCGCCCGCGCCGCCCTGGTCCTGGTGCTATTCGAGCACAAGATGCTCACCTGAAAGTCGCTGAGAAAACGTCACTCCGGTACCTCCCTTGTTCCAATGTCCGTTCGTTAGTTTTCACGTTATCCGCTTGCATTTTCGAATTTACTCGACTATGATTTCGATTAATAGCTTCCGTTTGGAAGGATCTCGAAAGGGGAGGATCCGTGGCAACGCCGTCAGCTCAGGAGCCTTCCGGGTGGGACGATGATCCCGCCCGGCGTGCCCCGGCGCCGGATCCGGTGCCAGCGGCGGATGAACCGTTCGACCTGGATGAGCTGTTCGGCCCGGAGGAGTGGCTGGATCCGGAGGATTGCGCGCCGCCGCCCGGTGAGGACGAGCTGACCGCCGGGGAGCTCGCCGAGGTCCGGGAGACCGCCGAGGCGCAGGCGGCGGTGGAGGCCGGGACAGTGGCGGAGATGGCGCGGCTGGGCGGGTCGCTTGGGCTGATCGCGGCGGCGGCGGTGCGCCGGGGTCCGGGCCAGCCCGGGTCGGCGCGGGTGCCGGCCGGGGAGTCGTGCAGCCGGGCGGCGGCGTTCGGCGCCGGGATGGCGCTGGATGTGATGCCGGCCTGCCCGGAGCTGGCCCTGGCCGCGGACGTCGCGGTAGGCCCAGATGACTGTTTCGCGGGGGCCTCGGATGCGGAGCTGACCGGGGTGCTGTGCGCGTGGGACCGGGTGGAGGCGCACGCGCCGGCGCGTAAGCTGGCCGCGGTGGCGGAGCTGATCGGCTACGCCCCCGGCCTCGCCACCACCGACCTGCACCAACTCGATGGCGCCCGGTACCTGCGCGACGCCCAGCACGCCGATGCCATGCTGTGCCGACTGGTCGCCCACCACTCCTGCGCCATCATCGAAGCCGAGGAATGCGGACTCGCCGACGTCCTGAGCCGCGAGTTCAAGCCTGCGCCGCACGCGCTTTCCAGCGTGCTGACCTACTGCGACATGACCACCAGCCCAGACGGCGAGCCCGTGCCGGTCGAGCAGCGGCTTGCTGAGATCCATCACCGCTACCGCCCAGGGCACCTGGTGAGCCGGTCAATCCAGCGCGCCACGCCGATGATCCTCAGGGCGGTCGAGCAGGTCCGTCACAGAGCGATCCAGACCGCATAGCTCTGCGGATCGGATGTCCTGCCTCAAGACACCTGAGTCATCGACGCTCGATACACCAGCGTCGTTCATGTTGATGGGACGGTTCGCCGGGACCGGATCGTCCCGCCGATCTGAGTAACGCGATGCTTCCGCGTGCTCGACGGTGATTGCGTCCGCCGCTCTCGTCGTGCCGTGGCCGCCCTCACCGACGGTGCGTTCACACCGGGGCACGTCGCGCCGATGACTCAGGTCAGTGGGACCAACGAGCTAATGACACAGCTCCACGACGCCTAACTCAGATTGGATGAGACAGGACATCGGAGGCAGGCCGATGCTCCGCGTGGCTCTGTGTGGCTGGAACTTGGCCCCCGGAATGGCCCCCATGGGCAGTTTGAAATGTTCGAATTATTTCTCTGAGCTGGAGCCCCGTTACGGAATCGAACCGTAGACCTTCTCCTTACCATGGATCAACGACTGGTCTAATCGCCCTTGGTATGTCCTCTGACCAGTTAATACGCTGGAATCCGCTAGCCCAGGCCAGCCTGAATCAGCGCGTCGGGGGAAACGAAAGCTATTGCCTGAGCAAGTGATAACGGACCGTTATCACGTCTTAGGCTCCCGCGGGGATGCGTCCCTATAGTCTTCGGCGCGCTCAAGCCGGGCAGCAATTCGCAACGACCTTTCCAGCTCGTGCTGGTAAACGTTGGGCCACCTGCCTGCTAGCTCCCGGTAGATGCCGGCGGCTTCCTCGCCGGCGGCCAGCGCCTCCTCGCGGCGGCCCAGGTCGGCCAGCCGGTTCGCCAGGTTGTGCAGCGAATTGGCCAGGTCGGGCCGGAACGCGTCCGGACGGGCCGCGGCCAGCTCCCGGCGGATGGTGACGGCTTCCTCGCCGGCGGCCAGCGCCTCCTCGCGGCGGCCCAGGTCGGCCAGCCGGACCGACAGGTTGCGCAGCGCCCGGGCCAGGTCGGGCCGCAGAGCGTCCGGACGGGCCGCGGCCAGCTCCCGGTAGATGCCGGCGGCTTCCTCGCCGGCAGCCAGCGCCTCCTCGCGGCGGCCCAGGTCGGCCAGCCGGACCGACAGGTTGTGCAGCGCCCGGGCCAGGTCGGGCCGCAGAGCGTCCGGACGGGCCGCGGCCAGCTCCCGGTAGATGCCGGCGGCTTCCTCGCCGGCGGCCAGCGCCTCCTCGCGGCGGCCCAGGTCGGCCAGCCGGTTCGCCAGGTTGTGCAGCGAATTGGCCAGGTCGGGCCGGAACGCGTCCGGACGGGCCGCGGCCAGCTCCCGGCGGATGGTGACGGCTTCCTCGCCGGCGGCCAGCGCCTCCTCGCGGCGGCCCAGGTCGGCCAGCCGGACCGACAGGTTGCGCAGCGCCCGGGCCAGGTCGGGCCGCAGAGCGTCCGGACGGGCCGCGGCCAGCTCCCGGTAGATGCCGGCGGCTTCCTCGCCGGCAGCCAGCGCCTCCTCGCGGCGGCCCAGGTCGGCCAGCCGGACCGACAGGTTGTGCAGCGCCCGGGCCAGGTCGGGCCGCAGAGCGTCCGGACGGGCCGCGGCCAGCTCCCGGTAGATGCCGGCGGCTTCCTCGCCGGCGGCCAGCGCCTCCTCGCGGCGGCCCAGGTCGGCCAGCCGGTTCGCCAGGTTGTGCAGCGAATTGGCCAGGTCGGGCCGGAACGCGTCCGGACGGGCCGCGGCCAGCTCCCGGCGGATGGTGACGGCTTCCTCGCCGGCGGCCAGCGCCTCCTCGCGGCGGCCCAGGTCGGCCAGCCGGACCGACAGGTTGCGCAGCGCCCGGGCCAGGTCGGGCCGCAGAGCGTCCGGACGGGCCGCGGCCAGCTCCCGGTAGATGCCGGCGGCTTCCTCGCCGGCGGCCAGCGCCTCCTCGCGGCGGCCCAGGTCGGCCAGCCGGACCGACAGGTTGTGCAGCGCCCGGGCCAGGAGCCGGGCGGCGTCCGGCTGTCCATCGATCGTGCCCGTCCGGTACTGGTTGACTTGCTGGCTGGCAAGAGTGGCGGCAAGCGCGGCGAGCTGCACGCTGTATTGGGGCATCTGATCGGCGAGCGCTGCGGCTAGGCTCGGCTGGGGCGTGAGTTGAAGCGCGAGGCTGGCCAGATCGGCCAGGTCGGCGTGCCCGGCGGTGACCGCCAGGTGGACGATCCGGGGAAGTGCCGCGGCGAGCAGCTCGCCGAGCACAGCCCGGATGGCGGGCTGGTTCGGGGTGCCCCGGGTCAGCTCGGCAAGCAGCTGGGTGAACAGCCCAGCTTCCCAGGGCTGTCCGTCGGCGAGCCCGGTGGCGGCGGTGACGAGGATGGCCAGTTGTGCGGTGTCAGCCAGGTGCTGCTCGGCGAGCAGGTCCGGTCGCAGCGGGTTCCAGTAGCCAGGCCCTGGATACAGCCGGTGCGCCCACACCATTAGCGCCTCGGCCCCGATCCGGGTGACTTCGGCCTGGTTTGGCAGCGCCGCCAGTAGCGAGGTGGCGCACGGCTGGTCACCTGCGGCGGTCAGCGTCGCCAGCGCGACCACCTGGTCGACTAGGGGAAGGTCTGGGTTGAAGGACAGATGTGAACCAAGCTGGCACCAGCGAGTCCGTTCCCGCTCGCGCAGCGCCTGCAGCAGCCGTTGCCTGGCCGACGGGCCCTGATCTGCGGCGGGTTCTTCGACCCGGGCGGGATCCGCGCTCGCGCCCTGCACTGGGGTCGCGGATATGTCCGCTGTGCGCAGCAGCGCGGCGATGTGGATCAGCAGCGGTTCGGCGTATGCCGGGTCATCCAGCTCGGCAGCCGGCGGGATGGCCGGCTGTGCCCCACGCCCGCCGTAGGCGGCGAACGCGATGCTCGCGCGACCGAAGTGTTCCGCCCGGTCAGCCAGCGGGACGGGATGGCGGTCCAGGTCCACGACTGTGTAGGCATCGTCAAGGCCCTGCTGGCGGACCAGTCGGTCCCACCAGGCTCCCGCGGCTCGCGCCAGCAGCAGCAGCCCGACCGGCGGTCCGGCGCTGTCCCACCGCAGGTACTCGACCAGGGCGGAGATCAGGCCGGTGCGCAGGTCGGCGTCATCGATCACCAGCAGCGTCGACCGCTGTAGCCGGTCCACGGCGGCGCCGTCGCGGCGCTGCTCATCGGCGATGCCGGCGTCCCACCCGGCCACAAGCATCTGTACGCATGCTTCCCGGCCTAGCCGGGTCTTGCCCGACCCGCCGCCGCCGAGTACCAGCAGCACCGGGGTGCCGAGCAGGCCCTGGCACCAGCCGCTGATCTGATCCAGCACCGGCTGGCGGCCCAGGAACGGCACCAGCCCGTGCTCGGGACGCAGCAGCGTGGACGGCGCCGGGCGGAACCGGCGGCTGACCGGCTCGTAGGCCGGGGCCAGGCTGACCGTCTGCCCGCCGGGCAGCCGCAGATACCAGCCGGTCCCGACCGGGCCCGCCTCGGCCCGCACCCCATGGGCGGCGAGCCGGGCCCGGAAACCCTCATCGCCGAGCAGCCGCCGGACCGGCACGGCGACGAGCGGCCCTGGTAGCGGGCTGGATCGACGGTGACCACGGCCACCAGATGGCTGTCGGCGATCACCCCGGCGCCGGACATCCCGGCCCACGGCGAGCCGCCCTCCCGGGCCGACGGTGACGCCGAGGCCACGTCCAGGTCCAGCCGACCCTGCTTCAGCTGGCCCAGCGGGGCCAGCTGCCCGTACACGTGCGCGGTATCCCGCATCCGATCCGGCCGCACCGACGCCCACGGGAACCCCACCGCCGCGCACGGCACCGGATCACTGCCCGCCAGCTCCCCCCAGCGCAGCACCGACTCCCCTGCTGGTGCTCGCCAGCGCTCGTCCTCGACCCTGATCAGCGCGGCGTCGGCGTCGGTGTTCTCCCACTCCACCCGAGCAGGCAGCCATTCGGCCTCTCCGACCGGGCGGACCAGCACCCGCCCGCCCGGCCCAGCCACCGCCGGGGCGATCACGTGCCGGGCGGTCAGCACCAGCCGATCACCCAGCCGGTACCCCGAGCCCGAGCCCTCGACGTCTGGGCTGGCGGCGTACAGCTCACAGACCCGGTACCGGTCAACCCCCACGCCGCCTCCCGCGCCACGCCAGCCGCACGCCGTCCCCAGATACCGTCACCGCTCACGCTACGGCGGCGGCCCGGTCGGCTCCTGCCTCTGGCTGATGTCGCCGATCTGCGCGTCCTGGCCGGTGAACCGGTCCACCGGGTGCAGCGTCACCTTGATCCGCTGCGTGTTAGCACGCTCCCGCTCGAGCTTGCCGCCCAGCGTCAGCACCCAGATCTGCACCCCGCCCTCCCCGCCACGGGTGTGGGTCACCGCGACCTCCAACTCCAGCTCCACCGGCCCGGTCCGGAACTGAACCGCCTGCCCCAGGCCGGCCGTCTGTGCCGCGCTCAGGTCACGGCGCACTGCAGCGATCGTGTCCGCCAGGCTCGGGAACTCACTGTCTTCCTTATCCACGCCAACACCCCCTCCATCTGGCATCATCTCGCCATACCGGTCCGCAACGCCAGCAGTACCCAGCGGCCACAGCCGACCCGGCACAGCCACCGGATAACGGACCGTTATCACTTCATCAGGCTGGATTCCGTTGTCGTCTTGCTCGATGGTGTGAATAGCCAAGGTCGATGATCCCACGCCACAGGGGTATCTCAAGCGCGCGTGGTCAGGTGTTGGCATGCCATACCGTCGCGGCGATTCACTCAGCGGTGGCCACGGGGTCTTCGTGTTCCCATACTCGGATCACTGTTGTGGTCCTGGATGTCATGAACTCAGCAGGGACCCTCTCTGCGCTCGCGCGTGCCAAATACGTGCCGAACTAAGGGCCTGGGCGTCCACCGCCTGTGGCTGTTCAAGTCAGCGGACCCTCGAGTCCGGCCAGCCCGGCCGTTTACAAAACGGCTCCTCACTAAGAGGCGGCCGTCCGGGGCCGGGGTCACGGTCCTCAGCCACACCCCATCCCGCCCCGGCCGGGACGGTGCCCGGCTTCGGGGAGGAAAGCGCGCTGCGCCTGGTTTGCGGCCGCTGACCTGCGCGGTGATCTTCTGTGGGCTGTCCTGTGCGCCTTCATGTGTGTTGCTCTCGCCGGGCGGCGGCTGACCGTTGGGCCCAGACAGTCAGGTCAGGCGCTGACGGGCTCTCGGCCCCGGCGCCTGGAGAGAGGGAGGGCACCACCATGAAGTTCAGCCCAGTGGCTATTCGGCCGAGTAAGGCTCTGGCTATCGCCGCGCTCG
>CAWDBS010000080.1:0-110473 GCA_963800415.1 uncultured Actinomycetes bacterium
GCTTTGCGCTGCGCCCCATCGACCGGTATGTGGGCGCCATTGATGAAGCTGGCCAGCGGCGAGGCGAGGAACGTCACCAGCGCCGCGACTTCTTCCGGCTCGCAGATGCGGCCGAACGGGATGGACTGCTCGGCCAACTCTCGCGCGCGCTCCTGGCTCACGCCCTTGTCACGGGCGAAGGCCTTCTCCAGCGTGTCCCACCGGTCGGTGTTCACCGGGCCGGGGTTGACCGTGTTGATCCGCACTCCGTACCGCCCGTACTGCTCGGCGACCGAGGAGGCGAAGTTGATGTCCGCGGCGTTGGCCACGCCGGCCGTCATCTCCCAGTAGCTGGGCTTGAGGCCGTCGTTACCGACGACGAGCACGATCGCGCCCTCGCCCCGCTGGCGCATGTGCGGGATGACCGCGCGCACCGAGCGGACGTAGCCCATGAACTTCAGGTTGAGGCTCGCCATCCACTGCTCTTCGGTCAGGTCCTCGAGCAGGCCACCGGGTGAGCTGCCCGCGCAGGTGACCAGGATGTCGATCGTGCCGAACCGCTCGAGGGTAGCGTCGACGCAGCGCTGGACCTCCTCGGTCACGCTCATGTCCCCGGCCAGCGGGAGCACCGCCCGGCCGGTGTCGACGGCGATCTTCTCCGCGGCGGCTTCCAGCGGGTCGGCGGTCCGGGCGGTGATGACCACGTCGCAGCCCTCGCGGGCGAGGAACTCGGCCACGCATCGGCCGATGCCCTTGCTGGCGCCCGTGACCAAGGCGACCTTGCCGTCTAGCCGCAGATCCACCGCAACCCCTTCGTCTCGCTACAGCATCACACCCAGTCGGCCTGTTCCCGCGCTGGCCGCGGGGTTTTACGTCGCACGGCGCGGTCCCGCGCCCTCGGTGAGCTGGATGGTATACCAAATATCAACCAGGCGGAAGATCCAGTTTGTCCCCCGTGGGCGCTCAGCCGGGAGCGGGCCTGATTGCCGTTGTCCGGACAGGCCAGGTGAAATGTCATTATCGTGGCACAGGGAGCGGCTACCGCCCTCGTAGGCCCGCATGGTCACGTTGCCGTTGCGCGCCCCACCGCATTGCGAGCGGAGGTTCGTGAGCTGCACTGCCGCAATCACCACTGGCGAAATCACCATCGGCTCAGGTGCCTGACCGGCCTACGAGGCCCGGCCAGACCAGGCCGATCGCTGATCACGCCCGGCCTTGCGGTGATGACATGAACGGCGCGGCGGACTCCGGCCTGCCCGGCCCAGCCCAGCTGGGCTCGGGATCGCCGGGCTGGGGACCGCCGGGCAAGATCGCCGGCTACCGGCTGGACCGGCAGGTCGGGCAGGGCAGCACGGCGGCCGTATACCTCGCCTACGACAAGCGGCTGCGCCGCCAGGTGGCGGTCAAGGTGCTGGCGCCGGACCCGGACCGCGACGCGGCCGTCCGGACCAGGATGATCCGCGAATCCCAGGCCGCCGTCGCGGTGGACCATCCGCACATCCTGCCCGTCTTCGAGGCGGGCGAAGCGGACGGGACCGTGTACGTCGCCATGCGCTACGCCCGCGGCGGGGACGCGCGGTCGCTGCTCAGCCGGCTCGGGCCGCTTCCGCCCGGCTACGCCTGGCGCATCATCGCCCAGATCGCGTCGGCCCTCGATGCCGCGCACGCGCGCGGCTTGATCCACCGCGACGTCAAGCCCGCCAACATCCTCCTCGACGCCGGCGACCCGGCCGCCGGGCACCCGCCCGGGCAGGCTGGCGGCCAGGAGCCCGACCACGCCTACCTCTCCGACTTCGGGATCGGCCAGGCCTTCTGGCCTGGCCGTGTCAGCGCGGCGCATCAGATAGGCGACACCCTCCATTACCTCTCGCCCGAGCAAATCGAGGGCCGCGCCCTCGACGGCCGGGCCGACCTCTACTCGCTGGCCTGCACCGCATTCGAGCTGCTGTGCGGCACGCCGCCATTCGGGCCTGACCAGGGCCTGACCCTCATGTACGCACAGCTCTACGCGTCACCGCCGGCCGCGACCGCGCGGCGCGCCGATCTGCCCGCGGCCGTGAACTCGGTACTGGCCACCGGGCTGGCGAAGGACCCGGCCGGCCGCTATACGAGCTGCAGCCGGTTTGCCGAGGAACTGCGCGCGGCGCTAGGCCTGAGGCCTGGCGGGCCCGCCGCGCGCCGTGGGCCCGCACGTCCGTCCCCGTGGGCCTAGGTGCGGCGGGCGATCTGGCTGGGCTCTGCTGGGCTCGATCTGGCTGGGCTCGATCCGGCTGGGCTCGATCCGGCTGGGCTCGATCCGGCCGGGCTCGATCCTGGCGGCCCCCATCCCGGCCGTTCCGATCCTGAACCGTCCGCGCCGCGCCGTCGCGCCCTGCGGCCCGTGCTGGCAGCCGCAGCGGTGGTCGCCGTGATCGTCGCGGCCGCATCTGGCTTCGCCCTGTCGAAGCAGTCGGGCCCGGCCGCGTCGTCACCGGCCGCGTCCTCTCGATCGCCGTCGGCATCAACCGCATCGCCACCAGGGGCGTCATCGGCGTCGGGGGCGGCCACGGCGCCGGCGTCGGCCCTGGCTGCCCAGCAGGCTGCGGCCCTGAGCACGCTGCTGACGTCGAGCGCCGCCACCCGGACGGCGCTGCACCAGGCCGTCAACCAGGTCGGTGCGTGCGCGAACCTGTCCGGCGCGGTCAGCCAGCTGCAGACCGTGGTGAACCAGCGGGCCAGCGAGTACGGCCGGGCATCGACCCTGCCGACCTCGGCCCTCCCGGACGGCGCGCAGCTGAAGTCCGAGCTGGTCGCCGCGCTGGGCAGCTCGCTGACGGCCGACCGGGACTACCTGACCTGGGCGCAGCAGCAGCTGTCCGGCGGGTGCACGCCGTCCAGCCAGTCCAGCGCCTACCTCGCCGCGTACAGTGCCAGCCAGCGGGCTGACGCCGCCAAGCAGGCCTTCGTGCAGGTATGGAATCCAGTCGCGGCCAAGTACGGCGTTGCGCAGAACTCACCCCGCGACATCTAGGCCCCGGCCGCCGATGGCGCCGGGCCGCGGCGCTGGCGTCGGCGCGGACCGCGGCTCAGGTCAATGCGCTGCGGACGATCTTGCCAAGCTGATTACGGGGCAGCTCGGCCAGCCGGAATACCCGCTTGGGGCACTTATACCCGGCCAGCAGCGTCCGGGCGTGCGCGATGAGAGCGGCCTCATCGAACTCGTGCCCGTCCCGCAGCACCACCCAGGCGGTCACCCGCTCGCCCCATCGCTCGTCGGCGAGCCCGGCCGCCGCGGCCTCCGCCACCGACGGATGGCCCTCCAGGGCGATCTCCACCTCGCGCGGGTACACGTTCATGCCGCCGGAGATGATCATCTCCTTGGTCCGGCCGCGGATCACCAGGTGCCCGGTGTCCGGCTCCACGGACCCGATGTCGCCGGTGCGGAACCAGCCGTCCGGGGTGAAGGCGGCCTCGGTGGCGGCCGGGTCGTTCCAGTAACCCGCGAAGACGTGCGGCCCGCGCAGCTGGATCTCGCCGTCCGCGCCAGGATCCGCCAAGCCATCCGCAGCCCGGATCCTGGCCAGCACACCGGGCAGCGGCACCCCGATCGTATCCCCGCGCGGTTCCGCGACCGGGTTGGAGACGTCCAGCCCGCTCTCCGTCGTGCCGTACCTGACCAGCGGCAGCTGCCCGAGCACGGCCGGCAGCCGGGCGGCCAGCGCCGGGCTCAGCGGAGCCGAGCCGCAGACGGCCAGGCGCAGATCCCGCAGCCTGCCGGCCAGCGAGGCCGGGGATCCGAGCAGCGCCTGGTAGATGGTCGGCACCGCGAACAGCACGCTGGCCCGGGTGTCGCCGGCCGCGTGCACCAGGTCGGCCGCCGAGAACTTCGACCGGATGTGCACGGTGCCGCCGCAGATCAGCGCGGCGTTCAGCCCGCCCAGGCCGTGCTGGTGATAAAGCGGCAGCGCGTGTACCAGCACGTCATCGGCGTGCCACTGCCAGGCCGCCATCGCCGCGCGGATCGAGACCGTTAGCTGGCGGTGGGTCAGCGGCACCCCCTTGGGCCTGCCGGTGGTGCCCGAGGTGTACGCGAGCAGCGCCGTGTCGTACGGCCGGACCGCGATCCCGGTAGCCGGGCTCGCCTGTCCGGGCAGTTCCCGGACGTCCGCCGTCGCCAGCGCGGGACTGTGCCCAAGGCCGGCCAGCAGCCGCGCGGGTTCGCGGTCGGCGAAGGCCAGCACCGCGCCGGAGTCGGCGAGCAGGTGCCCGAGTTCGGCGGCGGTGTAGCCCGGGTTAGCCAGGACAACCACGGCCCCGGCCCGCAGGGCGCCCAGATAGCAGCGCACGAAGCCGATGCTGGAGCCGGCCGCGAGCAGTACCCGGTCGCCGGGTTTCACCCGTCTGGCCAGCCATGCCGCCACCCGGCCGGCAGCGTCGTCAAGCTCGGCGTGGGTGACTGCCTCGCCGTCCACGGTGACCGCGACCCGGTCCGGCACGCGGCTGGCGGACGCGGCCGCCAGCGCGGGAAGGCTCTCGTCGCCCAAGCCCAGTGACGTAGGCCGGCACATCGGCCACTCCGGGCAGATGCGTCCGCCAGCCGGCCAGGCTCCAGTCCTGATAGGCGTTCATGAAGCCGGGGGAGCCGACATCGCGCGGGTCCAGGCCGAACGGTTAGCCGACCGTTCAGCCCGCAGCCGGTCGAGCAGCCCGCCCGCCGCCATCACCGCCTTGATCCCGGATTCCCCGGCCCCGGTGCCCCGCCCGGCCAGGTCGGCGGCGATCCCCTCCGCCACCCGTTCCGGGTCGCCGCACACCTGGTTGACCAGCCCGAGCGCCAGCGCCTCCGGCGCCTCCAGCCAGCGGCCGGTCAGCACCAGGTCCATGGCCGTGGCCCGGCCGACCAGGTTGGGCAGCAGCCAGGCGCCCACCGTGAGATTGACGCCGGGCGGGCCGGTCCAGCGCAGCCGCGCGGCGGGTCCGGCGATCCGCAGGTCGCAGGCGGCGGCCAGTTGCGCGCCGCCACCCACCGCTGGCCCGGTCAGCACGGCAATCACCGGCCCGGGCCTGGTCACGATGGTCTCGCAGCAGTCGTAGACCAGGTCGGAGACGGCAGCCCGTTCGGCATCGGTAATGGTCAGGTCGGCCCCGGAGCAGAACACCCGCGGATCGGCGCTGCCCAGCAGGACCGGTACCTCGGGTTCGGCGGCCAGCGAGTCCGTCACGGCACGCAGCAGGCCCACGTCGAGCGCGTTGCGCCGCTCCGGCCGGGAAAGGCGCAGCCAGCGGTAGCCAGCCGAGCTGGTCTCGACGGCCAGATGAGGATGCGGCATGCTCAGGCTCTCTCCAGGCGGGGACTCACGGACCACAGTGCTCCCGAAACGCGGGGGCTCCCGAAACGCGAGGCTTCCGAAACGCCTGAAATATGGTATACCAAATAAACCGAGCCTCGACGGGACCGGTCCGGGACTCGGCCGACCCGGAGGAGCCTGGTGAAGCCAGCGCCGTTCGCCTACCATCGCGCGCACAGCGTGGCCGAGGCGGTCGCGCTGCTCACCGAACTGGGCGATGAGGCGAAGATCCTGGCCGGGGGCCTGAGCCTGGTCCCGATGATGAACTTCCGGCTGGCCCGGCCCGCCGCGCTGGTGGACGTCTCCCGGATCGGGGGCCTGAGTTACCTGCGAGCCGACGCCACGGACGGGCTGCGCATCGGCGCGCTCACCACTCATCGCGCGGTCGAGATCAGCCGCGACCCGGCCGTCCTGTGCGACTTCGGCGTGCTGCCCCGGTCGGCCCGGTGGATCGGCCACTACCCGATCCGCAGCCGGGGCACGTTCGGCGGCAGCATCGCGCACGCCGACCCGGCCTCGGAGTGGTGCCTGCTGGCCGTCCTCCTGGACGCCCGGGTGGTGCTCACCGGGCCGGACGGGCAGCGGACCGTCCCGGCCGCCGATTTCTTCGAGGGGTACTACAGCACCGCGGCCGAACCCGACGAGATGATCACCGAGCTCTGGTTCCCGGCGCCCGCGCCGCAGGCGGTGCTCACCGAGTTCGCCCAGCGGCAGGGCGACTTCGCGGTGGTCGCGGCCGCCGTATCCGCGGACATCGCGGACGGCGTCTGCCGCCGGGGCCGCGTGGTCCTGGGCGGTGTCGGCCCGCTGCCGGTCGAGGTGGACGCGGGCCCGCTGGGCGGCCAGCCTGCCACCGCGCAAACCTGGCAGGCCATGGGGGAGCACGCCGCCGGGCAGATCGACCCGCCCGAGGACGGGCACGGCGACGCCGGGTTCCGGCGCAGGCTGGCCACCACCCTGGTCTCCCGCGCGCTCGCCGAGGCGAACCGGCTCGCCGAGGCTAGCCAACCCGGCGAGGCTAGCCAACCCGGCGGGGAACGCGGGTGAGCCCCCGGGGCGCCCCGGCCGCGGGCTTCGACGGCCGCTGGGTCGGCACCGCCGTGCCCCGCAAGGAAGACCGCCGGATGCTGATGGGCCGGAGCCGGTTCACCGGTGATCTCACCCGCCCGGGGATGCTGCATGCCGCGTTCGTCCGCAGCCCGCACGCTCACGCCGTGGTCAGCAAGATCGACGTCACTGCCGCCAGCCAGGCTCCGGGCGTGGAGCGCCTGTTCACCGCGGAAAACCTCGGGCATCCGTACCTGCTCGCGCTGCTCGAGCGGGACGAGTTCGTCCCCACCTCGATGCCCATCCTGGCCGGCGACCGGGTCCGGTTCGTCGGCGAGCCGGTGGCGATCGTCGTCGCCGACGACGCCTACCGCGCCGAGGACGCGGCCGAACTGGTCGAGGTGGACTGGGACCCGCAGCCCGTCGTGATGAGCATGGAAACCGCCAGCGCCGCCGGCGCCCCCCGGCTGCACGACCGCGGTAACTGCCTGGTCGACCTGCTGATGTTCGACGACGACCGGCTCCCGCAGATTTTCGCCGCGGCGGAAGACATGCGTCAGCGCCACCTTCCGCAGCGCCCGGGTCGCCGCCCTGCCGCTGGAGGGACGGGCCTGCCTGGCCGAATGGGATGACCGCGACGACCAGTTGGTCATGCACGTCTCCACCCAGGTTCCGCACCAGGTCCGTTCGGGGGTCGCCCAGGCGCTGAACCTCCCGGAGCGCGCTATCCGGGTGATCGCCCCGGACGTCGGCGGCGGGTTCGGGCTGAAATGCGTGGTGGGCCGGGAGGAGGTGGCCGTGGCGGCGGCCGCGCTGCGGCTGCGCCGGCCGGTGCGCTGGACCGAGGACCGGCAGGAGAACCTGACCGCCGCCTTCCACGGCCACGAGCAGCGCTACCAGGTCCGGGCCGCCTTCGACTCCCGCGGCCGGATCCTGGGCCTGGACGCGGAGATCGCCTGCGACACCGGGGCCTACTCGGCGTTCCCGTTTACCTGCGCGGTCGAGCCGCTGATGGCCGCCACCGAACTGCCCGGCGTGTACAAGGTGCCCGCGTACCGGGCCCGGGGCCGCGCCATCGCCACCAACAAGGCCCCGGCCGCGCCGTACCGGGGCGTGTCGCGGCCGCAGATCGTGCTGGTCATGGAGCGGCTGATGGAGAAGGCGGCGGCCGTGCTGCGCCTCGACCCGCTGCAGGTGCGCCGGGTCAACCTGATCGGCCAGGACGAGTTCCCCTACACCGGCGTCAACCAGATCACCTACGACGAGGGCAGCTACCGCGAGTCCCTCGACCTGGCCGAAGAGCATGTGCGCCGGAAGGCGTGGCTGAGCGAAAGGGACCGGGTTCCGCCAGGCCGGGCAGCGCGCGGGCATCGGCTACGCGTGCTTCTCCGAGCGCACCGCCTACGGCACCCCGACGATGTCCCAGCGCCGGATGCGGATGACCCCCGGCTACGACACCGCGCTGGTCCGGATGGACCCGACCGGCGAGGTCATCGTCACCACCGGGACCTGCGGGCACGGCCAGGGGCACGAGACGACGTTCGCGCAGATCGTCGCCGACCGCCTCGGCATCCATCCCGACCAGGTCAGGCTGCGCCAGGGCGACACCGACCTGGCCTCCTACGGCTGGGGCACCTGGGGCAGCCGCTCGGTGGTGATCGGCGGCGGCGCGGCCGGCCGCGCCGCGGACATCGTGGCCGCCCAGCTGAGAAAGGTGGCCGCTGAGCCTGCTCGAGGCCAGCCCGGCCGACATCGAGCTGGCCGGCGGCAGGGCCCGGATCCGCGGCGACGACAGCGCCGCCATCGGCATCCCCGAGCTGGCCAGGCTGGTTCACTTCCAGGCTCACCGGCTGGCCGAGGACCTCCGCTACGGCCTGGAGGCCAGGGCCAGCTTCGACCCGCCCGGCACCTTCTCCAACGCCTGCCACGCGGCCATGGTGGTGATCGACCCGGGTACCGGCGCGATCCGCCTGCACCGGTACCTGGTGGTCGAGGACTGCGGGGTGGTCATCAACCCGGTGGTGGTCGACGGGCAGGTGCGCGGCGGCGTCGCCCAGGGCGCGGCGGCCGCGCTGCTCGAGCGGGTCCGCTTCGACCCGGAAGGCCAGCCGGTCAGCGCCACCTTGATGGACTACCTGGCGCCCACCGCGGCGGAAATATGCGCGGTGGACATCGTCCACCTGCAGACGCCCTCCCGGTTCAGCGAGACCGGCGCGAAGGGGATGGGGGAGGGCGGCACGATCGGCGCCCCGGCCGCCGTCCTGGGCGCCATCAACGACGCGCTGTCCGACACGGACGTGCGCTTCGACCACATCCCGGTGCTGCCGCACGAAGTGAGCGCTGCCCTCAGCCGAACCGGAGCGACCGCATGAAGGACATGCACCAGATCCGCCTCACCGTGAACGGCCGCGAGCACGAACTGGTCGTCGAGGCCCGCCGGACGCTGGCCGACATGCTCCGCCAGGACCTCGGCTACACCGGCACCCACCTCGGCTGCGAGCACGGCATCTGCGGGGCGTGCACCGTCATCCTGGACGGCGCTCCGGTCCGCGCCTGCCTGGTGTTCGGGGTGCAGGCCGACGGGGCCGAGGTGCGCACGGTGGAAGGGCTGGCCGACGGCGAGCAGCTATCGGACCTGCAGCAGGCGTTCAGCGATCACCACGCGCTGCAGTGCGGGTTCTGCACCCCCGGCTTCCTCATGCTCGCCGAGGCGTACCTGGCCGAAGGCGCCGAAGGTGCCGGGCCGCTCACCGAGGAACAAGCCCGCGAGCTCGTCGCCGCCAACCTGTGCCGCTGCACCGGCTACCAGGGCATCGTCGAGGCGGTCCGGGCGACGGCGCAAGCCAGGCAGACGCACGCCAGGCAGAAACTATGACGGTGATCGGCGCCCGGCTGCCGCGCCACGAAGACCCCCGGCTGCTGCGCGGCCGCGGCCGGTTCGGCGACGACATCAGCGCCCCCGGCCAGCTGTGGGCCCGGATCGTCCGGTCCCCGTCGGCGTATGGCCAGGTCCGCGGGGTAGACGTCACGGCAGCGAGAAAGGCCCCCGGCGTCACCGAGGTCGTCACGGCCGAAGACCTCCCGGCAGGCCTGGTCATCCCGGTGCGGCTCGCCATCGCCGGCACCGACCTGCGCGACTTCCTGCAGCCCGTTCTGGCCCGCAACACCGTCCGGTACGTGGGCGAGCCGCTCGCCGTCGTGGTCGGCGAGGACCCGTACGCCTGCGAGGACGCCGCCGAGCTGGTGCAGATCGACATCGCGGAGCAACCCGCGGCCCTCGACGCCACCAGCAGCGGCGACACGGCCGCCGAGCTCACCCGCGGCTACGGCGACACCGACGCGGCCTTCGCCGCCGCCGCGCACGCCGTCCGGATCGAGCTCGCCATCGGCCGGCACAGCGGCGTGCCGCTCGAGCCGCGCTGCCTGCTGGCCGTGCCCGGCCCGGACCGGGGCGAGCTGGCCATCTTCGGCATGACCAAGGTCCCGGTGTGGAACCGCGACCTGCTCGCGGGCATGCTCGGCGTGGACGAGACGCTGATCCGCGTGCACGCGATCGACGCGGGCGGCGGTTTCGGGGTCCGCGGCGAGTTCTACCCCGAGGATTTCCTCATCCCCTGGCTGGCCATGCAGACGGCCCGCCCGGTCAAGTGGGCCGAGGACCGGGCCGAGCACCTGATGGCGGTGAACCACTCCCGCGAGCAGCACCACCGCGTCGCGGCCGCCTTCGACGCCGACGGCCGGATCCTGGGCCTGACCGACAACATCGTCCACGACAACGGCGCCTACTGCCGCACCCACGGCGTCGCGGTCCCCGAACTCACCGTCGCCATGCTCCCCGGCCCCTACCGCGTGCCCGCCTACCGGGGGCGGGTGCGGGTGGTGCTGACCAACAAGACGCCGTGCGGCACCTACCGGGCACCCGGCCGGTTCGAGGGCACGGCGGCGCGCGAGCACCTCCTCGACGTGGCCGCCACCCGGCTCGGCATCGACCCGATCGCGCTGCGCGAGCGGAACCTGCTCACCAAGGCGGAAATGCCGCACGAACGCCCGATCAGCACCCTCGGCACCGACTTGATCCTGGATACCGGCGACTACCCGGCCCTGCTCGCGGCCGCGGTCGGGGAAGCCGGCCGCCTCGGTTACCGCAGCGCACCCGGCCACTGAGCCGGGGGACAGCCGGCGGCGCGGCTTCGGGCTGGCCATGTTCGTGGAGAAGAGCGGCCTCGGGCCGCAGGAGACCGCCGACGTGACCGTGAGCAGGTCCGGCGCCGTGCACGTCTACTCCGGCGGCACCTCGGTGGGCCAGGGCATCGAGACCGTGCTCGCGCAGATCGCGGCGGACGCCCTCGGCGTCGACCCGCGGGACGTGCGTGTCACGGCCGGGGACACAGCGACCCAGCCGTTCGGCGCCGGGTCCTGGGCCTCCCGGTCGACGGTGGTGGGGGGCAGCGCGGTGCACCAGGCCGCGGCCGCGGTCCGGGACCGGGCCATCGAACTGGCCGCCCGCATCCTCGAGGCCGCCGAGGGGGACCTCGACCTGGCCGGCGGTGCGATCAGCGTCCGCGGCGACCCGGAATCCACCCGCCTCACCCTGGCCGACATCGCCCGCGCCGCCGCACCCGCCGGCGGGTACCTGAGGCCAGGCGAGCCGGCCGGACTGTCCGCCCGCCGCCGGTTCGAGGTCTCGCACATGACCTACCCCTACGGCGTGCACGCCGCGGTGGTGGAGGTGGACACCGGGACCGGGCAGGTCCGGGTGCTGCGTTACCTGGTCGCCTACGAGGTGGGCCGCGCGATCAACCCGATGCTGGTGGAGGGCCAGCTCAGAGGCGGCGTGGCCCAGGGCATCGGCGGGGCGCTGTTCGAGGAGTTCCGCTACGACGAGGCGGGCCAGCCGCAGGCGATCACGTTCATCGAGTACCGGCTGCCCACCGCGGCCGAAATCCCGCCGGTCGACGTGCTGCTGTCCCAGGATGCTCCCGCGCCGGGCAACCCGCTCGGCGTGATGGGCGCGGGCGAGGGCGGCATCAACGCGGTCGGCGGCGCGGTGGCGAACGCGGTCCGCGACGCGCTGGGCCTGGCCGGCGGCGTGGGCCAGCTGCCGCTCACCCCGGCCCGGGTCCGCGCCCTGTGCGAGCAGATGGACGGTCTGTCATGAGACCCGCGGTCCCCGGCTACGTCAGCAAGACCGACCTGGTGGCCGCCCTCATCCGGGAGCTGATCATCACCGGGGAGCTGGACCCGGGGGAGCAGCTGCGCCAGCGCGACCTGGCCCAGCGCTTCGGAGTCAGCCAGACCCCGGTCCGCGAGGCGATGCGGCGGCTGGAATCGGAAGGGCTGCTTGACTGCGACACCCACCGGGGTTTCACCGTGGTCGCGCCGGACGTGGGCCGGGTCGAGGAGAACTTCCAGATCCGCGCGGCGCTGGAGTCCCTGGGCGCGTCGCTGGCCGCGCGCAAGATCGACCCGGCCGGCCTGGACCGGCTGCGCGCGCTGAACGGCCAGATGCGCGCGCTCGCCGACGACGACCCTGGCTACGCCGAACTGAATCGCGAGTTCCACTTCACCGTCTACTCCTACGCGCACAGCCCGCTGCTGCTGTCGCTGATGCGGCTGCTCTGGGCGTCGCTGCACGGCG
This sequence comes from uncultured Actinomycetes bacterium, assembly GCA_963800415.1. Classification (GTDB taxonomy): domain Bacteria; phylum Actinomycetota; class Actinomycetes; order Streptosporangiales; family Streptosporangiaceae; genus Palsa-504. The sequence continues at coordinate 11,992 of CAWDBS010000080.1, forward strand.
GCCCCCGGGTGTCGCGCACGCACGCCGAGTCCGCCCGCCAGCACGAGGAGATCCTGGCCGCGCTGGCCGAGGGAGACGCTGGCGCCGCCTCCGCTCGGACATATGCGCACATTATGGGCGCGGATCCGGTAAAAGAAGAATCCGAGTAAGGACCCGCAGCCAGATCCGGGAGAGCCATCATGCCAGCGATCGTGACCGACGACGGCGTGACGCTGCACGCCGAGGAGACCGGCCAGGGCGAGCCGCTCCTGTTCGTCCACGAGTTCGCCGGGGACCACCGCAGCTGGGAGCCGCAGGTCCGGTTCTTCTCCGCGGCCTACCGCTGCGTCACCTACGCGGCCCGCGGCTACCCGCCGTCCGACGTGCCCACCGACCCGGCCGCGTACTCGCAGGAGCGGGCGGTCGCGGACGCGATCGCGGTGCTCGATGGCCTGGGCATCGGCCAGGCGCACGTGGTCGGCCTGTCGATGGGCGGCTTCACCGCGCTGCACCTGGTCCTCGGGCACCCCGACCGGGTCCTCTCGGCGGTGGTCGCCGGCGCCGGGTACGGCGCCCAGCCCGAGCGCGCCGAGGCCTTCCGCGCCGAGTCGGTGCTCACCGCGGCCGCGTTCGCGGCCGAGGGCGCCGCGAAGGTGGCCGAACGGTACGCGGCCGGGCAGGCCCGGGTCCAGTTCCAGAACAAGAACCCGCGCGGCTGGGCCGAGTTCGCCGCGGCGCTGGCCGGGCATTCCTCACTGGGCAGCGCGCTGACCATGCGCGGCGTCCAGGCCGCCCGGCCCTCGCTGTACGCGCTCACCGACGAGCTCGCCGGGGTGAGCGTCCCGGTCCTGGTCCTGGTGGGCGATGAGGACGAAGGCTGCCTGGAGCCCGCGCTGATGCTCAAGCGCACCATCCCCACCGCCGGCCTGGCCGTCCTGCCGCGCACCGGCCACACCGCCAACCTGGAGGAGCCCGACGTCTTCAACCGGGCCGTCGACACCTTCCTGGCCAGCGTCGGCCGCGGCTCCTGGCACCCCCGCGACCCCCGGTCCCGCTCCGCCTCCACCACCGGCATGAGCTGACCGCCGCAGCCGGCTCGCCTTCCTTGGGGCCGAACGGACCGGGTCTCACGCCCCCGGACAGCGAAAGCTTCACTGGCGAGGCGTGTAGCCGGCCTACCTGGTGCTGGCCTGGTATTGCCAGATGACGTAGGAACCCTCGCCGATCGGGGGGATCTCTATCCCGTAGGGGACCACCTGGATGACGTGGTAGCGGTGATTGCGGCGCAAGTCAGCGGCGATCTGCCGGTCCAGGCCGGTAGTGTCCGTGAAGTTCAGGGCGACCAGCGAGAAATAGCCGTGGGCGATGTAGTTGGCATAGACGGGAGCGTTGCCGGCGCCGGTGACGCTGACAGCGGAGCCCGGGCCGCCGGTATACGTGCCGGTCGGCAGGGTGATGTTACGCGTACTGGTCCAGCGTTGCCACTGGGCGCCGGCCGTCAGGTAGTACTTGGCGACAGAAGGATCTTCCACCAGGAGCGGGCCGTTGCCGTGGTCGGCTAGCGGGCCGAAGACCGCGAGGAAGTCAGACGCGTTCGGCCAGTTGGTGGAGAAGTACCGAGACTGGCTGATGCCGAGGCAGGCCGGGAAGACCAGCGCGATCACGCACGCCCCGCAGGTCACCGCGCGGCCTCGCCCGGCCGGTGAGGCAGCGATGAGCCGATCGACGGCGTATCCGGCGGCGATGGCGGCGAACCAGGCACCCAGGCCGACATGATGGTTGAGCGATGCCACGGTATGCAGGTGCGCCTGCTCCAGCGGGCCGAGTATCAAGGCGGCAGTCAGGAACGCGAGCAGCGCACTCTGTGCGGCTGCTTGCCGGCTGGCCAAGCTAATGACGACCCCGGAAACAGCCAGGGCCAGCAGCAGGCCGGCCCAGTACCAGGACTGGCCGAGCACCGACTGCGCCGAGGCCGAACCGGCTACCCGGGTCAGCATCGTCCGTTCGAACCCACCGAGGTAACCGCCCTGGTCAGCCGCTACGCCGAGGCCCAGCAACGCAGCCGTCCCGACCAGGACCATCCCAGCCCGGCGGGCCGCGAGCAAGCCTCGGCTAGTCCATGGCGCGGTGAGCAAGGCGAGCGCGGCGATGAGCGGGTCGAACAGCAGGGTGGTATACGCCGTGGCGTTGGCCAGGGCGAGGACACCCGCCCCGGCCAGCATCCACCCGGTTGCCGGTCCCCGTGCCGCCGGCCGGATCACGCACCAGGCCGCCAGCGCGACCAGGAACACCGACATCGCGTCGTAAGTGGCGAACGCCCCCAGGTGGTGGGTGGTGCCGAGCAAGGCGAACAGCGCGCTAGCGAAGAATGAGGCGCGCCGGCCGAATAGCCGGGCGGTGGTACTCCAGAGCAGGATGGTGGCGCCGAGCATGTAGGACCGTATACCGCCGCGCGCCCGTCAATCGTTGAACGCGGCATCTATGCCGTAGGAGCGACGGGACTTATTATCACAATTCGTAGTGCCGCTCGAACAAATGTCGAACCTGTGCTGCGCTATACCGTGCGGTTCGCATCGTCCGGCAGCATCTCGCAAGGGGTTGACCGGCATGGCAGACGAAGGCCGCGACACGGAGGTGGCGGCCACCACGGAGCGTTCGGTGTCGGCCCCCCGTGACCAGGACAGGCCTATCGGTGACGAGGTGACCACGCCTTTCGCTCCGGAGCGAGAACAGCCCCGACGGCGCCAGCCAGCCCGGCCCGCGCGACGGCGGCCCGGACGGCGTCGCCGACGCGGAACATGAGCGGCCACGCGCCCCCAACACCGGACCCGTCACCGAGGACGACGTCACCGAGTGGATCGGGACCGCCGGCCAGTCTCCGGAGGCCGCGCCGCCGCCGAGCGCCGCCGGGCCAGCATCCGCCGCCACGCCCGACGCCGAACCGGAGTCCGCCAGCTGGCTAGGCGCCCGGCTGGCTGCCCTGATCGTGATCACCGCCCTGGTCATCGGGTCGCTGGCCGTCGTGGCGGTCAGGCATCTCACCGGAACGCAGGCCAGCGACGCCGCGGCGCACCAGGAGGCGGTGGTCCGCGGGGAAGCGGCCGCCTGGGTTGCCCAGCAGGTAACCCCGGGCGTTACGGTGTCCTGTGACCAGGTGATGTGCGCGGCGCTCGAGGCGCGCGGGCTCCCCGCACGCGACCTGCTCGTGCTCGGGCCGCTCTCGGTCGATCCGCGCCACTCCGCCGTTGTCGTCGAGACGGCCGCCGTCCGGGCGCTGTTCGGTACCAGCCTCAACCTGGCCTGGGCGCCGGCCGTCCTCGCGTCCTTTGGCTCCGGGTCCGCGGGCATCACCGTCCGGGTGGTCGCCTCGCACGGGGCCGTCACGTACCAGACCGCGCTCGCCGGCGACCTGGCCGCCAGGAAGGTGGCCGGCACCAGGCTGCTGGCCGACCAGCGGATCAGCATCCCGGCGACCGCCCGGGCCCAGCTCGCCGCGGGCCTGGTCGACCCGCGCCTGCTGTCCGCCCTCACCACCCTGTCCAGGCACCTGCCGGTCAGCCTGGTGGATTTCGGCAACGTCGGCCCGGGCGCGAGCGCGGGCCTCCCGTTCCGCTTCGCCGACCTGAGCCAGGTCATCCAGGCGGCCGGCCTGACGAAGGCCGCCTACGTGCGATCGGTACGTTCTGACCTGGACGGGCTGAAGACCACGTTCGGCCCGGTCAGGATGGTGCCCGTGGTGCTGCCGGACGGCCAGGCCGTGCTGCGCGTGGAGTTCACCGCGCCGAGCCCGCTCCAGCCGTCCGGAAGCTAAGATTCCGCTGCTCACCGGTTAGGCGTGTACCCGGTCTGCTTGGTGCTGGCCTGGTACTGCCAGATGACGTAGGAGCCCTGGCCTTTCGGGGGGATTTCTATCCCGTAGGGGACGACCTGGACGACGTGGTAATGCGGATTGTGGCGCAGGTCCGCGGCGATCTGGCGGTCCAGTCCGGTCGTGTCGGTGAAGTTCAGCGCGACCACGGAGAAGTAGCCGCGGGCGATGTAGTTGGCGTAGACGGGAGCGTTGCCGGCCCCGGTGACGCTGGCGCCAGAGGCCGGACCGCCGGTATAGGTTCCGCTGGGTAGGGTGATGTTGCGGGTGCTGGACCACCTCTGCCACTGGGCGCCGGAGGGCAGGTAGTACTCGGCGAACGCGGGATCTTCCACCAGGAGCGGGCCGTGGCTGTGGGCGGCAACCGGGCCGAAGACCGCGAGGAAGTCGGACGAGTTCGGCCAGTCGGACGAGAAGGCCCGGGACTGGGCGATGCCGAGGTAAGCCGGAAAGACCAGCGCGACCACGCAGGCCCCGCAGGTCACCGTGCGGCTCTGCCCGGCCGGCGCGGCCGCGATGAGCCGGTCGACAGCGTATCCGGCGGCGATAGCGGCGAACCACGCACCCAGGCCGACATGATGGTTGAGCGTCGCCACGGTATGCAGGCGCGCCTGCTCCAGCGGGCCGAATATCAACGCGACGGTCAGGAACACGAGCAGCACGCTCTGCGCGGCTGCCTGCCGGGTGGCCACGCTGATGACGACCCCGGAAACGGCCAGCACCAGCAGCAGGCCGACCCAGTACCAGGAGTGGCCGAGCACCGACTGCGCCGAGGCCGAGCCCGCGACGCGGGTCACCATCGTCCGCTCGAACCCGCCGAGGTAATCGGCCCGGTCGGTCGCCACGACCAGGCCCAGCAGCGCCGCCGTCCCGACCAGGACGGTCCCGGCCCGGCGGGCGGCGAGCAAGCCCCGGCTGGTCCACGGCGAGGTCAGCAACGCGACCGCGACGACGAGCGGGTCGAACAGCAGGGTGGTATATGCCGTGACGTTGGCTAGCGCGAGCACGGCCGCCCCTGCGAGCATCCACCCAGTCGCTGGTCCCCGCGCTCCCGGCCGGATCACGCACCAGGTCGCTAGCGCGACTAGGAACACCGACATCGCGTCGTAGGTGGCGAATACCCCGAGGTGAAGGGTCGTGCCCAGCAGGGCGAACAGCGCGCTGGCGAAGAACGAGGCGCGCCGGCCGAATAGCCGGCCGGTGGTACTCCACAGCAGGATGGTCGCGCCGAGCATGAACGCCAGGGACAGGACCCGGGCGCCGGCCAGTCCGCCAACGCTGTCCGCGATCGCGCCGATCGGCGGGTAGACGACCGGGGCGCCGGAGAAATACTTCGGGTACGGCGGGATCGGCCCGCCGTGCAGCCAGTTCGCCCATTCCAGGTGCCCGGCGCGCAGGTACAAGGCCTCACTCTGGGATGCGGTGTCGGCCCACAGCAGCCGCAGCGACAACCCCGCCTGCACCGCGAGCACCGCCAGCAGCGGCCACAAGCTGCGCAGACGCGACCTGCGGGCACCAGCACCCGGCAAGGCTATGGGCTGGACGGTCGCCGACTCCTCGACCCAGGCTGCCTGCTCGCCGCGGCTTCGCCGCGAATGCGGAAAGGGCCGCCGGGGACCTGATCGCGCGGAGGGCGTGCTCGATCCCGGCGACGTATCGAGAGTCACGGCAAGTCTCCCTCAGCTCGCTACGCGCTGATGCCTCTGATGAATGTCCGCCAGGCCCGGCTCACAAAGTCACAAGACTAATCTGTGTCCCCGTGTCGTATCAGTGACTTACGCAATCGGAGCAAATTTACCAGGCCAGATTCCGCTCCGCTGAAGATCAGCCGCCTCTTGTCATCGTGGACGCGCCAGGTTCAGCGCGGAAGCATCGCGACCGAACGCCGTTTCGGCCGCCTGGTTGTCTTCGATGCGCCAGTCCTGGTGGTAGACGCCGTTGTGCTGAGTGATGTCGAACCACACCAGCCCGAGAGTGCCATAATGGCGCATCCCGGCGAACAGGTCAGGGATCTTCCGTGCCTGGTCGGCCTGGGGACCGACGGCAACCTCGGACAGCAGCACCGGCAGGCCGGTAAGAGCTCGCACATCGGCAATGGTCTTGCCGAAGATGCTGAAGAAAGTCTCGGACGGATAGTAGTAATAGCCGTCGATCCCGACCCAGGTGACGTACTTCTCGCCAGGCCACCACGAAGCGATCGGCCCGGTGCCGGGCTCGTCCGCCTGAAGCGTCCATAGCCAGGTCACGTTGTCGGCGTGCCGGGCGCGGAATAGCGTTACGATGTGCCGCCATGCCGCCACGAACGTCGATTGAGGAAGGTGCCTGTAGCCCCACGAGTACCAGTAGGCGTTCATCTCATGCCCGAAGCCGATCACGACTGGATGGTCGAACCTTCGGACGCTATCGGCAAACGAGCGCAGGTAGCTGTCGTAACCGCCGCCGACGATCTTCGAGACCGAGGCCAGGGTCGGATCCCACTGAATGATCGTTATCGCGCTATGCCTGGTGACCGTCGCCGCGAACGAAGTCTCGAAGGGTTCCCCCCAGCCGCTGTAATATCCGACAAGGTTCGGCTGGCGGCCTATCGCCCGGGTGAATTTGGCAACTGCCTGGTAGGTGCCGGGTGGCCCGGTCTCATAGGTGCCCAGGTAAGAGGCGGGCTCTGCGGCTAGCGCCGCAGAGCCGACGCCAGCCTGGGAAGAAACGAGATGATACACCGCGAATACCGTGCCGACCGCGGCAATCACGACGGCCACCAGCAACGCCAGACGAGATCTCATGCGGTCCTGACCTTGGGAGATGCACGGCACGCCGCGCCGACCTGTCGGGGCATGCCCGGCCCGGTGATCGGCATGATACCGCCGACCAGGGCTTATGGCAGCCAAGCTGACTGGCCAGATAGAGCCTGTTGGCGTGATCATGACCGGACTGTATCCGTAGCGCAATCACCCAAATACGAATTGACCGACCGGAATCACGAACGGGCCTCTAAAGTCTTACGTGATGGTCTAATCTCTTTCTCGTTTGGTGATTCTTCCTCGCCTGCGGGTTCTTGTGCGATAGCGTGTCCCCGTCAGGCAGTCGGCGCATTGGTGACACGCACGTCTACCTGAGGCCTTGGGGGGATCATTGATCGGTAACGATCGTAATGCGACGATACTGACCGTTCCTCACGTTCAGGACCCAGATGTCCTGGTTATCGGTCTCGGGTATGTCGGGCTTCCGCTCGCGGTCGAAGCCGCCCGGTGTGGACTGGCCGTCGTCGGCTACGATCCGGATGATGCCGTTGTCAACGGCCTGAAAGCTGGCCAGTCACACGTCGGTGACGTGTCCTGCGATGACGTCCGGGCCATGTTCGCAGGCGGGTTCCGGGTCACAGCGAACGAGTCCACCACTGGATGGCCGGCCACGCTCGTCATCTGCGTACCGACTCCACTCACCACGGACAACGGCCCGGACCTCACTGCGGTGAGGTCCGCCGCCGAAATGGCGGCTCGGCAGCTTCGCCCCGGCGCCCTGGCGGTCCTGGAGTCCACTACCTACCCAGGTACCACCGATGAGGTCGTGCGCCCGCTGCTGGAAACGGGGTCGGGCCTGACTGCGGGCCGGGATTTCTCGCTGGCGTTCTCCCCGGAGCGCATCGATCCGGGGAACGCCACGTTCGGCATCCGCAATACACCGAAGGTAGTGGGGGGCGTGACTCCCTCGTGTACCGAGGCCGCCGCCGCGTTCTACGGCAAGATCTGCGATCACGTGGTCCGGGCGGCCTCCGCGCGCGAGGCAGAGATGGCCAAGTTGCTTGAGAATACATACCGGCACGTGAACATCGCCCTAGTCAACGAGATGGCAATCTTTTGCCACGAGCTGGGGGTGGACTTGTGGGACGCGATCCGGTGCGCGGCCACCAAGCCGTTTGGGTTCCAGCCCTTCTACCCAGGGCCTGGCGTCGGCGGTCACTGCATCCCCATCGACCCCAATTACCTCTCCTACCAGGTGCGTAGGCTCGGTTATCCGTTCCGGTTCGTCGAGTTGGCCCAAGAGATCAACGGCAGGATGCCGGGTTACGTCGTGTCCCGCGCCGCCGACCTGTTGAACAGAGACCTCAAGCCGGTGAACGGCTCGCGTGTGCTGTTGCTCGGCGTCACCTACAAGAAGGATAGCGCCGACCTTCGCGAGACACCCGCTGCCTCGCTGGCGCGCCTGCTCTGGCGGGCCGGTGCCCGGGTGACGTACTGCGACCCCTACGTGAGCAAGTGGTTCGTGGGCGGTCGGCCGGTCGAGGCGGGCGGCTGTCTGACCGACGCTGTCCCAGCGGCGGATCTGGTCATATTGCTCCAGGCACACAGCGTCTATGACCTCGACGATATCGGCCGCCGCGCCAAGCTGCTGCTTGATACCCGCGGTATTACGACGACGGGGGAGCGCCTGTAAATGGACTACATTGAGGCGCCTCCGACGCCCCAGGACATTGGCCTGGCTGCGCTGCTGGGCTTCGATATCCCTGATCCCGAAGCGGAAAATTCACTACCAACCCTGAGGGGAGATCTTCATGTACGGGAAGATGAGCGTGGCATCGGGGACGATCGCAACCGGGGCGCTGGTGGCGGCAGGGGTGCATATGATGACATGGCTCATCGGCGCCGGTTTCGCGGTCGTTCTCGGGGGGCTCATGCTGTACAGGCTAGCAACCATAAAGGCTCGGAGGTAATCCACTACGTTACGATTGGTGTTTCTGTTCCTCTCCTGGCAGCTACCGCCTACCTGATCGCGCGCATGGCCGTCAGCACGATCCTGATCAGTTACTGGATATTCGGCGCAGCGCTAATCGCGATCTGCCTTCTCGCCTTCGCCAAGGGACGTAAGTTCGTCAATTTCCCGGTAGCCCGTGGCCGGACGATCGCGATTATCCCGGCATATAACGAGCCACAGGAAAAGCTCCACGCCTGCGTGCGGAGCCTGCTGGCTCAGACGATCAAATTGGACAAGATCGTCGTCATGGACGACGGCTCGGCGGAGCCGGTCGTGCCGTTCGACGCTCCCGGCGTGGACTGGATCAGGCAGCCAAACGTCGGAAAGCGGGGCGCCCAGGTCGCTGCGCTGCGGCGATTCCACCGCGACGATTTCCAGTTCGTGATGACGGTCGACAGTGATTCCACTCCTTACCCAGACGCGCTTGAGCACCTGCTGCGGGCGATGAGCAACAGGAACGTCCAGGCTGCCACCGGGTGGATCTACGTCCGTAACTACCAGGAGAGCCTGGTGGCCCGGGCAGCCGATATCGACATCGGCGGCTCCTGCGTGATGATGCGCGCCTCCCGGTCGATGCTCGGTGCCCTGGAGACCACGTTGGGGGCACTGGCCCTCTACCGGTCCGAGATCCTCTATGACAACCTGGACGAGTATGCGGTCGAGTGCGGAACCGGGGATGACCGGTGGCTCGCCATGAGGGCGCTGCTGCGCGGCCAGGTCGTCGGAGTGTACGAGGCGGGCGTGGAAACCGACATGCCGACCACCTTGCGGGGGACATTCCGCCAGCGATTGCGGTGGGCTAGGTCTTGGTGGTGGATGCTGCCTTTCGCCTACGCGCGGCTGAACTGGAAACAACTCGCGTCGCCGACCGTGGGACTCATCGAACTTGTCATCACGCCCCTCGTCCTGATCTGGGCCGTCACGTCGTGGGTGATCGGCTTCCGGCTGCGTTTGTCCCATCCGGAGGCCTCTCTGGCTTTCATCGGTGCCTACGCCGTGGTCAGGTTGGCCCTCTCCGTGCTCTACTTGGCTGGACGGCCGGGGATGTCCAAACGACAAAAAATGCTGTCGCTGTTCGTTGGTACTCCGGCTGCCGTCGTACTCAACCTGATGCTGCTGATGCCAACCCGCTACTACGCCCTGCTGAGGCTGCATGACAACCGCTGGCAAACGAGGCAGGTAAAGGTCAGAGCCAGAGTGGCATGAAGCGCGCGGCACAACTGACCATCGCGGCCGGAGTCGCGCTGATCGTGTTGGCGATTATCGGCCGCCTGGTTCTCGGTGCCTACGCGCCCAAGCCCGTCAAACCCGCAGCGGGGGGCTACCTGGGTGTAGCCGAGGCCGGCGAGACTACCTCCTACCAACGCGTCGATGAATTCGCGGCCGCGGTCGGGCGGCAACCGAACATCGTACTGTATTACAGCAGCTGGAAAGAAGCATTCAATACTCAGTTCGCTGACCGGGTGCATGCGCACGGAGCGATTCCGTTCGTGCAGATCGATCCCGGCCATACCAGCCTGGCCACGATAGCCGACGGACACGACGACGCGTTCGTGAAGTCCTATGCCCGCCAGGTCAAGGCCTACGGGCACCCGGTAATCATTGGCTTCGCAGCCGAGATGAACGGTGACTGGGATTCATGGGGCTACCGGCACACCCCGGCCAAGACGTTCGTGGCTGCCTGGCAGCACATCGTCACGGTGTTCCGCCAGCATGGTGCGTACAACGTGATTTGGCTCTGGACAATCAACGTGACCGAGCCAGGCACCGGGCCCATCCAGGACTGGTGGCCGGGGGCCAATTATGTCACCTGGGTGGGTATCGATGGCTACTACTACCAGCGCGACTACACCTTCGAAAATGCATTCCTGCCCACCATTGCCGAGGTACGTATAATCACGCAGCGCCCAATCCTGCTGTCCGAGATCGGCATCGGTCAGGTTGCCGGGCAGGCGGCGAAGATCCCCAACCTGTTCGCCGGCGTCCGAGCTAACCACCTGCTCGGCTTCGTATGGTTTGACCAGACGCAGACGGGCGGGGTCTACCATCAGGATTGGCGGCTCGAAGACAACGCGTCCGGCCTAGCCGCGTTTCGCCACGAGCTGCGAACCTACAAGAACCCGACTCCTGGGAGAATGTAAGTAACCGAAGCGCTCAACCCGGCGCTCAAGGGCTGGTGCGCCTACTTCCGGCCCGGAGTGTCGTACCTTCGCCTACCTGAGCCACTACATGTGGCACCAGGTCGGGAGCTGCCATCCTCGGAGGAAAGATCGCTGTTCAACCCCGGCGAAGGTAGCCACCACGCGCTACCGCTACCGTGGGAAAGCCATCCCCACTCCCTCCCCTTCGGCAACTTCCACAATTGAAGATCGTTAGGCGCCGCTGACTATTAATAACCTGCGCCTAGCATAGATTATAGCATTTTTCTTGAACGCACTTATGGCTGCTGGAGTACTTATGCCGAAAGGCAAACCAACTGAGTTAGTAGAGTCGAACCACACAAACCCAAGTAGTCCGTAAGAGCGGATACCAGCGAAGAGGTCACTAATCTTTGCAGGCTGACCTGCGATCGGTAGTGCGGCCGTCTCTGCGATTAGAATGGGCGCTTTAGTTATAGCACGGACGGCCGCGATGGCCGGCCCGAACAACGAACTGAAAACTGCCGACGGATGGTAATAGTAACCGTCTATCCCTACCCAGTTTACATATCTATCGCCAGGCCACCACTTGATGGGGTTCGGGATTTTTCCATACTGTGGGTCGTTGATGATGTTGACTGTCCATAGCCATGTCACGTTATGCACCCCCGTTGCGCGGAAGAGGTTCACGATGTGCCGCCAGGCTGCCACAAACACCGCCGGAGATGTTTTCCGGTAGCCCCAGGGATACCAGTCGCCGTTCATCTCATGACCGAAACCCACGATGACTGGGCGGTTGTAAGCGCGGACGGCCAAGGCATAGGTCTGCAAATAGCCGTCGTACCGTCCAGATGCAATGTCAGCGACGCTGACCCCATCCGGGTTCATCTGCACAAGCGGAACCGCACCGTGTCGTGCCACAGTCGTGGCGAATCCGACCTGAAAGCGCTCGAACCACCCGCTGTAGTAGAGCACCAAATCCGGTTTGACTCCAGTAGCCGTGGTAAACGAGGTCATCCCTGCATTTGAGGTGGGAACCCCGGCCGGGTAAAGCCCGATATAGGATCCTGGGGTGGTAGGCAGGGCGTCACCGAATCGTGGCACCGAAGGAGTCACCGTTGCAGGACCTTTTGTGCCTAGCAGCACGCCAACAATTGTCGCCACTATACAGGCGACACCAATCGCCGCCGCCAGCTTGATCCGGTGAACTCGGCGTCGCCGAGCCCGCCGCCGAACCGCTCGTGGCCGCCGGGAGCTAGGCGAATCGGTCACCCCGGCCTGCTGAATGTGCTGGCGCCCTGGCGGAACGCGGCAATAGCGGCGGGACTGCTGATGCTAAAAGCCTGGCCCTTGGTGTCGGTATTGTTGAACCATACAAACCCGAGCAGACCGTATGCCCGGATGCCAGCGAACAGGTCGGCAATCTTCGCCGGCTGGCCTGCGTCGGGCGTTGCGCCCGTCTCGCCTATGAGTACTGGTTTCGAGGTCAATGTACGCACGGCTCCGATGGTCGGACCGAACAATGGGGCAAACCGCCAGGATGGCTTAAGGTAATAGCCATCGATCCCTACCCAGGTCACATATGCATCACCGGGCCACCATGGGGCCGGGTTGGGAATCTTGCCGACCTGAGTGTTGTTGATGATGTTGACGGTCCACAACCACGTCACGTTCCGGGTTCCAAGCACGCGGAACAGGGAGACGATGTGACGCCAGGCGGCCACGAATGTGGCAGGTGACGTTTTCCGGTAACCCCAGGAGTACCAGTCGCCGTTCATCTCGTGCCCAAAACTCACAATGACCGGATAGCGGTAAGCGCGGACTGCCTCTGCGTAGGCGCTCAGATAGCCGTCGTACCGCCCCGAGGCGATCGCGGCAATGCTGATGCCGTCCGGATCCATCTGTACGAGCGGGACCGCGCCATTTTTGGCCGTAGTGGTGGAGAAATGGACGGGGAATGGCACGAACCATCCATTGTAATACATGACTACATCGGGTTTGGCCCCAGTCGCGTCCGCGAATGCGGTTACGCCTGCATACGAGGCGGGGGCACTATTTGTATATACCCCCAGGTACGAGGCTGTTGAGGTTGGCAGATTGACAGGCAACGGCCCAGTAGGTTTCGCGGATCTGTTATAGAGGCTGACCCCCGCGGCAAGCCCGGCAGCGGCAATAACCGCGATAATAGTGATAAGGATACGGTGCTTTCCCCGACCACTAGGGCGCTTAACACGGCCGCTTTTCCTGTGCCCACGCCTTGGGGGCGGCGCGAGGCGTGTGTCGTCGTTTTGATCCTGGATTGGCAGACGCTTCACGCTGTTACCTCCTCGGCCCTCGTTGCTGCTGGCCGCCAGACGCCCTTGCTGGGGGTGAGCAACGGCGCCATCATGTAGAGCTGTACGCCGGCCAGAACCTCCGTGACCCAGTACGGATGCCAGCCGTACTGGTGCACCCGTAGCGCAAGGCCAGACCATAGGAGCAGCTGAATGGCGGCGATCCAGGTGCAGAGGATCCGGTTGACGGCCACGGGGACCCGTCCCCGATCGGGCGAGGCGCCGGTCGGGACCCACTCGGCGACCCGGCCCCGGATCGCGTACCACACAGAGTAGAAATGGCAGCACGAGTTGATCACGCAGACCCGGTAGATCGTCGGCCGCCAGCCGCGGCTCAGCACCGGGAACGCGAACAGGCTCGCGGCCAGCGCCGGCAGTATCGGCAGGTAGTTGTGCGGGTAGACGAGGCCAGGGAAGAACCAGATCATCGTCAGCGTCGGGAACGGCCCGGTGAGCAGTAGCGCGGCTGACGACATGTAGTAAAGGAAGGCCGCCCAGAAGGCGGCTCGTTGCTGCCAGGTGAACGAAACCTCAAGGAAATGCTTCTCGATCATCAGCAGCATCGAGGAACGGCACCAGCGCACCTGCTGGTTGGCCAGGGACGGAAAGTCGCGAGGCGCCACGCCCTTGGCCAGGCACAGGGGGAGGTAGCGGGTCTCGTAGCCGGCCCACGCCAGCTTGACCCCGGAGTGGACGTCCTCGCCGATGGGCACCCAGGCGAAGCCGCCCGCGGCCATGACGGCCGCCCGGCGGTAGATCAGGTTCGTGCCCGCGCAGATGGCCGCCGCGTAGCGGTCGCGGGCCGGCTGGATGAACCGGAAGAAGATCTCCTGCAGCGTTCCTGCGTAGCGCTGGATGTACGAGAACGAGCGATTGCTGACGTCGTAGTACTGGGCGGTCTGGACGATGCCGACCTTCGGGTCGGCGAAGTAGGGCATGGTCTCGTAGAGGAACTCCGGCCGTACCGCGAAATCGGCGTCGATGACCGCGATGTAGTCGCCGGAACTGACGGTGAGGGCATGAGTCAGGTTTCCGGCCTTCTTCATCGTGCCCGGGTCCGGCCGCACGACGTACCGGAAGCCGTATTTGTCCGCGAGATCGCGAACCTCGTCCCGGGCCGAGTCATCGAGCACGTAGACGGTCTTCGGGCCGCCCCACGTCATCAGGCTCACGTTCCGGAGTGTGTTGTCCAGCACGGCCAGCGGCTCACCGCAGCTAGGCAGGAACACGTCCACCGTCTCGTCGTGCTCCCTTTCCCCGTAGCCGGCGACAGTCGTCCGGTGCTCGGCCAGGGTTAGCCGGGGCGGTCCCATGCGCAGCCAGAAATTGACCACCACCGGCGGCACCATGACCATCAGCAGCAGCCACATGAGCGGGGCGATGAGCCAAGCGTGCTGGGCCACATGGATGTAGCCGTACAGCACCCCCAGCGAAGCGATGAGCAGCCACGCGAACACCCAGCGGCGCCGCTTGCCGAAATACTTGTACTTTTCCCGGTCATCGGGCGGGTCGGGCAGGTAGATGTCCGTCCATTGTTCGGCTACCGCAGGCTCAGTGAGCGCCATGATCACCTCCCGATGCCCAGATGGTGAATTGGCCGGCGTGGGCCAGTACGTAGTAGCCGCCTGCCTTGCGCATATCTGCGGTGACCTGGAGGTCGGCCGACTTCGTGTCACCAAAGTTCAGGATCACCAGCGCGAAGTAATGACGGTCGATCGCGGCCGTGTAGGAGGGTGCCCCGGGAAGGAGCCCGTGGTAGCTGAAGTAGTACGTGTTGGACCACCGTCGCCAGGGAACTTGTGCGCGAAGGTAATAAGCTTCGACGTCATAGTCCTCTGCCAGGTAGTTACCAGGATGGGAGCGGACCGCCGAGCCGAGGATGCGGACCGCGCCGGCCGCGTTCGGCCACACCCCGTACAACCCGGCCGCCTGGCCCAGGGAGCCGAACAGCGTGGACGCGGCGATCGGCAGCGCCATGACCGCGGCCCAGCCATAACCCGGGTCGACCCGGCTCAGCCGCGCCATCGCGTAACCCGCCACGATCGCGGCGAACCAGGCGCCGAAGACCACATGCTTCTGCAGGCCGACTGTGGTGTGCAGGCGGGCCTGCCCGGCCGGGGCCAGCACCGCGGCCACCGTCAGGACGGCAGGTAGGAACTTGCCGCGCCCTTCGGCCCGCGCGGCCAGCACCGCGCCGAGGACCGCGAGAACTAGGACCAGACTGGTCCAGATGTACGCACTGCGCAGGACCGCCGTGACCGGGACATCGGCTTGCGGCCTGGCTAGCGTGCTAGCCGTGACACCTTCCCAGTAGTCCCGGCCACCGATTGCGATGGCCACTCCAACTAGCGCGATCCAGGAGCAGAGCACGGTGAGCAACGCGGCCAGCCACGCGACGCCCTCGCGCCGCCGCCATACCGCCAGGCACACGAGAGCGAGCACCACCGGGGCGAACAGGGCAGTCGCGTACTTGGTAGCGTTGGCCGCCGCCAGGACGATCCCCGCCGCGACCAGCAGAGCGGTCCGCGTCCGGAATGGACGGTCGGCGGCCCGGACTCCCAGCCACGCCGCCAGGGCCAGCAGGAACAGCGCCATCGCGTCGTAGGTCGCGAACGCGCCCAGGAACTGGGTGCCGGCCAGGGTGGCGAACAGCCCGGACGCCAGCAGCGCCGCCCGCCGCCCGTACAGCCGGCCCGCTGTGGCCCACAGCAGGCTGGTGACCCCGAACATGAAGCCCAGCGACAACACGCGCGCGGCCGCCAGGCCGCCGAGGCTGTCCGCCAGCGCCCCCAGCGGGGGATAGATAACCGGCGCTCCGGAGAAGTAGGAGGGAAAGTCCGGAATCGGCGCCTGGTGTAGCCACCGGGCCCACTCGAGATGCCCGGCCCGCAGGTACAGGCCCTCATCCTGGAATGCCGTGTTGGACCAGGTCAGCCGGAGCGACAAGACGGCCTGCACAGCCAGGACCGCGATCAGTGGCCAGCGCGCCGCCACGAGGCGGCCAGGGCCGGATCGCCCGATCCAGCGGGCCACCGGGTCCGGTCGG
Source organism: uncultured Actinomycetes bacterium (assembly GCA_963800415.1). Lineage (GTDB taxonomy): Bacteria > Actinomycetota > Actinomycetes > Streptosporangiales > Streptosporangiaceae > Palsa-504. The sequence continues at coordinate 28,105 of CAWDBS010000080.1, forward strand.
GCCGGCATACGCGTGACACCGGGTTCGGGTGCGTCTTCTGGCCGCGCAACATCTACTACAGGCACCGTGGCCACACCCCTGCGCCCGCGCAATGTGTTACCTGAATCACTTACCGTGATTGCACCCACCCCATGGCCAGACCAATAACTACAGAAACGTACAGCCCATATCCCGGGCCAGCCTGCTGTTCACGGATATTTCCCGCTATCCGTCCGGTTCGGTATATCGCGATAGCCATACTCGTTCGGTACCTAACCAATCGGGTGATAGGGCGCCAGCTCGTTACGCACGCTGAGCCGGAAGGAGATCTGGGCCAGCGGCTTATCCGCCAGCCTCCAGTCCTGGTGGAAGACGTCGCCGTGCTGGGTCTTGTCGAACCACACCAGCCCGAGCGTCTTGTAGTTGGTCATCCCGTGGAACAGATCCTCGATCTTGGCGATCTGGTCGGCCGGCGACCCGACCGCCGGGCCGACGGCGGTCTCCGACAGCAGCACCGGCTTGCTGGTGAACGTCCGCACCTGGGTGATCGTCGTGCCGAAGACGCTGGCGAAGGTATCGGCCGGGCGGACGTAGTAGCCGTCGATGCCGACCCAGCTGACGTAGCTCGCACCCGGCCACCACGAGGCGATCGGCCCGGTACCGGGCTGGTCCGCCTGCAGCGTCCACAGCCAGGTGACGTTCTCCGCGCCCTCCTGGCGGAACAGCGTCACGATGTGCCGCCAGGCGGCCACGAACGTGGCCGCCGGGACGTGCTTGTACCCCCATGGGTACCAGGTAGCGTTCATCTCGTGCCCGAAGCCGATGATCACGGCGTTACGGAAGTTGCGCACGCTGTCGGCGTAGGAGCGCAGGTAGTCGTCGTAGGTGCCGTTCGCGATCCCGTCGATCGAGGAAGCGGTCGGATCGATCTGGACGAACGGGACGACGCCATGCCCCTGCAGCGTCTTGGCGAACGCCATGTCGAAGGGCTGGGTCCAGCCGCTGTAGGACCCCACGATGTTCGGCTGCCTGCCCGCCATCAGCCCGAAACTGGCGACCGCGCCGTAGCCGGGCGGCGCCCCGGGCTCGAAGGTACCCAGGTAGGAGGCCAGTGCCGGAGCGAGCGAGGCGTGCGCGGCCGGAGGGGGGTCAGAAACCGACCCGGCCAGGCGGCTGCCCGCGTAGCCGACGGCCACCATGGCCAGCAGGACGGCCACGATCAACGGGATGCGGGTCTTCATGCGGCCCTGCCTCCCGGGAAGATCACGCGGCCCACGACGGCCAGGTTGAGCAGGCCGAAGAGCAGCAGGACCGCGAACTGCCAGGAACCCAGAGTCGCCGTTCGCCAGATGGCCAGGGCGAACCAGAGCACGGCTACGCTGCCGCTCCAGCAGGTGATCCCGATCCGGAACCGGCGCAGCGAGCTCCCGGGCGTGCGGGTCGGCTGCCAGCTCATCGACTTGCCCAGGGCGCCGTCCCAGATGGCGAACGCATGCGCCCAGCCCCGCGCGATGCCCAGCGGCCAGATGCCCAGCCCGAACCTGGACCGGTGCCACAGCGGGTAGAGCACGAACCCGGTGAACATCGCCGGCAGCAGGACCACGAAGTTACGCAGCCTGATCTGGCCCGGCAGGAAGGCCAGCATGACGATCGGGATGACCGGGCCGAAGAACGTCACCAGGGCGGTGTAGGCGTAGTAGAAGAACCCGGAGACGTAGGCGAGCCGGGCCCGGACCTGCATCGGTACCGACCACAGCCGCCACGAGAACACGATGCCCACGTTCCCGGAGCACCAGCGGTACTGCTGGCGCACGAACGCGTCGAGGTTGTCGGGGCAGATCCCGGTCGACAGCAGGACCGGCACGTAGACCATGGACCAGCCGGCCCGCCGCACGTCGAGCCCGGTGTGCACGTCCTCGGCGTAGGGGATGAGCGTCGGGCCGCCCTGCGGCTCGAGCGCGGCCCGCCGGTAGACCGCGGAGGTGCCGCAGCACACGGCGGCGTCCAGCCGCTGCCGGGACACCTGGACCGCCCGGTAGAACACCTCCTGGATCGGCCCGGCGGCCCGCTCGATCCACGTCTGGTCCGGGCTGGTCCTGAAGTACTGGGGCGTCTGCACGATCGCGGTCCGGCCATCGTCCATGTAGGGCAGCGTCTCGGCCAGGAAGTCGCGTCGCGGCGCGAAGTCGGCGTCGAAGACGACCAGGTGCTCCGCACTGGTCTGGGAGAAGGCGTACCGCAGGTTGCCGGCCTTCTTGCCGGCCGGCCAGTCGGGCCGGCGGATATAGCCGAAGCCGAACGACCCGGCCGTCACGCGGGCCTCCTCCGACGGCCCGTCGTCCAGGACGTAGGCCCGCGCCTCGCCCGGGTATTCCTCTATCATCCCGGCTACGGCGGTCCACGTATTGCGGAGCAATTCCATCGGCTCGCCGCAGATGGGCAGGTAGATGTCCACCTCCGGATAGGACACCGGACGCCACGCCTGGATGCGGGCCCGGTGGGCGGCTAGATCGAATCCCCGGCCCGCGAAATTCACCGGCAGGCTGATGGCCTGGTAGACGACGTAGACGGCGGTGAAGAGCAGGAACGGCGCCAGCACGAGGTCATGGGTCTCGAACCTGATCTGGCTGTAGATAAGGCAGCACGAGCCGATGAAGATCACCGTGGCCAGGTAGAGCAGGTTCCGCTCGATATACAGGTATTTCTCGTCGTCGCTGGGAGGATGCGGGGGCACCAGGCCGCGCTGCCGGCCAGCAGCGGCAGTCGGTCTCGCGATGGTTTCCGTGCCGGCGGCCCTCTGGTCGCTCATCTTTGCGGCTCGTATTGCCAGATCACGTATTTACCGGGCGCGGGGCCAACCGGGCCGGCCCCGTAGGGCACGACCTGGATTGGGTGGTAGTGACGATTCCGGCGAATGTCCGCGGCGATGCTCTCGTCCAGAGCGGTCGTGTCGGCGAAGTTCAGCGCGATGATCGAGAAGTAGCCTTCCTGGATGTACATGGCGTACGTGCCGACGTTGCCCGCGCCGACGATCCCGGCTTTCGTGCTCGGTCCGCCGGTGGGACTGCCCGATCGCGAGACGATATTCCGCGTGCTCGACCATCGCTGCCACTGACTCCCCGACGCCAGGTAGTATTCCGCGATCGACGGGTCCTCGACCAGCATGCGGCCGGTGCCGTGATCCGCCAGCGGGCGGAATATCGCGATAAAGGCCGAGGAGTTCGGCCAGCTGGTCGCGAATATCCAGGACTGGCTGGCCCCGAGGATGACGGGAAAGCACAGCGCGACCACGCAGGCCCCGCCGGTGACGAGGCGCATGGTCCCGGCCGGCGCCGTCGCGATGAGCCGGTCGACCGCGTAGCCCGCGGCGATCGCGGCGAACCAGGCGCCCATGGCCCCGTGCTTGTTCAGCGAGGCCGTGGTGTGCAGGCTGGCCTGTTCGGCCGGCACGAGCAGCGCGGCGGCGGCCAGCAGGGTCAGCAGCCAGGCCCGGGCGCGTTCGGACTCGCTGAGCCAGCCGATGACCGCGCCGCAGGCGGCGGCGACCACGATGATTCCGGTCCAGGACCAGAAATGGGTGATGACGGTGAGCGCGGAGTCGGTGCCGGGCGTCCGCTGCAGCGTGGTGACGCTGATCCCGTGCCAGTAGCGGCTCCCGCCGATCAGCAGCGCCGGCGTGAGGATCACTGCCACGATTGCCAGCAGGGTCACGGCCCGGGCCGCGGCCAGCTTGCCGCCCGGCCTCGGGAAGGCGATGGCTAGGGCGAGCAGCACGACAACCGGGTCGAATATCGCCGACGAATACGCGGTCGCGTTGGCCACCGCCAGCACGATGCCCGCCGCTATCATCCAGACGGTCGCGTCCTGACGCTCGCCCGCCCGTACTACCAGCCACGAGGCCACCGCGAGCAGGAACAGCGCCATGGCGTCGTAGGTGGCGAACGCCCCCAGCTGCAGCGACGGGCCGAGGACGGCGAACAGGGCGGCCGCGAAGAACGCGGCCCGCCGCCCGAACAGCCGGTCAGCGATAGCCCACAGCAGGGTGGTAGACCCCAGCATGAACACAAGGGACAGGACCCGGGCCCCCGCCAGGCCGCCGATGCTGTCGGCCAGCGCGGCGACCGGCGGATAGATGACCGGAGCGCCGGAGAAGAACGAAGAAAACGGCGGTATCGGGGTGCCGTGCAGCACGTGCGCCCATTCCAGATGGCCCGCCCACAGGTATAGCGCTTCGTCCTGGAACGCGGTGTTCGCACCGACAAGCCTGAGCGAAATGATCATCTGAACCGCGAGTACCGCCACTAGCGGCCAATATCCCGGAACACGCACCCGCGCTATTCGCGGTGACCGATGCGAGGCAGCCGTTATACCGGCGGGCGCCGTGGCCGGCGCGTAGATTTCCGTCGGCTGCCGCGTCGCTGGCTTGTGGTCCATAGATGGCATCCGCCTGCTATCAGGGCATACAGGGGTGCCTAAACAGCCCCCCAAGTAGCTGACCTACTGTGATGAAGGTGTCACCAAACGCAACGCTGCTGTACGAATATCGACACCGCAGATCAGACCGTAACCTGCGGTTTGCCCCTCAGGAGGTGTATTCGGGAAATTTTCTGGCAGAAGGAGCATGCCGCCGCACAGTGGTGTGGAGCAAACACGCTGGGTTTCCAAGCGAATACGCGTACTTCCTACAACAATTCGCAATGCCCGCTTGAATACCCGCCGATCCTGTGCTCCGCTATACCGTGCGGTTCGCATCGCCCGTAAGTGTGCGCCGCCCAGGGGGTTGGCCTGATGGCAGACGAAGAACGTGGCAAGGAGCTGCCACAACGAGTGCGAGGTGCGACCCGAGCCGCGCCTCCCACGCCGGTGTCATCACCGTCGGCACTGTCCGACGAGCTGCGGCAACGCATGCAAGCCGCCGTCGACGCCGAACGTTCCGACCCGGCTGTCCCGAAGCAGCAGCCTTTGAAGCCCCTGAATCAGGAGCCCTCGAAACACCCGAAGCAGGAGCCCTCGAAGCAGAAGCCCCCCAAGGGAGTCAACGGGAAGCACGGGCAAGCCGCCAAGCCCGAGGCTGTCGCTAAGGCCCGCCCACCTCTCTTCTTTGAAGAAGAGGACGAAGTTACCGCACTGTACCCGGTCACTCCGAGCAAGCTCGCGGAGGCGTCCCCGACAGGCCGCCCAGCGAAATCGCCTCGCCCCCGCCAGGTGCGGCGAAGAAGCCGAACCGCCGTCGCGCCAGAAGCCGCCTGGCGACCTGGCTCGTGCTCGCCGGACTCGTCGCCGGCGTGGTGGCCGTCGTGGCGGTCCGGCAGTTCAGCCCTCCGGCCGCCAAGCAGCCCGCCACCGGACAGCAGCGCGAGGAAGCGACGGTCCGGGCCGCGGCGATAACCTGGCTCATCCAGAACATGAGCCAGGACGCCAGGGTCGCCTGCGACCGCGTGATGTGTGCGGCGATCACGGCACGCGGATTCCCCGCGCGTGAGCTGCTCCCGGTCGGGCCGGCGGCGGGCGATCCGTTCCGCTCCGCCGCCGTCGTGGTCGAGACGCCCGCGGTGCTCGGCATGTTCGGCAGCAGCCTCGCCACCGCCTGGGCGCCCGACGTCCTCGCGTCTTTCGGCTCCGGCCCGGCCCGCATCGCCATCCGGGTGGTCGCCCCGCACGGCGCAGCCGCATACCGGACCCAGCAGAGCCTCGACCTGGCCGCCAGGAAGACCGCCGGGCCCGCGCTGCTGATGAACAACTCGCAGATCCAAGTCCCGCCGCTGGCTGGGTATCAGCTCGCCGCCGGCCAGGTCGACTCGCGGGTGCTGCTCGCACTGGCCGATCTGGCCGGGCAGCTGCCGATCAGCATCGTGCAGTTCGGCAACGACGATCCCGGGGGGAGCGCCAATCTTCCGCTGCGCTTCGTCGACCTGGCCGAGAACGTGCCGGCTGCTCACCAGACCCAGGCCGCGTACGTGCGGTCGGTGCGGGCCTACCTTGGCCGGGCGGGTAACAAGTACCGCCCCGCCTCGATGACGACGGTGGTGCGTGCCGAACGGGCAGGCCGTGCTGCGGGTCGACTTCAGCGCGCCGAGCCCGTTCGGAGTGCTCGGCACCCCATCGACCCCCTAGCGCCGGAGCCCTGGGTGCCCGCCGCCGTCGCCCCGGCCAGCAGCACCGCCGTCGTGACCCAAGGCGTGCGCGCGCCCGCTGAAGGCCGCACCGGCCAGCACGGGGGCCAGGGGCGTTGACGCCAGCACGGCCAGCGCCGCGGGATGGCGGCTCAGCCGTCGCCAGTCGGCCCAGGCCAGCATGAAGGCCGGCCGCAGCCGCGGCGCGACCGCGGCCAGCCCCGGCCAGGGCCGCGAGTGCAGCCGTCGGCCGCGCCAATGGCTGTCCTCGGCTATGCAGGTCAGTAGCGGCACGTTGAGGAACGCCGCGGCCAGCAGCAGATCCCGGCGCGCGCCGAGCCGGCCCGCAGACTTCGGCCCGGAAGTGCGGCAGCATCCGCCGCGCCAGCAGCGCGGCGGCCCAGGCCTACGGCCACCGCCGCCACCGCGATCACGCCGAACGACCAGGTGGACAGCCCCGCGAACCTGTCCGTGACCGCCCGTGAGACGACAGTCCAGCATTCCCCGGCCGCCCGCCACCGCCCGGGTCGTCCTGCCAACCGCGCCCGGTCCGGTCAGCCGACCGAACGGCTGCGCGAGCAGGTCCCACAGCAGGATCACGGCCAGCAGCACGGCGAAGCCCGCCGAATACCAGTCGTACCAGGGCCGGCGCCGTCGCCAGCGGATGAAACGACCTGATCGCCACCGCGATCACGGGCCCGGCCCAACACGGCCATCCGCCCGTCGGCGATCAGCATGAGGCGCGCCCCGGCGGCCGCCGCGAAGCCCAGGTCGTGGGTGGTCACGACCACGGTCCCGCCGTGCCCGGCGTGCTCGCGCAGCAGGCCCACCAGTTCCTTTCGGAACCCGGGGGCCAGGCTCTGCTCCGGCTCATCAAGCAGCAGCAGCCTGCTCGGCCGGGCCAGCGCGGCGGCTAACGACAGCCGCTGCCGCTGCCCGGAGGACAGGTCGGCCGGACCCTGTCCGCGCACCCGGGCAGCCCGAACACCTCGATGAGCTCGCTGGTCGGCAGGCATCAGCCCTGGACCGGCTCGTGGGTCAGCCGGACCAGATCCACCTGCTCCCGCACGGTCAGCCCCGGATACCAGGTCGGCCGGTCGGCGACCAGGGTGACCGCCTGCCAGAATGCTGCGTCATCGCGCGGCGGGCCGCCGAGGACGGTCACCGTCCCGGCCGCGGACCGGTACAGCCCGGCCAGGCAGGACAGCAGCGTCGACTTGTCGGCGCCGTTGACCCCGGTCACGGCGACGATCTGGCCGTCGGCCACGGTCAGGTCCACGTCCTGGAGCACCACGAAACTGCCGTAGCCCACTCGCACGCCATGCACTGCTAACGTCGGCCCAGCCACGCCCTTACCGTATCGCGGCGTGTCCCGCAATCGGCGACTTCGTCAGGTAGATCGTGGCGTTGGCCGCGCCGGGCGAACAGGGTCGGAAGGCGGGCCACACCGTCCCCGTCGACGAGCGATTAATATCTGAATGGGCCGCGTGCCCGTCCACCGCCACAATCAGTCAATCTTGGAGCAGGTCAAGTCATCCGCACCGGCAGACGGAAGAGAAGAGGCGCGGCGTGACCTGGGTGACGGCCTTGATCCTCATGACCTTGGCGTTGCCCGTGCTGCTAGCGCGGCTGACCGGCGGGTATCCCCCGAATCCTGGTCCGGAACTGGCGGCCCTCGCCCCGCTGGCGGTCGCGCCCGCGGTCGCTGCCGTAATTATCGCCGCGTGCGCAGCTTGGTGGCTCGCGGCTCTGCTGGCGATTCCGGCCGCGCTGCTGATGGCGTGGCAACTGCCTCCGCTCAGGCGGGTTCGTTCCCAGGCTGCACCATGGCCGTCACCCGGAACAGGATCCGCTGTGACAACTCTCAGGCTGCGCCTGTTCACCCTGAATGCCAGATGCGGCAGGGCCGACTCGGCCGCGCTCCTTCGCATTCTGCAGCAGCACAGCGTGGATGTACTCGCTATCCAGGAACTTACTCCGCACATGGTGGCTCGGCTGACGGCGGCCGGGCTTACCCAGGTGCTTCCGTTTTCTCACCTCGATCTCCGGTCCGGTTCGCTAGGCACCGGCTTGTGGGCGCGCTGGCCGCTGACCCCGCTGCCGCCGGTTCCTGGTCTGGCTTCGGCAGCGCCGCGGGCGCGCATAGATCCACCGAACCGGCTGCCGGTTACGTTGACCGCGGTACATGCAGTCTCCCCACTGCAGGGGCGGGCCGGCAGCCCGAGGAGAATACCCATCGTAGGCTATTCCGCATGCTTCCCAGCGGACCGTGCGCCGTCTCTTGGAAACACGGCCGTTGCCGTTGGCGTCGTCACGCGCACCTCGTCGAACTCCTGGGCAGGCAGGCACGATGGTGAGAACGGCAGTTGCCGGGACCGGGGGCAGGCCGTGGGCGGCACACACAGCGCTCGTAGCCTCGGCGCCGCTCCTGCTTGGCCTGGTGCTGGCGACGCTCGTCTGTTACCCATTCGCCGATGGACGCCTGCTACTGCTGGACTTCATCTCCGGCCCTCACCAGCCGCTCCTGCCAGAGACGGCCTTCGGCGTCAACGGTGGCCTGACCGGGGAGTCCCGCTCTCGATTGGCTTCCGCCTCCTCGACCGCCTCCTCGGGCAGGCAGGCTCGGTCGTCCCGGCCGCGGCCTTCTTCCCGCTCGCTACGACCGGGGCGGCGCGCCTGCTTCGCACCGCGGTGCTCCCCGCGCGCCTCGCCGCTGGACTCTTCTACGCCGTCAACCCGTTCGTGTTCGACCGGCTCTACGCAGGCCAGCTGGGACTTCTGCTCGGCTACGCCTTGCTGCCCTTCGCTGTGTCAGCGCTCCTGGATGCCGCGCAAGAGTCGCACCGCGTGGGCCGCGCCGCCTGCTGGGCCGGGGCCACGGTGATGATGAGCGAGCACTTTGCGTGGATTCTCGTGCCGGTGACTGGCGCGATCGTCCTGACCCAACCACACCGGGTACCGGCCTCGGTCCGCCTCGGCGCAGCCGCGCTCGGTGCCGCAGCCATTAGCACCTACTTGCTGGTGGTACCTGTGCTTGTGGGCACTCGCCCGGCCGGAGCTCTCGCCCAGCTCACCGCCTATCGCACCCAGGCTGACTCGCGAGTCGGGCTGCTGGTGAACGTCGCCGGGCTATACGGCTTCTTTCGTCCGGGGCCGACCGAGCCGAAGAACCTCTTCTCCGGTTGGCCCGCCGTACTCGCGGCGTTGGTGCTGGTCGTCGCAGTCGGTTACGTCGCAGTGCTGCGCGACGCAGCGCACAGGCCCGAGGGGCTGGCTATCCTTGCCGCGGGTGCTGCTGGGTACTTCCTCGCCCTCGGAGACCAGGGCCCGACCGGCGGCCTCTTCAGGCTAGCCTACGAGCACGTTCCCGGCTTCGTCATGATGCGCGAGCCGGACAAGTTCGCGGTTCTCGTTGCCCTCGCGTATGCCTACGGATTCGGCTGGGGCATTGCATGGCTCACGACACGGAGCCGCCAGAAGATCGCCCAGATCGCAGCCGCTGCAGTGGCGATTGTCTTGGCTTTTGCCTATACGCCTAACCTGCTCGGTGGCCTCGGCGGCCAGGTCAAGGCCAGCGAACTCCCGTCCTCGTGGTCATTCGCCTCGCACCTTGCCGGACAGGCCACCGTTCTGTTCCTGCCATGGCACGCGTACTTCCCGACCCCGTCCACCGGCCAGCGGGTGATTGCCAACCCGGCGGCCCTTTATTTCGCCGGAACTGTCCTTACCAGCCAGAATCCCGGCCCTGACTACGCCTTCGCCGCCGAGGATCCCGAACACGTTTTCCTCGACAAGGTGCTCGGCCCGCCAGTTGACCTGCAACGGACGCATGCCGCACTCGCTGACCTCGGAGTAAGGTTCGTCGTTCTGGCGAAGGTGGCCGATTGGCGGGACTTCGCCTGGGTGGGAGACGCACCCGGGATCCGTCTCGTGTACTCGAGCCCTTCACTCGACCTCTTCTCTGTCAGGCCGACCGCCCAGGAGATACGCGACGACCGCCGGGTCCGTTCCCTTGACCTCGTTGACTACCAGGTCCTTCCCGGCCGTCAAGGTGTAGTTCCCCTCCCCGTTCCCTACTCGCACGGCTGGACACTCGACGGCCATCTGGCCGTCCGGCTTGCTGACGGGCAAGCGGGTATCCTCGCGCCAGCAGGAGGAGGTGTCGTTCATTACGGCCCGTCCAGCGGCGTTCTCGCTAGCGAGATCGGATCCGTTGCGGCGGCTCTTGCCGTCGCGGGCGTCGCATTCTTCGAGCGGAGAAGGCGGGCACTCGACCGTTCTGATCCGGCTTCTCGGCCGTTGGGAGAGCATTCTTACGCCTCACCCCAGTTGGACCAAGCTAGGGAAGGGAGCGATACCACGGCCCCCCGCTGAACCAGCGCTGCCCTCTTCGCCTCAATCCCCTGGTCGGCCTCGGGTTAATGGGCCTCTGCAGTGGCGGTGGCGAACAGGTCGATGCCCTGGTCGGCGGCGTGGGCGGTGAGCAGGCGGCTGACTAGCCTGGTGAGGGTCTGGCGGTCCCGCGGCGGCAGGCGCCAGAGCAGGGTGGTGACGTCGGCTTCGAAGCGGGTGGCGGCCTGGGAGACCAGTGCCCGGCCGTGGGCGGTGAGGCTGACCTGGACGGCCCGCCGGTCGGCCGCCGAGGGAGCGCGTGCGACTAGGCCGCGGCGTTCGGCGCGGTCGACCAGGCCGGTGACGCTGGATTTGTCCAGGCCCAGGAACCGGGCCAGCTCGTGCATGGTGGGCGTGCGGTCCCGCAGGATGCCCAGCAGGCGGGTCTGGATGACCGACAGGTCGTGCTCGGCGGCCCGGCGCTCGAGCATGGCGTGGATCGCGAAGCAGAGCTGGGCTAGCCCGTCGGCGGGGCTCAGCTGCTCGCGTGCGGCTGGCGCGCCGCCCGTTCGGCTGGTCATGTCGTGAGCCTACTTGATTTAGTACGTGTCACCAACTAAATTAGTACGTGACGCCAACTAAGTGAGGGAGGGCGCGGATCATGGCCCAGATGAACGCCGCGGTCGTGACGTCGTTCGCCGAGCCGCCGCACTACCAGCAGGCCGAGGTCCCGCAGCCGCGCACACCCGGGGAGTTCCTCGTCGACGTGCTCGCCGCCGGCCTGCACCCCCGGGTCCGGTCCGGCGCCGCCGGCGCCCACTACGCCAGCAGCGGCATGCTGCCGGTGATCCCCGGGATCGACGCGGTCCGCCGGCGCCCCGACGGCACGCGGATCTACTTCGTGGCCGGCGACGACGTGGCCGGCACGATGGCGGACCAGGCGCTGGCCAGCACGCGCCGGTCGGCCGAGCTGCCCCCGGACGCCGATGCCGCCAAGGTCGCCGCCGCGATGAACCCGGCCATGTCGTCCTGGGTCGCGCTGCGCCGCCGGGTCCGGCTCGAGCCCGGGCAGGCCGTCCTGGTGCCCTAGGCCCACCGACGTCAAGCACGAAGCGGCTACCGAGGAAGGACTGTTCCCTATTTCCGCAGTCGCCCGTCGGCGGCGAGTCCCGCGATCACTGGCTTTGCACCGTTCCGTGCCGATCGGTAACGTTCCCGGAACGCTCTGAGCGTAGCGTGGGTCCGGTGAGGCAGGCACAACCAGTGAGCGGGCAGGTAGCGGCTGCAGGCCGTCGGCTATGGCCTGCCCGAGGGTGGCCGCCGTCGCGCTCGCGGTGCTCGCTGTCGCGATCCTCGCCGGGTCGCTGGTTCTGAATGGGCTGACGCGCCAGAATCTGGCCGAGAACGGCGGCCAGGACATCATCATCTTTACGGCCTTCATAACGGTGGGCTTGGTCATCGCCTGGCATCGGCCGGGTAACCCAATCGGCTGGATCATCCTGGTGGGCGTCGACTTCCAGGGGCTGGCTATTGCCAGCTCGGTCTACGTGACCCTCGCTCGCCGTCCCGGTTATCACCTGCCCGTCGGCCCGCTGGTGTGGCTGGATTCGGCCTGGTTCGTGGGCATCGCCGCGATCCCGCTGGTCATCCTGCTGTTCCCGGACGGAAGGCCCCCCACCCGGCGGTGGCGCTGGGTGCTGCGGTCCTACGTCGCGCTGGTCGGCTGCTACCTGGCCTGCACGTACGCCGCCGTGATCATCGCTCTAGCCGAGCACCAGACCCGGGCCGACGCCAACGGCGTCCCGGCGTTCATCGACCATCCGGCCGGGTGGTACGCCGCCGCGACCAGTGCTGAGAAGCGCCCGCGACGACTCGTAGTCATCACGCATCGTCAGCAGCAGTGACGGTACGCAGGCTCAAATTGTTTACGTCAAGAACATATTGCGTAAGAAGCCGGCAACACGGCCCGGGTTGACTGCAGCTTCCGATTACCGACAGGAGGCCCCATCCGATGACAGTCATAACCGAAACGGGCACCGGGCTCGCCGGCACCGATATCGAGTTGCTCGATGCGTACTGGCGTGCCGCCAACTACCTGTCCGCGGGACAGATCTACCTGCTGGACAATCCGCTGCTGCGCGAGCCGCTGCGGCCGGAGCACATCAAGCCGCGGCTGCTCGGGCACTGGGGGACCACGCCCGGGCTGAACCTGGTCTACACCCACATGAACCGGCTGATCCGGGCGCACGACCTGGAGGCCATCTTCATCACCGGGCCCGGGCACGGCGGACCCGCGCTGGTCGCCCAGGCCTACCTGGAAGGCACCTTTAGCGAGATCTACCACCACGTCGGCCGGAACGAGGACGGGATGCGCGCCCTGTTCCGCCAGTTCTCCTTCCCCGGCGGCATCCCGAGCCATGTCGCGGCGGAGGTTCCCGGCTCGATCCATGAGGGAGGCGAGCTGGGGTACGCGCTGGCGCACGCGTACGGCGCCGCGTTCGACAACCCTGGCCTCCTCGTCTGCTGCGTGATCGGCGATGGTGAGGCGGAGACCGGGCCGCTGGCGGCAAGCTGGCACTCCAACAAGTTCATCGATCCGGCCCGTGACGGTGCCGTACTGCCGATCCTGCACCCGAACGGCTACAAGATCGCGAACCCGGCCGTGCTGGCCCGGATACCCGAAGGCGAGCTGGTGAGCCTGCTCCGGGGGTACGGGCACACGCCGTACATCGTCTCGGGGGACGACCCGGAGCAGATCCACCGGGCCCTGGCCGAGGCGCTGGAGGCCGCCTACCAGCTGATCATCCTGATCCAGCAGGAGGCCCGGCTGGAGGGTTCGGGTCCGCGGCCCGCGTGGCCGGTCATCGTGCTGCGCACGCCGAAGGGCTGGACGGGTCCGCGTGAGGTCGACGGAGTCCCGGTCGAGGGGACCTGGCGGTCCCACCAGGTCCCGCTGGCCGACGTCCACGCCAACCCGGACCACCTGGCCCAGCTCGAGCGGTGGCTGCGCAGTTACCGGCCAGAGGAGCTGTTCGACAGCACCGGAACGCTGGCCGGGCCGCTGGCGGCGCTGCCGCCAGCCGGCGGTCGCCGGATGAGCGCGAACCCGCACGCCAACGGCGGCCAGCTCCTGCAGGATCTGCGGCTGCCCGACTTCCACCGGTACGCCGTCGAGGTCAGCGTCCCGGGGGCGGGGACCAGCGAGCCGACCCGGGTGCTCGGGGAGTGGCTGCGGGACGTGATCGCGGCCAACTCCTCGACGTTCCGCCTGTTCGGCCCCGACGAGACCGAGTTCAACCGGCTCTCGGCGGTGTTCGAGGCCACCGACCGCGCATGGAGCGCCGGGCACGAGCCGGGAGATGACAACCTCGCGCCGGCGGGCCGGGTCATGGAGATCTTGTCGGAGCACCTGTGCCAGGGATGGCTCGAGCGATACCTGCTCACCGGCCGGCACGGGATGTTCAGCTGCTACGAGGCGTTCATCCACATCATCGACTCCATGTTCAACCAGCACGCCAAGTGGCTGAAGGTCACCCGCGGCATCGGCTGGCGCAGGCCCGTCGCATCGCTGAACTACCTGCTGACCTCACACGTGTGGCGGCAGGACCACAACGGATTCTCGCACCAGGACCCCGGGTTCCTCGACCACGTGATCAACAAGAAGGCGGAGATCATCCGCGTCTACCTGCCGCCGGACACCAACACCCTGCTGACGACGGCGGACCACTGCCTGCGGTCCCGCGACCTGATCAACGTCATCGTGGCCGGGAAGAACCCCGGCCCGGGCTGGCTGTCGATGGATGAGGCCATCGCCCACTGCGCGCGGGGCATCGGGATGTGGGACTGGGCGGTTACCATCAGCGACTCCGAGCCCGATGTCGTGCTGGCGTGCGCCGGAGATATCCCCACCCAGGAGACGCTGGCCGCCGCCGGCCTGCTCCGGCAGCATCTTCCCGGCCTCAAAGGTCCGGGTGATCAACGTGGTGGACCTGATGCGCCTGCAGCCCGAAAGCGAGCACCCGCACGGACTGCCGGATGCCGAGTTCGACATGCTGTTCACCCGTGACCGGCCAGTCATCTTCGCCTTCCACGGATACCCGTGGCTCATCCACCGGCTCACCTACCGGCGGACCAACCACGGCAACCTGCACGTGCGCGGATACAAGGAGGAGGGCACCACCACCACGCCGTTCGACATGGTCATGCTCAACGACGTGGACCGGTACCACCTGGTCATCGACGTCATCGACCGGGTACCCGGGCTGGCGGTCGCGGTCGCCGGGCTGCGCCAGCAGATGGTCGATGCCCGGCTCGCGGCCCGCCAGTACACCCGCGGGCACGGCGAGGACCCGGCCGAAATCCGCGACTGGACGTGGCCGGCCAGCCGATGACGCGCCCGGCGAACCCTGCAACCGCCGGCCAACCAGGAAGTACAAGGGACGAAATGGAACATCTCGCGCACCGATGGCGCGCGTGCCTGGCCGACAGGAGCCCTCGGGTCGTCCTCGCCGACGGGGACGACCCGAGGACCGCCGAGGCGGCGCGGCAGCTGGCCGCAACCACACCGGTCAGGCCCGTGCTGCTGTCCGACCTCCACCCCGGCTGCGACGGAGTGGAGGTGCTCGCCCCCGCCGTCGCCGGCAGCGACCCCAGGATCGCCGGCCGCATCGACGAGGCTTTGTCCCGCCGCGGGATCCCGGCGCGCGAACGTGCCGCGCTCGCCGGCGACCTGCTGTACATGGGCGCTGCCGCGGTACGGGCGGGCCCCGCCGACGCCTGCGTCGGCGGGTCCGCCCGTTCCACCGCCGACGTCATCCGTGCCGGGATCCGGATCATCGGCCTCGCCGCCGGGGTGAGCACCGTAACCAGCTGCTTCCTCCTCGTAATGCCAGACGCCCGGGTGTTCGCGTACGCCGACTGCGCGGTCGTCCCGCAGCCCGATGCGACGCAACTGGCGGACATCGCCCTGTCCAGCAACCGCACCTTCGCCAAGCTGACCGGCCCGAACCCCGTCGTCGCCATGCTGTCGTTCTCCACCAAGGGAAGCGCCGAGCATCCCGCCGTCCAGCAGGTCCGCACCGCGACCGACCTGGTCCGCACCCGCTCGCCCGGGCTGGCCGTAGACGGGGAGCTTCAGTTCGACGCCGCGCTCGCCGAGGCGGTCGCAACCCGCAAGGCGCCCGGCTCGCCGGCGGCAGGACGCGCCAACGTGTTCGTCTTCCCCAACCTCGACGCCGCCAACATCGCGTACAAGATCACCGAGCGGCTGGCGCACGCGGCCGCCATAGGCCCCATCCTGCAAGGGCTCGCCGCCCCCATGAACGACCTGTCCCGCGGCTGCAGCGCGGAGGACATCGTCCATGTCGCCCTGGCTAGCGCCGTCCAGGCGTCCACTGGGCGCGCCCGCCGCCTGGAAAGTGCATTCAACGGCCACGGTGGGCCCAGCGACCCGCCGATACTGGCGACACCAGCTCGCATTTGCTGATCCCGGTGTATCAACGGGCCCTACGGTCCCTCTGAGCAAGTACCGGTTCCCTCGGTAGGCCAGCGCGGCGGGGAAGACGCGCAAGGGCCAGCGCATCGCAGGGCGGCGGAAAAGACGGGATAGATGACAGGCCAGGACGTCTCCAGTCCGGCGCGCAGTCTTCGCCTGACGGCGCATAAAACACCCAGTCCTGCACCCCCCGGTCAAGTGGTCGGGGGTGCTTTCCCCTTCCCGCTAGGTCCGCGACCGGGGATTACCCAGCGCGGGCGGGCGGCCCGTGGCTGTGCAGCACCTTGGTTTTGTCCTTGTTCCACGCGGTGGTGGTCCCGTCCGGGTTCAGGACCAGGGTCCAGCCCCACCGGTGGATTACGACCTGGTGATGGAACGTGCACAGTAGGACGCAGTCCGTGACGGATGTCGTGCCGCCGTTGGCCTTGTGCTTCGTATGGTGCACCTCGCAGGCGGCGGCGGGCTGGTCGCACCGGCCGGCCCACTGGCAGTGCTTGTCGCGGAGCATGACGGCGTTGCGGATCCCGGCCGGGATGGTCTCGGCGTAGCCGATGTCCAGCGGCAGGCTCGGCCCGCCCAGCCGGGTGCCGAGCTGCCGGCGGCGCAAGAACGACGCCAGGCCGCCCGGGCCGGACAGCAGGTCCACCGCGGTGCCGATGATGGCCTGCTCGAGGGTTGCCCGGCCCGGGCCGGTGTCCGGGGCGGGCGCGCCCGGCTCAGCGCCGGCGCCCGCGTCCGCGTCGGCCCGGCGGTGGTGGTCCAGTTCCACGCACAGCCGGATCAGGTCCTCCAGCGCGGCCGCGTTCACATCCCCGGTCACGATCGGGGCCATCGCCGCGTCGCAGGCGATGCCTCGACGGCGTCCCCGTCTAGCCAGGCGCCGCCGTCGCTGCCGGTCTCGGACGCGGCGGCGCGGTGCGCCGCCCACTGGGCGCGGACCTGGGCGGTCCATTCCTCCTGCAGGGCCGAACTGCCGTCCAGCCGGAGCAGATCGGCCAGGGACATGTGCGACCCAGACCTTGACCGGCTGACCGGCCCGCTCGGGCAGCAGATCCGAAGCGGCCAGGCGGCGCATCGCCTCCTGCAGGCCGTCGTGGTACCGCTGCTCCCGGGTCCGGGTGTCCTCGGCCCCGGCCGGGGCCGACAGCGCATCCAGTACCGCGCCGACCACGGCCGCGCACTCCGGGCTCAGGTCCCCGGTCAGCACGCCCGCGCCCTGGAACGTGGTCACCAGCCGCACCCCCCGGTCCGCGAACCCGCGGCCGGGGTCCTCATCGGGCAGCTCAGACCTGGACCGCTCGTACATCTCGGCGAAGAGACCAGCTAGGTCCCGCAGGTCCATCCCTGCCTTCGCGGCCGACAGCAAGATCGCGTCGGCGGCCTCCCGGCAGTCCTCGGGGAGCTTGTCGGTCCAGATACAGATCGTCCGGCCGTAGGACTCCGACAGCTCTCCGGTGGCCAGTGCCGCGAGGACCTGCGGGTGGGTGGCTGCCCGGTTAGCCCAGGCTGTGTGGCTGGCCGCAGCACCCCGGGAGATCCTGGTCTTGTGCATCAGCCAGGCCCGCGCGCTGTAGTCCGCATCGGCGGAGTAGCCCTGGCCGGCGGTGAACGCGGCCAGGAACGACGCCCGGGCGGCGGTGCTAATCGCGTCGGTCTGCTCCAGCCCCCGCAGGCACTCGGCCTGGGTCACGGCGGCCAGTGCGGTAGCGTCCGCGGCGGCGAGGTAACCCAGCGCGGCACGCGCCATGTCCATCGCCTCGCCGACGCTGGCGAAGACCGGGACAGTACCCATGCGGGTCACCTCCTCCACTGGGCTAGTCGCTGCTGCTGGCGGTTCTCCTCATCTCCGGCATGTCTCTAGGATCTGAGTTCGATTCTACTACGACGCAGTGACATTTCTCGGAGAAACCAAGGGCATGACACGGTTCGATTCGAATTAGATAGCTATGATTATCGCGGTGCTGGCGAGCCTGTTGTGACGGCGGGGGGTAGCGTGGCGTGGGCCCGAAATGACGGGCGGACGATTTCGACGTCAACCCCATCGCCACATTCGCCTGAATCAGGAATCACTCAGCCACCGGCGCGCCCCAGGAGTCCCCGCCTCAGGAGTCCGCCTCAGGAGTCTCCGCTTCAGGAGTCGTAGCCCATGCCCGCCGCGTCCAGCGCCCGGAGCCATAGGTTCCTGTGCCCGGACCGGCGGTCGGCCCGGGCCAGGGACCAGCGCGTGGCCTGGACGCCCAGGTAGGCGAGCGGCTCGGGCGGGAACGGGACCGGCTTGCTGCGGACCATCCGCAGCTGGGTCAGCTCGGTCGGCTCGCCGCTCAGCAGGTCGAGCATCACCCGGGCGCCGAACCGGCTCGCTCCCACCCCGAGCCCGGTGTACCCGAGCGCGTACCCGACCCGGCCGTGGTGGGCGGTGCCGAAGAACGCGCAGAACCGGCTGCACGTGTCGATGGCGCCGCCCCACCGATGGCTGAACCCGATGCCCTCCAGCTGCGGGAAGGTGGCGAAGAAATGCGAGGCGAGCGTGACGAACGTGGCCGGCCGCTGGTCGTGGGCCCGGCGGACGTCGCCGCCGAAGTGGTAGATGGCGTCGTAGCCGCCCCACAGGATCCGGTTGTCCGCGGTCAGCCGGTAGTAGTGGAACTGGTTGCCCGTGTCACTGACGCCCTGCCGGTTCCGCCAGCCGATCCCGGCCAGCTGATCCGGGGTGAGCGGGTCGGTGACCAGCACGTAGTCGTAGACCGGCACGATGAACGGGCGCAGCCGCCGGACCAGGGACGGGAACGCGCTGGTGCCCAGCGCGACCCGCCGGGCCCGCAGCACGCCGTCCCGGGTCCGCACGGTCACGCCATCGGAATCGCTGGCCAGGCCGGTGGCCGGGGTCCGCTCGGCGATGCGCACGCCGATCCCCTCGCACGCCGCCGCCAGTCCCCAGGCCAGCTTGGCCGGGTGCACCATGGCGGTGCCGTCCTTGTCCCAGATGCCGGCCAGGTAGCTGGGGGAGTTCACCTCGGTCCGCACCGCCTCCGCGTCCAGGAACGTCCCGCCGTACGAGTTGGCGTCCGCCCGCAGCACGTCGACCTGGTACGGCTCGGTGGCCACGGCGATGGATCCGGTCCGCTCGAACTCGCAGTCGATGTCGTACCGGTTGACCGCCGCCTCGATCGCGGTCAGGTTCTCCGCGCCGAGGCGCTGCAGGGTGTCGAACTCCGCCGGGAACCTCCCCCGCCCGTTCTCCGCGCCGTGGGACAGGCTGGCGTCGCAAAAGCCGCCGTTGCGGCCGCTGGCCGCCGACCCGATCCTGTTCCCCTCGATCAGCACCACGGACCGCCCCGGATTGGCCTCCTTGGCCAGCAGCGCGGTCCACAGGCCGCTGAACCCGCCGCCGATCACGGCCAGGTCGCAGGCCAGCTCGCCGCGGACCGGCGGCCGGGCGGCCGGCCGTTCCGGCTGGTCCAGCCAG
The DNA here is from genome assembly GCA_963800415.1 of uncultured Actinomycetes bacterium. Lineage (GTDB taxonomy): Bacteria > Actinomycetota > Actinomycetes > Streptosporangiales > Streptosporangiaceae > Palsa-504. The sequence goes on from CAWDBS010000080.1 coordinate 47,489, forward strand.
AACGGTGCCGGCTTGGCCGCCATGACCAGGCGGGCCAGCTCCTGGTTAGGCGGGGCCATCAGACCGCGGCGAAGGCGTCCTCGAGGATGGACAGCCCCTCGTCGAGCAGGTCCTCGCCGATCACCAGCGGCGGCAGGAACCGGATCACGTTGCCGAACGTGCCGCAGGTCAGCGTGACCAGCCCGGCCTGATGGCAGGCGCGGGTGACGGCCCCCGTGGTGGCCGGGTCGGGGTCGAGCGTCCCCGGCCTGGTCAGCTCGATGGCCAGCATCGCGCCGCGGCCGCGCACGTCGGCGATGACCGGGTACTTCTCCGCCAGCCCGTGCAGCCGCGGCAGCATGATGTCGCCGATCCGGCGCGCCCGCCCGGCGAGATCCTCCGCCGCCATGGTCTCGATCGTGCCGAGCGCCGCCGCGCAGGCCACCGGGTTGCCGCCGTAGGTCCCGCCCAGGCCGCCCGCGTGCACCGAATCCATCATCTCGGTGCGCCCGGTCACCGCGGCCAGCGGCAGCCCGCCCGCGATGCCCTTCGCCGTGGTGACCAAGTCCGGCACCACGCCCTCGTGCTCGCAGGCGAACCAGTCGCCGGTGCGGCAGAACCCGGTCTGGATCTCGTCCGCGATGAACACGATCCCGTGCTCGCGGCAGAACTCGGCCAGCCCGGGCAGGAACCCGTCGGGCGGCACCACGAACCCGCCCTCGCCCTGGATCGGCTCGATGATCACGGCGGCCACGTTGTCCTCGCCCACCTGGGTGTGGATCAGGCTCTTGACCGTGGCCAGCGCGTTCGCCTCGCACGCCTCGCGGCCGCCCGGCCAGCGCAGCGGGTAGGCCATCGGCATCCGGTAGATCTCGCCGGCGAACGGGCCGAACTTGTCCTTGTAGGGCATGTTCTTCGCGGTCAGCGCCATGGTGAGGTTGGTGCGCCCGTGATAGGCGTGGTCGAACGCCACGACGGCCTGCCGCCCGGTGGCGTGCCGGGCGATCTTCACCGCGTTCTCCACCGCCTCCGCGCCCGAGTTGAACAGCGCGGAGCGCTTGTCGTGCGTCCCCGGCGTCCGCCGGCCGAGTTCCTCGCAGACCTCGACGTAGCCCTCGTACGGCGTCACCATGAAGCAGGTGTGGGTGAACCTCGCCGCCTGCTCCGCCACCCGGGCGGCCACCCGGGGGGCCGCGTTGCCCACGGAGACCACGGCGATCCCGGACCCGAAGTCGATCAGGGAGTTGCCGTCGGCATCGACGATCACGCCGCCGCCCGCGTCCGTGACGAAGACCGGCAGCACGTGACTGACCCCGCGGGCCACCGCGCGCTCGCGCCTGGCCAGTAGCTCACGCGAGGCGGGTCCTGGGATCTCGGTGACAAGGTGCTTACGCTGCGGGAGTCGGGCATCGCCCGGAACATGCTCGGTCATGCTCTGACGATAAATCATCAGACCTGACGGCTAAAGCAGAGGCCGCTATACGCACGAGGCTAGGCCGTTATGGTGGGGAAGCGGATACGGGAGAGGACTGATGTCGGACATGCCTGACCATCAGGAGCCGAACGCGCGCGGGCTGTTCGGCGGCGTTTTCGCCCGGGGCGGCGTCGAGGCGGACGACACCGCGTGGCTGCAGGCGATGCTGGACGCCGAGGCGGGACTGGCCCGGGCGCTCGAGCGGGCCGGGCTGACGCCGGCCGGCTCTGGCCAGGCAGTCACCGCGGCGGCCAGGGCGGAAAATTTCGACCCGAACGAACTGGGCGGACTCGCCGCGCTGACCGGGAACCCGGTGCCGGGCCTGGCCCGCGCGCTGGCCCGGCAGGTGCCCCAGACCGCGGTCAGCGCCGTGCATCGCGGGGCCACCAGCCAGGACATCGTGGACACCGCCGCGATGCTGCTCGCCAAGCGGGCCATCGACGTCATGCAGGCCGACCTGGCCCGGGCGGCCGAGGCCGCGGCCGGGCTGGCCGCGGCGCACCGGGGCTCGATCATGATCGGCCGCACGCTCCTCCAGCAGGCCGTACCCGTGACCTTCGGCCTGGTCGCAGCGGGCTGGCTGACCAGCCTGGACGAAGCCCGCGCGGGGCTGACCGCCGTCGGCTCGCGGCTTGCCGTGCAGTTCGGCGGCGCGGCGGGCACGCTCGCCTCGCTAGGCGAGGCCGGCCAGCGGGTCGCGGCGCTGCTCGCCACCGAGCTCGGCCTGGCGCTGCCTGTGCTGCCCTGGCATACGGACCGGCTGCGGATCATCGACCTGGGCGCCGCGCTGGCCCGGGTGGCGGCGGCACTCGGCAAGATCGCCAGGGACGTCACGCTGCTGGCCCAGTCGGAGGTCGGCGAGATCAGCGAGGGCTCTGCCAGTCCGGCCGGCGGTGCCGATCAGCGGGTGGCCCGATCCGAGCCCGCGGGGCCCGATCAGCGGGGGCCCGATCAGCAGGCGCCCGCGGCGTCCCCGCGGCGCGGCGGCTCCTCCGCGATGCCGCACAAGCGCAACCCGGTCGCGTCGATCGCCGTCCTCGGCTGCACCAGGCAGGTGCCCGGTCTGCTCAGCATTCTGGTCAGCAATAGTGAGCACGAGCTGCAGCGCGCGGCCGGCGCCTGGCATGCCGAGTGGGAGCCGCTGACCGCCCTGCTCCGGCTCACCGGCTCGGCCTCGAGCTGGGCGGCCGAGCTGCTGTCCGGGCTCATCGTGGACACCTCGCGGATGGCCGCCAACCTGGCCGCCACCAAGGGCCTGCCGCTCGCGGAGCACGTCGCGTCGCTGCTGGCCGGCGTGCTCGGGGGCGCCCAGGCGCACGACCTGGTGGCCGAGGCGGGCGCGCGGGCGGTGAGCGCCGGGCTGCCGCTGCAAGACGTGCTGCTGTCCGTGCCCAAGCTCGAGGAACGGCTCACGGCGGCCGGCATCACCCCCGAGCAGATCGATTCCGCGCTCGAGCCATCCGGGTACCTCGGCGCCGCCGATGCCTTCATCACAGCGGCGCTTGACGCCCATCAAGCACTGGGGGCTGGCCATGGATGACGCCCCCCTCGATGACGCCCCCCTCGATGACGCCCCCCTCGATGACGCCCCCCTCGATGACGCCCCACTTGATGACGCGGAGCGCGCCCGGCGCGGCATGACGGTACGCCGCGAGGTGCTCGGCGACGAGCACGTCGACCGGGCCGTGGCGGCGACCACCCCGTTCACCGAGCCGTTCCAGGACTTCATCACGCGCTACGCCTGGGGTGAGATCTGGTCCCGGCCGGGGCTTTCCCGGGCCGAGCGCAGCCTCGTCACGCTGGCCGTCCTGGCTGCCATGCAGCACGAGCACGAGCTGGCCATGCACGTCAAGGCCGCGTTGCGCAACGGCCTCACGCCGGAGCAGATCCAGGAGGTGCTGCTCCAGGTGGCGGTGTACGCGGGCGTTCCGGTCGCCAACCGGGCCTTCCCGGTCGCGCAGCGCGCGCTCGCCGAAGCCCAGGCGGCGGATGACGCAACCTAGTCGGCCTGGCCGAAAGCGTCCGGTTTGCTTACGCTCTTGTCGGGGGCCCCAGTGGCGCAAGCTGGGAAGTTGTCCGCTGGTCACACACACGCGTCCGACATGCGAACGGCTGTACTTATGGCGGCAGCTGACGCGTTATCGTTAGCGTAGGCAAAATACGTGGAGGAATATGGCGGAGATCGTCTCACTCGCCGAAGCCGTGGAGCGGGCCATCCATGACGGCGACGCCGTGGCGATGGAGGGGTTCACGCACCTGATCCCGTTCGCCGCCGGGCACGAGGTGATCAGGCAGCGTCGCCGTGACCTGACCCTGATCAGGATGACGCCGGACCTGATCTACGACCAGCTCATCGGCGCGGGCTGCGCGCGCAAGCTGATCTTCTCCTGGGGCGGCAACCCCGGCGTCGGCTCGCTGCACCGGTTCCGCGACGCGGTGGAGCACTCCTGGCCGGTTCCGCTGGAGATAGAAGAGCACAGCCACGCCGGGATGGCCAACCGCTACGTGGCCGGCGCGTCCGGGCTGCCGTTCGCCGTATTGCGCGGCTACAACGGAACCGGCCTGGAGACGCTCAATGACCTCCCCGGTGGGGCTCGGGGGGGTCGTCCCCCCCGGAGCCAGCAGAGCCACGGGTCGGCGCCTACGGTCAAGCCGATCACCTGCCCGTTCACCGGCGAGACGCTCACCGCGGTCTCGGCCCTCCGGCCCGACGTGGCGGTCATCCACGCCCAGCGCGCCGACCGGTCCGGGAACGTCCAGCTATGGGGGATCACCGGCGTGCAGAAGGAGGCCGTGCTGGCGTCGGAGCGTTCCGTGGTCACGGTCGAGGAGATCGTCGACGAGCTCGATCCCCGCCCTGGCGCGGTGGTCCTGCCCGGCTGGACGGTGAGCTTCGTGGCGCAGGCGCCGGGCGGAGCGCACCCCTCCTACGCGCTCGGCTACTCTGCCCGCGACAATGACTACTACGTGGCCTGGGACGCCATCGCCCGCGAGCGCGGCACGTTCACCCGGTGGCTGGCGATTCCCTCGGGGGGGACGACCCCCCCCAGACCCCCCCCGCTCATGAGGGGGCTGCCCGCCCCCCCATACCCCCCCGGGCCCCCCTTCGGGGGGCGATATGACGTACACGGCGGACGAGATGATGACGGTATCCGCCGCCCGGGCGCTGCGGGACGGCATGACCTGCTTCGTCGGGATCGGGCTACCGAGCGCGGCCGCGAACCTGGCGCGCGCCACGCACGCGCCGTCACTGGTGCTGATCTACGAGTCGGGCACGATCGGCGCCAAGCCTGCCCAGCTGCCGCTGTCGATCGGTGACGGGATGCTGGCCGAGACGGCGGACGCGGTGGTGAGCGTCCCGGAGATCTTCAACTACTGGCTGCAGCCCGGCCGCATCGACGTCGGTTTCCTGGGTGCCGCCCAGATCGACAAGTTCGGCAACATCAACACGACCGTGATCGGCGGGGATTACCGTAACCCCAAGGTGCGGCTGCCGGGTGCGGGCGGCGCACCGGAGATCGCCGCCTCGTGCCGTAAGGTGATCGTCGTGGTCAGGCAAAGCCACCGCTCGTTCGTTGAACGGGTGGACTTCATCACCTCGGTCGGCTACGGGTCGGGCCCGGGGGACCGCGAGCGGCTCGGGCTCACCGGCGCCGGACCCAAGAAGATCATCACCGATCTGGGCATCCTGGAGCCCGATCCGGAGACGCTCGAGTTCACCCTGACCAGTCTCTATCCGGGGGTGTCTGCCTCGGCCGCCAAGGAGCGCACCGGCTGGGACCTGGCCATCGCGGCGCAGCCGGACATCATCACCGCACCCACCCCGGCCGAGCTGGACGCACTCCGGCGCTTCCAGGGCACGCACGCGAGGAGCCACCAATGACCGCTGACGTATCGATGTCGCTGGCCGGGCAGGAGGCTGGCAAGCTGGTCCTGCCGTCGTACGAGCGCCCGGCGGGCCTGCATCCGCCGCTGGACTTCGACGGCTACCGCTCGACCGCGCTGCGCCACCCGAAGCAGCCGCTCGTGCTGCTGCCGCACCGGCTCACCGAGGTGACCGGGCCGCTGCTCGGCGACGGCCTGATCACCCCCACGGACTCCGACCTGACCACGCAGCACGACGGCGAGCCGCAGGGCCAGCGGATCATCCTGGCCGGCCGGGTGCTCGACTCGGACGGCCGGCCGGTGCCGGACACGTTGATCGAGATCTGGCAGACGAACGCGGCCGGCCGCTACCGGCACTCACGGGAGCACCACCCCGCGCCGCTCGACCCGAACTTCGACGGGATCGGGCGCGCCATCACCGACTCGGCTGGCCGGTACCGGTTCGTCACCATCGCGCCGGGTTCCTACCCGTGGGGCAACCACTACAACGCCTGGCGCCCGGCGCACATCCATTTCTCGCTGTTCGGTCGCGCGTTCACCCAGCGGCTGGTCACCCAGATGTACTTCCCCGGCGATCCGCTGCTGCCGCTCGACCCGATCTTCACCTCGGTGCCCGACGAGAAGGCCAGGCAGCGGATGATCGCCGCACTTCGACATCGAGCTGACCCAGCCCGAGTGGGCTCTGGGCTACCAGTGGAACATCGTCTTGCGCGGCCGTGGCGCGGCCGTCTTCGAGTAAGGGCGGAACGACACGTGCCAGGGTTGACTCCTTCCCAGACGGTAGGCCCGTACTTCGCCATGCGGCTGCCGTGGCCGGACGGCCCGTTCGTGGTGCCCGAGGATACCCCGGAGGCGATCACCATCATCGGGCGGCTCTACGACGGCGCCGGGAACGTCATCCCGGACGGGCTGATCGAGACCTGGCAGGCCGGGCCCGACGGGCGGTTCGCCCACCCGGACGACCCGCGCGGGCCCGCCCCGGGCGGCTACCAGAGCTTCCGCGGCTTCGGCCGGTGCCCGACCGCGCCGGACGGCTCGTACCGCATCGTCACGCTCAAGCCCGGGCCGCTGCCCGCCCCCGGCGGCAGCATCGAGGCGCCGCACCTGGATGTGTCGGTGTTCGCCCGCGGCCTGCTGGACCGCGTGGTCACCCGGATCTACTTCCCTGACGAGATGGCCGCCAATGCCGCGGACCCGGTGCTATGCTCCATCGGCGGGCAGAAGCGGCGGGCGACGCTCATCGCGGTGCCCGAGCCGGGCGGCGAGCTCAGGTTCGACATCCACCTGCAGGGTGAGCGCGAGACGGTCTTCTTCGATGTCTAGTGCTGGCCCTGGGGGGACTCCTACCCGGAGGAGGAGCCGTGCTGCCCTGGTCCGCAGACCTGGCCGGCCGCATCGACGATCAGGTCATCACCAGTGAGCTGCTGCGCGGCAACCCGCTCGGCGACCCGTACGAGCGGCCGCTGCTCGTGTACCTGCCGCCGGGGTACGACGACGAGCCGGACCGCAGGTACCCGTCCGTGTACGTCATCCAGGGCTACACCGGCCAGGTGGCCATGTGGCGGAACCGGTCCGCCTACCGGCAGCCGTTCCCCGAGACCGCCGACGCGGTGTTCGCCCGGGGCGAGGCGCCGCCGGCCATCGTGGTGTACGTCGATGCGTGGACCGGCTACGGCGGCAGCCAGTTCGTCGACTCGCCCGGCACCGGCCAGTACCACTCCTATCTGTGCGATGAGGTCGTGCCCTGGGTAGACGCGCGGTACCGCACGCTGCCCGACGCCGCGCACCGGGCCATCATGGGCAAGTCGAGCGGCGGATTCGGCTCGATGATCACGCCGATGCTCCGGCCGGACCTATTCGGCGCGCTGGCCACGCACGCGGGCGACGCGCTATACGAGTACTGCTATATCCCCGAGTTCCCCGCCGCGGCCCGGCACCTGCGCCGGTACGAGGGCGACATCTGGCGCTGGTGGGAGGACTTCAGGTCCCGGGTGGCCTTTACCAAGGAAGAGGACATGTCGCTGCTCGCGCTGCTCGGCGTGGCGGCGTGCTTCTCCGCGAACGAGGACGGTACCGTGGACCTGCCGTTCGACCCGCCGACCGGTGTGCTCCGGCCGGCCGTGTGGCAGCGGTGGCTGGACTGGGACCCGGTGCGGATGGTGCCAGCCCACGCGGACGCGCTACGGGGGCTGCGGGCCATCTGGATCGACGCAGGCACGAGGGACGAATACCACCTCGACCTCGGCGCCGAGGCGTTCCGTGCGGCGCTCAGGGACATCGGAGTGGCTGATGACCTGGTACATTTCGAGCTCTTCGAGGCCGGGCACATGGGCATCGACTATCGTTACCCGATGTCTCTCGCCTGGCTCTGCGGCCGGATGAACGCAGATGACTAAGTAGCGGCTAAGAAGCCGCCGGCCGGCCCGGCAGTCTGGTACGTTTCCGGCGTATTGGGAACGGGGTCGCATCCGAAGGAACCCGATGAACCCCGGGGCGTCCCAAGGGAACCACTGAACCCGAATGGAGAGTCGTTATGCGCAAGAGCGGGTGGGCAGCAGCTGCGGGGCTCGGTTCGCTAGTCCTGCTGCTAACCGCGTGCGGGGGATCGTCGGGATCGTCGAGCGCCTCGACCCCGGCCACGAATTCGACCACTCATGCCGCCGGCCAGGCGAGCACCGGAGCGCTGGGCGGCGTGCCGCCCAAGGGGTCGACCGTGCTGATCGTGCAGAGGTCCGCCCTCGGCTATGTGCTCGCCCTCGCCAACGGCATGGTCGTCTACACGTACGGCAAGGACGCCAAGGGCGGCTCGCCGGCCTGCACCGGTTCCTGCGCCTCGATCTGGCCGCCGGTGACGGGCAACCCGGTGCCCAGCTCGGCTTCCGTCGGCCTGGGCACGTTCGGCACGGTCGCGGACGCGAACGGGGCCAAGCAGGTCACCTACAACGGCATGCCGCTGTACACGTTCAAGGGCGCGAGGGCGCTGGCTACCAACGGTAATGGCATCGCCGGCATGTGGCACGTGGTCAAGCTGTCGAAGAGCAACGTGACCGGCGCCTGATCATCGCACACCGGAGGCTCCAGCGTTCCCGGGTTCGGTCGGCCTGACGGCCGGGGAACGTTCTGGTATCCCGGCTCGCCTCGAGGGCCCTGGACGGGCTTGCTCGAGCAACGGGCCATCATTTGCGAATTGGAGAGACGTTATGGGTAAGAGCGGGTGGGCCGCGGCAACCGGGCTCGGATCACTGGTGCTGCTACTAGCCGCGTGCGGGGGGTCGCCGGGTTCGAGCACGGCCGCGGGCTCCGCCTCGAGCGCGGCCCAGGCCAGCAGCGGGTCGTCGGGGGCGGCCGCGCCGGCGTCATCGGCGACGGCGGTGGCCACGGCCACCAAGAAGGCCAAGGCATCGACCCCGACGGCGTCCGCGAAGGCTCACCAGTCGGTCGGGCCGCAGCCGAGCAGCAACGATCAGTCGATCCCGCCGATCGGCACGACCGTCATGATCGTGCAGAAGTCCGCCATCGGTTACGTGCTCGCCGAGGCCAACCACCAGGTGGTCTACACCTACTCGAAGGACAAGAAGGGCGGCCTGCCGACCTGCACCGGCTCCTGCGCCGCGGTCTGGCTGCCGGCCACCGGAGTGCCCCAGGCCGGGCCAGCCGACCACTTCCCGGGTAACTTCGGCGTGATCAAGGGGCAGATCACCTACGACGGCTACCCGCTCTACACCCTCAAGGGCGCCAAGCCGCTGTCGACATCGGGTAATGGTCTGGGCGGCGTCTGGCATGTGGTCATGCTCTCCGCGAGCGATGTCAGCGGCTGACAGCGATGTCAGCGGCTGACCGGTTAGGGGCGTGACATGCCGTAGGCGGCGCGCAGGCGGGACGCGGCGGCAGCGGGGGCGTGCACGTGGTCCAGACCGAGCAGGACCGCGCCTGCTACCGGCGGGACGTCGATCACGCGGACGTCGGCGGCCGGGGCGGCCTCGGCGAGCTGCCGGAGGATGCTGTCCATCAGCAGCGGGTTCTGTGCGGTGATGACACCGCCGCCCAGCACCACGGGGGTGGCCAGCGCGGTCAGGCCGAGGCGGCGCATCGCGGTGATGGCCATGACCGAGATCTCGTCGGCGAGGCGGCTGACCATGGTCCGGGCCACGGGATCGCCTTCGTCCGCCGCCCGCAGCAGCATGGGCGCGAGGCCGATCAGGTCAACGTCCGGGATTTTGCCCGTGTGGATGCCGATCGTGACCTCCTCCACCCGCTCGACGCCGAAATGGCTGGTCAGGTAGCTGGTCAGCCGGGTGGCCGGGCCCCGGCCGTCCTCCGCGCGGATCGCGTGCCAGAGCACCTCGAGGCCGAGCCCGGAGCCGCCGCCCCAGTCGCCCGAGATCGTGCCCAGGGCGAGGTACCTGGTGACACGGCCGTCCGGCGCGACGCCGACGGCGTTGATGCCCGCGCCGCAGACCACGGCGACACCCCAGTGCCGCTCGTCCTGGTCAGACAGGCCCGAGCGCAAGATGGCGAAGGTGTCGTTGACCACCGTCGCAGTCGGGCTCCAGGCCTGAGCCTGCACCGCCGCGGCGTGCTCAGCCTCCTCTTCCGGCAGGTCGGCGTTGGCCAGGCAGGCCACCGTGTGCTGCGCGACCCAGCCCGACCTGCGCGGCCGGTAATGCCTGTCCAGCTGGGCCGCGGCCTGCTTGACCACCGCGTCGAGGACCAGCACGGTCTGGTCGACGCCGACCTCGTGGGCGTTGATGCCGGGCCCGCGAGCGGACGCGAGCAGCGTGCCGTCATTGGCCACCAGGGCCACGTCGGTCTTGCTGTTGCCGCCGTCGATGGCCAGCACGGCGGGCCTGAGGGCCCGCGGCACCGGCCGGGGCAGCAGCGGATTGTCAGCCAAGGCCGGGACCCTGATCCGCGCCGAGGGCGAACGCCAGCAGGGAGTTGGCGGTGTAGTCGTCGGCGGGTTCGACCGAGGGCCAGGAGACCACGTTGTCCTGGTAGGCGGCGGTCTTGGTGTTGTAGGGGCTGAAGTGGCCCGCGCTGCAGGCTCGCATCCCGGGGACCGTGCCCAGCCCGCTGAAGTTGGCCGGGTCGCTGGGCCCGTCGGTGGTGGCGCCCAGCTGGATATTGCCGGTCCCGGTGAGCGAGCCCGCCAGGTTGGCGATCTCGCTCTGCATGCAGTGCGGGAAGACGGTGCCGGCGCCGACCACGAATGAACTGCCCCAGCCGTTCGCGCCGAGCGCGAAGTTCAGCTGCTGCTGCGCGAACGAGGTGAACTGGCGGGAGCCGCCGTACTTCTGGTACAGCGCATTGGTGATGAACAGGCCGAACGCATGCGGCGAGGCGTCGGAGGAACCCAGCTGGGTGCCGAGCGCGAACGGGTCGCCCTTGGCCTGGGCCTGGCCGGCGCGCAGCTGCGCGGCCAGGTCGCCGAGCAGCGCGCCCGGCGCGATCGGGCTCCACCAGGAAGTCCCGGCCTGCCGCATCGCCTGGAGCAGTTCCGCTTCGGCGACCGCGCCGGTGTCGTAGAGGTTGAAGGTGTCGGAGTGGCCCTGGGCCAGGTACGCCCGGGCCCACCGCGTCGCGGTCAGCAGGTCCGCTCGGATGCGCCCGGCCGGCGCGCCGGTGGCCTGGCCGGCCAGCGCGATCTCGGCGGCGCCCCAGAGCATGTCGCTCTTCCACTGCGTGCCCGGGTAGAAGTCGTGCGGGAACGCCGTGACCAGCTGGCCTACCTGGGTCGTCTTGGCCATCGCGTAGACGCCCCGGGCCAGGCTCAGCATGTGCGCGGCCTGGGCAGGATCGCTGCTGGCGGAAAGCTGGGCGCCGAGGGCGAAGTCGGCGGCGAAACGACCTGCCAGGTCGGGGCTGACCTTATGGCCGGGCAAAGCCGCCGGGAACACTGGCCGGTACTTGACGTAGTACGCGCTCGGCCCGGGGTTGGCGCCGGGGGACACGTTCAGCCGGTCTTCCTGCTGGGGCAGGAACCAGAAGTTGTAGTCGCCCTGGATCGTGTTGCTGGCGTTGCCGGTGCCGATCCCGACCTGCGCGTAGAGGACCTTGCGGGCGGGATCCCACAGCTTGGTGATCCACTGCAGGCCGAACGTCGCCTCCGGCTGGAGCATGTCGTAGGAGCCCGGGCCCTGCTCGTTAGATAGGGCGCGCGCCGCCAGCAGCATGAGCGCGTCGGCGTAGCTGGCGGTGTACGCGAACTTCTCGTAGCCGCCGCCCGCGTCGAACCAGCCGCCGGAGACGTCAACCGGGCCGCCGATCTTCTTCAACGTGCCGAGCAGGTTGTCGTTACTGTCGTACTTCGGGTCGGCGTAGACGTACGCCTTCTCATCGGTCAGGTTCGCGGGCTGCCGGCCGAGGACCGCGGAGTCGACATCAGGCCCGTCGCGCTCGGAGGTGAAGTACTGCACGGCGTTGTCCACGAGCTGGCGGTATACCTGCGCCCCGTCGCCGATGATGAACGTGGGGGAGACCGCGGCCGTGGGGGACACCACCTTGACCTGGTACTGGCCCGGCAGCCGCAGTCCGGAGAAGCTGAGCCGGTACACGGCGCGATAAGCGGAGTTCCACGACCCCACGTCGTCGGTGGAGGTGCCCCGGTAGGCGACGCCGTACGGCGTGACGACCTCGAACCGCACCGCGGTGACCTTCCGGGGGAGCATCGCGAATGCCACTTTCGGCGCACCCGACGGGTACCCCACCTGGTTGACCCGGACCTGCGGGGGAGCCAGCGTTGCCGCAGATGCCGGGGAAACTGCGGGGATGACCGTGGCCAGCGTGATGCCAGCGGCGGTCAGGATCGTCAGCCATGCGCGTCTCATCGGGACTCTCCTCAGGCCCAGGGCAGGTATCGGGCGTTCTCGGCGATCAGCCGGTCGGTCAGGCACTGCGCCTGGCCGGCCTGGCCCACCAGCGGGTGCGCGAGCAGCGCGTCGTACACCCGGTCCCGGCCACCGCGCAGGGCGGCGTCGAGCGCGAGTTCCTCGTACGCGTAGACGTGCGCGATCAGCCCGCGCAGCAGCGGCTCGAACCCTTGAGCCGGGTCGGCCGGCACCGGGTCGGCGCCGCCCGAGCTGATCACGGCTGGCCCCTCGATCACCGCGTCGTCAGGCAGGAACGGCAGCGTCCCGCGGTTGAACGTGTTCACCACCTGCACGTCGCCCCGGTCGCCGGCCAGCGAGACGAGCAGGTCCACCGCCGCCTCGGAGTACCACGCGCCGCCGCGCTGGGCCAGCTGCGGCGGCTTGGTGTCCAGCCGCGGGTCGGCGTACAGCTCGAGGAGCTCGGCCTCCAGCCGGGAGACCTCCTCGGCGCGGGTCGTCGCGCCGCGCAGCGACTCGACCACCGCGTCGTGAGCGTAGTAGTAGCGCAGGTAGTACGAGGGCACCATGCCCAGGTGCCGGATGAAGTCCGCGGGCATCCCGGTGTGCGGCGCGATGTCGTCCGCGAACTTGCCGAGCAGCTCGGGCAGCACGTCCACGCCGTCGAGAAGAACCGAACGCTCCCAGGACAGGTGGTTCAGGCCGACGTGGCCCAGCGACAGCCGCGCGGGCCCGACCCCGAGCAGCGAGGCGAACTCGCGCTGGAACCCGATGGCCACGTTGCACAGGCCGACGGCACGGTACCCCGCGGTCAGCAGGGCCCGGGTGACGATGCCCACCGGGTTGGTGAAGTCGATGATGAAAGCGGAGGGCGAAGCCCGACGGCTAGCCCGTTCGGCTAGATCGAGAACGATGGGCACGGTCCGCAGAGCCTTGGCCAGCCCGCCGGCCCCTGTCGTCTCCTGCCCGACGCAGCCGCAGTCCAGCGGCCACGTCTCGTCACGCTGGCGGGCGGCCTGGCCGCCGATCCGGAGCTGGAACAAGATCGCGTCCGCGCCCTCGGCGCCCTCGTCCAGGCGGCCGGTCCAGCGCACCTGGGCGGGATGGCCGTGAGCGGCCATGATCCGGGCCGACACCGGGCCCACCGCCGCGAGCCGGGCCGGGTCGGGATCCACCAGGACCAGTTCCTCGACCGCGGGCAGCAGCCGGCCGATCCCGTCCGCGAGTTCGGGCGTGTAGGTGGATCCGCCGCCGATCACCGCGAGCTTCATGGCAGTGCCCTCCTCACCACGGGGCTTTCACCTCTTCTGAGCTGGTCTGGGCGACGTGACAGGCCGCGTCGTGGCCGGGCTTCAACTCGGCGAGCTCGGGCGTGACCTGCGCGCACGTGTCGATGGCCAGCGGGCACCGCCAGCGGAACCGGCAGCCGGGCGCCGGGTCGATGACCTTGGGCGGCTCGCCGCGGTCGGTTTCCGCCGCCACCGACAGCGGGGCGCGCGGATCGGGCACCGCGGACAGCAGCAGCTGGGTGTACGGGTGCCTGGGGTGGGTGAGCACGTCCTCGATCGGCCCGGTCTCGGCGATCTGGCCGGCGTACATCACGATCAGCCGGTCCGCGACGTACCGCGCGCTGGCGATGTCGTGGGTGATGTAGAGGATGGACACGCCTTCTTCGTCGCGCAGCTTGGCCATCAGGTTGAGCAGGCCGATCCGGATCGACACGTCCAGCATGGAGACCGGCTCGTCGGCCAGGATCAGCTTGGGCCGCATGGCCAGCGCCTGGGCGAAGCCGACCCGCTGCCGCTGGCCGCCGCTCAGCTCGTACGGGAACCGCTGCAGCATGTCGGGGTTCAGGCCGACCACGTCGAAGACCCTGGCCGCTTCGGTGAGCCGCTGCGCCGCGGACAGCGACGGGCGGTGCAGCTTCAGGCTGCGCAGCACGCCGTGCTGGACCCGGAACACCGGGTTGATCGAGCTGAACGGGTCCTGGAACACCATCGGCACCAGGCCGCTGTACCGCAGCCGTTCCGGCCGCGAGGTCAGCGCCGACAGCGGCTTGCCCTCGAAGAACACCTCGCCCGAGGTCGGCTGGTAGATCCGGGCCAGCACGCGGGCGATGGTGGACTTGCCGCTGCCGCTCTCCCCGGCCAGGGCCACGATCTCCCGCTCGGCGATCGCGAAGCTGACGTCGTCCACGGCGTGCAGCGTCCGCCGGGACAGCGCGCCGCCTATCTTGAAGTGCCTGGTCAGGTGCTCGGCCCTCAGCAAGTCAGCACGGTGCACGTCAGCACGGTGCACGTCAGCGGTCATGACGCCAGGCTCCCGTCCTGGCGGCGCAGGCAGCGGACCAGCGTCTCCTCCAGCGGGTACAGGTCGGGCGCGATCTCGGTGCATTTGTCGATCGCATAGGGGCAGCGCGGGTGGAACCGGCAGCCGTCCGGCACGCGGGCGAGGTCGGGCGGGTTGCCCGGGATCCCCCGGAGCGGGATGCGCGGGCCGCGGATGGACGGGAAGGCCTCAAGCAGGCCCTGTGTGTAGGGGTGCAGCGGCTGGTCGAAGATCGCCCTGGTGGCACCGAGCTCGTCCACCTGCCCGGCGTACATCACCATCAGCCGGTCGGAGAAGTGGCTGATCAGCGACATGTCGTGGGTGACGAAGATGACCGCGAAGCCGAACGCCAGCTGCAGTTCCTTGATCTGCACCATCAGCGAGCGCTGCGCCACCACGTCGAGCGCGGAGGTGGGCTCGTCCATGATGACCAGGTCCGGGGTGAACAGCATGGCCATCGCGATCATCGACCGCTGCCGCATCCCACCGGACAGCTGGAACGGGTAGCTCCGCAGGTGCACCGGGTCGATGCCGACCATCCGGAGCACTTCGGCCGACCGGGCGGCGATGTCCGCGCCGGTGAACTTGCCGTGCGCCCGCATCGCGTCCTTGAACTGGGCTCCGATGGTCTTGACCGGGTTCAGCGCGTTCATCGCGCTCTGCATGACCACCGACATGTCCCGCCAGCGGATCGCGGACAGCTGCCGGTCGGTCAGGCCCACCAGGTTCGTGCCGCCGAACGTGACGCTCCCGGCGGCGGTCATGGCCGGGGGAGCGAGCAGCTGGGCGATGGCGAACAGCAGCGTTGACTTCCCGCAGCCCGACTCGCCGACGATGCCGAGGAACTCGCCCCGGCTGACCGTGAACGACACATCGTCCACCGCCCGGACGTCGCCCCGGTCCAGGACGTAGTCCACGGACAGGCCGCTGACCTCTAGCACCGGCGGGTCAGACACGCTGCCCTGCCCCTTTCTCCTGGGCCCCTGTCACCTGGCTGCCTTTCTTCCCGCGTACCTTTCTCACCGGCCGCAGGGCCGGGTTGCCGATTTCGTCGAACGCGTAGTTCAGCAGGGCGAAGGCGGCGCCGAGCACGGCGATGCAGGCCCCGGGAGCGATCGCCCACAGCGGCTCGCCGGTCTGCAGCGCCGCGTTGTTCTGCGCCCAGTACAGCGTGGTGCCCCAGCTCACCGTGTTCGGGTCGCCGAGGCCGATGAACTGCAGGCTGGACGCGAACAGCACCGCGTACAGCGCGTTGGTCAGGAAGCTCGCCACGATCAGCGAGGTCATGGTGGGGATGACCTCCACCACGATGATGTAGAGCCGCCGCTCGCCGCGCACCCGTGCCGCCTCGAGGAAGTCCCGGTTGCGCAGCGTGAGGGCCTGCGCGCGGAGCTGGCGCGCGGTGTAGGACCAACTCGTCAGGGTGATAGCGATAACGAGCACCAGAGTGGTTCCGCCGTGCGCGTAGGCGGCGATGACGATCAGCAGCGGGAACAGCGGGAGGACCAGGAGCACGTCGGTCAGCACGGACAGCGAGCCGTCCCACAGGCCGCCGAGGTAAGCGGCGGCGATACCGATCAGGACCGCTATCCCGGTTGTGGCCAGCCCGACCACGAACGCGATGATCAGCACGTTCCTGGTTCCCCACACCACCTGCGCGAACAGGTCTTGCCCGTACGCGTTGGTACCGAGGAGGTGAGCGGTCGAAACACCCAGGTGCGGGGGATAGTCGTCTGCCGTCGGGCTGTCCTTGGCGATGGCGCCGGGGAAGAGCGCGATCAGGATGAAGATCGCGAGCAGGATGATTCCCGCGGTCGCCTTGCGGCTGGACCGGACGGCGCGGCCGATGCGGGCTAGTGCATGGCCGGCGGGCACTTGCGCGGCGGGGGTTTCTGTGGCGACCCCGGAGACTGGCATGGCCATGGCTAACCCGCCGCCCTGGTCCGCGGGTCGAGCAGCGCGGTGAGGATGTCGGCGATCAGGATCGCGAACAGCACGACCACGGTGATCAGCAGGAACAGGGCCTGCATGAGCGGGTAGTCCTCGCCGGACACGGCCTGCAACAGCATGTAGCCCACGCCGGGATAGTTGAACACGTACTCGATCAGGATCGCGCCGCTGACCACGAAGCCGAGGGACATCGCGAAGCCGGTCAGGTTCGGCAAGATCGCGTTGCGGGCCGCGTAGTCGAACATGATGCGCCGGCTCGGCAGTCCCTTGGCCCGGGCCATCCGCACGTAGTCCTCGGCCAGCGTGGTGATCATCGTGTTCCGCATGGTCAGGATCCAGGTGCCGATCGTGGTGATCAGCAGTGCGACGGCCGGCAGGAAGGCGTGGTTGATCACATCCTGGAAGAAGGTGAGGTTGAAGCCGGGGGTGTCGGTGGTGACGTAGTAGCCGCCCTGGCTGGGAAACCAGTGCAGGGTGAGGGCGAAAATCAGGACCAGCACCATGGCCATCCAGAAGTACGGGATCGCGGAGGTGATCACGAACACCGGCGGCGCGATGCTATCTAGTGTCCCGCCGCGCCGCCAGGCGGCGACGATGCCGAGGCCGGTGCCGAGGATGAAGGCCAGGACGGTGGTGATGCCGACCAGGCCGACCGTCCACCAGATCGCGCTGCCGATGACGGACGTGACGGATTTCGGGTACTCGTCAAGCGAGACGCCGAAGTTGCCGGTCAGCACCTGGTGCAGGTAGCCGAAGTACTGCGAGGGCAGGCTCTGGTGCGTGTTCACCCCGAAGAGGACCTCCAGGGCGTTCAGCGTCTTCGGGCTGAGCTCGCCGTGGAACTTCGACATCATGGCCAGCGCGGGGTTGCCCGGCATCAGCCGCGGCAGCAGGAAGTTGACAGTCAGCGCTACCCACAGCGTGAGGATGAAGAAACCGAGGCGGCGCAGCGCGTATCTCAAGCTCGTTCGGCTCCTGGTTCGGCAATCGGCGGGGCCGGCGCCGCGGGCCGGGGTCGCTATCGGCGAACCCCGGTCCGCGGGCGGTTAACTCACTTCGGCGACAGGTGCAGCAGCACCTGCTCGTTGTCTGGGTAGGAGTACGCGGACGGCTGGGCGTACGGGTTGCCTGGGGTGGGCCAGCCGTCGAAGGCCCCGGTGTCGTACTGGTACCAGTCCACCGCCTCCACCACCGGGATGATCGGCACCGCGCTCAGCATGACCTGCTGGATCTGGTTCATGATCGTCTGCTGCTGGGACGCGCTCGTGGTGGTCGCGTACTGGTTGAGCAGGGCGTCGGTGGCCTTGCTGCTGTAACGCTCGTAGTTGCTGGCCGCCACCTTGCCGACCGGCGCCGTGTTCGCGGAGTTGAGCCAGTTGTTCAGCTCGTAGTACGCGCTCGGGCCGAACGTCTGCTGGTCGTAGTAGGCGAGCTGGTACTTGCCGTAGTACAGGTCGGCGTCAAAGTCGGTGTTCGACAGGTTCTGCGCGGTGAGCTGGATGCCGATCGCCTTGAGGTTCTGCTGGATCACCTGCATGGAGGCGACCCAGTCCGAGTAGTCGCCGATGTCGATCACGTTGAACGCCAGCTTCTGCCCGGCCGCGTTCGTCATGACGCCGCCGACCAGGTGGTAGCCCGCCGATGCCAGCAGGGCCTTCGCCTTCGCCGGATCATAGCCATTACCCCAGCTCGACAGGGCCGAGTTGTCCAGCGTGCTGGAGAACGTCGGCGTGACGATGCCGGTCTGGTTGGCCGGCGGCTCGTAGCTGGACTCGCCGATGCTGGAGACCTGGCTCCTGTTGATGGCGTACGAAATGGCCTGACGGACCTTAACGTTGCTCAGCTGGGGATTGGTCAGGTTCGGGACCAGCGAGACGTTGACGGTGGGCGGGAACCAGTAGTGGTAGTTGGGGCTCTTGGACGTGTAGAAGGCCTGGATGCCAGGGATGTACTGGGCGCCCCACTGCGCGTTCCCGTTGGCCAGGTCGTTGTTGGCCGTGTTGTTGCTGGTGTAGGCCGGGTACTGGATCGTCTTGATCTTCGGCTCGCCCGGCTGCCAGTAGTTCGGGTTGGCCTTATAGGTGATGTTCGACGGGCTGCACTTGCTCATCAGGTACGGACCCGTGCCGACCGGCTGGCTGACCGGGTTGGTCGTCGGGTTGGCCATCTTCGACCAGATGTGCTCGGGCACGATCGGCGTCTGGTCCGCGATGTAGTAGAAGTAGGGCACGGCGACGGTGCTGAAGTTCATCGTGACCGTGTTCGCGCCGGTCGCGGTGACGGTGGAGAGCACCGACCAGGCACCGGTCAGGTCCAGGGCCGGGTACTTCTTTATCAGGCTGAAGGTGTACACTACGTCGGCCGCGGTCATCGGCGTGCCGTCGCTCCACTTGACCCCCTGGCGGATCGTGAAGGTGAGCGTCTTGTTACCCGCTCCCCACTTCCAGGAGCTAGCGAGCATGGGCGTGGTCTTGCCCTGCTGCAGCGAGTTCATGTAGACCAGCGGCTCGTACATGAAGCCGACCGACAGGAGCGTGTCGGAGGCGTTGAGCGGGTTGAAACCGCACGTCCACAGCGCGCCGTTCTCGTTGGAGATGGTCAGCGTGCTATTGGTCGCGGCCGTGCTGCTGCTGCTGCTGCTGCTGCTGCTGCTGCTGCTGCTGCTGTTGCCGTTGCTGGTGCTCGAGCTGGAGCTTGAACCGGCGGTACAGCCGGCCGCGAGCATCCCGGCCGCGACGATGACCCCGTATCTGGTGAGGCGTCTCATGCCGTTCGTCCTTACTGCCGTTGGTCCTGACCGGGCGCGGAGCCGGTGGCTGCGCGCGGAGCCGGCGGCTACCATACCCGCATGCCGGCACCTGGCCGGCCGCTGCGCGCGGGGCAGCCTCCGCGCTTATCTGACCTGGTGTATCCGGTTAGGGATAAACCCCTTCCGCGAATTTTGTTAGGACAGTATCCTAACTATTTGTCCGGGACAAGGGTCCCGGTGAACTGACGCAAGGTCTTAACGTCCGGGTGCCTGATGTCGTAACTTTCGGGCATCCGGATGTCCGGAAAACACGCCTGGACGCCCCCGAGCACCCTGATGGAGGAGGTGGCCGTGACCGCCATGCCGGCTGGCCCCGCGTCGGCTTCGGCGCTGCCGCCGCCCGAGAACTCCGGCGCGGTCCTGTTCGCGGCGCGGCCCTCGCTGATCCGGGCGATGAACGAGCAACTCCTGCTGGAGCACATCCGCCAGCTTGGCCCCTGCTCGCGGGCCGAACTGGCCCGGGTCTCCGGCCTGTCCAAGCCGACCGTGTCGCTGGCCCTGGACAACGTGGAGCGCGCGGGCCTGGTCCGGACCGCGGGCCAGCGGACCGGGGTGCCCGGCCGGTCGGCCCGGCTGTACGAGATCAGGCCCGACGCGGGCCTGGTGCTCGGGCTGGACATCGGGCACGAGTACGTCCGCGGCGCGATCGCCGACCTGTCCGGGGAGATCAGGGCCAGGCAGTCGCTGCGCGCGCACGCCACCAGCGTCCGCGGCCGGGTGGCCGAGCTCGTCGGGCTCGCCGACATGCTGTGCCAGGACGTGGGCGTGTCGCGTCCGGCGATCACCCAGACGGTGATCGGCAGCCCGGGCGTGTACGACCCGCGGCGCAACGCGATGAAGCTCACCGGCGGCTTGCGCGGCTGGGACCGCCCGGCGGCGCTGGCCGGCCTGCGGGAGGCGTTCGGCCCGTCGCTGGTGATGGAGAACGACGTGGACGCCGCCGCGCTGGCCGAACGCGCCCTCGGTCACGGCCGCGAGGTCGACCACTTCGCCTTCGTGCACATCGGCACCGGCATCGGCATGGGACTGGTCCTCGGCGGCCAGCTGCTGCGCGGCGCGCACGGGGTGGCCGGGGAGATCGCGTACCTGCCGCTATCAGGCGGGGCCGGTGCGGACGAGGCCGAAGCCCGCAAGCGCGGCACGCTCGAGGCGGCCGCGTCCGCGTCCGGGGTGGTGCGGGCCGCCCGCCGCGGCGGCATGCGCGGCCCGGTGTCGGCGCGGCGCGTCTTCGCGGCCGCGGCCGCCGGTGACCCGCGGGCGATGGCCGTGGTGGCGGAGGAGGCGCAGCTGATCGCCAAGACGATATGCGCCGTCATCAGCGTGGTCGACCCCGACCTGATCGTGCTCGGCGGCGGGATCGGCCGCGCGCCCGGCTTCGCCGCGGCCGTCAACCGGGAGCTCGAGCGGATCGCGCCGGTCATGCCGGCCATCAGGGTCAGCGCCCTGGGCACCGACGCGGTAGTCGACGGCTGCCTGGCGGCCGGCACCGAGCTCGCCTGGGGCCAGGTGATGACCGTGCTGCCCACCGCGGCGTCGCTGGACGGCGCCCGCCCGTAAAACGGTTTGACCGGGGCCGGCCTGGAGCTCATCATCGCCCAGGTCAACGCAGGTACGACGCTCCGTTGAGGTCGAGGATGGCCCCGCTGGCCCACTCGGCCTCGGCGGAGGCCAGGTAGACCACGGCGGCGGCGATCTCCTCCGGCGTCGCGACCCGGTTGAACGGGCTCTGCGCCCGGATCTCATCGCCGCGCGGCGAGTTCAGGTCGTCGAGCGCCATCTCGGTTTCGACGTATCCGGGAGCGACATTGGCGACCGCGATGCCGAGCGGCGCCAGGGCGCGTGCCATCGACTGGCCGAACGAGTTCAGGCCGGCCTTGCTCGCCCCGTAAGCCGGATGCCGCGGCTCGCCCCGGTACGCGCCGCGCGAGGTCACGTTGACGATCCGGCCTCCGGTCTCCTTCATGTACTGCACGGCGCACCAGGTCACGTTGGCCGCGCCGGTGAGGTTGACCGCCAGGATCTCCCGCCAGGTGTCCTGCCACTGCTGGTAGGACACCTCGGTGACCGGGTGCGCGACATAGATCCCGGCGTTGTTGACCAGCACGTCCAGGCCGCCGAGGTCCGCGTGCGCCTGGTCGACCATCCGCCGGACCGCCTCGGCGTCGGCCAGGTCCGCCTGGACCACCGTGTGGCCGCCGCCCGGCAGCCCGGCCAGCACGTCGGCGGCCAGCCCGGGCGAGCCGCGGTGATGCACCGCCACCTGGTCGCCGAGCTCGGCGAACGCCTGCGCCACGGCCCGGCCGATGCCCCGGGACGCCCCCGTCACCAGGACCGCCCGTTTCATTGCTTCTCCTCGCACAGGGACAGCAGCTTGGTGGCCGTGGCCCAGTTCCTGGCCGTGGCCGCCAGGGCCTGCTTCTTCTGTTTCCCCGGCGCGCCGATGATCCGGAACAGGACCTGGGCCAGCTCGCTGGTCCCGAAGCCGTCCGGCGTGTGCAGGAACAGGGCCCGGCCGGCCGCCTGGACGGTATCCCGGCCGCCCTTGGCCGCGGCGGCGTCCCCGGCCGCCGCGACGCGGCCGAGCAGCTCCTGCGGCGGCGTGGCGGTCAGGAACACCACGTGCACCAGCTTGGGGTTCGGCTCGTCCGGGTACGGGTTGCTGGCCAGCACCCCGGCCAGCTCGCCCCGGCTCAGGACCACCACCGAGGCCCAGATCCCGAACCTGTCGGCGATGGCCGACTCGAGCGCCGCCGCCAGCTTCGCGGTATCCGTGTCCGCGGTGCTGAACAGCACGTTGCCGCTCTGGATGTAGGTGGTCACCCCGGTGTGCCCGAGCGAGGTCACGACCTCGCGCAGGTCCGCCATCGGGACTTTGTTGCGGCCGCCGACGTTGATGCCGCGCAGCAGTGCGACGTGTGATGCCATGGCGTCATTGTGCCCAAGATTTGTCCCTAACGAGCCGGGCGCGTGCCCTGGAAACGGCCCTCCCGCCTGGCTGTTTAGGACGATCGGGCGGGGAGATATAGCCCAAGTCGGCACTTTCATGACCTTCGGCCCCCTTTAGTCCCCGTCAGTTAGCTGACACAATGCCGTTTCGTGCGTGCCGCCCGGCGAGGCCCGTTCCACGATCTGCCCCCTGAGGTGGCGATCCTGGCCACGGTAGCGTTCACGGTCGCACTCGGGTTCGGGATCGTCGCCCCGGTCATCCCCGCCTTCGCCCGCCAGTTTGGCGTCAGCGTGGCCGCGGCGGCCAGCGTGATCAGCGTGTTCGCGCTGATGCGGGTGGCCGGGGCGTTGCCCGCGGGCCGTTTGGTGGACCGTTTCGGCGAGCCCGGGGTGATGGCGGCGGGCATCGCGGTCGTCGCGGTGAGCAGTGTCCTGGCCGGGTTCTCCCAGTCCTTCACGGAGCTTATGGTGCTGCGCGGCAGCGGCGGGGTGGGGTCGGCCATGTTCAGCATCAGTGCCCAGGCCCTGCTCCTGGGCGCCGTGCCCGCCAGTCAGCGCGGCCGGGCCAGCGGCCTGTTCAGCGGCGGCTTCCTGCTCGGCGGGATCAGTGGGCCCGCGGTGGGCGGCCTGGTCGCGGCGTGGTCGCTGCGGGCGCCGTTCTTCCTCTACGGCGGCCTGCTCGTCGTGCCCGCGATCCTGGCGGCGTTCGTGCTGCGCCGCACGCCGAACCACGGGCAGTCAGCCGGCCGGCCGCCCGCCCGTCCGCCGGCTCGCTCGCTGGCCACGCTGGGCCGCGCGGTGCGCAACCGCACCTGGCAGGCCGCGGCGTCGGCCAACCTGGCCGACGGCTTCGCCGCGCTGGGCGTGCGCGGCGCCTTGGTGCCGCTGTTCGTCCGGGAGGTCCTGCACCGGTCGGCGGTCTGGACCGGGATCGGGTTCCTGCTGTTCGCCGCGCTGAACGGCGCCGCGCTGCTGCCCGGGGGACGGGCGGCCGACACCCTCGGCCGGCGCCCCGTGGTCATCGCCGGCTGCGTCATCTCGGCCGTCGGCATGGTCATGCTGGCGCTGCTGCCCGGCCCGTGCGCTTTCCTGGCCGCGCTAGCCATAGCCGGATTCGGCTCCGGACTGCTGGACGTGGCGCCGGCGGCCATGCTCGGCGACATCATCGATAACGGCGGCGGGACCGTGGTCGCCTCCTACCAGATGGCCGGCGACATCGGCGCCGTGGTCGGCCCCGTGGCGGGGGGCTTCCTGGTCGACTCGGCGTCCTATGGCGCGGCCTTCGCCCTGGCCGCCGCCGTCCTGGGCGGTGCCGCCATCCTCGGCTTCGCCTCGCCTGAGACCAGGGCGGTCGAGCAGTCCGTCGCCCTGGCCAGGCACGGCCGGCGCTAACCAGGCCTGAGTCACGACTCAGGGACCAGTGGCAATGGGGCTGAGCGCTATGGTTATCCGGTGGCGTCATGGGCTGAGCACGCTATCTGGTGGCAGGTGTACCCGCTCGGGTTCACGGGGGCGGAGAAGGCCGCGCTGGCGCCGGAAGAGCCCGTCTGGCACCGGCTTCGGCAGCTGGCCGGATGGCTCGATTACGCGGCCGGACTCGGCTGCTCGGGCCTGCTGCTCGGGCCTATCTTCACGGCCGAGACTCATGGCTACGACACCGTCGATCACTTCGAGATAGATCCCCGGCTCGGTGACCACGAAGACTTCGACTACCTGGTCGCCGAGGCCGCCCGGCGTGGCCTGCGCATCGTTCTCGACGGGGTGTTCAACCATGTGGGCCGCTCGTTCCCGGCGTTCCGGGCCGCGCTCGCCGGCGGCCCCGGCTCGCCTACCGCCCGGTGGTTCCGGCGCGACGCGGCGACCGGTGAGTACGCCGCGTTCGAGGGTCATGGCCAGCTCGTCACCCTGGACCACGAAGAGCCCGAGGTCCTTCATTACATCACCCAGGTCATGGCCTACTGGCTGGACCGGGGCGCGGCGGGATGGCGGCTCGACGCCGCGTACGCGGTGCCGGCCAGCTTCTGGGCCAAGGTGCTGCCGGGGATCCGGGAATCGCATCCGGACGCGTGGTTCCTCGGCGAGATGATCCACGGCGACTACGTCGCCTACGCGGCGGAAAGCGGCCTGGACTCGATCACCCAGTACGAGCTGTGGAAGGCGATCTGGAGCTCGCTGAACGACCGGAACTTCTTCGAGCTGGCCTGGACGCTCGACCGGCACAACCAGGTGCTCAACGGCGTCATGCCGCAGACGTTCACCGGGAACCACGACGTGACCCGGCTGGCCAGCCTGCTCACCGACGAACGGCACCTCGGCCACGCGCTAGCCGTACTGCTCGCCGTCGGCGGCATACCGAGCGTCTACTACGGTGACGAACAGGGGTTCCGCGGCGTCAAAGAGCAGCGGGCCGGCGGCGACGACGAGATCCGGCCGGCCTTCCCGGCCAGCCCGGAGGAGCTGCCGCCGGAGGGCTGGCCGGTCTACCGGCTGTACCAGCGACTCATCGCCTTCCGCCGCCGCCACCCCTGGCTGGTCCGGGCGCGGACGGCCGTCGAGCAGCTGACCAACGAGAGGATCGCCTTCCGGGCCGCCGCCGATGACGCCAGGATCCTCGTGCTGCTGAACGCGGGCGACACCGCGTTCCGGTTCCCGGTCGACGTGGCCGGGTTCACCGTATCGGAGACCCCCGACCCGGGCGCCCGGCCCGGCGACCCGGCCCTGGTGCCGGGCCACAGCTGGGTCATCCTCGGCCCTTGAACGTCCCCGCGACCGCCTGGGTGGTGGCCGGGCCACCCGGAGCCGGCAAGAGCACCGTCGCGGAACTGCTGCTCGCCGTGCTCGAGCCGACTCCGGCGCTGCTCGACAAGGACACGATGTACGGGTCGTTCGTGGCCGCCGTCCTGGCCTCCGGCGGCCGCCCGCCGGGCGAGCGCGAGGGTCCGTGGTACGACGAGCATGTCAAGGTCCACGAGTACGCCGGGATGACCGCCACCGCCCGCGAGATCCGCGCTCACGGCTGCCCGGTCCTGCTGTCCGGCCCCTTCACTAGCCAGATCCACGACGCGCGGCGGTGGCGGTCCTGGGCGGCCGAACTCGGCGGCGGGACCGTACGCCTGGTCTGGGTCAGATCAGACGAGGCCACCCTGCGTCACCGGCTCGCCGCCCGCGGGCTGACCCGTGACTCGGCCAAGCTGGCGGAATTCGAGCGGTTCTGCGCCAGCATGCGGCTCGCCGCCGAGCCCGCTGCTCCGCACCTCACCGTCGATAATCGGCTGACCGCCGCGCCGCTTGACGACCAGATCGCCGCCCTGATCGGGCAGGCTTAGCCCATCGGATAGCGCCGGAAGGCGACCGCGTACTCGCACCCTGCGCCCATGCCGACGTAGCCCGCCATGTTCTTCAGGAACTCGTCGGGATCGAACTCGCGGCCCAGCCCTTCGATATAGGCACGATGCTCGCGCAGCGACGCGACGCCCGCCTCGATCGTGTCGGTGACGTCCACGAAGTGGGTCGGCGTGCCGACCGCGGCCACGTAGGCGTCCCTGATGCCGGTACACGGCGGGCCAGCCTCGGGGAATACCCACTCGTTGGCGGCGTCCCGGCAGGCGTCCAGCGTCGCGAGCCCGACGGCCCGATGGTCCGCGTGATTGACCGGGCCTTCCTCGCCCCAGGTGAGGTCGAAGCTCATCGTGATGATCACCTGCGGCTGCAGCCTGCGGAACGCTGCCGCCAGGTCATGCCGCAGCGCGATCCCGTACTCGACCAGCCCGTCCGTATGATCGAGGAACTCCACCTCGGTCACGCCCACGACCGCGGCGCTGCGGCGCTCTTCCTCCACCCGCAGCGGGGCAACCTGGTCAGGAGCCATGCCGGCGATACCGGCCTCGCCTCTGGTCGCGAGCAGGTAGGAGACGTTTTTGCCCTGGCCGGTCCACCGGGCCACGGCGGAGGCGACGCCGTACTCGAGATCGTCCGGGTGAGCCACCACGGCGACCGCCCTGTCCCAGTCCTCCGGCATCGGCTGCATCCGCGGCACCTCTCTTCCCGTCGGTATTGCCGCAACTCTCTCACACCCAGGCGACGCACCCGACGTCATCGCCCGGTCAACCCGCGTCCGCTCCTCGAAGTAGATCTCGGCGCCGTTCTCGGTGATGATGACTACATGCCGCCGGAGCCAGCACCGAAGCAGCCGGCCCGCGTCAGCCCGCCGGACCCGCGCGACGAGCCGGTACTGCCGACGCAGAGCCAGGAAGATACCGACATCGGCTGGGGTGAACCTCCCGGACCGGATGATGACGAGCGCCTCTCTCGCGACCGCCCTCCGCACTGGGGTTCCGGCTAGCCCGGGCGTCCCGCCGCCCTTCCCGCACCCCGCAATTCTTGTTAACTCCGGCACGCCGGCCACATCCAGGATTCAGGCCGGGCAGGTCCATTCTTCCGGGCTGCGGATCGGCCCGGAGCCGGCCACGTCCGGCGGCGGGAAGTGCTCTCTGAGCGTGAACGCGTACCCCGAGGGCCCGAACTTCCGCAGGTGGAGCACCCGCTCCTCGGCCTCATCGGTCGTCGGAGTGTGGCCACGCGGTATCCACCACAGGGCGGCGTAGGCCTCGGCCATCCGCTCGAACCACTGGCGGCGCCGCCTGAGAACCCGACGGTGGGTGTCGGAGTAGACGAACGCGGCGAGCGCCTCGACCGACTCCCACACCGACATGTTCACCAGGACGCCGGCGCTCCCGGCCCGGTCCCATTCGAACGCGTGCACCGCGGTCGCGTTGCCGTCTTCGGTCTGCAGCCGCCAGACGAAGCCGGGGGCGGCGTCCGCCGCCGCGTTCACCGGGTCCAGGGCCGCCACGAAGTCCGCGAGCAGCGGGCTGTCCAGCGGTTTACGCATCCGCGCGACGTTTACTTGCGCTAGCAGGTAGTCCACGCCGTCATGGTGCCAGCCGCCGGGACCCGGCGGCAATGGCGGCGCCGAATCGAACGCCTGGGCGGCCGAATTGAACACCTGGGCGGCCAAATACGTAACATGAACACAAGAACGAGTTGTGCCCCGGACTGCCCAGAGGCCACCATTGACGTTGGGGAGGGGAATTCTTTGGCTCGCGTGCCTCTACGGGCTACCGATCCTGTGCGGATCGGCCATTACCGGCTGACAGCCAGGCTGGGCTCGGGCGGCATGGGCGTGGTGTATTACGGCACGGGCTGGGACGGCAGCCAGGTGGCGGTGAAGGTGCTCCGCCCGGACCTGGCTGATGACCAGGATTTCCGGCGCCGGTTCCGCCGTGAGGTGTCGGCGCTGCTGCGGGTCAAGGGCGTCTGCACCGTGCGGGTGATCGAGGCCGATACCGAGTCGCCACGGCCATTCATGGTCACCGAATACGCCGAAGGCCCGTCCCTGGCCGAGTACATCGACACATACGGATTGCTCGGCCCCGAGATGCTCTACGGCCTGGCCACTGGGCTGGCCGAGGCGCTGACCGTGATTCACGCGGCCGGCATCGTGCACCGGGACCTCAAGCCATCCAACGTCATCCTGACGGATGCCGGCCCGAAGGTCATCGATTTCGGTATCGCCCAGGCCCTGGACGCCTCGTCCATGACCAGGACGGGCATGATGGTCGGCTCGCCGGGTTTCATGGCGCCGGAGCAGATCAGCGGCCGCCCCGGCCCGGCGGCCGACATCTTCGTCTGGGGGGTGACGGTGGCGTACGCGGCCACCGGGCAGCCACCGTTCGGCACGGGGGAGACCCACGCCGTCTTGTACCGGGTCGTGCACGCCGACCCCGGCATCACCGCGGTCCCCGATTCGCTCCGGCCGCTGGTCGCCGCCGCCCTGGCCAAGGCCCCGGACCGGCGGCCCACCGCCCAGCAGCTTCTTGACCGTCTCACCAGCATCTCGACGCGGTCGCCCCGCGTGCAGGACTCGCCCACTCAGACGATCCTGTCGAGGACCTGGCAGCAGACCGGGCCGCATCCCAGCCGGCCCCGGGCCGCCGACGAGCCTCGTGCGGCCAAAGGCTCCCTGCTACTCGATCCCGCGCCGCCGGGTGCCGTTCCGCCGGGGGCCGGGCCGGGCGGGGCGAGAAAGGGCCGGATCAGCCGGCGCACCACGACGATCGGCGTATCGGCCATGGCCGCCGCGGCCGTGGCCGTCGGCGTGGCCCTCGCCGTCCTGCCGGGGCAGACGCCGAAGGAAGGTCCCAGCGCGAACGAGGGAAGCCCCGGGGCGGGGAACACGGTCGCGACGAACACCCTGCCGACCTACCCGGGACAACGGCCGCGCGGTGTCGTCCAGACTATCCAGCGCATCGTCGCGTCGGGGAACACGATGGTGACGACGGGCTCGCAGAAAAGTGACGGCGCCGCCCGCCAGCAGTTCTTCGTATCGTCCGATGCCGGAGGCACCTGGCGGCTGGCCCCGGTCCAACTGCACGACGGCGGCCAGCCTCCCTTGGGGTACCCGGCCGACAGGATCGCCGGCGGCCCGCACGGATGGATGGCGGAAGGCACCAATGCCATCTGGACCAGCCCGGACGGGCTGTCCTGGACGCTGGCGGGCACGCACGGGATCACCCCGCGGCAACCCGGTGACACGATCAACGTGGTCACCAACACACCCGACGGGTTCCTGGCCGCCGGCTACGAGGCGACCAGCGCCGGGCAACAGGCGGTGATCTGGACCTCGCGTGACGGCGTGACCTGGCAGCGGATGACGGCCGTGCGGCTGGGGCTGCAGGAGCCGGGCGCGGCCCTGCAGGCTGTTGACTTCGCCACCTCACACGGGACCGACACGGTGATCGCCGACCGCGGATCCGGCGTGTGGCTGAGCACCGACAGCGGAGCGCACTGGACGCAGGTGACGGTGCCCGTCGATCACGGCGCCCGGAACTCCATCAGCGGCGTGTCGTTCGACAGCGCCGGACTCATCGTGGTCCGGTCCGGCAAGACCGCGAGCGGCGCCGGTGACGGGGTCGCCTACTTTTCCCCGGACGGCCGGAGGTGGCAGTACGCAGGCACGATCGATGCGGCGGGGGGCTGGAGCCCGGGCGCGGTCAAGGGCAGCGACTACGGTTTCGTGGTAACCGGCCAGACCAGGAACCAGTACGTGGCCTACACCAGCACCGGCACCGGCACGAGGTGGCTGCCGGCCGGGCCGCTCGGGAGCACATCGGATGGGCCGGGCTTCATCGCGGCGGTCGGACCCGGCGGCAGCGTCATCGCGGCCGGAAGCACCAACCCCAGCAAGATCAGCCAGCACGGGCTGCTCATCAAGGCGGACACGGCGGGTGGCCTGAAGCCCGTCTCGCTGGCTGCCATCCCGGGCGGCTTCATCCCTGAGGAGACGGTGAAGAGCACCGCCGTGGCGGGGAACGAGCAGATCGCAGTGGGCACCGCGGACGGCTACCCGGCGGTCTGGCGGCGGGTGTCTGACGGGCCCTGGGCCCTGGTGTCCTCGCTGGCCCAGGTGTCGACCGATCCGGACCTGGCCGGGCTGTCCGCCGTGACCCACGGGCCGCACGGATGGCTCGCCGCCGGGCCGGGCCTCGTGCTCACCTCGACCGACGGCACCAACTGGCAGCCCGCCGGAGCCATTACGCACCAGCTGGCCGGCGTGTCCGCCGTGCAGGCCGCCAGCGGTCCGCACGGCTACGTGATCACCGACACGGTCGCCGGGCCGGGCGGCGCGTACTCGCGGAACGTTTGGTGGTCACCAGACCTGACCAGCTGGACCAGGGCGCACGACGTGAACGAGACGAGCGGCTCGAACCAGGTGCTGGCCGTGGCCGCGGGTCCGCGGGACTTCGTGTCAGGCGGCTCGCACGACAACCAGCCCGTGGTGTGGACCAGTCCCGACGGCCGTACCTGGACGGCCGTTAACCCGCCAATGCCGCCTGGCGCCTCGGCCGGGGTGATCCAGCAGGTGGCGGTCCGCGGCAGCCACGTCGTCGCGCTGGGCCAGCAGACTACCGCGGCCGGCCTGCAGCCTCTCGCCGAGCGGTCCGACGACGGCGGGCTGACCTGGCAGCCGGGGTCATTCAGCGCACCGGGGCCCGGTATCAGCTTCACCGCACTGACCAGCGATTCCAGCTCCTTTACCGCCGCGGCGCAGTTCGGTCCGCCCGGAAGCACGATGGACGCCGCCGTCTGGACCTCGGCGGACGGAACGAGCTGGACGCGATCGCCGGTCAGCGGCCTGACCGGCGGCGGCAGCCACGCCCTCACCGCACTGGCCGCGTCCGGCGCCGCGGTGACCGGCATCGACTCGGTCCAGGCCCAGGCCAGTCAGCAGTTCATCGTCCGGCTTCTTCCGGCCGGCTGACGGCCGGACATGCTCCTGGTCGATACGGTAGGAAAATAGTAAGCGGACTGTTGTGCGCTGGCCTGCTGGACGCCGCCGTGACCCTGGTGAGGAGAATGTCGTTGGCTCGCACGCCTCTTCGGCCTGATGACCCGACACGGATCGGGCACTACCGGCTGACCGCGAGGCTGGGTGCGGGCGGCATGGGCGTGGTGTACCTGGGCGTGGCCTGGGACGGCAGCCCGGTCGCGGTCAAGGTGCTCCGCCCGGACCTCGCCGATGACCAGGACTTCCGCCGGCGGTTCGGCCGTGAGGTGGACGCGCTGGTGCGGGTCAAGGGCATGTGCACGGTGCGAGTGATCGAGGCCGACTCCCAGTCGTCCATGCCTTTCGTGGTCACCGAATACGCCCAGGGCCCTTCGCTATCCGAGCACATCGACAAGCACGGATCGGTCGGTTCCGAGATGCTGTTCGGCCTGGCCGCGGGGCTGGCCGAGGCGCTGACCATGATCCACGCGGCCGGCATCATGCACCGGGACTTCAAGCCCTCCAACATCATCCTGACGGACGCCTGGCCCTAAGGTCATCGACTTCGGCATCGCGCGGCGACAGGACACTACCGCTATGACCAGGACGGGCATGATGATCGGCTCGATGGGTTTCATGGCGCCCGAGCAGATCAGCGGGCGCCCCGGCCCGGAGGCTGACATCTTCGCCTGGGGGGTAACCGTGGCCTACGCGGCCAGCGGCCGGTCGCCGTTCGGCGCCGGCAATACCCCCCACTCCATCTTGTACCAGATCATGTACGGCGTTCCCGACATCGCCATAGTCCCGGACTCGCTCCGGCCGCTGGTGGAAGCCGCGCTGGCGAAGGACCCGCAAAGCCGGCCGACCGCGCAGCAGCTGCTGGACCGGCTGACAAGCGCCGCCAGACGGACCGAGCACGTCGACGAAGCGCCCACCCAGGTGATCTTGGCGCGGACCTGGCAGAGCGGCTCCCATTCAAACCCGTCGCCCGCCAGCAGGCCAGCCGAGGCGAATCCAGTTCCTCCCCGCCAGCCCGCACCGCCACCTCCCGGGCCGCCAGCCGCTAACCCGCCTAGCGCTAACCCGCCTAGCGCTAACCCGCCTATCGCTAACCCGCCTAGCGCTAACCCGCCTAGCGCCGAGTCGCCGGCCCCGGTGGCGCCGGTCCCTGCGGCACAGCCCGCTGCGGTCCCGCCCCCCGGGAAGATACCGGTCGGCCGTCGCGTGGCGACAATAGCCACGTCGGCGCTGGTCGCCATGCGCCTGCGCCGCCCCAGTCGCCGCTCGCCCAGCCAGCCGGGACCGAAGAGCTGATGAACACTAAGCGGTTCAGCAGGTTGACCGGCTCGGGATCCGCTCCTGGCCGACGGGCTGGCACTGGTCGGACGGGGGTATCGGCGCCCTCGGCCGTCTGCAGCGGGTATCAGGCTGTCTTGAAGGCCTCCCGGCGCAGCATCTGGAACAGCGTGGGGGCACCCTCGGATGTCGTCACCGCGACCGCCTTACGCACGAACCGGGTCTGGGCCGCCTGTTCCAGCATGCTCGCGGCGAGGTCGGCGCGGCTGGTGAAGATGCCCGGCGCCTGATCCTCATGAAGCTCGTAGCCGGTGACTCCCGGGGCGTCGAACAGACCCGACGGGCGCATGATCGTCCACTCCAGGTCGCTGCCGCGCACGAGTTCCTCCATGCGGCGCATGTCGCGGTAGGTCGTCTTGCCGATCGTCGCGGTGACCAGCGGCTGGAGGACGCGGTTCATCAGGAAACCGCCGTCAGCATGATGGTGCGGCTCGGTGGCGCTCGAGCTCACCACGACCAGTCGCTTGACCCCGTGCCGGGACATGGCGGCGGCGATGTTGCGGACGCCATCGCTGTAGACGTTGACCGGCTTGCGGGTGAACGGCACGCCAAGCGTCGAGAGGACGGCGTCGGCTCCCTCGACGGCCCGGCCGACGGCCTGCGGGTCGTGGACGTCGGCCTCCACTACGTTCAGCCGTTCGTGGCTGAGCGGGAATCCGGCCGGGCGGCGAGTCACTGCCGTGACCTGGTGACCGGCGGCTAGCGCCTGCCCCGTCAGCAGCTGGCCGGTAGCGCCGTTGGCTCCGAAGATGA
Organism: uncultured Actinomycetes bacterium; assembly: GCA_963800415.1. Taxonomy (GTDB): domain Bacteria; phylum Actinomycetota; class Actinomycetes; order Streptosporangiales; family Streptosporangiaceae; genus Palsa-504. The sequence goes on from CAWDBS010000080.1 coordinate 80,122, forward strand.
CGATCTTCATGATTACGCTCCTCCTGACACGCCCGGTACGTGGCCGGGACTATATATTACGAGTTTCATAATATACGATATTCATATCAGGAGGGAAGGTGGCGACGCAAATGACGGTCCTGCCCGCCGGCGCGTCCGAGCCCCGGGAAGCAAGACGAGCCAGGAGACGGCTGATCGCCGAGGCCAAGCAGAGCCTGCGCGAGCTGAGGATCGAGCTGGCCATCCTCAATCACCGGGTGGGTTCCCGTAGCGAGGTCAAGGACGTGGACTTGGACTGCCTCGACGTCATCACCCGGCACGGTCCCATCAGCCCGACCGCTCTGGCGCGCCGGATCGGCGTGCACCTGGCCACGATGACTGGCATCCTGGACCGCCTTGAGCGCGGCGGATGGATTGTGCGCGCCCGGGACCAGAGCGACCGGCGGGCAGTGATGGTCCGCGGCGTACCCGGTAAACAGCGTGACATCATCCAGCTGTACCACGGTATGAACAGCTCGCTCGACGAGATCCTCGAGCGCTACTCCGATGACCAGATCGACCTCATTGTCGGCTTCCTGCGGCGGTGCACGCAGGCCGGGCACTCTGCCGCGGCCCAGCTGGCCAAGGACCCGGAGTAGCCTGCGTTCGGGCCCTGCTTCACAGCCAGATCACCGGTTCGCCGGGCTGGCGGAAGTTCTGTCCGGATGGTGCCGGGAGGTGGGACAGGTGGACAAGGCGGAGGTCGACCGGTGGCTTCAGGCATATGTCGAGGCCTGGAAGAGCTACGACCCCGATCAGATCGGCGAACTGTTCGCCGAAGGCGTGCAGTACCGGTACCACCCGTATGACGACCCGGTGCAGGGCCGCGCGGCGGTGGTCCGGTCCTGGCTGGGTGAGGCATCGCACGCCGGAGCCCCGGCCAGGGACGCGCGAGGCACCTATGACGCCGCTTACCGAACCGTCGCCGTCGACGGAGATGTCGCGGTGGCGGCCGGCTGTAGCAGCTACCTGTCCGAGCCGGGCGGCGCGGTGGAGACGGTCTATGACAACTGCTTCGTGATGCGCTTTGACTCCGCGGGCCGGTGCCGGGAGTTCACCGAGTGGTATGTCGAGCGGCCACCCGGCTAAAGCGATGCCGGGCGATGCCACGGTCGGTCCCGAGCGGGGGACCAGGGGAACATCGTCAGCGCGGAGTTCGAGGGCCGCCTCTACGGCGCCTACACGTGCGTAAGGACCAGGTGAGCCGGGCGACCACGTTGCCGGGCGCGGCCGCCAGTGCCACGTCCCTGGCGACCACCACGCCGCGGGCCGCTCGCAGCCTGCGGGCGCGCACGACCAGGGCGGGCTCAGTCAAGGCCGGTGACCCTCGCATATAGCTCCTGGTAGCGCGCCTGGGTCGCCGCCACTACGTCGTCCGGGATGGCCGGGCCCGGTGGCCGGCGGTCCCAGTCCAGGCCAGCCGACCAGTCCCGGAGGAACTGCTTGTCCAGGGAGCGCTGCGGGCGACCCGGCTGCCACTGTTCGGCCAGCCAGAACCGCGACGAGTCGGGCGTGAGCACCTCGTCGGCCAGCATCAGCCTCCCGTCCGGAAGCAGGCCGAACTCCAGCTTGGTATCCGCGATGACGATGCCGCGCGCGTCGGCCAGCTCGGCGCCCCGCCGGTAGATCTCCAGGGTGGCGCGCTCGAGCTCGGCCGCCACCGGCTCGCCGACCAGTCCCGTCACCTCGGCCCTGGTCATCGGCTCGTCGTGGCCGGCCGCGGCCTTGGTGGTGGGGGTGAAGACGGGTTCGGGCAGCCGGGACCCCTCGCCGAGGCCGGGCGGCAGCCGCACGCCCGAGATCGTCCCGGTTTCCTGGTAGGACGCCAGGCCCAGTCCGGCCAGGTAGCCGCGGGCGATGCACTCCACGGGAAGCATCTGCAGGCGGCGGCACCGGATGGCCCGCCCCGCCCACTCGGAAGGCACGTCTGCGCCGGAGATCACGTGGTTGGGGATCACGTCGCCGAGCTGCCCGAACCACCACAGCGACAGCTGGGTCAGCACCCGGCCCTTGCCTGGGATAGGCGTGGGCAGCACCACGTCGTAGACGCTCACCCGGTCCGAGGCGACCATGATGATGTCGTCGCCGTCGGCGTAGAGTTCCCGGACCTTTCCGGAATGCACCAGTTCCAACCCGCGCTCCTCCCAGCCGGCCAGGACGGGGCCAGCGTACTAGGGCCTGGTGCGCGTACGATCATGTGCCATGGCGGACCTTGAGGCTCAGTACCTCCAGGTGCAGACGACGACCGATTCGCGGGCCGAGGCGATGGAACTCTCCCGTGCCGCGGTCGAGGCTAGGCTGGCCGCGTGCGCGCAGGTGGCCGGCCCGGTCGCGTCGATGTACTGGTGGGACGGCGCTCTTGAGCGGACCGAGGAGTGGCTCGTGCTCCTCAAGCTGCCGGCCGACCGGTACGACGAACTCGCCGCCTTCATCACCGAACGGCACAGCTACGACGAACCCGAGATCATCGCGCTGCCCATCGTGGCGGGCGCGACCGCGTACCTGAGCTGGATGCGGGAGGAGACCCGCCCCGCCGAGGGTGCCTTAAGCCGGTCACCGCTGACCGGCCCGCTGCTTCGGCTGAACGCTACCGCGAAGGCGGGACGTTCCAGGCGGTGATGACCGGTTGGGCGTGCTCGGTGCCGAGCGTGCTGAGCGTCCCGGTATCCAGCCGGAACAGCTTGCCGGCCGTCGGCTCCAGACGCAGGTAGCGGGCGGTGAGCACGCGCAGCACGTGCCCGTGCGCGACCAGCACGACGTCGCCGTCGGTCAGCAGCGGCGTCACCTGGGCCAGTACCCGGTCGGCCCGCTCGCCGACCTGCTCCACGGTCTCGCCGGGGTGTTCGGCGTCGCCGGGGATCACGCCGTCGCGCCACAGGTACCAGCCGGGCCTGGCCTCCTGGATCTGCCGCGTGGTCAGCCCCTCGTAGCCGCCGTAGTCCCATTCCCACAGGTCCGGGTCGGGCTTGGCGCGGGCCAGGCCGGCCAGGGCCGCGGTGGTGACCGCGCGCCGGGCGGGGCTGGTGAAGACGGCCACGATGTGGCGCCGGGCCAGCAGCGGGGCCAGCGCCGCCGCGGCGGCCTCGCCGTGCGGGGTGAGCGGGACGTCGGTCCGCCCGGTGTGCTGGCCGGCCAGGCTCCACTCGGTCTCGCCGTGCCTGAGCACGATCAGGTCGCCCATGGCTCGATAACATATCGGTAATGGGAACCCCAAAGCAGGTTAGAGCAGTTTGCGCAGCGCCAGCAGATCCCGCATGCTGGCCTGGACCTTGACCCGGCCGGATATCCACATCCGGGCGATGTTGGCCGGGGTGGCGGCCAGCGCGAGGACGTCGTCGCTGACCGCGGTCAGCCTGATGTCGGCTGGCGGGTCGTCGGGCTTCGCCTCGGTTACCGGGTCGGCGCCGTGGTCGGTGAACCTGGTCACGAACGTCACGCCGAGATCGGTGACATGGCAGCTCATCGACCGCTTGCCGAAGTAGCTGGCTCGGTCTTGCGGGCTCATCTCGGTCAGTCGGCCGGTGAGGGTATGCAGCGCCTCGCGGCACTCCTCGGCTGAAGCCATGTGCGCCTCGCTCTAGTCGACAACGGACGGTAGCGTTCCACGCGGAGGGTAGCGCACATGGATGAGAAATACCCAGACCTGGGTATCGAGGATCAAGGTCAAGATCTTGATTCCGAACGAGGTCGGCCCGGTGCCCCGCCGGACGGCGGGGCGCCCCGGCCGGCCGCCGAACTGCCGCCAACCGGCGATGACCGGGTGGATGCGGCCGTTGCCGGGCTGAGCCGCCTGCCCGGGGCCCCGGCGGAGGAGCACGTCGCCGTGCTCGAGGAGGTGCACGGGCGGCTCAGGGACATCCTGGGCGAGCTCAGCGAGGGCACGCCTTGACCGTAGCCCGGGCGCGGCTCGACGCCGAGCTGGTCAGGCGAGGCCTGGCCAGGTCGCGGCAGCAGGCCGGCGAACTGGTGGCCGCCGGGCGCGTGACGGTGGCCGGGCAGCGCGCGGCCAAGGCCGCGACCCAGGTAAGGCGGGACGCCCCGATCAGCATCGCCGACACGGGGCAGCCCGGGTACGTCTCCCGCGGCGGCCACAAGCTGGCCGGCGCGCTCGCGGCTTTCGGGCCGGGAGGGCTCGGCGAGGCCGTCTTTCCCCAAGGGGGGTCCGGGGGGATGGGTCCGCCCGGAAGAGAAGGAGACAGCAGAGCCCCGGCGGGCCTGGTGGTGGCGGGACGCGCCTGCCTGGACGCGGGTGCGTCCACCGGCGGGTTCACCGACGTGCTGCTGCGGGCCGGCGCGGCGCACGTGGTCGCGGCGGACGTGGGCTACGGCCAGCTGGCCTGGTCGCTGCGGACCGACCCGCGGGTCACCGTGCTGGACCGGGTCAACGTGCGGACCCTGGACCAGGTCGACCCGGTGCCCGGGCTCGTGGTGGCGGACCTCTCCTTCATCTCGCTTACCTTGGTCCTCCCGGCCCTCGTGGCGTGCGCCGCGCCGGACGCGGATTTCGTGCTGCTGGTGAAGCCCCAGTTCGAGGTGGGTAAAGGCCGGGTAGGCGCGGGTGGCGTGGTGCGTGACAGCACGGATCGTTCGGCCGCCGTCCGACGGGTCACCGGCGCGGCGGGCCAGCTTGGCCTCGGCGTCCTGGGGGTTACGGCCAGCCCGCTGCCCGGACCCGCCGGAAACGTGGAATATTTCGTCTGGCTGCGCCGGGGCGCGCCGCCGCTTGACGACGGCCAGCTGGAGCGGGCAATTGCGGAGGGTCCCGGGGGGCCGCAGGGGTCTGGGGGGGACGGTTCCCCCCCGGTCGCGGGGGGCTCCGGGGGATCGTCCCCCCGGGCCAACAGAGAGGGATCCAGCTAGTGGGACAGCGGACGGTGCTGGTGACGGCGCACACCGGGCGGGAGAACGCGCTGCGCAGCGCCCGGTTCGTGGCCGACCGGCTGACCGCCGCCGGGATCGTCGTCCGCACCCTCGCGGGCGAGTTCAGTTCTCCGGGCGCGCAGGAGGTCCCGGTCAGTGCCGAGGCGGCGGTGGGCGCCGAGCTGGTCATCGTGCTGGGCGGGGACGGCAGCCTGCTGCGTGCCGCCGAATTCTCCCGCCCGGCCGGGGCGCCGCTGATCGGGGTGAACCTCGGTCACGTCGGGTTCCTCGCCGAGGCGGAGCCGGACGGGCTGGCCGACACGGTCCACCGGCTGGCGGCGCGGGAGTACGTGGTCGAGGAGCGGATGACGATCGACGTGATCGTGCGCAGCAACGGCTCGGAAATCGCTTCCGCCTGGGCGCTGAACGAGGCCACCGTGGAGAAGGCGGCACGGGAGCGGATGATCGAGGTGATCACCGAAGTCGACGGCCGCCCGCTGTCCCGCTGGGCCTGTGACGGGGTGGTCTGCTCGACCCCCACCGGGTCGACCGCCTACGCGTTCTCCGCGGGCGGACCGGTGCTGTGGCCGGAGGTGGAGGCGCTGCTCATGGTGCCGATCAGCGCGCACACGCTGTTCGCCCCGCCGATAGTGGTGTCGCCGCGGTCCGTGCTGGCGCTCGAGCTCATCGTGGCGTCCGAGACATCGGGGGCGGTTTTGTGGTGCGATGGTCGGCGTAAGGTCGATCTGCCACCCGGGGCCCGGGTGGAGGTCCGCCGCGGGGCGCTGCCGGTCCTGCTCGCACGGCTGCAGGCGCCGGGTGCCCGCGGCGGGAGCTTCACGGACCGGCTGGTGGTCAAGTTCGGCCTGTCCGTAGCGGGCTGGCGCGGCCGTACCTGGGAGGACGCAGGCGAGCATGCTTGAGGAAGTCCGGATCACCGGCCTCGGCGTCATCGACGATGCGGTGCTCGAGCTTTCGGCCGGGTTCACCGCGCTGACCGGCGAGACCGGCGCCGGGAAGACCATGGTCGTGACGGCGCTCGGGCTGCTGTTCGGCGGCCGGGCCGACCCGGCGCGGGTGCGGCCGGGCGCCGCGCGGGCCGCGGTGGAGGGGCGGCTGCTGGTCTCCCCGGAAGTGGCGCGCGAGGTCGAGGACGCCGGGGGAGATCTCGACGACAACGGGTCCTCGCTCGTGCTCAGCCGCTCGGTGTCGGCCGAGGGCCGGTCGCGGGCGTTCGCCGGCGGGCACTCGGTGCCGGTGTCGCTGCTCCAGCTGCTAGCCGACGACCTGGTGGCCGTGCACGGGCAGGCCGACCAGCAGCAGCTGCTCAAGCCCGGCCGGCAGCGGGACGCGCTGGACCGGTTCGGCGGGCCGGAGCTGGCTACGGCCTTGTCCGACTACCGGCGGGTGTACAACCGGCATCGCATGGTCCGCGAGGAGCTCGAGGCGCTGACGCGGGCGGAGCGGGAACGCTCGTCCGAGGCGGAGAACCTGCGGCGCGGCCTGGCCGAGGTCGAGGCGGTGTCTCCGGTGGCGGGTGAGGACGCCGCCCTGCTGGCCGAGGAGGAAAAGCTGGCGAACGCCGACGCGCTGCACGCGGCGGCCACCACCGCGCACGAGGCGCTGCTCGGCGACCCGGCCTCGGCGTCCGTCGAGGCCTCCGACGTGGTGACGCTGCTCGGCATCGCCGGCCGCGCGCTCGAGCCGGTCCGCCCGCACGACCAGCTGCTGGCCGGGCTGGCTGACCGGCTGTCGGAGGCCAGCTACCTGATCTCCGACGTGGCCGGGGAGCTCGCCTCCTACACCGAGTCGCTGGACTCGGACCCGGCCCGGCTGGCCGCGGTGCAGCAGCGCCGGGCGGCGCTCGGCCGGCTGATCCGGGCCTACGGGGCGGCCTCCGGCGACGTGGCCGCCGTGCTGGACTGGGCCAAGCAGGCCGGATCGCGGCTGGCCGAGCTCGAAGGGGACAACGACAAGATCGCGGCGCTGGCCGAGGAGGAAGCGTCGCTGCGGGCCGAGGTGACTTCGCGGGCCGGGCGGCTGACCGCGCTGCGTTCGGCGGCAGCGGAGCAGTTCGCCTCGGAGGTGACCGCCGAGCTGACCGCGCTGGCCATGCCGCACGCGTCGCTCACCGCCGCGATCAGCGAGCTGGACGCGCCCGGCCCGGCCGGGGCGGACGACGTGGAGATCAGGCTGGCCGCGCACCCGGGCGCGCCGGCGCTGCCGCTGAACAAGGGCGCCTCCGGCGGCGAGCTCTCCCGCGTCATGCTGGCCATCGAGGTGGTCTTCGCCGGCGCGGACCCGGTGCCGACGTTCGTGTTCGACGAGGTGGACGCCGGGGTCGGCGGCAAGGCCGCGGTGGAGGTCGGCCGGCGGCTGGCCCGGCTGGCCCGCTCCTCGCAGGTGATCGTGGTCACCCATCTGCCGCAGGTCGCGGCGTTCGCCGACAACCACCTGGTGGTGGAGAAGTCAGACGACGGGCTGGTGACCGCGAGCGGCGTGGTCCGGCTGAACCGGGCCGGCCGGGTCCGTGAGCTGTCCCGGATGCTGGGCGGTCTGGAGGAGTCCGAGTTCGGCCAGGCGCACGCCGACGAGCTGCTGGCCATGGCCGCCCGCGAGCGCGAGGCGGCCCGCAGCTGACCGGGACGCGCCGACCGCGGTTCAGCGGCACCGGTGCTCGCCGCAGCCGCAGGCCGGCAGCCATGGCGCACCAGCCCCGGCACCGCGCCCGGTCCGCACCGTTGACGCAACCTAAAGGTTGCCATACAATAGCAACTGTTAGGTTGCTACTCGCTGGAGGCTGGCATGGGTTTTCCTGATCGTATCGAGCGGACCGTGGAGCTCGCTCACCCGCCGGGCGCGGTGTGGGCGGCGCTCACCACGGCCGAGGGGCTGGGCGCCTGGTTCGGCCACGAGGCGATGATCGACCTGCGTCCGGGCGGGGCGGCCCGGCTGAGGTGGACCGACGGATTCACGGTCGACATGCGGGTGGAACGGGTGGAGGAGCCGGCGGTGTTCGGGTTCACCTGGCAGATCCACGAGCTGCCCGAGGAAGATCCGCGCCGCACGTATGTCGAGTTCACGCTCGAGCCTGCCGGTGCGGGCACCCGGCTGACAGTGGTCGAGACCGGTTTCGCCCAGCTGCCGCAGGAGGCCTACGGCACCGCGTACGACGGCCACAGCCAGGGCTGGGCGAGAGAACTGGGCGAACTGGCCGGCTACCTCGATGCCGCCTGACATCAATGCGAGCGCTGACATCGAGGCGATCGCCGAGCAGGTCTTCACTGCCCTGGCCGACCCGAGCCGGCGCGCCATCCTGGCCGCGCTGGCCTCAGCGGGTCCGGCCACGGCCACGGACCTAGCCACGCGCCTGCCGATCACGCGGCAGGCGATCGCCAAGCACCTCGCCCTGCTGGCCGAGGCCGGGCTGGTGACGGCCGAACCGGGGGAGCGGCGCCGGGTGCGCTACCGGCTGCGCTCCGCCCCGATGCAGGTGGCGCAGCAGTTCCTGGCCGCACTGGCCCGCGACTGGGACGGTCAGCTCGACGCGTTGAAGGACTACCTCGACCGGTCTGCTCGCGAACCCAGCACAGAGCACCGCACGAACCCCGATGAAAGGCGGACACCACCATGAAGACCCCCCCGATCGTCACTCCGCAGCAGTGGGAGGCAGCGCGCCTGCAGCTGCTCGTCAAGGAGAAGGAGCTGACCCGCGCCCGGGACGCCCTGGCGGCGGAGCGCAGGCGGATGCCGTGGCTGGCGGTGGAGAAGGATTATGAGTTCGTCGGACCCGAGGGTAAGGCGAGCCTGCTCGACCTGTTCGAGGGCCGTCGTCAGCTGATCGTCTACCGTGCTTTCTTCGAGCCCGGGGTGTTCGGCTGGCCCGACCACGCGTGCATCGGCTGTTCCCTGATGGCCGATCAAGTCGCCCATGTCGTCCATCTGAACGCCCGTGATATCACTCTCGTCTACGCCTCGCGCGCGCCGCAGCCGGACATCGCGCGGGTGAAGGCGCGGATGGGCTGGACGATGCCCTGGTACACGATGACGGACAGCTTCGACGCCGACTTCGGCGTGGACGAATGGCATGGCACGAACGCGTTCATCCGCGACGGCGACCGGGTGTTCCGTACCTACTTCGTCAACAACCGCGGCGACGAGGCGCTGGGGAGCACCTGGAGTTACCTCGACCTGGCCGCGCTTGGGCGGCAGGAGGAGTGGGAGGACTCGCCGGAGGGATATCCCCAGACCCGGCCGTACCAATGGTGGAACTGGCACGACGAGTACGACGGCGCCACAGCGTCGAGGTGATGGCCCTGCCAATGGACGTCCCGCCGCCCGGTGGTCCCGCCTGGAAGCCGGACGCTCCGACGACCTCGGCAACGCCCGGCGCTGAACGGACTCGGTGTCAGGCGCCGGTCTTGCGGGCCACGGCGCCGTGCGCGGATACGACCCCTTCCGGGGCGAAGTCGCCGGGGTCGGGCCGCCACTGGTGCACTTGCACCAGCCCCGGCTCGACCAGTTCGAGGCCGATGAAGAACCTGGCCACCTGCTCCCTGGTGCGCAGCGTCTGCGGAGTGGAGACGCGCTCGTTGTAGACCCGCTGTGCGTCCGCCTGGGCGCGGTGGATGTCGATCGCGGGATGAGAGATCGCCAGGTAACTGCCGGCCGGCGTGGCGGCCATCAGCCCGGCCACGATGCCCCACGGGTCCTCGGCATCGGAGATCAGGTGCAGTACCCCGAGCAGCATGACCGCCACCGGCTGGCCGAAATCCAGGACGGCCGCCGCCCGGTCCAGGATCAGCCCGGGATCGCGCAGGTCGGCCTGCAGGTAGTCGGTCGTGCCCTGCGGGGTGCTACGCAGCAGGGCCTGCGCGTGCAGCAGGACGATCGGGTCGTTGTCGACGTAGACCACCCGGGAATCCGGGGCCGCCAGCTGAGCCACCTCGTGCGTGTTGTCGGCGGTGGGGATCCCGGTGCCGATGTCCAGGAACTGGCGGATGCCGGCCTCGGCGGCCAGGTACCTGGTCGTCCGGCCGAGGAAGGCGCGGTTGGCGCGCACCCGGAACCGCAGGCCCGGCGCCGCGGCCAGCACGCGCTCGGCGGCCTCCCGGTCGGCGGCGAAGTTGTCCTTGCCGCCGAGCCAGTAGTCGTACACCCGGGCCGGGTGCGCCACGCTGGTGTCCAGGCCGGCGACGCGCTCGGTCGCAGCGCCTGACCCGTCTTCTGCCTCAGTCACGGCACACATCATATGCGGCGGCGATCCGGCCGCCGCTGCCCGCGGGGACCAAGTAATGCGGCCGCGGGTGTATCACTGCGGCGGGTCCGGCGCTCTGATCTTGCTGAGGGGCGCCTGACGCAGGCGCTGGCTTCCCGGCCGGCCGTGAGAGCGGGTACGGCCGGCCGGGCAGCCGGGGGGGTAGGCCCCTGGGAGAAGGAGGCCCGCGATGTGGTCCGCGTCCTATGACCTGAGTATTGACGCCGCCCGGGCCGACGCGCTCTTCGCATCCGCAGTGCAGTGCTCCGAGGAGCCGAGCGCCGTGCAGATCAGGCAGGCGATCGCCACGGTGAGCAGCGCGCTCGGTGACCTGGGCTGCGCGGCCCGGGTCGCGCAGGAGTACGGCGAGCACCCCGAGACCGCGGCCAGCAGGATGCGCTGGGCGCGGACGGCGGTGGCCGGCGCGTTCGGCGGCTCGCCCGCGGCGTGCCAGCGCCCGCCGGGCGTCAGGGTCGGCCGACAGCGATCTCCGCGGAGTCGGTCAGCCGCAACTTGCGCCTGACGCGCTCGTAGAACGTGGTGTGGCCGAGCCGGACGACACGGGCCGCGGCGGGGCGCGGTCGCAACTCGATCCGGTCGCCGGGCGTCACGTCGGCGGCGACGTTGCCGTCGGCCTCCACGGCGAGCCGGCCGCTGCCCGGCAGGACGTTCAGGGTCAGCTGGTCATCGACCGAGATGACCAGCCCGCGGTTGTAGGCCGAATGCGGCGCGGCCGGCGTGACCAGCAGAGCCTCCACCGAGGGGCTCACGATGGGCCCGCCCGCGGAGAAGCTGTACGCGGTCGAGCCGGTCGGCGTCGCGACCACGATCGCGTCGGCGGCGTAGCTGACGAACGGGCGGCCCGCGGCCTCCAGGGCGATGGCGGCTGTCTTCTGCCCGGGGAACCGCACGAACGCGATGTCGTTGAACGCGGTGATCAGCTGGTCCCCGATGACCGCGTCCACGGCCAGGCGCGGTTCGGTGGTGAACTCGTGGTTGTCGATCGCGGACAGCGCGTCGGCCAGGTCGGGTACGTCGACTTCGGCCAGGAATCCCAGCTTGCCGAGGTTCACCCCGAGGACCGGGGAACGCTGCCGGTCGGCCAGCCGCATGGCGCGCAGCATGGTGCCGTCGCCGCCCAGGCTGACCAACAGGTCCGCCCGCCGCCGCAGTTCCTCGGCGGTCACGGCCTCCGCGGCGCAGGCCAGCCGGCGGATCTCGGTGTCGATGCCGAGGACCTGGATCTCCCGGCGGGCCGCCCACTCCAGGATCGACCCGACCGCCCCGCTGCAGTCCCGCTCGGGGTGCAGCACCATGCCCAGTACGTGCATGGGCTCAAGCTACTGACGAACCAACCGGGCGTAAGGAGCCGTGTCTAGGATCGAGGCGTGATCAACGGGATGCATGCGATCGTGTCTCGCCCGAAGCCGAGAAGGTGCGCGACTTCTTCGCGGACGTGCTCGGATTTTCTTCCGTGGACGCGGGCGGAGGCTGGCTCATCTTCGCCCTGCCGCCCGCTGAGCTAGCGGTTCATCCTGCCCGACGGCACCGAGTTCCCCCTCTACCAGCCCCGGCACCCCTCGCCTCACTGATCCCGGATTAGCGTTAGGGGTATGGCAAAGCTCAGGGTGTTGTTCATCGGGGGCAGCGGGGTCATCAGTTCGGCCTGCTCGCGCGTCGCGGCCGGCAGCGGCATCGAGCTGTTCGTCCTGAACCGGGGCCGGAACACGGCGCGGCCGCTGCCGCCCGGGGTGACGATGCTGCGGGCGGATATACGGGAACCGGGGTCCGTTCGGGACGAAATTAGAGATCTTGAATTTGATGCCGTGGCCGACTGGGTGGCCTTCACCCCCGAGCACGTCCGCACCGACATCGACCTGTTCCGCGGGCGGACCGGGCAGTACGTCTTCATCAGCTCCGCGTCGGCTTACCAGACGCCGCCCGCGCGGATGCCGGTCACCGAGTCCACGCCGCTGCGCAACCCGTACTGGCAGTACTCCCGCGACAAGATTGCCTGCGAGGACCTGCTCGTGGCGGCCTACCGGGAGCAGGGGTTCCCGGCCACGATCGTGCGGCCCTCGCATACCTACGACGAGACGATGGTGCCGTTCGACGGCGGGTGGACGGTGCCGGGCCGGATGCTGGCGGGCAAGCCCGTGATCGTGCACGGGGACGGGACGTCGCTGTGGACGCTGACCCACCACGACGACTTCGCCCGCGCGTTCGTTCCGCTCCTCGGCCACCCGCGGACGCTTGGCGAGGCCATCCACATCACCTCCGACGACGTTCTCACCTGGAACCAGATCGCCGAGTCGCTGGCGGCGGCCCTGGGGGTGACGGCGCGCCTGGTGCACGTGCCATCGGACGCGATCGCGGCCGCCGCCCCGGACTGGGGCGCCGGGCTGCTGGGCGACAAGGCGCACTCGATGGTGTTCGACAACGCCAAGCTGCGCGGTGTCGTGCCCGGCTGGCGGGCGGTGATCCCGTTCGAGCAGGGCGCCAGGGAGATCGTGGAGTGGTACCTGGCCGATCCGGCCCGGCAGGTTACCGACGCGAGCCTGGACGCGGTGATGGACAAGCTCGCGGCGGCCTGGACCGTATGACCACGACCGCGCGGGACGTCCTCGCGGCGGCCCGCGCGCTGGCCGACGACGTGCTGTTCCCCGACGCGATGCGGGTCGACGGTCTGGATGTGCTCCCGGTCGCCCACCTCGACGCGATCGCCGCGCTGGGCCTGTACGGGGCGCCCGCCCCGGTCCAGGGCGGCGGCCTCGGCCTGGACCTGGCGGCCACCTGCGCGGTGGTCGAGGAGCTGGCCGGCGGCAGCCTGACCACCACGTTCGTCTGGCTGCAGCACCGCGGGCTGGTCATGACGCTCGCCGCTGAGGGTACCCCGCGGCGCAGCGCGACCGGTGGCTCGGCCCGGCTTGCCGGGGCGAGGTACGTGGCGGCATCGCCCTCACCGGCCTGATCCCAGGGCCGCCGCAACTGCGGGCCCAGCCTTCCGCGACGGCGGGTGGCGGCTGGACGGCGAGGCGCCGTGGGTGACTGGCTGGGGACTGACCGACCTGCTGCTGATCCTGGCGTGCGGGCCGGGGGACAGCGTCGTGTCGCTGATCCTGAACGCGGTGGCCTGCCCCGGGCTCACCGTGACCCGCCAGTGGCTCTCCGCCGTCAACGCGAGCGCCACCGTCCGGCTCGGCTTCGATGACGTCGTGGTTCCCGCCGACCGACTGGCCGGCCAGGAGCCTTTCGATCCGGCGGAGGGCCTGCGGCCGGACCGGATGCGCATCAACGGGTCGCTCGCGCTCGGCCTCGCAAGGCCGGTGCGCCCGGCTGCTCGGACCCGGGCCGCTCGATGACGAGATAGTCGCCTGCCGGAAGCGGCTGGACGAGGCGGTCGTCGCCGGCGCGGCCGCGATGGCGGAGGCCCGCGCGGCGGCTTCGGAGCTGGCCGTGCGAGCCACGGCGGCCCTGGCGGTGCGGGACGGCGGCCGGGCGGTCGCGGTGGACCAGCACGCTCAGCGGCTCGCCCGCGAGGCGTTTTCCTGCTGGTGTTCGGGTCGCGGCCGGGCATCAAGAGCGCGCTGCTGCGACGGTTCGGGGCCAGCGCTGGGTAACCGGCCGCGGACGCTGGACCATCGGGCGATCGTTGCCGCGACGCTGAAGCCAAGCCATCCGCCGCGGAGCCTTCAGGTCCGCCCACTGGGGAGACACATCCTTAGCCGATCTTGCGGTGGTAGGTGGCCATGGCGAGGGCGTAGGCGACGATGAGGATGCCGAGGCACCAGGCGAGGGCGATCCAGATGTCGGTGCTGACCGGCTGCTGTGCGAACAGGTCGCGGATCGTGTTGACGATGGACGTCACCGGCTGGTTCTCGGCGAAGGCGCGCACCGGGCCGGGCATGGTGTCGGTGGGCACGAATGCCGAGCTGATGAACGGCAGGAAGATGAGCGGGTAGGAGAACGCGCTCGCGCCGTCCACGGTCTTCGCGGAGAGGCCGGCGATGACGGCGAGCCACGTCAACGCCAGGGTGAACAGGATCAGGATGCCGGCGACCGCGAGCCACGCCAGCACGCCCGCCCCCGAGCGGAAGCCCATGAGGAGGGCGACGAGCACGACGACCACGAGCGAGATCAGGTTGGCGACCAGCGAGGTCAGCACGTGCGCCCACAGCACGGACGACCGCGCGATCGGCATGGACTGGAATCGCTCGAAGATGCCGCTCTTCATATCCATGAAGAGCCGGAAGGCGGTGTAGGAGATGCCCGAAGCGATCGTGATGAGCAGGATGCCGGGCAGCAGGTAGTTCACATACGAATCCGACCCTGATGTTGATCGCGCCGCCGAACACGTAGACGAACAGCAGCATGAAGGCGATCGGCATGATCGTGGTCGTGATGATGGTGTCCGGGCTGCGCGTGATGTGGCGCAGGGATCGTCCCGTCAGGACGGCGGTGTCGCCGAAGAAGTGCGTGGTCATCGTTGTTCCTTACTCGTCGGTGCCGATGCCGCGGCGGTCGCCAGCGTCGCCGTCGTTGCCGTCGGCGCCGACGATGGCGAGGAAGATGTCCTCGAGGGTCGGCTGCTTCTCGACGTACTCGACCTTGGCGGGCGGGAGGAGCTGCTTCAGCTCGGCGAGGGTGCCGTTCGCGATGATCCGTCCCTCGTGGAGGATCGCGATCCGGTCGGCGAGCTGTTCGGCCTCGTCCAGGTACTGCGTGGTGAGCAGCACCGTCGTGCCCTGCCCGGCGAGCTCCTTGACGCTGTTCCACACTTCGACGCGAGACTGAGGGTCGAGCCCGGTGGTCGGTTCGTCCAGGAAGATCACCGGCGGATTCCCGATGAGGCTCATGGCGATGTCCAGGCGGCGGCGCATGCCTCCGGAGTACGTCGCCACCCTCCGCTCCGCCGCGTCGGTGAGCTGGAAGCGGGCCAGCAGGTCATCCGCGATCTGGCCGGCGTCCTTCAGGTGCCGCAGCCGGGCCACCAGCACCAGGTTCTCCCGCCCGGTGAGGATTTCGTCCACGGCCGCGAACTGCCCGGTGAGGCTGATGGACTCCCGCACGTTCGCCGGCTGCGCGGCGACGTCGAAGCCATCGACGGTGGCCGTCCCCGCGTCGGGCTTGAGCAGCGTGGACAGGATCTTCACGACCGTGGTCTTGCCTGCGCCGTTGGAGCCGAGCAGGGCGAAGATGCTGCCCCGCGCCACGTCGAAGTCCACGCCGCGCAGCACGCGCAGCTCCTTGTACGACTTCTCCAGACCCTGCACGTGGATGCGCCTGGACCGGCTGTGCGTCATCGGGATATCCCTTCGTTTCCGGTGTCTTCTCCGGCGGCGCGCTCGATGGCGTTGGTCAGCCGTTCCCGCTCCCGGATGATCCACTGACCCTCCGGGTAGTTCCGGACGAACGCCTCGACGAACTCCACGGGGTCCTCCCCGACGATCTCGCGGATCGGGGTTCCGTTCGCCGCGCTCTGTTCGAACAGGTCGACAAGGTCCTCGGCATCGACAGCAGTGCTGTCTGCCGTCCCCGGCCCGAAGTACATCAGGTACCGCTCCAGCGCATCGACCGCCGTGCGATAGCTCGCGGGAAGCTGTCCCGTGCGCGCCTTGTACTGCCGCCATTGCCTCTTCTCGCCGATCCACCTTGCGATGAACTTCGAATGCACATGTCATCTGCCTCCTTCACGGAGCTGTTCGAGCCGTTCTGCGAGGAAGCTCCAGGTCCTCCAGAACTCTTCGAGGTATTCCCGTCCCTGAGCGTTGAGGGAGTACACCTTGCGCGGCGGCCCCTTCTCGGAGGGGACCTTCTCCACGTCGACGAGGCCGCGCTGCTCGATCCTGACGAGCAGCGCGTAGACGGTGCCTTCGGCGATGTCGGAGAAGCCCTGCTCCCGCAGCCACGCCGTGATCTCGTAGCCGTACGCGGGCCGCCCGGACAGGATCGCGAGGACGATGCCCTCCAGCGTTCCCTTGAGCATCTCCGTCATCTGCTTGCCCATGGAACACCTCCTCTCGGCTACTCAGTGTTACTGACTACCGGTACATAGTATCACTGAATAGTCGAGGGGCAAGCCAGGGCCTTCCATGCCGCCAAGCCGTCGCTGAACCTGCTTTCGCCGGCCTGATCTGGGCTATCCCGGTGAGCCAGGTTCAGGCACAGATCAGGCAGCCGCTGTGGGTGGTGATCTGGAAGACCGCACCAGGAGCTGACGGTAGCCCTCCAGTCACGGCCGCGATCAGCGGTTCGGGGCCGGCGCGGCGAGCGGCTTCGGACATACTCCGCACATACGCCGCGACCGGTTCCGGGCCGGGCAGCAGGAGCTTGCTCACGAAGTCGTGCCTGGTCACTGACGCGAACTCAGTGCGCAGCAGGGTCTCGCCCTGATCCAGGCTCATCCGCTCGTGCATCAGCGGCACCGTCCGCTGACCGAGGCTGGCCAGGGCTGCGGCGACGACGTCGCGTAGTTCCTGCAGATGATCCTCGCTGTTGAGGCCGACGATGAGGGCCGCCGGGCGGGTGATCCGGCGCAGTTCGCGTACCGCGCGGTCCGGCTCCGGGACGTGGTACAGCATGTGCATGGCCAGGGTGAGGTCGGCCGCCGCGTCGCGGACCGGCAGCGCGGTCGCGTCGGCCACCAGCAGGCCGGCTTTCTGCGCGCGGCGCCTGGCGGCGTGCAGCATGCCCGGCGACATGTCCGCCCCGAGGACCGGGCCGGCGTGCCCGCGGCGGGCCAGTTCGGCCAGGTAGAGGCCATTGCCGCAGCCGATGTCCGCGACCAGCTCAGCGCCCGTCGTGACGGCCAGCTCGAGCACGCGGCCCATCAGGTCGACCGGCGGCTGCTGGTACGCATAGATCGACTGCCGCGCGGCCAGGCAGACGTCGGTCTTGTACTGAACTTCCCGGAGGAAAGAGGTGTCCGCCCACAGCCCCGCCGCCAACCCGGACCGGTCGGCGCCCGTCATTCTGGCCTCAGCGCGACGATCCTCCGGCGACCTCGTACGACCAGAGCTCACTGCCTATTCCCACCGGAGGGGGCGCCTCCCCGCCCGACCGCTCGGCGGATGACCGGTGCCCGTGCCCGAAGGCGGGGGAGTTCATCCATGCCTGGAACGCCGCCTCGTCCCGCCACCGGGTCACCACCAGCCAGGTGGTACGCCCGTCGGTCGGCTTGAGCAGCTCGAAGCCCTCGAAGCCGTCCTGGTTGTCCACCGCGCCAGCCCGTGCGGCGAACCTGCGGGCGAGCTCGTCGCCGCTGTCAGCGGGCACGGTAATCGCGTTGATCCTCACGACCGTCATGCCACGATCATGCCAGCATCGTCCGGCGGCATCGGTGGTTAAGGTCCGGCACTGAGGGTAAGCGGCGCTGATGGCCCAGGCTGGAGCGGTCCTTGGCGGACGTTATGTGCTTGATGAGCAGATCGGCAACGGCGGGTACGGCGAAGTATGGCACGCGACGGATACGGTCCTGTCCCGGCCTGTGGCGGTCAAGCTGCTGCACCCCCGCTACGCCCAGCGGAGCGATGCCCTGGCGAGGTTCCAGACCGAGGCGCGGCACGCTGGCGCCTTGTCCCACCAGAACATCGCGCAGGTCTATGACTATGGCGAACCGGCTGACGGGCAACCGCCGTACCTGGTGATGGAACTGGTCGACGGGCCCTCTCTGGAGGCCATCCTGGTCGACGGCCCGCTGGATCCCAGCGGACTATGGACATCGTCGCCCAGGCCGCGTCCGGCCTGCAGGCCGCACACGCGGCCGGAGTGATTCACCGCGACGTCAAGCCAGGTAACCTGCTGCTCGCCAAGGGCGGCACCGTCAAGATCACGGATTTCGGTATCGCGCACACGGTCGGGTCGGCGCCGGTCACGGCCACCGGGGAACTGATCGGCACGCCAGGCTATCTCGCACCCGAGCGGGTGGTGGGGAGCAGGCCACGCGGGCCAGCGACTTGTACTCACTGGGGACGGTGGCATATGAGTGCCTGGCCGACGCGCCGCCGTTCACGGGCACGGCCCTGGTGGTAGCGCTGGCCCAACGGGATCGCCCGCTGCCGCCGCTGCCCCCGTCGGTAACCGACGACGTCGGCGCGTTCGTGATGCGGCTGACCGCCAAGGAGCCCGCCAGCCGCCTGGACAGCGCCGCCGAGGTCGCGGTCTGGGCGGGCCTGCTGCGCGATGGATTCGGCGGCGGGTCGGCTGCGATGCGTGTGTGGCCCGGCTCTTTCCCTGGGCCGCCGGAAGCTGCGGGCTGGCTCCGCCGCCGTACGCTCCTCGCCTATGGCTGTGTCGCGGTCGCCGCGGTCGTCGTCACCTTGCTGGCGAGCATCATCGGGTTCGCCGCCACCCTGCATCAGGCCAGCGCCCATCCATCCTCGCCATCGGTGACGTCACGCGGCACCGGCGTTGCGGCCCGGGCCCCCAGCCGCGTGGGCCCGAGTCCACGTCGGCAAGTCTTCTATAGCCCCGTGGCCCAGCAGGAACCAGCCAGCGACGCCCCCGCCATGACGGCGGCCAAGCACGGACATGGGAAAGCTCAGGGCGGCGCGGACGGCAACGCTCACGGCAGCAGGAACAGGAACGGTCACGGCAACGGTCAGGGTAACGGGAACGGTCAGGGCGGCTGACAGCCGCCGCAACAGAACGCTTGCCTGCGATGGGGTGCATCCGCTTGGCGCCCCAGCCGCAGAGCTGCCCACCGTCGGAACGAGCTAGCCGGGTCAGGAGACTGGATCTGGCTCACATCTCGGGATGGTAACGGCGGGTGGGACCGGGTCGGCCGATGTCGTGCCAGAGATGCCTGGTTTGCGGGGAAATGGATATTTCCGCCAGGCACAGCACGGTCAGCGAACCGGGGTGCGTGGGCCCCTGGCCCCGATAGGCGGGGCCAGCGGCCCACGACCCCAATCCGGATCCCCCGGCGGCCGGCGGTGTGCGGCCGTGCTCACCGGCCCGGCCAGGCAGCAGGCCTCCGGAGTCGACCGGACGGCTGCGTTATCGTCCGAGATGTGAGCCAGAGCCAGGAAACTGGCACCTGCTCCCGCGCCGACGGCGGACGTCCGCTCTGCCGGGCAGGCTAATACCCCGACTGCTGATCCCCGCCGTATTCCTCTTCTCTTCCTGCTGTCCCTGGTCCTGCTGTCCCTGGTCCTGCTGTCCCTGGTCCTGCTGTCCCTGGTCCTGCTGTCCCTGGTCCTGCTGTCCTTGCTGGCCTATGCCGAACTTCTTCTCGACCGCGTCCTCGCCTTCCTTGATCTGGTCTGGATGCTGCTGCGCGTACTGTTCGGCCTCGTTCTTCAGGTTGTCGAACTCGCTCACTGTGGCCTCCGTCCCGGTGGCCGTCGCTGACGGCTGTCTCTCACGGCGCCGACGTTTGCCGGCGGTCCGACGCTCTACCCCGGGTCCGGCCGCCTGACACCCGTTAAGCCTCGCTCGTATTGATTCGCTCGCTCGTATTGATTCGCTCACTTTGTACAAGAGACTCCCTGATTCCCTGGAGAGCCATCTTTGCTCTTCGGGACACCGCGCGGACCAATGCTTGAAGTCTGGGATCTGCGGGGAATGGGGTGTACCTTGCCGGTGACCGAGTAGCAGAGCTTCTCAAGCGATGACCAGCGTTGGCGCACCGCTGCGGCAGGGTGGATCAGGAATCACTCGATGCAGGTGCCCTGGGCCCTGGTCGGGAAGTACTTGGTTATGCCAGAGCTGGGGAGCATCCTTGACTACTGCCCGCCCTGAGGGACGGGGATTCCAGCCGTCACCGGCCGGGGTTCCTGTTTCACGGCCGGCCGCACCCGGGAGGTCCCGGGATGTCTGACGCCAGCTCCGCAGGCAGTCACCGCTTGACCAGCGGCCAGGATGTTCGTCGCGGCGTTGAGGTCCCGGTCGTGCCGGGCGCCGCAGGACGGGCACGTCCACTGCCTCGTGCCCAGGCTCAGCTCCGCGAGCAGGTGCCCGCACGCCGAGCAGGTCTTGGACGAGGGGTACTAGCGGCCGATGACGACCAGTTCCCGGCCGTACCGCTCGCACTTGTACTCAAGCTGGCGGCGGAACTCGCCCCAGCCGCAGTCCGAGATCGCGCGGGCCAGCCGCCGGTTGCGGACCATGCCGGAGATGTTCAGGTCCTCGATCACGATCACGTCGTTCTCGCGGACCAGGCGGGTGCTGGCGCGGTGCAGGAAGTCCCGGCGCACGTGGCGGACCTTGCGGTGGGCACGCGCCACCTTCGCCGCGGCCTTGGCCCGGTTCGCGGACCCTTTCCGGCAGCGGGCCAGGCGCCGCTGGTAGCGGGCCAGGTTCCGGGCCTTGCGCGCCAGGTGCCGCGGGTTGGCGATCCGCGCCCCGTCGCTGGTCACGGCGAAGTCCGTCACGCCCAGATCGACGCCGACCGCGTGCCCGGTCTTCTTCAGCGGTTCAGGGGTATCGGTGTCGATGGTGAAGGTCACGTACCAGCGGCCGTCCGGCTCCCGGGACACGACCACCATCGTCGGGTCCAGCGCGGCCACGTCCATCTCCGGCCAGGACCAGGTGAACCGCAGCGGGGCTGCCGTCTTGGCCAGCCGCAGGTCCCCGCCGCGCATCGTGAAGGCGCTGCGGGTGTAGTGGGCGGACTGCCGGCCGCGGCGGGATTTGAACCGCGGGCAGCGGGCGCGTCTGGCGAAGAACGCGGAGAATGCCTGGTGCTGGTGGCGGAGTGCCTGCTGCAGCGGCACCGAGGAGACCTCGTTCAGGAAGGCCAGGTCCGGGTCCTTTTTCATGATGGTCAGCGCGGCGTCGGCCTGGGCGTAGGAGGTGCTCGTGCGCTCGGCCTGCCAGCGGGCGTGCCGGGCGGCCAGGGTCCGGTTCCACACCACGCGGACGCAGCCGAAGGTGCGGTTCAGCACCTGCTGCTGCTGTTCGCCGGGGTATGCCCGGCACCGGTAGGCCGTCCTCACCTTTACAGTATCGAACAAACGGTCGTAAGAGGTCGGGAGGCGCGCCGCGCGCGCTGCCCGCTGGTCCTGCTGCCCCGCTTCGCGGGGCACCGGATTCCTCCCTGGCCTGAAGGCCGGGGCATCCTCCGGAGGTCATGGTGACTGATGCTGAGCCATTTGCCCTGCTGGTCCTGCTGACAGCCGCGGTCGGGCTGGTCGCGGTGATGTCGAACCGCCTCACCGAGCGGGTGAAGATCCCCTCGCCCGCGATCGTCCTGGCGCGGCGCGGCCATCGCGGTGAACGTCATCCCCGCCCTGCACGCGCCGCCGAGGCTGGCCGTGGAACGCGTGGTCACGGTCGCGCTCGTGTGCATCCTGTTCGACGGCGGCATGCACATCGGGTGGAACCGATTCCGGTCCGCGGCCGGTCCCATCGCCACCGTCGGCGTGGTCGGCACCTTCCTGACGGTGGCCGCCGCCGCCGTCGTTCGCGCATCTCGCGTTCGGCCTGGCCTGGTATCTCGCCGTGCTCGTCGCCACGGCCGTCGCCCCGACCGACCCCGCCGTCGTGTTCTCCGTCCTTGGCCAGCAGGAGATCTCCGGACGCAGCGGCACCATCCTGGAAGGGGAGTCCGGCGCGAACGACCCGGTCGGGATCGCCCTGATGGCCAGCCTCATCGGCGCGGGTGGCCTGAGCGCGAGCGCGTTCGCGCACGTTGGCGGCCAGTTCCTGCTCCAGATGACGGTCGGCGCGGCGATCGGCGCGGCAGGCGGCTGGGCGCTTGCTGTGGTTCACCCGCCGGGTGCCGCTGCCCAGCGAAGGGCTGTACCCGCTGCGCACGCTGGCCTGCGCGCTGCTGGTGTTCGCGGTCGCCACCCTGGCCCACGGGTCAGGCTTCCTGGCGGTCTTCGTCGCCGGGATCGCGCTCGGTGACGGGCGTGCCCCCTTCAAGCGCGAGATCGAGCGGTTCCACACCGCGCTGGCCAGCCTCGCCGAGATCGTCGCGTTCGTCGCCCTCGGCCTGACCGTCGACCTCGCCGTGATAGCCCGGACGGACGTGTGGGTCCCGGGCTCATCCTCGGAGCGGTGCTGGCCTTCGTCATCCGGCCTGTGCTGGTCGGATTGACGCTGATCCCGGCCCGGCTGGCAAGCAACGAGCGCAACTTCGTCCTGTTCGCCGGGCTGAAGGGCGCCGTGCCGATCCTGCTTGGCATCTTCCTGCTGGAGGCCCGCACGCCTGATGGCCAGCGCCTCTACGGCATCATCGCCGTGGTCGTCGTGTTCTCCGTCGTCGTGCAAGGCAGCCTGATACCCGCCGCCGCCCGGCTGCTGCGCGTGCCGATGCGCTCCGTCGAACCGCAGCCCTGGGCGCTCGGGGTACGGCTGCGAGACGAGCCCAGCGGCGTCCACCACCTCACCATCAGGGCAGGCTCGGCCGCCGACGGCCGAACCGTCGGCGAGATAACCGGCCTTCCTGGCGACGCCTGGGTCAGCTTCGTCGTCCGGGACGGCCAGCTCGTGCCCATCACCGAGGACATGCGGCTGCAGCCCGGAGATGAAGTCCTGGTCCTAGCCGACCCGGGCCTGCACGAAAAACTGACCGCCGCATTCGAGGGACACGCCCGCTAACCCGCGCCGACATCACCGTCCAGACATCCGGCCGCCGCCAGGCGCGGGCCCCCGCGGGTTCAGCCACCTGCTGCGTACGCTAGGCCCGTTGCCGAACGCGCCCGCGGACTCGTTATCCAGGCCGGCCGCGCGGTGCCGTCACCGGGTCAGCCGGGCGGCCTGAAGGGCCAGGTAGCGGCGTTCGGGCAGGCTAATCGCACGCCGGGCCGCGTCGAGGTAGTCGGCGGCCGCCGCGTCGGTGTCGCCGGCCAGTTCGCGCAGGTGCGCCCGGACGGCGATCAGCCGGTGATGCCGGGCCATCCGCTTGTCCTCCTCGAGGGCCGCGATGACCTCCAGCCCGGCCTGCGGCCCGCGCACCATGGCCACGGCCACCGCGCGGTTGAGCGCCGTGAACGGGTTCGGCGCGGCGAGTTCCAGCAGGTCGTAGAGCCCGAGGATCTGCAGCCAGTCGGTATCGGCCATGGTCTTGGCCTCGTCGTGGACGGCAGCGATGGCCGCCTGCAGCTGGTAGGGGCCGACCTCGCCCTGCGGCAGCGTGGCGCTGATCAGCGCGATTCCCTCGGCGATCTTCTCCTGGTCCCACTTCTGCCGGTCCTGCTCGGCCAGCGGCACCAGGGACCCGTCGGGCAGCGTCCGGGCCGGCCGCCGCGCATCGGTCAGCAGCATCAGCGCCAGCAGGCCGGCCACCTCGCCGTCGTCCGGCAGCAGCCGGTGCAGCCAGCGGGTGAGCCGGATGGCTTCCTGCAACAGCGCGGGCGCCGTCAGCGCGTCCCCGTCGCTGGCCGCGTACCCCTCGCTGAAGATGAGGTAGAGCACGTGCAGCACGACGCGCAGCCGTTCGGTCCGCTCCGCGCCGGACGGCAGGCTGAAGTCGAACGCGGTACCGGAGATGGTCTGCTTGGCCCGGCTGATGCGCTGCGCCATCGTCGCCTCGGGGACCCCGAAGGCCGCGGCGATCTGCGCGGTGGACAGGCCGCCAACCGCGCGCAGGGTCAGCGCGATCTGGCTGGGCGAGGACAGGTCGGGATGGCAGCAGCCGAACAGCAAGGCCAGCGAGTCGTCGCGGCCGGCGGGTTCGGCGTCAGCCGGGGGACCGAGCAGTTCGGACTGCGGGGTAGCGACCGCGACCATCTCCTCGCGGGTCCGCCGTGACTGCTCGCTGCGCACCTGGTCCATCAGCCGGCGCGACGCGACGGTGATCAGCCAGCCCCGCGGGTTCTCCGGGAGCCCGCCGGAGGGCCACTGCAGCGCGGCCGCGAGCAGGGCCTCCTGACTGGCGTCCTCGCACAGGTGGAACTGACCATACCTGCGTACCAGCACGCCGAGGACCTGCGGCGCCAGGTCGCGCAGCAGGTCCTCGACTTCGCCCCGGCCGGTGGTCATAACCGGCGGTTATAGGTCGGGCTTGGCCTCGTGCATGATCGGCCAGAACTCGACCGGATCCACGTCCGCCCACGGCATGTCCGCCGCGATCTGCAGCGCGCGCTCCTCGCTTTCGCAGTCGAGCAGGTAGAAGCTGGCGATGTACTCCTTGGTTTCCAGGTACGGGCCGTCGGTCACGGCAGGCTGGCCGTTCTCCCGCCGTACCAGCTTGGCCTGCACCTCGTCGGCGAGCCCGTAGGCGCCGATGAGCTCGCCTGTGGCCTGGTACTTGCGGTTGAACGCGTCCTGCTTGGCGATGGCCTCAGGCCACTCCTCGGCCGGGATCGAGGCCCACTTCTCCTGGTTCCCGTAGATCAGCATCAGGTACTTCACCGGTGTTGTCCTCCACGTTCGGTGCGCCCCGTCGGCGCGCTCTCATCACCAAGTCGGAGCGGCAGGCCCGTCCTCGACATCGCACGGATCATAATCCGCGAAAACCAGTGCCCACGGAACCCTCCATACTTCGATGCCAGCATCTGATTCGGGCGATGGGCGACGTCCGCGATGTATCAGCGAGCCGTGCCGCCTCCTCTATACCTACGAGATGACCGACCGGCACGCTGCCGGCCTAGGCACGTGGCGAAGGCAAGGTGGCCTATGGGGTTCCTACGGCAGTTTCGGGCCCGGGTGTCGGCCATGGGGTGGAGGGCTCCTTTCCTGGGCACGGTCACCATCGCCGAGTTGCTGCTGCTATTGGGGGCGCTGGTTCCGATGATGGGAGCGGCGACGGCGCTCGACCAGGGCAAGCCGGCCGCTATCTCCTATCTGTGGTGGAGCGGGACGGCGACCAAGCCGACGGTATTCATCATTTTGTCCCTCGTCGGCGGCGCGCTCGGCGGCGCGCTGCACGCCATTGCCTCGCTCACTTCCCACGTGGCCGCTGGTGACTTTGGCCGGTCCTGGACGATGTGGTATCTCACCAACCCCTTCGTAGGGGCGTCCCTGGCGACGGTCTTCTTGTTCGTCCTGCAAGCGGGCCTGGGCGGCCAGACGCCACCCACGGCGGGCGGACTCTACGGAATCGCGGCCGTCGCGACCATGAGCGGGCTGTTCTCCCGCAATGCGCTCAACAAACTCAAGGACATCTTCGAGGTCGCGTTCGCGAGCAAGGCGGCCGTAGATACCGGGGCCTCGGCACCGGCGCCGATACGACCGGAACCATCACCCCCCGGGGACATCCTCCGGCGCGCGCGTCCCGGGAGGCACTCCATGACGCCTGGGAGCGGGCCTGGCCTTGGCAGCCCCAGCGACGCCGAGGTCCTGCGCCCGGAGGCGCGGCCGCTAAAGTACGCCGAACTCGACGAGCAGCAGCAGGTCGCAATGCAGCGTGTCGTCGGGTTGCTCACTGCCGCGAGCACGACCGCGGCGCAGACGGCGCCCTCTCCAGGCTGCCGATCGGGCGGCTCGCGCGACCCGGCCACTCCGGCTCAGACTGGGCCGTACCTGGAGCCCAACCGATGCAGCCGGAACATCCTCGTCAGCGGCGAGCGCGGGACGGGCAAGACGACGCTGATGCTGTCGCTCGCGGGGTGCTCGCCACGGGCCGGACGCGCCGGACTGTGGCAAGAGCCTGCCGCCGGGCTGGCCGAAGGCTGCGAGCTGCGCCGCAGGCTGGTCTGGCTGGAGACCCTCGAATGGAGCCCCTCGCGAGCGAGGTCAACCTGCTCGGTGCCGTCCTGGCCCGGATCGAGGATGCGCTAGGCGGCCGCTTTCCCGGCCTGGACAAGGCGGCGGAGACAGTGTCCCTGCTCCACCCCGGGGAATAGCTTTCACGACATGTCCCGCGAGATGGCCCGGCTTCAGACGTCTGTCGCGCTGAGCTTCGGCGGCAACCTCGGCGACCGCGGCGGAAGCCTCGACCCGGACACCTTCGCCGTGGAGTCCCGCCGCGCCGAACGCGAGCGGCTGGGACTGGACCGCCGGTTCGCGGACGTCCTCGCCGGGCTCAGCGCGGATCTGGCCAGCATCGTCGAGCTGACCGGCCCGTGTTCGTCCTCCCCGTGGATGACGTCGACCTCAACGTCGGCGACTGCGTGCCGCTGCTGCGTCTGCTCCGCGCCAGCTCGTCACCGCACCTCATCGTCGTGCTGGCCGCCGACGTGGCGCTGCTCTCGACGATCCTGCGGCTAAGTACCAGGGGGAGCTCGCGCGGATCAGCCGCCCGTGGCGCTCAATGACGCTGATCAGGGGGTTGCCGCCGAGCTCGCGGTCAACGCACTGCGCAAGCACCTGCCGACCGCGCAGCGCGTGTTCCTCGGCCTTGTCGAGCCGAAACGGGCGCTCGCGCTGAGGCCGATAGGGATCACCGCGGACAGTCTGGCCAGATACTGGGGAGGGTTGACCTCCCGGCTGACTCGGCGGTGCTCGGCGTGGCCGAGAGTTTCGGCCTGGCCCTGGACGACGCGGCAGGCCAGCCCGTTGTGACGACCCCGATGGCCGGGCGGCCGAAGGAGGATCCCGCTCAGCTGGTCAGCGGCTAGCGCCGTACTCCTGGCCGCAGGTCCTGCGCCAGCCGATGCGCCGGCTCGTCGACCTCTATCTGGACTGCACGATGCGGGCCGAAGAACAGCGGCAGCACCGGCGGCTGACCCACGACGTGACGGACACTCCACTGGTCGAACTCGCTCGGGAGCGGTTGCAGACGTTGCGTGACAGCGTGCGCGGAAGAGAGGCGGCATTGAGGTCTCCGGCTGGCTCGATGCCCTCCAGTCGATGAGGAGTGGGGAGAGGCTCCCGTCGTCCACGCGGCCCTGGCTCGGCTGGCGGGCCCACGCGGGGTCTGTCCCGCTCGGCACGGGCCGAAGCGGCGGTCCTCGTCGGCTGCCCGACTCCTCGGGGACCGATGGGTGGACACCGCCCACGACGTCCGCCCGCTCCGAAGCCTGTCTGGAGGCCGTCCGCGCGACAGATGGCCCGCCGATGCCAGCAGCCGTGGAGCGCTGGATCAACTGGCCATGGGTACTCATTCGACGTTCTGGGCCTACGAGCGGGCGCTGGCGTGGCTCGCGGAGGCCGACAAAACGTGGGCCAATCAGCCGGACGCCGCGTTCGGTTCATGGGTCGCCGTCATGACGGCACAGCTCTTCGATGCGCCTGTTAAGGGCAGCCGTTTGACCAGCCCACCCGTGCGCTCGCGTGCGACTGGACGAGCCTGGCGCGATCGCCTCGAGGACCTCGGCGAGACACCATGGCGGACGGCCTGGCTGGACGCGGCCGGACTGCTGTGTACCCCGGAGATGGGGATGACCTCCTTCGCCGCCGTCCAGGCCTTGCTGCCGTCCGGTTGCTACCATCCGGATCGGCCAAGCGCATCCAGTCCTTGCGGAGCCCAGCGCGCCAAGAATCTGCCGTCGTCCCTGCGGTCGCTGGCCCAGCCCCTGGCAGAGCAGCTAGCAGAGTCGACTGCCACGACCGATCCGTCGCCCAGCCGGCCCGAGGCCCGGCCCCAGCACCCGGGCCCAGGGTAAGCCGTGAGCGGTACTGCACGCACCGCGCACCTGCCGTTCGACCATCTCTTCGCCGAACTGGCCGCGTTCCCGCTCGCTTCGGAGTCGGCGCTGGCCAACCCGCTCACCCACCTGGACCCGGCGATGACCACGGCGACCGGGCGGCTCTGGCGTTCCGCCGAGCGCGAACTGCTCGCCGCCGCTCCCGGGGTCTCCCTCGATGATCTGGTCGCCCTGCGCGACGGCTGCTGGTTCGGCGAGAACGGCGGCCGTCCGCGTCCGTTGCAGACATTCCTGCGGTACGTCGCCCTACGTCACCTTGACGGACCTCGGGGCAGGTGTCGGTCCTCGTCGGCCGCCCCCGCTGGACGGCCCGATCGCGGCCCGACCCGCGCACGCGCAGGCCCGGCAGTCGTGGCTATGGCTGACGTTCGCGCTGCCGGAGGACCTCCTGCTCGCCATGGCGGCCCACGACGGGTGGGTCCCTCGCGGCCGACCTGCTCACGCCGGCGGTACGTGACCTGCTGGCCCGCGGCTTCGCCGAGACCCATCTGCACGTGGGCGCTTCGCTCGATTTCCGGTGCGTGTGGTCGCTGCTCCTGGCTCGCCTGGCCTCACCCGGGGCTGCGGGTGGCCGACCTTGCCGCTCCGGGTGCCGCGCTGCAGGAAGGCCTGGACCTGCCGGCCTGGCTGCTGCGATGCGCGATCGCCCGCATGGTGCTGGCTGGCTTTCTCTCGTCAGGCTCCGACGGGCGGCCTGGACCGCGTACGTCCGGGGCCGCTGCTACGCGATCGTGTTGTCACTCAGGCGGGCGTCGCCACCTTCTCCCTCGTGCTCCTCGCCATCACCGACCTGCTCAGTGGGAGCCCTGTCGACGGGATGTGCCGCACACCATGCTCCAGGACGCGTACGCGGCGCTGACCGGCACCCGCGCCAGCGCGAGCGTGCAGGACGTACCCTCGGCATGGGCGCTCAACCCTGTTCGGCCCGCTCCTGGGCCCCGGTGCGGGGTCCCCGGAGCAGCACCTCGTCACGCGGGCCTGTGACTATCTCGACGCCCGGGAACGCGCCGGGCGCCCTGACATCCTTACCGCCCAGCTTTTCTGGCAGACCATCCGGGTCCGCACGATCCTGTACCGGCACATCACGCAGCGGCCGCTGACCCCCGGTCTGCCGTGGTTTATCCGGTTCTACGGGCGGCTGATCCAGGCCCGCGGCGACGTCCGGACGTCGCTGCTGCTCGAGGCGGCCGCCATGCGCAGCGGCTTGCCCGATGGCCTGTCTTCGCTGGAGATACGTACCCGTCCGGACGCCACCATGGAGGAAATGCTCGCCTGGGTGCGCAGCGCCGAGGATCGCGGCAGAACCGGGCACGCTGAGCTGGGTCTCTTGTTCCACTTCGTGAAGGAACGCCGGGGTGAGGTGTCCCCCGGCGTGCCGCGGGTGGACGGGGAGCGGCACGACCGCCGACCCATCCGCCAACGCTTGCGGTTACCGCTACAGCGGCTTCTTCTCCGCACAGCGCGCCGCCGCGGGAACCCTCGCCCAGCTCCTGCACCGCTGGCCGAGAACACTGCACCTGGTGCGCGGCATGGATATCTGCGCCGACGAGCTTGCCGTTCCGGCCTGGGTGTTCCGGCCTCTGGTCACGTACGTCCGGCAGGCGGCGATCTCAGGTGCGCGGTGGCTGTCAAGCCGCCCCGGCGATCAGCCCCTTCCGTTGCGGACCACGGTGCACGCTGGGGAGGACTTCTCTCATCTGCTTACCGGGCTGCGTCACGTGGACGAAGCCATCGAGGTCCTCGACCTGCGCGAAGGCGACCGGATCGGCCATGGACTGGCGCTGGGGATCGACCCCGCCCGCTGGGCCGAGCGGGTGGGATGGGTCGCTATGCCGTTGGAGGACCGGGCGATGGACCTGGCCTGGGAGTGGAGCTGGTGGACCCGGGCGCGGTCACGGCGCGGACGGCGGACGCATCACCTATCTCATGCGCGAGGTCGCCAGCCTCAGAGAACCGCTGGTTCGGCTGCCCGCTCGACCCGTGGCACGTCGAGCAACTCGGCAAAGGCCTCGCCGACGTCGGCCGGCTGCGGGGCTATCGGCTTCCCCGAGAGGCCTAACCGCCGCGGCCCCCGACGAGCAGTCAAGGCTTTTGCTGCGGTACCTTACCGACCAGGCGGTATTCCGGGCGGGACGCCGCACCGTCTGGGTCGACCCGGCCGGTGAGGTGGACGCTGGTGCGGGCGGATCGGGTCCTCACTACGCGCGGAGATCGGCCGCCGCGGTCTGGCGATCGAGATCAATCCGACGTCTAACCTGCTCATCGGTGACCTTGGTGATCTCGCCGGCCATCCTCTCTGGCGACTTAATTCGCCGGCACCGGGCAATGGTCGGCCCGCGCCTGGCGGTGACTGTCGGGTCGGACGACCCTGGTCTTCAACTCCGCGCTGCCCATGGAGTACCAACTCCTATTCGATGCGCTGGTCCTCGCCGGGCTCAGCGACTCGGAGGCCCTGGACTGGCTGGACAGTGTACGGCGCACTGGCCTGGAGCGACGGTTCACCAGCCGCGCCGTCGCCGCCGACCAACGGTGGAACGACTTGGAGAACCCTGCTCGACTGGACCCTCCCCCCTGTGAGTCCGCCCGCCGTTCCGGTCATTCGCCGGATATGCGCGGGTTCGAATGGTCTGGGTGGCGGTGGGGTGGCATTCCCGGTCGGCGTGCCGGTGAAGTCCGGCCAGCGGCGATAAAGGTAGTTGCGCCTGGTCCTCCGGACGAGAACCGGGGCAGGTCAGGCTCG
>CAWDBS010000081.1:0-112810 GCA_963800415.1 uncultured Actinomycetes bacterium
CGGTCACGGTGAATCCCCGGCGCTCATAGAGCAGGCGGGCGCTCGAGTTGGTCTCGGTCACCCACAGGTGCACCGAGCTGGCGTCCCGGGCGCGGGCCCAGCCGACCACCGCGTCGATCAGCGCCTCGCCGACGCCGCGGCCCCGGGCCTGCGGCCGGACGAACATGGAAATGAGCTCGACCACACCGGGCGCCTCCTGGTAGCCGCCCGCCATCCCGGCGGGCTCGACGGTGCTGGCTTCCGGAAGGGCTGACTTCCGGGATCCAGGCGAGGAAAGAGGCCGCCGCCGGTTACCCGCTGCCGCCAGTGAGCCTCGCCGAGCAGCACCTGGTCGGCGTAGGTGGAACCGAAGGCATCCGGCGCGTCCCGCAGCGCCTGCAGCCGGATGTCCCGCCACGCCTGCCAGTCGGCCGTCACCGTCTCGCGCACCAAGACCATGCCCTATCGTCGCGTCGTCCGGGTCCGCCGGACAACCCGTTTTCCGTTCGGCGTGCTGACGGCGCTCAGTCGAAACGGCGGGCGCTCGGGTAGATCTGGCCGCCGTCCACGGCGATGTTCGCGCCGGTGATCCACGAGGCCCGCTCGGACAGCAGGAACGCCACCACGTCGGCGACCTCCTCCAGGCGGCCCAGGCGGCCGGACGGGAACTGGCCGACCAGGAAGGCGGCGAAATCCTCCGGGTTCTCCCGCTGGAAGGTGTCCCAGCCGCCGCCGGGGAACATGATCGAGCCGGGGCTGACCGCGTTGACCCGGATGCCGGCCGGCGCCAGTTCCTGGGCGGCGGTCGCGGCCAGGTGGATCTCCGCCGCCTTGGCGGCGGCGTAGGCGGTCCGCGGCGCCGGGCGCATCCCGGTGATCGAGGAGATGATCACCACCGAGCCGCCGCCTGCCGCCCGCAGGTGCGGCAGCCCGGCCCGGATGAGCTCGGCGGCGTGACCCGCGTTCAGCGCGAACGTCGCGGTGAAATCGCCGTCGCCGGCGCTGGTGAGGTTGCCCTGCCCGACCGTGCCGCCCGCGTTGGCGACGAGGTGGTCGAGCCCGCCCAGCGCGGTCGCGATGTCGTCCACGGCGCGCTTGAGCTGGGGCGTGTCGGTGACGTCGGCCGTCGCGGTGGCGACGGGGACGCCCTGGGGCTCCAGCCGCCCGGCCGCCGCGTCGAGCCCGGCCGCATCCCGGGCGACGAGACCGACGGCCGCGCCCTCGGCGGCGAGCGCCTCGGCCACCGCGAAGCCGATGCCCCGGCTTCCCCCGGTGATCAGCGCGCGGCGGCCGTGCAGGCCGAGATCCATGGGTGGCTCCAATCGCGTGAGCACCAGCTGTCCCGTCAGGCCTACCACAACGGCAGGCGGGCATACGCGGGCGGCATGGCAGGCCGGCGCGCCCGCCGCCTGGTGTCATGCGCCGTGCTGACCGACCCGCGGGAATTCGCCGGCGGGCGCTGGTGGACCGGGCCGCAGATCCAGTCCGCGGATCCGGCGCTGCTCGACCCGAACATGGGCCGCTTCCTGGATAAGATCCGCTTCCTGGGCAAGAGCCGCGGTCAGCCCCGGGCGTAGTTGCTGGCCCCGAACCAGTCCACCACCACGACCGGCTCGTCTCCGACCACCCAGGCGTCGTGGCCCTGGGGCAGCGCGGTGACGTCACCGGGCCTGGCGTCGAACTCGGCGCCGTCGGCCATCACGACATGCAGGGTCCCCGCCACGTGGTACTGGAAATGCGGTGCCTCGCACAGGTCGGTGCCCGCCAGCGGCTTGACATGGTCCGACCAGCGCCATCCGGGCTGGAGGGTGAGACGGCCGATTTCGGCGCCGCCGATCTGGAGCAGGTCCAGGGCGCCGTAGTCGAAGGCACGGGTCTCGTCCGGCGCCTCGAAGCTCTTCTGTTCCGCTTTCCCGGTCATGATGGTCTCCTTCCATCGGGGTGAGCTTTCCTGGTCAGCGTGGCCGGCGGCGGTTGCAGCCGGCCTTGCACCGGGCCTGGCGGGGGCCCGGCCGCCGGGATTTAATACCGGCATGAAGTCGCTGGCCGTGCGGGTGCTGAGCGATTTCGGCGTGGACGGGATCGAGCCGCAAGCGTTCGGCAGCCGGAAGGCGCGGCTGGCCCTGCAGTTGCTCGCGCTGGCCGGCGGGCAGGCCGTGCCGGCGGACGTGCTGATCGATGCGCTGTGGGACACCGCCCCGCCGGCCCGGCCCGAGGATCAGCTGGCGGTCCTGATCAGCCGGCTGCGCTCGGTCCTGGGACGCGACCGGATCGAGCATCGTGACCAGGGCTACCTGCTGCGCTGCGACTGGCTGGACGCGACCGAGCTGGCGGTGCTCATCCGCGAGGTGGAGGCGCGGCGGGAAACGGGCCACGTGATGGGCGCGGTGGCGGCCGCCCGGGTGGCGCTCTCGCTGATCCGCGGCGACGGCCCGCAGCCGCTGCCCGGTGAATGGGCCCAGCTCCGGCAGGCGGAACTGGAGCGGCTGATCGGCCGGGCCCGGCTGGTGGCGGCGACGGCGCTGCTCGAGGCCGGGGACTGGATGGCGGCCGCCGACGCCGCCTCGGCGGCCGCCGAACGCGACCCGTACGACGAGGCGGCGCTGCGCGTCCTGCTCCGCGCCTACGTGATGGGCGGCCGGGCGGCCGGGGCGCTGGCCGCCTACGCCAGCGCCCGCGCCCGGCTGGCCGACGAGCTGGGCACCGATCCCTCGCCCGAGACAACCGCGCTCTACACCGCGATCCTGCGCGGCGAGCTGACGGTCCGCGCGCGGCCGGCCCCGGCGCTGTCCGGGCTGGTCGGCCGGGACGACGAGCTGGCCTGCCTGGAGACGATCGCGGTGCGGGCGCGCGGCGGCTCCGCCGAGGTGGCCGTGGTCGACGGCGAGGCCGGCATCGGCAAGACGACGCTGCTGCGCGCCTGGGCCGACCAGCGCGCGGCGGCCGGGGACACGGTGCTGATGGCGTCGTGCGGGCCGCTGGACCGCTCGCTGCCGCTCGACGCGCTGCTGACCGCGCTGGCCGCCCGGCTGCGCGAGCTCGAACCCGGGGCGAGCGCCGACATCCTCGGCGCCGACGCGGCCCTGCTGGCGCCGCTGCTGAACATGGCGCCGGGCCCACGGCCGCCGCCGATGCTGGCCGACAGCATGCTCGGCCCGGCGGTGCTGTACTCGGCCCTGGTCCGGCTGCTCGGCCGCCTGGCGGAGCGCGCGCCGCTCGTGGTCGTCATCGACGACGCGCACCTGGCCGGCCCGGCGCTGCCGACTGGCTGCGGTTCGCGCGGCGGGAGAACGTGGCGGCGGCGGTCGTCGCCGCGGTCCGCTCCGGCGAAGGAGAGCCGCTACCGGCGACGGCGTTCATCCACCTCGACGCGCTGGGCCGGGACGCGGCGGCCGAGCTGGTGGGGGCGGGCCGGGTCGACGCGCTGTACGCCCGGTCGAAGGGGCATCCGCTGTTCCTGACCGAGCTGGCCCAGCAGGACGCGGGCGCGGAACTGCCCGTATCGCTGGTGGAGTCGGTGTCCGCGCGGTGCGACGAGCTCGGCACGGCCGGGCTGCTGCTGCGTACCGCGGCCGTGATCGGCCCGGAGCTGGACGCCGACCTGCTCGCCGCGGTGCTCGGCCGCCCGGTCATCGCGCTGCTCGACGACGCCGAGCAGGCGGTGGCCAAGCAGTTCCTGGTCGAGCAGGACGGGATCTTCCGGTTCCGGCACGAGCTGGTCAGGGAGGCGCTGGCGGCGAGCGCGACCGCGGGACGGGCGGCGCTGCTGCACCGGCAGGCCGGCCGTGTGCTCGACCGGCGGCCCGGCGCCGACCCGCTGACCGTGGCCGGTCACGCGCGCCTGGGCGGTGACCTCGTGCTGGCCGCCCGCGCGCTGCGCGAGGCGTCGGCGCAGGCCGCGGAGCGCTTCGACTACGCCGCGGCGGAGGGGCTGCTCGACGACGCGCTGCGGCTGTCCCCCGGCCCGGACGGCTGGCTCGCCCGGGCCCGGGTCCGCACCCTGCGCAGGCGTTACGCCGAAGCCCTGGACGACGTCGAGCAGGCGGGCGCCGCCGGGGCGGCCGCTCTGGAGGTCGGCGCCTGGGCGTCGTACTTCGGCCGGCAGTTCGCGCAGGCCATCCAGTTCGCCGAGGACGGCGCGCTGGCCGCGGCGGACGCGGCCACCCGGGCCCGCTGCCTGGCGGCCGGCGGCCGGACCCGGCACGCGGCCGGCGACCTGGCCCGGGCCGAACTGCTCCTCGGCGAGGCGTTCTCGCTCGCCGAGGGGACGGACCGGGTGACCGCCGCCGGGTGGCTGGGGGTGCTCAGAGCCCATCAGAGCCGGGTGGACGAGGCCCTGGCGCTGCTCCGCCCGGCGGCCCGCGGGCAGGTGGGAGTGGAGCACACCTCGGCCACCTTGCACTCGCTGCTGTTCACCGGGCACGCGCACGCGCTGGCCGGCCGCCCGGCGCAGGCGCTGGCCGCGTTCACCCGGTACACCGCCGAGGTGGAACGGCGCCAGGTCCCCCGCTTCGCCGGCCGCGCGGTGAACTTCGCCGGCTGGGTGCTGCGCAACCTGGGCGCCTGGCCGGAAGCGCTGGACCACCACCAGGAGGCGCTGGAAGCAGGCCAGGGGCAGGGCACCGCCGATGTCACTATCGCCGCGCTTGAGGACCTGGCCGAGCATTGCCTGGATACCGGCGACCCCGACGGCGCGGCGGCCCGGCTCGCCGAGGCCGGGGCGCTGCTCCACGGCGACCTGGTCTTCGGCTGGCGGCTGCAGCTCAAGCACCAGCTCATCACCGGGCGGCTGGCGCTGCTGCACGGCGACGCGGAGCGCGCGCTCGCCGAGGCCAGCGACCTGGCGGCCCGCGCGGCGGAGCTGGGCGTGCCCCGGTACACCAGCGTCGCCCGGCTGCTGGCGCATCGGGCGAACCACGCGCTCGGCCTGCCCGTGGACCCCGGCGCGGTGGCCGCGGACCTCGACCTGCTGGACCGCTGCGTGGCCATCGAGGCGTGGCGGTGGACCTGCGACGTGGCTGCCGACTTCGCCCAGCCCGCCTGGCGGGACCGGGCCGCGGACCGCGCCGCCCGGCTGGCGCAGGGCGCGGGCAGCTATGCGGACGGGTTGCTGCGGGAGGCGGACCGGCGGCTGGGCGGCCGACCCACGGCGGCGGGCTGAGCACTGCTCCTAGCTGGCCGTGTTCAGCTGGCCGGGCTCAGCCCGCCGTGAGCAGCACCATCGAGACGACCAGCGGGGCGCCTCCGGTCACGGCGGCCACGGCCTGCTCGGCCGCGCGCCGCACCGCGACCCGCCCGGCCGGGTCCAGCGAGCGCATGAACGGGGCGTAGTGGGCCATGCCCAGCCGCCACGACACCAGCTCGGCAGGCGTCGCCAGGCCGGTCGGGACGGCCGTGACGGTCACCCGCACCCGGGTGAACCCGGCCGCGGCCGCGTGCCCGGCGAGTACCTCGGGGTCGCTGGCCCGTGACCCGGGCGCGAGGGCCGCGTACCAGGCGGGCGGGCGGTAGCCGAACGACCGGAGGGCACCATCCGCCGCGTCCTTGGCCGGATGCGTCCAGCCCGGCGCGAACGTGCTGGCGGCGATGGCCGCGCCGACCCGCCGCGCCTCGGCCAGGCCAGCGTCCAGGCGGCCCAGGTGGTTGAGGCAGAACGCGGCCAGCACCAGGTCGAAGCAGCCGTCACGGAACGGCAGCGCGGCCGCGTCGGCGGCGACCGGACGCCACCCGCCCCCGGGCGACGTCTCGGGGACTGCCGCAGCATGCCCTCGGACAGGTCGACCCCCACCACCTGGCGTGCCCCCGCGGCCAGCGCGGCCTGGCCGGCCACGCCGCCGCCCGCCCCCAGGTCGAGCACCAGGCGGCCGGCCAGCGGCACCGGCGCGGCCGCGACCAGCACCCGGGCCAGCGGCGCGTACATCGGCCCGGGGCCGTCGGCCCAGTCGCCGGCCGCCGCGTCGTAATCCGCCCGCAGTCCCGCGGTCAGCTCAGCGGCGGTCAGCTCAGCGGCGTTCAGCTCAGCGGCGTTCAGCTCAGCGGCGTTCGGCTCAGCGGCAGTCAGCTCAGCGGCGTTCAGCTCAGCAGGGCCGCGGCCGCCAGCGATTTCGTCTCCCACCATGCGAGTTCCTCGTCGTAACCGCCGAGCGCCTTCTCCCAGCCGAACTGGACCATGGCGCCGAGCAGGCACAGCGCCAGCTGGCGGTCCCACCAGGGCGCCGTGTCGATGCCGCTGGCCTCCAGCGCCTCCCGGTAGGCCGCGATCGAGTCCTCCTTGGACTGGGGCAGGCGGCGGCAGTTGATCGCCAGGTACCAGGCCAGGTCGCTGAGCGGCGCGCCGCGCCCCGGCTGTTCCCAGTCCAGCAGCACCGTCCGCCCCGCGTCGTCGGTGCCGAGGTTGTCGAGCTTCCAGTTGCTGTGCACGAACGTCTGCGGGGTCGCGGCCAGCGCCTCCACCAGCGGTCCGGGGTCGTGCGCCAGCGGGGTGACCACGGCGGCCGCGGCGGGGGCGACCTCGGCCAGCAGCGGCCAGCCCTTCGCGACCAGCCGCGGGACCAGGTGCGGCGAGCCCGCGGCGGCCTCCGCCGTGGCCATCCACGGGGAGAGCTCCAGGTACCGGTGCATGGCGGGGACGACGTCGAACTCGCTCCCGCAGGCCCAGAATTCCGCGTGCAGGGCGGCCATGTGCCGCAGGAAGCGCGCGTGCTCGGCCAGCGTGATCGGCGCGTCGGCGGCCGGGACCAGCCACCGCGTGACGTCGTGCATCAGCAGCGCGCAGCCGCCCCGCTCCGGGGCCGCGCCGACGATCGGCTGGTTGAGGCACCCGGGCAGGCGGGCCAGGATGCCGCGTTCCCAGAGGACCAGCGGCGCGCCGCGCAGGCAGCCCGAGGCCCGCATGGTCCAGTCGTCGGCCAGGTCGAGGTGCTTGAGCACGTAATCCTGGCCGCCGATCACCACCCGCTCCAGGGTGGCGCCCGACTTGCCGGGGACCTCGGCCAGTTCGGTCCGCTCGGTCGCACCGGCGA
Source organism: uncultured Actinomycetes bacterium (assembly GCA_963800415.1). Classification (GTDB taxonomy): domain Bacteria; phylum Actinomycetota; class Actinomycetes; order Streptosporangiales; family Streptosporangiaceae; genus Palsa-504. The sequence continues at coordinate 7,002 of CAWDBS010000081.1, forward strand.
GCAGTTCGGCCACGTCGCGGTACCGGCGCACGGGCGGCTCAGGCACCGGCCGCCTCCATCTCGGCCAGCAGCGCGGCCGGCCAGCGGCCGCCGCAGAAGACCATGTCGGCGACGATGCGGTCATCGCGCACGGTCAGCAGGTGCAGGTGATGGCCAGCGTGCGGCACGCCGTCCTCCGACCAGCTGAGCGTGTACTCGACCACTTCGGCCTCCCCGCCCTCGACGGTATAACGGCGCAGCTCGTCGAAGTGGCCGGGGTCGGCGAACCAGCGCGCGTACTCGGCGCGGATCGCGTCGGCGCCGACGGCGTGCAGCCGCCAGTTGGGCACGGTCGCGTCGAGCGTCGCGTCTTCACTCCACACGTCGCAGCCGGGGATCGTCGCGGTCTCGATCGCGTGCAAGAACTTATCGATCACGGGCGTGTTTGCCATAGTCGCCTCCTGACGGCCGGTTTCCGCCATCGTGCCCGCCCTGGTTTGCAGCCAGCTTGCAGTCTTCGAGTTCGTCTCGCCGCGGAAGGTTAGTCCGGCGGGGGCAGCTCGCCGCGGCCGGCCGCCGTGGCCAGGCGCCGGGCTTCCTTCAGGCCCAGACCGCGGGCCTGCGGCGGGACCCGGAAGATGGTCGCGCCGCCCATCAGGTTCCAGGTACGGAGCCGGATCAGCGGCGCACCGGGACGCGGGCTGCGCTCGGAGCCGATCTCGGTGTTCCCGCCCATCAGCGAGAAGCCGCCCACGTCCAGCTCGACCGAGTCCGGGATGTAGATGTTCGCGCCGCCCATGATCGCGACCAGATTGAGGGTGAGCTCGCCGCCCTCGATCTCGGCCTCGCGCAGGTCGATCTCGTCGCCGCCCATGATCGCGACGGCGTTGATGCGGCCGACCGCGCGGAACCGGCCGCGCCGGTGCGAGCCGGCCATGATGGCGACCATCCAGCGCGCCGGCTTCCTGGCCGGGGCCTGGCCATTGCGCCTGGCCACTCTGCGCCTGGCCACTCTGCGCCTGGCCACTCTGCGCCTGGCACGCTCGGCCGGCAGGTCGCTGGTCAGCGTGGCGAGCTCGCCGCGGGTCTTGGCGGCCAGGGCCCGGCCGGACCGCTCCTCGAGCTCGTCCAGGGTAAGCCGGCCGACGGCGGCGTGCTCGCCGAGGGTCCGCAGCGTCTCGTCCCGCTCGGCGTCCGAGACCCGGAGCGATTCGTCAGGGTCAGTCACTGGATGTCCTTCCTCGGCGTGCCGCTCAGCAAGGCTACGCTGGGCCCGGGCCGCGCGGTACGAGCCGCTGGCGCGTCAGGCCGCCCTGGCGACCTCACATCCGGACGTTATCGGTGAGCCAGGAGCAGAGAGGCTGGGCCGTTCGGAAGAATGAAACGACGCGGTCCTTAGCCGCGGCACTTTCCAGCCAGGGTTCCACCGGCCATTGCTGCCACGCGGTCAGGCCCTTGTAGCGGAGCAGCGTGATGCGGGGGTGGTCGGCCGGGTAGCCGCGCGGGGCGGACTTGAGCGCGCCGTGCCCGTGGACGGTGATGTCCGCCTTCTCCAGCTCGGCGACGATCTCCTCGAGCTCGGTGCCCAGGCGGTCGCCGACGACCGCCTGGCGGTAGCGGGCGAGCTGCTCGGGGTCCATCTGCCACATCCCGGCGCCCGCGCCCAGGCCCTCGGCGGACAGCTGGACGTAGCCGGTGCCGCCGATGACCGCCCCGATGTGCGTCTTGTACGGGGTTTTGTCCGGACTGAACCTGACGTCGCGGTACGGCCGGAAGATCTTCGGCTCGCCGAACTCCGCGGCCAGTTCCTCGGTCAGCTCCGTCATCGGCGCCAGGACCTTGTCGGTGTAGATCGCCTTGTGCGCGGTCCAGTAGGTCTTGGTGTTATCCGCCGCGAGCCCGTCGTAGAAGTCCAGGGCCTCTTCCGGCCACCCGCTGAACGCCATCGTCCTGCTCCTTCCTGCCGGTTCTCACAGTAGCCGTGATACACCGGACCCATGGGCACGCCGGAACGAGAGGGCGTATCGCTAACGCACCTCGATGAGCCGCTGTTCGACGGGGCGGGCGCCACCAAGCGGGACCTGGTGGACTACCTGGAGGCCGTACGCGACCTGATTCTTGGTGAGCTGCGCGGAAGGCCGCTGTCGGTGATCCGGGTCCGGGCGGGGCAGCAGCCGTTCATGCAGAAGAACCTGCCGGACTACGCGCCGCCGTGGATCCGCATCGTCACACTGTGGGCCGAATCCTCCCGGCGTGAGGTGCGCTATGCCCTCTGCGACGACTGGCGCACGCTGCTGTGGCTGGCCAACCAGCGTGCGGTGGAGTACCACCCGACGCTGGGCCTGGCCGGCCACCCGGACCGGCCGTCCTACCTGATACTGGACATCGACCCGCCGCCCGGCGGGCCGTTCGGGCAGGCGGTGGCGGCCGCCAAGCTGGTGCGGCAGTCGCTGACCGGAGCGGGCCTGACCGGCGCGGTCAAGACCAGCGGGTCCAAGGGGCTGCACGTGTACGTGCCGGTCGACGCCAGCAGCGAGGAGGCCGCCGCGGCCACCCGGGCCATCGCGGCGCGGGCCGAACACCTTGACCCGGAGCTGGCCACCACCGCGTTCATCGTCCAGGACCGGCAGGGCAAGGTCTTCCTGGACTCGACCCGGTCCTTCGGCGCGACCGTGGCGGCGGCCTACAGCCCGCGGGTGCGGCCGGGGGTGCCGGTGTCGTTCCCGGTGCGCTGGGACGACCTGGATGCCGTGGCGCCCGGTGACTTCACGGTGCACAGCGTGCCGGGGCTGCTGGCCGGGCATCAGGCGTGGGCGGGTGAGCTGCCCGCGCCGCAGGCGCTGCCGGGCGGCCTGGTGGAGGAGGGGCGGGCGATCCCGGTCGCCCGGGTGCAGGCCATGCATGAGGGCAAGCGCCGGAAGCGGGCGCGGCGCGCCCCTTAGTTCTGGTTGGTGTAGCTGGTGCTGTCAGCTGGCGTTCCAGCGCTCGCTGAGCTCCGGCCAGGCCGGCGGCGGCCCGGGCAGGTCACCGCGGTCGGTGGCCCGCATGCCGTCCAGGACGAGCGCCAGGTACCGATGCCGCAGTTCGGTGGTGCGCACGGGGTCGGCGAACTTGATCGCGGCCACCAGCTCGAACACCAGCGAGACGTCGTGCAGCGCCAGGTCCGGCCGGAGCGCGTCGCGGATCAGGCCGAACAGCTCCCCCATCAGCTCGCTTGACCGGTTGGCCAGGGCGTACATCTCCGGCGTGGGGGCGAACTTGCCGGCCAGCGCGCGGGTCATCGAGCTGGTGTCGGCGTCGGCCAGGCGGCGCATGAAATCGGCGAAGACCTGCCAGTGGTCGCGGCCCTGCCTGACCTCGGCGATGGCGGCCTCGGTCTCCTGCACCACGATCCGCAGGCCGTCCGAGCACAGCGTGCGCAGGAGCTCCTCCTTGCTGCCGTAGCGGGTGTACAGCGCGCTGATGCCGACGCCGGCGTGCTTGGCCACCGCGGTGATCGGCGCGCCGGGGTCGGCGACGAACACCGCCCGGGCCGAGTCGAGGATCCGCTGGTCGTTACGGGCCGCCTCGGCCTGGCGGCCGCTCATCGGGCCGTGGCGCCCCGGCCTCGCGTTCGTCTCGGTCATGAAAAGAGTGTAGCAGGTGCTGGAACAAATCATTCCGTTCTGGTAATCTTGGAACAGAAGATTTTGTTCCGGTAATGCCACGGGAGGATCCGATGTCATCAGCACCCAAGCCACCGCGAGCCGGCCGCAGGAGTCACGGAGTCCGCAAGATCCCCCTGGGAAGTTGCGCTGGGTGGCGTTCGGCGCGGTGATCACGGCGGCGGTGATGGACCTGCTCGACTCGACCATCACCCAGGTCGCCGCGCCGACGATCCAGCGCGAGCTGGGCGGCTCCTACGCCGTCATCGAGTGGGTCACCGCCGCTTACGCGCTGGCCATGGCAGTCGGGCTGCTGACCGGCGGGCGGCTGGGCGACATCTTCGGGCGGCGGCGGGTGCTGCTGACCGGGATGACCGGGTTCATCCTCGCGTCGGCCGCGTGCGCCGCGGCGCAGAGCGCGGGTGAGCTCATCGCCGCCCGGGCCGCCCAGGGGCTGCTCGGGGCGATCATGCTGCCCCAGGTGTTCGGCCTGATCAGGGACTTGTTCGAGGCGCACGAGATGGGCAAGGCGTTCGGCGTCTACGGTCCGGTGATGGGTCTGTCCGCGATGCTCGGGCCTATCGCGTCCGGCGGGCTGATCAGCGTCAACGTGCTCGGCACCGGCTGGCGGATGATCTTCCTGGTGAACGTGCCGGTCGGGCTGGCCGCGCTGGCGCTCGGCGCCCGGACCCTGCCCGCGGGCGTCAGCCCTGACGGCTCGCGGGGGTCTGACGGCTCGCCGGGGTCTGAAGGCTCCCGACGGGGGCGGCTGGATCTGGCGGGCGCGGTGCTGGCCGGCACGGCCATGTTCTTGCTGGTCTTCCCGCTGGCGCAGGGGCACTCGCTGGGCTGGCCGAGCTGGCTGTTCGGGATGCTGGGCGGGTCTGTGCTCATGCTGGCCGGGTTCGGCTGGTACCAGGTCCGGCGTCAGCGTGCGGACCGCGACCCGCTGGTGGAGCCGTCCATCTTCTGGCACCGCCCGTACAGTGCGGGCATCGTGTTCTCGCTCGTGTTCACCGGCTCGCTGGGCGGCATCGTGATGATCTTCAACGTGTTCCTGCAGAACGGGCTGGGCTTCAGCCCGTGGCATTCGGCCGTCACCACCGCGCCCTGGGCGGCGGGCGCGTTCGTCGGCTCCGCGGTCGGCGGCATCACGATGAGCAAGCTCGGCCGCCGGGTGCTGCACGCCGGGCTGGTCGTCGAGGCAGCCGGGCTGCTGGGGATCTACGCGGTGCTGCGCGGCGCCGCCGGCGGCGTCTCCACCGCGGACCTGCTGGCCCCGATGGTGATCGGCGGGATCGGGATGGGCATGGTGTTCGTGCCGCTGTTCGACATCGTAATGGCAGGCGTCCGGCCGCGGGAGATGGGCTCGGCCTCCGGCGTCCGGCGTCCTGCAGACGGTAAACGCGCTCGGGGTGTCGCTGGGCATCGCCGGGATCGGCGCGATCTTCTTCGCCCTGGTTTCCGGGCGCGGGGGCCACGTGCCGGTCTACCTCAACGCCGCCGAGTGGACCACGCTCGCCACGGTAGGACTGCTGGCCTGCTCGTTCGTGATCGGGTTCGGCCTGCCCCGGCGGGCCAGGGAACAGTGATTCACCGGATAGTGATCCGCAGCCATGACCAACCAGAATCCATTCCGGTCACTACGCAGACGTAAGGATTCCGGTAACTACGCAGACGTGAAGGAGGAAAACGCCGACACCCGCCCGGACGCCGGGCGGGTGTCGGCGTGACAGATTATGAGCGAGATCACCTTGACTGGCTGGGACATCCTGGACGAGGCGCGGGCGATGCCGCGGGCGGCGGTCGCCGGGGCGCCCGCGGACGGCTAGGGAGTGCGGCCGAGCGGGCGGCCGAGCGGGCGGTCGAGGGGGCGGTCGAGGGTGCGGAGGGTGGCGGTGAGGGCCTCGGCGAGGTGGTCGACGTGGGGCTTTGCTGAAGGGCAGCGGGGGGCGGATCTTCAGGGTGCTGCCGTGCGGGCCGGTGGCGCTGATCAGGACGTGCCGCTCGCGCAGGCCGTTGACCACGCGGATCGCGGCGTCGCCGTCGGGTTCGCCGGTGCCGGGGTCGGTGAAGTCGGCCGCGGCGTACAGGCCGGCCCCGCGCACGGCGCTGATCCGGGGCGTGTCCCGGGCGATCCCTTCCAGCGTGTCGCGCAGGTAGCCGCCCACGACCACGGGCGTTCTGCAGCAGGTCCTCGGTCTCGATCACGTCGAGCACCGCGGCCGCGGCGGCGATGCAGACGGAGTTGCCGCCGAAGGTGTTGAAGTACCTGATCTTGTGGCCGAACTCCGCCAGGATCTCCGGGCGCGCCGCGACCCCGGCGATCGGCATGCCGTTGCCCATGGGCTTGCCCATCACGGCCAGGTCGGGGACGATGCCGTGGCGCTGGAAGCCCCACATGGCCGCGCCGGTCCGGCCGAACCCGGGCTGGACCTCGTCGGCGATGTACAGGCCGCCGGCCTCGCGGGTGGCATCGGCCACCGGCCGCAGGAATCCGGCCGGGTCGGGCCGGATCCCGTCCGAGGAGAACAGGCTGTCCGCGATGAACGCGGCCAGCCGGACGCCGTGCCGGTTCATGTCGGCGATGGCTGTCCGCACCCGTTCGGCGAAGGCGTGGCCGCCCTCCTCGGCCGGCAGCGCCTCGGTCGGCGGCGCGACCGTCCACACCGCCCGGCCCAGCGGGACCGCCGGGCCGAGGCTGGGCGATATCTCGGCGGCCGCCGTGGTTACGCCGTGGTAGGCGTTGGCGGTGATGACGATTCCCTCGCCGCCGGTGTGGAAGCGCGCGATGCGCAGCGCGAGGTCGACCGCCTCGCTGCCGGTGCAGGTGAACATGACGTTGCCGATTTCGGCGGGATATGTGCCGAGCAGTCGCTCGGCGTAGTCCAGGATGAGCTCGCTGGCGTACCGGGTGTGCGTGTTCAGGGTGGCCGCCTGGCGGGCGATCGCCTCGACCACCCGCGGGTGGCAGTGCCCGACCGATGGCACGTTGTTGTAGGCGTCCAGGTAGGCCTGCCCGTCCGCGTCGAACAGGTGCACGCCTTCGCCGCGGACGATCCGTACCGGGTTGGCGTAGAACAGCTTGTAGGCCGGGCCGAGCAGGCTCGCCCGTCGCTCGACGATCCGGCGTAGTTCGGGGTCGAGGGCGTCGACGGCGGAGATGTCGAAGCCGTTGACCATGGTCGCGGTGTCACGCACGGGCGGCCTCCTGGATGCTGGCGGCGATCTGCTCTCCTGGGATGCTAAGCAACCGGTTCAGCTGCTCCCACGCCCCGGGGGTATTGCGCAGGACGTAGGCGCGGTTCTCGGGGAAGCGTTCGGCTCGCCATTCGCTGATGATGATCCGGGCCACGATGCGGCCCAGGATGAGGTCCGGCAGCAGGTCGAGCTCGCCGGCCGTGAGCGGGGTGACGGCGTGGTACCCCGCGATCAGGTCAAGCGCGGGCGCGAGCGGGTCGGCGTCGCCGAGCAGGTTGGCCGCGGCGATAGCGACGTCGTTGACCAGCGCGGTCACGGTGACGTCACCGAAATCGATGATGCCGGATACGCCGCTGGCGTCGGCGGAGATCAGCGTATTGTCCGGGCTGAAGTCGTTGTGCACGACCTGGCGGCGCTGGGCCGCCAGCCGCGGCGGCAGCTCGGCGGCGAGCCGGCTGAACTGCTCCTGGACGAGCGAGCCGGGGAGCCGGCCGTCGAGCAGGGGGCGCAGCTGCGGCAGCTGGGCGAGGTCCCACAGCAGCGGCCGGTGCACCAGCGGGTCGTCGAAGTCGCGCAGCGCCCGGCCGAGCTCGGCGAGGGTGACGCCGAGGGTGCGGCGCAGCGGCGGATCCGTGGTGACCGACCGGAGCAGCCGGCCGTCGAGGTAACTGAGCACGTGCACGATGCGTCCGCGCAGCGGGCCGTCCGCGACCACGGCCCACGGCTGCCCGTCGGTGGCGGGCCGCACCCGCGGCACCGGCAGCCCGGGCGCGGCCGACTCGATGTGCCGCAGCACCCGGACCTGGACGCTGACCACGGCCGGATCGGCCCGCAGGTGCGCGAACTTCACTACGTAGCGCTGGCCGCCGGCCGCCTGGAGCAGGAAGTTGTCGTCGGCCTCGCCGGGCAGCCGGGCGAGTTCGCCGTGCCAGGCCGAAGCAGGCCCGGACGGCTTCGGCGGCCTCGTGCGCGGGGACGGGCGGGGACGGCGTCAGCCGGGTCACGTCCAGGGTGGCATCTGGTGTCACGTCGCGGCCTTTCGCTCGGGGCGGCGCGGCACGGGAGGTCACTCATCGGCCCGCTACGCCATCTGGAAGTAGGTGGTGTAGTACTCGTGGGCGGCCCGGGAGACCGGGATCAGCTTGACCGGCTTACGCCGCGGCGACGCCCTCGAACGTCATCGGCTGCGCGGCGGTCCGGCGGATCGAGGCCATCTCGAGCGGCGGCGTCAGCGAGCCGGGGTCGCTGCCGTAGACGCCACTCAGCACGACCGGGCCGTAGGTCAGCGCCTGCACCGCCGGATGGTCCGGCGTCGGCTCGACGGCCAGCTGCATCGGCAGCGTGACCTGGAGCAGGTCGCCCGCCTGCCAGCGCCGCCGCAGCGCGATCCAGCCGCTCGGGCCGGCCTCCGGCAGGCCGGTGACCGGCGCGCCGTTGAGCCAGACGGCACGGCGCGCTCCGGCCACCCATTTCGGCACCCGCACCCGCAGCGTCAAGGTGGCGGCGCCGGCCACCACGGACAGGCGGATGACCGGGTCGTCGGGAAACCCGGTGTCCTGGCGTAGGACCAGACCCTGGCTCCGCACCAGCGAGGGGATGAACAGGTTGACGTAGATGCCGTCCGCGTCGCGGCTGTAGATGGTGTCGGCGAACTTGGCCGGGCGTCTCGAGCCCGGTGGCGGTGTCGCAGGTGAAGGTGTCCCAGTCGGTGGCGTACACGCCCGGGTTGCCCTGCGGGAAGTAGTTGAGCGGCTGGCGCTTGAACGCGCCGGCGGACAGGCCGGTGTAGTAGCAGTTGAAGCCGTGCGGCGAGGCGGGATCTTGCTCCCCCAGCATCTGGTTGAACAGGGTCCGCTCGTAGTAGTCGACCAGGTCGGTGCGGGCCGGCTGGTGGAAGTGAAGCAGCCGGGTCAGCTTGAGCATGTTGTAGCCGACGCAGTTCTCGCAGGTGAAGTTCGACAGCTGGGCGGCCACCGTGTCGGGCAGCTGGAAGTGCTCGTAGTTGCCCACGCCGCCGATCACGTACACGTGATGGCCGGTCACGATGTCCCAGAAGTTGCGCGCGATGTCGCGGTACTTGGCGCTGCCGGTCTCCTCCCACATCCGGACGCAGGCGATGATCTTCGGCGTGGTCACGTTGCACTGCAGCCCGGGCAGGATGTCCAGCCCGTCGGCCAGCGGGTCGAGCACCTCGGCGTGGTAGAACCGCTGCGCGGTGGCCAGGTACCGCTCCTGGCCGGTGATCGTGTACAGGTTGGCGAGCGCCTCGGGCAGCCCGCCGAACTCGGTCTGCAGGACCATCTGCATCTGCTCGTACGGGAGCCGGCCGGTGCGCCAGTCCACCCAGTCGGCCAGCTTCCGCGCCACGTCGAGCGCCTGGTCGTCGCCGGTCAGCTGATACTGGTCGATCATCCCGGCCAGGTACTTGTGGATCATGTAGTACGGCGACCAGATCGATCTTCCCTGCTCCAGAATGTCGAAGTAGCCCTCGGGGAACGCCGACAGGTAGCCGGGGTGGAACCCGGCTTCCCGGGCGCGAGCCTGGAGCGCGGCGAGCTGGCTGACCAGGTAGCGGCCGCGGATTCTGCGCGGTCTCGTCGCTGGTGTTGGCGTAGGTCAGCGCCAGGCCGGACAGCAGGTGGCCGGTCATGTGACCGCGGATCTGCGAGCCCGGCTTCTCCCAGCCGCCGAGCGGTTCGGCGGCTGACGGCTCGCCGTAGTTCAGGCGGAAGGTGTGGAGCATACGTTCGGGGTCGAGGAAGAGCAGGTAGCTGGTGTTCCTGGCCTGGTTCTGGCGGAACGGGCTGTCGAGCAGCTGCACGTTTTTCAGCGGGAGCGCGGCGGCGCGGCCCGCGATGCCGTCGGGCGCGTAGCCGGAGGGTTCGGGCGCGACGCTGGCTTGCGCCGGCGGGTTGCTCCTCGGGGGGATCCCGTCGGCGACGAGGGCCTGCTCGGCGATCAGCGCCCCGGCGCCGACGCCGAGCACGGTGAGCGCCTGCCGCCTGCTCAGGCCCCGGCGGGCGCCCGGCGTTCTCGGCTCGCCCGAGGTACTGGGGGAAACCAGGGCTTGCGCGGCTTCCGGGATGTCCTCGGTGTCCGGGATGTCCTCGGTGTCCTCGGCTTCCGCGGTTTTCGCAGGTTCTGGGGTATTCGCGGGTTCCGGGGTATTCGCGGGTTCCGGGGTATTCGCGGGTTCCGGGGTATTCGCGGGTTCCGGGGTATTCGCGGGTTCCGGGGTATTCGCGGGTTCCGGGGTGGCCAGGGTTTCCGGGGTTTGCGGGGTCTCGTCCGCCTTGTTCACATCGGAAGTCCTTTGCCCGGTCGGCACTTCGCGGAAGATCGTGTCTAGGGATACCTGTCCATGTAACCGTCCCTGGCCGGGCCGCGGTTCAAGTCTGCGGCAGGAAATTCTTACCGACTCCTTACGCAGACCGGCGCGGGTGAGCCGGCCGGGACGGCGGCCCGTAGTCATGGGTAGTGGTCAGTGCACACGGCGGCCGGGATCATTGAGCCATCTCAAGACGCTCCCAGGCTCGGTGGTCACTCGTCTCCCCCTATCCGTGCAGGCGGTCGGGTGCACTGGCCACGTCCTGGTTTTCAGCCTTTACGGCCTAGGAGCCCAGGACGAGGGCGGTCAGGGCGGCCAGCACGAAGGTCACCGCGGCGGCGGCACCGTGCAGGACGACGAGGCGGGTGCTGAACGACGGCGCTGGCTCATCGGCGTCCTGTTGCTCCGCGGCGCCCTGGCGGTTTTCCGCGTCCCGGCGCCTGGCCGCGCGGGTGTTGACCGCGAACCAGGTCAGCCCCAGGCTCACCGTGACCGTCACCAGCCCGAACGCGATCCAGCCCAGCGCACGGTAGTGCACCAACGTGAAGCCCAGCCAGAACCCGAAACCGATGATCGCGGACGCCGGATGCGCGAACTCGAGCAGCGACCGCAGCCCCGGCACCATCGGCGCGTTCCTGGCCGCGGTCAGCGAAGGCGGAGCGAACCGGTCCCGTGCGGCCCGCCGGATCTCCCGCTTCGTGGCGGGCGGCACCGCGGCGGCGGAGGCGGTCCGTGCGGCCAAGGCGACTGAGGCCGGGGCCGGTTCCGCCGCGGGAGGCGCTGCCGCGGGAGGCGCTGCCACGGGGCGGGCGCGCCCGAGATTGCTCGTCACCAGCAGGTAGAACCCAGCCCCCGCGGTGAGCAACCAGAGCACCAGCACCACGATGGCCATGCCACTTCCTTTCCGCCAGCCCGAACCTACCCGAGGCCGCCCGAGCCCGCCCGGTCACCTCCCGGGGACGGCCGCGGCGGCCACATCCCCCTCCGGTGACACGTCGGTGGCCACTAGCGTGGTCGTGATCCGCCCGAGCAGCGCACGCAACTCCGGGACCTTGTCGGGCTCCCACTCCGTCACCAGCCGGTCAATACCGGCCTCCCGGGCCACACCCAGTCGGCCGGCGGCCTGCTCGCCGACGGGGGTGAGCGCCACGCTGGCGCCGGGCCGGGCGGCCATCCCCGTCCACGTGGCCATGACGAGGGACAGCGATGTAGCCGGCGGCCACGAGTTCGGTCAGGCGCTTTTCCAGGTCAAGGGACGGAGACGCCGAGCTGACGGGCCAGCGCCGCCTCGGTGATCGGGGCATTGTCGGCGACGCGGTACAGCAGCCAGGTGCCGCGCGGGGTCAGCTGTACACCGGCCGCCTCCGCGAGGCGCCGGTAGATATCCGCCCTGCGCTCACGGCCGAACAGCGTCAGCAGCTCGCGCTCCATCTCCTGCGCGGAGTCGCGCGTGGCGGGCATGGCCGTGGGGGCAGTGCACTGGGCCCGGTCCACTGCCCGCATGGTGTCCCGCAGCGGCACCTCCTTCAGCAGCAGGCTCAGGAGGAAGGCCACCGCGCCGATCGGCGTCGCGTACAGGAACACGGTGTGCAGCGCCTGCGCGAACCCGGCGATGTAGCCGTCCCGGATCGCCGCGGGCAGGTGCTCGAGCACGGCGGGACTGGCTCCGGCGGACGCGGCTGATCCCGCTGGGCAGCGGTACGCCGTGCAGCGCGGCGGCGATGTCGCCCGCCAGCACGCCGGAGAAGATCGCGCCGAAGACCGCGGTGCCGAACGAGCCGCCGATGGAGCGGAAGAACGTCGCGCCGGACGTGGCGGCGCCGAGATCGGCGTAGTCGACCGCGTTCTGCACCGCGATGACCAGCACCTGCAGCGACGCGCCGATGCCGACGCCGAGGACGAACAGGTACAGCGACACCAGCCAGAAGCTCGTGTCGGTACCCAGCCGCGACAGCAGGAACAGCCCGACGGTCATCACCGCCGTGCCCATCACGGGGAAGATCTTGTACCGGCCCCACTTGGTGACCAGGAAGCCGGTGCCGATGGAGGTCAGCAGCAGCCCGACCATCAACGGCAGCAGCCTCAGCCCGGACTGGGTCGGTGAGATCCCCCGCACGACCTGCATGTACTGCGGCAGGTAGGCAAGCGCGCCGAACATGGCGAAGCCGACGGCGAAGCCGACCACGCTGGCCGAGGTGAACACCCGGTTCGCGAACAGCTGCAGCGGTATGACGGGCTCGGCCGCCCGCCGCTCCACCGCGACGAAACCGGCCGCGCTGACGACCGCGAGCACCCCCAGCACGATGATCGGGAAGGAGCCCCAGGCGTAAGTATTGCCGCCGAGCGAGGTCAGCAGCACCAGGCAGACCGCCGACGCGCCGATGAGCGCGGTCCCCGCGTAGTCGATCACATGGCGGGCCTTGCTCAGCCGGCCGGGCAGCACAGCTGCGGTCACCACCAGGGCCACGGCGCCGAGCGGGAGGTTGATGTAGAAGACCCACCGCCAGGACAGGTTGTCCACGAAGAAGCCGCCGATCAGCGGACCGAGCACGCTGGCGACCCCGAACGTGGCGCCGAAGATCCCCTGATAGCGCCCGCGCTGGCGAGGCGGGACGACATCCCCGACGATGGTCTGCGCGCCGACCAGCAGGCCGCCGCCGCCCAGCCCCTGAACGGCGCGGGACGCAATCAGTTCGATCATCGTGTGCGCCAGGCCGGACAGCGCGGAACCGATCAGGAAGATCACGATCGAAGCCTGGAAGAACACCTTCCGGCCGTACATGTCGCCGAGCTTGCCCCACAGCGGCGTCGACACCGTGGAGGCGAGCAGGTAGGCGGTGATGACCCAGGACAGATGCGACAGCCCGTGCAGGTCGCCCGCGATCGTCGGCAGCGCCGTCGCGACGATCGTCTGGTCGAGTGCGGCCAGCAGCATGCCGAGCAGCAGGGCACCGATGATCACCAGCACCCGCCGCTGGCCGATGGCCTCCGGCTGCCGATCACGAACCATCCCGGCGTCGGTCCCGACAGTCATAACACGCTTACCTTCTTCCAGCGCCCAGGCACCTCGTGCCGCGTACTCACCAGGGAATGACGGCAGTCGGCGTCTGACCTCACCCCAGCGGAGTGAGAATGAGACCGGATCCGCTTCTTACGCTAATGCGTAATATGCGGGCCCGGCAGGCCCAGTGGCTGCCTGGGCCTGCGCACATGTGGTCCCGGCGCGGTCACGTACCGCGCCGGGACCGGTAGCCGGAGCTCAGTAAGCGGGCCGGCTGTGCTGTCCCACCGCATGCGCCGCCGCGAGGATGACGCCTGCCAGCGCCAGGCCCGCGAGGGCGAGGAAGGTGACGGCCTCGGCGTGGGCCGACGCATGCCGGAATACGCCGGCCGCGGCGACGGCGGGCAGGCGGCCGGCCAGGTTCAGGTACAGGGTGCCGAACGTGGCCACGCCGACGAGCAGGCCGAGCTGGTTCACCGTGACCACGACCCCGGTCGCGTCCGCGGCCAGTTCGACCGGCACGCGCAGCAGCACGCGGGTCATCAGCGGGCTGAACGCGGCCGCCATCCCGGCACCGCTGAGCGCGCCGATCAGGTACAGGTCCGCTCCCCCGGTGCCGCCGTCGCGCAGCACCCAGGCCAGGCCGGCCATGGCCACCGCGAACAGGACAAAGCCGCCGACGATCAGGGCGCTGTACGACCGCGGCGGCAGCCGCCGCCAGTTCAGGCTGACCAGGGCAAAGGTGGCCGCGGCAGGGGCGAAGGTCAGGCCCGCCCGTAGCGGGGAGTAGCCCAGGCCGTCCTGCAGGTGCAGGGCGAGGGTGAAGAAGAACCCGCTGAAGACGGTCATCACCGTGAACAGGCCGGCGATCGCGACCGGCACGCCGGGCACCCGAAGCACCCGGCCCGGGATCAGCGGCGTACCGCCGGCCCCGGCCACCCGCCGCTCGGCCGCGGTGAACGCGGCGACCAAGGGAATGCTCGCGGCCATCAGGAGCCAGCCCCAGCGCCGCCAGTGTTCGGGCTGGCCGAGCACGAGCGGGAGCACGAACGCGAGCACCGCCGGGGTGAGCAGGGCCAGGCCGGGCAGGTCGAGGGTCCGGCCAGGCCTCCCCCGGCCGCGCGGCAGCGCCCGGGCGCCGACGGCCAGCAGCGCGACGCCGATGGGCACGTTGACCAGGAACACCGGTCGCCAGCTCGAACCGAACAGGTTCGCGCTGATCAGCAGGCCGCCGACGAGCTGGCCCATCACCGCGCCGCCGGCCAGCACCGCGGAGTACCTGCTCATCGCGCGGGCCCGGGCCGGGCCGGCGTGAGTGCGCTGGATCAGGCTGAGCACCTGCGGGATCATCAGCGCGGCAGCGGCCCCCTGGGCGAAGCGCAGCGCGATTAGCAGGTCCGCCGTGCCGGCCAGCCCGCAGCCGAGCGAGGCGAGCGTGAACAGGACGAGCCCGGCGAGGAACACCCGCCGGTGGCCGACGATGTCGCCGAGCCGCGCCCCGGATACCAGCAGGACCGCGTAGGTAATGGTGTAGCCGGCCACCACGAGCTGAAGGCTCGCGCCGGAGGCGCGCAGGCTGGCATGGATCGAGGGTGCGGCGACGTTGACGATGGAAGCGTCGAGCACGGCCATGAACTGACCGATGAGGACGATGGTCAGGACGAGACCGGGACGCACCGGGCGGTCACGGCCGGCGAATACGCCCGCGCGGGCATCACGGGTCAGGATGTTGCTCATGCCACTAAGCCTGACGCTGTTCTTATCCAGGTACCAAGACACTGGTTATCCTGGTACTAGCACCACCTGGCACGTGGCCGGGCGTGGGAGCAGGATGGGGCATGAGCGCGCTGAAGGGCCGTGACACCTTCCGCAAGCCAAAAGGGGCGCCGGCGCCGACTGGACTGAGCCGACTGGACTGAGCCGACTGGACTGAGCCGACTGGACTGAGCCGACTGGACTGAGCCGACTGGACTGAGCCGACTGGACTGAGCCGACTGGACTGAGGAGCGACCGAGGAGCGACGAGGGAAGGAGGCGCCTTGGAGGCGCCCCGGAGGCGAGCGGAGAGAAACAGGGAGCTGGCCGCGTTCTTGCGCAGCCGGCGGGAGCGGATCACGCCGGAGGACGTAGGGCTGCCCGGCGGCCAACGGCGGCGGACGGCCGGGCTGCGCCGCGAGGAGGTCGCGCAGCTGGCCGGGGTGGGCGTGACCTGGTACACCTGGCTGGAGCAGGGCCGCCCGATCCGGGCCAGCGTCCAGGTGCTCGACGCGGTGGCCAGGACGCTCCAGCTGGACGCGGTCGAGCGCCGGCACCTGTTCCGGCTGGCCGAGGTACCGGACACGGCGGTCCCCCACGACGGCGGCCTGCGGCTGCCGCCACAGATTCAGGCCATCCTGGAGCGGCTGAACCCGATGCCGGCCAGCGTGGTGACCGAGCGGTTCGACATCCTGGCCTGGAACGCCGCCTACGCGGTGCTGATCCCGCGTGCTGCCGAGGATCCGCCCGCCGAGCGGAACACGCTGCTGTACTGCTTCACCAGGTCCGAGTGCTGCAGCGCGATCGAGAACCGGGCCGACCAGCGGGCCGCGATGGTCGCGCAGCTGCGCGCGGCGTACGGGCACCATGTCGGCGACCCGGCCTGGACCGGCTTCATCCGGCGGATGGAGGCGGCCAGCCCCGAGTTCGCGGCCATGTGGGCCACCCAGGACGTGGCGCAGCCGGCCTACTACGCCAAGGTATTCCGGCATCCGCTCTACCCGCGACTTGAGATGACCTCCACCAGCTTCGCGGTACAGACGCCGCCGGGCACCCGGATGGTCGTCTATACCGCCGACAACGAGGCCACCCGCGCGGCCATGGAACGGCTCGTCGCGGACCCGGTCCAGCATCATTTCCCCTGCTGGCCCGCCCACCAGGCGCCGGCCCGCGAACTGGTGACGGCGTAAGGCCAATCAGGGCTAGCTGGCCCAAGGTCGTGCAGACCGCCGTAAGAAGTTCGAAATAACTGTGAGTCACCGATTTTGCTGTTCGCTGCGCGAACCGGCGATGCAGGTTCTACGATGAATCATCCGGTAGGCACAGGTTGTCACTTAACAATGTTCCGGAACAACCGGATGCAACACTGCTAACCTCACTCGTAACACCGCCACCTGCCATCCCGTCAGCCACGCGATGCGCGGGTACGGAAGGTGAGCAGGAACCACGGTTCGTTCGGAATGATTGTGGATTTCCTGTGTTTTCTGGGGTAGCGGGGCTGCGTTGGAGCAGTTCAAAGGGGAACTATGACGCCGGTTATTGGCATAACCACATACGAGGATCAAGCGTCCTGGCGAGGCTGGTCAGCCCGGGCGGCGATGCTTCCGTACGTCTATGTGGACGCGGTGCGCCGCAGCGGCGGGCGGGCTGTCATGCTGCCGCCGGGCGGCGACGACGAAGAGGCCAGCGCCACCGTCGCCAGCCTGGATGGCCTGGTGGTCACGGGCGGCCCGGACATCGACCCGGTCAGGTACGGCGCGTCGCGGCACTCGCGGACACAGGCTCCCGCGACGCTGCGGGACGCCTGGGACCTGGCCGTCACCGGCCACGCGCTGCGGCTCGGCGTGCCGCTGCTCGCCATCTGCCGCGGCATGCAGGTATTGAACGTCTGCCGGGGCGGCACGCTGCACCAGCACCTGCCGGACCTGGTCGGCCACGGACGGCACGACGGGCCGCCGAACGGGTTCGGCCTGCATCAGGTGCGGGTCAGCCCGGACAGCATGCTGGCCGGCATCTTGCCCGAGGATGGCTTCCTTGAGGTGCCGACGCACCACCATCAGGCGGTCAACCTGCTCGGTGACGGGCTCAAGGCGGTGGCCTGGGAGGAAGACGGCACGATCGAGGCGGTCGAGGCCGGCCCGTCCAATGTGGAGGGCTGGGGAGGTGGGCGGGGGGTTCCCGGCTTCGTGCTAGGCGTGCAGTGGCATCCCGAACAGGGCAGCGACCCCCGCCTGTTCACCGCGCTCGTCAGTGCTGCCGATGACAGGACCGCCGGCACCAGGACCGCCGGCACCAGGACCGCCGGCACCAGGACCGCCGGCACCAGGACCGCCGGCACCAGGACCGCCGGCACCAGGACCGCCGGCACCAGGACCGCCGGCACCAGGACCGCCGGCACCAGGACCGCCGGCACCAGGGTCACCGATAACAGGGCCGCCTACGACGGGTCGGCCGCGGCCGACCGGGCTGCCGCCCGCAGCACGGTACTTGCGCCTATGATCTAGTCTTGCGTTACGTTGCCGCACAGCGGCAATATCTGGTTATCAGGAGATAAGAACCGTGCCGGGAGGGTCCCCCGCCATCACCGCGGCGGTTTTCCGCGCGGTCCGGACAGGGAACGCCTTCGAGGAAACCGTCGAGCGCCTGCTCGAGGGCGTCAAGCTGGGCGTGTACGCGCCAGGTGACCGGCTGCCGTCGGAACGGGAACTCACCCGCAGGCTCGGCATCAGCCGGATCACCCTGCGAGAGGCCCTGCGCGAACTGGCCGCCGCCGGGTACGTCGAGACCAAGCGCGGCCGGTTCGGTGGCACCTTCGTGCTACGCCAGCCCGAGCCGATGGTGCACGACGAGGTCACCAGGACCGCACGGGACATGGGCGGCCAGCTCGACGACGCGCTGACGTTCCGCCGGGTGGTGGAGACCGGCGCGGCCGAGATGGCGGCCCGGGCCAGCCTGACCATGCAGCACCGCGAAAGCCTGGCCGAATGCCTGGCCGCCGTGCACGCTTGCGAACCGGGCGGCTACCGGCAGGCGGATACCCGGCTGCACCTGGCCATCGCCGACGCGGCGGGCTCGCCGATGCTGACCGCGAGCGTGGTCGAGGCCCGGGTGCAGCTGGTCGACCTGCTCAACGCCATCCCCATGCTCAGCCGCAACCTGGAACACGCGAACGTCCAGCACGCCAGCATCGTGCGGGCCATCCTGGCCGGCGATCCCGATCGGGCCAGGCGCACGATGGAAGAGCACGTGGCGGGGACCGCGGCGCTGCTTCGCGGCTTCCTCGGCGAGTCGTTAACCCGACCGGATCCAGGGCCGCCAGCGCGGCGACAGTACCGGTCGCCGCCCGGCCGTAATAGACCCGTAGCGAGCCCGTAACCGGCGGGTCCAGGCTCTCCGCGCCGGGTACCTGACCCCTCTTGACACGCTCCCCGGCACAGTGGGTGAATACCTTCATTCAATGGATCAGTTCCATCCATATGTGCTGGCATCGCCATAGGGAGATCTCATGGCCGACGATATAGCCGCCGTGCCGGCGGCAGGCACGGACGAGCAACGCCTGCACGAGCTTGGCTACGCCCAGGAGCTTCGCCGGCGGATGTCGGGGTTCTCGAACTTCGCCGTGTCGTTCACGATCATCTCGATCCTGTCCGGCTGCCTGACCCTGTACGGGTACGGCATGAACACCGGCGGCCCCGCCATCATCGTCTGGGGCTGGCCGATCGTCGGCATCATGACGCTGTTCGTCGGGCTGGCCATGGCCGAGGTCTGCTCCAGCTTCCCCACGGCCGGCGGCCTGTACTACTGGGCGGCCAAGCTAGCCCCCAAGAACGGGCCGGCCTGGTCCTGGTTCACCGGCTGGTTCAACTTCCTCGGCCAGGTCGCGGTCACCGCGGGCATCGACTTCGGCTGCGCGTTCTTCATCAACGCGCTGCTGAACCTGGTGTGGGGGGTCAGCACGGCGCACTGGGTCACGATCCTGATCTTCGCGGGCGTGCTGCTGCTGCACGGCGTGATGAACCAGTTCGGCATCCGGCTGGTCGCGCTGCTGAACGACGTGAGCGTGTGGTGGCACATCCTCGGCGTACTGATCATCGTGGCCGTGCTCGCCTTCGTGCCCTCCAAGCACGCGTCGACCAGCTACGTGTTCACCCACATCGTCAACAACACCGGCTGGCACAGCACGTTCTACGTGCTGCTGCTCGGCCTGCTGCTGGCCCAGTACACGTTCACCGGGTACGACGCGTCGGCACACATGACCGAGGAGACCCACAGCGCCGCGCGAAGCGGTCCGCGCGGCATCGTGATGTCGATCGTGGTGTCGCTTATCGCCGGCTGGGTGCTGCTGATCGGGGTCACGTTCGCGATCCAGGAGACGCATTACGCGGTCTACACCAGCGCGCTGGTGCCGCCGGCCCAGATCTGGGTCACCGCGATCGGGGACACCGGCGCCAAGCTGCTGCTGCTGGTGGTCATCGGCGCCCAGCTGTTCTGCGGGATGTCCTCGGTCACCGCGAACTCGCGGATGATCTACGCGTTCTCCCGGGACGGCGCGCTGCCCGGCTCGAACCTGTGGCACCAGGTGAACAAGCGGACCAGGACACCGACCAACGCGATCTGGCTGGCGGCGGCCGGGGCGCTGGTCCTGGGCCTGCCGTACCTGTGGAACGGCGCGGCCTACGCCGCCGTCACCTCGATCGCGGTCATCGGCCTGTACATCGCCTACGTCATACCCACCTTCCTGCGGCTGCGGCAGGGGGAGAGCTTCCGCCGCGGGCCCTGGCACCTGGGCCGGTGGAGCTACCTGGTCGGCACGATCGCCGTCGTCTGGGTGGTCTTCATCACGATCTTGTTCATGCTGCCCACCGCGAGCCCGATCAGCGTGGGCAACTTCAATTACACCGTCGTGGCGGTGATCGTGGTGCTCGGCTTCGCCGGCATCTACTGGCTGGTCTCGGCGAAGAACTGGTTCAAGGGGCCCAAGGTCCAGGGCACGGCCGAGGAACTGGCCGCGATCGAGCGGGAGCTTTCCGTCTGATGACGGCGGACCACGGCGGCCAGGCCGGTGAGCGGCGGCGTGGCCTGCTGACCCTGGAGCAGTTGCGGGTCGCGGTCGCCGACGGCGAGATCGACACCGTCGTGCTCGCCTTCACCGACATGCAGGGCCGGCTGCAAGGCAAGCGGCTGGCGGCGGAGTTCTTCCTGGAGGAGGTGGCCGAACACTACTCCGAGGGCTGCAATTACCTGCTCGCCGTGGACGTGGACATGAACACGGTCGACGGGTACGCCATGTCGTCCTGGGACCGCGGCTACGGCGACTTCGTGATGGCGCCGGATATGAACACGCTGCGCCGGATCCCCTGGCACGACGGCACCGTCCTGGTGATCGCCGACCTGACCTGGCTGGACGGCGCGCCGGTGCTGGCCTCGCCGCGGCAGATCCTGGCGGCGCAGACGGCGAGGCTGGCCGAGCGCGGCTGGACCGCGATGGCCGGCACAGAGCTCGAATTCGTCGTCTACCAGGACTCTTATGAGCAGGCCGCGGCCAAGGACTACCGCGACCTGATCCCGGCCAACCAGTACAACGTGGACTACTCGATCCTGGGCACGTCCCGGATCGAGCCGCTGCTGCGCCGGATCCGCAACCAGATGGCCGGGGCCGGCCTGTACGTGGAATCGGCCAAGGGCGAGTGCAACCTCGGCCAGCACGAGATCGCGTTCCGCTACGCCGAGGCGGTGGCCACCTGCGACAACCACTCGATCTATAAGACCGGCGCGAAGGAGATCGCGGCCCAGGACGGGAACAGCATCACGTTCATGGCCAAGCCGAACGCTCGCGAGGGCAACTCCTGCCACATCCACCTGTCCTTGCGCGGCACCTCGGACGGCGCTCCGGTGATGGCCGGCGACGGACCGCACGGGCTGTCCAGGCTCGGCGAGCACTTCCTGGCCGGCCAGCTCGCCGCGATGCGCGAGCTGGCGCTGTGCTACGCGCCGAACATCAATTCCTACAAACGCTACGTGCCGGGCAGTTTCGCCCCCACCTCGGTCCGCTGGGGACCGGACAACCGCACCTGCGCGCTGCGGCTGGTCGGCCACGGACCCTCGCTGCGGGTGGAGAACCGCGTCCCCGGCGGCGACGTGAACCCCTACCTGGCCGTGGCCGCGATGATCGCGGCCGGCCTGTACGGCATCGACAACCAGCTGGCGCTCGAGCCGCCGATGACCGGCAACGCCTACGCCGACACCGCCGCCCGGGTCCCGCACACCCTGCGCGACGCCCTGGACCTGTGGGAGAAGAGCGAACTGGCCCGGGAGTCGTTCGGCGCCGAGGTGGTGGAACACTACGCCAACTACGCCGAGGTCGAGCTGGCCGCCTACGACGCCGCGGTGACCGACTGGGAGCTGCGGCGCTGCTTCGAACGCTTGTAAGGGGTTTTTGCCAATGTCTGTGTTCACCGTGCTCAACCCCGCCACCGAGGAGCCGGTCACCACGGTGACCCAGGCCTCGGCGGAGCAGGCCGACGAGGCGATCGCCCGCGCCGCGGCCGCCCAGGCCGCCTGGCGCGCCGTCGCGCCCGGGGACCGCGCCCGGCTGCTCCGTTCGTTCGCCGCGGCCGTCGACGCTGCACGCCGAGGAACTGGCCGGGCTCGAGGTGGCGGGCTCGGGCCACCCGGTCGGCCAGTCCCGCTGGGAGGCCGGGCACGTCCGCGACGTGCTGCTGTATTACGCGGCGGCGCCGGAGAGGCTGACCGGGCAGCAGATCCCGGTGCCCGGCGGGCTGAACGTCACCTTCCACGAGCCGGTCGGCGTGGTCGGCCTCATCGTGCCGTGGAACTTCCCGATGCCGATCCTGTCCTGGGGCATGGCACCCGCGCTGGCCGCCGGGAACACGGTGGTGGCCAAGCCCGCCGAGGCGACCCCGCTGACCGCGATGCGGATCGGCGAGCTCGCGCTGGAGGCGGGCCTGCCCGAGGGCGTGTTCCAGGTGCTGGCGGGCAAGGGCAGCGTGGTCGGGCAGCGACTGGTCGACCATCCCGCCGTGCGCAAGATCGTCTTCACCGGGTCCACCGAGGTGGGCCAGCAGATCATGGCGGGCTGCGCGCGCCAGGTCAAGCGGCTCACCCTGGAGCTCGGCGGCAAGAGCGCCAACATCATCTTCGCCGACGCTGACCTGGAGCGGGCCGCGGCGACCGCGCCGTACGCGGTGTTCGACAACGCCGGGCAGGACTGCTGCGCCCGGTCCCGGATCCTGGTCCAGCGCTCGGTCCTGGACCGGTTCATGGAGTTGCTCGAGCCGGCCGTACAGGGCGTCGCGGTGGGTAACCCCGCCTCGGCGGCGACCGAGATGGGACCGCTGATCTCGGCGGCGCACCGCGCGCACGTCGCCTCCTACGTGCCGGACGGGGCGCCGGTGGCATTCCGCGGCCACGCGCCCGACGGGCCGGGGTTCTGGTTCCCGCCGACCGTGCTGGCGCCGGTGCGGCCCGATGACCCGGCCTACACCGAGGAGGTGTTCGGGCCGGTGGTGACCGTGACCCCGTTCTCCGACGAGGCGGAGGCGGTCACGATCGCCAACGACAGCCCGTACGGGCTCTCCGGCTCGATCTGGACCCGCGACGTGGGCCGCGCGATCCGGGTGGCCCGGGCGGTGGAGAGCGGGAACCTGTCGGTGAACTCGCATTCCTCGGTGCGGTACTGGACGCCGTTCGGCGGCTTCAAGCAGTCCGGCCTCGGCCGCGAGCTCGGCCCGGACGCCCCGGACGCGTTCACCGAGACTCAAGAACGTCTTCATCGCGACGGAGAGAGTCCCAGAGTTGCCACCATGAGATTCGAGGGCAGGACCGTCGTCATCACCGGCGCGGGCAGCGGGATCGGGCTGGCCGCCGCGCGGCGGTTCGCGGCGGACGGCGCGCATGTGGTGGCGGTGGACATCGACGACGCGGCCGGCGAGAAGGCCGCGGCGGAGACGGGCGGGCTATTCGTGCACGCCGACGTGACATCCGAGGCCGGCGTGGCCGCCGCCTTCCGCGCCGCGCACGACACCTACGGCTCGGTCGACGTGGCGTTCAACAACGCCGGGATCTCCCCGCCGGACGACGACTCGATCCTGGACACCTCGCTCGAGGCCTGGCGCCGCGTCCAGGAGGTCAACCTGACCTCGGTGTACCTGTGCTGCAAGGAAGCGATCGGCTACATGCGCACGCAGGGCAAGGGGGCGATCGTGAACACCGCCTCGTTCGTGGCGGTGCTGGGCTCGGCCACCTCGCAGATCTCCTACACCGCGTCCAAGGGCGGCGTGCTCGCGCTGTCCCGCGAGCTCGGCGTGCAGTTCGCCCGCGAGGGCATCCGGGTCAACGCGCTGTGCCCGGGCCCGGTGAACACGCCGCTGCTGCGCGAGCTGTTCGCGGCCGACCCGGAGCGGGCGCAGCGCCGCCTGGTGCACGTGCCGATGGGCCGGTTCGCCGAGCCCGAGGAGATCGCCGCCGCGGTCACGTTCCTGGCCAGCGACGACGCCTCGTTCATCACCGCCTCGACGTTCCTGGTCGACGGCGGGATCTCCGGCGCCTACGTGACGCCGCTGTAGCCGGGCTCAGGTGCGCAGGGTGCGCAGCCGGATGGTGACGGGCATGGCGCGCAGCTCGGCCAGCACGTCCTCGCTGTACTCCGAGCCGATGTCGGTCAGCACGTAGCCGAACTCGTCCTTGGTCCGCAGCAGCTGACCCTCGACGTTGACGCCGTGCTCGGCCAGCACCCGGTTGATCGAGGCCAGCACGCCGGGCACATTGCGGTGCAGGTGCACCAGGCGGTGCGTGCCGCTGGTCACCGGCAGCGCGATGCCCGGCAGGTTCACGCTGAGCGAGGTGGCGCCCGAGGCCATGTACTCGGCCAGCTTGTTCGCGACGAACTCGCCGATGTCCTGCTGGGCCTCCTCGGTCGAGCCGCCGATGTGCGGGGTGAGGATGACGTTCGGCAGCCCGCGCAGCTCGGAGACGAACTCGTCGCCGCGGCCCTTCGGCTCCTCGGGGAACACATCGACGGCCGCCCCGGCGAGGTGCCCGGACTCGATGTTGCGGCGCAGCGCCGCGTGGTCCACCACGAAGCCGCGGGACAGGTTCAGGAACAGCGACCGCGGCCGCATCGCAGCGAACTCGGCCTCGCCGAAGAAGCCGCGGTTCCCGTCCCGCCCGTCCACGTGCAGGGTGACGGTCTCCACCGACTCGAGCAGCTCGGTCAGGGTCGAGCAGCGCCGCGCGTTGCCGAGGGCCAGCTTATCGGCGACGTCGTAGAAGCAGACGGACATGCCGAGGTTCTCCGCCAGCACGGACAGCTGGGTGCCGATGTTGCCGTAGCCGACGATGCCGAGCTTGCGGCCGCGCACCTCGTGGCTGCCGGCCGCCGACTTGTCCCAGTGGCCCGCGTGCATCTGGATGTTCTTCTCCGGCAGCCGCCGGGCCATGGCGATGATCTCGGCCAGCGCGAGCTCGACCACGCTGCGGGTGTTGGAGAACGGCGCGTTGAACACCGCGACCCCGCGCTTGCTCGCGGCGGCCAGGTCGACCTGGTTGACGCCGATGCAGAAGGCGCCGATCGCCACCAGGTGCGGCGCCGTCGTCAGCACGCGCTCGGTGATCTGCGTCCCCGACCGGATGCCGAGCAGGCTCACGTCGCCGATGGCCTCGATGAGGTCGTCTTCGCCGAGCGCGTGCGGCAGCGTTTCGACCTGATAGCCCTCCTTGGCCAGCCGCGCCGACGCGTCCGGGTGGATGTTCTCGAGCAGCAGCGCCCTCGTCACCTTCAGTCTGCACCTTTCGCGCTAATTTCCCAGGTCCTGTAGGAGGACAGGGTTCATCCCCGTAGCCCGTTCCTTTATACCTAACGAGCCGTGGTGGCTGCCCCGGTCAGCCGACCGGGCTCCCCCGGGCTTGACGCGGGGCGGCGGGCCTGACGGGGTCGGCGCGCTTGACGGATCGGCGCCCGGGCGCTGCTCGCGCCCGGGGCCGTCGTCCCCGTCGAGGTTGCGGAGCCTGACCCGGACCTCGTCGGCAAGCGGGTGCGGGAGCCGGTCCAGGATGGCGACGGACTCGCGCCAGGCCGCCTCGGCGGCGGCCAGGTCGCCTTCGGCCAGCAGGGCGTCGCCGAGCCCGGCCAGCGAGTTGCCCTCGCCGAACGGCGCGCCGATCTCGCGGTAGGCCTCGATGGCCTTGGTGTAATGCACCTTGGCCTGGTCGATGTTGTCCAGGTGCAGGTAGACGTAGCCGATGCTGTCCAGGGTGTCGGCGGCGCCGACGCGGTGGCCGGAGTCACGGTGCAGGCTCAGCGCCCGCTGGCAGTGGGTCAGCGCCTGGTCGTACTGGCCCAGGTGGGCGTACAGCCAGCCGACCCCGTTCTCCAGGGTGGCCTGGGTCCACCAGTGCCCGACGGCCTTGAGCATCCGCAGCGCGTCCAGCGCGACGGCCAGCGCCTCGGGGTAGCGTTCCTGCTTCTCCAGCATGCCGGCCAGGCCGTTGAGCACCACGGCCTCGTTGGCGCGGTCGCCGAGCTCGCGGAACAAGTCCAGCGCCCGGCGGAAGTTCGGGTCGGCCGCCTCGTACGCGCCGACCTGCGACTGGACATGGCCGAGCAGGTGATGCGCGTGCGCCAGGGCGAGCGTGTCGCCCAGGCGGCCGGCCGCGGCCAGCGCGGTCTGCTGGGTCGCGGTGTAGTCCTGCCAGCGGCCGCGCCGGTTGAAGAACGGGCCGAGCGCCCAGGGGATCTGCCAGGCGTGGGTGTCGAAGCCGCTGGCGTCGGCGAAGGCGATCAGCGCGAGCAGCACCGGGACCTCGGCGTCGAACCAGGCCATCGCCTGATCCTTACCGGTCACGTCGGCGGGCAGCACGCCCGGCTGCGGGCTGGCCAGCTGCAGCGAGGACCCGGAACGGGCTGAACCGGTGCGAGGCCGTCATCGCCGTGTACAGGTAATGGTCGAGCACCCGGTGCGCCGCGGCCCGGCGCTCGGGCTCCGGGTCGTGCCGTTCGGCCTGGTCGGCGGCGTAGGCGCGGAGCAGGTCGTGGAACGTGAACCGGGCGGGCAGGTACTCGGCGACCATGTGGGTCCTGGTCAGCTCGCGCAGCGCGGCGCCCGCGTCGGCGCGGGCTATCCCGGCCAGGCTGGCCGCCGCCGACAGCGAGATGTCCGGGCCAGGATGCACCCCGAGCAGGCGGAACATCCGCGCCGCGGGCTCGGAGAGCTGGTTGTAGGACCAGGAGAACACGGCCCGCACGTTGGTCATCGCGTCGTCGGCCTCGAGCGCGTCCAGCCTGTGCCGGGCGTCGCGTAGTTCGGCGGCCAGTTCGGTCAGCGGGCGCTTGGGCCGGCCCGCGGCGCGGCCCACCGCGATAGCCAGGGCCAGCGGGAGGCGGGCGCACGCGGAGATGATCTCGTCGGCCGCCGCTGGCTCGGCCGCGACCCGGTCCTGGCCGAGCCGGCGGGCGAACATCTCATGCGCTTCGGCGTCGCTGAGCACGTCGAGCGTGAGCGGTACCGCGCCCTCGGCGGCCACCAGCCCGGTAATCTCGTTGCGGCTGGTTACCACGACCAGGGAGCCCGGCGCGCCGGGCAGCAGCGGCCGGATCTGAGCCGCGTTGCGCGCGTTGTCCAAGACGATCAGCATTCGCTTGCCGTCCAGCACGCTGCGGAACAGGGCGGACCGGCCCTCGATGTCGGGCGGGATCCGGTGCGGCGGCACGCCCAGCGCGTCCAGGAAGAACCGCAGTGCCTCGGATGGCTCCATCGGCGGAGCGGCCGGATCCAGGCCGCGCAGGTTGACATACAGCTGCCCGCCGGGAAACTTCTTGGCGACCTGACGGCCGAACCGGACGGCGAGCGCGGTCTTCCCCGTCCCCGCCGCCCCCGAGATGACCACGATCGGCACCGTCTGGTCGGTGCTGGCCTCGCCGGGGCTGGCCTCGCCGGGGCTGGCCTCGCCGGGGCCTCGGCGGACATCGCGGCCAGCGTCGCCTGCAGCATGCTGAGCTCTTCGCGGCGGCCGGAGAAGCCCGGCGCGTCGAGCGGCAGCTGGGCCGGCACCGGCATGACCCTGTCCTCGGGCATGCCGGGGCGGAGGGGCCGCTGCCCGCCGTCGGGCGCGGATCCGGCTCCCGCCGCGTCTGCGTCCATCGTCACCACGGCCAGGCCGTCGGGGGCGGCCAGGGCGGAGTCCATGGTCAGCACCTGCTGGTGGATGAGGGACAGGTCACCGCCCGGATCGATGCCCAGCTCGTCGGCGAGCACCCGCCGTCCGTCCTGGAAGACCCGCAGCGCCTCGGCCTGCCGCCCGCAGCGGTACAGCGCGATCATCAGCAGCCCGCGCATCCGCTCCCGCAGCGGATGGTCCGCCACCATGGCGGTCAGGTCGGGCACGACCTCCTCGTGCCGGCCGAGCGCCAGCAGCACGTCGGCGCGCTCTTCGGCGGCCGTGGAACGCAGCTCGCCGAGCCGGATTCGCTCGGTCTCCGCGAACGGCCCGGGCACCCCGGCGAAGGCGATGCCCCGCCACAGCGAGAGCGCGGAGTTGAGCGCGGCCACCGCGCCGGCCGGGTCGCCGGCTTTACGCAGCTGGCGGGCCCGGCCCAGGTCCTGCTCGAAGGCAACCGCGTCCGGCTGGCCGGGCACCAGGTGCAGCACATAGCCGGCCCCGGACGAGACCAGGACCCGGCCCGGACCACGCAGCGACCGGTTGGGTTCGATGACCCGGCGCAGGCCGGCCACGTAGGTGTAGATGCCGCCCTCGGCGCTGGCCGGGGGATCCTGCCCCCAGACGGCATCAACAAGTTCGCCCCGGGAAATCACCCGGTTCGCCCGCATCGCTAGGATGCCGAGTACAGCCTGCTGTCGAGGCTGCCCTACTGGTAGTTCCTGGTCCCCATACCAAGCCGTGACGGGACCAAGCACGCCGACGCGCAACACCACGGCTTTGCCGACCCTCCACTCGCCAGATGAACCCAGAGACCCGAAGGTCCCGCCCCCCTCCAGGGCCGGAGCTTCCTCATCAAGGTTACAGTGATTTGCGCTAGTCATCCAGAAGAAATCTAGATCGTCTAGAGACGGCCCTTTCATAGTGGGTCCCGCGCCACGAGGGCGCCTGCGGCGCCGGTGGTCACGCCCCAAGCTCCGCAGGTCGGGCGCACCATATGCGCAGCGGCGCGGGGAGGCTAGCCATGGCGGCGAAGGGCCGGGATCGTTGCTACTGCCCGGGCTGCCGGGGTTTCTGAGGCCAAATGGACACTGCAATCACTTCGGCCATGCAAGCCCCGCCCGCAGGCCCTCGGCCCACTGGCGCCGCCGCCTAGGCCTCGCCGCCTAAAGCCTCCGGGTACCGCGTGACCTGGAGCCGCCGGCCCTCACGGCACCCCCCTCACTACTTGCCGTGAGGGCCGGCACCCTCGGCGCCGACCCAGAGGACGGCTATGGTCTAGCCGTATCTGGCTTCGTTGATCAACTAAGCGTCCGTTACTGAATCGTTAGGCTATCTCGACCATTACTTCACTATTTGCTCAGTACGCCCGAGGTCGGGGCACCTAGGACGCCCAATCCGCGGCCGGGCGGGACTGGGGCGGCGCCAACGCGAAACCCGCGAGCGGACGCCGCACCGGCCGCCTGGGACGCAGTCCTCAACCACGGGCACGCCGGTATGGTAGAGCGCCTAACATAGAGCGCGGTACCCGGGATGACGGACTACTCCTGCGCGCCGACGCAGGTATGGAACCAGCAGATGTGCGGGCTGACCGCTAGCTGGCTGACGCAAGGGTTGGACAAGCGAGCATGGGCAAGGCAAGCAGGACAAAGGTCGACACCAGCCGCAGGGAGAAGATCGCCGCACAGCGCGCGGCCGAACGCCGCGCCGAGCAGCGGCGGCGGATTCTCATCGCGTCGGGCAGCATCCTCGCCGTCATAGCGATCGTGGTGGCCTTCATCGTGATCAAGGCGAGCAGCAAGCCGGCGACGAGCGCCTCATCGTCATCGAACGGCCCGACCGGCGCCGCCCTGACCAGCGTCGTCGGCAACGTCACCAGCGTGCCCGCGAGCACCCTGGACAAGGTCGGGAACGGCAACGGCGCGTTCACCGGCAAGATCCAGACCATCAAGCCGGCCGGGGCGCCGCTGACCGCCAACGGCAAGCCCGAGATGCTCTACATGGGCGCCGAGTACTGCCCCTACTGCGCGGCCGAGCGCTGGGCGATGATCGTGGCGCTGAGCCGGTTCGGCACGTTCTCGGGGCTCGCCACCGTGCACTCCGCGTCGGTCAACGGCGCCGGCAACGCCGAGCCTTTCCCGAACACGCCGACCTGGACCTTCGCCAACGCCAAGTACACCAGCAAGTACCTGACGTTCACCCCGGTCGAGATGCAGACCAACATCCCGGACCCGTCCAGCGGCTCGTACACCAACCTGCAGACGCCGACCAAGGCGCAGCAGGCGCTGCTGACCAAGTACGACGCCCCGCCGTACGTGGACTCCAGCGCGGCCGGGTCGATCCCGTTCCTCGACTTCGGCAACAAGTACGTGAGCATCGGGGCCAGCTACAGCAACCAGGTGCTCGTCGGGCTCTCCTGGAGCACGATCGCCGCCGACCTGCACAACCCGAACAGCGCGGTGGCCCAGGCCGTGGACGGCACGGCCAACTACATCACGGCCGCGATCTGCAAGATGACCGGCAACCAGCCGGCCAGCGCCTGCACCCCCACCGTCCAGTCACTGGAAAGCAGCCTGTAAATCCTGAGGTAACTCTAAGGCTGCGGGTGGAGACTCGCGGGGTACAATCGGGCGTCAGGTTTGGGTCGCGTTGAGCACCCAGGGACCGCGCGCACAGCAGCAGCCGTGACACCACCGGAGGCGAAGCTCGGGATGACAGCTTCGAAGTCAAGTCGTGCCCGGAACGCGCGGGCCGCCGCCCAGGCGAGCGCGGCTAGGAACGCGGCCAGGGCCGGTACCGCCCGTCAAGACGGCGGCGCGAACCGCAACGGCACGGTCACCAACCGCGGCGGACGCGATCAGGTGCGGACCGTGGGGGCGCGGAACGGCGTGGCCGCGCGCGGGGCCGGGACCGCGGAGGTCCAGGACGGCGCCGCGCAGCACGGCCCTGCCCCCTGGCTGCAGATCGCTACCTTCGTGCTGGCCCTGGCCGGGCTGGGCGTGTCGATCTACCTGACGATCGCGCACTTCACCGAGTCAGCGCTGGCCGGGTGCTCGGAGTCGGGCCTGGTGAACTGCACCAAGGTGACCACCAGCCCGCAGTCTTACGTGTTCGGCATCCCGGTAGCGGTGCTCGGGCTGGCCTTCTACGTGTTCGCGGTGGCGATCATGAGCCCGTGGGCATGGCGGGCGGCCAGGCGCGAGATCCACCTGCTCCGGGTAGCGTCACTGGTGGTCGCCATCTGCTTCGTGCTCTACCTGATCTACGCCGAGCTGTTCATCATCGGAAGCATCTGCCTCTACTGCACCAGCGTGCACGCCATCACGTTCGTGTTGTTCGTCCTGACGGCGGCCGCGGCCGCGGCCTGGGGCCTGAAGCCCGGCGCGGCCTGGAAAGCACCGTGGGCCCGGACGCTGAGGCTCGCGCCCGCCGCTGACTGAGCCGCAGATCACCGAGCAGGCTCGTCGGTGCTCCCTTCCGTACGGCTCGCTTTGCGCATCTACCGGGACGGGTGCATCTAGCAGGCAGGTGGCCGTGTGGTGCGGGTACGGGTGCGGGCAGAAGCGGGACGTGGTTACCGTACGAGGGATGGCTTCTTTTCCTCGCTGCCGCATCCTGGCGATCATAGGGTCCGGGGAGACCAGCCCGACGATGGTCACGGTGCACCGGGACCTCGTGTCGAGGCTCGGCCTGAACCGCCCGCAGGCGATCATGCTCGCGACTCCTTACGCGTTCCAGGAGAACGCCGCGGACGTCTCGACGCGGGCGCAGCGCTATTTCGCGGACAGTGTCGGCCTGCAGGTGCGCGTCGTGGCGGGCACGAGCCCGCATGCCGAACCCGGGACGGCGCCGCCGCTGATCTCCGGGGACGAGGAAGACGAAGCGCAGCAGGCGGCGGGCATCAGGGCGGCGGACTGGGTGTTCGCCGGGCCGGGCAGTCCCTCGTACGCGCTCGCGCACTGGCAGGCCGGGCCGGTCGCGGCCGGACTGCGGGACCGGGTCCTGGCCGGCGACGGGCTGACCGTGCTGGCCTCGGCGGCGGCCGCCACCGTGGGACGGTTCACCCTGCCGGTTTACGAGATCTACAAGGCTGGCGGCGCCCCGCGCTGGCTGGCCGGGCTCGACCTGCTCGGCTCGCTCGGCCTCCCCGTCGCGGTCATCCCGCACTACGACAACACCGAAGGCGGCCACTACGACACCAGGCATTGCTACCTCGGCGAACGCAGGCTGGCGGTCATGGAGCGTGAGCTTGCGGCCGACGCCGCCGTGCTGGGCGTGGACGAGCACACCGCAGTGCTGATCGACCTGCGGACCGCCGACGTGGAGATCCGCGGCCGGGGAGGCGTGACCGTCCGGCGGTCCGGGGACAGCACCGTCCTGCCCGCGGGCGTCCGGCTATCCGTGGCGGAGTTGCGCGACCTGGTCCAGGGGATCCGCCGGGCGACCGGCGGGGCAGGCGCGGGCGGCGGCGGGGAGGCCCGCGGCGAGGATGCGCCGGGAGGCGGGTGCCCGCGGGAAACTGGCGACGGGGACGACGGGATGGCCGGGGCCGGCCGGGTCGGCGGGTCTGGGGAGATGCTGGCCTTGCCGCTGCCCGAGATCATGGCGGCGGCGGAACGGCGGTTCGAGACGGCGGCGGCGGAACGGGACGCCAACGCGATGGCCGGGATGATCCTGGAGCTGGAGACCGCGATCGGGCAGTGGGCGGCCGACACCGACGAGGACCAGGGGACCGAGCAGGCGCGCGCGCTCTTGCGCAGCCTCATCGGCCGGCTCGGGCGGGCCGCCCAGGGCGGCCTCGCCGACCCCATCGACCGGCTCCGGCCAGCGGTCGAGCCGCTCCTGGCGCTGCGGGCGGCGCTGCGCGGCACGGGCAACTTCGTCGCCGCCGACGCCATCAGGGAGGCGCTGACCGCGGCCGGGCTGGACGTCAGCGACACGCCGGAAGGCACCCGCTGGCAGCCGGCCGGGAGGGAAGTCTTACCCGCGAGCAGCCGGCCGGGAGGGAGGGAGGGAGGGAGGGAGGGAGGGAGGGAAAGTCTTACCCGCGAGCAGCTGACCTAGGCATGACATCTTGCTCATATTCGCGCCTGGCTAGCGTCCAGTGGGCCGGTAGGCACTAGCCTGAAGGCACGCCTGGTCTGGCCGCACGCGGAGAAGGCGCGCGAAGAGAGGAGCCGGATTCGTGCCCGGCATGAACTCAGGCCTGAACCCGGCTGACCCGACGCTGGTCGCCGCGTTCCGGTCTGCGCTGTTCCACCAGGGCGGCATCGCCCTGATCGCGATCGTGTTCCTCTGGCTGCTGTGGGCGACGGCGCGTACCTTTCAGGCGGCCCCGCCGGCCGGGAAGGGCGAGCCCGCCGGCGCTGCCAGCGAGACGGCGGAAGCCCGCGGGCGGCGGCTGCTGCGCATCGGGTTCGGGATGCTGTGGATCTTCGACGGGATCCTGCAGGCCCAGCCGAAGATGGCCGGAGGGCTGGCCGCGCAGGTCATGGAGCCGATCGCGGCGGCATCTCCGGCGTGGGTCCGGCACCTGGTCAACTGGGGCGGCACGGCCTGGTCCTATCACCCCGTCCAGGCTGGCGCCGCCAGCGTCTGGATCCAGGTCGGCATCGGCGCCTGGCTCATCGTCGCGGCACGTGGGCCCTGGTCCAGGGCCGCCGGGGTGGCCAGCGTGGGCTGGGGACTCGTCGTGTGGGTCTTCGGCGAATCGTTCGGTGGGATATTCGCGCCGGGCCTGAGCTGGCTGACCGGGGCGCCTGGTGCCGTCCTCATCTACGTGGCCGCGGGGGCGCTCATCGCGCTGCCGGAAGACGCCTGGCGCGGCTCGCGCCTCGGGCGGCTGCTGCTGGCGGGGGCGGGGTTCTTTTTCCTCGGGATGGCGCTGCTTCAGGCGTGGCCCGGCCGTGGTTTCTGGCAGGGCACAGTGCACGGCCAGCCGGGCACCCTCGCCGGGATGGTCCAGGACATGTCGGGCACTCGGCAGCCGCACTTCCTGTCGGCCTTGCTGTCCGCGTTCGGCTCATTCGCCGCCAGCAACGGCTTGGCGGTCAACCTGGTCGTGGTGATCGCACTGGCCGCGATGGGCGCGGCCTTCCTGACCGGACAGCCCCGGGTGGTCCGGTACGCGGTGTGGTTCGGGATCGTGTTCTGCCTGGCCGACTGGGTGCTGGTTCAGGATCTCGGCTTCCTGGGCGGTCTCGGCACGGACCCGAACAGCATGATCCCGCTGATCCTGCTGTTCTCGGCCGGCTTCCTGGCCCTCACCCCGGCAGCGCAGGAGGTGCCAGCACCGCAGGAGATCATTGTTCCGCAAGAGGGTCCAGTGACTACAGAGGTGATTGGGGCGGCCGGGGATGCGGGGACGGCGGGGTGGCGACGGCGGCTGCGGCCAGGCGTGCTGAGTGGCGCGTTCGCGGCGGCGCGGGCCCGGTCGGTCGCGGCGGTCGCGGCGCTGACGGTCATCTTGATCGGGGCGGCGCCGATGGCCTCGGCGGCGGCGAACCGGACGGCCGACCCGATCCTGGCCCTGGCCATCGCCGGCAACAGCGAAAGCCTCGACCTCCCGGCGCCTGGCTTCTCGCTCACCGATCAGGACGGCCGGACGGTCACGCTGGCCAGCCTGCGCGGCAAGGTGGTGCTGATGACCTTCCTCGACCCGGTGTGCACCACCGACTGCCCGCTCATCGCGCAGGAGTTCAAGCAGACCGGGCAGCTGCTCGGCGCGCAGGGCAAGAAGGTCGAGCTGGTCGCAGTCGTGGCCAACCCGACCTACCGGTCCACCGCCTTCACCCGGGCATTCGCCCGGCAGGAAGGGCTGACCACGATGCCGAACTGGCTGTACCTGACCGGTTCGCTGAGCCAGCTGAGCGCGGTCTGGCGGCACTACGGGGTCACGGTGGAGAACCTGCCGGCTGGCGCGATGTCCGCGCACAACGACCTGGCCGTGGTCATCGACCCGGCCGGCCACATCCGCCAGGAGATGAGCGACGCCCCCGGGCCCGGCACGAGCAGCACCAAGTCCTCGTTCTCCGTGCTGCTCAGCCAGTACGCGCGCCAGGCGCTGGGCCGCTCGTGATCCGCGGACTGGCCCGGGCGATCCGAGTCGGCGTGGCCCTATCCTGCGCGGGCCTGATCGCGGCCTGCGGGTCGCAGCGGGCCGCGGTGACCACCCCGAGCCCGCCGCCGGTGACCCCGCCGCTCAGTACCTCGCTGGTCACCACGCAGGGCACCTGGGCGATTGCCGTGATGGGCGGATCAGCTGCCGCGCACAACAACTTCTGGCAGCTCTTCGTCCGGCCCGCCGACGCCAGCAGGTGGTCGCTGGTCACCCCGGAGGGCGTGGCCGACAACGGCGGGCTGGTGGCGGCAGGCGCGAGCACCTCGGTCACCGTCGGCTTCCGCCCAAGCCAGAACCTGGCCTACTCACCGCTGGCCACGAGCACCGACACGGGGAAGAACTGGACGCCTGGCCTGCTCGACGCCGGCCTGGCCGACACTCCCGGCGCCATCGCGGTCGGCCCGTCGGGACGCACCCTGGCGCTGCTGCAAGACGGCACCATCCAGGCGGCGCCGACCGCGAGCGCCGCGGCCGCCGGGCAGTGGGCGCCGCTGGCCACGCGGACGACGCTGGCGGCATCTGCCCCTGGGCGCGCCTGCGGGCTGACGGGCGTGACCGCCGTCTCGTTCGGCCCCGATAAGAATCCGATGGCGGCGGGAAGCTGCGTACGGCCGGGCGCGGCCGGGGTCTTTACCGACGCCGGCGGGACCTGGCGGTCGGCCGGGCTGGCGCTGCCGGGCCGGGACCGGGTGCAGGTGCTCAGCCTGGCCGCCACCGCGGGCGGCAATGTGGCGCTGCTGGCCGCCGGGAACAGCCTGTTCGCGGCGTGGTGGAACGGGACGCGCTGGACCGTATCCGATCCGCTCGCGGCGGCTAGCCCCGTGACGGCTGGCACGGTGCGCGCGCTCGGGTTCGGGCCTGCCGGGAGCGCGTGGCTGCTGCTGGGCGGCGGGCGGGCGGGGAGCATATCCGGGCCGGGGAGCTCGTGGCGCGCGCTGCCGCCCGGCCCGGCCGGCACCGTGACCCTAGCGGCGGGGACCGGCGGCTCGTACGACGCACTGGCCGTGGCCGGGTCCAAGCTCACCGTCTGGCGGCTCGCCCAGGGGGCCTGGGCGCAGGTCCAGCTGATCACCGTGCCTGTCGGGTACGGTTCCTCGGGCTAGGAGCGCCATGAGCTACCTCACCGGACACTGGTCCTTCGACCCCTTCCTCATCGTGGCTCTCGTCGTGGCCGGCTGGCACGAGATCGGGCTGTGGCGGCTGGCCCGCCGGTCCCGGCCGGAACGCACCCGCGAGCGGCGGCGCAGGTCGCTGTGGTTCTACGCGGGCCTCGCGGTGCTGCTGATCGCGGTGGAGTCGCCGATCGACTACTGGGCCGACGACTACTTCTTCGCGCACATGATCCAGCACCTGCTGCTGATGTTCGCGGCGCCCACACTGATCGTGGCGGGCGCGCCGTGGCAGCCGCTGCTCGGCGCCCTGCCCGGCCGGTCCGGGCGCAGCGTGACCCGCGGCGTGCTGGCCGGCGGCTGGTCCCGGCCGCTGCGCGCGTTCGGGGGGCTGCTGCTGCGGCCCTGGGTCTCGGTGGGCCTGTTCAACGCGGCGATGATCATCTGGCATCTGCCCGGGCCTTTCGACCTGGCCGAGACCAACCGGGCCGTGCATATCTGGCTGGTGCACGGCACCATGTTCGCCGCCGGGGTGCTGTTCTGGCTGCAGTTCATCCCGTCGCCGCCGTTCCACCGCCGGATGCCGCTGCTGTCTCAGGCGGGCGCGCTGCTCGGCACGAACGTCATCATGATCGGCATGGCGATGACGCTGAGCATCTTCGCCACGGGTTCGGTGTACCCGGTCTACGACCACATCCCGGGCGTCACCCTGCCGCCGTTCGCGGACCAGCAGATCGGCGCGGCCATCTTGTGGGTGTGCGGGGACTTCTGGGCGCTGCCGTCGATGATCGTGATCGTCAGGCGGATGGTGGCGGCCGAGGGAAGCATGAGCGCGGCGGTGGACAAGATCCTGAACCGGGGCACCGGCACATCAGGTTCCTGGGGCTGGGGACGGCCGGGCGCGCTAGCCGAGCTGCGGGCTCAGCCGCCTTCCTCGCCGGACGCGGGACCGTGAAACAGGCGCCGGTGCGCCCGGCGGGGGCGGCCCACGTCAACCGGGCCAGTGTCGGGCGGCGCGGCCTCCTCCAGGTCCGGGGCCCGGCGCAGGCCGTTCAGGTCCTCGCGCCGGGTGGCGTGACGGCGCGCAGAGCCGTCCGCGGGCGTGGTGTGCGGCGTGATGACGTGGGGTATCTTGCGCAGGCCGCCGAAGGCGGACGAGCGGGCGACGAGCACCGCGCCGACGATCAGCGCGGCGATGCCGCCCGCCTCGATCGCGAGCTGCCCCGGCGAGATCTGGATCCGGTCGCCGAACACCACGATGCCGAGCACGATGCCGGCGACCGGCTCGCCGGCCGCGATGGTGGGCAGTGAGGCGTGCAGCGGGCCCGCGCTGAACGCGTTCTGCATCAGCCACAGGCCGACGATCCCGGTGGCGAGCAGGCAGTAAGGCGGCCAGGTGGTGATCAGCGCGGTGACCGGGTGTCCCTGCAGGATCTCCAGCGTCTGCCTGGTCAGCGCGTCCTGGATGCCGAAGACCAGGCCCGCCGCCAGGCCGATCAAGGTGGCGCGCGCCGGGCCGCGCCTGCTCATCCCGGCCAGCACCGCGACGTACGCGATGCCGGCGATGATCGCGGCCGCGGGCCAGTGCGAGAAGGACCCGAACGACAGGCCGATGGGCGTGGTCGACCGGGACACCGACAGCAGGGTCACGCCCGCGCACAGGATCAGCGCGCCGGCCACCTCGGTCCAGTGCATCGCCTGTTTCGACATCGGGACGGCCAGGATCAGCGCGAACAGCAGGTAGGTGGTCAGCAGGGGCTCCACCAGGGTCAGCGCGGCGTGGCCGAGCGACCAGGCCGCCAGCAGCTGCCCGGCCACCATGCACGCGATGCCGATCAGCCACCGGGGCTTGCGCAGCAGGTCGGTCAGGATCCGCAGTCTGAGGAAACGGCACTCGGGCTCCTGGCGCGCGGCGTATTGCTGCAGGACGAAACCGATCCCGAGCAGGACGGCCGCTACAAGCGTGGTCGCGTAGTCCACATCCAGGTCCACGTGCTCTGTCTTACTAGGTGCTAAGCGTGCGGATAACAATGACAACGTGCACAACTGACGGCTAGTTTCGGCTGGCAGCGGTGACACAGGTGCGGCATCTGGCCCTTCGATCGTACGTTAGCCCGGCTGCCCTCACTACTCCCGCCGCGCCGACCCGCTGAACCTCATAGCGCCCCACGCGACGTGATTGGCATCCAACTGTCATCTGCGCGGTGCAGTTGGGGAACGCTATCCCTGCTGATAACAGGGCAGCCGCCGACCCGGACGCGGGTCCCGTTGATCGTCCGGCCCCGGAGGGGGCAGGTCCGGATGTGCCGGGCCCGGATGGTTCGGGCCCGGACCGGACGGCCCTGCAGGAGACGGTCACCGGGCTGGAGCACGAGCTGGCCACGGCGTGGGCCAAGCACGGCAAGCTGGCCGAGGAGAACGTCCGGCTGCGGGAGCAGCTCAAGGCCGCGCAGCGGTCGCTGGCGCTGGCCGCCGAACGGATCCGCAGGCTGCCGGTCAGCACCGACCTGGACAGCAGCGAGGTGGTGCTGCTGCAGCGGCTACTCGCGCCGGGCGGCGCGGACGGCCCAGACGACTCCGGCCAGGAGAGGCTGGCGGAGGCGCCCAGCCTGCTCGGCTAGGCCCGGCTGCTCGGCTAGGCGCGCAGGTAGACGCGGGCCGCATGGCCGCTGAGTACGCCGGCCAGGACGTCGCCGGGCAGCCCGAGGGCGGCCACCGCGCGGACGTTCCTGGCCACGCCGGGTACGCCCGGCCAGTCGGTCCCGAAGATCCACTTGCGAGCCAGCTGAGGCAGGTCGAAGGCGGCGTAGTAGTAGGGCAGCCGCTTCGGCGGCAGCCCGGCCAGGTCGAGCCAGACGTTGGGTTCGGCCAGGGCGAGCTCGGCGGCGTCGGCGTACCACTGGCCCCGCCCGCCGTGCGCCAGCACGAAGGTAACGCCGGGGAAGTCGGCGACCACCTGGCGCATCAGCCCGGGGTGGCCCGCTTCCGGCTGCGAGCCGGGGAAGATGCTGCCGCCGGTGTGCACGATCACCGGCACGCCGCGCTCGGCGCACAGGTCGTAGACCGCGTACAGGGCCTTGGCGTCGGGACGGAAGGCACCGTGCACCGGATGCAGCTTGACCGCGACGGCGCCGAGGCCGAGCTGGCGGGCCGCCTCGGCGGCTGGCTGCTCGTGCACGGCCGGGTTCACGTTGGCGACGAGGCGGAATCGCCCGGGGTTGTGCGCGATCAGCGGCAGCAGGTCCTCGACCGGCTGGATCCCGGTCGCCCGCGGGCTGTACTCGGCGAACAGCAGGGCGGTGTCGACGCCTTCGGCCTCAAGCAGGGCGTCGAGCCGGGCCGGAACCGGATCTCCGTCCAGGCCGAAGACGGTCCGCCACGGCGAGTCCTGGCCGAAGTCGTCCGCCCACTTCATCCAGGCGGGCGTCACCGTACTCAGCCTGGGCACGTGCATGTGGGCGTCGGTGACCGCCATGCCGTCGATCATGAGGGCTAAGGCCGGTCGAGACGCCTGAGGCCCGCCCGGTGGGCGCGGCCGGTCTCGATGTACGTCTTCACCGCGTTCTCGGCGAAGTCGGCGGCTACCCCGGTCTTCTTGATCTGGGCGGGCACGCCGGCCACCAGGGCGCCCGGCGGCACCTCGAAGCCCTCGGGCACTAGGCACGCCGCCGCCACGATCGCGCCCGTCCCGACCGTGGCCCGGTTCAGGGTGATCGAACCGGAGCCGATCAGGCACCTGTCCCCCACCACGCAGCCTTCCAGGTGCGCGTTGTGCCCGACCACGCAGTCGGCCCCGATCAGCGTCGGCCAGTCGTGCGTACAGTGCAGCACGGTCCCGTCCTGCACCGACGTCCGGGCGCCGACCTCGATCCGGCCGTGGTCGCCGCGCAGCACGGCGCACGGCCACACGGACGCCTCGGGACCGATCCGGACCCGGCCGATGACGACGGCGTCCGGGTGGACGAAGGCGGTCTCGTGGATGTCCGGCTCGTACTCACCCAGCGCGTATATCGGCACTATCGCAGCCTAACGCGACCGGGCCGGGCTAACGGTGGAGACCATGTCGGGGAACATGTTCGGCAAGCTCGGCCTGCTCCCCGCGGCGGAGGACCACCGCCGGGTGCTCGCGGTGCCGACCTACCTGCGCCGGTAGGGTCGGACCCATGGCCGGCGACCTCACCCCGTATCAGGGCGACCTGGAGCCGGACGAGGAGTACGACAGCCTGGAGTTCGGCGGCGCCTCGTTCGACGGTGCCAACGCCGGGAACTGCCACTTCCTGGACTGCTCGTTCGCCGGCGCCTCGTTCGACGGCGTCCGGCTGCGGAAGACGCGGTTCACCGATACCCGGCTGCGGGAAACCAGGTTCGTGGCCTGCGATCTGGCCGAAACCGGCTGGCAGGACGTCACGCTGACCGGCTGCGCGCTGGCCGGGGTGCAGGCCTTCTCCGCCTCGATGCGCCGGGTCACGTTCCGCGACTGCAAGTTCGACTCGGTGAACTTCCGCAGCGGCACGTTCACCGACGTGACGTTCGAGGACTGCGTGCTGCGCGACCCGGAGTTCGGCGGCGCCACGCTGCGGCGGCTCAGGTTCGGCGGCTGCACGCTGACCCGTGCCGATTTCACCAGGGTCAGCTGCACCGAGGTGGACCTGCGCGGCGCCGCGCTCGGCATCAGCGCCGGGTACGAATCGCTGCGCGGCGCCACCATCGACAGCGTCCAGCTGGTCGCGCTGGCTCCCCTGCTCGCCCGGCACCTGGGGATCACTGTCACCGACTGATGATGCGGATGTGGCGGGTGGCGCTTCACGCCTCCGAGGTGGGCCTGGTTCAGTAGGGCTCATCCTCGAACGGTCCGGCCGATGGTCGGCCGGCCCGGCCTGTAACAATGGACCCATGCAGGCCACACACGGTTCGCGGCGTTCGGCTGGCTCGTCCGGGTCGATCCTGAGCATCGGCTCGAGCGGGTCGATCCTGTCGATCGGCTCCAGCGGCTCCATCCTGTCGATCGGGTCCGCGGGTTCGATCCTCTCCATCGGCTCCGTCTTCTCGGTGGCCTCGGTGTTCTCGGCCTGCTCGGCGGGCAGCCTGGGCTCGGTCCTGGCCGGCCTGTCCCGCTGGAGCGTGCTGTCCTGGCGGTCCGGCACCGCCGTCCGGTCCCGCCGCCGCGAGCTGCCGAGCTGAGCCGTGCCGTAGGCCCGGACAAGCCGCCACTGCCGCTGCAGGCCGTCCCCGGTATTGCCAGGGGGCGGGTGGGGGTCCGGGCGTTAGGGGAGGGCGCTGACGGCGCGGGCGAACGCCTCGGCGCGGTCACGGTAGTCCTTGAACCGCCCGAAGCTCGGCGCGGCCGGCGACAAGAGCACCACGCCGTCCGGCTGCGCCCAGCGGAACCCCGCCGCGACGGCGGCTTCTAGGTCCGGGCAGTCGGTCACGCCCGCGAAGGCCGCGGCCGGCGGGGCGGAGGCGTCCGCAGCGGAGGCTGGCGGGGCGGAGGCCTCCGCAGCGGAGGCTTCGATCTGGGCGCGGATGCGGGGGCCGCTGTCGGGGAGGGTCAGGACGTAGCTGGGCGCGTCGCGGGCCAGGACGCCGGCGGCCAGGGGGGCGTAGTCGATGCCGCGGTCGTGGCCGCCGACGATCAGCGCGATCCGGCGGCCGGGGAAGGCGTCCAGCGCGGCCAGCGTGGGCAGCACGTTCGTGGACAGGCTGTCGTCGACGAACGTGACGCCGCCGATCCTGCCGACCGGGGTGAGCCGGCTCGGCAGAGGCTGGTAGCCGGCCGCCGCCGCGCGCATTCGGGCGTCGTCGGCGGCGCCCGGCACGCCGAGCGCGACCAGGCAGCGGCGGGCGATGAGCGCGTTGCGGCGGTTGTGCCGACCGGGCAGCCCGAGCGGGTCCATCCATTCGGCGCCGGGCTCGCCGTCTTCGCTGACCCACTCGACCCGCGGCCCGAGCAGCCCGGCGTGCTCCCGCAGCAGGTCGCTGTCGCCGTTCGCCACGGTGAGCTCGGCGCCCGGCTGTGAGCACGCGGACAGCTTGTCCCGGTAGTACTGCTCCACTCCCCCGTGCCAGTCGAGGTGGTCCGGGTGCAGCGAGGTGACCGCGACCACGGGCGGCGAGCACGGCAGGTCGGTGGCCTGGTAGCTGGACACCTCGATGACCCAGTAGTCGACCTCGCCGTCCTCGGCGGGGTCGTACGGCGGGGCGCCGAGGTTCCCGCCGAGCATGCACCGGTAACCCAGGCCTTTCAGCAGGTGCCCGGTGACCGAGGAGGTGGTGCTCTTGCCCTTGGTGCCGGTCACGCACAGGACGCGCCGCAGGTCTGCTTCGGCGAGCCACAGGCCCAGGCCACCCACCACCGGGATGCCGAGCCCGGTCAGCCGGGCCACTTCCGGCCGGTAGCGGCTGAGGCCGGGCGTCTTCACCACCACGTCGCAGCGCTCCAGGACGGCGAGCCCGCCGTCGCCGGTGGCCAGCACGGGACGGCCCAGCGCGGAGCGGTCATCGGCCACCGGGGGGGTCGGTCGTCGACCAGGACCGGCTCGACGCCCAGCGCCAGCAGCTTGCGCAGGTTGGCGTGGCCTTCGCGGCCCAGGCCCCAGACCCCGACCCGGGCGCCGGCCAGGTCGGACCAGGAGAGCTTGGGCCGGGTCATTGATACCCGGCGGGGATGAAGTTCTGGCCCACCGGCCGGAGCATGGCGGCGGCGTCCGCCGCGGACGGCGCGTCCGGCCAGCTGGCCACCTCGGCCGCGAGTGCCTGCAGCAAGCCGGCCCTTCCCCGGTCCTCGCGCCGGGCGGCCAGCAGCACTGCCGCCCGGCACTCGGTGACTTCACCGACGCATTCGAACGGCTTGGCGCCCGCACCGAGCAGTGACCGGAACTTGGCCGCCAGCCCCGGATCGTCGAGCGGCTCCCCGGTCACCGTGAAGATCCGCCGCAGCGCTTCGGCCGGCAGGAACGGGGCGAGGATCAGGTCGATGAAGCAGCATTTGTCGCACTGCCCGCACCAGTGCGTGAGCCGGCGGGCCCGTTCGGCATAAAAAGCCTTGTTGCAGCTGCGGAACGAGCCGTGGTACGGCTCGAGCGCCGCGAACTCCTGCCCCACCCACAGTTCGGTCCGGTCCCTGAGCCAGGAGAAGTACTCGGGCAGCCGCGCCGGGCTTTGCGCCAGCACGTCGCGGAAGGCCGCCTCGAACTGCTCGCTCTTGGAGAACTGGTGGTTGACCGGGTGTCCGGCGTACTCGAGCGTCGGGATGGACGCCGACCACTCGTTGGACATCACTACCGTGTCCCGGTCCTCGAGCACCGCGGCCAGCACCGCGATCGCGGACAGGATCCCGGTCACCGGCACGTGCCCGTTGAGGAAGCCGAGTTCGGCGGACCGCAGCAGCTGCGGGTCGATCTCGCGTTCGGCGCGGATGACCGGTAGCCCGGTCACCGCGGCCGGCTGCTCGATCGCGTCGAACCGGTCGGCGGGCCTGCTCGCCACGAACAGCGCCACGTCGGCGAGCCGCCGCACCCGCTCCACCGTCACGATCGAGTCGATCCCGCCACCGAACGGCACCAGAGCCCGCCGCGGACCCCGGAGGGGTCCCAAGGTTCCCCCCAACGGGGGGCCGAGGGGGTCTGGGGGGAACGGTCTCCCCCCAGGAGCGGGGGGGTCTGGGGGGGGCGTCCCCCCGAGGCTAAACCGTGCGGGGGGGTCTGGGGGGGGCGTCCCCCCGAGGCTAAACCGTGCGGGGGGGTCTGGGGGGGGCGTCCCCCCGAGGCGAAACTCCAGCGAGGTCAGGTCCAGACCGTTGCGGTAGGCGAACTCGCCCAGGCCCTGGAGGTAGAACTCGCGGAGGAAGGCCAGTTCGGCCTCGGTCAGCGCGGTCTCGCCGAAGTCGACGACCGCCGGCGCCGCGGTCTTGTAATACGAGACGCCGGCCAGCAGGAACACCAGCCGCGCCGCCGTGCGGGCCGCTTCAGTCTGCCAGCGTGGCCCTGCCGCCAACGTGACCCGCTCAGTGAACTCCCGCCCGTCAAGCTCATACCAGCAGCTCAGCACCCCCCGCTCCGCATCCAGTGAGAACCCCCCGTAGCGGAACGCGCTTCCGCGGGCCAATGGTTGTGGCACCGTACCCGAAACAGTCATGAGGTTGTCCCATCCATTGATTTCTGGCCGGGGGCGCGGAGGCAGGCGGCTAGGGCGAGGCGGCCGCAGGGGCGGGCGGTGCGGTCGCTGAAGAAGGGGCCGGGGATGGTGGGGGCAGCGGAGCTCGTGGGGCCGGTGGGGAGGAAGGTGGTGTGGATCTGGGGGGCGGGGACGCCGGCCGCGCGGAGGCCGTGGCGGTTGGCGGCCCACAGATCGAGGAACCAGCGGCCAGCGGCGGACGGGTCGGGCCGGATGAACGTGGCGGCGGGGCCGAACGTCCGGGTGACGGCCTGGTGGACGTCGGGGCCGACCTGGTAGCGGTCCGCGGCGATGGCGGGACCGATACCGGCGATGACGTCGGACGGGCGAGAGCCCAGCCCTTGCATAGCGGCGACGGCCGCGGCGGTCACCCCGGCCACGGTGCCGCGCCAGCCCGCGTGCACGCAGGCGAGCACGCCGGCCACCGGATCGTGCAGCACGATCGGCACGCAGTCCGCGGTCAAGATGGCAAGCACCACCCCGGGCGAGGCCGTGACCAGCGCGTCGGCGTCGGCGATGGCGTCGTCGAGCGAGACCGTGCCGCTCCCCCGGTCGGCCTCGCCGACGACGCGGACCCCGGGACCGTGCACCTGGCGGGCGAAGACGAAATCGTCAAGGCTGGTGCCGAAGGCGGCGGCCAGCCGACGCCGGTTCTCGAGCACGCAGCTGGGGTCGTCGCCGACGGTCAGGCTCAGGTTCAGCGTCGCGTAGGGGCCGGACGACACCCCGCCGGAGCGGGCGGTGACGACGGCGTCGGCACCCGATGCCTCCAGGGCAGGCCAGGTCAGCAGGCGCAGGGCGCCGGCCGCGCGGAACGCGGTGGAGGGTGGTGACTGGGTGTCGGAGGTCATCGGCTGAGAGCTTAGCGGGCCGCGAAGGCCTC
Source organism: uncultured Actinomycetes bacterium (assembly GCA_963800415.1). GTDB lineage: Bacteria > Actinomycetota > Actinomycetes > Streptosporangiales > Streptosporangiaceae > Palsa-504. Next base: position 51,367 of record CAWDBS010000081.1, read on the forward strand.
GACTGCGCGCAGCGCGCGGAGCAGGTTGCCGCCGGCCAGCGTGGCACAGTCCGGTTCGGTCCAGCCACGGCGGAGCAGCTCGGCGAACAAGGCCGGGTAGGCGGACACGTCCTCCAGGCCGACCGTGACATCGGTGGTGCCGTCGAAGTCGCCGCCGAGGCCGACGTGCTCGATCCCCGCGACCCGGCGGACGTGCTCGATGTGGTCGGCTACCTGGGACAGCGTTGCCCTGGGGTGCGGGTGGGCGTGTTCCCACTCGGGCTTGATGCTGAGCACCTGGTCGAGGTTCCTGGGGTCCAGGCCGCGGCGAGCGGCCTCGGCCTTGAGGCCGGCCGTCCAGCTGGCGCACTCCTGGGCGACGAAGCCGGGCACGAACGTCACCATGCAGACCCCGCCATTGCCGGCCAGCCGGGCCAGCACGTCGTCGGGCACGTTGCGCGGGCTGTCGGTGACCGCCTTGGCGCTGGAGTGCGAGAAGATCACCGGGGCCTGGGCCACGTCCAGCGCATGGTGCATATGTCCGGAGACCGCGACGTGCGACAGGTCGACGAGCATGCCGATCCGCTGCATTTCCCGGACCACGTCCCGGCCGAACTCGGTCAGCCCGCCGGCCTGCGGCTCGTCGGTGGCCGAATCGGCCCAGCCGACGTTGGCGTTGTGGGTCAAGGTCAGGTACCTGACGCCGAGCGCGTAAAGCATCCGCAGCACGCCGAGCGAGCCGGCGATCGCGTGTCCGCCTTCGGCGCCGAGCAGCGAGGCTACCCGGCCGGAGGCGAAGATCCGCTCCACGTCGTCCGCGGTCAGCGCGAGCCCGAGCGCCTCCGGGTAGCACGCGATCATCCGGCGGGCCAGGTCGATCTGCTCGAGCACGGCAACGACCGCCCTGTCCCCGGCCAGCGAGGCGGGCACGTAGACCGACCAGAACTGCGCGCCTACCCGGCCGGCCGCGAGCCTGGGCAGGTCGGTGTGCGTGCCGTCGACCGGCGCGGCCAGGTTCACCGCGGCGGGGTGGCCCGGGTGGCCGGGGCCGGACGCGGCCGGGACCAGGCGTACTTGGCTCACGTCACCGCCCGCCCGCTCGCGCAGCGCCCACGGCAGGTCGTTGTGCCCGTCGATCAGCGGGAACCGCCCGAGGAGGTCCCGCGCTTGCCGGATGAGTTCAGTCACCTGGCCAGCTTAGGGGCGAGGGTTAGCCAGGGCGCTCGCGGCGGGCTGCGGCCTGGTCCCGGCGGGCTGCGGCCTGGTCCCGGCAGGCTGCGGCCTGGTCCCGGCAGGCTGCGGCCTGGTCCCGGCGGGCTGGGGACTTGCCGGTTCTCGCGACCGCAAATAACTGGCATTCATGCTGGTGAAACGGCGTATGGGAGTTACTCTTATGGTGGTTGGGGGGACGTAAGGCGGTGCGTAATGGGCCTGGTCCGATGACCGGAGAGCGCACCCCGTCGCGTCACGTCTCCCTCGACGGCGCGGTGAACGTGCGGGACATCGGCGGCTACCGCGTTGCCCACGGACTGGAGGTCATGCGCGGCCAGCTGTTCCGCGGCGACTCGCTCAGCCAGCTGACCAGCCCCGATGTGGAGCGGCTCGACCGGCTCGGACTGCGCACCGTGATCGACTTCAGGACACCGGGCGAGGTCCTGCTCGGCGGCAACGACCGGCTGCCCTACGGGGTCGAATTCGCTCACCTGCCGGTCAGCGGCGGCGATCTCGGGGCCGTCCACGAGCTCATCGCCAGCGGCGACCACGAGCGGCAGCGGCGCGAACTCGGCGACGGGCACGCCGCCTCCTTCATGGTGGAGATGAACCGCGGGTTCGTCGCCGACGCCAGGCAGCGGAAGGCGTTCGGGGCCGCGCTGCGGCTGGTGTGCGCGCCCGGGCGGCTGCCGCTGCTCTACCACTGCACCGGCGGCAAGGACCGCACCGGGTGGATGACCGCCATCGTGCTCACCGCGCTCGGCGTGCCGCGCGAGCTGGTGCTCCGTGACTACCTGTTGTCCAACGACTTGCACCGGACCGGTTATCAGAAGCTCCGCTTCGACCTGGTCAAGACCGGGATCATAGCCGATCCCGACCTGCTCCGGCCCGTCCTCGAGCAGAGCGCCACCTACCTGGGCGCCGCCTTCGAGGAGGCGGACCGGCAGTACGGGTCGTTCGGCCGGTTCCTGGCCTACGGCCTGGAGGTCAGCGAGGCCATGCTGGCCGAGCTGCGCCGGACACTGCTCGGCGACCTGGTGCCGCCGGAACCCGTCCCGTTAGCCCTGCTCCGTCAGCCCAGCTCCGTCAGCCCCTGCGGCGGCGCGGGCCTATGCGGCGCAGCTGGATCCAGGTGAGCACGCTGAAGACCGCCGCAAGCCCGATCATAAGGCCCATGTCGCGCAGCCAGTTCGAGGATGTCTGCGTCCACAGCGGGTCAATGATCGTGCCAAACACGGCAGGAGGGCTGATCTTGTCGTAGTTGACGGTCGTTGCCACCGCGGCGTAGCCCCAGCGGGACGGCGCTATCGCCGCGAGGTACGTGAGTGGGCTCGTCAGCAGCAGCACGCCGCCGGACAGGATGACCTGGGCCATGGTGAGCAGCACCAAGAAGGGCATCGCCTTCTCCGACGTGCTCACCAGGGCGGACACCAGCAGGCCGAGGCACATCGAGGCGGCAGCGAGCACGGCGATGCCGAGCATGATCTCAATGAGCGGGGCGCCGGTCAGGAAGGCGCCGTGGGCGGGCATCGGGCTACGCCCGGCCACCCCGAGCAGCACGAGCAGGAAGGACTGCACGATGCTGATCACGCCGAGCACCAGCAGCTTGGAAAACAGGTAGGCACCGGACGAAAGGCCGGCCGCTCGTTCCCTGATATAGATCGGGCGTTCCTTGACCAGTTCCCTGATCGAGCTCGCCGTGCCCGACAGACAGGCGCAGATGACCAAGATCAGCAGCAGTGTTGCTATTTCGTTGTTCTTGCCGGGCGGACCCGCCAGGCCGTCGGGGCTGGTCGGTATCAGGCGAATCAGCGCGCCCAAGATGATGGGCAGCAGGACCATGAACGTCAGGTAGCCGCGGTCGGACGCAATCACCCGCACGTACCGGCGGGTCAGCGTGGTCATCTGCCGCAGCGCGCCGCGCCGCTGCGGCGGCGGCGCGGCCGCGAGCTCCTGTTCGTTGGGTGCAGGCGCCGGGCGCGGCCGACCGAGTACGTACTGCGCGTAGGCGGGCGAGGCGGCGAACTCGCCTGCCCAGTCACGATCCGGGTAGGCCTCGAAGGCCTGGAACACCTCGGCCCAGCCGGGCTCGCCGAAGTAGCTGAGGCCCTCGTCGGGCGGGCCGTAGAAGGCCACCTTCCCGCCGGGCACCAGGACCAGCAGCCGGTCGCAGGTGTCCAGGTTGGCGACGCTGTGCGTGACCACGATGACGGTCCGGCCGTCGTGGGCCAGGTCGCGCATCTGCTCCATGACCGACTTGTCCAGGCCGGGATCCAGGCCGGAGGTCGGCTCGTCCAGGAACAGCAGCGACGGCTTGGTCAGCAGTTCCTGCGCCACGTTGACCCGCTTGAGCTGCCCGCCGGACAGCCGGTCCGCGCGCGTGTTGGCGTGCTTGGTCAGGCCGAGCTCATTCATCACCTCGTCGACCCGGACGTCCCGCTCGGCGGGCTTGGTGTCGGCCGGGAAGCGGAGCTCGGCCGAGTACTGCAGCGCACGGCGGGCGGTCAGCTGGGTGTGCAGGACGCTTTCCTGCGGGACCAGGCCGATCCGGTACCGGAGCTCGTTGTAGTTCTGGTACAAGTCCCGGTTGTCGTAGAGCACGGTGCCGGTGTCCGCCGGGCGCATGCCGGTCAGCGCGCCGAGCAGCGTCGACTTGCCCGCGCCGCTGGGACCGATGACGCCGACCAGCGACTTCTCCGGGATCGGGAACGTGACCCGGTCCAGCAGCACCTTGCCGCCCGACACCTTCACCACCAGGTCCTGGGCCGTGAAGGTGATCAGGCCGTCGTCGACGAACTGGATGAGCTCGCCGTCCTTGAGCCGGAACGTGGAGCTCCCGATGCTGACGAGGTCCCGTTCGGTCAGGATCTGCCTGGAAACCTGCTGGCCGTTGACAAAAGTCCCGTTATGGCTGTCGAGGTCGACGATCTCGTAGCTGCCGGTGGGTGACTTGCGCAATTCCGCGTGGTGCCGCGACACATTGAGGTCGGAAAGGACCAGGTCATTGTCGGGCCCGCGGCCGATGCGCATGGCCTTGGCAGGCAGCGGCATCCGCGAGGTGGGCCTGCGGTCCACGCTCGGCAGCAGGTCCGGCGTGACCGGCGGGGCAGGCTGGACCGGCGGGGCAGGCTGGACCGGCGCCGCGGCCGCGGCGTGCCGCGGGGCATGCTCGCGCGGCGCGGGAGGCTCGTACGGCGCGGGAGGCTCGTACGGCGCGACGGGCTCGGGCGCGGGCGCGGCCTCCGGGGCCGGCTGCCACCAGGACTCGGAGTCGTGCCCCGGGGCGGGTTCCGGGGCGGGCGGGGCCGACGGCGCCGCAGCGGGCGGAACGGGAGAGGCCGACAAGGCGGTGCCAGGATGATCGAGCGGGGGGGCGGCGGGCGGCGGGGCCGCGGCCGCGGGCACCTGGGGCATGCAGCGCAGGACCGGGCCGTCGTCCGGGTTTCCCAGCCGCACCACGCAGTCCGCGCTGATCTCGATCCGGTCCAGCCGCTGCAGACCGAGGAACGTCCCGTTGGTGCTGTCGAGATCCTCGATGACCCAGCCGTCGCCGTCGACCCGCAGCACCCCATGCTGCCACGACACGCGCGAGTCGGTCATGACGATGTCGGACTTGGGGTCCCGGCCGATGTGGTACGTGGTCCCGGCGGTCAGTTGATGATCCGAGCGCCTGGTCCGTACCACGAGGTCGGACGGGACAGGCGGGGCGGCGGCCGCGCCCGGCGGAGGCGCAGCCTCGGCGAGCCCGGCTGAGGAAGGACTGGCCTGCGGCGGCCGACGGTCAGACCAGTCAAAACTCTCGGGTGGCATGCTTACACAGTGTAGGGCCGACGCGGGTAAACGGGAATCACGAGAACCATTCAGGTTGACCGCGCGTTTTGACATATTGGGAGGCGGACACCCTGATACTGGAACGTCCGGCACTGCGTCTGAACGGCACCGCGTCTGAATTGAGCGTTGAACCCGAGCCACACCCGCGCTATACGGCACATGTGACTCACTGTTATCCCCGGTAACTAAGTGGTACCCCAGAGGTGGGAATGATGGTCGTAAGTGCATATTGCGGGGATGGGGATATGGTCATCATTTCCCGCACCGTGGGGAACGCGGCATGAGCTCCGATCCCGACCAAGCCTGGCCCTGAGTGGTGGCAGCAGCCGCAAGGCCCCAAGAGAGACCAGGGTCACCAGGACCATCAAGATGCCCAGGGGACGCAGGATCTTCCTACGAACCAGGGGTCCCAGGATTCCCAGGATTCCCAGGCGACGCGGCAGTACCCGACGACCCAGGGGTCCCCGCCTGGCCAGGGTTTCCAGTCCGGTCAGGGTTTCCAGTCCGGTCCGGGTTTCCCGTCCGGCCAGGGTTTCCCGGAGAGCCAGGGTGTCCCGTCCGGTCAGGCTTTCCCGGCCCGGCGGCAGGGGGCTGGCCAGGGATACCGGCACGATCAGAACTACCCCGGGAACCAGGGCTATCAGGGACCTCCGGGGACGCAGGGCTATCCGGCTAGCCAGGGCTTCCCTGGGGCGCAGGGCTACCAGGGGCCGGGCGCCCCGGGTGCGCCGACGGCGCCGGTGGCCGCTCATCACCCTGATCGTGATCATCGTGGTGCTGGTGGTCGGCGACCGCGCCGCCAAGGCCTATACCGAGGACCAGATGGCCAGCCAGGTTCAGTCGTCGCTGGCCCTGTCCGGCAAGCCGCACGTGACCATCCAGGGGTTCCCGTTCCTGACCCAGCTGGCCGCCCGCGATTTCCGTACCGTCAACATCAACGCGAGCAACGAGACCGCGGGGCCAGGCGGCGAGCTCGAGATCGCCAGCCTGACCGCCACGCTGCACGGGATGCATATCCACGGGCTCAACAGCGCGACAATCGACCAGTTCAACGCCACGGCACTGGTCACCTTCACCGCCCTCGGGAATGCGGGCGGCATCCCGCAAGGCATCACGCTGGCACCTGACGGACCGAACCAGATCAAGGCGAGCATCGACATCCTGGGCTTCAGCAGCTCGGCCACCGCCAAGGTCACCCAGGTCGGAAGCAACAAGATCAACGTTAAGGTCACCGACTTCGGGGGGGTACCGGCCGACGTCCTTGGCAGCCTGGCGGACTTCACCATCAGCATCCCCAAGCTCCCGGCGGGAGTGACGATCCAGAGCATCAGCGTCACCCAGCAGGGGCTCCGGATCACCGCGGCCGGCCAGAACACCACCCTGAGCCAGTGACCGGCCCGCGCCAGCGAGGGGTATCGCCGAAATTTAAGCACGCCGCCGACGCCGCCCGGGCGACCGTCGCGACGATGCGCCGCGGCGTGGTGCTGCCCGTGGACGGCATGGACGACGGCCAGGGCGGAGGCCAGGGCGGAGGCCGTCCGGCCGGGCCCGGGGCCGGGCCGTTCGGGATCATGATAATCACGGAACCGGAGGCGGTAGGCTCACGCCTGATGCCAGCAACCTGTGTTTTCTGCGCCATCATCCGCGGCGAGCAGCAGGCGGTGACCGTCCTGGAGACCGGGCAGCTGATCGCGTTCCTTGATCACCGGCCGCTCTTCCGCGGGCACACGCTGCTCGCGCCGAAGCGGCACGTGCGGCTGCTCAGCGACCTGCCCGCCGACCAGGTGCCTGGGTTCTTCACCACGGCTCAGCGGCTGGAGCGCGCGGTCGAGGACGGCCTGGGCGCCGACGGGTCGATGATCCTGGTCAACAACGTGGTGAGCCAGTCCGTGCCGCACCTGCACCTGCATGTGATCCCCCGGAACAAGCGCGATGGCCTGCGGTTCTGGCTGGGGCCGCGGCATCCGTACGACGACGAGCACCCGGCCGAGGCGTACGCCGAGAAGATCAGGGCGGCGCTGCCGCCGGCCTGAACCGGGGGCGAAGCCCTGAACCGGGGACAGGCGTCCGGCGTTACGGTGGATACAGCATAAGCACCGTGGCACGCTGGAGCCCCAGGAGACCCCATGCCCGAAGACCCCAATCGCTTCGCGCGTGAGCTGTTCGACGGGCTGCCCGCCCGGTACGACCGGCTCGCCGAGCTTCTTTCGTTCGGGCAGAACGGGCAGTGGCGGGCCGAAATGGTCGGCCACGTCATCCCGGCTGACGGCGTGATCCTGGACGTCGCGTCCGGGACGGCCGGCGTGGCGCTGCAGCTCGCCGCGCGCAATGCTCGCGAGCACGGGCGGGCCCGGGTGGTGGGCGTGGACCTGACCGAACCGATGCTGCGCCAGGGGCGGCGCCGGGTGGCCGCGGCCGGCCTGCGGGACAGGATCTCGCTGGCGGCCGGCCGGGCCGAGCAGCTGCCCTTCCCCGACGCCAGCGTCGACGCGCTGACGTTCACCTACCTGCTCAGGTACGTGCGGGACCCGCAGGCCACGCTGGCCGAGCTGGCCCGCGTGCTCAAGCCGGGCGGGACCATGGCCAGCCTGGAGTTCTGCGTACCGGCCGGGCCGCTGTGGCATCCGGCCTGGTGGGCATACACCCGGACGGTGCTGCCGGCCGGCGGCCTGCTGCTCGGCGGCCGGGAGTGGTTCCGGGTGGGCCGCTTCCTCGGCCCCAACATCTCCGCGCACTACCGCAGGTACCCGGTCGCCTGGACGGTGCAGGCCTGGGAGAAGGCCGGCCTGACCGACGTCGGGACCCGGGTCATGAGCCTCGGCGGCGGCCTCGTCATGTGGGGCAAGCGTGCCCGGCTCTGAGCAGGGGGGTGCGGGGGGGGCGTTCCCCCCGGCCGACACCGAGGTGGACCCGGCCGCCCGGCCGGCGTATTACGCTGCCCGGCCGGGCGCCTGGCGGGACTGGTGGACGCTGCTGCATCCGCCGTACACGGCCTGGCACCTGTCCTATGCGGTGATCGGCGCCGCGCTCGCGCCGCAGGTGCTGGTCATCAACATGATCGCGACCGTGCTCGCGTTCTTCCTCGCGGTCGGGCTGGCCGCGCACGCGCTCGACGAACTGCGCGACCGTCCGCTGCGGACCGCCATCCCGTCCGCCGCGCTGGTCGCCGTGGTCGCGGCCGGCCTGCTGGGCGCGCTGGTGCTCGGCGTGTTCGGGGTGATCCGGGTCGGCTGGACGCTGATCCCGTACATGGTGGCGGGCCCGGTGCTGGTGATCGCGTACAACGCCGAGCTCTTCGGCGGCATCATGCACACCGACTTCGGCTTCGCCGCCGCCTGGGGGGCGTTCCCGGTGCTCACCGCCTACACGGCGCAGACCGGCACGCTGGCCCTGGCGCCGGTCCTGGCCGCGGCCGGCGCGTTCGCGCTGTCCACGGCCCAGCGCCAGCTAAGCACCCCGGCCAGGAACATCAGGCGCCGGGCGCAGCGGGTCGAGGGCAGCATCACCTTCGGCGACGGCCGGACCGTGCCGATCACCGCGGATACCCTGCTGCAGCCGCTGGAGCGGGCCCTGCGCGCGACTTCCTGGGCGATCATGCTGCTCGCCGCCGCGCTGGCCGCGGCCCGCCTGACCTGAACGGGACTGACTTGCTACCTTAAGTAGCTGGAAGCACTCGGAGAGTTAAGTATCCCGGGCCGAGATGGCCGCGAAGCCGGAATGATCCTCATTTCAGGCGCGCTTCGCAGTCACCTCAGGCACACTTGTCTACTAGAATTACGTCAATAAATCATAAATTAGGACATTTCAGGAGAAAGGTGAGTCATCGGAACTCCTGCCTGAACGCGCCGTCCGTGGCTCATACTTGACAGGAGCGCAGCTGCGATGCCATCAGGAGACCGCACGTGACGTCCGGCATGTCGGCGAAAGGCAGTGCTCTCGGGGCCAACGCTCCCGAGGGCGGTGTCATACCGAACCGTGCCCCGTTGCCTCGGGCCCCTGGTAACGGAACCAAGCGGGGCCGTGAATCAATCACCGGCACGAACTTCCAGGAGGCCGGGATCACCGACACCCCGGAGGCCTCTCATCCGGCCCTGTCCTCGTCCGTGCGGACCCTGATCCTGGGGATCGACTACGACGGGCGCATCGTGCAGCACGACAGGAACGCGGCCCAGATCCTGGCGCGCACGCCGGATGACCTGCTCGGCGCGCAGCTCATCGAGCTCACGTCGGGCGGCTCCCACGCCGGCAACGCCCAGCGGAACGCAGACGGCGCCCCGGGAGACCAGGCGCAGGCGAACTCGCACGGCGGCCCGCAGGCCGACGCCGCGGCCGCGGTAGCGGGTCTGCTCGAGGCCATCCGTTCGGATCGTGAGGGCAGTGCCATGCTCACGATCGACACCCGCGACGGCATCCCGGCCGAGGCCGTCGTGACGGTCCATCCGATGCGGGCCGGCGGGACCAGCCTGGCCGCACTCGCCCTGCTCCGGATTCCGGCGCCCAACTCCGAGCGGTTCGTCGATCCCGCGCTCATGCGCAGGCAGATGCTCGACGGTACGCTGACCAGGATCGGCGACACGCTCGACATCGATGACGTAGCCCGCGAGCTGCTCGACGCGCTCGTTCCGGCCTTCTGCAACGCGGCGGGCCTGCTGCTGCTGGAAAGCCTGGTCGGCGATGACGAGCTGCCGTCCCACGGGCCCGAGGGGTCGCTGCCCCTGCGCCGGATCTCGCTGCGTCACGATAAGAAGGATCCGGCCTGGGAGGCGGTCTTCCCGACCGGCGAGATCCTCCGCTACCCGGTCGGCTCGCCGTACTACCGGTGCATGGACACCGGCGCGCCGGTGCTCGAGACGACCATCAGCAAGAGCCAGGCGGGCGAGATCGCCAAGGCCTGGCGGCGCAAGCCCGTGGCTAAGCTGCTTTCCGGGGTGTCCCTGCTGCTGCTGCCGCTCATCGCGCGCGGCACCATGCTGGGCTTCTTCGCCTGCACCCGGCAGGAGGGGTTCCGCCGGTTCGACGCGTACGACCGCGAGATCGGCATAGACTTCGCCTCCCGGGCCGCCATGTTCATCGACAATGCCCGCCGCTACAGCCGGGAGCACGCCACCGCGCTGACGCTGCAGCGGAGCATGCTGCCGACCGGGCTCTCCTACCCCTCCTCGGTCGAGGTCAGGCACCGCTACCTGCCCGGCAGCAAGCTCATCGAGGTCGGCGGCGACTGGTACGAGTCCATCGCGCTGCCGGGGGGCCGGGTCGCGCTGGTGGTCGGCGACGTGGCCGGGCACGGCGTGCGCGCCGCCGTCACCATGGGCCGGCTGCGCACCGCCATCCACACCCTGGCCATGCTCGAGCTGCCGCCCGCCGATTCGCTCCAGCAGCTCGACGAGCTCATGCATACCCTCGGCGAGCGCGAGCCGCACTTCGCCACCTGCGCGTACGCCGTCTACAACGCGGTCAGCGGCGAATGCGAGGTGGCAGTGGCCGGCCACCTGCCGCCGCTGCTCGTGCACCCGGACGGCAGCAACGAGCTGCTCGACGTGCCGCCCGCGCCGCCGCTCGGCATCGGCGACGGCGAGGTGGAGAGCCGCCGGTTCAAGATCGAGGACGGCAGCCTGTTCGTCCTGTACACCGACGGCCTGGTCGAGAACAAGGGCCAGGACATCAGCGACGGCCTGGCCCGGCTGCGCGGCATCTTCGGCCCGGGCTCGCCGACCCGGCCGCTCGAGGATCTGTGCAAGGCCACGCTGGACGGGGTGTACTCCGACCATCAGCGCGACGACATCGCGGTGCTCATCGCCCGGCTGCGGCGGCTGCCCGAGGACCGCTATGCCTCATGGACGCTCGCGCCCAAGCTGACCTCGGTGCGGGAGGCGCGTTCGGTGCTGACCGAGCCGATGAAACGGTGGGACCTGGAGGACCTGATCCCCACCACCGAGCTGCTCGTCTCCGAGCTGGTGACCAACGCGGTCAGGTACTCACGCGGCGAGGTCACGCTCCGGCTGGTCAATGAGAAGGCGCTCGTCTGCGAGGTCATCGACAACTCCGGCGCGCTGCCGAGGCTCCGCCAGGCCAACAGCGAGGACGAGAACGGCCGCGGCCTGCAGGTCGTGCGCCAGCTCGCTCAGCGCTGGGGCGCCCGCCGGACCGCGAACGGCAAGGTGGTCTGGTGCGAGCAGCCGCTGCCGGGCAGCGCCAGCGCCCTGGATGAGCCGCAGCCCTTCCACTGAGCGGGCGCCTACCCGGCCAGGTTTAGGCCGATGGCGCCGGCCTCGCGGCCGGAATGACCTGGGCGAGTGGCGTGCTGCCGGTCGCGAGCTGAGTCTTGTTGCGGCCGGCCTGCTTGGCGACGTACAGGGCGGCGTCGGCCGCGGCGATGAGGTCGGAAAGCTCGGGGCCGATCCGGTCGAGCGAGGCCACCCCCACCGAGACGGTCAGCCTGACCCAGGGGCCCGCCGTGACGTCCTGGCCGATCGGGACGGACATCGCGGCGATGTGCGTACGGAGCCGTTCGGCAATACCTACCGCCTGAGTCTCCCGCGTCTGCGGCAGCAGGATCGCGAACTCCTCGCCGCCGAACCGGCCGGCCAGGTCATAGCTGCGCAGCTGCTCGCGCAGGGCGTCGGTGACCGCCCGCAGCGCCTTGTCTCCCACCAGGTGGCCGTAGGTGTCGTTGACCGCCTTGAAGTGGTCGATATCCAGCATGGCGATGCAGAGCGGGCTGCGGGTCCTGACCGCGCGGGCGATCTCCCGTTCCGCCTCGCTCTCCCAGGTGGACACGTTGAGCAAGCCGGTCTTGGTGTCGATGCGGGACTTGGCGAGCAGCTGGGGGTGCATCATGAACCGCCGGGCGAGCAGGACGGTCGGCACGGCGAGTATGGCCAGCACCGGCTGGACGGCCACCACCACGGTGATGAGGATGCCCAGGTCCATCTGGGCGAAGTCACCCAGCAGCGCCTCGCGGTTCAGCGCGATGTCACGTAGCCGGGCGCTGGGGTCGGACAGCTTCACCGCGCTGATGATCAGGAAATTGTGCACCAGCCAGCCCACGATCTCGGCGGCGGCGACAGCCACGGTCCAGGTGAGCGCGTGCGTCCCGGTACCCAGGGTGCCCCCGGCGAAGGACGCGGGAATCGCATGGAACGTCACCGACGCGGCCCCGTAGGCCAATCCGATCGCGGCACCGGTGAACACGCGCCGGTAGACAGCCCCGCGGTGCACCCGCCACTGGGTGAGCAGCAGCAGCGGGATCGGAGTCACCATGGCGTACACCGGTGGCAGCAAGATCGCGACGGGCAGCACCCAGGCGGTGAGGAAATCCCGCACCAGGCCGCTCTGCAGGTAGGTGACTCGCGGGGTCGCGACCACCGAGATCACCCCGCAGCCGAGCAGCAGGAGGAATTTCACCAGGTCGCCGGGCGACCATGAGGTCGAGGCCGCCGCCACCGCGATCAGCGCAAGGGTAACCGCCGGCACGGCGCCGACATAGGCCCGGAGCAGCCCGGGAAGCCGCCACCATGCCCAGTCCCGGACAAGCAGGCCCGCAGGCAGCCGGCCTGTGATGGACGAGGCTCGCATGCACCACCGTTCTGAATGAGACGCGACGAGCCCGCTGTTTAGTCGAGGCTCACCGTAAAGGACTATTTCCGCATAGCTACCTTAACTCATCTTTGCGCATTCAGTTAGCCATTGCGGAAGATTCGGCCACATTACCGCGCGAGTTAGAGCTTAATGGTGACTGACTAGCCACGATTCCACGGTGTGCTTACGCCGCAGGCTGTCACCAGCGCAGCACGAGTGCGCGAGAGGAGGGCCGGGCCATGCGGAACACCTGGGTCTGAGCATTATTAATAGTCGCACTCGCATCATGGCGACAACTCGCCAGACGCCATCCGGGACGGTTCAGAGTGCGGAATAACACCGATAAGCCGTCCCGCGTAACGACACCAGACCGTCTTAATCGGCATATACGCGGGTGCCATGGGTGCCATGGACACGACGTCGTCCGGGCCTGCTCGCGGGCGCGAGCAGGCCCCCAGACGCGGGCGGGCGCGGGAGGCCCCGGGGGGCGCTCCGCCCCTACTCGACCGTGACGCTCTTGGCCAGGTTGCGGGGCTTGTCGATGTCGCGGCCCAGCTTGGCCGCCACGTGGTAGGCCAGTATCTGCAGCGGGACGTTCAGCAGCAGGGGCTCCAGCTCGGGTTCGCCGCGGGGCACGCGGACCACCGCGTCAGCGAGGCCTGCGGGCAGGTCCGCGCTGGTCACCGCGATGACCGGGCCACCGCGGGCCTTGATCTGCTCGATCGTGGAGATGTTCTTCGACAGCAGGTCGTCCGCGGGCACGATGACCACGCTCGGCATCGAGGAGTTGATCAGGGCGAGCGGGCCGTGCTTCAGCTCGGCCGCCTGATAGGCCTCGGCGTGGACGTAGGAGACCTCCTTCAGCTTCTGCGCACCCTCGCGGGCCACCGGCCAGCCGCGGACGCGGCCGATGAAGAACATGTGCTCGGCCCCGGCGAACTGGCGTGCGATCTCGCCGATCTCTTCCTCGGCGGCCAGGATCGCCTCGATCTGCCCGGGCAGGGCGCGCATCCCGGCCACGATCCGCTGGCCGGAGGCCGAGGACAGGTCGCGGACCCGGCCGAGCAGCAGGGCGAGCAGGGCGAAGGTGGCCGCCATGTTGGTCAGCGCCTTGGTCGAGCAGACGGCGATCTCCGGCCCCGCGTGCAGGAAGACCCCGTGGCCGCACTCCCGCCCGATCGCGCTGCCCACCACGTTGACCGCGCCGATGACCTGCCCGCCCTTACGGCGCAGCTCCTGCACGGCCATCAGCGTGTCGAGGGTCTCGCCGGACTGGCTGACCGCCACGTAGAGCGTATCCGGGTCCACGACCGGGTTGCGGTACCTGAACTCCGAGGCCGGCTCGGCGTCGGAGGGGATGCGGGCCAGTTCCTCGGTCAGCACCGCGCCCATCTGGCCGGCGTAATAGGCCGAGCCGCAGCCCAGGAACTTCACCTGCCTGATCGACCTGAGCTGGCGCGCGTCCAGGTTGATGCCGCCCAGCTTGGCGGTGGCGAACCGCTCGTCCAGCCGGCCGCGCAGCGCCCGGCGCAGCGCCTCCGGCTGCTCGTGGATCTCCTTGCGCATGAAGTTCTCGAACGAGCCGAGCTCGTAGTCGCCGGCCTCGGCCTCGACCGTGGTCGGCTCCTTGCTCAGCCCGTCACCGGGCCCGCGCCGGTCCCGCTCGTCCAGCGCCGCGGTGACGAAATCGGCCGCGTGCACCGTCGCCACCTCGGCGTCGTCCAGGTACACGACCTGTTTGGTGTAACGGACCAGCGCCGCCACGTCGGAGGCCACGAACATCTCGGACTCCCCGATGCCGAGCACGATGGGGCTGCCGTTGCGCGCGACCACCAGCTCGTTCGGATTCTTGGTGTCGAGCACGACCAGGCCGTACGTGCCTTCCACGTGGCGTAGCGTCCGGCGGACCGCTTCCTCCAGGCTGGTGCCGTCGGCCGCCTCCGCGGCGATCATGTGGGCGAGTGCCTCGGTGTCGGTCTCGCTGACCAGCTTGACGCCCCGGGCGCCGAGCGCGTCCCTGAGCTGCTCGGCGTTCTCGATGATGCCGTTGTGCACGACGGCGATGCGGCCCGCGGTGTCGGTGTGCGGATGAGCGTTCACCTCGTTCGGCTCACCATGGGTGGCCCACCTGGTATGGCCGATGCCGACGGTGGCCCGAGAGCGGTCGCCGACCCGGTCCCTGAGGTCCTGGACCCGGCCGGCCGTCTTGGTGACCTGCAGCCGGTTCCGGTGGATGACGGCCAGGCCGGCCGAGTCGTAGCCCCGGTATTCCAGGCTCTTCAGCCCCTCGAGCAGCACCGGCACCGCGTCCCTGCGGCCGATGTATCCCACGATTCCGCACATCTCGAGCTCCCCTGTCCGGATTGCGTTAGCCGTAGATGATGCGCCGGAGCTGGCGCTCCGACAGTGCCGGCGCCGCGAACCTGCGCTGGCCGAGCTCGGCCGCCAGCAGCGGCCAGATCTCGTCGTTCTTGTGCTGGCGTCCCCGCAGTTCGGCGTGACGCCGGCGGACGAACTCCTCGATGGTCTCGTTGAAGTACGTCGCCATGTCGGCGATGACCCGGACCGCGGTGGGCTGGGGCAGGCCGGTCGAGGCCGCCAGATAGCGCACGAGATCCTGCGGGAAGGGGTCCGCCGGGGCAGGCATGCCTACTTCTTACTAGCTGGGCAGTAGCTTAGGCAACATTCCTGCCCGATTCCGGGCAAGAACTGTGATAATCGGCGCGGATTTCCCGCCGGCTAGCGAGCCTGCGCGGTCGCGGAGATCACGTGGGTCCTGTTACGGCCGGATTCCTTGGCGTGGTAGAGGGCGGCGTCGGCGGCGGCGAGCAGGTCGGTCAGCTCGCGGCTCTCGCCGTCCAGGGACGCGACGCCGACCGAGATGGTGAGCTTGACGCAGCCGGCCGACTCGTCCCCGTCGTCGACCGGGACGGCCAGCCCGGCGATGTGCGCGCGGAGGCGCTCGGCCACGCTGATCGCGTCCTGCTCGCGCGCCTGCGGCAGCAGGACGGCGAACTCCTCGCCGCCGAACCGCCCGGCCAGGTCGTAGCCGCGCAACTGGCCGCGCAGGGAGTCGGTGACCGCGCGGAGCGCCTTGTCCCCGATCAGGTGGCCGTAGGTGTCGTTGACCACCTTGAAGTGGTCGATGTCCACCAGCGCGACGGCGAGCGGGATGCGCATCCGGACGGCCCGGGCGATCTCGATTTCCGCCTCCCGTTCCCAGGTGGACGCGTTGAGCAGCCCGGTCTTGGTGTCGATCCGGGACTGGGCAAGCAGCTGGGCGTGCATGATGAACCGCCGGGCCAGCAGCACGGTCGGGACGCAGGCGACGGCGAGCACCGGGTTGACCGCGATCACCACGGTGATCAGGACGCTGAGATCGAACTCCGCGAAGTCAGCCTGCAGCGCCTCGCGATTCAGCTCCAGGTCGGCCAGCCGCACGGCCGGGTCGGTCAGCTTGATCGCGCCCACGATGAGGAAGTGATGACCCCGCCCGCCCACGATCTCGCACACGGCGACGGCCAGGACCCAGGTGAGGGCGTGCGACCCGGTGCCGATCGACGGGCCCGCGAAGGAGTCGGGGAACGCGCGGAACAGCAGGGACGCCGCACCGTAGGTCAGGCTGATCGCGGCGGCGGTGAAGACCCGGCGGTAGACGACGCCCTTGTGCACGCACAACTGGGTGAGAACCTGCAGCGGGACCGGGGTCAGCATGGCGTAGATCGGCGGCAGCATAATCGCGACCGGCAGGACCCAGACGGTGAGGAAGTCCCTCGTCATGCCGGCCTTCAGGTAGGCGACTCGCGGGGTGGCCGCGACCGAGACCATGCCGCAGACCAGCAGCAGCAGGAATTTCAGCAGGTCCGGGGCGGTCCACACGGTCTGCGACGCCGCGAACGCCATCATGGCGATCGCGGCGACCGGAACGGCCCCGACGTAGCCGCGGAGCACCGGGGGAAGTTGCCACCACGCCCAGTCCCGGACATTCGCGTACCCGAGCAGGCGCCGAGTGACGGACGAGGCTTCCATGGTCCACCGTTCCGGATGGGACGCGACAGGCTCCTGTCTAGTCGGCAGCTCACCGTAAAGGACTAGCTCCGTATAGCTACCTTAACCCATCTATAGCCATCTTGGACACTATTGCGTCCGATTCGCATACATCGCGCCGCAAAGAGGAGCTAAATGGTGTTTGACAAGCCACGATTACCGGGCGTGCATGCGCCTGGGAGGCTGTTGCATGGCGTTGTCTAGCTGCCGGAGGGAGGGCGGCCCATGCGCGTCCAGTGGACCTAAGGACGTCCCTGTCGCATCCACCCAGCACGATCCGAGAGGAGCGGTCCCCGTGCGCGACACCTGGACTTGACCCCCCCGCAATACCCCGAATTACCCGAATACCCCGAAATAGCCGGAGCTGTCCCTCCTGCCGCTACCCAGAACCACGTAGCGGCACCGACCCCCTGGTCGTGGCGGGCCCGGGACGCCGTCCGGCCGCGTGACGCCCGCCCGGTGGTGACACGTGACGCCACCTGACCGTCAGCACGACCGCGATAATCGCACCGATACCGCCGCAAATGGCAATGACCGCCGCCGGGGTAATCACCGCGGCCGCGGCGCCGGCCGCCACAAAGGCGGCCCCCTGGCCAACGACCACGCCCATGTTGGCAATGCCGAAAGCCTGAGCCCGCCGTTCGTTCGGCACCCTGATGACGAAGGCGGTGTTGGCCGCGATCTGGTAAATGCCGAACGTAGCCGACAGCGAGAAAATCACGAGTGAGATGGCAAGATCCGGCTGGAGGGCGGTCAGGACCAGCGTCGCGCAGGTGAGCACGGCCAGCGGCCCCATCCAGGCGAGCCGCCGGCGCGCGCGGACGTACCGGGTGAACAGCGGCGTGGCGATCATGGTCGCGAATACCGTGGACGCCAGCACCAGACCGGTCGCGATGGGCCCTCCGCCGAGCTCTCGCGCGTACGGGGCGGCGACTCCCTCGGGAACCGTGTAGAACATCACCAGCCAGCCGAGCAGCAGCAGGGTACGCAGCGCCTGGTCACCGAAGACCAGCCGGAACCCCTCACGCATACGCACCCACGGGGACAGCGCAGCGGCATCCGGCTCGGCGGCGGCCGGGCGGGCCCGGGTTCCCAGCCCGATTAACAAGCCGGAAAGCGCGAACGTGACGGAGTCGGCGACGAGCGCGGGGCGCGTGCCGATGAACGCCACCGCCAGTCCCCCGCCGGCCGCGCCGAGCACCTGGCCGGCCAGGAAGGTCGTCTGGAACACCGCGGCGCCCAGGACATAGCGCTCGCCCTGCAGGATGTCGGGGGTGATGGCGGCCCGTGCCGACTCGAACGGCGGCGTGAACATCGTGGTCGCGAACAACAGCGCCACCAGGGCCACGAGCGGCACGCCGGGCACCGCCATGGCCGCGACCAGGAGGGCCCGCACCGCATCGCAGACAACCATGACCGTGCGGCGCGGCCGACGGTCGGCCACGTCGGACAGGAAGAGCCCGCCGACTACCCACGGCAGGTACCCGGCTGCGTACGTCAGGGCCGCGAACAGCGGCGATCTGGTCTGGTCGTACACCAGCAGGGTGAGCGCGACGAGCGCGAGACGGTCGCCCGTCACCGACAGGATCTCGGAGAACCACAGAGCCCGGAACTCGCGGACCGCGAACACGTCGCGGAACGTGGCACGCGGCGGCACGGCACCCTTTCGCGATGGCTCTTCGGTTACGTGGCCCTTCGGTTACTAGCCTCATCATGACCCAGGCGCGCCACGAACCGCAACAAGTGGTACGGAATCGGTCACCCTTGGTTCTTCCCGGCCGAGTGGCTCGCCGCCGTCGCTGGCGCCGCCACCACCACCCCGCGGGACAATAGCGATGTGAGGAATTCACTGCCGCCGCAGGTCGCGGAGCGGCTCCGCGCACTCCGCGACCGTCCGGTCGAACCCACCGAGAAGGGTTCCGGGCCGCTGGCCGCGGCCGGGGTGACCGCGGCAGGCCTGGCTGCCGCCCGGCCGGCCCTGCACGCGGCGGGATTCAGCTACCCGCTGCTGACCCTGCGCGAGACTGCGCTGGCGGGCAACGTCGAGGCGATGGCGGCGTACTGCGAGCGGGCCGGGGTGGCGCTGGCGCCGCACGGCAAGACCGCCATGTCGCCCGAGCTCGCCGCCCGCCAGCTGGCCCGCGGCGCGTGGGGCATCACCGTCGCGACCATCGGCCAGCTGCGGACCTACCGTGCGTTCGGCTTCCCCCGGCTGCTACTCGCCAACGAGCTCGTGGACGAGGCGGGCATCGCCTGGCTGGCCGCCGAACTCGCCGCCGATCCCGGCTTCGCGGCCTACTGCTACGTCGACAGCGCGGACGGCGTGGCCATCTTGGACCGGGTGCTCAGCCGGCGGCCGCCCGGCCGCCGGCTCCCCGTCCTGGTGGAGATCGGCCACGCCCGCGGGCGCACCGGCAGCCGGACCGACGAGCAGGCACTCGAGGTGGCGAAGGCGGCGGCCGCGACCGGCACGCTCCGGGTGGCGGGCGTGGCCGGATACGAGGGAAGCATCGGCGCCGGGAGCGAGGCGGAAAGGCTCGAGCTGATCGCGTCGTTCTGTCGCCGGCTCCGGCGCCTGGCCGAGACCCTGGCCGCCGGAGCTCGGCTCCGGCTCCGGCTCCGGGGACGATGAGGAGCTCATCGTCACGGCCGGCGGCAGCGCGTACTTCGACGTGGTCACCCGCGAGCTGACCGCGGGCGGCACCGCCGGGCTGACGGTGATCCTGCGCAGCGGCGCCTACCTGACCCACGATCACGGGTACTACGGCACCGTCTCCCCCGCGTCCCGGGATGGCGGGGGCACGGCGGGCGGGCCGGCGCTGCGGCCCGCGCTCGAGCTGTGGGCGCAGGTGCTGTCCCGGCCCGAACCCGGCCTGGCGCTGCTCGGCGCCGGCCGCCGCGACGCCGGATTCGACAAGGGCCTGCCGGTGCCGCTGCGCGCCGTGCGCGGAGGCGGGCCGGCCCCGCTTGGCGGCGAGGTGACCGAGCTGAACGACCAGCACGCGTACCTGCGGCTGGCGGAGCGGACCGCGCTCGCGCCCGGCGACCTGGTGTGCCTGGGCATCTCACATCCGTGCACCACGCTGGACAAATGGCGGCTGATCCCGGTGGTGAGCGACGACGGCCGGGTAACCGATATGGTGCACGCCTTTTTCTGAGCTGGCGGTTTCTGAGCTGGCCGTTTCTGAGCTGGCCGTTTCTGAGCTGGCCGTTTCTGAGCTGGCCGTTTCTGAGCTGGCAGGGCTGCATTCGCGGCGAAAGGACTCCGGCCGGCCTGTTTTCCTTATTCGCGGGACCCGCCATCGGTGTCCGTTCGGGGTCAATAGATATCCCGAACGGGCCGTGGTGCGTGCTTTGGGTAACGACTTGGTGCGCGATTAGCGTTGGGGCGTGCTGGCCTGGCGGGTTGGCTCGCTGGAGTTACCGTTCCGCGGCGCGGTCGGAGACCAGGCCGGCGATGGACGGCGTAGGTCTCGTCGAAGTGCTCGCGTCGTCCGTTGTACCGCTGGAGGGTGCGCCATTGCTTGTGCTCGGCGTTGGCGTGCTCGACGCAGATGCGCTCTGATGACTGCCGGTGGCGCTGCGTCTCGTATTCTGCGGTCTCTTCCGGGTGGCGCGTTCTTCTTCGGCGAATCAGCGGCGGAGCCTGGACCTGGTCCGGGAATTCCTTGGCCAGCCCCCGGTACCCGGCATCGACCTTGGCTTTGACCTGCGGGTACTGGCGGAAGAAGGTCGGCGATGCCCTCGGTGCGGACCGCGGTCTGGTCGTGCATGCGGCCTGGCCGGAACGCCCCGGCCCACAGGGTGCGGCCCTTCTCGTCGGTGATGACGGTGGCTTTCTTCGTGTTCATACTTCTTCTTGCCCGACACGAACGCCCTGTCGTCCCGGCTTGTTCGCCCGGGTGGCGCCTGACCTGCACTTCCGTGCCGTCGATCCGCAGCGTGACGCCGCGGGCGGAAGCGTAGGCGAACACGTCGGCCAGGGTGCGCAGCCGGATGCCGGGCTCGCCGGGCACGGCGAACCCGCGCGCGGCCAGCAGAGGGCGTACCTCCCCGATCGCGCGGGTGACCGTAGACCGGTGCACCCGGTACAGCTCCGCCAGCGCCGCGTGCGGAAGCTGGAAGCGCAGGTAGGACGAGGGTGACGATAACCCGGTCGGTGAACGGCAGGGCATGGCCCGGGCCCGCTCCGGCCGCGCGCAGCCGCTCGTGCTCCCGGCGGGCGAGCAGCCGGTCCTCCTCGGAGGCGGCTCACGGCGAGGCGACCTCCCCGATCAGCCAGGCCAGCCGTGCCGCGGCTCATCCCGGTCCAGATACGATTCGACAAGGCCGTGCGGGACCAATCCTGACGACACATCGAGATCGTTCCGCACGGCCGCTCGCGTTCCCGGGACCGACACGCCGTAAATCAGCAGCTACGCCCCAGGCGTCCTATCGTGCACCAAGTAGTTAGCGCTCGCAGATTATTAACACGCTTATTTCGATTCCGGCACGGGCGTGATGCCCTGGCTGGCGGCGTACGCGGAGATGTCGGCGAGTGTGTGGAGGCGGGTTGCGGGCGGTCCGGCGGTGGCGAGCCTGTGCTGGTCCAGTAGCGGCCGGGTCTCCTGGATCGCCCGGCTGACAGTGGTCCGGTCCACGCCGAGCAGCTGGGCCAGCAGGGGGTATGGAAGAGCGAGGTGCTGGTGGAGCAGGGTGGCCAGGACCCGGTTGGCGAGCGTCAGTTTGGGAGGGGGGCCGGCTCCGGGGGCCCGTTGCCGGTCGCTGCCGCGCCGCTGGTTCCGGTCCTGCTCTCGCTGTGTCCTCCAGGGGCCTGCCAGCGCGGCGGCCAGATCATGCAGGTCGTTGCGGGGCAGCCCGGTCAGCGCGGGGTGAGCCAGTGTGGCGCGGTCCCATCCGGCGGGGGCTTGCGGCCCCGGTTCCGCGGGCCCCCGCGCCTGGCCCGTGTCCGGGTGCAGGCAGTAATTCCAGTCGCCGTGGAAGTCGTGGCGGGTGATGGGCAGGGCGGCCATCTCCTGGTCGCTGATCTTGACACCGGTCGGGTAGGAGCCGGTGTCGAGCTGCGCGCGTACGGTCAGGCCGGTGCGGGTAGTGGTCGCGGCGATGGTCTCGACGATGACTTCGTGGCTGGTCAGCGGCCGGCCGCGCCAGTTCATCGAGATCGCGGAGAACAGCCGGTGCTCGATCTTGTTCCACTTGGAGGTGCCGGGCGGGAAGTGGCACACCGTGATGTCCAGCCCGGTCCCGGCAGCTAGCGCCGCTAGCTCGGCCTTCCAGGCGCGCGTGCGGTAACCGTTGGATCCCCCGGCATCGGCAGTGATCAGCAGCCCGTCCGCCGCAGGGTAGCCGGGCGAGCCGACCGCCTGCCACCAGCGGCGGATCGACTCGACCGCAAACGCCGCGGTGTCGCCGTCGGTGCCCACGTTCACCCAGCCGGTATTGGCCGCCACATCGTAGATCCCGTACGGGACCGCCTTGCCGAGCTTCTTGTCGGGGAAGTCGTGGTCGTTCACCTGGACCGGATGGCCTTTAGGCTCCCACTCCGCTCCGTTATTGGCGAAGTTGCCGACCTTCTCCTTCTTCTTGGTGCCGACGCTGATCACCGGCTGGCCGGCGGCAAGGCGCGCGGCAACCTGGTCGCTTATGTAACGGAACTGGGCGTCCCGGTCCGGGTGCTGGCGGCCCTCGATGGTCTTGGCGTTGCCCTGCAGGCTGAAACCCTCCTCCCGCGGCAGATCACCCACCGTGTCAGCCGAAACCTCGTGGCCCTGCCGGGTCAGCTCGGCGGCTAGGTGGCGGGTCGACTTCGTTGTCCACTGCAGCGGCGACATCGGATCACCCCGGCTGCCCAGCTGGACCAAAGCCAACAGCGCAGGCCGTAGCCCCGCGTCCAGGTCAGCCACCCGCTTGCGCCCCCCGCCCGGCCGACGGGCACGGCCCAGCGGCTCCTCGCCGGAATCCAGCTCGGTCACGCCTAGCGCCACCGTCGCCTCACGCGCCCCGGCGGCCCGCGCCACCAGCCTGATCCCGCCGTGACCCAGCGCCCGGGCCTCGGCCCCCATCAGCAGGCGGCGCTGCCGTTCATCCAGGTGCGGGAACAGCACCGTGAACTTCGCCGACAGCGACTCCTCAAACCCCTCCGCAACTCGCATACCACAACAATGACAGCCGGAACGCGAAGCTACGGGTTAATCACCTGCGAGCCCTAGGCGCATTCGCGGCGAAGGGACTCCGGCCGGCATGGTTTCCGTATTCGCGGGAACCGCCATCGGTGTCCGTTCGGGGCACATAAATATCCCGAACGGGCCGTGGTGCGTGCTTTGGGTACGGAAGAATCCGCCCGGGGGGCTGAATGCCCGCTGCCCCCGGCACCTACTTGAGCGGGAGCTGACGATGCCTGACCAATCACATCCCCTGTGCGACTGCCTGGCAGTGAGCGCGCGCCGCTGGCGGGCGCCACCCCGGCCGGGCAGCTGGACCTCTCCGAGCGGGCCCAGGTGACGCTGGTGCTGCGCCGCCGGGCCGACATTCCCGCCGATATCGTCGAAGGGCCCACGGTCCTGACGCACGACGAACTCGCCGAGCGCTACGGGGCCGACCCGGCCGACGTGGACCTGGTCCGCCAGACGATGACCAGCCTGGGCCTGGAGGTAACACAGGTCCATCCGGCCACCCGCCGGATCAAGGTAGCTGGC
This sequence comes from uncultured Actinomycetes bacterium, assembly GCA_963800415.1. Taxonomy (GTDB): domain Bacteria; phylum Actinomycetota; class Actinomycetes; order Streptosporangiales; family Streptosporangiaceae; genus Palsa-504. Next base: position 74,709 of record CAWDBS010000081.1, read on the forward strand.
CAGCTCGGCGAGCTGGCCAGCGCGTTCGGCGTCACGTTGGATCTGGTCAGCAGCCCGGGTCCGGGTGGCCAGATGGTTACGCACCGCTATCGCGAGGGCCCGCTGTACCTGCCCGCCCCGCTGGCCGACGTCGTGCTCGCGGTACTCGGCCTGGACACCCGGCCGCAGGCCCGGGCGCACTTCAGGCCCCGCGCTGCCGCCGCCCCGGGCTACACCTACGCGCCGAACCAGGTGGCCGGCATCTACCAGTTCCCGGCCGGGACCACCGGCGCGGGCCAGACGATCGCGGTCATCGAACTGGGCGGCGGTTTCTCCACCAGCGACCTCGCCAGCCTACTTCGGCGGCCTGGGCATCGCGAGTTCCCTCGATCACCGCGGTCGGCGTGGACGGAGCGGCCAACGCGCCGGGTTCGGATCCGACCGGGGCCGACGTGGAGGTCGCGCTGGACATTGACGTCATCGGCGCGGCCGCGCCCGGCGCGGCGCAGGTCGTGTACTTCGCGCCGAACAGCGACCAGGGCTTCATCGACGCCATCGCCGCGGCCTCGGGGGGCACCCCGGCACCGATCGCGATCTCGATCAGCTGGGGGCAGTCCGAAGACTCGTGGACCACCCAGGGACGCATCGCCATGGACACGGCGATGGCCGACGCGGCCGCGCTGGGCATCACCGTGTGCGTGGCCTCCGGCGACAACGGCAGCGGCGACGCCGTCGACGACGGCCAGCCGCACGTGGACTTCCCGGCGTCCAGCCCGCACGCGCTGGGCTGCGGCGGAACCAAGCTCCTCGCGGATCCGGCCACTGGCGTGATCAGCTCGGAGGTCATATGGAACGAGACGGCCGCCAACGAGGGGGCCGGCGGCGGCGGGGTCAGCGACATGTTCGCCCTGCCGTCCTGGCAGGCGAACGCGGGAGTCCCGGCCCAGGCCGGCGGGTCCTCGCAGGCTTCGGGTCGCGGTGTGCCCGACGTGGCGGGCAACGCCGACCCGACAACCGGCTACCAGATCTACTCCGGCGGGCAGGCCCAGGTCGTGGGCGGCACCAGCGCGGTCGCCCCGCTGTGGGCGGCGCTGGTGAGCCGGCTCGCGGAGGGGACCGGCCAGCGGTTCGGCCTGATCCAGCCGGCCCTGTACGCGAGCGTGACGCCCGGCGCGGCGGTGCCCGGCTTCCGCGACATCACCAGCGGGAACAACGGCGCCTACACGGCCGGCCCCGGCTGGGACGCATGCTCGGGCCTCGGCAGCCCCGACGGCACCGCCCTGCTCACCAGGCTCGAGGGGTGACCTAGCCGCCGGGCGGAGGCGCCGGCCCACGGCGGCTGGGCCCTCCGCCCGGGCCAGATCACCCCTCCGGGGTGATGCCCCCGGGCCCGGACCGCGATGAACTGCTGGTATCTCCAGCAAGGGCCGCCCGTCCGCGCGTCCGTTACCACCCAGGGGGACTCCGTGACTACCGACACATCCGTCCTTGATACGCTCATCGATCTGACCGCCGCTTCGGTCGATCACAGTTCTCTTCCGCCGCGCGATTTCATGCTCGCGAGGCTGGCCGCCCTGATAGCAGTGGACGCGCCGCCTGCCTCCTACCTCGCCAACGCCGACGCCGCCGAGAAAAGCGGGATAACCGCCGACGACATCGGGGAAGTGATGATCGCGATCGCCCCGATCGTGGGCACGCCCCGGGTGGTCTCGGCGGCCGGGAAGATCCTCAGGGCCATGGGTCTGGCCATCGCCGTCGGCGACGCCGAGATGGCGGACGATGCCGACACGCCGTAATGCCGACAGCCGTAATGCCGACACGCCGTAATGCCGACACGCCGTAGCGGCACAGACAGGGACGATCCGAACGAGAGGTGGACCGGTGGCCGTAAATGAAGCCGCGAGCAAGGTCGCGCATATGAGTCTTGAAGAGCGCCGGGATAAGGGCAAGCTAGCCAGTGACCTGACGCCTCCCTCCAGCCACTCAGGGTGGCAGCCCGGCCCCGGACCGTCCCGATCCCGTCGCCCTGCTGGAGGAGCAGGACCTCACCCGGGAGCAGGATCTAGTGCCGGTGCGGCATGGCCGGATGATGGTCTCGCCGTTCACCTTCTACCGGGGCGCCGCCAAGATCATGGCGGCGGACCTGAAGGACACGCCGGTGGCCGGTCTGGGTGCCCAGCTGTGCGGCGACGCTCACCTGTCCAACTTCGGCCTGTTCGCCTCCCCGGAACGGCGGCTGCTGTTCGACCTGAACGACTTCGACGAGACCCTGCCGGGGCCGTTGGAGTACGACGTGAAGCGGATGGCGGCGAGCTTTACCATCGCGGCCCGCAACAACGGATTCTCCAAGGCCGACGCGCGTGCGGCGACGCAGACGTCGGTGCGGGCCTACCGGGAGGCCATGGCCGCATTCGCGGAAATGCCGACGATGGACATCTGGTATGCCCACCTGGACGAGGACGAGCTGAGGGGCGCGATCCGCAGCGCGGTGGCCGGGACGAAGAAGGAAGCCAAGGGGACGAAGAAGGGAAAGAAGGACAAGAAGGGCGAGGAGCAGGAGAAGCTGGCCCAGCAGGCGCAGAAGCGGGCGGGGAAGGTCGCGGCGAAGGCGCACACCCGGGACAGCCTGCAGGCCCTGTCCAAGCTCGGTGAACTGGTCGACGGGCGGTACCAGATCGTCAGCCAGCCGCCGGTCATCGTCCCGGCCCGCGACCTGGCCGCCACCTACGGCCTGTCCCCGGACGAGGTTGTCCCGGTGATCCACGAGCAGTTCCGCGCCTACCGGGCCACCCTGCAACCCGACCGGCGCCACCTGCTCGAGCGGTTCCAGATCGTGGACGCGGCCCGCAAGGTGGTCGGGGTCGGCAGCGTCGGCACCCGCGCGTTCATCGTCCTGCTGCAGGGACGCGACGCCCAGGACCCGCTCTTCCTGCAGATCAAGGAGGCGACCGCCTCCGTGCTCGAGGCCTACCTGCCCAAGAGCCGCTACGGCCAGCACGGCGCCCGGGTGGTGCACGGACAGCGGATGATGCAGGCCGCCAGCGACATCTACCTGGGCTGGACCAAGGGACTGGACGTGAACCGCCACTTCTACTGGCGCCAGCTGCGCGACATGAAGGGCTCGGTGGTGGTCGAGGAGATGCAGCCGATCGGGCTCACCTTCTACGCCCGCATCTGCGGGTGGACCATGGCCCGCGCCCACGCCCGTTCCGGCAACCCCGTCGCCATCGCCGCCTACCTGGGCGCCAGCGACGCGTTCGACAAGTCGATCACCGACTTCTCGCAGCGTTACGCCGACCAGAACGAGCAAGACTACGAGAATTTCGTCAAGGCGATCCGGTCCGGACGCCTCCAGGCGGTCGAGGGCATCTGAGGGCGCAGCCGACATGACGGCCGGGCCCGGGAGCTCGGTCATCGAAGGACTCCGGACCCTCGAAGTGCGCTGGCTCCTGCCCGGCCAGCTCGATGCCGCGGTAGCCGGATGGTTCGGGCGGTTCCCGGCCGAAACGGAATCACGCGAGGACGCTTATCTCGTCGATCCAGATCTGCGCGGGCTGTCGGTGAAGGTCCGCGCGGGCCGGGCCCTCGAGGCGAAGGTGTACCACGGCACGGCGGGCATGCTGGAGGTACCTGGCCGCGCCCGCGGCCGCGTCCAGTCCTGGCAGAAGTGGTCGTTTCCGTTCGGCCCGCCCGGCCGGGACAGCGGCGGGCCGGACGGCTGGACGGTGATACGCAAGAAACGGCGGATCAGCCGGTTCGGGCTCGCCGGCGGCGGCATCGCCGCGGGTGTCCGGGGACGGCCCGGCGAGCCGGCCTGCACGGTGGAACTCACCGAGGTCGACGCGCGCGGACAGACCTGGTGGTCCCTGGGATTCGAGGCGCACGGTCCGGCCGATCTGCTGCACGGCGCGCTCGAGGGTACCGCCGCGCTCATCTTCGCCCCGGACCTGCCCAGCGGCGTGGAACTCGGCCTGGACAACTGCCGGTCCTACGCGGAGTGGCTGTCCCGCACCATCTCCACGGCGGCCTGAGCTTGCCCCGGTCCCTGACCAGCAGCTCGTCGGCGAAGTTATTCCGGGCGCGGGGCGCGGCCCGCGGTGGCACGGGCTGTTGCCGCCAGCTAACTTGCCGGCCGACGTGACAAGATTTCAGTCATGTACCGCGGCTTGCTCTCATCGGCGCTGGGCTCGCACTGGCGCCGGGAGGTGCTGCGCACCAGCCTGTGGTTCGTGCCCGCCATCGAGGTCGCGGTCGCGATCGTGCTGTTCGCCGGCACGCTCGCCGCGGACCGGGCCGCCTACCGCGGCGACTTCGCGCTGCCGGGCTGGGTAATCAGCGGAAGCGCCGACGCGGCGCGGCAGATCCTGACCACGATCGCCGCCGCCATCATCACCGTGGTCGGCGTGGTCTTCTCCATCATCCTGGTCACCCTGACGCTGGCGTCGACCCAGTTCGGGCCGCGGATGCTGCGGAACTTCATCCGCGACCGCGGCACCCAGCTGACCCTCGGCACGTTCGTGGCGACGTTCGTGTACGCGGTGCTGGTGCTCGCCTCGATCGGGGTGGGATCGCACGGGGAATTCGTGCCGCACATCGGCGTGACGGTCACGCTCGGGCTGATGGTCGCCGACCTGGCCGTGCTCATCTACTTCATCCACCACACGGCCGTCTCGATCCAGCTGCCGCGGGTGATCGCGAGCATCGCCGCCGACCTGGCCGAGGCGATCAGGGAGCAGGGCAGCGGGAACACCGGGCTGTACCCGAAGGCCGGCCCGGCCGCGGCCGGGCTGGTAGCCCGGGCCGAGGCGGACGGCGCCGTGCTGCTCGCCCCGGTCAGCGGGTACGTGCAGTTCATCAGGCACCAGCACCTGGTGCGGCTGGCCACCGAGGCGGACGCGGTGATCAACCTGGAGCACCGGCCCGGGCACTTCGTCGTGCGCGGTCACCGGTTCGCCACGGTCTGGCCGCCGGAGGCGGCGCCGCTGCATCCGCCAGGCGCTGGGCCGCGCGCACCTCGTCGGCCCGCACCGCACCCTCAGCCAGGACGTGTCGTTCGGCATCGACCAGCTGGTGGAGATCGCGCTCCGCGCGCTCTCGGTCGCGATCAACGATACGTTCACGGTCCTGACCTGCATCGACTGGCTCGGGGAGAGCCTGTGCAAGATCGTGGCGCAGTGGCATCCGGCGCGCGTGCACCGGGACGAGCGGGGGTACATCCGGGTCATCGCGCCCGAGCCCTCCTATGACCGGCTGATGCAACGCTCGTTCGAGAAGCTCAGGCAGGCCAGCCTCGGCCAGCCGGCCGTGATGATCCGGCTGCTCGACGCGCTGGCCAGGATCATGGCCGAGACCACGAGCGAGGGGCAGCGCCGGGTGCTGCTCGAGCAGGCGGCCATGATCAACCGGGCATGTGAGCGCTCGGTGCCCGAGGCCAGCGACCGCGCCGACATCCAGCGGCGCTACGAGGCCATTCTTACCGTGGAGTCGAGGCTGACCGCCAGCGGGCGGAACGCATGAATCTTGCCGGCGACGCTGTCGGAAACGGCGGCGCCCCGTTCGTGGAACAGATGCAGGGACGCTAGCGAGGCGCCCCGGAGAAACTGGAGGCAACGTGAAGTACGTCATCTTGCTGCTGGACACCGAGGCGGCCAGGAACATGTCCGAGGCGGACGGCCAGGCCTGGTACGCCGAGATCGGGGCCTGGTACGAGAAGGGCGGCGGCGGGTCGGGCAAGCTGGTCGAGGGCGGGCACCAGCTGGCGCCGCCGGCCACGGCCAAGACGGTGCGCGCCAGCGGCGTCACCGACGGCCCGTTCATGGAGACCAAGGAGGCGCTCGGCGGCTACTCGGTCCTGGAGACCGACACCATCGAGGAGGCCGTCGAGATCGCCAGTACCTGGCCCGGGGTGGACCGGGGCTGGATAACGGTCGAGGTCCGGCCGGTCGTGGAGATGTGACGCTCCCGGCAGATAACTGAGGGGGTAGCTGCCGGGCGGTCAGAAGGACAGGCGGCGGGCGAGCAGCTCGCGCTCGGCCGGGTTGCCGGCCAGCGCGAGCGCCCGCTCGCTGGCGTCCCGGGCCTCGCCGTCGCGGCCCAGGCCGGCCAGCAGGCCGCGCAGCGCGTGGTACAGCCGGTACCCGTCCAGTTCGGTGGCGAGCGGGGTGATCTCGGCCAGCGCGGCCTCGGGGCCGATCACGTAGCGGGTGGCCACGGCCCGGTTGAGCAGCACCACCGGCGACGGCGTCAGCGCCTGCAGCCGGTCGTAGAGCAGGCGGATCTGGCCCCAGTCGGTGTGGTCGTAGTCGGGCGCCTCCGCATGCAGCGCGGCGATGGCCGCCTGGACCTGGTAGGGACCGGGGCCGCGCAGCGCCAGGGCGCGATCGAGCAGCCCGGTGGCCTCGCGAATCAGCGCCTGGTTCCACCTCGTGCGGTCCTGGTCCGCGAGCCGCACCAGGCGCCCCCATCCGTCGAACCGGGTCGCGGCCCGGGACTCGTGCAGCAGGAGCAGCGCGAGCAGGCCGAGGACCTCGGGCTCGCGCGGCATCAGCCGGTGCAGCAGCCTGGTCAGCATGACCGCCTGGGCGGCCAGGTCCCGCCGGGCGGGCTGCCGGCCCGCGCTGGCCAGGTAGCCCTCGTTGAAGACCAGGTACACCACGGCCAGCACCTCGGCCAGCCGGTCCGCGAGCTGATCCGGGTCGGGGACGCGCATATCCGCGTGCGCGGCACGCAGCGCCTTGCGCGCCCGCAGCAGCCGCTGGGTCATCGCCGGCTCGCCGGCCAGGAAGGCGACCGCGATCTCGGCCGTGGTCAGGCCGCAGACGGCGCGCAGCGTGAGCGCGATCTGCGACTCGCGCGGCAGCGCGGGATGGCAGCAGGCGAAGATCATGCCGAGCAGCTCGTCGTCCGCCGCCCCGGCGTCTTCGCAGGTGTCCGCCCCGCTGCCGGTTTCCGTCGCCGCCAGCAGGGCCAGCTTCTCCTGGCCGGCCCGGGCCCGGCGCAGCCGGTCGATCGCCTTGCGGCGGGCCGTGGTGGCCAGCCAGCCGCCCGGGTTGGGCGGCGGCGCGTCCCGCCAGTGCTCGAGGGCCTCGACGAAGGCGTCCTGGACTGCGTCGGCGGCGAGCCCGACATCGCCGATCCGCGCGGCCAGCGCGGCGGTGATCCGCGGCGCCTCGGCCCGGTAGACCCGTTCGAGCTGAGCCGTGTCCACGATCTCGCCGGGGCCGGCCAGGTCAGGCGCCGCTGAACCGGGGCGGCCGCTTCTCGGCGAAGGCCGCCAGGCCCTCGGCGAAGTCACCGGAGGCGGCCATCTCCTTCTGGATCCCCGCCTCGAACTCGAGCTGGGCGTCCATGTGCTGGTAGAGCCACTGGTTGAGCTGGCGCTTGGTCCCGGCGTAGGACCTGGTGGCGCCGGCGGCGAGCCGGTCGAGCAGCGCATCGGCCCGCGCCGGGTACTCCTCGTCCGGCCAGACCTGGTTGATCAGGCCCCAGTCGACCGCCGTGCGGGCGGCCAGCCGCTCCCCCAGCATGGCCAGCTCGGCAGCCCGGGCGAAGCCGACCCGGGACGGCACGAACAGCGACGAGCCGCCGTCCGGCACCAGCCCGATGTTGACGAAGGCGAGCGAGAAGTACGCCGACTCGGCCGCCACCACCAAGTCGCAGGCCAGCGCGAGGGAGAGCCCGATCCCGGCCGCGGGGCCGTTGACCCCGGCGATGACCGGCTTGGGCATCCGCCGGATGCCGGTGATCAGCGGGTGGTACCGCTCGGTCAGGATCTTGTACACGTCGACGGTGCCGTCGCCGGCCTGCTCGGCGGCTTCCTTCAGGTCGGCGCCGCTGGAGAACGCCCGCCCGGCGCCGGTGACGAGGACCGCCCGGATCTCGGGGTTGTCGGTGACCTCACCGATCGCGGCGAGCAGGTCGAGGGAGAACTGGTTGCTCCACGCGTTCATCCGCTCGGGGCGGTTCAGCTCGACCTTCGCCCCCGGACCGCGACGGTACAGGTTTACGGTCTCATACTGGCGGTAAAGCTCATCGTCACTCACGCCGGTCATGCTATCGCGGGGGATTCCGGGGGGTCGTCCCCCCGGGCCAGCACAGCGGGCCGGCGGCGGGCCGGACAAGGGAGAACGCGGCGATGCCAGGCAAGGTCAAGGACCCGGGCAAGAAGGCGGCCCAGCAGCTCGACGGCACGCACAGGCTGCCCAGGCAGCTGTACGAGACCGAGCTGTACCGCCTGCAGGGCGAGCTGGTGGAGATGCAGGAGTGGGTGCGCGCGGAGGGCGCCAGGATCGTGGTCATCTTCGAGGGCCGCGACGCGGCCGGCAAGGGCAGCACGATCAAGCGGGTGACCGAGTACCTCAACCCGCGCGTGGCCCGGATCGTGGCGCTGCCCGCCCCGACCGAGCGGGAGCGCAGCCAGTGGTACTTCCAGCGCTACACCGACCACCTTCCCGCCGCGGGCGAGCTGGCCCTGTTCGACCGCAGCTGGTACAACCGGGCCGGCGTGGAGCACGTCATGGGATTCTGCACCAAGGAGGAGTACAGCCGGTTCCTGCACCAGTGCCCGATCTTCGAGCGGCTGCTCGTCGAGGACGGCATCCTGCTGCGCAAGTACTGGTTCTCGGTCAGCGACGAGGAGCAGCAGCGCCGTTTCAAGTCCCGGCTGGACGACCCGATGCGCCGCTGGAAGCTCTCGCCGATGGACCTGGAGTCGATCACCCGGTGGGAGGACTACTCCCGGGCCAAGGACGAGATGTTCGTGCACACCGATATCCCCGAGGCGCCGTGGCACGTGGTGGAGAGCGAGGACAAACGGCGCGCCCGCATCAACATGATCGCCCACCTGGTCAGCACGATCCCCTACCGCCAGGTGCGGGAGCCGGCGCTGAAGCTGCCGCCGCGGCCGCCGGCCAAGGGGTACGTCCGGGTGCCCAGGGACATGCAGGCCTACGTCCCCGACCACGCGGCCGGGCTGCTGTCCGCCGACCAGCACTAATCCCGGCGGGCGCGGGCGAAGGCATGAAACTATTCCGGGGGAAGGCGGCGCGACGCGGAGGAGACAGGACATGGCGGTCACACCACTGCCCGAGCGGAAGTCATGGCAGGCGCTCAGGCGGCACCACCAGGACATCGCCGGCACATCCCTGCGCGAGCTGTTCGCCAGCGACCCGGGCCGGGGCGAACGGCTGGCGGTGGAGGCGGCCGGGCTGTACCTGGACTACGCCAAGAACCGGGTCACCGATGAGACCATGCGGCTGCTCGTCGCGCTGGCGCAGGAGTCAGGCGTGCCGGAAAAGCGGGATGCGATGTTCCGCGGCGAGCACATCAACGTGTCAGAAGACCGCCCGGTGCTGCACGTGGCGCTGCGCATGCCGGCCGGAGCGTCGCTGGTGGTGGACGGCACCGACGTGGTGACGCAGGTGCACGAGGTGCTCGGCCGGATGGCCGGCTTCGCCAGCCGGGTCAGGTCGGGCGAGTGGAAGGGCTACACCGGCAGGCCGATCAGGACCGTCATCAATGTCGGCATCGGCGGCTCCGACCTCGGCCCGGTGATGGCGTACGAGGCGCTGCGGCACTACGCCACCCGGGACCTGGTGTTCCGGTTCGTGTCCAACGTGGACTCCACCGACTTCGCCGAGGCGACCCGCGACCTGGACCCGGCCGAGACGCTGTTCATCATCTCGTCCAAGACGTTCGGCACGCTGGAGACGCTGACCAACGCCACCTCGGCGCGGGAGTGGGTGGTGTCGGCGCTCGGCAGCGAGGACGCGGTGGCCAGGCACTTCGTCGCGGTGTCGAGCAACGCCGAGCGGGTCGCGAAGTTCGGCATCGACACCGCGAACATGTTCGGCTTCTGGGACTGGGTCGGCGGCCGGTACTCGATGGAATCGGCGATCGGCCTGTCCACCATGGTTGCGATCGGCCCGGAGCGGTTCGGCGAGATGCTGGCCGGATCCCACGAGATGGACGAGCACTTCCGGACCGCGCCGCTCGGGCAGAACCTGCCCGTGCTGATGGGCCTGCTCGCGGTGTGGTACCGGGACTTCTTCGGCTGCCAGACCTACGGCGTGATGCCGTATGAGCAGTACCTGAAGCGGTTCCCGGCCTACCTGCAGCAGCTCACCATGGAGTCCAGCGGCAAGCACGTCACGCTGACCGGGACCCCGGTCAGCTACGACACGGGCGGGGTCTTCTGGGGCGAGCCCGGCACCAACGGCCAGCACAGCTTCTACCAGCTCATCCACCAGGGGACCACGATCGTCCCGGTCGACCTGATCGGCTTCGGCAAGACGCTGAACCCGATCCGCGACCACCACGACATCCTGTCCTCCAACGTGTTCGCGCAGGCGCAGGCGCTGGCCTTCGGCAAGACCGAGGAAGAGGTCAGGGCCGAGGGCACGCCCGAGCATGTGGTGCCGCACCGGGTGATGGAAGGCAACCGGCCGAGCAACGTGCTGCTCGCCGAGATCCTCACGCCGCGAGTCCTCGGCGCCCTGATCGCCCTGTACGAGCACAGCGTGTTCACCCAGGGAGCGATCTGGGACATCGACTCGTTCGACCAGTGGGGAGTGGAGCTCGGCAAGATCCTCGCGGTCAAGATCATTCCCGAGCTGACGAGCGCACAGGAGCCAGCGCTCGATCACGACTCGTCCACCAACGCGCTCATCCGCCGCTACCGCGCGCTCAAGGCCCGCTGACCGATTCAGGGCACGCTGACAACACGAAGGACGGATAGCCATGCCAACTGACACGCCGATGCAACTCGGGATGATCGGGCTGGGCCGGATGGGCGCGAACCTGGTCCGCCGGCTGATGCGCGACGGCCACCGCTGCGTGGCCTACGACGTCAACCCGGACGCGGTCAAGTCGCTGGCCGGCGAGGGCGCGGTCGGGGCGCAGAGCCTGGCGGACTTCGTGGCCAAGCTGGACAAGCCGCGGAACATCTGGATCATGGTGCCGGCCGGCATCGTCGAGCGCACCCTCGGCGAACTGCGGCCGCTGCTCGAGGCGGACGACATCGTGATCGACGGCGGGAACTCCTACTACCGGGACGACATCACCCGGGCCAGGGACCTGCAGGGCGACGGGCTCCACTACGTGGACGTCGGGACCAGCGGCGGCGTCTGGGGCCTGGAGCGGGGCTACTGCCTGATGATCGGCGGACAGGCCGAGCCGGTGCGGCGCCTGGACCCGATCTTCAAGACCATCGCCCCGGGCGAGGGCAGCGCGGAGCCGACCCCGGGCCGGACCAGGCACACCACCGCCGAGCATGGGTACCTGCACTGCGGGCCGAACGGCGCCGGCCACTTCGTCAAGATGGTGCACAACGGCATCGAGTACGGCATGATGGCCGCGATCGCCGAGGGCCTGTCGATCATCAAGCACGCCGACGAGGGCCTGCACCAGGGGGAGATCGACGCGGAGACCACGCCGCTGCGCGACCCGTGGGCCTACCAGTACCAGATCAACGTGGGCGAGGTCGCCGAGGTCTGGCGGCGCGGCTCGGTGGTCAGCTCCTGGCTCGTGGACCTGACCGCGGCCGCCTTCGCCAAGTCGCCCGACCTGGACGACTTCAGCGGCCGGGTGTCCGATTCCGGCGAGGGCCGGTGGACCGTGCTGGCCGCGGTGGACGAGGGCGTGCCCGCCTCGGTCATCGCCGCCTCGCTGTACGAGCGGTTCGAGTCCCGGGACATGGGCGCGTTCACCGGAAAGATCCTGTCCGCGATGCGCTCGGAGTTCGGCGGGCACGCGGAGAAGAAGGCCTTAGGCCAGAACTTCCCGGCTAAGCGGACCAGCCTCCGGTTCCGTGCCGGGTGGACCGGGGCGGGCGCGGGATGGGGCGGCGGCGCAGAATGGGGCATGGGCCTGGTCGCGTTCGTGGTCAACCGGACGCTGCTCCGCGATCCGCCGCGGTTCCTGCAGCACTGCCGGGCGGCGGCGGAGGAGCGCGGCTGGGAACCGTGCTTCGCGCCGACCACGGAGGCAGAGAACGGCCTGGCGCTGACTCGCCGCGCGGTGGCCGCCGGGGCGAGCCTGGTGTTCGCGGCCGGCGGTGACGGGACCGTCCGGGCCTGCGCCGAGGCGCTGGCCGGCACCGGGGTGCCGCTGGCGATCGTGCCGCTGGGCACCGCCAACCTGACCGCGCGGGCGCTCGGCGTGCCGGGCCGGGCCGGGCGGGCGGTCGACGCCGGGTTCAGCGGCCGGGACCGCACGATCGACCTAGCCCGCGCGGACGGGATCGGCGCGGGCCCGACCTGGTTCGCCGCCATGGCCGGGATCGGCCTGGACGCCGCCGTCGTGGAGGCGACGCGCGAGCGGTTCAAGCGGCGGTTCGGCTGGGTCGCCTACGCGGCCGCCGGGGTGACCCGGCTGACGCTGCCGCCGCGCGACTTCACCGTCCGCCTCGACGACGCCGAGCCGGTGCGGCGCCGGGCACGGTGCGTGGTGGTGGCCAACGCCGGACTGCTGCCGGGCGGGTTCACCCTGCTGCCCGGGGCCAGCCTCGACGACGGCCTGCTGGACGTGGGCATCCTCGCCCCGTCCGGCGCCTCGGGCTGGCTGCGGGTGGCGAGCCGGGTACTGGTCCGCAGCCGGCGCCAGGACCCCGCGCTGGAGCGCTTCCAGGCCCGCCGCGTTCAGGTCAGCGTGGACGCTGACCTGCCACGGCAGGTCGACGGCGAAGTCGTCGCACCCGGCCGGACGCTCAGTGTCTCGGTGTGCCCCCGCGTCCTCACCGTGCGTCTGCCGTGCCACTGAGACCCGCGAGGCTACGTGATCTGACTGGCCGCGGTCTGGACGCCGGCGGCGCGCAGCCGCGCGGCGTTCCGCTCGTCCAGGGCAGCGTAGGCGCTGATCTCGTCGGCGAAGGCCTGGCGCTCCGCGTCCAGAGCGACGCTCCGGGCCAGCGCGTCCGGGTCGACCTCGGCCCGGTAGACGAACGTGGCGTTGCCCTCCAGGAGCGGGTGCCACCCGCCCTGGCGGACCTTGAGTGACACCGTGGCCATCCCGCCGGCGTTGCGGACGACGACCCGGCGCTCGGGGTCGATCCGGCTGGTGCGGGAGTAGACCGCGCGGGAGGCCGCCATGCCCGAGCCGCACGAGGCGGTGAGCCCGGCGCCGCGCTCGAACGTCCGGACGAAGACCTCGGCGGGCTCGAACGGGAGCAGCACCGACAGGTTCGCGCCGGCCGGGAACACGTCCGGGCGGGCCGCCACCCGTTCCCCCATCGCGATCAGGTCGGACTCGACGTACTTGTCGATGACGGTGACCAGATGAGGGTTGGGGATGGTGACGGCGGTGAACTCAAGCGCCGGGTCCAGTTCGGGCAGCCGGGCCCCGGTCAGCGGGTTCCGGGCGGCCACCACGGGGGTCCCGGGACTGAAGTCGACCGCCGGTTGCTCCAGGCTGATCTGGCGGACGCCCTCCGGGGTGGTGACGCCGCGGCGGACCGTGTATTCGGCCCGGCCGCTGCGGATCATGGCCGCGTCGGCGCCGCGCCGGTCCAGCACCACCCGGCCCAGGCAGCGCATACCATTCCCGCAGAACTCGGCGGACGAGCCGTCCGGGTTGAAGAACCAGGCCTGAAGAGTCCGCGGGCTGGCGTCGTAGAAGTAGACGCCGTCGCCGCCGAACGGGCCGGCCCGGTCGCACAGGCGGCGGACGAAGGCACGCAGGTCATCGTCGGAGGCGAAGTCGCGCGGCGTCATCGCGACCACGAAGATGTCGTTCTTCGAGCCGTGCGCGTTCAGGATCTCGGCCATCCCGGCCAGCCTATCCGGGCCTGCCGCGGCGCGGTGTATCACGCGCCGGGCGTCAGGCGCTGAAGGCGTCCTGCCAGGGAGCGGCCCCCTGAGACGGACTGAACAGCGCGGCCCCGCCCGGGCCGGCCGGGCCGAACGCCGGGTAGGTGGAAAAGCGCATCCCCTCGGCGTAGTTCCGCAGCGCCACCCGGGATCGGTCGAGCATGTTGGTGGGCAGGTTCCCGACCGGGAACCAGCGTGCCTCGGGCGAGGTGTACTCGTCCTGCCAGCCGGACACGGTCAGGAAGAAGGCGATCCGTCCGCTGCCGGACACGTCGTGCATGACGTGCGCGAGGGACACGTTCTCGGCGCGGATGGCGATGGCCGCCTCGGCCGAGGCCACCCGGATCGCCGTCTCGACGATCGTTTCCCGATCGGCCAGCTGACCTGTCGGCGGTTCGTAGGCACCGTCGCCGTAGCCCGTGTTGGCTCGCTCCCGCAACAGGATGTTTCCGTTCCTCATCAGCAAGAGGATGACGTCCACGACAACCCTGCGGCGGTGCTGAACCTCCGCAGTGATCGCGGTGTCGCCGACTGTGCTCATAGTGACCGCCGCCTCGCCGCGCACCCCAAACCCCCAACCCCTACCTGAGCCCCTGCCCGGCGCATTCCGGTTCCTTTACGCACTGCCCAGGAACCAGCACGGTACCTCCGCAGGTCTGTGGATCGCCATGTGCACAAGACCGGACAACCTGTGGATGAGGAGGGAAAACGATCTACCGGCTGTGGATACGATCACAGACTCGCCTTAGCAGGAAGGCAACGGGGCTGTGGAGAATCAGGCGGCCATGTGGACGAGCGGAAGCCGAGAATAGCTGAAAACCACGCGTTCAGGGTGATGAACGCGACGCCCTCGGTGATCTCCAGGTCAGCCATCGGTTTGGTTCCCCGGCTGGCTATCGGTCACCTGCCCATCATGCCGTGCTTTGATGGCTGGGGTCGCAGTGCTGCGCGATTTTGCACCTATGGCATTACGACGGCGCCGCACGGCAGGTGCCCTGACGAGCCGCGACGGCCTTTCGGAAGTCCCATTCGGGCTTTATCCCTAAATTTTCCCAACATATGGTCATGCCCGGGGATCATCACTAGCATTCCCTCTACCGGACTGTGGTGCACGTGCAGAACGGTGCCCTTCGCCAGCTCCGGGCCCTCGGCGAGTCTCCCGGGAACGGCGGACGGATCGCGTTCGCAGGTGGCCATCACCGCGGTTGTGGCGGCCTGCCGGAACTGAGGAACGGCCGCGTCAGGACCTTGATCCTGGCCGCCGAGGCAACGCGGGAGAGGCCTGTCGACGTGTTTGCGGAGCGGACCGGAACGCCGCCGCATGCTCCGGTGAGGCTGTCCGGGATCGTCCCGCCGCTCGCCGACTCGTTTCACCAGCGTCCGGAAACCGGGCTGGACCTGCGGGCGGCCCTGTATCCGGGCGACCTCGTGGTGCTGACCGACGGCGAGGAAACCGCCGCCGCGCCCGCGGGCCAGGGCGGCACGGGCAAGACGCAGCTCGCGGTGGCGTTCACCCACGCGCTGTGGGGCGCCCGTGCGGTCGACACGCTGGTCTGGGTCTCGGCGACCAGCCGGGAGGCGATCATCACCGGCTTCGCGCAAGCGGCCAGGACGGTCGGCGTCGCCGATCAGGCGCTGTCCGCCGAGGCCGCCGCGGGCCGCTTCAACGGCTGGCTGGCGCATACCAGGCGCCGGTGGGCGCTGATCCTGGACGACCTGGCCAGCCTGGCCGACCTGGAGGACCTCTGGCCCGCGGGTCCGGCCGGGCAGGTCGTGATCACCACCCGGCTGCCAGAGACCGTGCTCCAGGCCGGGCTGGGCTCGTCCCAGAGTCCGTGGAATGCCCAGGTGACCGGGCCGCGGATCGCCGCGGTCGGGGGGTTCAGCCGCCGTGAGGTGCTGGCCTACCTGAGCGCCCGGCTGACCGACTTTCCCGGCCAGCGGGTCGAGGCCCTTGACCTGGGCGAGGACCTGGACGGGCTGCCGCTCGCACTGGCCCAGGCCGCCGCCGTGATGAGCGTGAGCCGGCTGAGCTGCCGGGAATACCGCGGCCGGCTCGGCGAGCGGCGCGAGCATATGTCCGCGGTCCGGGTCGACGGCGTCTCCTCCGCCGTGCTGGCCACCTGGTCGCTGGCGGCGGAGTGCGCGCACGAGCTACCGCCCACGGGCGCCGCCTGGCCGGCCCTCGCGCTGGCCGCCATGCTCGACCCGCACGGCATCCCCGGCGCCGTGCTGACCAGCCCGGCCGGCTGCGGCTACGTGGCCGGCCGGCCGAGCACCGCGGACACGGCCGACCAGGGCATGGTCCGCGCGGCCATGACCAACCTGGCCCGGGTCGGCCTGGTCAGCATCGCCCCCGCCAGCGCGGTCCGGACGGTTCGGATACACCCGAGCGTCCAGGCCGCGGTGCGCGCCTACCTGCCGCCCGCGGACTTCGAGCAGGCCGTGCTCGCCGCGGCGGAGGCGCTGCTGCAGGCCTGGCCGGAAGCCGGCCGGAACCGGGACCCGCTCGAACCGGCACAACTGGAGCAGGCCCAGCTCGAGCAGGCTCCGATCGAGCAAGCCCAGCTCGAGCAAGCCCAGCTGGAGCAGGCACTCCGGGACTGCACCGGCGCGCTATCGGCGGCCGACAGTGCCGTGGCGCAGGCCGCTGGCCCGCGCCACGCCGCCCGCGCCCGTCCCCTGGTCCGGCCCCACGTGAGCATGCTGTGGCAACCGGAGGCCCACCCGGTGCTGTTCCGCACGGGGCTGAGCCTAGGGGCCGACGGGCTGGCCGAATCCGCCATCACGTACTGGCAGACCATGCTCATCACCAGCACCCGGCTGCTCGGCGACGGGCACGCCAACGCGGTGACAGCCCGGGACGGGCTGGCCGCCGCCTACGAGTCGGCCGGGCGATTCGGCGACGCGATCACGGTGTTCTCTGCCGCGCTGGCCGACCGTGAGCGCACCCAGGGACCCGAACATCCGGATACGCTCACCGCGCGCGGGCACCTCGCCCACGCCTACTCCAGCGCCGGGCGGCCGGCCGAGGCGGTCGCGCTGTACGAGCAGGTGGTGGCCGGCGCCAACCGCCAGCTCGGCGCCGCGCATCCGATCACGCTGGCCGCGCGGGCCAGCCTGGCGGACGCGTACCAGGCGACCGCCCGGGGCAAGGATGCGCTGACCGCGTACCAGATGCTGCTGACCGACTCGGAACGGCTGCTCGGCGCGTGGCACCCCAGCACGCTGGCCACCCGGGACCGGCTAGCCGCCGCCTTCCTGGCCAACCGCCAGCCCAGGGACGCCATCGAGCACTACAAACGGCTGGTCGCGGACACCGAGGCGGCGGCCGGCCGCGATCATCCGGACGTGATCGCGGCGCGCACCAGCCTGGCATCGGCCTATCACCGGGGCGGCAAGCTGAAGGACGCGATCGCGCTCTGCCACCGGGTGCTGGCCGATCAGGAGCGGATCGCCGGCGCCGATCACCCGGACGCGATCACCGCCCGGGCCAACCTGGCCGCGGCTTACCAGCAGGCCGGGCGGCTCAGCGACGCCATTCACCACTACGAGCAGGCGCTGGCCGACAGCGAGCGGATGCTCGGCCCGGATCACCCGACGACCAGGACGGTGCGCGAGAACCTGGCGGCCGTTACCCGGAACTGAGCCAGCGCCGGCCGGGAGCCGGCTAAAACAGGAAACAGCCAGTCAGATCGCACTACAATCGCAGCGCGATGCTACTACGAAGAGTACACAGATAGTTACAGTTATTGGCGCCACAGTAGCATACTGTTGACTTCTCGCGACTTATAGCCATCAGGCGGAGAACTGATTATCATGCCATGTACGTCGGGCCGTGTGGCCCGCCCAGGGCCGTGACCTGGATTGGATTGGCCCAGGCTCATCAGTGCCGGTTTCAACTAAGCCGGGGAAACGAGGGGGCGAGAAAGGCTGTCGATCATGGCCGTGCAGCAAGCGGAAACCGTAGCTGGTCCGGGGCCTGGAGTGCTGCTGTCCGGGACCGTGCCGCCGCTCGCCGATGCTTATTACCCGCGTCAGCAGACCGGGCCTGACCTGACCAGCAGCCTGCGCCCCGGGGAAACCGTGGTGCTGGTCCACGGTGCGGAGACCGAGCTGATGCCGACCGCCCAGGGCGGCACGGGCAAGACGCAGCTGGCGGTCGAGTTCACCCACGCCATGTGGAACAGCCGGGCGGTGGAGGTCCTGGTCTGGGTGACCGCCGCCAGCAGGGAATCGATCGTCGCCGGCTTCGCCCAGGCGGCGAACACGGTCGACGCCAGCCCGCCGGACGAGGGCGCCGAGACCGCCGCGGCCCGCTTCGTGTCCTGGCTGGCCCGCACCCGGCGGCCGTGGGTCCTGGTCCTCGACGACCTCGCCGAGCTGAGCGACCTGGAGGAGCTGTGGCCAGGCTCATCCGGCCGGGTCGTGATCACCACGCGGCTGCCCGCCAGCACCTTCCAGGGCGGCACGGCCGAGGGCACCGCAGCCGGCCTGGCTTACGACGGCGGGAACCTGCGGGTCGTCCCGGTGGGCGGGCTGAGCCGCCGTGAGGCGCTGGATTACGTCACCTCCCAGCTCACCGATCACCCCGACCAGCGGATCGAGGCGCTGGACCTGGGCGAGGACCTGAACGGGCTGCCGCTCGGGCTGGCCCAGGCCACCGCGGTGATGAGCGCCCGCGGGCAGGGCTGCCGGGAGTACCGCGCGCTGCTGGCCGAGCGGATCCCGCACATGCCCGCCGTGCCGGGCGTCTCGGCGGCGGTGCTGGCCACCTGGTCCATCGCCGCGGAGTGCGCGCACGAGCTGCCGCCGGCCGGGCTGGCCTGGCCGACGCTGGTGCTGACCGCGATGCTTGATCACCACGGGGTGCCGGGCGCCGTGCTGACCAGCCCGACCGCCTGCGGCTACATTGCCGGCCGGCCCAGTGGCGCGAACGGGGCCGACCAGAACATGGTCCGCGCCGCCATCAACAACCTGGCCCAGGCCGGCCT
Source organism: uncultured Actinomycetes bacterium (assembly GCA_963800415.1). Classification (GTDB taxonomy): domain Bacteria; phylum Actinomycetota; class Actinomycetes; order Streptosporangiales; family Streptosporangiaceae; genus Palsa-504. Next base: position 93,484 of record CAWDBS010000081.1, read on the forward strand.
GATCACCATCGACCCTGCCAGCGCGGTCCGCACGGTGCGGATGCACGCCAGCGTGCAGGCCGCGGTGCGGGCCTACTTGCCGCCGGCCGAGCTGGACCAGGTCGTGCTGGCCGCCGCGGACGCGCTGCTGGAGACCTGGCCGGCTAGCGACGACCAGGACCGGGCGGAGCAGGCCCATATCGACCGCACACAGCTCGAGCAGGCTCAGCTCGCGCAGGCCCTGTGGGACTGCGCGGCGGCGCTGGGGTCCGCCGACGGCGGCCTGCTGTGGAAGCCGGAGGCCCACCCGCTGCTGTTCCGGGCCGGGCTGTCGCTGGAGCGCTGCAGGCTGTCCGAGGCGGCCATCACCTACTGGAAGTCCATGGTGGCCACCAGTACCCGGCTGCTCGGGGCCGCCCACGCCAACGCCGTGGTGGCCAGGGACAGGCTCGCCGCGGCGTACGAGGCGGCCGGGAAGTCCGCCGACGCCATCGCGGTGTTCCAGATCGCGCTGGCCGAACGGGAACAGAACCAGGGACCCGAGCACGCCGAGACCATCGCGGCGCGTGCCCATCTGGCCCACGCCTACCAGTCGGCCGGACGGCCCGCCGATGCCATCGCCTTGTACGAGCGCGCGGTGGCCGACGCCGGACGGCTGCTCGGCTCGGCCCACCCGGTCACCCTGGACGGCCGGGCCAGCCTGGCCCAGGCCTACCAGTCGGCCGGGCAACCCCGGGAGGCGATCGCGGCGTACGAACTCCTGCTGGCCGACGCCGAACGCAAGCTCGGCGCCGGCCATCCCACCACGCTGAGCGCCCGCTCCCAGCTCGGCGCGGCCTACGCGGCCAGCGGGCGGGCGAAGGAGGCGATCGGGCAGTACCAGCGGGCGATGGCGGACCAGGAGCGGATGCGCAGACCGGACCATCCCGACACCATCGCGGCCCGGGCCAGCCTCGCCTCGGCGTTCCGCGCGGCCGGGAAGCACAAGGATGCCATCGCGCAGTATGAGCGGGTGCTGACCGACCGGGAACGGATCACGGGGCCGGACCACCCGGACGCGATCGCGGCCCGGGCCAACCTGGCCTACGCCTACCGCAGCGCCGGGCGGCTGCGCGAAGCCCTCCTGCTGTACGAGCGGACGCTCGCGGACCGGCTTCGGGTCCAGGGGCCGGATCACCGGGACACCCTGACCGCGCGGTCCACCCTGGCCGCGGCCTACCAGCAGGCCCGCCGGATGGCCGACGCCATCCCGCAGTACGAGCGCGCGGTGGCCGACAGCGAGCGGATGCTCGGGCCCGGCGACCTGGAAACCCTGACCACCCGCTGTAACCTGGCCACCGCCTACTACACCGCCGGGCGGCTCACCGATGTGGTCGCGGTCTTGCAACGCGCTCTCACCGACTGCGAGCGCCACCTAGGAAATGACCATCAGATGACCCAGACCGTGCGCGAGAACCTCGACGCCGCCACCCAGGCCTGACGGCGCGCCCGCGAGCCAAAGGGCCCGCGGTGCCGCCTGGACTGAGCAGCGAGGAACGAGCGACGATGGAAGGCGGCGCCGCAACGGCGCCCCGGAAGCGAGTGGAGGCAGAGCACCCATGGCAGCTCATCCCTACGACTTCGTCATCGTCGGCGGCGGATCCGCGGGCAGCGCGCTGGCGAACCGGCTGTCCGCCGACCCTGGCGCGCGGGTGCTACTGCTCGAGGCCGGCCGCCCGGACTATATCTGGGACCCGTTCATCCACATGCCCGCTGCGCTCACCTTCCCGATCGGCAGCCGCTTCTACGACTGGAAATATGAAAGCGAGCCGGAGCCGCACCTGAACGGGCGGCGCATCTACCACGCCCGGGGGAAGGTCCTGGGCGGGTCGAGCAGCATCAACGGGATGATCTTCCAGCGCGGCAACCCGCTGGACTACGAGCGCTGGGCCGCGGATCCGGGTATGGCCGAGTGGGACTACGCGCACTGCCTGCCCTACTTCAAGCGGATGGAGAACTGCCTGGCCGCGGAGGAGAACGACCCGTTCCGCGGGCACACCGGGCCGCTGGTACTCGAGCGGGGCCCGGCCACCAACCCGCTGTTCGGCGCGTTCTTCGCCGCCGTGCAGCAGGCCGGCTACCAGCTCACCGACGACGTGAACGGCTACCGGCAGGAGGGCTTCGCCCCGTTCGACCGGAACGTCCACCGCGGCCGGCGGCTGTCCGCCGCGCGGGCCTACCTGTACCCGGTGATGAGCCGGCCCAACCTCACCGTGGCCACCCGCGCCTTCGCTACCAAGATCATCTTTGACGGCCCGCGCGCGGTCGGCGTGGAGTTCCGGCACGAGGGCAAGGTCAAGCGGGTCCGGTCCGATGAGCTCATCTTGTCCGGCGGGGCGATCAACTCCCCGCAATTGCTCCAGCTGTCTGGCGTGGGCAACGCCGCGGAGCTGTCCCCGTTCGGCATCGAGGTGGTCGCCGACCTGCCCGGCGTGGGCGAGAACCTGCAGGACCACCTGGAGGTGTACATCCAGTACGGCTCGAAGCTCCCGGTCTCGGTCGCGCCGGCGCTCAAGTGGCGCAACCGCCCCATGGTCGGGGCGAAGTGGCTGTTCGGGCGGACCGGGCCTGGCGCCACCAACCACTTCGAGGGCGGCGGCTTCGCCCGCAGCAACGACGAGGTGGTCTACCCGAACCTGATGTTCCACTTCCTGCCCATCGCGATCCGCTACGACGGCTCGCAGCCCGCGGGCGGGCACGGGTACCAGGTGCACATCGGCCCGATGTACTCCGACTCCCGCGGCACCTGCAAGATCACCTCGCGCGACCCGCGCGTCCATCCCGCGCTGCGGTTCAACTACGTGTCCACGCCGACCGACCGGCGGGAGTGGGTGGAGGCGATCCAGATCGCCAGGAAGATCCTGACCCAGCCCGCCTTCGATGACTACAACGCGGGCGAGCTGTCGCCCGGCCCTTCGGTGCAGACCGACGAGGAGATCCTGGCCTGGGTGGCCAAGGACGCCGAGACCGCGCTGCACCCGTCCTGCACGACCAAGATGGGCACCGATCCGATGGCGGTGACCGACCCGGCCAGCCTGCGGGTGCACGGCCTGGCGGGGCTCCGGGTCGTTGACGCCTCGGTGATGCCCTACGTCACCAACGGCAACATCTACGCGCCGGTGATGATGACCGCGGAGAAGGCCGCCGACCTGATTCTGGGCAATACGCCGCTGCCGCCGGAGCCGGTGGAGTTCTTCCGCCGGGACCGCGATCCGGTGCGGACGGGCGAGAACCAGGTCCGTTCGGATGATTTGAACAGGCGATTGTGATGTGACCGAACGGACTGGGTGTCTGCCCCTGCCCCCACAACGTGGGATTCTTTACCCGAAAACTAGACAGAACGGCCATCACTCACCATCATCGAACTGGCACGGGTAAGACGAGGAGCGACCTGGCATGACCACACCGAACGAGGGCCTCGGCGGCTTCGGGGACACTGCCGCCAGCGACCCGTTGCCCGAGGCGACCGGGCTGGTGCGAGGCGCGACGGAGGCGGGTTACCAGCTCAAGATCCTCGGCGGCCTCGGAGTCCGGGTCCTGTGCCCCGATTTCCCGCCCCGGCTGCGCGCCGGACAGGACATCGACCTGGCCTGCCTCGGCAAGAGCCGGCGCAAGATAGCCGGGCACCTGGAGAGCGCGGGCTGCGAGCCGGACCGCCGGTTCAACAACCTGAGCGGCGACCGGCAGATGTACTTCACCGCCCCGTCCGGGCGGCCGGTCGACGTCATGGTGGACCGGCTGTCGATGTGCCACACGCTGGACTTCAAGCCGTCCTTCGGCTCCTCCTCGATCACCCTTGACCCCGCCGACCTGCTGCTTTCCAAGCTGCAGATCGTCGAGCTCAACGCCAAGGACGCGCACGACATCTTCCACCTGCTGTCCGGGCTGCGGGTGGGCCGGGACTCCGCCCGCCCGTCCATCGACCCGGACCGGTTCGGCGCGGTTCTCGCCGCCGACTGGGGCTGGTGGCGGACGGTCACGGGCAACCTGGCCAAGCTGCCCGACCTGCTCTCCTCCCAGCCCGGCCTGGCTCCGCCCTACCCGAGGTTCGACGCGCTGACGCAGGCCAAGCAGTTGCACGAGGTCGCCGAGACGGTGCCGAAGGGACTCAAGTGGAAACTAAGGTCCAATGTGGGCGACCGGGTCCGCTGGTACGAACTGCCCGAAGAAGTGGACCACTGATCCGGTTCCTGGGATCAGTGGGCAATTAAGGAAGGCGCGCCGCGATGAAAGTCTTCTTCGCCACAGACATCCATGGCTCCGAGATCTGCTGGCGAAAATTCCTCAACGCCGCTGCCTTCTACAAGGCCGACATGGTCGTGCTCGGCGGGGACGTGACCGGCAAGGTCCTGGTGCCGATCCTGGCCATGCCGGGCTACTGGGAAGTGTCGTTCGGCGGGCAGCGGCTGCGGCTGGAGACCAGGGCCGAGCTCGACGAGATCCAGCGCAAGATCCGTGACCGCGGCTCCTACCCCTCGGTGATGGCCCCCGACGAACTCGACGCGCTGAACGAGGAGGACGGTTCGGTCGACCGCAGGTTCACCCTGGAGATGACCCGCGGCCTGGACCGGTGGCTGGACATGGCCGACGGCAAGCTACGAGGCGGCGACATCCCGTGCATCCTCAACGGCGGTAACGACGACATCTGGGAAATCGACGACATCATCGAGCGGTCCCCGTGCGTCAGCTTCGCGGAAAGCAAGGTGCTCGACATCGGCGGCTTCCACCTCGCCTCGATGGGCTGGACCAACCCGACGCCGTGGAACACGTTCCGCGAGGCGCCCGAGGACGTGCTCACCACCAAGATCGACGCGGTGGTCTCGCAGATACCGGACATGGGCCGGGCGGTGTTCAACTTCCATGCCCCGCCGTACGGCACCGGCCTTGACGAGGCGCCGGCGCTGGACCAGAACCTGCGGCCGACACATGGCGGCGCGGTCATGAAGCCGGTCGGCTCCAAGGCGGTCAGGGAAGCCATCCTCAAGTACGAGCCCAGTCCTGTCGGTGCACGGGCATATCCACGAGAGCAAGGGGGTCAAGAAGCTCGGCCGGACCCTCGCGATGAACCCGGGCAGCTCGTACACCGACGGCGTACTGCAGGGCGCCATTCTTGACCTGAACGAGAAGAAGGGAAAGGTCACGAGGTACATACTGGTGAACGGCTGAGGCGCTGGATCGTAACGTGCTCTCACATGCTGAGATTGAGCCTGCCTGGCCGGCGGGAAATCGCAGCGCATAGGCTTCTACCATTACGAACCGGAGTCCCACAGGTCCCCCTAGCCCTATATTGACGCTAGATACCCAGCAAATACGCACATGGAGATACGGCTTCCCGCCTCGTCTATCTCACCCGGGATTGACGAAACGGGTAAATCGGGATAACCGGAGGTTGACACATGGCGGCAGGAGCAGTCGGGGAGGAGAGACCTACTCTCTTCCTCCGCAAGGCGACCGGCCTGGTACGCGGCTGGTCCGTCCGGGACTCGCTGATCTACGCGTGCCTGGCGACCAATTTCGCGGCGCTCGGGCTCTTCTACATCACCTACGCCAATCCGGCGTTCCCGAAGGGCCAGCTGATCACGGCCGTGGTCATCTCGGGAATCTGGATTTCCTTCCTGGTGATCGCCTACACCGGGCTCGTCGTCACGATCCCGCGGGCCGGCGGCGACTACGTCTGGCAGACCAGGATCCTGGGCAGCGGGATCGGCTTCGTGATGGCCGCGACCGGCTGGTGGTTCATCCTGTGGCTGTGGGCGCCGATCTACGGCAACATCCTGGCGGTGCAGCTGTTCGAGCCGCTGTGGGCGACGCTCAAGTGGACCTGGCCCGGCGGCGGGGCGGCGTGGTTCGGCACGCACAACGGCGTCTTCATCGTGTCACTGATCACGATCGTGCTGGCCGGCTTCCTGGTCTCCATCGGCATGGCCGGGTACGCGAAGGTCCAGCGCTGGTGCTTCATCGGCGGCCTGGTCGGCATAGCCGTCATCGTGATCCTGCTGCTGTTCAACTCGCACGCCGACTTCATCGCCGCATTCAACCGGGAGGGGCAGGACCTGTTCGGCGTCAAGAACTCCTACGTGGCCACCAACGCCGCGGCCGTCAAGGCCGGCTACACCACATCGCCGCTCGGCTTCGGCCCGCTCGGGCCGACGATGCTGCTGATCCCGTTCCTAATGGCCTTCCTCCTGTGGCCGAACTGGGGCACCACCCTGTACGGCGAGGTCCGCGGCGCGAGCGACTTCAGGCGGGTGTTCAGCGGCATGTTCTTCGGCCTGTGGACTCACGGTCGTCATCACGGTCATCTGCCTGCTGCTGATCAACAAGACCGTCGGCTGGGGTTTCTACCAGAACCTCAACTCGCTGTACAACGGCGGCAACCCGACGTTCGGCATCTGGCCGTCCCCGTTCATGTTCGCGGGCTGGCTGGTGAACAACACCGCCTTCCAGGTAATCCTGATCCTGGTGCTCAGCCTGTGGTTCTTCGGCTGGGTGGGAACCTTGTTCCTGTCCTCGACCCGGGTCATCTTCGCCGCCGCGTTCGACCGCGTGCTCCCCGACCGGGCGGCTGAGGTCTCCGAGCGGCGCAGGGTGCCGTTCTATTCGCTGCTGCTGATGCTGCTGCCCGCGGTCGGGCTGTCGGCGCTGTACGCGTACAACTCGACGTTCAAAACCTATACGCTGGACGCCACCCTGGTCATCGCGGTGACGTACCTGTTCAGCGCCATCGCGGTGGTGATCCTGCCGCTGCGCAAGCCGGACCTGTGGTACGCCTCGCCGGCCAGCAAGGTCAAGCTGTTCGGCGTGCCGATCGTGCCGGTCTCCGGGGTCATCACGATCGCCCTGCTGGTGTTCAACCTGTACGAGTGGCTCTCGAACGAGCCTGTACTGCTCGAACAACAAGGGCTCGCTGGTCTACATGGCCGCGATGTACGTGCTGGCCATCGTCATCTTCGTGGGCGCGCGCATCATCCGCAACCGCCAGGGCATCGACCTGTCCCTGATCAACAAGGAAATCCCGGTCGAATAGCCGTCCGGGTTAAATGATCGCGGAGGCTTCGGCGGAGCCTCACTGCGATCATCGTTCGGGAGGCACTGTGGGTGAGTCGGAGGGCGCTGAAGGGAGTCCGGGAGATGAGCGGCTGCGGCAAGGGCCGGACGTTCCTGGTGACCGGGGCCAATACCGGGATCGGGCGCGCGACGGCGGAGGCGCTGGCCCGGGGCGGCGGGCGCGTGTACGTCGCGAGCCGGTCCCGGGCCAAGGGCGAGGCGGCGGTGGCCGGGATCAAGGCGGAGACCGGCTGCGATTCGGTCTGGTTCCTGCCGCTCGACCTGGCCGACCTGGACTCGGTGCGGGCCTGCGCCTCGGCCTTCCTGGCCCTGGGCGAGCCGCTGCACGTGCTGGTGAACAACGCCGGCGTCGGCGGAGCGCGGGGCCTGAGCAAGCAAGGCTTCGAGCTGACGTTCGGGATCAACCACCTGGGCCACTTCGCGCTGACCAACGCGCTGCTCGGCTGCCTGACCGACAGCGCGCCGGCCCGGGTGGTGACGGTGTCCAGCGACTCCCACTACGCGGCGCACGGGATCGATTTCGAGGCGCTGCGCCGGCCCGCGCGCGGCCTCACCGGACTGCGCGAATACGCGGTCTCCAAGCTGTGCAACGTGCTGTTCAGCCAGGAACTCGCCCGGCGCGTGGCGGGCACCGGGGTGACCACGTACGCGCTGCACCCGGGCGTGGTCGCGTCGGACATCTGGCGGCGGGTGCCGTGGCCGGTCCGCCCGCTCATCACCAGGCGCATGCTGTCCGTCACCGACGGCGCAGCGACCTCACTGTACTGTGCGACCTCGGCGGCGGTGGCACAGGACAGCGGGCTGTTCTACGACAAGTGCGCGGAGCGCGCGCCGAGCTGGGTCGCGACGCCCGCGCTTGCCACCGAGCTGTGGAAGCGCAGCGAGGAGTGGGCGGCGCCGTAAGCTGAGGGAATGGATCTTCCTGTCAACCCGCCGGTGGCGCCGATGCTGGCCAAGCCGGTGGACGCGATCCCGAGCGGCGACTACGTGTTCGAGCCGAAGTGGGACGGCTTCCGGTCGATCGTGTTCCGCGACGGCGAGGAGGTCGAGATCGGCAGCCGGAACGAGCGGCCGATGACGCGCTACTTCCCCGAGCTGGTAGCCGCGATCAAGGCCGAGCTGCCGGAGCGGTGCGTGATCGACGGGGAGATCGTGATCCCCGACGCCGAGGGCAGGCGGCTCGACTTCGACGCGCTGCAACTGCGCATCCACCCGGCCGCCAGCCGGGTCGAGCTGCTCTCCACCCAGACGCCGGCGCACTTCATCGCGTTCGACCTGCTGGCGCTGGACGACAAGGATTACACCGAACGACCGTTTGCTGAGCGCCGGGCCGCCCTGGAGGGCGCGCTCGCCGCGGCCGGCTCATCCGTCCACCTGACCCCGACGACCTGTGACCGGGAGGTCGCCGCCGGCTGGTTCAGCCAGTTCGAGGGGGCGGGCCTGGACGGGCTGATCGCCAAGGCGACCGCCGGGATCTACGAACCGGACAAGCGGGTAATGAAGAAGATCAAGCACGAGCGCACCGCGGATTGCGTGGTGGCCGGCTACCGGGTCCACAAGAGCGGGCACGACCGCATCGGGTCGATCCTGCTCGGCCTGTACTCTGGCGACGGGAAGCTGGCCAGCGTCGGCGTGGTCGGCGCGTTCGGCATGGAGAAGCGCAAGGAGCTGTTCGGCGAGCTGCAGCCGCTGGTCACCACCTTCGAGGCGCATCCGTGGAACTGGGCGGAGCACGAAGCGGGCCAGCGGACACCGCGGGCGGCCATGGCCAGCCGGTGGAACGCGGATAAGGACCTGTCGTTCATCCCGCTGCGCCCGGAGCGCGTGGTCGAGGTCCGCTACGACCACATGGAGGGCCCGCGGTTCCGGCACACGGCGCAGTTCGTCCGCTGGCGGCCCGATCGCGAGCCGCGCTCGTGCACCTACGCCCAGCTGGAGGAGCCGGTCAGCTTCGACCTCGCCGAGATCCTGGGGGGCCACTCTGCTGGGGGCGCTGCTCCTGGGGGCGCTGCTCCTGGGGGCGCTGCTCCTGGGGGCTCTGCTTCTGGGGGGCAGCGTGGCTGAGCCGAAGATGGTGCTGGAACTGGCGGGCCGCGAGGTCGCGATCAGCAATCCGAGCAAGGTGTTCTTCCCGCGGGCCGGGATTACCAAGCTGGACATGGTGCGCTACTACCTGGCCGTGGCGCCGGGGGCGCTGGGCGGCGTCCGCGGGCGGCCGATGGCGCTGAAGCGGTTCGTGAACGGCGCCGAGAGCGAGCCGTTCTTCCAGAAGCGGGCACCGGAGAAGCGGCCGGACTGGATCGAGTACCGTCGAGCTGCGCTTCCCCTCCGGCCGCACCGCGGACGAGGTGGTGGTCAACGACGAGGCCGGGCTGGCCTGGGTGATCAACCTCGGCTGCATCGACCTGAACCCGCACCCGGTGCGCGCCGCCGATCTGCACCATCCGGACGAGCTCCGGGTCGACCTGGACCCGGTGCCAGGGGTGGAATGGCCGCAGATCAGGGACGTCGCCCTGGTGGCCAGGGATGTGCTGGCGGATTTCGGGCTGACCGGCTGGCCGAAGACCTCCGGGTCGCGCGGCATGCACATCTACGCCCGGATCGAGCCACGCTGGGAGTTCGGCGAGGTGCGGCGCGCGGCGGTGTCGGTGGCGCGGGAGATCGAGCGGCGGGTGCCTGAGCTGGCCACGTCCAAGTGGTGGAAGGAAGAGCGGCACGGCGTCTTCGTGGACTACAACCAGAACGCCAAGGACCGCACGGTCGCGTCCGCCTATTCTCTGCGCCCGGTCCCAGACGCCCGGGTATCCACGCCGCTGACCTGGGCGGAAGTGCCGTCATGCGATCCAGCGGAGCACACGATCGGCACCGCGGCGGCGCGGTTCGCCGCTGTCGGCGACCCCTGGGCGGCGATGGACGAGGCGGCCGGGTCGCTGGACGGGCTGCTCGAGCTGGCGGCCAGGGACGAGGCGGCCGGCCTGCCGGACGCGCCGTGGCCGCCGCACTACGAGAAGCAGACCGGCGAGGCTCCGCGGGTGCAGCCGTCGAAACGGCGCAGTGTTGGCTCGGGGGGACGACCCCCCGAAACCCCCCGCTCTTTCTCCCGGGGGGGCCCATCCCCCCGGACCCCCCTTGGGAGGGGCTCGCTGCCCCCCCGTACCCCCCTGGCCGGCCGCAGGCAGAGCACCAAGCCGCTGATCGAGGTGGCCCGGGCCGCCAGCAAGGACGAGGCCATGGCGGGCCTGGAGCGATGGAAGGAGCGGCACGCGGCGGTGTGGCCGAAGCTCGAGCCGGCCGACGTCCTGGTCGACTCCATGCGCGGCCGCAGCTCGAGCTGGTACCGGATCCGCCTCAACCTGGAGCACGTCCCGGCGGCCGAACGCCCCCCCAGGAGCCCCTCGAAGTGTACGACCGCGGTGCGGGACCCGCTGGGCGGGGTACCGGGGGGCGCGCCCGTAGCCGTTCGGGGTAATTACGATGTCGACCCAGTCGAGGGTGCGCTGGATGGCCTTGCGCCAGCCGGCGTAACCGTCCGCGCGGCGGTCCGGAGTCCACGACGGCGCCCAGCGTTTCGACTCGTGCCAGTTGGCGCGCAATTCTCCGGTGTCCCGCCAGAACCCGGTGGCCAGCCCGGCCGCGTACGCGGCGCCGAGCGCGCTGGTCTCGGCGACCACCGGGCGGCTCACCGGGACGCCGAGGATATCGGCCTGCAGCTGCATGCACAGGTTGTTGGCGGTCACCCCGCCGTCCACCTTGAGCACCTCCAGGCGGACGCCCGAGTCCTGCTCCATCGCTTCGACTACATCCCTGGTCTGGTAGGCGATGGCCTCCAGGGTGGCGCGGGCCAGGTGCGCACTGGTGTGGAACCGGGACAGGCCGACGATCGCGCCGCGCGCGTCGGCCCGCCAGTACGGCGCGAACAATCCGGAGAAGGCCGGCACGAAGTAGACGCCGCCGGTGTCGTCGACCTGAGCGGCGAGCGCCTCGCTGGCCGCCGCGCCGCTGATGATGCCGAGCTGGTCGCGCAGCCATTGCACCGCGGCGCCGGTCACCGCGATCGACCCCTCGAGCGCGAAGACGGCGGGCTCCGCGCCGAATTTGAAGCACACCGTGGTGAGCAGCCCGCTGGCGGACCGGACGAGGTCCGTGCCGGTGTTCAGCAGCAGGAAATTGCCCGTGCCGTAGGTGTTCTTGGCCTCGCCGGGAGCCAGGCAGACCTGCCCGACGGTGGCGGCCTGCTGGTCGCCCAGAACGCCGGTGATCGGCAGCTGGGCGCCGAACGGGCCGTGGGGCGACGTCACCCCGTAGGGTTCGGGCGCCGATGAGGGCAGGATCTGCGGCAGCATCTGCCGCGGGACGGTGAAGAAGCCGAGCAGCTCGTCGTCCCAGTCCAGCGTCTGGAGATCCATCAGCATGGTGCGGCTGGCGTTGGTGACATCGGTCACGTGCACGCCGCCCGAGACGCCGCCGGTGAGGTTCCACAGCAGCCAGGTGTCGACCGTGCCGAAGATGGCGTCGCCCCGGTCGGCGTCCGCGCGCAGGCCGTCGATGCTGTCGAGCATCCACTGCAGCTTGCCGCCGGAAAAGTAGGTGGCTGGCGGCAGGCCGGCCTTGTGCCTGATCACGTCGCCCCGGCCGTCTCGGTCCAGGGCCGCGGCGATCCGGTCGGTCCTGGTGTCCTGCCACACGATCGCGTGGCCGTACGGCCGCCCGGTGCGCCGGTTCCACACCAGCGTGGTTTCCCGCTGGTTGGTGAGGCCGAGCGCGGCCAGGTCGGTGGTGCGCAGGTTCGCCGAGTTCAGCACGGTCTTGACGACGGCGCTGGTGCGCTCCCAGATCTCGACGGGGTTGTGTTCGACCCAGCCGGGCCGGGGCATGATCTGCGTGTGTTCCAGCTGGTGCCTGGCCACTTCGGCGCCGGAATGATCAAAGACCATGAACCTCGTGCTCGTGGTGCCCTGATCGATGGCCCCGACGAAATCGGCCACTCCATCTCCCTTTAACGGCCGTTCACCGGCATGTCACGGTTTGCGGGTAGGTTGACGATGTACATACTGTAGAACTGCGGCCATAGCGAAATCTGGGGGATGGGTGATGACGAGTAACGGCGCTCTCGATGCCCGCGACCGTGGCGCGATGCTGAGCCGGCTGGCGACCGAACGGTTCGACGTGCTGGTCATCGGCGGCGGCATCACGGGCGCCGGGGCGGCCCTGGACGCCGCGTCGCGCGGCCTGCGGGTGGCCCTGGTTGAGGCGCGCGACCTGGCCTCGGGTACCTCGAGCCGGTCCAGCAAGCTCATCCACGGCGGCCTGCGTTACCTGGAGCAATTCGACTTCAAGCTGGTCTACGAGGCGCTGCGGGAACGCGACCTGCTGGTGTCCAAGCTCGCCCCGCACCTGGTCAAGCCGGTCTCGTTCCTGTACCCGCTGTACAAGAAGGTGGTCGAGCGTCCCTACGTCGGGGCGGGCCTGGTCCTGTACGACTCGATGGAGGGCACCCGCAGGCCCGTGCCGCGGCACCGGCACCTGTCCGCCCGCAGCGCGCTGAAGCGGGCTCCCGCGCTGTCGCCGGACCGGCTGGCCGGCGCCATGCTCTACTACGACGCGCAGGTCGACGACGCGCGGCACACCCTTACCGTCGCCCGCACGGCGGCGGCGCACAGCGCGGTCGTGGCCACCCGGGTCAGCGCGGTCGGGATGCTGCGCGACGCCGACGGGACGCGGGTGACCGGCGCCCGGGTGCGCGACGAGGAATCCGGACGCGAGGTCACGGTGACCGCCGAGGTCGTGGTGATCTGCGCCGGGGTGTGGACCGACCTGGTGCACGAACTGGCGGGCGTGCAGGCCGGCTACCGGGTCCGGATGTCCAAGGGCGTGCATATCGTGGTGCCGCGGGCGGCGGTGGACGCGAACACCGGGATGATCGTGCGGACCGACAAGAGCGTGCTGTTCTTCATCCCGTGGGCGGAGCACTGGATCGTCGGCACCACCGACACCGACTGGTCCGGCGACCGGGCCGAGCCCGCGCCGACCGAGGAGGACATCGAGTACATCCTGAGCGCCGCCAACCGGGTGCTGGCCAAGCCGCTGACCCGCGCCGACGTCATCGCGGTGTACGCCGGCCTGCGGCCGCTGATCGATCCGAGCGATCAGAACGGCTCCAAGCCCACCACCAAGCTGTCCCGGGAGCACGTGGTCGACGCGCCGGTCCCGGGCCTGGTCAGCATCGCGGGCGGCAAGTTCACCACGTACCGGCTGATGGCCAGGGATGTGGTGGACGCCGCCGTGGCCGACTTCGGCCGCGAGGTGCCCGGGTCGGTCACCGACCAGGTGCCGCTGCTCGGCGCGGACGGGCTGGCCGCGGTCCAGCCCGCGGCGGGGCGGCTGGCCGAGGACTACGGGGTGCCCCGCGCGGCGGTGGAGCACCTGCTCGGCCGGTACGGAACGCTCGCCGAAGAAGTGCTCCACCCGATCCGGGCCGACGCCGACCTGGCCCGCCCGCTGGCCGAGGGCCACCCCTACCTGCGCGCGGAGGTCGGCTACGCGGTCACCCACGAGAACGCCCTGCACGTGGAGGACGTGCTCATGCGGCGGACGCGGCTGTTCATCGAGTCGGCCGACTCGGGCGCCGAGGCGGCCGCCGAGGTGAGCGCGATCATGGGCAGGCTGCTTGGCTGGAGCCGGCGGCGGCGCGCGGCTGAGACACGGCGCTACCTCGATCTGGTCGAGGCCGAGCAGCCGGTGATGGCCATGGATCCCGGTCTGGTGCCCGGTCGGGCCCTCGTCGCGGCGAGATGAACGCGCAGGGCCGCGAAGGGGCCAGGCGGCTGCTGACCTTCCGGCTGGACCAGGAGCAACGGCAGCGGCTCAGGGCGCGCCTGGCCCGCGAGGGCCGGACGATGTCCGAGGTGGTGACGCACGGGCTGCGCCAGTACGTGCAGGCAGCGCTGGCCCGGGGGGACGACCGTTCTCCCGGGGGGACCCATCCCCCCGGATCCCCCGTGGAGACCCCCCGCCGTTCCTCCCGGGGGGACCCATCCGCCCGGATCCCCCCTGGGAGGGGCTCTGCGCCCCCCCGTACCCCCCCGACCGGTGCTGCCCGAGCGGGTCGCCGCGCGGCTGCGCGAGCTCCGCTCCTCCGGGCGCAGCGAGCTGCTGTCCGCGACGCTGGCCGCGCTGAACGAAGCGGGCTGGCCGCTACGCCCGCTCGCCGAGGCCCTCGGCATCAGCCGGCAAGCGGTGCAGGCCCGGGTCCGCCGCCGGGCTCCGGCCGGGCTCCGCGACCCCGCGGTGCCCTGCGAGCCGCCGCCGCGGTTTCCGCAGCGGCGGGTGGCCAGCGCGACCGGCCTCCGGCCGCACCTGACGATCAAGATCGACCACACGCTGCGCGCGTCGGCGCACCGGGTGGCGGCCGACGAGGGCAGCTCGCTCACCCAGGTCGTCGAGGCTATCCTGGACCGCTACCTCAGGCACGGCATGGCGGACGGGGATCAGGCGCCCCGGGAGGCCAGTCGCTCACGGTTGAGCCGTTCGCGGTAGGCGGCCACGTCTCCTTTGCCGCAGTTCCCGTGTCCATAGCGCCGGGAACGGTCTTAAGTCGGCCCCCGTGCTGGTCGCGGTGAGCGGACGAGACGCCGGAGCCCGAAGCCGTTTACTCGCGGCGCAGGACGAGGATCATCCGCCACGCGTCGGCCGCGTCGACCGGCAAGTCGGTGTCGAAGTCGCCATAGCGGGCCGCGACGGTGAAGCCGCCGGCCAGCCTGATGGCGGCGGTCAGCTCGGTCGCGGTCCAGAACCGGTTCGGCACGACATCGGTGACCGTCCGCACCGGCCCGCCGCGCTTGTGGTAGGTGACGCTGACGCGCTCCCTGGTGACCTGCGTGACCGGGTCGATCTGGTCTTGCGCGCCCCAGCGCACGCTGACCGTGCCGTCGCCGGTTTCGCTGCTCCATTCGCTGCTGGTCCGGCGCTCGGCACCGAAGAAGTCCGCGGGATGCGCGAGCTCCATGATGTACAGGCCGTCCTGGTTCAGGTGACGCCGCACCGCGGCCAGATGGCGCAGCATGTCGTCGAGGATGAGCAGGTGGCACAGCGAGTTGAGCATCGTGATCGCCAGATCGAAGCGGCCGGGAAGGCTGAAGTCCCGCATGTCGGCCTGGACCACGGTCAGCGGGACCCCGGCCGCCGCCGCCAGGTCGCGGGCCCGCGCGCACATGGCCGGGTTGAGGTCGAGCGCGGTGGCCTCCAGCCCGCGCCGCGCCAGGTGGCGCGCGTGCTCCGCCGGGCCGGCGGCGAGCTCGAGCACCGACCGCGGCAGGCCGGAATCCGGCGCCGTGGTGCTTACCGGACCACCGCAGTAGCGCGTCCACTTCGACCGGAACGTCACGGTAGGAACATGCGACCTCGTAGAACTCGGGTTCGTCATATATTCCGGGCACCCGACCATGATGCCGGACGCAATTGCCTGGACGGCACCTGTCGGGCCACTGCGGTACGACAGTGCGGTGAGACGGGCAGTTCGGAGTGTGCAAAGTAACGTGCACTAGCCTCACGCATCGGCCTGCGGCAGACTGTCCGCATGATGACAGAGAGCCAGGCGCTGGAGACCCTGACGCGAGAGGACCCGGAAGCAGCCGGCGACGCGAAGGCTGCCCTGGCCTGGCTGACCGGCGACGAAGGGCTGGAGACGATCTCGCTGCTGCGCCTGCAGGAGTTCCTCTGGTACGCACTCCCGGTGAAGTGGCCGATGTCCACTCCGGGCCGGGTCGGTGTGGCGAGGGCCCTGGGCCGCCTGTTCCTGCTGGCGGGCCTGGACCGGTACGCCCGGGTATGTTCTTCGCCGGGCACCGAGAAGATCATCACCGCCTACGCGGACGGCCACGAGGAAGGGATCGCCGCCTACACCGAGGCCATCGAGGAGTCGAACGCGGCGCCACCGGACACCGAACTGCTGGCCTGGGGCTCGGTCATGGGATCGCAGGAGCGCGCCGCCTACGATGCCTGCGCCGCCGCCCTGGAACTTGCTTTCGCCTCCGGCGAGCTGAGCGTGGGCGCGCGCGGCTGGCGCACCAAACGCGTGGACATCGTCGACCGCTGGCTGACCGGCCACCCCGCCGAAGACCTGGAAGACGGCAACCAGACGGGCCAGGCCCACGACGGCTCGGCCGGTAACGACACCTGGCTGGGCCGGATCAGCGCCGAACGGATCGACGCGTGGGCGCACGGCCGGCCGGGTGAGCGGTCCCGGCTGGCCCGGGGCCTCATCCCGCGCCTGCTCGAGCCGCCCGCGATCCCGGACGACCCGCTGCCCACGCTGCGCTGGCTGCTCGGTCGCGCCGACGAGGGCCTGCGCCTCACCGCCAGGCACTACATCGCGCCCGCCCTCGTCACCGAGGCGGTCGAGGAGTTCGGCTGGCGCGACCAGCTCGTCGGCACCCTCCGCCAGGAACTCGACGTGTTCCCGCTGCACACGCTGCGCGGCATGGCGCAGAGCGAGATGGGGGCCATCCGGCGCAGCCGCAGCAGCCTGGTGCTCACCAAGACGGGCAAGCTCATGACGACGGACCCCGCCGCCCGGTGGCATATCGGCACCGCGGCGCTGATCGGCCCGGACGACGGCCCGCAGCCCGACTTCTCAGTCGCGGTGCGCGAAGCCGCGCTGCTGCTCATCCTGACCAACGGGCCAACCGGGTACGACGAGCTGACCAGGCTGCTGACGGACATCCACGGGGTGGAAGGCTGGGCCGCGGGGGCCGGCACCGGGCGGCACGGCAGCTGGCGGCACGGCACCGGCCTGCACGGCACCGGGCTGCACAGCACCGGCCTGGCCAGCGCGGTGCGCACCGAGCTCTACGCGCTGCGGCACCGGCTGTGGGCCCTGCACCTGCTCGGCACCGAACGCAGCTTCAGCGCGCCGCTATCGCTCACCGAGACCGGGGTCGCGGCGGCGCTGTCCGCCCTGCTCGCGCGGGCCTTGCGCCCGCGGCATCACCTCGGCCTCGGGTAACGACTCCCAGGTCAGGGGAAAATAGCCGGTGTAGTTCTCGGCCAGCGTGGTGGCCGCCGCCCGGGACGAGATGACGTAGCGCAGCTGGGACAGCTGCAACGCGGCCCCGAACTGGTCCGCATGCGGGTCCACGTGCAGCATGGACGTCATCCACCAGGAAAAATGGGTGGCCCGCCAGACCCGGTTCAGGCAGGTGTCCGAGTATGCCTCGGCCGGCCCGGCCTGCCTGTCCTTGAGCAGGCTGGTCAGCGCCTTGGCCAGGGCGGTCACGTCGGCGAGGGCCAGGTTCAGGCCCTTGGCCCCGGTAGGCGGCACGATGTGCGCCGCGTCACCCGCCAGGAACAGCCGCCGGTAGCGCATGGGCGACGCGACGAAGCTGCGCATCGGCGAGATGGCCTTCTCCGTGATCGGGCCTTCCTTCAGGTCCCATCCCGGCACGGCGAGCCGGTGCCGCAGCTCGGCCCAGATCCGGTCATCGGGCCACCGCTCGATCTCGTAGTCGGCCGGCACCTGCAGGTAAAGCCGGCTGATCTGCGTGGTGCGCATGGTGTGCAGCGCGAAGCCGTCCTCGTGCCGGGCGTAGATGAGCTCATCGGTCGACGGCGGCACGGTGGCCAGGATGCCGAGCCAGGAGTACGGGTACCCGCGCTCGGCCACCGTCACCAGGCCGGGCGGCATCGAATCGCGGCAGATGCCGTGGAAGCCGTCACAGCCGGCGATCGCGTCGCAGGTGACTTCGTGCCTGGTTCCCGCGGCGTCGGTGAAGCGGAGCACGGGCCGGTCGGTGTCGAGCTCGCCGACCTCGGTGTCCGAGATCTCGAACTCGATCATGGCCCCGGCCGCGAGCCTGGCCTGGATCAGGTCCTTGACGATCTCGGTCTGGGCATAGATCGTCACCCAGCGGCCACCGGTCAGGTCGCGGAAGTCGAGGTGCTGCCGCTCGCCCTCGAACTGCAAGTAGATCCCGCCGTGTTCGAGGCCCTCGGCGTCCATCCGCTCGCCGAGGCCGACCGTGCGGAGCAACTCGACCGTGCCGGCCTCCAGCAGGCCGGCCCGCTGCCCGCCTCGCAGTAGGCCCGGCTGCGGTTCTCCACCACGATAGAGTCGATGCCGCGCAGGGCCAGCAGGTGCGAGAGCAGCAGGCCGGCTGGGCCGGCCCCGACGATTCCGACTTGGGTACGTGAGCTAACGGTCATCTCGAGTGATATCCGTTAAAAGGGCGCGATTCGCCCGGATGTCCCCGTAACGCTTCCAGGTTAGCCGTCCCGCCGCTGACCGGGCCTTGGACCTTGCCGCGTCAGGCCGACTCCGCCATGAGTGTCATGACCGCTCCTCGGATTCACCTGTACGTAGGACGAACGATAGTTCAGGAAGCGAACGCGGGGTACCGGGTCTATGATGTCATCGACCGAGCCAGGAGACTCTCCTTGACTGACAACCAGGATCACAGTCATGACGGGGACTTCGTCCAGTCGCTCGAGCGCGGCCTGTCCGTGATCCGGGCCTTCGACGCCGAGCATCCCCAGCTGACGCTGAGCGAGGTGGCCGCGAGCACCGGCCTGAGCCGGGCCGCCGCCCGGAGGTTCCTGCGCACACTGGTCCAGCTCGGGTACATGCGCCTGGACGGGAGCCGGTTCGCACTCCGGCCCAAGATCCTGGAGCTCGGCTACGCATACCTGTCCAGCCTGACCCTGCCCGAGGTGGCCATGCCGCATCTGGAGCAGCTGGTCGCGCAGGTGCACGAGTCCTCATCGGTGTCCGAGCTCGACGGGGACGACGTGATCTACATCGCCCGCGTGCCGACCAAGCGGATCATGACCGTGACGATCAGCGTCGGAACCAGGTTCCCGGCCTACGCGACCTCGATGGGCCGGGTTCTACTGGCCGCGCAGTCCGACCAGCGGCTCGACGAGTACCTGGAATCGGTCAGCTTGCGCGGCCTGACCGGGCACACCATCACCAGCGCGGCCGCGCTCCGGCGCGAGCTGCGGAAGATCCGGGCGCAGGGCTGGGCCCTGGTGGATCAGGAGCTCGAGGAGGGGCTGCGGTCGATCGCCGCCCCGATCCGCGATGCCGACGGCCAGGTCATGGCCGCGATCAACGTCTCCACCCACGCCGGCCGGCGGACCCTGAACAGCGTCGTCGAGGAACTGCTGCAGCCGCTGCTCGCCACCGCCCGCCGTATCGAGCTCGACCTGGCCAGCCCCCGCGCCTCGGTCCGCGCCCGCCCCGACGCCT
>CAWDBS010000082.1:0-46534 GCA_963800415.1 uncultured Actinomycetes bacterium
GGACCCGGCCAGGTGGCGGTGACCAGCGGGGTTGCCTCGGACTTCCCTCTCGCGGTCGGCAGCTCCTGGACCGCCCGCGGCGTCAGCAGGAAAGTCGCCGCATCGTGCAGAACCCGCAGAACCTGCTCGATGAGTTCGCCCTGGTGGCGTCCGGCCAGGTCACCGCGCCGACGCAGGTCACGGTGCTGTTCGACGCGCCGGGCGTCTCGCCGGAAGACATCGGCCCGACCGTGGCGACCCCGCAGACGGTGGCGGCGGAAGACCTGGTCAACCCGGAGACGATCTCGCTCGCGGCGGCCGTGCTCGGCATGCTGCTCATCGCGATGGTCGGGGCGGGCGGGTTCACCGTGCTGGCGCAGCGCGGGCTCCGCTCGATCGGCATGCTCGCCGCCCAGGGTGCCATGCAGGCCAATATCGGCCTCGTCGTGAGAGCCAACGGTGTCGCCACCGGTGTCGTAGGGGCAGTGGCCGGGTTCGTGCTCGGGCTGGTGGCCTGGCTCGCCTACCGGCCGTACGTGCAAGCCAGTGCGCACCATGTGATCGGCGTGTTCCAGGTGCCATGGACAGTGGTCCGGGTCTCGGTGATTCTCGCGGTGCTGGCGGCCTATGCCGCCGCCGCGCGGCCCGCCAGGGCGATCGCCCGGGTTCCGGTCATGACCGCGCTATCCGGGCGCCCGCCCGCGCCGAAGGCGGTACGCCACCTGGCGGTTCCGTTCGGTCTCGGATTCCTGGTTCTCGCGTTCTTCCTGCTCGGCATGGCCGGCGCTGGCGTGGGGACCAGCGGCTCAGGGGGCAGCACAGCGCAGGTGCGCGAGGTCGTGCTCGGATTCATCGCGCTTGCGGTCGCCGTGGTGCTGCTGTCCCCGGCCTGCCTGGCGGTGCTGGCCCGGCTCGGCCGCTGGACGCCGGTCATGGTGCGGCTCGCGCTGCGGGACCTAGCCCGGTACCGCGCCCGGTCGGGCCCGGCGCTCGCGGCGATCAGCCTCAGCGTGCTGATCGCGTCCGTCGTAAGCGTGATCAGCGCCGCCCGGTTCGGCGGGGCGGTCGACTACGTGGGCCCCAACCTGACGTCCAGCCAGCTCATCGTCTATCCGCCCGGCCATGGCAACCCTAACGGGCCTCCGCCGCCCGCGAGCCAGCTCGCCGCCGCGAGGACGACCGCGCAGCGCATCGCCGCGTCGCTCGGTGACCGTTACATGATCACGCTTGAGACGCCTAGCGGCAGCCTGCAGTACGGCGGATCCGGACGGGGCTGGTCCGGCACAATCTACGTCGCGACCCCGCAACTGCTGAACGCGTTCGGGATCACGGCGGCGCAGGTCAATCCCGATGCCGACTTTCTCACCATGCGGCCCGGCCTGTCCGTGATGCAGCAGATGCAGCTGTGGTACACCCCCAAGCATCCCCCGGGCGGCCCCTGCCTGCCGGGCAGCTGCCTGGCCAATCCGCCGATCCAGGAGATCGGCGCGCTCCCTTCGGGGATCTCGGCGCCGAACACGGTGATCACCGGGCATGCCATGCGGGAGTTCAGGTTCACGGCGACCACGGCCGGCTGGCTGATCCAGGCGCCGGGCGGGCTGACCGCCGCCGAGGTCACGAACGCCAGGCAGACCGCGGCCACGGCCGCGGCGAGCATCGAGACCGTCGACAACATCCCGTCGTTCGCGCAGATCACCGACGCGGCCACGATCTTCGGCATGGTGCTCGCGCTCGGCATCCTCGCGATGAGCATCGGCCTGGTCCGCAGCGAGACCGCCGGCGACCTACGCACGCTGACCGCCACCGGGGCGAGCGGCACAGCCCGCCGCACGCTCACCGCGGCGACCGCCGGGGCGCTCGCGCTGACCGGAGCGGTCATCGGAACGGCCGGTGGTTATCTCGCGGCGATCGGCTTCTTCAGGACCAACCAGCTGGACCAGCTTTCGGAGCTGGGCAGCGTCCCGGTGACCGAGCTGCTGTGGATCCTGGTCGGCATGCCGCTGATCGCGGTGGTCGTGAGCTGGCTGCTCGCCGGGCGCGAGCCACGCGTCATCGCCCGCCAGCCACTCGAATAACCGAGTTGACCTGACTCCACGGCTAACCCTGGCCTGTGAAGGTCATTCAGTCCAACCAGGGGGACCTCCCCGGATGACGGCGTGGCGGAGCGATTCGGAAGGCTTAGCGCCGCCACCGCCAGGATAGTCGCGCGGTCCGGGCCCCGGACTGGGGCGGGCCGCTAGTACCAATGAGGAAACGCGATGCACATGAACGGGATCCCGCGGTCCGGCGGGGCCGAGGGCAATGAGCGGCTGACCGCGATGACGGGGGCGGTGCTGCTGATCCTGCTGGCCGTCGAGTGCTACACGATCTTGCGGATCGGCCGCCTGCTCACCCTGCACGTCTTCCTCGGCATGCTGCTGCTTAGCCCGGTCACCCTCAAGGCCGGGTCTGTCCTCTACCGCTTCGTCCGCTACTACACGGGAAGCTCGCCGTACCGGCGCAAGGGGCCGCCCGCGCTGCTGCTGCGGCTGATAGGGCCGATCATCATGGTGAGCACGGCGTGCGTCTTCGGCTCCGGCATCATGCTCGCCGTCACCGGCCCCAGCTACGGGCCGCCCAGCGGGTGGCTCATGCTGCACAGGATTTCGTTCATCGCCTGGCTCTTCGTGCTAGCCATCCACGTCCTCGCCTACGTGCCGCGCCTGCCCAGGCTGCTCGCCGCTGAGGCACGCGGCGTCTCCCTCCCGCACGGTGAAACGGGCAGGCACGCAGGCGCCGGGCGGCACGCCCGCCGGGCGATGGAAGTCCTCGCCGCCCGTGGCACCCGGCTGGCCCTGCTGATCGCCTCGCTCCTCGCCGGCCTGGTGATCGCTCTGCTCACCGTGCACCTCACGGGCACGTGGGAGCCATTCGGCTAGGGTCAGCCCAAATCGCACGGCAGGCGCCTGATGCCGTTGATGAAGGCGGACAGCAGGTAGTCGGGTCCGCCGGCGGCGCGGATGGTCGGGCACCCGGTCAGCAGCTCGCGCACGGCGGACGCCGCCCGGATTAGAGACACCGCCGTCCCGCTGAACCCAGACCACCCGAGCCTCGCTGAGATTATGCGCATCACCAGGCACCGCCCTCCCGGCAATCGGCCCGCACGTAGCAAACTGACCACGGCCTCCCGGTTTATCTCGTCGCCGTGCGAACAATGGCATAGCGTGTCGCCCAGTAGCCAACAAGGCGGCAACCGGGCCCATGCCGCTGAATAGTGGAGATCAGGATCGGCTGGGCCTGGGGCTTGGGAGCCGGGTGCCCTGGCATCCTAGGGGCCATGGACAAGACGTTGGTGCACGTGCGTGACCTCACGGACTCTGATCAGAACCAGGCGGTGCTCGACGCGGCCTCCGCCCTGGTCGAGGGCCGCGCGGCGGCGGAGCATGTCGCGGCCAGTCACGGTCCGGCGGTGGCGGCCGAAGCAATTGCTGCGGCTCGCTCGCGGCGGCGGCTGGCCGAGCTCTTTGGGCCTATCCACCTGACCGCGGTGTGGGCGATGTACGGCGAGACGGGCCGCATGGTCCCCCGTGCAGCTCACCCGCACGGGGAGGACTTCGTACGGACTAAGGTCCGCCAGCTCGACTGGCTGACCAGCGGCCTGCCCGACGTCACGTGGAGCATCATCGCCTGCGACGACGGATGCCCGGACCGACCATCGAGTGCCGATCTCATGACGGACATCGCGGCGGCCGAGGGCTACCCGAGGGCAGGTCACCGCGGCGTGACGGTGCTCAGGCTCGCTGAGGTGATCGGGGGTGGCATCTCGATCAGCCCGGCATTCGACCGGCTGACCTCGACCGAGCAGTCCCGTAAGGGCGGATCGATACTGGCCGGGCTGGCCGTCGCGATCAGGACCGATCCGACGCAGGCGAACGGCGCCGGTCGGCACGTGGTCTGCTATACCGATGCGGATCTGTCCGCGAACCTGGCCCAGCTGGGCTCGCTGGCGGCGCCGGTGGTGGCCGGTGACAAGATGATCGGCGCGCTCGGCCAGCGTTACGGGATCGAGGGGGCGGTGCTGGTCCGGGCCGACGGGCCGGTCACCGAGCCGCACAGCACAGGCGACAAGCCGGACAAGATCATCATCTTGTTCCGCCATTACGTCCGGGCCTTGCTCATCCCACCCCTGGCCCAGGTGCTCGACACCCAGGCCGGCTTCAAAGCCTTCGACGGGCAGGCGCTCGGCTTGGCCATCCGGCAGATGACGTTCTTCAACGAGACCTTCGACGTCGAGTTGCTCATCCATCTCGCCCAGCAGCACGGACCACAGGCCCTGGCAGTCGAGCCGATCGTCTTCACCGAGGACTTCGCCGCGACGAACTTCCCCTCCGTCACGCCTGGGCCGCGCCACCTGGCGATGGTTCACCAGGTCGTGGACCTCTACGATCGGTTCGTCGCACCGGTCGCCCCCGTCACCGGCGAGGCGGCCGACCTGCTCGCCCTGATCAGGACGCTCGATCTTGACGACTACGTGACCTTGATCGAGCAGCTTCGCGCCGAGGACTCCGGGGACCCGACTCTGTTCGACCGGCGATGGCCCGTGCAGCACCTCCGCGACATCCTCCGCCGCTGACACCGCCATGCGCATCCGCTACCCACGCACCCGGCACGACCGCGCCTCCTTATCCCTTGTCCCGGCGCCGCGGTGCGAAGCCGGGAAAAGCGGCTGAAGCGATACGGCTCCAGCCGCGCATCGATTGGCTGGTCGGCGCCGGCTGGCAGCAGGTGCCGCCGCGCTTCGTCATGGCCGGCCTGCCCGCCGAAGGCTGGGGCTGCACAGGACGGCCACCGGAGTGAAGCTACTCGACCCGTACGGTTGCGTTGTCGCAGGCCGACTGGCTCTTGATCCGCAATGGGTGTCAGCTGCGGTCAGCACTCGCGCGGTCATGGTCTTCATCGGGCCCAACCTCGGCATTCGCGTCCCGCCCGGCCGACTACTGGAGTCTTACACCGACCGCGACCGGGCCGAGGAGTTCAGGTACGGCCGTGAGAACGGCCTGCTGGCCGTCGCAACCGTAAATGGCACACCAGCGCGCCCCAGCTCGGCTAGCCGCGTGGGATGTGTGCGGGACGATCTCAGGCCCGCCACATCTGAGCTACATCGTGTGCCTCCTCGCCGGGTGGGACTCCTCCGAAGTCAGGTCGGGGGAGGTCCGGTCAACTGCTCGGTCAGGGTCTCCAGCTGACGGCGGAGGGCTGATACCTCGGTGGCCAGGGCCGCAAGCACGGCGTCGCCGGATGTGGCCGCGGTGCCTGCTGGCTCGCCGGCTGGTGACCCGGCAGCCGTGTCGCCCCCATCCAGCCGGAAGAAGCTCGCCAGGGAGCCTGCGAGCAGCCCCAGGACGGCGACCCCGGTGATCATGATGGCGACGGCCGCGAAACGCCCGGCCGGGGTCTTGGGAACGATGTCCCCGTAGCCGACGGTGGTGAGGGTGACGATGCCCCACCACAGCGCGTCGCCGACCGTGGCGAATCCGGGATTGGCGGCGTGCTCGGCGTAGTAGGCGACCAGGGAACCGGTGACCAGGACCCCGCCTGCCACGACGGCGATCCGGCCCAGCCGGTGGAACAGGCGGCGTGATCCTTTGCTCGCCATCGCCAGGCGGGCTAGGCGGGCCAGGCGAAGCAGGACCACGAACCCGCCTGCCTGGGCGCCGGGGAGCAGGAACCACGGGGCGGTGGCGATCACCACGAACAGGTCAAAGCGGCCGAATCCGCTGCGCCCGTAGTGCTCGAGATGGCGGACGTGCACGACGTAGTCGACTCCGAACACCAGCCAGGTGGTGATGCCGACCACGACCCCGAACCAGTCATTGGACTCCGGGGCGACGATGAGCGGCAAGATGGCCGATACGATGATCGGCAGCTGCATCCGTGCGTCGAAGCGCTGGAGGAAGGCGGCGTCGCGTTCGGAGCGGGGCTGGCCCGGCCGGTGCGCTATCTCAGCGGTGACATTCACGGTCTCGATCGTGCCAGACCGGTCGACCCTGTCACCTCAACCTGGCCGAACGCAACATGCCAGATGAGCGGCGCGAGTCCGCTAACACCGCGGTACTTGGAGTACCTGCAGGTGAGAACGCTTGCGGACCGACTCAAGGTGGTCGAAGAACTCCCCGCGCCACCCCCGCACTCGATTCCATCGGCAAGGCGGGTTTCACGGTCAACGAGGCGGTGCACACGGTGCTGCCGAAGGCGCCGATGTTCGTCCCGCCCGGCCGCGCTGGGCGGGACGGCCGTGGCTGAGCCTTCCCTCGCCCGTCCTGATCCCGGCGTCGCGGGGAAGGATCAGGGAAGGAGCGGTGCGTAGCGTTACGGCGTCAATAGCCACAACGAGCAATAGGAGATCATCGTGGCCATCTCGGAAACCATTCCTGCCATCTCGCACGTCGCCGTGACCGTGACCGACCTGTCGGTCAGCGAAGCCTGGTATACCCGCGTCTTCGGCGTCGAGCCGGTCCTCGACGAGGACACCGGCCCGTTCCGGCACATCGTCTACCAGCTGGGCGGCACCCTGTTCGGGCTGCACGGCTTCCCCGACCTGAACAGCAAGGACCCGTTCGATGAGCGCAGGCCGGGGCTCGACCATATTTCCTTCGGCTGCGTGAACCGCGCCGAGCTGGTCGAATGGGCGGGCCGCCTGGACGAGCTGGGCGTGCCGCATGGCGAGATCAAGGATGCGGGCTACGGCTCCGGCCTGTCGTTCCGCGATCCCGACAACATCGCCCTGGAGCTGTTCGCGCCGCCGGCGTGACCGGCCCGCGGCCCGCGGCCGGGCGGCATCACCCGCCCGGCCGCGGCGGCGTCTTGGGCGTCCGCGGCGGCGTCTTGGGCGTCCGCGGCGGCGCCTTGGGCGACCGCGCCGAGGGCGTGGCGGCACCGCTCGGCGTCGAGGGGCTGGCCGGCCCGCTGGAACTGCCCGGCAGCCCACTGCAGCCGCGTCCGCGCCGTGCCGGGATCGCCGGCGGCCAGGGCGACCGCCGCCTGGGCCTCGGCCAGCCCCGCTTCCCATGAGGTGCCCTGCCACACCGGCCCGCAGCGCTCGGCGATCGCCAGGTGCCGGCGCGCGCCCGCGAGATCACCGTCCCGGGCGCACGCGATGGCCGAGGGCACGGCTAGCATGATCGAGCAGAACTGGCAGAAGTCGTCCCATCCCAGCATGGACTCGGCCCGGTCCACGACGTGCCGGGCCTCGCGGCGGCTGCCCGCGGCGCGGATCATTGTGCCGAACGTGCGGTGCAGGAGGTGCTTGGCCACCGCTGAGGTCCGGGCCAGCGGGAGCGCCCGCTCCAGCAGCCGCCTAGCCTCCGCGGCGTCGCCTTGGGCCACCCGTACTTCGGCGAGCCGCTGCAGCGAGTGCGCCTCGCCGGCGGCGGATCCGAGTTCGGTGTGCAGGAGGCTGGCCTCGGTCAGCTCGGCCGCGGCGAGGTCCAGGTCGCCGGACAGCAGCGCCGCTTCGCCGGCCAGCGCCCGGGCGAACGCCGCGGCCCGGCGCGCTCCGCTGAGCTCGGCGGTCCGCCGCAGGTCACGGGCCAGTTCCAGGACCTCGGGGTAGGGCATCGGGCCGTACAGGACGTACTCGGCCGAGCACAAGTAGCCGTCGAAGATGACGCTGGCCACCGACGGGTCGTCCCGGGTCCGGTGCAGCTCGGTCCGCACCTGGGCGAACCAGCCATCCGAGCGGTGCGCGAGGAGGCCCTGCAGCGTGACCAGGTCGAGCACCTGCCAGTTACGTGCGCCCGCGAGGATCAGCCGCTGAGCATGCGAGGCCGCCGCCTGGGCGGTGTCGAAGTCCGCAGTGAAGTACGCATACTTGCCCCGGGCCAGGAGGATGTCGGCGTCGTCGGCACCGCCGTCGGCATCGAGGCCGTCCAGGGCCGCCGCCGCCGTGGCCAGGTCGCCCGACATGACGGCGCTGTGCGCGAGCCGGGCGCGCAGCCGCCGGACCGCCGTCGGCTCGGCGCCGCCGAGCGCGTCCCGGTAGGCCGGCACGGCCGCCGGGTCACCGAGCGCGGTCAGCAGGTCGGCGCGCAGCGACAGCGCCCTGGCCCGGTCCGTTCCTACGGCGTGCGGCCGGGCCGCGTCCACCAGCGCCAGCGCGTCGCGGTAGGCCCCGACAGCGGACTCGGTCGCGGCGGCCCGCAGCAGGTACGGCACGGCATCCGGGCCCGCGCCGGCCTGCAGGAGATGATGGCCGATGCGGGCGGGCGAGCCGCCCAGCCGGATCAGACGCCGGGCGGTGTCGCGATGGACCTGGCGCCGCCGGTGCGCCGGGAGATCACCGGTGAGCGCGTCGCGGATGAGGCAGTGCCGGAACCGGTAGCCCGCACTCACCGGCTCGATGATCCGCGCGGCCAGGGCCTCGTCGAGGTGGGCGAAGGCGTCCTCCTCGGCCCGGCCGGACAGGGCGACGAATTCGTCGGTGTCGAACGACGCGCCGGCCACGGCCACGCGCTGGAGGACTTCGCGGGTGGCCGCCCGCAGGCCGCCGAGCAGGCTGGCCTCTAGCGCCCGGGCCCAGTCCGGCCCGGCGGCCGCCCGGCGGGCGAGTTCGGTCACCGCGAACGGGACGCCCTGGCTTAGGGTCGTGACCAGCTCGACCAGCTCGGCCGCGGGTTCGGTGACATGGCGGCGGACGAGGGCCGCGGTGTCGCGATCGCCGAGCGGGCCGAGCCAGATCTCGGCCGCCCCGTAGCGGTCGATGAGGCTCCGGCGCGTCGTCGCCAGCGCGTCCGTCATCGGAGCCGGCCGGTGCGCGAGCACGATGCACACCCGCTGGCCGTGCGCCGACCGGGCGATGTAATGGAGCAGGCGCAGGCTGGCATCGTCGGCGTCGTGGACGTCGTCGATGGTGAGCAGCAGGCCCTGGGCCGCCGCCGCCGCGCTGACCAGTTCGGCGGCGGCCTGGAAGAGCCGCTGGTGCGTGCTGTGCCCGGCCCAGGAGAGCTCCGACCCCGACAGGGCCCGGCCGATCTCCTCCCGGTGGTGGCCGGCTAGGGAGCCGACCAGTGCCGGATCACGCCGGCACACGCCGTGGAGGGCCTCGATGACCGGGGCGTACGGCCACGCCCCCTCCACCATGGCGCAGGTTCCGTGGCCGGCGCGCAGGCCCAGTTCCGTGGCCCGCGCGGTGATCGCGGCCAGCAGCGACGACTTGCCCGATCCGGCCTCGCCGCCGACGATCAGCATGCGGCTCCGCCCGGCCGCCGCGTCGAGCAGCGCCCGTTCGGCGGCGGACAGCTCCAGATCGCGGCCGATTAGCGGACCGTCGCGGCGGGGGAACACGTCGTACGCCGCGAGCAGGCGGTCGCGCAAGGCGGACGCCTCCGGGCCTGGGGTCACCCCCAGCTCCTGCCGCAGGGCCCGGTCCAGGCGCTCGAACTGGCGCAGAGCGGCATGGCGGTCGCCCCTGGCCGCGTACTGCCGCATGAGGGCGAGGTGGGCACGCTCGTCGCCGGGGTCGAGCTCGACCACCGCCTCCCAGCGGCCGGCCAGGCGCAGCAGGTCCAGCTGGTGCCGCCGCAGCTGCTCACGGTGCGGCTCGGCCCACTCGTCGTACCGGTTCCCGGGCAGTAGCTCGCCACCGTACAACGCGAGCGCCTCGCGGACCGCGGGGGCGTCCCCGGCGGCGAGCGCACGGCGGGCCAGCTCCTGGAACCGTGCCGCGTCCACGGTCAGGCTGGTGCCAGGACAGAGCAGGACCGCCTCGCCGCGCAGCACCACCGCGCCCGGCACGCCCAGGGCGCGCCGGGCGAAGTGGGCCGCCTTGTGCAGCTTGGGTGCCGCCTCGGCGATCGTGTCCTCGGGCCAGAGGAGGTCCATGACCTGCTCGCGGTGCAGGCGCCGGCCCGGTGCCAGGGCGAGCACCTTGACGAGCGCCGCCGCGTGGCGGCGCTTCCAGCTGGCCTCGGGGACCGGGATGCCGCCGACCGTCACGGCGAACCGGCCGAGCAGCGTGACGGCGATCTCGCGGGCCTCATCCGGGCGGGACGGCATGCGCGCGCCTTTCCTCAGGGCCGCTTGCGCGCGGTGAACAGCAGGTACTCCCACTCCATGATGGTCCGGTCGGCTCCGCCGTCGTGCCGCCGGGCGAGCTCGGCGAGGTCGGCGTCCAGCGCGGCCATCCGCTGCGGGTCATCCGCGAGGCCGCGGTAGACGGCGATGGTCGGTCCGTAGCGGGCCTTGAAGTAGTCGCGGAAGTCCTCGGGGCGGCCGAACAGGCTGACCCGGACGGTCTGTCGCATGGCCCGGACGTCGGTGACCCGGTCGCCGAGCAGCGACCGGACGTGGTCCTCGCGGCCCCACAGCGGAGGCGGCTGGGCAGCCGGCGGGGGCGGCGGGGCGTACGGCTTCATGGTGGCGAACATCTGGCCGATGAAGCCTTCCGGGGTCCAGTTGAGCAGGCCGATGGTGCCGCCGGGACGGCACACCCTGACCAGCTCATCGGCGCTGGCCTGATGGTAGGGCGCGAACATGACGCCCAGGCAGGACATTACGGTATCGAACTCCCCGTCGGCGAACGGGAGCTCCTCGGCGTCGGCCTGCCGCCACTCCAGCTCCGCTCCCTGACGCGCGGCCTGCCGCCGTCCGGCCTCCAGCAGCTCCGGGGTCAGGTCGCTGGCCACCACGCTGGCCCCGGCCCGGGCCGCGGGAATGGCGGCGTTGCCGCTCCCGGCCGCCACGTCCAGCACCCGGTCCCCTGGCCGGATCCGGCACGCGCGGACGAGGACCGGTCCCAGGTCCGCGACGATGTCGCCGGCCAGGGCCGGATAGTCGCCGAGCGCCCACATGGCGCGATGTTTCGCCTTCAGCTCCTGGCCGGCCTGGGTGGTATTCGTCGTCGATATTGTCATTTCCGGTTTCCTCCTCCGTCTCTGATCCCACGGCGCGGCGTTGACCGCGCTGCCATGGGAACTGACGGTAGGAAACGCCGGAACTTCCGGCTAGTACAACATCTGTACCTTCTCTGGCCTGGCCTGTTCCCGCGGCTTACGCTGCTGGGCATGGGGTCCTCGTATCATCAGTTCTGCCCGGTGGCCAAGGCGATGGAATTGCTCGACGAGCGGTGGACGCTGCTGATCGTCCGTGAGCTGGTCACCGGCAGCGAGCGATTCAACGAGCTGCGTCGCGGGGTTCCCCGCATGTCGCCCACCCTGCTGTCCAAGCGGCTGAACCAGCTTGCCCGGGCCGGCGTGGTGGAGCGGCGAGGGGACGGCGGCGACGTGCGGTACGTCCTGACGCCGGCTGGCCGCGAACTGCAACCGGTGGTGGAGGCGCTGGGCGTATGGGGCATCCGCTGGATCGGCGAGATCGGGGACGAGGACCTGGATCCCAGGCTGCTGCTGTGGGACATGCACCGCAACATCGACTACGCGGCCGTTCCGCCAGGGCGGACGGTCGTGCAGTTCAGGTTCCCCGACACGGCGGCCGCCACCCGCGACTGGTGGCTGGTGATCAGTTCGCGGGAAACCGACGTGTGCGACGACGATCCCGGCTACCCGGTCGCGGTCACGGTGACCGGCAGCCTGCGGCGCCTGACCGAGATCTGGCGCGGCGACGTGAGCTGGGCGGATGCCCTCCGCACCGGGACCCTCGCGATCCAGGGCCCGGCCCCGCTCCGCCGGGCCATGCCCCGCTGGTTCACCCTGTCGGCCTTCGCCCCGGTCTCCCGGCCGGCCTGACGGCCGCCTCGCGTCCCGCTGACGTTAAGCGAACTGACCCTGGCTAAGAGGTCCTAACACAATGAGAGGTTGTTCAGGCGGCGCCAGCAGATAATGCTGCAAGCGAGGCTGAGGAAGGCCTCGTGGATGTCGTCGCGGATCTCCCAGCGGATCCGCAGCCGCCGGAACCAGTGCAACAGCGCGATCGACTGCTCCACCACCCAACGGTGCACTCCGAGCCCGGAACCATGCTCCGTGCCGCGGCGGGCGGGGGTGTTAGGCGTTCTCCGGGGGTCCCGGTCCGTCGCGCGACGTGGTGCTTGAGCACCCCTGGGAGAGCTCTTGCAACACATCTCCCGGGTGTGGTGTTCGTCATCGCTGCTGATCAGAAGCCTGGCCCCTACGTGGACCCGCCACATGCGCAACACCGCCTGTGGCGACGGCGAGTGGCTGTGGCGGCGTGTTGCATTACCTGGAGTGGAGTGCACTGCCGGGCATCAGGTGTGGCGGGATGGCCCTCTATGAAGGAGACGGGATGGCCTCTATAAAGAGAGAGGGAACCGAGCGGCCGATGCGGGCTAACTGCCGGGCTCGCGTGTCTGGTGATGGGGAGGCGGGCATTGATCATTCCTGAGCGCAGGCCGCCGTCCGCTGCCGCGGCCGCGGGCCGGGGGGTGTTCGTCGGCCGGGCGGGTGAGCTGGCTGTGCTGGAGGCGGCTGCGGCGGCAGCCCGCCGCGGCGAGCCTCGGGTGGTGCTGGTCGAGGGGGAGGCGGGTGCGGGCAAGTCGAGCCTGCTGGCGCGGTTCGCATCGGGGCTGGCCGGCGCGGCGGTGCTGCGGGCTAGCGGCGATGAGGCGGAGTTGCTGTTGCCGTATGGCGTGGTGGGGCAGCTGACCGCCGGCTCGCGCGGGCGGGCCGGCCGGCCGGGGCTGCTGGCGGCGGAGCTGAGCGACCGGGTGGATCCGCTGGCGGTGGGCGCCGACCTGCTGGTGTGGCTGGGCCTGTGCGGCCGGGGTCAGCAGATGGTGCTGGCGGTGATCGATGACCTGCAGTGGGCGGATGGGCCCTCGGCGCGGGCGCTGCTGTTCGCGGTGCGCCGGCTGCAGGCCGACCGGGTGCTGGTGGTGGTGTCGGCCCGGCCCGGGGAGCTGTCCCGGCTGGGGGAGGGGTGGCTGCGGTTCCTGGCCGGGGATCACCGGGCCGGCCTGGTCCGCCTGGGTGGCCTGGGGGCGGAGGAGGTGGTGGCGCTGGGCCTGGCGCTGGGGGCCGGGGAGTTGCCGCGCCGGGCGGTCAGCCGTCTGCTGGAGGAAACGAGTGGTAACCCGTTGTTCTGCCGGGCGGTGCTGGAAGAGGCCGTGGCGGAGGGTGCCGACCTGGACGCCGGGGAGCTCCGGGTACCACGGTCTGTGGCGGGTGTGGTGCTGTCGCGGGCGGGTGTGCTGAGCCCGGCGGCTCGGGAGCTTGTTGCGTCGGCCGCGGTGCTGGGCCGTCGCTGCGAGCTCGCGGCCGCGGCCGCGCTGGCCGGACTGGACGATCCGCTGCCGGCCGTGGGAGAGGCGCTGAACGCGGGGATCTTGGCCGAGCAGCCGGGCGGGGCCGCGGCCGGGATCGGGTTCACCCACCTGCTGGTGCAGCGCGCCGTCTATGAGGACCTGAGCCCGGTGCGGCGGCGTCGGCTGCACCAGCGGGCCGCGGGCCTGCTGGATCGGCATCGGGCGCTGGGGCACCGGGTGGCGGCGGCGACCGGCCCGGACGACGCGCTGGCCGATGAGCTGGAGGCGGCGGGCCGGGAGGCTGCTGGCCTGGGCCGGGCGGCGCAGGCGGCAAGCTGGCTGGCGCAGGCTGCGGCGGTCAGCGGCGAGCCCGCGGCAGCCGATCGCCGGCTGCTGGACGCGCTGGAGATCCTGATCACCCACGGTGAGGTGGCCCAGGCAGGGGTCCTGGCCGCCCGGGTGGCCGCTGGGCCGGATGCACGGCGCAACTGGTTGCTGGGCACGCTGGATTTCCACGCTGGCCGGCTCGCCGCGGGTGAGGCCCGGCTGCGCGAGGCGTGGCTGGCTCACGACCGGGTCCGGGAGCCGTTTGCGGGCGCTGCGGCGGCCGGCTGGATGGCGGGGTTGTGCCTGGAGACGGGACGGATCAGGGAGGCCATCGAATGGGGCGAGCGGGCGGCGGGGGCTGGCGCCGCCCCGGCCTGGGTGCGGCACGCGGCGCTGGGTGTGCTGGCGATCGCTCTTTTTGCTGATGGGAGGGGACCTGAGGGCCTTTCCGGGCTGGCGTTCCTGCCCGCCGCCCCCGCCGAGGTGCCGGTGGAGGACACCGACGCACTCGTGATGCGAGGGCTGGCCAGGGTCTTGGCCGAGGATTGGACCGGGGCGATCGCGGATCTTTCCACCGCCGCGGCCAGGCTGCGGGCCGGTGTCCCGCTGGGCACCGCCGGCCAGTGCCTGGCCTACCTGGCAGGCGCCGAGTGTCGCCTCGGATCCTGGGACGACGCGGTGGTGCACGCCGAGCTGGCGGTCTCCCTCGCCCACGCCGCCGACCGGGTGTGGGAATTCGGCTTCGTGCACCTTGTCGCCGCTGTTGTCCCCGCGCTGCGCGGCGACTGGGAGACAGCAAGCGCGCACGCGCAGATAGCCGCCGAGGTCGGCCAGGCCCTCGGCGCCCCGAGGACGATCGCCGCGGCCGCCATCGCTCAGGCGTTCGTCGCCATGGCCCGCGGCGATCCGGAAGGCGTCATCGACGCCGCCGCCGCGGTGCGGGCCATGGGCAAGGCGGTGGTCCTGAGCCTGCTGCCCTACGAATGGCGATCCCTGGAGATCGAGGCGCTCATCAGCCTGGGCCGCCTCGGCCAGGCCGAAACCGCGCTGGCCGAGCTGCAGGCGGCGCTGTCCCCGGCTGGCCCGGCGACGGCCCTGGTGGACACCGCCCGGCTGCACGGCGACCTGGCCGCCGCGACCGGCCATCACGGCGCCGCCGCCGCGGCGTTCGAAACCGCCTGGCGCCGCGCTGGGGGCCTGCGGGTGCCGCTGGCGCTGGCCCAGCTGGAGATCTCCGACGCCCGTCGGCTGCGCGCGGCCGGCCAGCCGCAGCCGGCCGTCGCCCGGCTGCGCTCGGCCCGGCAGCGCCTGATCACCCTGGGTGCCCGGCCCTACCTGCAGGCCTGCGACAGTGAACTCGCCGCCGCGGGCGCGCCCGCGGGGCCGGAGACCGCGCCCGCCTTCGTCGGTCTCACCCCGGCTGAGCAGTCGGTGGCCCGCCTGGTCGCCACCGGCCGGTCCAACCGGCAGACCGCCGCCGAGCTGTACGTCAGCGTCAAGACTGTCGAGTTCCACCTCGGGCACATCTTCGACAAGCTCGGCATCCGGTCCCGTAAAGAGCTGATCACCCGCATCGGCGCCCCGCCGCCTCAGCCCGCAGGAACCTGGGGTCGTAACTAGGGGCCGACCCTGGCGACACGGCTGCTGCGGCCACGTGACGATCGGCTGAGTGCAACTGCCATACCCCGGGCAAGTCCCGGGCGCCGCTGCGGAGTAGTCGTGGGTCTTGAAGAGAAGCTGCCGAGTGGCGTGCTGCTGACCTCGGTGGAGAAGGCGGCGGGCTGGGCGCGGGCGCGCTCGGTGTGGCCGGCCACCTTCGGGCTGGCCTGCTGCGCCATGGAGCTGATGATGACCGGCGGCCCCAAGCACGACCTGGCCAGGTTCGGCATGGAAATCGCGCGGAACACCCCGCGGCAGGCCGACCTGATGATCGTGGCCGGCCGGGTCAGCCAGAAGATGGCGCCGGTGCTCAGGCAGATCTACGACCAGATGCCCGACCCCAAGTGGGTCATCTCGATGGGCGTCTGCGCCTCCAGCGGCGGCATGTTCAACAACTACGCGATCGTGCAGGGCGTCGACCACATCGTACCGGTGGACATCTACCTGCCCGGCTGCCCGCCGCGGCCAGAAATGCTTATCGACTCGATCCTCAAGCTGCACGACAAGATCATCAACACCAAGCTCGGCATGGACCGCGAACGACAGATCACCGACCTGGAAGAGGCGAAGCTGGGATACGCCCGCTCCGCACGACGGTTTCACAAGGGGCCGGCCCGGGCCGTACCCGATCAATGGGCCGGGGAAGGTCAGTGATGAAGCATATCCGCATGGGACGACGGAGGCCCCTGAGCGAACGCCCGTGGCCCGGGGGCACTCTCGCCGGACCCGCCAGACCCGGACATCGCCCGGGCCAGGGCGCTCGCGCGGACCGCGCGTTCCGGAAAGGCGGCCGGGAAATGATCGCCTGGGCCGGCCGGTGCCTATGGCTGGCTGTCCGGACGGTGATTCGTGCGGTCAGGATGGCCCACCACGAGCAGGTGCGCATGTGGGAATGCGTCCTGCTCACCAGCGGGGCGGCGCCGCTAACCGCAGCCGGCCCGCTGCGCTGGGTTCCGTCGCTGGACGGTCACCGGCTCGTCGGCCGCTACCTGCCGGCCCAGGACCCGAGCCAAACGGGGCGGTAACCCGCACCAGTGAAGCCAGCCGCGGTGCCCTGCGCGCGGCCGCCCGGCTGCGCCCGGCACCCGGAACATGACAGCGGCCCGTACGACGCGGGTGCCCAGCACAACAGCACAGAACGGACCAGATCGATGAAACCCCTACTCCACCGCGGACAGGCAGGTGGCAGAAGATGAATGAGACCTGTGACCGGTGCGGGCCCGCGGTCGGCGCCGGGTACCGGGTCGACCGGGTCAACCGGGTCGGCGAGCTGTACCTGTGCGGGCCGTGCGCGACCCGGCACTGGCGGGCGCTGTCTGCCCAGGGCTGGACTTTCTGGCCGCTGGGCGTGCACGCCCTGGCACCGCAGGCCAGTGCCGCAGCACGCGGCGGCCCGGTCCAGGACGCGGCGTAGCGCCCGCAGTCATCACCGGTGGCCACGACGCGAGCACCCGGGGACCGTGATGACGACGCCCCCCAGCCGCAAGTAACCACACATCCGGGCAGCAGCGCCCAGTGCCACGCCGCCCGCGACCACAGGAGCTTCCGCCTGTACCTGCACAGGCTGTGGTTCGCGCAGAACGAGTGCTACACCACCGAGAACGTCGCCGACGCCATCGTCTGGGAACTGCCCGGGCAGCGGAAGCCGGCCTTCTGAACCAGGTCCGTCTCCTGCCATCCATGCTGGCGATCAATGGGCGGCTGCTCCGGCGGTCGACTCGCCTCGCAGGGCGGGAACCGGGACCGGGCCCGTCGGCCGTCCCCGGATTCCTGGTGCCCGCTGGCTAAGGACCTTCGGCTCTTTCCGCGTCGGCCGGGCGGGTGGCAACCATGATGGTATGACCGCAATCGCGACCAGCTACGAGTCGCTGCTCAAGGTGCGCAAAGGCGCGGTGGACATCGTGGATGTCCCCGAGTTCGGGTTCGTGGCGGTGACCGGGACCGGTGAGCCCGGCGGCGCCGAGTTCACCGAGGCGGTGCAGGCGCTGTACAGCGTGAGCTACGGCGCGCACTTCCGGCTGAAGAAGCTCGCCGGCGTGGCGCCGCGGGTCATGCCGCTGGAAGGGCTGTGGTGGGTGGACGACCCGGCCCAGCAGGACATCGTCGCCGCGGTGGCGCGGGGCGAGGTCACCATGGCCGACAGTGATCGCGGCAGCTGGCGGTGGCAAGCGCTGATCATGCAACCGGACCCGGTCGACGCGGAGCTGATCGCCGCCGCCACGGCGGAAGCGGCCAGCAAGAAGGACCTGCCCGGCCTGGCCCGCCTGGAGTACATCCGGTGGGCGGAGGGACGGTGCGCTCAGCTGCTGCACATCGGGCCGTACGCCGCCGAAGCGCCGTCGATCGCGGCGCTGCACGAGGCCATCGGGGAAGCAGGCTACCGCCCCCGCGGCCGCCACCACGAGATCTACCTCGGTGACCCGCGCCGCAGCGCGCCGGAGAAGCTGCGGACGATCATCCGGCATCCCGTCGAGCTGGTGTGAGGCCTGGCATGGCCAGGATCACCGGCGAGATCGTCATCGACGCACCAGCGGACGTGGTCTCCGGCTTCGTCGCCGGTCAGCGGGCTGCGCTGCCTAGTTCCTGGCGCAGGGCGGCCGTCAGCACGGCTACGTCGGGCACCCGGCTGGGATCGGACAGCACGGTGATCCGCAGGGTCCCGGCGTAGGACAGCGCGCCGAAGGTGACGGTCACGTTGCCGGTGGTATTCGGGATGGGGATCACCGCCCGCACCGGGGCACCGGCGAACGTGAGCAGCTCGGCCGGGCCGCGCAGGTTGGTGGCGAAGGTGTGGATCAGCTGCTGGCGGTTGATGAACCAGCGGAGCAGTCCGGTGGGGGCCAGCAGCCGGAACGGCAGTCCCAGGACCGCCGCCGAGGTGCCGCGGGCTGCTGTCTTGCGCTCGCGGGTGATCGCGGCGATCCGCCTCACGCGGGCGGCTAGGTCGCCGCCTGCGGGCAGGGCCACCGGCATGACCCCGACCTGGTTGCCGAGCTGGCCGCCGGTGGCCGCCTGGCGCGCGGAGACCGGCACCGATACCGTCACCACGTCGAGCTCCTCGCCCCGGCTCGCCAGCAGGGCCCGCAGCGCCCCGGCGATGACGGCGAGGATCACGTCATTGACGGTGCCGCCGTGAGCGTGACCCCGGTCGCGGATCGCGGCCAGGTCGGCGGCCACGACATCGAGCCGCCGCTGCGACCCGGTGGGGCGGTTCAGGGATGTCGCCGGGAACCTGCGGGGCGGGCGGGCGCCGCCCAGTTCGGCCAGGCCCTGCCGGATCGTCCGCACGCTGCGCGCCAGGTGGGTCAGGCTACGCGCCCGGCCCGCCCAGGCGTCGGCGGCGAGTGCGCGGGCGCGGGGAGCGGGGACCGGGAACCGCGCCCGCTCCGGGTTACCAGGCGGCAGGCCCGCAATCTCATCCACCAGCCTGGCCAGGACCGCGAGGCCGCCGATGCCGTCGGCCAGCACGTGGTTCATGACGATGACCAGTCCGGTGCCGCGGTCGGCGAGGCCGGTGATGAACGTGGCGGACCACAGCGGCCGGGACCGGCGCAGGGGCTCGCGGGTCACGGCCGCGGCCACATCGAGCAGTGCCCGCTCGTCGCCGGGTGGCGGACAGGGCAGTTGCCGGACGTGGTGGCGGAGGTCAAACGCCGGGTCGTCGGCCCAGAACGGCCGGCCGCAGCCAGGCGGCGCCCGGCGCAGCCGCTGCCGGAGCCGGGGCACGGCGTGGACGCGCTCGCCTAGCAGCCGCCGGGCTTCCTGAACGCTGAAGCCTGGCCCGGTGCCAAGAACCAGCACGGCGCCCACGTGCATGGGCGCCGGTCCGACGTCCGTGGCAAGCTGCATCAGGTCGGCCGGGCTGGCCCGGTCCACCGGCGCCGACGACCTGCCTCCGTCCACCTCGCACCCCCATCCGATCGTGCACCATGCTGCGGCCGCCCGCCACCCCTGACAAGACCCGCGCAGCGACTGGGGGCAGCTCGCGGAGTCGCGTTACCGCCCGTGGCCGTGCCAAGTGGTGATCAGGCGCGGCCGGCCTCGGCCCGCAGTGGGCCTCGGGCCGAGGGCGCGGGCGTAGACGGGCGGTGGCGTGAGAGAAACGGCCCGAAGGTACCTGGGCCCCGGACGGTTCCCCAGTCCGGGTCCCTGCCCAGGTGCGTGGTTGGTAACCGAAGGTGGTGAGGGCTCGGCGGGGCGCTGGCACGCATCGCCGCCTGGCGCAGGCCCGTGCCACCCGGCGCGGCAGTCCGCAGCCTCCAGATCCGGGTGTTCTGCGCGATCTCCTCCCGCATGTCGGCAGACCGCCGCCATGTGCAACCCCGCCAGTCGTGCTGTCCTTAGGGCCTGTCTTAAATTAACTTGTACATCTTCTGATGTCGGGATCATGCTTTTGGTATGGCGATTGTCATGGAGATCGACGAGCGGGTGCTGGCGGCGAAGTTCGACACGATCCTGCCTCATCTGGATGAGCGGCAGCGGCGGCTGCTGATGGCGGCGGAGGCCAGGTCGCTGGGCTACGGGGGCATCTCCCTGGTGGCACGGGCGGCCGGGGTGTCGCGGGTGACGGTGACCACCGGGGTGGACGAGCTGGATGGCGGCGCGGAGCCGCTGGCCGGGCGGGCGCGGCGGCCGGGCGGCGGCCGCAAGCCGCTGACCGGTATCGACGCGGGCCTGCTAGACGCCCTGGACGCGCTGGTCGACCCGGAAACCCGCGGCGATCCGATGACCCGCCTCCGGTGGACCACCAAGTCCACCCGGAACCTGGCGGACGAGCTGGGGCGCCAGGGGCACCAGGTCTCTCATCACAGTGTCGGCAAGCTGCTGGCCGGGCCGCTGGATTACAGCCTGCAGGGCAACGCCAAGACGCTGGAAGGCCGCCAGCACCCGGACCGCGACGCCCAGTTCCGCTACATTGCCGGGCGCGTCGCGGCGGCGCTGGCCGCCGGCGAGCCGGTGATCAGCGTGGACGCGAAGAAGAAGGAGCTGATCGGCCGGTACGCCCGCGCGGGCCGCGAATGGCGCCCGTCCGGTGACCCGCGCCGCGCTGATGTCCACGATTTCCCCGGCGAGCAGGGCAAGGCGGTGCCCTACGGCGTGTACGACCTGGGCGCCGACGCCGGCTGGGTGTCGGTGGGCAGCGACGGCGACACCGCCCAGTTCGCCGTCCAGACCATCCGGCGCTGGTGGCACAGCGTCGGCACGATCGCTTACCCCGGTACCGCGTCGCTCCTGATCACAGCCGACGCGGGCGGCTCCAATGGCTACCGGCTGCGGCTGTGGAAGAAGGAACTCGCTGCTCTCGCCGATGCTACCGGCCTGGCGATCACGGTCTGCCACATGCCGCCCGGCACGTCGAAGTGGAACAAGATAGAGCACCGGCTGTTCAGCTACATCTCGATGAACTGGGCCGGGCAGCCCCTGACCAGCCACGAAGTCGCCGTGAACCTCATCGCCGGAACCACCACCCGCACCGGCCTGACCGTCCGCGCCGAACGCGACACCAGCACCTACCCGCGCGGCATCAAGATCACCGACCGCGAGATGAAGACGCTGACCACGCAGTACCTCACCCTGCATGACTGGCACGGCGAGTGGAACTACACCATCACCCCGGCCCGCGCACCCAGTTGAGCGTGTTGTTCATTTCCAGCGACTTAGCGTCGCAGAGGTCTGCTCAGGCCACCTGTTCGGCCCGGTCCCTGATCCCGCGGAGCATTTTCTGGGTCATCACGAAGCTGACCGCCTCGACGGGCTCGACGATGAACCGGGCCCACGGCCTGGTGTAGGCGTATCTCTCACGTACGAGCAGCCGTGATGTTCCGTCTGGTTCATCGCGGAGCAACCAGGCCCAGGTGAAGTCGTAGGGAGGCGCGGCGTTCCCCATCGGAACCCCGCCGCGGAGGACGAGCGAACGCCCCGGCTCCAGGGCGGCAACGTCGAGCCCTACCGCTGGCGCGAGCTTGACCTTGTCCCCGATCGTGATGTCCTGCCATCCGGGGACTATGCGATCCGCGCTGTGGATGTCGCAGCCGACCAGGTTCTCGAGGAAGTCGTAGCTGTAGAACCCGCCCCGCCCCTGCCCCAGCTGGGCGATCCAGGGCCAGACCTGGTCGGCTGAGGCGCGGACGGTAATGGCGCGGGTCGCGGTGAGATCAGGGCTTACGATGAGGTCGTCGCCCGGCAGGGACGCGTCGCACTCCCGGGCGCTTGCCCCCCACCGCAGATGACGGGGCCTGGCAAAGAGGATGTACGTGGCCGCCGCGATTCCAATGGCGCTTGCTCCCGCGACGTATCGACCTCTCATTCGGCCCTTCCCTTCCACGGTCGCCTTAGCCCACCGGGACCAGTATCGTCGCTCGCTTCACATTCCACCCCAGAGGCTCGGTTGAACCGAAAGCCACGGACTTGGCCATCGGCACCGTCCGGACGCTGGACCGAATCAGATACCGGCCCGTCGGGCCAGCCAGGGCGGAGCTCGCTCATGCTGCGACGAACGGTCATCCGCCAGCCGATCACCTAGCGTGGACGAGCCCCCCGATGATACGGGCGGTGGTCAGCGTGGTGCTTACTCGGGCGGTGAGTCACGGGCTCCTGTCGGCTCCTGTCTGACGCACTGCCGCGGCGGCCTGCCGTGCCGCCACGAGGATCGGGTCCCACACGTGTCGATCCGCTTCGTCGTCGACGCCGTGCAGGGTGATCAGCCGGTCGATCCACCTGGTGTCCCGGTCCGCGACGATGTAAGTCAGCTTGACATCCACCCCAGCCAGCGGCCAGCTCTTGCGCTCGGCGTACATCCGCAGCGTGATCGCCGTGCAGGCGCCGAGCCCGGACAGCAGCAGACCGAAGGGAGCCGGACCGGTGTCCGCCCCCCGTGGTCAACCGGTTAGCGTGGCGAGCCACCGATGAGTTAGCCGGCCGGGCGGCGTCTGTAACTGCAGACTGCAGGGCTGCAGGCTGTGAACATGATCAGTTAGGAGGCCCCATGACCGCCGCCGCACTACCGCCTGTCGTCGACGCCGACACTTGGCAGCGCCAACTCGACGCACTGCGTGCCCGGGAGAAGGCCGCGACCCGAGAACTCGACGCGATCGCCGCGCAGCGCCGGCGACTGCCGATGGTGAAG
This sequence comes from uncultured Actinomycetes bacterium, assembly GCA_963800415.1. Lineage (GTDB taxonomy): Bacteria > Actinomycetota > Actinomycetes > Streptosporangiales > Streptosporangiaceae > Palsa-504. Next base: position 22,281 of record CAWDBS010000082.1, read on the forward strand.
ATGCCCGACTACACCCTGGAAGGTGAGCAGGGACCGATCCGGCTGGCCGGCGTCTTCGGCGGCAAGTCACAGCTGATCGTCTACAACCACATGTGGTTTCCCGGCGAGCAGTGGCAGTGCCCGGGCTGCACTGGATTCACCTCGCAGTTCGCTCGGCTGGAGTTCCTGGACAACTACGACGCCCGGTTCGTCATCGTCACCCAGGGCCCGATCGAGGAGGCACTCGCGTACAAACGGCGGGTCGGGAACAAGATGACCTGGTACTCCACAGCCAACAGCCGATTCGGCAGCGACGTCGGCGCACCGCCTGGGGGCGGATTCGCTGTCAATGTCCTCCTGCGTGATGGCGACACCGTGTATCGCACCTGGCACACCAACGGCCGTGGCACCGAGCAGCTCAGTTACACCTTTGCGCTGATCGATCTGCTGCCCCATGGACGGCAGGAGGAGTGGCAGGACTCGCCCGAGGGGTGGCCACAGTCGCCCACCTACAGCCGGTGGGCCAGCTCCGAAGACATTGCCGCGCTCTACGGGCCAGATGCGTGAGGACGCTGCCGTTGTGGTCGGCGGCCTGGCTGGCTTGCTGGTCTCCTGAGGGGTTGCCCCCGGGCGGGTATTTCGTCGGTGAGCCCTCCCGCGTCGATGGGTAACGTGATCCGGGGAGAACGCGATGGAGGTGCGGCATGACGGCTACCGGAGGCACGGCACCGGCAGAAGCCGAAGGAAAGCTGCTGCGGCGGCGACGGGGCGAGACAGTGCTGATTGCCGGTGCCTCGTCTGGGATCGGGCAGGAACTGGCCGTTTACTGCGCGACGAAAGCATACGTGCTGTCGTTCACCGAGGCCCCGGCCGAGGAGGTCCGCGGCTCGGGAGTGCGGGTGTCCTGCCTGGCCCCGGGTGCCACGGACACCGGCTTCGCAGCGCAGGCCGGCCTGGCGGGCACGCGGCTGTTCCGGCGGGGCGTGATGGACGCCGGCCGCGTCGCCCAGGCCGGGCGTGATGGCTTGCAGCGGGGCAAGACCCTGATCATTCCCGGTCTGCGAAACCGCGTCCTGGCGTTCTCCGTGCGCCTGTCCCCGCGAGCGCAGGGGACCACCTTCGCAGATGTGAAGGCTCACATCGTTCTCTCACGGCAGCTTCATGACCGCGCGCGCATGATGGGATTACCGGGGAAGACCCCGCACAGCGGGAAAGGAAACCCACATGAATACGGAACGCAATCCCCGCAGAGGCCAGGTGCCGCTGCCGGGATTCGCCGAGTCAGCCACTGCTGAAGGGCAGGCGCCGGGAGCCGATGGCCCGGCTCCGGCCGGCCAGGCCCGCAAAGTGGGGATCCGCCAGGTCCGGAGGATGTCGAACTGGACGGCCGCCGCGCTTGTCGTCGGTACCGGGGCGACCACGCTGGCCCTGGCTCACCACGCTTTGCCCGTCGGGGCTCCTGCGGCCACTGCGGCGTCCAGCACCACTGGTGTCGTCGCCACGGGGGCAACGCAGGGGACAAGCGGACCGCGGGTGGCTCATTCGGTGGCAACGACCAGCGCGTCCGGCGTGACGGTGACCACCACCTCCCAGGTCGTGAACGGCAAGACCGTGGTCAGCCAGGTCCGGAATGTCCCTGCCTACCACGACGACTGAGGGGATGCCCGCGTCACCCGCGCCCAGCGCAGCTAGCTCGTGGCGGCGGATCAGCACCGGCGATGACACTGTCGCCGTTGCTGAACGCGCCGCCCTGGGTACTACCGCCCGGCTCGCGGTTTGGCCGCCGGAGAATCTCGCCGCGGCACTCGGCGCGGTGGACGGCGTCCTGAGCGCGCTGGACCGGCAGGCGAGCCGGTTCCGGGAGGACTCAGAAATCTCCTGGATCCACCGCAGCGGGGGTGGCCGGTTCATGCTCAGCAACGGGTTCGCCGAGGCAGTCAGCGTCGCGCTGGAAGCAGCGCGGTGGACCGGCGGCCTGGTCGACCCCACGGTTGGCGACGCCCTCATCTCGCTGGGCTATGACCGGGACTTCGCCGCGATCGATCCCGAGCAGGGTGAGCCGACCGGCGCGCCCGTCCCGGCACCCGGGTGGCAGGCGGTCAGGCTGGATGGCCCTATGCTCAGCCTGCCGGCCGGCGTCCGGCTCGATCTGGGCGCCACCGCCAAGGGCCTGGGATCCGATCGTGCGGTCAGGGCGGCCATGGAGGCGGGCGGTCAGGCCGGCGGGGTGCTGGTCAGCCTCGGGGGCGACATCGCCGTTGCCGGGCAGTCGCCACGTGACGGCTGGCCGATCCTGGTAGCCGACAGGCCAGACGATCCGGCCTCATCCCGGACGCAGAACGTGCGGCTGGCCGGCGGCGCGGTCGCTACCTCGTCGATCACCTGCCGCCAATGGCGGCGGGCGGGCAAGGTACTTCATCATATTGTGGATCCCCGGACAGGACTTCCCGCGGATGGGCCCTGGCAGACGGCCAGCGTGGCGGCGGCCACCTGCGCTGACGCCAACGCCGCCGCCACGGCCGCTGTCGTCGCCGGCGAGCGGGCAGAGCAATGGCTGGCTGCGGCCGGCACGCCGGCCAGGCTCGTCGCCCACGACGGGCAGGTGCGCTACGTCGGTGGCTGGCCGGACGCCGACGGCGGCCGCATCGACGTCTCGCCGGCGAGCTACGTATATCGCGGAGCCAGACCGGGAGGCCTGCGGTGAGCGCCGCGCCATGATGCCTGCATTGGCTAGCCGCCGACGACCACCAAGGTCGGGCTGTCGCTTGTCCCGCAGTGTCCATGTGGTGTGGCAGCATCCGGGTCGCCAGTTCATTCCCCGTCCGGCTGCATGACCGAAGAGTGACCTTGAGCCCGCGTCATCGGGGCCAAGGACCCTGACCTGTGCCTCGCCGCGGCGGCACGCTGGCAAGGAAGCAACGGCAGGCTGCGGCGAAAGCAGTCCAGTCCGCCGATTGCTCGCATCTTGGGCGAATGAGACGTCAACCGCTGTCCGGACGTGACGATCGGCGAGGCGAAGGTCCGGCCTGCGACCACGTGCCTGGCGAGTACGACCGGGAGGTGAATGATGAGCATGGCCGCCGCCGCGGGGTCGCAGGGCCTGTGGTTCGTCTCGCGTGCCAGCGGGCTGGTGCTGCTGGTCCTGTTCAGCGCCGTGATAGTGCTGGGCGTAGCAGCGCGCACGGGCGCGGCGCCGAGACACTGGCCGCGTTTCGTCTTCGTCGAGCTGCACAGGACGCTCGCCCTGTTCCTGGTCGCGTTCCTCGCCCTGCACGTCATGACCGCGATCCTGGATCCGTTCGTGTCGATCGGCTGGGCCGCCATGGTGCTACCTTTCACGTCCGGTTACCGGACGCTCGCGATCGGGCTGGGCACCCTGGCCGTCGACCTGGGCGGCGCGGTGCTGCTTACCAGCGTGGCTCGCAGGCGCCTGGGTTTCCGGGCCTGGCGGGCGGTGCACTGGCTGGCCTACCTGGCGTGGCCTGCGGCGTTCGTGCATTCCCTGACCGCGGGCAACGACCTGGGCATCTGGTGGGTCGTGGTGATCGAGTGGGGCTGCGCGGCCGCGGTGGCAACCGCTGTGCTGGCCCGCCTCATAGCTGCCATCAGGCACGAGACCGGGAGCAGTACGCCGGCTGGCCAGCCTTCGGCTGCCTTTGAGCGGGTCACTGCGCGGGCAAGGACACACCGGTGATGCGCAGCACCGACAGCCGCCAGCGGCACGCCGGGCTGGCCGCCGATCAGTTGCCCCGCTTGCTGCCAGCGGATGTCAGGGCCGAACCCACCGGCCTGGCGGAGCACCTTGCCCGGTACGGCCCGCTCCGGTCAGCCGGCCTGAACCGGCAGCGCAGGGAGGCCCTGATCGAGGAGGTGGATCGCTCGGGGCTCACCGGCCGGGGCGGCGCGGGATTCCCCGCTGCGAGGAAGCTGGCAGCGGTAGCGGCGGGGCACGCCCCAATCGTCGTGGCGAACGGTACCGAGGGCGAGCCTGCGAGCTCGAAGGATAAGGTCCTGCTCGCCCGATCACCCCAGCTGGTTCTGGACGGGGCGGTCCTTGCCGCGGAGATAGTTGGCGCCAGCCGGGCGGTGATCGTCGTGCATCACTCGGTCCGTGAGATCGTGGACGCTGCCGCCGCCCAGCGCAGCCAGGCCGGCACGGACCGGGTCCGGGTCCGGGTCATGACGGCTGCGGACCGGTTCGTGGCCGGCGAAGCCAGCGCCGTCGTGCACTGGATCGAGGACGGCCTTCCTATTCCCACTGCGAAGCCGCCCCGGCTCTCGGAACGAGGGCTCGGCGGAAGGCCGACACTCGTGCATAACGTCGAGACCCTTGCGCACCTCGCGCTCATCGGCCGTTACGGCGCTTCGTGGTTCCGTGCGGTCGGCACCCCTCAGGAATCAGGGTCGATGCTGGTCACCATTCTGGGAGCGGTGAACCAGCCATGCGTGTGTGAGATCGCGATCGGCACTTCCCTCCACGAGGTACTCAGCCTGGCCGGCGGCGCGTCAGCGCCACTGCAGGCACTGTTGCTCGGCGGCTACTTCGGTAGCTGGGTCGGCGCTTCAGCAGCGGGAACCTTGCCTTTCTCATCGGCCGGCCTGGCCATTGTGGGTGCCGGCGTCGGCGCTGGCCTGATCGCGGCGCTACCTCAGGACGCCTGCGGACTCGTCGAGACCGCCAGGGTGGTCCGCTATCTCGCGGACGAGTCGGCGCGCCAGTGCGGCCCATGCCTGTTCGGCCTGGACGCAATCGCCGGCGAACTACAGCGGCTCGCTGAAGGCCGCACGTCCGATCTCGGTACGCTGCGGCGCTGGCTCGGCCAGGTCGACGGGCGGGGCGCTTGCCGCCATCCTGACGGCGTAGTAAGGCTGATCCGCAGCGCGCTGGACGTCTTCGGACACGAACTTGGGCAGCATGCGCAAGGCTGGTGCTGTGCCACCAGGACGGCGAACGTGCTGCCCGTCCCGCCGCGACGGCAGCCATGAGCGCTGGCGCAAGGCTCTGGGTCGACCCCATCGCCTGTGACGGCCGAGGGCTGTGCGCTGAGATCCTTCCCGAGTTGATCACCCTGGACGACTGGGGCTTCCCGATCATCCGCGACGGTGACGTGCCTGACCGCCTGATCGCAGAAGCTCGCGAGGCCGTCCGGATCTGTCCCAAGCTCGCCCTCCGGCTGGAAGGCCCGTCTACGACAAGCTCACGGCCGTAGCAGCCCGGGGTGCTGCACGCCGACCGGGCTCCGGTGTCCCGGTCTTGTGCCCGCCGCTGCCGGCCACATCGTGACCGCGCCGCTGCGAGATGCCGCCCGCCCAGGACATCGCCATCCCCGCGCGCCGGATGCTCCGGGCGGGCGCTAGCCGACCAGGGCCACCGCGCGGGTGGGGCCGCCGTGCGCGCCCTGGAGCTTGAGCGGGAACCCGGCGAAGGTGAACCGGGTGTTCACCACCTGGTCCAGGTTCGCCAGGTTCTCGTAGTGGGTGATGTGCTCCCGGCGGCACATCATGTGCACGGGATAACTGGTGCTGGCCGGGTTGTCCGGGGTCGGGCTGTCCACGCCGAACGTCTTCACCTGGCGGCGGACGATCCACTTGCTGGCCGACTCGCCCAGGCCGGCGAAGTCGGTGAGGTACCGCTTGCGGCGCACCGATCCGGACCGCCGATATCCTATATCGGCTACCGATAGATCGGTAACCGATATAGGATGGCGCCCGTGCCGAGAAGCAAAGCCGGGGACGAACCAGGGCCGGACGGCGCGAAGGCGCTCGACGGGTTCGGCCGGTACGTCGGCCCGGCCACCCTCATCCTCGCCAGCCTCGCCGATGGCGCCAAGCACGGCTATGCCCTGACCAAGGACATCGAGTCCTTCGCGGGCGTCCGGCTGGCGCCCGGTACGCTCTACGAGGCGCTCGCCCGGCTCCAGGCGCAGGGCCTGATCGAGCCGGTGGAGAGCCATGACCGCAGGCGCCCCTACCGGCTCACCGCCGTCGGGGCGGCGACCCTGCGGGTCCAGCTCGACGCGCAGCGCCGTGTCGCTGACGCCGGGCTGCGCCGCCTGGCCCATGGCTGGGGCCTGACATGAGCCAGCACCACAGGAGCCAGCACCACAGGAGCCAGCACCATATGAGCCAGCACCACAGGAGCGGGCCGGGGGGCCGCGGCGCTCAGGCGCGGCGCGCGGCGCGGCTGCTCCGCTGGTACCCGAAGGCCTGGCGGTCCCGCTACGGCGAGGAGTTCACCGAGCTCCTGATCTCCGACATCCGGGAGCGGCCGAGGTCCCGGTCGCGGACGGCGGACGTGATCCGGGGCGGGATGCTCGCCCGGCTCGCGGACGCCGGGCTGTGCGGCTGCGCGCCAGAGGCCGGCCCGCGGGTTCGGGCCAGCCTGGCTTCGCTCGCCTGCTGCGCGGCCGTCTTCCTCGGCTTCGGCGGCGCCATGTGGTCGCAGCTCACCATCGGCTGGCAGTGGTCCGCGCCGGACACCGCCACCGTGGCCGTCGCGACGTTCGTGATGTCGGGGGCCATGCTGGTCTTCGCCGCCCTGGCGCTGCTCGCCGCGCTGCCGGTGGCCTGGACCGTGGCGGCCCGGATCGCCCGCGGCCGTCAGCCGGGCCTGCGCCAGGGCCTACTCCGGCCGTCCGTGCTGTTTGCGGCCGGGCTGGCGATCATGGTCGCGGGCGGCAGGCATTTCGGGAACGGCTGGCCGGGGACCGGGGGTCACCCGTGGGCCCGCCAGGGCCTGGTGCCCGGCGGGGTGGCGGCCTTCTCCTGGGCGTCGACGCTCTCCGTCTCCTCGTTCTGGGCCCATCCCGCCGCGCTGGCTGCCTTCCCGGCGGCCGAACTCGCCTGGATGACTCTCAGCCCGCTCGCGCTGGCCTGCGCGGTGACCGGCGTGGCCACGGCGGTCCGCCGGGTCGAGCTCTCGCCGGCCGTGCTGCGCTACCAGACCCGGCTCGGCGCCGCGGCCTGCGTCACCATGGCCGTGTTCCTCGGCGGTGGCTGCGCCTGGATCGCCGGCCGGACGCCGCGGCCGGGGGACCTGTTCCACCCCGGGGCGATCGATGTCGCCGGGCTCGTGGTCATGACCCTGGCGCTCGCGGTAGCGGGGCAAGCCGCGCGCCGGGCGCGGTCGGAGGCGAGGTGACCGGCGGGGACGGGCACGATATGACCGAACGAACCGGGCCCCCCGTGGTCGCCGGACGGGACAAGCCCCGGCGGGCGGCCTGGACCCGGCGCCGGGTGCTGACGCTCGCGCTCGCCCCGGCGGCGGTGCTGGCCGGCACCGGGCTGGCCGGAACAGAGCTGGTCTCCCGCGGCATCCTGCCGGGCCGGAGCATGCTGGACAAGCTCGACGGCGCGTGCTCGGCACCCAGCCCGCCGCTGGCGTACGCGCCCTCCGGACCGTCGTACTCTGGCACGTTCTACTCCGCCGCCCGCCGCCGCGCAGTAGGGTACACGGTCGCCTACCCGCCCGGCCACCACCCCGGAGACGAGCTGCCACTGGTGGTCATGCTGCACGGCTACGGGGCGAACCACACCGACGCCCTGGCCGGGATGTCGCCCGCACAGGGGCTGGCGCTGAAGGCCGGCGGCCGGCCGCTGGCCCCGATGGCGATGGTCACCGTCGACGGCGGCGACGGCTACTGGAACCCGCACCCGGACGACAACCCGATGGCGATGGTGCTCGATGAGCTGATCCCGCGCTGCCAGCGCCTCGGCCTCGGCCGTCCGCCCCGGCCGATCGGCGCGCTGGGCATCTCGATGGGCGGCTACGGGGCGTTGCTGTTCGCCGAGAAATACCCGCACCTCATCACCGCGGTGGCGGCGATCAGCCCGGCCATCTGGACGAGCTACCCGCAAGCGAGGCAGGCCAACCCTGGCGCCTACGCCTCGGCCGCCGCGTTCGCCGCCAACAACGCGGTCACGCACGCCGCCGCGCTCGGTGGCCGTCCGGTACGGATCGCGGCGGGCTACGACGATCCCTTCTACCCGGGCGTCCGGGCGCTCGCCCGCGCTCTCCCGCCTGATGGCGGCCAGGCCGTCGTGGATTTCGGGCCGGGCTGTCACGACGGCTCGTTCTTCGCCGCGCAGCAACCGCCGTCACTGGCCTTCCTGGCCGGTCACCTCGCCCGCTAACGGCGGACATCTTGCTTCCTGTGGGTCAGGGCAGCCGGACGGCTCCCGGTCCGCCGGGGCGCCCGGGATGGGCCGGGGCGGCCGCCGGGGCCGGCTCCGGACACGGGGCGTGAGCGGAGCAGGAGCAGCCAGATGACGGCCAGCGCGACGGCGAAGACGAGCCACGGGGCCAGCACGATCAGGTCAATTCCGGTCATCCGCGTCGCCTCCAACTGCTCGGCTGTCACCATCAGTGCACCCGGCGGTCGTGCGAGCCCAGTGAAGCTGACATGGTGACGATGTGGAGACGCGCCGCTGGCGCGCGATTTTCGCGGACTTCTGGGCCGGGCCGATGTGGGAATCACGGGAACGTCCAGATGTGTCAGGGGACAGGGCGGAAAGACGGGATGAGCGGCGATGGCGGCGACGGTGCTGGTGGTCGAGGATGAGCGCAAGCTGCGCGACTTGGTCCGCTCCTATCTGGAGCGCGCCGGTTTCACGGTGCTGTCGACCGACTCGGGCGCCGAGGCGCCCCGGCTGCCGCCCAGGGGGTCGCCAGCTACGGCCGGGGGGAGTTGGTCATCGACGAGCCGCAGCGGCTGGCGACGATACGCGGCACGGCCGTCGCCCTGACCAGCAGCGAGCCGGGACAGGGCACCCGGATAACGCTCACCCTGCCCGGCGCTTAGCCCGCCGGCCTCCTCAGCTGATCTCGGGTTCCCGGGCCGGGTCGGACCTGCCGTCTGCGGCCGAGGGCCCGCCGCCCGCGGCCGGGGACTGGCCGTTTCCGGCCGAGGCGTCTCCGGCGGGAGCCTGGCCCAGGCCGCCTCCGGCCGGGGACCGGCGCAGTGTATCGAGGAAATCGGCCGCCCAGCGGGCCACGTCGTGCTCGCGGACCCGCCGCCGCATCGCGCGCATCCGGCGCCTGGCCTCCTGCGGAGAACCCGTGGCCGCCCGCACGATCGCGTTCTTCAGGCCCTCGATGTCGTGCGGGTTCACCAGGAAGGCGCCGGCCAGCTCGTCGGCCGCGCCGGTGAACTCGCTCAGCACCAGCGTGCCGCCCTCGTCGTAACGGGCGGCCACGTACTCCTTGGCCACCAGGTTCATCCCGTCCCGCAGCGGGGTCACCAGCATCACGTCGGCGGCCAGGTACAGCGCGGCCATCTCCTCGCGCGGGTAGGACTGGTGCAGGTAGTGCACGGGGTGGTAGCCCACCTCCCCGTACTGGCCGTTGATCCGGCCCACCATCACCTCAACCTCGTCTCGCAGGGCCTGGTAGGCCTCGACCCGCTCCCGGCTCGGGCTGGCCACCTGGACCAGTACCACGCGCGGTCCGAGGCGCCCGTCGCCGAGCAGTTCCCCGTAGGCCCGCAGCCGGTGCAGGATGCCCTTGGTGTAGTCCAGCCGGTCCACACCCAGCAGCACCAGGGCTGGATCGCCCAGGGCCTGCCGGATTTCCGTGGCGCGTTTCCTGACGTCTTCCCGCCGGGCGATCTCGGTGAGGCCCGCCGCGTCGATCGAGATCGGGAACGCGGCGGCCTGGACCTCGCGCGTTCCGCCCGTGTCGTCGACCCGCACGGTCGACCCCTTGGTGGTGAGGCCGACGGCCCGGCGGCAGGCCCGCAGGAAGTTGGTGGCGTCGGCCCGGCGCTGGAATCCCAGCAGGTCGGCGCCGAGCAGGCCCTCCACCACCTGGCCGCGCCACGGGAGCTGGGCGAAGATCTCGTAGCCGGGGAACGGTATGTGGTTGAAGAAGCCGATCCGGACGTCGTCGCGGAGCTCGCGCAGCATCCGCGGCACCAGCTGGAGCTGGTAGTCGTGCACCCAGACGGTCGCCCCGGGCGCCGCCTGGTCCGCCGCGGCCTGCGCGAAGCGCCGGTTGACCGTGACGTAGGACTCCCACCACCGGCGGTGGAACTGGGGCGGCGCGATGACGTCGTGGTAGAGCGGCCACAGCGTCGCGTTGCAGAAACCCTCGTAGAACTGGCTGACTTCGGCCTCGGACAGGCTCAGTCCGACCAGATGCAGGCCGTCCGCCTCGAACGCGCCCGGGGCCGGGCCCGCATCCCCGGACCAGCCGATCCAGGCGCCCCCGGCCTTGCGCATGACGGGTTCCAGGGCGGTGACCAGGCCACCCGGGCTTGGCCGCCACTCCTGCCCGCCGTCCGGGCTCTCCACCCGGTCCACCGGCAGCCGGCTGGCCACCACCACGAAGTTGCGGTCCGCAGGCTCGCCTGCGGACTCGCCTGGCTTGCTCATTTGTGACATCCACTCCACCATAGCCAATGGTGGCCGCGGCACCCGGCCAGCGTCGTGAGGAGACCGTATGGCGCACGATGGAAGCGTGCCTGACATCGTGCCGCCTCACGGCGCAGCATCTGACCTGGACGCGGCGACCGGCCGGGCGGTCGCCTGGCTGCTGAGCCAGTCGCACCTGATCCGTCCCGGCGACCTGGCCGGGAACGGAACAGCTCGAGCCCGGCGACCGGGTGCTGCTCTACACCGATGGCGTGACCGAGGGCTATACGGCCGGCGGCGCCCCGTTCGGCATGCGGCGGCTCATCGATTTCATCCTCAGCCACAGCACCGCGGGTATGCCCGCGCCCGAGATGATGCGCCTACTCAACCACGCGATCCTGGAGTACCAGGACGGACGGCTGCGGGACGACGCCACCGTCATCATGGTGGAGTGGCTGCCCGCCCATCCCTGGCGCGACCTCACGCCATGACATCGCCGGTCACAGCGACACCCCGCTGCCTGGTAGCCGGCGGACGGCTACAGTGGCGAAGATGCCAGACCAGACCCAGACCCAGGCCCAGGCCCAGGCTCCCCGGCTGACGTCGCTGTCGCCCGGCGCGGGCTGCGCCTGCAAGCTGCCGCTGGCCAAGCTCGAGGCGCTGTTCGCCACCATGGGCGACGGCGTCCCGGCGATGGGCCCGGCCTCGGGTGACCTGCTCATCGGTGCGGCCGAAGGCGACGACGCCGCGGTGTACCGGCTGGACGACGAGCGCGCGCTGGTGCTCACCACCGACTTCTTCACCCCGATCGTCGACGACCCGGCCGACTGGGGCCGGATCGCGGCCGCGAACGCGCTGTCCGACGTGTACGCGATGGGCGGCCGGCCGCTGTTCGCGGTCAACCTGGCCGCCTGGCCCGGCGACGGCCTCGACCTGGCCATCCTGGGCCGGGTGCTGCGCGGCGGCGCGGAAATCGCCGCCCAGGCCGGCTGCTTCGTGGCCGGCGGCCACACCATCGACGACCCGGTGCCCAAGTACGGCCTGGCCGTGACCGGCCTGGCCCACCCGGACCGGCTGATGACCATTGACCGCGCCGCCCCCGGGGATCAGCTGATCCTGACCAAGGCGATCGGCACCGGCGTAGTCGCCACCGCGCTCAAGCGCGGTACGGCCCGGCCGAGGTCATCGACGCCGCCGTCGCCTCGATGACGCTGCTCAACGCGGGCGCCAGCCGGGCCGCCCGGATCGCCGGGGTCCGCGCGGCCACCGACGTGACCGGGTTCGGCCTGCTCGGCCACCTGCACCGGATGCTGGCCGCGAGCGGAGCCGCGGCGCGGATAAACGCCACCGCCGTCCCGCTGCTGCCCGGTGCCGCCGAACTGGCCGCGGCCGGCTTCGTCTCCGGCGGGACCCGGGCCAACACCGAGCGGATGCGCGGCTGCGCCGTCCTGGACCCCGCCATCCCGGCCGAGGTCGCCGTCCTGCTGCACGACGCCCAGACCTCCGGCGGCCTGCTGCTGGCCGCGCCCCCGCAGACGGCAGAAGCGCTGCTGGCCGGCCTGCGGGCGCAGGGGCTCCCGGCCGCGCTGGTCGGCGAGGTCACCGAGGGCGAGAGCGGCCGGATCGACGTGCTACCCGCTCCGTTCGGCACCATGGTTTTATCGCGGATACCGTGGGGCCGTGACGATGCGGCCCGGCTTGGTGCGGTCAGCGTTGCTGGCCTGCCTGCTCGCGGTCCTGGCCGCCGTCGTCACGGCCGGCCCGGCCAGCGCGCGGACCCCGGCGGCGGCGCCTGCCCGGCACGTGGTCGTGGTCGGCCTGTCCGGGCTGCGGTGGAGCGACGTGTCCCCGGCCGCGACGCCGGCGCTGTGGCGGCTGGCCGGCCAGGGTTCGGTGGGGTCGCTGGTGGATTACGCGGTGCTGCCGCTGACCTGCCCGGCCGACGGCTGGCTCACGCTGAACGCGGGCGCCCGTACGCAGTCCGACCACACCAACGCCGCCTGCGGGGCGTTTCCCGCGGTGCAGACGGCCAGCGCCGGCGCCGTGGTCCCCGCCATGAGCTCGCTGATGTCCCGCAACAAGCAGTACAACCCGGATTGGGGCCTGCTGGGCCGGTCGGCGCCGGGCTGCGCCACGGCCGTCGGCCCGGGCGCCGCGCTGGCGCTGGCCGACCGGGCCGGGCAGGTCGCCTCGTACCTGCCCGCGGCTTCGGGCCTGTCCGCGGCGGTGCTGGCCCGCTGCCCGCTGACCGTGGTGGACCTCGGCTCGCTGACATATGCCGAACGGTCCCCGGCGCTCGCCGCGGCCGACGCCGAACTCGCCCGCATCGCCGCCGAACTCCCCGCGGGCACGACGCTTCTGGTCACCGCTCCGGGCGCGACGACCAAGCCGCCGCACCTGCAGCTCGCCCTGGTCGACGGCCCCGGCTACCAGGCCGGCCTGCTCAACGCCGCCTCCACCCGGCAGCCGGGCCTGGTCGTGCTCACCGACCTGACCTCCACCGTGCTCGGCTGGCTGGGCCAGGCCGTTCCGGCCGAGGCGGTCGGCGCGCAGATCACCCGCGGCGACCGGGGCGCTCTGGCCGCCACGGTCCGGTCCCTCGTCGGCCAGGACACCGCCGAGCAGGTGTGGCGGGACACGCACGAAGAGTTCTTCTGGGCCTACGCGCTGGCCGACGCCGTGGTGCTGGCCGCGATCGGGCTGGCGGCCTGGGGGGCCGCCGAGGACAAGCGCAGGCGGCGGGCCCGCTGGTGGCGGGTGGCCGGGGTGTTCGCCGCCTCGGTGCCCGCGGGCACCTTCCTGGCCAACCTGGCGCCGTGGTCGGCGTCCGCCCACCCGGCCGCCTGGCTGTACGGGGTCTCGGTGGCGCTGGCGGTGGTCATCGCCCTGGCCGCGCTGGCCGGGCCGTGGCGGCGAGACTGGCTCGGCCCGTTCGGCGCGGTGTGCCTGTTCACGCTGGCCGTGCTGGGGATCGACGTGATGACCGGATCGCGGCTGCAGCTCCAGACGCCGTTCGGGCTGTCCGTGCTCGAGGCCGGCCGGTTCTACGGCATCGGCAACGAGGCGCTCGGCATCTACGGCCTGTCCGGGCTGGTCGGCGCGGCCTGGCTGGCCCTGGTTCTGCTGCGTCGCCCTGCCTCCTCCCGGGCCTCCTCCCGGCCGTCGTCCCGGCGGCCCGCGGTGCTCGCGGTGGCCGTGGTCGCGACCTTCGCGGTGCTCGCCTCCGGCTGGCCCGGGTTCGGCGGCAAGGTGGGCGGCACCATCGCCATGGTGCCGTGTTTCGGTCTGCTGGGCATGGCGGTGGCCGGGGTCAGGCTGAACTGGCGCCAGGTGCTGCTCGTCGCGGTCAGCGGGCTGGCCCTGTTCGCGGTGTTCGCGCTGATCAACTATTTCGTGCCGGCGACCGGGAAGTCCGACATCGGCTCGTTCGCCGGCAGCTCGCTGCACGGCAACTCCGGCGGCCTGCTGCTCCGGAAGATCAACTCCAACATCGGCTCGCTCTCGGTCAACGCGTTCAGCCCGCTCATCCCCATCGTGGTGCTGCTGACCGGGCTGATGCTGTGGCGGCCCGCCTGGTTCGGGCTGAAGACCGCGCCGCTGGCATATGCGGCCGAGCCGCTGCTGCGCCCCCTCATGGGCGTGCTCTGGCTGCTGCCGGTGCTCGGCTGGCTCGCCGACGACTCCGGCGTGATCGTGCCCGCCGCGGTGCTGCCGTTCGCGCTGCCGCTCGGCATCGCCATCCTCGCCGCCGCCGCGTGCCACGATGACCGGGCGCGCTATCGTGAGATGACCGTCGCCGTCGCTGGTCCATCCCCGGTTAGCAGAAAGTGACCCGTGCAGTACCAGCTCTCCCGCATTCTCGCCGGGCCTTTCCTGCACACCATCGGGCGGCCGAAACTGACCGGCGCCGAGCACGTGCCCGCGTCCGGCGGCGCCATCCTGGCCGCTAACCACCAGTCGGTGATCGATTCGATCTTCCTGCCGCTGATGCTCGACCGGCCGGTGACCTTCTCGGCCAAGGCCGAGTACTTTACCGCCTCCGGCCCCGTCGCCCGGCTGTGGGCCGCCTACCTGAAGGCCACGAACCAGCTGCAGATGGACCGCGACGGCCCGCGCGCCGCCCAGGACACGCTCGAGGCCGCGCTGGCCCTGCTGCAGGCCGGGAACCTGTTCGGCATCTATCCCGAGGGCACCCGGTCGCCGGACGGGCGGCTGTACCGGGGCCGTCCCGGCGTCGGCTGGCTGGCCCTGAAGTCGGGCCTGCCCGTCATCCCGGTGGCCATGCTCGGCACCCGGCGGGTGCTGCCGCCAGGCCACGTGGTGCCGCGGCCCGGCCGGATCGAGATCCGGATCGGCCCGCCGCTCACGTTCCCCGCGGAGGTGCTCGGTGCCCCGCCAGGCAAAGCCCGCCGGCTGATCGCCGAGCAGGTGATGACCGCCATCAAGGAGTTGTCCGGCCAGGAGTACGTCCCCATGTTCGCCTCCGACCGCAAGGCCGAACTAGCCGCCGCCGCCACCCCCGAAAAGCCCCCCCGCCGCCCCTAGCCCGCGCGCTCGCTGGCCGCGCACTGCGGGCATAGGCCGAACAGTTCGACCGTGTGGCCCACGTCGGTGAATCCCGCCGCGGCGGCCACCTTCTCGGCCCACTGCTCCACCGCCCGGCCCTCCACCTCCACGCTCCGCCCGCAGTTGCGGCAGGTCAGGTGGTGGTGGTGCACGCTCGTCCCGCACTGCCGGTAGAGAATCTCGCCGCTGGCGTCGCGGATGGCGTCGACGCTGCCGTGCTCGCTGAGCGCCTGCAGGTGGCGGTAGACGGTGGCCAGCCCGACATGCTCGCCCTTGCGCCGCAGCTCCGCGTGGATCTCCTGGGCGCTGCAGAAGCCCGGCAGGCTCTCCAGCGCGGCCGCCAGGGCCTGCGCCTGCCGGGTCCCGCGCGCCCGGGTGCCCCGGACCCGCGCGTGCTCCTCAGGCTGCGGCGTCGTCACAGTTCGCACGCTACAACCTCCACCGCCGCTTCGCCCAACACCGATCTCGTCATCGCGAGTCAAAGACCCCGCCGTTGCGGCCGTAACGACCCGCGATCACGTGCGCCCGGCCGGGGATGTGTTGCAAGCGAAACTGGGAATCATTATCATTACCACTATGGTAAGCGATCAGAGGCGCAGGTTGGCGGTTCCGCGCGGCGGCCGGATCAGACTGACCGCGGTCCTGCCGCTGGTCCTGGCGCTCGGCGCAGTGCTGCTGGCGAGCGGTTGCTCGTCCTCGTTGGCTCTCAGCTCGTTCGGTACCGGTGGCAAGATCATCGCGGTCGGTGCCGAGAACGAGTACGCGGACGTCATCCAGCAGGTCGGCGGGAAATACGTCCAGGCCAGCGCCATTATGAGCAACCCGAACACGGATCCGCACACGTTCGAGGCGAGCGCGTCGACCGGCCGGCTGGTCAACGCGGCCCGGCTCGTGGTGCAGAACGGCCTGGGCTACGACACGTTCATGAACACCATCGAGAACGCGGTCCCGGACTCCTCGCGCCACGTGATCGTCGTGCAGAAGGTGCTCGGCCTGCCGGACAGCACCCCGAACCCGCACCTGTGGTACCAGCCGTCCACCATGCCGGCCGTCGCGAACGCCATCGCTGCCGACCTGGCCGCCATCCAGCCCGCGCACGCCGCGTACTTCAAGGCCAACGCGGCCGCGTTCACCCGCTCGCTGGCCGCGTGGACCAGCGCCATCGCGGCGTTCAGGGCGCAGTACCCGGGCACGCCGGTGGCCACCACCGAACCGGTGGCGGACTACCTGCTGCAGGCGGCAGGCGCGGACAACCGCACGCCCTGGGCGTTCCAGGCCGACATCATGAACGGCACCGACCCGTCGGCGCAGGACGTCGCGGTGGAGCGGAGCCTGTTCACCCAGCACCAGGTCAAGGTGTTTGTCTACAATCAGCAGGTAACGGACTCGCTGACCGAATCCTTCATCTCCCTGGCCCGGGCGAATGGCATCCCGGTGGTGGGCGTCTATGAGACGATGCCCGAGCCCGGCTACCACTACCAGTCGTGGATGCTGGCCGAGGTCCGGGACCTGCGCGCCGCCGTCGCCGATCACGTCTCGAGCGAGCACCTGTGAGCCCCGCACCTGTGAGCCCCGCACCTGTGAGCCCAGCACCTATGAGCCCAGCACCTGTGGGCGGGGAACTACTCCGGCTGGACGGGGTCGGGGTCAGGCTCGGCGGCCGGGAGATCCTGCGGGACGTCTGGTTGACGATCAGGCCGGGGGAGTTCACCGGTCTTATCGGGCCGAACGGAGCTGGCAAGACCACTTTGCTCCGGATCATCCTCGGCCTGCAGCCCGTCACCACCGGTTCGGTGCTCATCGACGGCGCGCCGCGGGCGGCGCGTGACGCCTCGATCGGGTACGTGCCGCAGAAGCTCGGCATCGAGCCGGACATGCCGCTGCGGGTCAGGGACGTCGTGTCGCTGGGGCTCGACGGGCACAAGTTCGGCATCCGGCTGCCCTCCCGGGCCCGCCGTGAGCTCGTCGACACTATGCTGACCGCCGTCGGCGCGCAGCGGTACGCCGGGGCGCGGGTGGGCGAGCTGTCCGGCGGCGAGCAGCAGCGGGTCATGATCGCGCACGCGCTGATCAGCCGGCCGCGGCTGCTGCTGCTCGACGAGCCGCTGGCCAACCTCGACATCTCCAGCGAGCAGGGGATCGTCGCGGTGCTGGCCCGGCTCGCCCGGGCCGAGGGGATCGCGGTGCTGCTCTCGGCGCACGACATGAACCCGCTGCTGCCGGTGATGGACCGGATCGTCTACGTGGCCGCGGGCCGGGCGGCGGTGGGACGTACCGACGAGGTGGTGCAGCCCGACGTCCTCAGCCGCCTGTACGGCCAGCACGTCGACGTGATCCGGGTGCACGGGCGGGTGCTCGTGGTGGCCGCCCCGGAAGGGGTCGACGACGCCGAGGCCGCCGCCGAGGCCGCCGCCGAGCACGCCAGCGCCCAGGACGCCAGCGCCCAGGACGCCAGCACCAGGAACGCCAGCACCAGGAACGCCAGCACCAGGAACGCCAGCACCAGGAACGCCAGCACCAGGAACGCCAGCGCCGACGAACCGGGCGTCCTGAGGTGATCGTGGGTCACCTGTTCAGCTACGTCGTCGAGCCCGGCTTCTGTCGGCAGCGGGCCCGTGCACATCGCGCTGGCCGTCGGGACCGCCGTCGCGATCACCTCCGCCGTGGTAGGCGTGTTCACCGTGACCCGCGGCCAGTCGTTCGCCGGCCATTCCCTCGCGGACATCGCCACCACCGGGGGATCCGGTGCCTTCCTGATCGGCATCAACCAGTTCTGGGGCTACCTGGCCTTCGGCGCGGGTGCGGCCGCGTTCATGGAGATGATCGGCATCCAGCGCCGCCGCGGGCGCGACGTGGCCACCGGCGTGGTGCTGGGCGCCGCCCTCGGCCTGGCCGCGCTTTTCCTGTACCTGGGCACCCAGTACAGCTCGACGACCGGCGCGTCGTTCACCATCTTGTTCGGCTCCATCTTCGTCATCACCCCCTCCACCGTGCCCGTCTTGATCGTGTCCGCGCTGATCGCGCTGGCCACGGTCATCGTGCTGGCCCGGGTGCTGCTGCTGAGCTCGCTGAGCCCGGACATCGCGGCCGCCCGCGGCGTGCCGGTCCGCGCCGTCGGCGTGGCGTACCTGATGGCGCTGGCCGTGTCAGTGTCGCTGTCGGCGGTGATTATCGGCGCCGTGCTGAGCACCGCGCTGCTGATCGGGCCGGCCGCGACCGCGCTGCGCGTCACGAAAGGGCCGGTCCGGGCCATGGCGGTAGCGGCGGGCATCGGCGTGGCCGCCACCTGGCTCGGCATCCTGCTCGCCTACGACAGCTACTACTGGCCGCCCAGGGGCCGCGGCTGGCCGGTCAGCTTCTTCGTGGTAACGCTTATCGTCGGCGGCTACCTGGTCAGCTACCTGCGGCGGCCGGCCCGCCGGGAAGTCGCGCAGGAAAGCCCGGACACGGAGCAGGTATGTTCACCGGCCTGATGCTGAACACCTGGATCGCGGCCACGGCGGTCGCGGTGATCGCCGGGGTGACCGGCTTCTTCGCCGTGTTGCGCGGGTCGACGTTCGCCGCCCACGCCATCCCCAACGGCGCGTTCGCCGGCGCGGCCGGGGCCAGCCTGCTCGGGCTCAACCCGTTCCTCGGCCTGGCGGTGTTCTCGCTGGCGGGGGCGCTCGGCATCGCCGGGCTGAGCCGCCGCGCCCGGCCCGACGTGGCCACCGCGCTGACGTTCGTGATGATGCTCGGCGTCGGCGCGCTGTTCGTCAGCTGGAGCAGCCAATATGCCCAGGAGGCGTACTCGCTGCTGTTCGGCGAGGTGTTCGGCGTCAGCCAGGGCGAGGTCCTGCCCATCGTCGCGCTCGGCGCGGTGTCCCTGATCGCGCTCATCGTCATGTTCCGGCCGCTGATGCTGTCCTCCGCGCTGCCCGAGGTCGCCGAGGCGCGCGGGGTGTCGGCGCGCCGGATGGAGCTCGCCTTCTTGCTCGTCATGGCGCTGGCCACCAGCATGACCGTGCCGGTAGTGGGCGCGCTGCTGATGTTCAGCCTGATGATCGGCCCGGCCGCCGCGGCCAGGTCGCTGACCGCCCGCCCGGCCCTCGCGATGACACTCTCGGTGACCATCGCGCTGGTCACCGTCTGGGTCGGCATCGCGCTCTCGTATCGGTCCGACTGGCCGCTCGGCTTCTTCGTCGGCGTCATCGGCGCCGCTTTCTTCCTGTTCGGCCGCGCCTACCGCGCCATCGCGCGGCCCGCGAGGGGCCTTCCGGCCACTCCGGCCGCGTGATACTACGGTAGGTACCACAGCGGGCGCGGAGCGCACCGGGGGTTCCGGGGGGTCGTCCCCCCCCGGGTGGGCACTGTCGTCCCCCCGGGCCAGCACTGTCGTCCCCCGCCACGCGTAGCGTAGACGGAGTGAACCGGCTTAAGGATTCGACGAGTCCCTACCTGCTGCAGCACGCGGACAACCCGGTGGACTGGTGGCCCTGGTGCGACGAGGCCTTCGCCGAGGCCGCCCGGCGGGACGTCCCCGTCATGCTCTCGGTGGGGTACGCCGCCTGCCACTGGTGTCACGTGATGGCGCACGAGTCGTTCGAGGACCCCGAGACGGCGGCGGTGCTCAACGAGCACGTGGTCGCGGTCAAGGTGGACCGGGAGGAGCGGCCCGACGTGGACGCGGTCTACATGACCGCGACCCAGGCCATGACCGGCCAGGGCGGCTGGCCGATGACGGTGTTCATGACGCCGGATAAGGAGCCGTTCTTCTGCGGCACCTACTACCCCCGGGATTACTTCCGGCAGCTGGTGCTCAACATCTCGCAGGCCTGGCGCACCCAGCGCGACGACGTGACCGGCCAGGCCAAGCATGTCGCCACCGCCTTGGCCGAGAACGCCGCGGCGACCGCCCGCGCCCTGCGCGGTCAGCGAGGCGACCTGGACCCGCGGTTCCGGCAGGCCACCGAGGCCGCGGTGGCCGCGCTCGGCCAGGACTACGACGCGGCCCGCGGCGGCTTCGGCGGCGCGCCGAAGTTCCCGCCGTCGATGGTGCTGGAATTCCTGCTCCGCCACCACCAGCGGACCGGGACTGCGGCCGCGCGGCAGATGGCCGAGGGCACCGCCGAGGCGATGGCCCGCGGCGGCATGTACGACCAGCTCGGCGCCGGGTTCGCCCGGTACTCGGTCGATGCCGGCTGGGTCGTCCCGCACTTCGAGAAGATGCTCTACGACAACGCCCTGCTCGCCCGCGTCTACGCGCACCTGTGGCGCCAAACCGGCTCGCCGCTGGCCCGCCGGGTGACGGCGGAGACGGGTGCCTGGATGCTGCGCGAGCTGCGCACCGGCGACGGCGGGTTCGCCGCGTCGCTGGACGCCGACAGCGACGGCGAAGAGGGAAAGTTCTACGTCTGGCGGCCCGCCGAGCTGAGCGCGGTCCTCGGACCCGAGGACGCCGAGTTCGCGGCCGGGGTGTTCGGCGTGACCGACAGCGGGACCTTCGAGCACGGCGCCTCGGTGCTGCAGTTCCGCGCGGACCCGGCCGACGCGGATCGCCTCGCCCGGGTCCGCGACGCCCTGCTGGCCGCCCGCGACGAGCGGGTCCGCCCGGGCCGGGACGACAAGGTGGTCGCGGCATGGAACGGGCTGGCCATCTCCGCACTGGCCGAGGCCGGCCTGCTGCTCGGCCGGCCGGACTTCATCGCGTCCGCGCGCGACGCGGCCGAATTGCTGGCCAGGGTGCACCTGACCGGCGGGCGCCTCGTCCGCACCTCGCGGGCCGGGACCGCAGGCGTCACCGCGGGCGCGCTCGAGGACTACGCCTGCGTCGCCGAGGGATTCCTCACGCTGTCCGGGGTGACGGGCGAGGCACGCTGGCTGCAGCTGGCTGGCGAACTGCTCGAAGTCGCGCTCGGCTCGTTCGGCGACGGCCAGGGCGGCTTCTTCGACACCGCCGCCGACGACGAGGCGCTGATCTTCCGCCCGGCCGACCCAGCCGATAACGCCACCCCATCCGGCGCGTTCGCCGTGGCCGGAGCCCTGCTCAGCTACGCGGCGCTGACCGGCTCGGCCCGGCACCGGGAGGCCGCCGAGGCGGCTCTGGGCGCGCTCCCCGGCATCGCGGCCCGCTACCCGCGGGCGGCGGGCGCGGGCCTGGCGGTCGCCGAGGCCTGGCTGGCCGGCCCGGCCGAGATCGCGGTGGTCGGCGACCCCGGTGACGAGCGGACCCGCACGCTCCATCAGACCGCATTGCACGCCGCCCCGCCCGGTGCGGTACTTGCCCTCGGCGACGGCAGGTCGGCTACCTCCGATGACGCCGTGCCGCTGCTCGAAGGGCGCGGCCTGGTCGACGGAGCGCCTGCGGCGTACGTCTGCCGCCAGTTCACCTGCCTGGCCCCGGTCACCACCCCGGACCAGCTCAGGGAGGCGCTCGCGAGCTCGGCCTGACCCGGTCGTCCTCCCAGCCTGACCCCGCGTCATCCCAGCCTGACCCGCGTCACCCAGCCTGACCCGCGTCACCCAGCCTGACCCGCGTCACCCAGCCTGACCCGCGTCACCCAGCCTGACCCGCGTCATCCCAGCCTGACCCGGCCGTCACCGGAGCTTGGCCCCGCGGGGCCCCTCCCGGTACGGTGGCTTCGGGGGATAAGTTGAGTTCGATGCACTCGCTCGCGGACGCCGTACGCCGTCTTTGGCGACGGGCGGCGCACGCCATCCCGGGATCATCGGGCCGCCCTCGGCGCTTGGTGCCCGTCGTGATCAGCCTGCTGGCGACGGCCGGCGTGGCGGCCGGGGCGGTGCTGGCCACCGTGGGCGGCAAGCCGGCCGGGGTGAGCGCTCTGTCCCCCGGGATCCCGTCGAGCAGGCCTGCCCCGGCCAGCAGCGCCGGGCCGGTGGTGCCGATGCTCGGCGGGAACGCCGACGGCACCGGCTTGCCCATGGGCGTGCCCGTCGCCGGTGGTTCGGCGGCCAGCATGAGTACCCGGTCCGGCTCAATTAACTGGCCGGTCCCGGTGGCGGCACTGCGCGGCCTGAAGCAGGCGGACCTGCTGGTGGTCGCGCCGTTCTCGCTGTCCCGTCACGTCCTGGCCGCGGTGGGCAGGCAGCCCGGGGTCACCGGCACCGAGCCGATCGAAGCCGCCAAAATCAAGATCAACGGCGCCTACGCGGCGGTTCTCGGCGTCGACCCGTCCAGATTCCGGGGATACGCCGCCCCGTCCATGGCCGCCTCAAGCAGGCTGTGGCAGGGCGTGGCTGGCGGTGGCGTGGCGGTGTCCTACACCATGGGCACCCTAGACCGGCTTTCCCTCGGCGGCCAGGTCACCGTGTCGGGCCGCCAGCCGGAACAGCTGCCGGTGGTGGCTTTCGGCACGGTCGGGATCGGCGGGGTCGACGCCGTGGTTTCGGACTCGGTGGCCAGGTCGCTCGGGGTGCCGGCCGGGAACGCCATCGTGGTCAGCGCGCCGCCGGACAGCGTGGCTTCGCTGACGACGCGGATCAAGGCCGTACTGCCCCGCGGGGCGGCCGTCGAGCCGCTGGTCACAGAGGTGACGCGGCCGGGCACTTCCGCGGTCGGCACCCTCCCGGGCACCGCGGTCAGCGGCGGCGCCATCACCGCGGCCCAGCTGACCACGGCACTGCGGGCCGCGGAGAGCAGGCGCGGCCTGCCGTACGTATGGGGCGCCGCCGGCCCGGCCTCGTTCGATTGCTCCGGCCTGGTCCAGTGGTCCTTCGCCCAGGCCGGCATCAGCATGCCGCGGGTGGCCGCCGACCAGGCCCGGGCCGGCCAGGCCATCCCGGTCAGCCAGCTGCAGCCCGGCGACCTGCTCTTCTACCACACCGACCCCACCGATCCCGGCTACATCTCGCACGTGGCCATCTACCTCGGCAACGGGTGGATGATCCAGGCGCCCCAGCCGGGCATGGACGTCCAGGTGGTGCCGGCCAGCCTGGGCTCACAGTTCGCCGGCGCCATTCGCGTCTACCCCCGGATCGCCAGCGGTCTCGCCTCCGGCCTGGCCTGAGTTCCGCCTGGTTCCCCCTTCCCCCGCTCACCCGCCACGACGCCGTGGCCGTTGGCCGTAGCGGGGCAAGCCTGACACTGATGTGACGACCTTGCCTGGCGGGACCCATGGGGCTGAGATCCTCGCGGACCGTACCGGCACGATGTGGCATTGAGCCGGCTATCACCGGCACGTTGTCACATCGTGCCGGCGCCGCCGCACCGGCGTCCGGCTGGCACGGGTGCGCCAAACGGGGAGGGCGTCGCCACACCTCGCACTACCGTTCAGCCGACGGCGTACGTGATTCTGCCCGCCAGCCTTTGATCAGCCGCGTTCATTCATGTAATCATAATTACATGAATACAGAGAAAACAGGTTCCGGCTCCGCGGACGAGGCGGCTGGAACGAAGAACGACACGAACGCTACTAACCAGGGCGCCGGAGCGGGCAAGGCGGGAGCGGGCCAGGGCAACGGGACCACCGAGGAAGTGCGCGGCTGGTTCAGCGGCCGGCTGCCCGGTGACTGGTTCGCGGCCGCCCCGGAGATCCAGGTGGACCGCGAAGAGATCACCGTCATCGGGGTGCTGCCCGACCCGGAGACCGCCGGGGCGTCGGACGCCGAGCGGGCCGCGGCCGCCGAGGGCCGGATCCGCCGGTTCCGGGAGGAGACCAGGAGCCGCCGGATCGAGATCGCGCGGGAGGCCGAGCACAAGTTCCGGCGCAAGGTGTCCTGGGGCGTCGCCTGCGCGGACGTGACTGAGATGTTCACCACACTGTCGGTCCCGGTCATGACCAGGCTGCGCCAGCCCGAGCGCCGGGTCCTCGATACCCTGGTCGACGCGGGCGTGGCCCGCAGCC
This sequence comes from uncultured Actinomycetes bacterium, assembly GCA_963800415.1. Classification (GTDB taxonomy): domain Bacteria; phylum Actinomycetota; class Actinomycetes; order Streptosporangiales; family Streptosporangiaceae; genus Palsa-504. Next base: position 46,019 of record CAWDBS010000082.1, read on the forward strand.
GCAGTGACGCGCTGGCGTGGTGCGTGCGGCTGACCGGAGAGAACGCGGACTCCTGGCTGTCCCGGCTGCGTGCGGCCCTTCGGCAGGTCGAGGAAGTGCGGGACCAGGGCCCGGGCGGCGCCTGATTTCCTTCAGGTATTGGGACACCGGCAGGTATTGGGACACCGGCAGGTATTGGGACACCGGGCGTGTCGGCGGCGACCGTCTAGGTTCCAAGAAGATAACGATTCCTTACTCCTCCGCGATCGTGCAGGGCATCGTCGAGGGCACCATCGCGTGGACCGAGGACCCCGATTTCGGCTACGAGGTGTCGGCCGCGATACCCGGCGCGGATGACATTGAGATCCTCCAGCCGAGGCGGCTCTACGCCAGGCAGGGCCGGACGGACGAGCACGAGGCCATGGTGGCCAGGCCCAACCGGGAGCGCCAGGAATTCCTCAGCTCCTTCCCCGGTCTTGACCAGTCCCTGGTCAAGTCGCTGCGCTGACCCGTTGATCCGCCCGCAGACCTCAGCCG
>CAWDBS010000083.1:0-65351 GCA_963800415.1 uncultured Actinomycetes bacterium
AGCAGGCCCAGGCGGCCACCGGAGTGGTCAGTGCGATCACCCAGTGCGTCCAGGCCGGGCAGGGCGTCATACCGGGCCCGGATGACATCAAGTCGTTCGTCCTGGACCTGTCCGGGGACGTGCCGGCCTACGCCAGCTCCACCGAGCCGGGCGGCGTGCAAGCGCCGCTGGCCGGCGCGGACCGCCTGGGGTCGCTGTCGGGTGGTGGGACAGCGTCCAGAACGACGCGGATTCCTTCTTCCACGGCCTGCGGCACGACGCCGTCCAGATCGCTACCTGCACGGCGAACTGGGTTAAGGACGAGGCCGATGACGCCTACCACTGGGCCGTGAGCCTGGCCGTCACGATCGGCGACGACATCGCGGAGATAGCCAGCTACGTGATCACCGACATCAAGTCGGCCATCCACGCCGTCACCGCCTTCTTCGCCAGGCTCGGCGCCGACATCGGCGACGCGATCAGCTGGCTGCGGCACAACGTCGGCGAGCTGATCGCCGAGGCCGGGCAGAACGCCAACCAGATCGAGGCCTGGCTGGATCAGCTGCCCGGGATCGCCACCGGCAAGCTGACCGAATACGGCCAGCTAGCGGACGGCTTCTTCGCCAGCCGGGAGACGGCCATCGACGACAAGATCGACACGATCGTCATGCCCGGCCTGGGGCAGCAGACGTTCGGCAGCCCGGCCCCCAGCACGCCGCCGGCGGTCTTCGACATCGAGAAGTTCCTGTCCGGCGTCCAGCACAACTGGCTGCTGGACAAGATCGAGTCGTTCTTCGCCGGCGACACCCCGGCTCAGGTAAACACCGGCCTGCAGGCGGCCTTCGACCAGCTGGCCGCCGCCGTGCAGGACGGCGTGCAGGCCGTGACCGACATCGCCGAGCTGCTATGGACGGGCCTGGAGGAGCCGTTCGCCAGCAGCGACTCCAGTCAGCAGACGCAGCTAGCCGAGTTCGTCGGCCTCCTCAAGCAGGCCGTGCACGACCTGCTGGCCTTCGCCGACGCCGTCGTCCAGGCACTGATCGACCTGGCCAAGGCGGCCATGGACGAGCTGGGCGACATGCTCTCGCACGGGTTCGAGGACATACCCCTGGTCAGCAAGCTGCTGGCGCACTTCGGCGTGGACACCACGATGAACGTCGCGCACCTGGTCAGCCTGGTCCTGATGTACCCCGCCACCCTGGCCAACCGGATCAAGAACGGCTCAGGCAGCTCGCTGTTCCCCGCCGTCACCGCCGGCCAGGACGGCGGAACCGTGGCGGACGCGCAGCAGGACTGGGCGTTCGGCCTGGGGCTGTCCGCCGCGATCGGCCAGGGCATCTGGGGCGCCGCCGACGCCGTCGGCGACCTGTCCCGGGTGGCCGGCCAGGAGCCCTCCGGCATCATCGGCTGGATCGACATCGCCTCCCCGCTCGTCCTGGCCATCCTGGAATGGCCCGGCACGCCCGCCGGGCCGCCGTTCGCCAACCCCATCGACGGCTCCGGCCCGGACGGCGCGATGATCTGGCCGAACTGGCTGCTCGGGCTGGTGCCGCCGATCGTCGGGCTGTGCGGCCAGTTCGCCGACTACAAGCCGCCCGCGGCCGTCGAGGCGAGCGACGGCGAGCCGGAGGACTGGCCGGAGATCGGCCAGTACTTCACCATGGCCGCCGCCATCGCCTCCACCATCCTCGGCAGCATCTACAACTTCCAGACCAGCGACAACCCCTTCACCCAGGCCGCGGGCATCGTCAGCAACGTCTCCAACGTCATCGCCCCGTTCGCGACCAAGACGCTGGCCGAAACCACCAGCGGCGGATCCGAGATCATCAAGCTCTTCATCGACTACTTCTGCAACATCGGCGCCGCGGGCCTCATGGGAGCAGCACTCGACGCATGAGGCACCCCAGCCGGGCCCGTCCGCCGCGGGCGGGCCCGGTTCCGGCACATCAACCGCAGCGCCAGCAGCCGAAGGAGTCCCCGATGCCAGCCATCTCGTTCAGCGGAGTGCTGATCATCGCCCTGGTGGCGGTGGCCGTCCCCGCGGCGCTCGCCGCCGTGCCGCGGCTGCCGGTCCCCGGCGCGGTCCTGGAGGTCGCCGCCGGGATCCTGGTCGGGCCCTCGGTGCTCGGCTGGGTTCACGTCGACACGTCCATCCAGGTGCTGAGCGATCTCGGCCTGGGCATGCTGCTGTTCCTGGCCGCCCTGGAGATCGACTGGGGGGCCTGCGGGGGCCGCTGGGACGGCTGGCAGGCTCGTAATACGGCCCTCGATCCGCGCTAACGCCACCAGGGCAGGCGGCGCTGCTCGGCCACGTGCGAGGCCGGATCGGTGATCACGTACGCGTGCGAGCTGAGGTGCTGCAGGTGCTCGGCCACCCACAGCAGGTGCGGGTGATGCGGGGCGGTGATGACGCGGACCAGGTCGGTGCCGTCGCCCTCCTCCAGCCCGTCCGCATCGCCGGCCATGGTCAGTATTTCCACGCCGCTGTCCTCGGCCCGCGCCGCGCTGCCGTTCCCGTTCAGGCCGGTGAACGCCGGGACGCTGAGCGGCAGCAGCACCTGGCCGGCGACCGGCCGACCGACCAGCACCGCGACCCGCTCGTAGAAGCCGGTCAGGTCCGCGGTGGCGTGCGCCAGCGCGGTCCGCGCGTAGGCGGTGCCCCGGTGCTTGTGCTGCCCGAGGTGCTCGGGCGCCTGCATCCCGGCCAGCGAGTAGGCGGTCAGCCGGAGCCGCATGGACGCCATCACCAGCATCCACAGCTCCTCTTTGGATACCCGCTTGGTGCCCTGCTCGGCCAGGAAGCCGCGCAGCGCCTCGTCCAGCCGGATCCCGGCGGTGACCGCGGCGGCGCCCGCGTCCGGCGGCTGGTGCCGGGTGCCCAGCGACCAGTCCACCGCCTGAGTCAGGTAGGCGGCGCCGCGGCGGAACGCGTCGGCGAGGTCGTCGCCGACCACGGAAGCGGCGCCCCGCGGCCAGAACAGGACGCCGACCACCAGGCTCACCAGGCAGCCGATGGCCACGTCCTCGATGCGCAGCAGGCCCACTCGCCAGCCGGCCGGCACGAGCAGGTTGAACAGGACCACCACCACGACGGTGAACGCCGCCTGGCCGAAGGCGAACGGCAGCGTGCCCGGCGCGTAGGCGGCCACGGCCAGGGCGATCGGCAGCGCCGCCCACAGCGCCGGGGTGCTGGTGCCGATGCCGAGCAGCAGCAGCGCGCCCGCCGCGAAGCCGACCACGGTGCCGCCCAGCGCGCGCAGCGCGGTGGATTCGGTCGACGCCGCGTTGGTGCGCAGCACCGACAGGGTGCCCAGGACCACCCAGAACCCGTGCTGGACCCCGGACAGGTCGGCCACCAGGACCGCCACGGCCAGGGCCAGCGACCCGCGCAGGCTGTTCAGGAACCAGACCGAACGGAAGCTGGCGTGCCTGACCAGGACGCCCATCGCGCCGGAGATCGCGGCCACCCGGCGCTCGGCCATCGTCCCTTCGGGCTGAGCCCCGTACCAGCCGCGGCGCCGGGCCGCGATCGTCTCCGGATCGGCCCGCCGGGTGGCGATCAGGGCGTCCGCCACGACGGCCCGCACGGCGAGGGCGATAGCCTGCGCGTGAAAGGCGTGCCGGGCGATGACCTCCACCGAGTCGTAGTCCCCGTCCGCCTGCACTGCCGCCGACCGGTGGTAGGCGGCGCTGGCCTCACGCTGCCGGTCCATCGCGGTCAGAGTCGGGCAGCGCGCTGGATTCGGGTGCCGGCCAGCAGGTCGCCGGTCTGCCGGAGCACCGTGGCGGCCAGGCCGAGCAGGTCGCGATCGGACTGCGCGGCCCGGTCCAGGTTCGGGTGCCCGTCGGTGGCGTCGGCGATCAGCGCGGTGCACCACTCGAGCAGCTGGACGACGCTGGCCATGCCCTGGTCGGCCGTGGCCAGGCCGACCGGCCGGTACGGCGTGCTGGCAAACGCGCTCATCAGCTGGTGCTTGGCGGCCTGGCAGGCCTCGGTGTCCGCGGCGGTGGCGGTGCCGCGCACCGAGGCGTCCAGGTGGGCGGCCAGCGCCCGGGCCGATCCGGCCGCCGCCACGCGCAGCCGGTCTCCCGGGGACGGCGTCGGAAGCGCCAGCACGACCGCGGTCGAGACGACCGAGGCCAGCCACCAGCCCGCCAGCCGGTCACCGATCATGCCGACCGTGCCCGGCGTGGCCACCGACAGCACGAAGGGCAGCAGCGCGGCGGTGACGCCGGAGGCCGCATTGGGCCCGGCCACCCCGGCGAAGAAGATCCCGAACGCCACCGGGATCGTGACCAGGACGGCCAGCCAGGTGATCCCGTTGACCGCCGTGCCGATGATCAGCCCGATGCTGCCGATCACCGCCAGCCCCAGGTGCGCGCGGACCTTGTCCCGCCAGCTGCCGCCGAACGCGGCGAAGATCAGGCTCGCGAACCCGCCGAACGCGGCGAACAGCGCCATCTGCAGGTTGCCGAAGCCCTCGTAGGTCAGCGCGAACAGGGACGGAATCACCAGGACCGCACGCAGCGTGCGCAGCGCGGCCGGCACCGACCAGATCGGCCACCAGGCGGGCCGCATCCTTTGCTGTCCGGATCCGGACTGCGGGAGGTGGCCCAGCGGAAGGCGGCGCGCAACGCTCAGATCGGGCATTTGCCCAGTCTAAGAAGCGCGGCCAGAGCGCCTCAACCGCGCAGGTCGGCGCATCCGGCGCCGCCCAACGGCTGGGATTCAGCAGGCTGAGACCTCGGCGCAGACGCAGACCGCCGGCCGTCACGACCCGGAGGGCTCGTGGGCGCGACCGCCTTGCCGTCCGTGGTAGTGTGAAACGCTGCCCGGCGACTAGCCGGGTCGGCGAGAGGCGTGCTGCACCCTCATGCGGCTGCCTCGCCCAGAGTTACTCTCAATCGGGGAATCAGCCCGCTGAACCCCGTTTCGTGCCAATTCTAAGGAGTCACGTGCCGCTCGACACCGCCGCCAAGAAGGAGATCCTGGCGGAGTACGCGACCAGTGAGGGTGACACCGGTTCGCCGGAGGTCCAGGTCGCGCTGCTGACCAGGCGGATCAACCACCTGACCGAGCACCTGAAGGTGCACAAGCACGACCACCACAGCCGCCGTGGGCTGCTGCTGCTGGTCGGCCGCCGCCGCAGGCTGCTGAAGTACCTGGCCAAGAAGGACATCAACCGCTACCGAGCGATTCGGGAGCGGCTCGGCATCCGCCGCTAAGTCCCGGCCTGGCCAGGAACAACTGCATAACGACAACACTGACATCCCGTAGCCCCCGGCCCCGAGCGCCATGGCCGGTCCTCGGTAGTGGTCCCCGGGTTGCCTGCCCCTCAGTAAGGAGTACTAGTAGCACTGAGTAGTGCATGAGCAGGCAGCACCCGAGGGCTTCGATCGAAGACCGGCCGGCTGCCTCCCTAGGCGAGCCAGGCCACATGCGGCACGGCGGCGGGTGGGTGCGGGATCTACCGCAAGGAGGTCTCACCCGTGGAGGGTGTCCATAGCGCTGAAGCCGTCATCGATAACGGCGAATTTGGCGTACACACAATCAGGTTCGAGACGGGCCGGCTGGCCCGTCAGGCTGCCGGTTCCGCCCTGGTAACGCTGGACGGCGAGACGGTGGTGCTTTCCGCGACCACCGCGTCCAGGCAGCCGAAGGAAAACCTGGATTTCTTCCCGCTCACCGTGGACGTGGAAGAGCGGATGTACGCGGTGGGCCGGATTCCCGGCTCGTTTTTCCGTCGGGAGGGCCGTCCGTCCGAGGACGCGATCCTGACCTGCCGGCTCATCGACCGGCCGCTGCGCCCGTCCTTCGTCAAGGGCCTGCGCAACGAGATCCAGATCGTCGCGACCATACTCGCGCTCGACCCGCAGCACCTGTACGACGTGGTGGCGATCAACGCCGCGTCCATGTCCACCCAGCTGGCGGGCCTGCCGTTCTCCGGCCCCATCGGCGGGGTGCGGGTGGCGCTGATCAAGGGCCAGTGGGTGGCCTTCCCGGCGCACGAGCAGCTGGCGCAGGCCACCTTCGACATGGTGGTGGCGGGCCGGGTGCTCGCTGAGAAGGCGGGGACGGCGACGTGGCCATCATGATGGTCGAGGCCGAGTCCACGCCCGAGACGCTCAAGCTGATCGCGGACGAGGGCAGCGGCGCCGTCGCGCCGACCGAGGACACGGTGGCCGAGGGTCTCGAGGCGGCCAAGCCGTTCATCCGCGTGCTGTGCGAGGCGCAGCAGCGACTCGCCGCCGAGGTTGCGGGCGATGGCGCCCCGGCCGCCCAGTACCCGGTCTTCGTCGACTACGCCGAGGACGTCTACGAGGCGGTGGCGCGCGAGGTCTCCGAGGAACTGGCCAAGGCGCTGACGATCGCGGGCAAGCACGACCGCGAGGCGGAGACGGACCGGGTCAAGGCGATCGCCCAGGAAAAGCTCGCCGAGCAGTTCGAGGGCCGCGAGAAGGAGATCAGCGCCGCGTTCCGGTCGCTGACCAAGAAGCTGGTCCGGGAGCGGATCATCTCCGGCGGGGTGCGCATCGACGGCCGCGGCCTGACCGACATCCGGCCGCTGGCCGCGCTGACCCACGTGCTGCCCCGGGTGCACGGGTCCGCGCTGTTCGAGCGCGGCGAGACCCAGATCCTCGGCGTGACCACGCTGAACATGCTCCGGATGGAGCAGATGATCGACACGCTCAACCCGGACCGCACCAAGCGTTACATGCACAACTACAACTTCCCGCCGTACTCGACCGGGGAGACGGGCCGGGTCGGCTCACCGAAGCGCCGCGAGATCGGCCACGGCGCGCTGGCCGAGCGCGCGCTGCTCCCGGTGCTGCCGACGCGGGAGGAGTTCCCTTACGCGATCCGGCAGGTATCCGAGGCGATCAGCTCCAACGGCTCGACCTCCATGGGCTCGGTCTGTGCCTCCACCATGTCCCTGCTTGACGCCGGCGTGCCGCTGAAGGACATGGTGTCCGGCATCGCCATGGGCCTGATCCACGAGGGCGGCCAGTACGTGACGCTGACCGACATCCTCGGCGCCGAGGACGCCTTCGGCGACATGGACTTCAAGGTGGCGGGCACCGAGCAGGTGATCACCGCACTGCAGCTGGACACCAAGCTCGGCGGCATCCCGGCCTCGGTGCTCGCCGCGGCCCTGAAGCAGGCCCGCGCGGCCCGGATGACTGTCCTGGACGTCATGCGCGGCGCCATCACCGAGGCGGGCGAGATGTCCGTCTACGCCCCGCGGATCATCACGATCAAGGTCCCGGTGGACAAGATCGGCGAGGTCATCGGCCCGAAGGGCAAGATGATCAACTCGATCCAGGACGACACCGGCGCCGAGATCACCATCGAGGACGACGGCACCATCTACGTCGGGGCCACCGACGGGACGTCGGCCGAGGCGGCGCGGGCCGCGATCAACGCGATCGCCAACCCGCACATGCCCGAGGTCGGCGAGCGGTTCCTCGGCACGGTGGTGAAGACGACCACGTTCGGCGCCTTCGTCTCGCTGCTGCCCGGCAAGGACGGCCTGCTGCACATCACCCAGATCCGCAAGCTGCATGGCGGTAAGCGGATCGAGAACATCGACGACGTGGTGCACATCGGCGACAAGATCCAGGTCGAGATCCGCGAGGTCGACGACCGCGGCAAGCTGTCGCTCGTGCCTGTCGAAGTGGTGGAGCGCGAGGCGGCCGGCGAGGACCTGTCCGGCGGCGAGCGTCTGGCGGCGAGCGTTCCGGCCGCCCCAGGGACCGCGGCGGCGACCGCGACCGCGGCGACCGGGACGCGGCGGCGACCGCGACGGCCAGGACGGGCACCGCCGGACCCGGCACCGCACCCGCGGGCATCACGAGTAGATGGCCACCGCACAAGCCCATGAAGTCCGTCGCACGGTCCTTCCGGGCGGCCTGCGCGTAGTCACCGAGTCCCTGCCCGCGGTGCGCTCCGTCGCGCTCGGCATCTGGGTGGGGGTCGGCTCGCGCGACGAGGACCACGCGCACGCGGGCGCGACCCACTACCTGGAGCACCTGCTGTTCAAGGGCACCAGGCGGCGCACCGCGCTGGAGATCTCCGCGGAGATGGACGCGGCCGGCGGCGAGATGAACGCGTTCACGCGAAGGAGTACACCTGTTACTACGCGCGGGTGCTGACGCGGGCATAGAGGGCTTCGATGAAGACGGGGCTGCCTCTAGGCGAGCTAGCAGGCCACATGCGGCACGGCGGCGGGTGGGTGCGGATCTACGCAAGGAGGTCTCACTGTGGAGGGTGTCCACAGCGCTGAAGCCGTCATAGATAACGGTGAATTTGGCGTACACCAATCAGGTTCGAGACGGGCCGGCTGGCCCGTCAGGCTGACGGTTCGGCCGTGATGACGCTGGACGGCGAGACCGTGGTGCTTTCCGCGACCACCGCGTCCAGGCAGCCGAAGGAGAACCTGGATTTCTTCCCGCTCACGTGGACGTGGAAGAGCGGATGTACGCGGTGGGCCGGATTCCCGGCTCGTTCTTCCGCCGGGAGGGCCGTCCGTCCGAGGACGCGATCCTGACGTGCCGGCTCATCGACCGGCCGCTGCGCCCGTCCTTCGTCAAGGGCCTGCGCAACGAGATCCAGATCGTCGCGACCATCCTCGCGCTCGACCCGCAGCACCTGTACGACGTGGTGGCGATCAACGCCGCGTCCATGTCGACCCAGCTGGCGGGCCTGCCGTTCTCCGGCCCCATCGGCGGGGTCCGGGTGGCGCTGATCAAGGGCCACTGGGTGGCCTTCCCGACGCACGAGCAGCTGGCGCAGGCCACCTTCGACATGGTGGTCGCGGGCCGGGTGCTCTCCGCTGACCAAGGCGGGGACGGCGACGTGGCCATCATGATGGTCGAGGCCGAGTCCACGCCCGAGACGCTCAAGCTGATCGCGGACGAGGGCAGCGGCGCCGTCGCGCCGACCGAGGATACGGTGGCCGAGGGTCTCGAGGCGGCCAAGCCGTTCATCCGCGTGCTATGCGAGGCGCAGCAGCGGCTCGCCGCCGAGGTCGCGGCCGATGGCGCCAAGGCCGTCGAGTACCCGGTCTTCGTCGACTACGCCGAGGACGTGTACGAGGCGGTGGCGCGCGAGGTCTCCGACGAGCTGGCCAAGGCCCTGACGATCGCCGCCAAGCACGACCGCGAGGCGGAGACCGACCGGGTCAAGGCGCTGGCCGCAGGAGAAGCTCGCCGAGCAGTTCGAGGGCCGCGAGAAGGAGGTCAGCGCCGCGTTCCGGGCGCTGACCAAGAAGCTGGTCCGGGAGCGGATCATCTCCGGCGGGGTGCGCATCGACGGCCGCGGCCTGACCGACATCCGGCCGCTGGCCGCGCTGACCCACGTACTGCCCCGGGTGCACGGGTCCGCGCTGTTCGAGCGGGGCGAGACCCAGATCCTCGGCGTGACCACGCTGAACATGCTCCGGATGGAGCAGATGATCGACACGCTCAACCCGGACCGCACCAAGCGTTACATGCACAACTACAACTTCCCGCCGTACTCGACCGGGGAGACGGGCCGGGTCGGCTCACCGAAGCGCCGCGAGATCGGCCACGGCGCGCTCGCTGAGCGCGCGCTGCTCCCGGTGCTGCCGACGCGCGAGGAGTTCCCTTACGCGATCCGGCAGGTATCGGAGGCGATCAGCTCCAACGGCTCGACCTCCATGGGTTCGGTCTGCGCCTCCACCATGTCCCTGCTCGACGCCGGCGTCCCGCTGAAGGACATGGTGTCCGGCATCGCGATGGGCTTGATCCACGAGGGCGGCCAGTACGTGACGCTGACCGACATCCTCGGCGCCGAGGACGCCTTCGGCGACATGGACTTCAAGGTGGCCGGCACCGAGCAGGTGATCACCGCGCTGCAGCTGGACACCAAGCTCGACGGCATCCCGGCCTCGGTGCTCGCCGGGGCCCTGAAGCAGGCCCGCGCGGCCCGGATGACGGTCCTGGACGTCATGCGCGGCGCCATCACCGAGCCGGGCGAGATGTCCGTCTACGCCCCGCGGATCATCACCATCAAGGTCCCGGTGGACAAGATCGGCGAGGTCATCGGCCCGAAGGGCAAGATGATCAACTCGATCCAGGACGACACCGGCGCCGAGATCACGATCGAGGACGACGGCACCATCTACGTCGGGGCCACCGACGGGACGTCGGCCGAGGCGGCGCGGGCCGCGATCAACGCGATCGCCAACCCGCACATGCCCGAAGTCGGCGAGCGGTTCCTCGGCACGGTGGTGAAGACGACCACGTTCGGCGCGTTCGTCTCGCTGCTGCCCGGTAAGGACGGCCTGCTGCACATCACCCAGATCCGCAAGCTGCACGGCGGCAAGCGGATCGAGAACATCGACGAAGTGGTGCACATCGGCGACAAGATCCAGGTCGAGATCCGCGAGGTCGACGACCGCGGCAAGCTGTCGCTCGTGCCGGTCGAGGTGGTGGAGCGAGAGGCGGCCGGCGAGGACCTGTCCGGCGGCGACTCCCGCGGTGAGCGTTCCGGCGGCTCCAGGGACCGCGGCGACCGCGGCGGCGACCGTGACCGCGGCGGGGACCGCGACGGCCCGGACGGGCATCGCCGGACCCGGCACCGCACCCGCGGGCATCACGAATAGATGGCGACCGAAGAAGGCCGGGGAGTCCGTCGCACGGTCCTTCCCGGCGGCCTGCGGGTAGTCACCGAGTTCCTGCCCGCGGTGCGTTCCGTCGCGCTCGGCATCTGGGTAGGGGTCGGCTCGCGCGACGAGGACCATGCGCACGCGGGCGCGACCCACTACCTGGAGCACCTGCTGTTCAAGGGCACCAGGCGGCGGACCGCGCTGGAGATCTCCGCGGAGATGGACGCGGCCGGCGGTGAGATGAACGCGTTCACCGCGAAGGAGTACACCTGCTACTACGCGCGGGTGCTCGACGCGGACCTGCCGCTGGCCGTGGACGTCCTGTCCGACATGGTGACCAGCTCGCTGATCACGCCGAAGGACGTGGACGCCGAGCGCAACGTGGTGCTCGAAGAGATCGCGATGAACGACGACGACCCCTCGGACACCGTGCACGAGGCGTTCACCTCCAAGCTGTTCGGCGACACCCCGCTGGGCCGGCCGATCCTGGGCACCACGGACTCGATCAACGCGATCACCAGGGACCAGATCCTCGAGCACTACCAGGCCCGGTACACGTCCGAGCACCTGGTGGTGGCCGCGGCGGGCAACCTGGACCACGACACCGTGGTGGAACTGGTCAGGCAGGCCTTCGGCCCGGCGCTGGACCGGGCCGCCGAGCCCGCCGCGCCCCGGCTGGCCGGGGACCAGAACGGGCACGCGGCCGGCGTGGGCACCACGCTGATCTCGCGCGGCATCGAGCAGGCCAACCTGGTGCTCGGCTGCGAGGCGCTGGCCAGGACCGACGAGCGCCGGTTCGCGCTCGGCGTGCTCAACGCGGCGTTCGGCGGCGGCATGTCCTCCCGGCTGTTCCAGGAGGTGCGGGAGAAGCGCGGCCTGGCGTACTCGGTGTACAGCTTCTCCGGGCAGCACGCCGACACCGGCATGTGGGGCATCTACGTCGGCTGCCTGCCTGCCAAGGCGGACGAGGTGCTGGCCATCTGCTCCGAGGAGATCAACCGGGTGGTCCAGGACGGCCTGACGGACGCCGAGCTCGCTCGCGGCAAGGGCCAGGTACGCGGCTCGATCGTGCTCAGCCTGGAAGACCCGTCCTCGCGGATGAGCCGCCTCGGCAAGTCCGAGCTGGTCTACCCGCGGCTGGAGCCGGTCGAGGAGGTGCTCGCCGCGATCGACTCCGTCAGCCACGACGACATCCGCGCGATCGCCGCCGACATCCTCACCCGCCCCAAGACCCTGTCCGTCGTCGGCCCCTTCGACGACGCCAGCGCCTTCCAGGCCTGACGGGCAGCAGATCAAGAGTAAGGCGAGCGAGGCGGGAGGCGGCGATGACTAAGGTCGGGGTGCTGGGGGCGCGGGGACGGATGGGGCGCGAGGTGGTTCGCGCCGTCAGCGAGGCGCCGGACCTGGAGGTCGCCGCCGAGGTCGACCAGGGCGACGCGCTCGACGCGCTGGCCGGATGCGACGTGGTGGTCGACTTCACCCACCCCGGCGTGGTCATGGAGAACCTGCGCTGGTGCGCCGAGCACGACCTGGACGTGGTGGTCGGCACGTCCGGCTTCGGCGAGGACCGGCTGGACGAGGTGCGCATCTGGCTGGCCGATCACCCGGACGTGCGCGTCCTGGTCGTGCCGAACTTCTCCGTCGGCGCCATCTTGATGATGCGGTTCGCCGCGCAGGCCGCCCGGTTCTTCGTCTCGGCCGAGGTGATCGAGCTGCACCACGCGAACAAGGCCGACGCCCCGTCCGGCACGGCGCTGCGCACCGCGTCGCTGATCGCCGCGGCCCGGGTTAGCGCGGGCCTCGGCGCGCCGCCGGACGCCACCGCGTCGGCGCTGCCGGGCGCGCGCGGTGCCACCGTGGACGACGTGCACGTCCACTCGGTGCGGGTGGCGGGGCTGGTGGCGCACCAGGAGGTGCTGTTCGGCGGGACCGGGGAGACGCTGACGATCAGGCACGACTCGCTGGACCGGGCCTCGTTCATGCCGGGGGTGCTGCTCGCCGTCCGCGGGATCGGCTCCCTCCCGCCCGGCCTCACCGTGGGCCTGGAGGCCCTGCTCGGCCTGGAATAGGCGGTACCGTCGGAGTATGTGCCGAAGCATCAAGACCCTCCGCCCGCCGTACGCCGATCAGGTGACCGACGAGGACATCCGCGCCGCCGCGCTGCAGTACGTGCGGAAGATCAGCGGTTTCCGCACGCCCGCTGGGCACAACTCCGATGCGTTCGGCCACGCGGTCGACGCCGTCGCGGCCGCCACGGCGACGTTGCTCGGCCAGCTCCAGGTGAGGTCGGGATCCGGGTCGCCGCAGCGTCAGCAGGCCCGCGCAGCTAGGGATCTCGCCGATGGCCGCGGCGAGGCTCACGGCTCGCTCCACGGCAGGTAGGCGGTCGTCCCGGTGTCCCGGCCGCGTACCGCGGCGGCCACCCGCGCGCTGATGAGCGGCGGCAGGTAGTCATCCAGGTCGGCGGTCTCGACGAACCGGTACTCGTCGAGCTCTTCTTCCTGCAGCCGGATCGGCACGTCGTCGGCCAGCGCGCCGCCGTCGAAGACGAAGTGCACCACCGGCCGGGGGCGCACCTCGTCCGGCCCGGCCCAGCCGACGACCAGCAGCCGGCCGGGCGCGATGTCGAGGCCGAGTTCCTCCTCGACCTCGCGGCGGCAGCCCTCGTGCGGCGGCTCGCCGTGCTCGAGGATCCCGCCCGGCAGCGACCAGTGGTCCCGGTAGTTCGGCTTGACCAGCAGCACCCGGCCGGCCGCGTTGCTGAACAGCGCCGCCGCGGCGCCGAACATCGTGGGCAGCTGCGCGTACCACGCGGCCTGCTCGGCGGGCGAGAAGCCGGCGGAAACGGGATCGGGCACGGAGACGACCCTATCCGGTAGTACCCTGAGCGCATGCACACACCGGGTGACCACGCCGCGCCAGTCAATGCCGTGGCGGTCGATTCCGAGGAGAGCCGGGTCGAGGTATATGTCACCACCGACACCTCGGCCGCGCCGCATAAGGCCGACGAGGCCAGGCTGTACGTGATGTACGACGCGGCCAACCCCGACGGCGACAAGCTCTATTTCACCGAGGCCGAGTGGGAGGCGTTCGTCCTCGGGGTCAAGGACGGCGAGTTCGACCTCGACGAGTCGGGCAACCTACCGTAACTTGTTCGGGCCGGCCTTGCCGGACTGCGACTGCGGCTGAGCCAGCATCGAGGCGGGCACACCGAGGACCGCGGCCATGTCGGCCCGCAGCTTCGGCGCGGCGGCGAAGCCGCGCCGAATACCATCGTGGACTGGGTCTTGCCGTCGGCCGTGAGGCTCACCGTCTGGCAGCCGCTCGCGCCGTAGACGAACCTGGCCAGCGCCCGGCTGCCGTCGTAGAACGTCCCCGAGTAGGAGACGCCGAAGTCGGCCGCGCAGTGCACCGTCCCCTTCGCCGTGGCCGCGTGGCCGACGGCGCTGCAGAACTGGCCGAACAGCGCGCGCACCAGCGCCGTCTGGTGCTGGGTCATGCTGAGCGCACCCATCCGGGTCGGCTCGACCAGGTGCATGGTGCGATGCACGGTGACCGACGTCGCCTGGTTGACGCTGGCGCAGCCGGTCGCCGTCGCGGTGGCGGCTGAAGACCCGGCCGAAGACGCCGCAGCCGAAGACGCCGCAGCCGAAGACGCCGCGGCCGAAGACGCCGCGGCGGCCGATGATGCTGCCGGGGCCGATGATGCTCAGGCCGATGTGTGGGCCGACGACGTGGTGCCGGACCCGGCCGCGCTCGAGGCCGTAACGGAGCCGCACCCGGCGAGCGCCGAGCACAGCAGTACCGCTAGTACAGTTCCGCGAACTTGGCGTGGAGACATCATGCCGCTTGGACGCACCCCGCGCGTCATCAGTTCCCTCGTGTTGCGGCATCACCACAAGGTGACCGGTCCCGCGCCCTCCAGCCGGAGCAGCAGCTCCTTGCGTTCCAGGCCGCCGCCGTAGCCGGTCAGGCTGCCGTCGCTGCCGATCACCCGGTGGCACGGCACGATGACCGAGATCGGGTTGGCGCCGTTGGCCAGGCCCACCGCGCGCGACGCGACCAGCCGCTTGCCGAGCGCCCGGGCGATGTCGCCGTAACTGACCGTGCTCCCGTACGGGATCTTGGTCAGCTCGGTCCAGACGGCGAGCTGGAACGGGCTCCCGCTCGGCGCCAGCGGCACGGTGAACTCTTTCAGGTCGCCGCCGAAGTACGCCTCGAGCTGCGCCGCGACCTCGCGGAAGGACTCCGGGCTCGGCATCAGCGCGGACACGTCCCAGCGGGCCGAATGCCGGTCGGCGTCGATCATCCACAGGCCGGTCAGGGCGTGCCCGTCGCCGAGCAGCAGCAGCCTGCCGATGGGGGAGCCGACGATGTGGGACAGGCGCGGCGCGCCGGAGTCAGGCGCCACGAACGGGCTCGTCATCATTGATCCTTTTCTTCGAGGTACGCCCACAGGTGGTGGACGGCGTAGGAGCGCCACGGCCGCCAGTTCTCGGCCAGCGCGGCCGCCGCCCTGGCCGCCCGGGCTCGCGCCGACGGGCCGGTCCCGGCCGGTACCGCGCCGAGGCGGGCCAGCGCGTCGAGCACGCCGACGTCTGAGGGCAGGAACGCGTCCGGGTCGGACAGCGCGCGCATCCGGATGTAGGAGGCGGTCCACGGGCCGATGCCCGGCAGCGCCAGCAGGACCGCCTCGGCGCGGTCCCGTTCGGCGCCCGGGTCGAGCGACAGTTCGCCGGAGGCGAGCGCGGCGGCCAGCCCGGTCAGGGCCAGGGCGCGGCTCCGCGGCATCGGCAACGCGGCCGGATCGGCCGCGGCGAGCGTCTCGGCCGCGGGGAAGCAGTGCGTCAGCGGACCGTCAGGCCGCTCCAGCGGCTTGCCGTAGGAGGCCACCAGCCGCGCCCCGAGGCGCCGGGCCGCGGCCACCGACACCTGCTGGCCGAGCACGGCCCGCAGCGCCAGTTCGCTGCCGTCGACATGCCCGGGCGACCGCCGTCCCGGATTGGCCCGGGCCAGCGATCCGAGCACGGGGTCGGCCGACAGGTAGCCGGTGACGGCCTCGGGGTCGGCGTCCAGGTCGAGCAGGCGCCGGCAGCGCTGCACCGCGGCGGTCAGGTCGCGCAGGTCCTCGAGCTGGAGCTCGCAGTCGACGTAGCCCGGCCCGGGGCGGCGCATGACCGGGCCGGGCCCGAGCGGGCTCAAGGACAGGATCCCGGTTCCGTTCGGCAATTGAATGGTCCGCCGGTACCGGCCGTCCCGCACCTCTTCCACCCCCGGGATGGCCCGCGCGGCCAGGAAGCCCAGCATCCGCTCCCCGTCGATCGGGGCCCGGTACGCCAGCCGAAGTCTGATCAGGCCGGGTGCCGCCGGGTCGCCCGGGGGCGGCGCAAGCAGTAGCCGCCGGGTCGGCGCCGCCCGCTGGCCACGCGCCTGGCGGAGCTGAGTCGGCGTCACCGCGAAGACCTCGTGGATGGTCGCGTTGAACTGCCTGATGCTGGCGAAGCCGGCCGCGAAGGCGATCTCGGACAGCGGCAGCGCGGTGGTCTCGGTGAGGATGCGTGCCGTCTGTGCCCGCTGCGCGCGGGCGATGGCGAGCGGGCCCGCGCCCAGTTCGGCGGTGACCAGGCGGCGCACCTGGCGCTGCTCGTAGCCGAGCCTGCTGGCCAGGCCTTCGACGCCGTCCCGGTCGACCACGCCGTCGGCGATCAGCCGCATCGCCCGGCCCACCACGTCGGCCCGGATGTTCCACTCGGGCGAGCCGGGGGAGGCGTCGGGACGGCACCGCTTGCAGGCCCGGAAGCCTGCCTCCTGGGCCGCCGCCGCGCTGCGGTAGAACCGCATGTTCGCGCGCTTCGGCGTGATCGCCGGGCAGGACGGACGGCAGTAGATGCCCGTCGAGGTCACCGCGATGAAGAACACGCCGTCGAACCGGGGGTCCTTGCTGACCGCCGCCTGGTAACGCCGCTCGTCGTCGAGCGCGGGCACGCCGCCGGCCAAGGTCGTGAGGTTGTGTGTCACGTCCTCCACAATGCCAGCCCGCGTGGACCAGAACTAGCGGGAATCGGACATCAACCCCTGAGGGTGCTGATGACGATGGCGACAGCTTCTGCCTGGTCCTGCTGACCGGCCCCGGGCCAGATCTGGCGCTGCTCGATGTCCGTGCTGGCGCACGGACTGGCCGTACCTCGCCCGCCATGGCGATAACAGGCGTCGAGGCCGGTGCGGTCGGCGGGATCATCGGCAATATCATGCGCGGACAGTGACCATTGGATCACAATTATTCTTCCGAACGAACCGTGGTGCGCAGCCCAGATAACGCTTTTCGTGTTCACATGGGCATCAACCGTCCCCTGATGTCTCTCCGGTGGCATGTCTGTAACCCTCTGTAGTGTATGGCTCGGGAGATAGGTAACTATTACCTCTGTTACCCATTGCATTGGAGACAGCACTTAGTGTTACATTACAAATGGTAGCGAAACAACTTCGCACCGTGTTAGAGCCGCATTCGAGGTGTGTGTCGTGGCCAGCAATTTTCCGGACGAGGGCCTACCAGCGGACGAGGGCGGGGAGCTACCGCGCCGACCTCCCCTTCCGTACGGGCGGCAATGGCCACCCGGCGCACACCGAAGCCCGTGCCGAACTTCGTGACCGGGAGACCTACTACACAGAGCTACGCTTCGCCGTCCACTGCCAGAGCAGGTCCATTCCCGCCCCGCGAGCCGCCCTCGACAACGAGGAGTCCAGCATCTGGACGCACGGTGCTTCCGCCAAGAGCGCCCCGGAGAACGGTGCCGACCAGGCTCGTACCAACGAGGATGACGGCACCGCGGGCGAAAGCTGGGATGAGATGATCGCGCGCTTCGGCGATACCTGGACCTGAAAGGCCACCAGCGGCGGCCCGGAGCCTTCCTCCGGCGCTCGGGCGTCCGGGTCCGCCGCTGGTCACACAGGGGGTAAAGCCGCCTCTACGGGGTTAGAGCCGCCAGAAGTCGAAGCGGTCGCGCCCGGCCCGGAAACCGGCCGCCTCGACCACGTCGACCGCCAGCTTGAACTTGTCGCCCACCCGCCAGGGCTGGTGCGCGTCGCTGCCGAACGACACCGCACGTCCCCCGGCCTCCCGCCACCAGCGCGGCAGGTCCGCCGAGATCAGCGGGCTCTTGGTGTTCACTTCGAGGACCCGGTCGCTGGCGGCCAGGGCGCGCAGCACGGTTCGGATTTCCGCCTCGAAGGCCTGCTCCTCGTACGGCCCGGCCGTCCGCGGCCACATCCGCCGGGGGAAATCAAGGTGCGCCAGCACCTGGAAGATGGTGCTGCCCTCGACCAGTCGCAGCAGTTCGGCGAAGTACCGGCGCATCACGTCGCCGGCCGGCATCTGCCGGAACAGGTCGTCGGCGGCCGTCAGTCGCCCGCCGTACGGGATCGCGTGCAGCGAGCCGAGAATCCGGTCCGGGCCGGCCCTGGCCACCTCCGCGGCCGCGCTGGCGGCCCACATATGGGCCTCGCCGATCTCGACGCCGGAGAGTATCCGCAGCTCGGGGTAGCGCTCACGGCAGTCGTCCAGGGTCGCGAGGTAGCCCGTCATGTCGAGCAGGTGCATCCGGGGGTACCGGTGCGGGTCGAGGTTCTCCGCGCCGATCCGGTCGCCGTCGGTCCAGGTGGTGAAGTCCAGGTGATCGGTGAACGCGACGCCGGGCAGGCCGGCCGCCACCGCCTGCTCGCAACTGCGCGCCATGGACGCCTCGCGCGGCGCGTCCCACGACCACTCGGTATGCACGTGGTTATCGACCGGGGGAGACCAGCCTCCGCTGGCCGCAGACGGTTCGGCGGGCTGGTCTGACGAGGCATGCGGGGATTGCTGCGCAGGAGGCACTGCCGGATCTGTCCTACTCATGTCGTGGCTGATGCTTCCCCTTGAGCCTACCGAGGCATTCCCGCGGCTCCCGTGGTGCGCCGTCGCCCCGGGCCGATCCGGGCTACCAGCCGGGCTGGCGCGGCTTGGCCGAGGTGATGACGTACACCTCGCCGCTGTCGGGTTCGGGTGGCTGCGCCGCGGCGGGCTTGAGGGCCGGCGGCTCCAGGGCAGCCGGGGCCTCCGCCGGTTCCACTGGCTCGGCGTCTTCCTCGCCCTCGTTCCTGCGCTTCCTGGCCGCGTCCGCGGTAATCCTCTCGGCGAGTTTCTGCCAGCGCTCTTCCCACTCGGCAACGTTCCCGTCGCAGGCGCGCACGAAGGCGACGGCGACGGGAAGCGAGGGCAGGCGCAGGCCGCCGGCCGCCGCCGCGAGCGTCTTCATCTCGTAGTGGGAGACCTCGGCCATCTCCGGGTAGTCGAGGTCGGCCGTGGCCCGCAGCGCGCGCAGATCCCGGGCAAACGCCTCCAGGTCGTCCGGCGCGATGCTGGCCGCCGGCTGGGCTGGCCCGGCCGGCCGGTCCTCGGGTACGGCCGTATCACGCTGGCGGATCACCGGCCCCGCCGGTTCCGGCGGCGGGCCGAGCCGCTCACGTCCGTCAGGCGCCTCGAAACGCGGCCCGGCGGGCGGGTGCTCGCGCAGCGGCGGAGTCCCGGATATCCCGGGTGCCCCCGGGGGCCCGGATAGCCCGGATACTCCCGGAGCGCCGGAAAGCCCGGATGCTCCGGGGGGGCCGTATGGTGGCGGACCCCCGCGACCCGGCCCTGAGGCCGGTCCGCCCGGACCGGGACCGCCCGGACCGTGCCCGCCCGGCGTCGGCGAGCCCGGCGCCGGGGTCGGTCGGTTCCGGTTGTCGGCGTAGGGGTCCGGCGCGGCCGGGGCCCGGCCCGTGGTGCCGCCCCGAGGTACCGCCCGGAGCGCTAGGCCCTGGCGGCCGGTACAAGCGGTCCGCGCCCGGCGGCACCCGGCGCCCGTTAGGCAGCCGGTACTGGCGATTGGACCCCGGCCCGCCGTTGGGTGCCCCGCCGTTGGGTGCCCCGCCGTTCGGCATCGGCCCGCCGTTCGGGGGCCCGCCGTTCGGGGGCCCGCCGTGCGGCGCTCCGCCGTGCGGCGCCGCTCCAGCATGTGGCGCTCCAGCGTAGGGCACGCCCCCATATGGGCCGCCGGCGTTCGGCGTTCCGCTGTGCGACGCGGCCCCGTACGGGCCGCCGCCATCTGGGTACCCGCCGTGCGGCCCACCGGGGCCCGGAGGTCCGCCGTGCGGCGCCGGGCCGTTACCTGGGAAGCCGCTGGCAGGCATCCCGCCACCCGGCATGCCGACATGGCCGGGGCTGCCGTTCGGAGGCGCGCCCGGCGGGAACCTCCCCGGCTGGCCTGGGTGCGGCCGTCCCGGCTGCCGGAGCCGCTGCTGCCGCGGCGGGGTCTCGCCTGGGCGGCGCAGCAACTGCCCGTAGTCGTCTTCTTCGATCTCTGCCGGTCGGCCTGACCCGGCCGCATCATCCTCATCGGCCGGGTAACCCTCGTCGGAGGGGTAAGGTCCAGGGCCATAGCCGCGGCGATCCCGCTCGCGCCTAGGCGGACCGTACGCGTCACGGCCGAGGCCGGTGTCGCCACGTTCCACCAGATACCTCCTGGACCTAAGTGTCCAGCCGCGCCGCGGGACATTTGCCCTTACCTCTTGAGTGTAGGTCGACAGAAATCCCCTGTATGACCTAGACGGCTAATTGTCACTAATTGCACACAATTAGGTGTACCGCCCTGGTGTTCTCCCGATAACGCCGTGTATCAAATGAGACGGCTGGCTAGCCGGGGGACGTGCTGCGAACGGTCCCCGGTGGGGTTACAGTCGGAGCAAGAGCTTTCCGCGGAGCGGCCATGTTGTCCTGGATCGTGTGGCTGATCGTGGCAGCAGTCCTCGGCGTTGCCGAACTGCTCACCACGACGCTAGCTTTCGGCCTTATCGCGGTCGCGGCGGTGGTCGCGGCTGTGATCGGGACGTTTCATCTCGGCCTGCCTTTCCAGCTCGCCGCGTTCGTCGTCGCGGCCGGGGCCGGGCTCGGTTTCGTCCGGCCGATCGCAATGCGGCATGTCAAGCAGCCGCCATTGCTGCGCACGGGAACCGCCGCGCTCGTCGGACGCTCGGCGATTGTCCTGGAGGAGATCACCGAGCACAGCGGCCGGATCCGCATCGGCGGCGAGGAGTGGTCCTCGCGTCCTTACGACGAGTCGCTGGTGATCCCGGTCGGCGCCAAGGTCGACGTCATGCAGATCGACGGTGCCACCGCCCTCGTTTACCCTCGGGAGTAGCCATGTTGCTGGCAGAAGGCCTCATCGCGGCGGTCGTCGCGCTGCTGGTCGTTATCATCGTGATGCGTTCGGTACGGATCGTGCCGCAGGCACGCGCCCGCAACGTCGAGCGGCTCGGCCGTTACCGCAAGACGCTGGAGCCTGGGCTGAATTTCGTTATCCCCATGATCGACCGGGTAAAGCCGATGATCGACCTGCGCGAGCAGGTGGTCTCGTTCGCAGGCGCGCCGGTAATCACCGAGGACAACCTGGTCGTGCTCATCGACACCGTGCTGTTCTTCCAGGTGACCGACCCGCGCGCGGCGGACTACGAGATCGTCAACTACATCCAGGCCATCGAGCAGATCACCGCCACGATGCTGCGCAGCGTGATCGGGTCGATGGACCTGGAACAGACGCTCACGTCGCGCGACAAGATCAACGCCTTGCTGCGCGGCGTGCTGGATGACGCGTCAGGGAAGTGGGGCATCCGGGTCACCCGGGTGGAGATCAAGGCCATCGACCCGCCGAAGTCGGTCAAGGACGCGATGGAGAAGCAGATGCGTGCCGAGCGCGAGAAGCGCGCCGCGATCCTGACCGCCGAGGGCGTCAGGCAGTCCAAGATCCTGACCGCCGAAGGCGAAAAGCAAAGCGCCATCCTGACCGCCGAGGGCGTCAAGCAGGCCAAGATCCTGACTGCGGAAGGCGAGGCGCAGGCCATCAGCGCGGTGTTCCAATCCGTACACGACAACGACCCCGATCCCAAGCTGCTCGCCTACCAGTACCTGCAGACGCTGCCGCAACTCGCCCAGGGCGCGGGCAACACGTTCTGGGTCATCCCGAGCGAGGTGACGACTGCGTTGCGGTCGGTGGCCAGCGCCTTCGGCGGCGGCGACGCCGGACCCGCAGAACCAGCGCCGAAGGGGAGGACCCGGCGTGAGCCGTCCGCCGTCGCCGCCAGCAGCGCCGCCGCCGTCCCGGCCGACAGCCCACCCGCTCTGGATCCCGCCCCGGTTCCCGCTGGTACCGCGGCCTCCGACAGCGATCAGGCCACAGCCGATGCCCTGAGCGCCATGCTGGCCGCCGCCATGCCCGGGACCAGCTTCGTCGATCCGCTAGGGGGCGCCGATTCCGCCGGTGCCGAAGCCGAGGTTTCCGCCACACCCCAGGACGGCGGCCCGATCGGCGCCAATGGCAGCGAAGCGGCGGGCTAGGACGTTACTTCAGCAGCAGCACCAGCGCGCTGCCGATAAGCGCGGCGATGACGATGACCACCAGAAGTCGCACCGGGAAAAGCCGGTCCTGGCGGCGATCCTTGTCGCTGACAGGCGCTTTCGCGGTGGACCCAGATGCGCTGAGCGGCTGAGCCGAGGCAGCGGCGGTCGCGCTCCGGTTAGCGGGTTCCGCAGCCGCGGGCGTGGCGGCGTCGGCCGGGGTGGGCCAGGACGCCCGCGTGATCGTCGGCTCCTCTGCCCGTGGCGCCGCGGCGGGCATCCGCAGGTCGGCCAGGGCCGGAGGAGTCGGCTTGGCCCAGAAGTCCGTACGTTCCTGTGACGTCACCCCATCGGCCTGGTAGCGCGGGATCTGCTCGGGGACGTCGGCCGGCTCGGCGGCTGATCCGGTCTCCGCCGCCCCGGACCAGCTGAAGTCGCTGTCGGCCGGCTCCGCGGTCCTGCCGTTGTCGGTCTGCTCCGGCCACGTCAGCTCGCTGGCGGCGGCCCGGGTTTCCGGCGTGGTCTCTTGCGGCCAGGAGAACTCCTCGGCCGGAGCCGGTTCGGCAGGCTCAGCGGCATCGGGGATGCTGGTGAACGCGGCGTCGAACGGCCCGCGGGTGCCGTGCTTGGCCGAGTGATTCCCGTTAGCCGACGTGACGCCTGGGTCGGGGACCACGTCCCAGCTCGAGTTGGCCCCCCAGCGGTCCGGATTGGTGCCGGGATGGCCGGACAGGCCCTGAGCCGGTCTCTCCATGTCGGTGGCGCTCGCGGCCGGGACCGAGAGATCCGTGTCGTTGGCTCTTCGCCCGGCCTGGTCCGAACGCGCCTTACCCCGGAGCGCGGCCCTGATCCGCTCCGGGTCGTAGACATCGGGAGGCGCGACGCCGACGCCCGCGCGGGCACCGGCCACGGCGGCCGCGCTAGCCCCGGCGGGCCTGACGGGGAGGTCCGGGTCTTCCGGTAGCTCGGGGTTGAGCCGCCGCCACCGTTCCTCCCAGTCCAGGACGTCCCCCTCGCAGGCACGGACGTACGCCGTGAGAATGGGTAGGCCAGGCAGGTAGGGGCCGTTCTCGGCTTCTTTCAGGATGCCGCTCGGGTAGTGTGCCCGGGCCGCCAGCTCGTCGTACCCGATCGCGGCGGAGTCGCGCAGCGCGCGCAGGTCAGCTAGGAACCGTGCCTGATCGTCGCCAGGTCCGGCCGACCATGTTCCCCGGATTTGCAACTGGGCACCTTCCCGTTGGATCCGCATGGGCTTAGGCACCACCCCACGCCCGCACCTCATCACCTGGGATTACCGGGCAGGGTACCGCGCCAGCAGCCGCTACGTCGCTGATACCACGCATTTCCTGTTAAGTGTCTCTCGCCAGGCCCGCAAGCGTGCCAGAATCACGCATCCGAGCCCATCTTGTGCCCGGCGATCCGCTTAACCCGCGTACCGCCCGGATCGCGATCGGTGGTCCGCCGCTTCCGCCGGTACCGCCGTTCCCGTGCGTGCCATCCTGCCACTTACGTACCGTATCGGGAGAGATTTCCGGGGTGGATCATGCTGCCGGTTCCGGATGCGGCGACAGGTGTTCGTGCACGGCGGCCCAGCGGCAAGGACCTCGTCGTGCTCATGATGCAGCCTTCCTCGCCGCGAGCGCGGACAGCAGCTCATAGCCGACGTGCGCGGCGGCGATTCCGGTGATCTGGGCGTGATCGTAGGCGGGCGCGACCTCTACGATGTCTGCGCCGATAAGGTTCAGGCGGGAGAATGATCGCAGCGTGGCCAGCAGTTCCCGGCTGGACAGGCCGCCCGCCTCCGGGGTGCCGGTACCGGGAGCGTGCGCCGGGTCGAGCACGTCGATGTCGACCGAGACGTACACCGGCCGGTCGCCGACCCGCTGCTGTATGCGTTCCACCATGCCGGCCACGCCGAGCTGGTCCACGTCGGGCGCCGATATCACCTGGAAACCCAGGTCGGTGTCCTGGGTGAGGTCGCTGCCGGTGTACAGGGGGCCGCGGATCCCGGCGTGCAGGCACCCGGTCCGGTCCAGGAGGCCTTCCTCGGACGCGCGGCGGAACGGAGTGCCGTGGGTGTAGGGGGCGCCGAAGTAGGTGTCCCAGGTGTCCAGGTGCGCGTCGAAGTGGACGACCGCCACCGGGCCGTGTACCGCCGACAGGGCCCGGAGCATCGGCAGCGCCACGGTGTGGTCGCCGCCCAGGGTCAGCACGAACCGTGTGCGCTCCAGCAGGGCGCGTGCGCCCCGCTCGATGGTGGCGATCGCATCGTCGATGCTGAACGGGTTGACCGCGAGATCCCCCGCGTCGGCCACCTGCTGGGCGGCGAACGGCGATACCTGCAGGGCCGGGTTGTAGGGCCGGAGCAGGCGGGATGATTCCCGGATGTGGGACGGTCCGAACCGGGCGCCCGGCCGGTAGCTGACCCCGCTGTCAAAGGGCACGCCCAGCACGGCAACATCGGCCTGTGTCACCTCATCGATGCGCGGCAGCCGGGCGAAGGTGGCCTCCCCGGCGTAGCGGGGTACCACGGTGGCGTCCACCGGCCCGACAGTGTCACCGGCGATGACCCGCGGGACAGGCCCGGTCATGTCATTCCCCATCCCGGGGTGCCTGCGCGTCTGTGTGGCCTGACCCAGCGGTTGCCGCGGTCTCGGCGGCGACGTCGATGGCCTGTAGTTCCCGCTCGCTGGCGTCGATGGCGGACTGCTCGGCCGTCCGGTCGAGCGAGCGTGACAGCAGCAGGTACACCAGGCCGGAGATCACCAGGCCGACGAGCCAGGCGTAGTCCACGCCGTTGGTCAGGTGTCTCGGGAAGTAGCCCGTGTAGGAGAAGCCGGCGATCGGCGGGAGCACCATGAACGGGATCTCGGCGGCAAAGCCGACGAAATAAGCTGTCAGGCCGCGCCAGCCCCACGCGCCGTAGACGCCGTTGGCGCGGAAGATGTCGGTGATCGCGTAGTGCCCGCGGCGGACGAAGAAGTAGTCGACCAGGTTGAGCGCGGTCCACGGCACGAGCAGGTACAGCATCAGCGTCAGCGAGTCGAGGACGGCGGACACGGCGCTGGTACTGGAGGAAAGGCTTGCCCCGATCACGTACCACACGATGGCCAGCGCGATGACCGTCACGGCGCGCAACGCCCGGCTGGTCTTGATCGTCTTGAACGAGTCGATCCCGGTCAGCACGGTCAGCATTCCCCCGTAGGCGTTCATGCCCATCGTGGCCAGCAGCGCCGTCGCTGACAGGACCGCCGTGATCGACCCGAGCGGCGCGACCACGTTGTCCCCGACGACCTGCAATCCGACGAGACCGTCGTTGATGCCGAGGCGGGTGGCGAGCCATGCGCCCAGGGCGATCAGCCAGATCGCCGAGGTCGAGGCGCCGAAGAACACGGCGGCGATGATCCCGCGGGCCGGCGTCTTACGCGGCATGTAACGCGAGTAGTCCGAGACGTACGGCGCGTAGGTGATGTTGTAGGCGGCGGCCACCGAGAACTGCGCCATGAACGCCGCGAAGAGGAAGCCGGCCGGGTGGTGGGGTGCGTGCCCGCCGGCGTGCCCGATGAGGATGGCGACCGAGATGATCGCGTAGCACGGGAACGAGATGACCAGCAGGAACCGGAAGACCCGATGCACCCAGTCGTAGCCGAAGATGGCCAGCAGCGCCGCGAGCACCGCGGTGCCGGCCGCCACCAGGTGGGCGTTCCAGCCGAATGCGCCGTGCAGCCCGGTGCTCATCAGCACCTGGTCGGCGACGTTGAAGGCCATATAGGTGAACAGCACGGCGAATAGCGCGACCACCACGCCGCGGTAGCCGAGCTGCGCCCGGGTCTGGATCATCTGCGGCAGGCCGAACACCGGGCCCTGGGTGGCGTGGAAGGCCATGAACAGCGTGCCGAACCAGATGCCCAGCGCGCCGGCCAGGATCGACCAGCCCAGCGACAAGCCCAGCGCCGGGCCGACGAAGCCGATCGGGATCGTGAAGTACTGGAAGTTCCCCAGGAACCACAGCATGATCTGCTGCCAGACCTTGCCGTGCCGCTCGGTGTCCGGGATCCAGTCGATCGAGTGCACCTCGATCTGGCCGAGCAGCCCGCGCTCTTGTTCTTCCTCGACCGTGGGCTCCCTGGACTGTGTGGCCATGGCTGTCTCCCTGCTAGATGTGACCTGCCTCACGAGCTATAGTCTCTAAGTGTTTCCTAACAGTCAACCTTTGTTTCATAAATATTCCTGTAGTTTCATAACTGGCAGCGGGTCTCGGGGCTCCGTGCCCCAGGACCGGGGAGGAGGACTGATGCCCAGCTCCAGCAGCCGGAGCAGCATTCCGGATGCGGTACCTGACGGCACGCGCATCGGCGCGCAGCTGAAGGCGGCCAGGCTCGCCGCCCGCAAGACCATGGCCGATGTGGCCGAGCAGGCCGGGCTGACCAAGGGATTCGTGTCCAAGCTTGAGCGGGATCTGGCGAACGTCTCGGTGGCCGCGCTCATCCGGCTCTGCGAGGCACTGGACGTCTCCGTCGGCTCCCTGTTCGAGGCCTCAATCGGGGAGGTGGTCCGGCGCGACGCCCGCCCGCCCATCAACTTCGGCGGCAGCCGGGTTAAGGAGTACCTGCTCACGCCGTCCGGCGAGAAACGAGTGCAAGCCATCCTCAGCGACATCGAGCCGGGGGGCGGCAGCGGTGACGAGCCCTACTCGCTGCCGGCCGACGTGGAGTTCGTGTTCGTCCTGGCCGGCCAGCTGCAGATCACCGTCGCCGGGGAGCAGATCATCCTCGAACAGGGTGATGCCTTCACCTTCCCGGCCAGCACCCAGCACACTTTCCGGGTGGCCCCGTCAGCTGACCGCGCCCAGGTGCTCTGGATGTTCTCGCCCGCCCTGCCCGACACCGGCCCCGGCGTGCAGCGGCCAGCCAGCCGGTCCCGCGCCAGGGAACGGGATGACGATGGCGGCGGACATGAACCGCGAAAGCTGGCCAGCCCCGGTTAGCCATCGGCTCGCCTACCGGTGTCCCATAAGGGCCCCGGCAGTCCCGGCCGGGTCTTCGCGCGCCGGCCGAGACCGTCGCGGCCAGACCGTCGCGGCCAGACCGTCGCGGCCACGCCGACCCGGCCGCGACCGGTGCGCCCGCGACCGGTGCGGTCCAGGCCGGCCGAGGCCACTCAGAGGCGGATGGCCAAGCCGATCGTGAACGCGATGCCGAACGCCAGCTGCAGCCGCCCCGTCTGGCCGAGCGTCTTGATCAGCGCGGGACCCGACGCCCCGGCCCGCACCGAACGGATGGGCAGCCGCGCCAGCGGCAGCGCCAGCGCGGTGATCAGCGTGAGCGGCCGGGTGAAGGCGAGCAGCGCAGCGACGCCGAACGGCACGAGCAACGTCAGCACGTACGTCACGCGACTGCGCGCGTCACCGAGCATGACCGCGAGCGTGCGCTTGCCCGCCAGCGTGTCGGTGCCGATATCACGCAGGTTGTTGACCATCAGCAGGGCGCAGGCGAGCAGCCCGGCGGGCACCGAAGCGGCCAGGCCGAGCCAGCTGAACGACGACATCTGCACGTACGCGGTACCCGCCACGGCCACCACGCCGAAGAAGGCGAACACGAAGACCTCGCCGAGCCCGTTGTACCCGTAGGGCCGCGGCCCGCCGGTGTAGAACCAGGCGGCGGCGATGCTGGCCGCGCCGACGGCCACCAGCCACCAGGACGTCACGGCGGCCAGCGTCAGCCCGGCCAGGGCGGCCACGGCGAAGCACCCGAAGGCCGCCCCGAGCACCTGGCGCGGCGGTGCGAGCCCGGCGGCGACCAGCCGGACCGGCCCGACCCGCCGCTCGTCCGAGCCGCGCACGCCGTCGCTGTAGTCGTTGGCGAAGTTGACGCCGACCTGCAGCGCCAGCGCCACCACGAGAGCGAGCAGCGCCCGCCACCAGGAGAACCTGCCGTAGCCGAAGGCCACGCCCGAGCCGATCAGCACCGGCACCACCGCCGCGGGCAGCGTCCTGGGTCGTGTTCCCGCCAGCCATTCCCGAGCTTCAGCCACGCACAGATCCTAGGCCAGCACCGATCCTAGGCCAGCACAGATCCTAGGCCAGCCGCCTTATTCACTGATGACCGTGTGCAGGCGCACCACCCGCACGCTCGTGCCCACGTCAAGCTCGCCCCGGGCGCCGTCGGCGGCCCAGCCGGACGACTCCAGGAAGCGGCGCAACTCCGCGTCCGCCTCGAGCGCCCACATCGACATGGTGTGGAAGCCATCCTCGGCGAGCGTGTCCGCCACCGCGTGCAGCAGCCGGCTGCCGTGCCCGAGCCCAGTCCGTTCGGGCGAAACCCGCAGCTCATATACCTCCCCGTCGGTGCCAGGCCAGCGGTCCGCGTCGCTGGCGGGCCCGGCCGAGACGAAACCGGCCACCTCGCGGGACGGCGCCCCCTCCACCGCGGCCAGCACGTGATGCCTGCTCGTCGGCGGGTTCGTGATGGCCTCCCGCCAGCGGTCCCGGAACACCACCTCGGCCTCGTCGCCGGTCAGCTCGGCCAGCAGCGCGGGCGGCACGATCCCGGCGAAGCCGCAGCGCCACGAGGCGACCTGGACGCGGGCCAGGCCGACGGCGTCGCCCGGGCGGGCCGGGCGCACGAAACCCGCGGTCAGGTCGGGCGGCGAAGCTGGGCTCACTTGTCCGGGTGGGCGATGAGCGTGATGTCGCGGGCCGCGCCGGTCGAGGCCGACGTGGCCATCGCGGCGTAGACCTGCAGCGCGGCACTGACCGGGCGCTGCCGGTCCGCGGGCCGGTACGAGCCGAGGGAGGCCAGCATCCGGTCCAGCCGGGCCGCCAACGCCGAATCAGGCACGTCCAGCCGCAGCTCGCGGCGCGGGATGTCGATCACCACGGTGTCGCCGCTGGCGGCCAGCGCGATAGCCCCGCCCGCGGCCGCTTCCGGCGCGACGTGGCAGATCGACAGGCCCGAGGTCCCGCCGGAGAACCGCCCGTCGGTGATCAGCGCGCAGGCCCGGCCCAGCCCCTTGCCCTTGAGGAAGCTGGTCGGGTACAGCATCTCCTGCATCCCGGGCCCGCCCCGCGGGCCCTCGTAGCGGATGACCACCACGTCGCCGGCGCTGACCGCGCCGCCGAGGATGCCCGCGACCGCGTCTTCCTGGCTCTCGAACACCACCGCTGGCCCGGAGAACGTCCACAGCTCCTCCGGCACGCCCGCGGTCTTGACGATGGCGCCGTCCGGAGCCAGGTTCCCGTACAGCACGGCCAGCCCGCCGTCCGCGGTGTAGGCGTGCTCGACGTCCCGGATGCAGCCGGCCACCCGGTCCGTGTCCAGCGTGTCCCAGCGGGCCGACTGCGAGTACGGCCGGGTGGTACGGACCCCGCCGGGCGCGCCGTGGTACAGCTCGATGGCCTCCGCGCTGACGGAGGAAGAACACAGATCCCACCGGTCAAGGAACTCGCGCAGGGAAGAACTGTGCACGGTGCGCACGCCGCGGTTCAGCAGCCCGGCGCGGTCCAGCTCGCCCAGGATCGACGGGATGCCGCCGGCCCGGTGCACGTCCTCCAGGTGGTAGGAGCTGCTCGGCGCGACCTTGCACAGGCAGGGCACCCGCCGGGACAGTTCGTCGATGTCCTTCAGGCCGAAGTTGACGCCGCCTTCGTGCGCCGCGGCGAGCAGGTGCAGGATCGTGTTGGTCGACCCGCCCATGGCCACGTCGAGCGTCATCGCGTTCTCGAACGCGTCCCGGTTCGCGATCGCCCTGGGCAGCACCGAGGAGTCCCCGCCGGCGTAGTACTGCCGGGTGATCTCGGCGATCAGCGACCCGGCCCGCTCGAACAGGCCGCGCCGGTCCGCGTGGGTGGCCAGCGTGCTCCCGTTGCCCGGCAGGGCCAGGCCGATCGCCTCGGTCAGGCAGTTCATCGAGTTCGCGGTGAACATGCCCGAGCAGGACCCGCACGTCGGGCAGGCGGACTCCTCCATCTCGAGCAGCTGCTCGTCGGACACCGAGGGGTCGGCCGAGGCCACCATCGAGTCGATCAGGTCCAGCTTCCGGCCGGCCAGGCCAGCAGGCGCGCCGGCTTCCATCGGGCCGCCGGACACGAACACGGTGGGGATGTTCAGCCGCATGGTGGCGATCAGCATGCCCGGCGTGATCTTGTCGCAGTTCGAGATGCAGATCATGGCGTCGGCGCAGTGCGCGTTCACCATGTACTCCACCGAGTCGGCGATCAGCTCCCTGCTGGGCAGCGAGTACAGCATGCCGCCGTGGCCCATGGCGATGCCGTCGTCCACCGCGATCGTGTTGAACTCACGCGGGATCGCCCCGGCCGCCCGGATCGCGTCCGCGACCACCTGGCCGACCTCGCGCAGGTGCACGTGGCCGGGGACGAACTCGGTGAAGCTGTTCGCTACCGCGATGATCGGTTTGCCGATGTCTTCCCTGGCTACTCCCGTGGCGCGCAGCAGGGCGCGCGCGCCTGCCATGTTCCTGCCGTGCGTGACCGTCCGGGACCGAAGCGGCGGCATACCGATCTCCCTCAGCGTGTGCTGGCTAGCCCCTCAGCGTGTGCTGGCTAGCAGAGCACCAGCCTACCGGGGCGCAAGAGCCCTATCAGCTCGCCGGGGAACCCGAGTTGAGATGCGGGAACGCCTTGTTCGCGGCCTCGTAGATCCGCTCGATCTCGTCGTGGCTCAGCGACCGGATGTCGGTTTGCCTGGCCCGGCGGCGCAGGTACTTGCGCAGCCGCGGGCCGCTGAATACGTCGACCTCCCGGATGGTGGCCACGTCCCACGGGATCTTCGGCCCGTAGACCGCCATCGCCGGGCGGACCGCGACCGGCTTGCCCACCTCGCCGGAGAGCAGGTCGGCGGCCCGCTGGGCTTCCCACTGCGCGTGCTCGAGCCGGTCCTTCTTGCTGAACGGACCGTGCCACAGCTGCCGGCCGTTCTTCGTCCGGACCACCAGATGCTTGTCCCAGGCCTCCGAGTCGATGGCGAAGACACCCGCCGGCCCGACCACCAGGTGGTCGATCTGGTCCTCGCTGCCCGGGATGGCGCTGGCGTGGATGGCGCGGTAACCCGCGCGGCCGAGCTTGGCCAGCTGCCTGCGGGTGTGGCGCTGTGCGCCGGTCATCCGCACCTTGCCGGAATAACCCCGCCGGGATCGGTAGATGGTGTCGGCGATGATCACGACGACGGCGAGCGTCAGCCCGAACTGCCAGGAGATCAGGATCGAGAACGCCACCATGACGAGGACCGCCACGATGATCCGCCACCGCCAGACACGCATCCTCGGGTTCGCGGACAGGTGCGCCAGGTTGCCCCGGCGCTGGCCGATGCCGGGCGGCTGCGTCCCGTTGGCTCCCGTGATCTCCTCGACCGGAGTGACCACGGGCTTCAACTCGGCCCTGGGCGGGTCCGCCGCCCCGGCGGGGTCGTCCCCGAGGCCGGATGATGACACGTCCTCGACGACCTTCTCCCACCGGAACCCGTCACCGGGATCGTGGGACTCGCCCGTGTCCTCAGGCCCCGTGTCCTCAGGGAGGACCCAGTCCCACAACGGCAGGTCGCCCGGAGCAACCTCGCCCGAAGCGACGTCCGCCGCCGCGACCTCGGGTCCCGGAACCTCGGCCGCCGCTACCTCGTCGTCGGCCTGCCCCGGCCAGGTGTCCGGTGTCACCGGCGTCACCACCGCGTCCGGTACCGGGTCCGCCGGCCCGCGGGCCGAACCTCCCGATGCACCCTCAGGTACGTTTCCCTGCGACCGTGCCCCGTTGTGTGCTGCCCCGCTGCGATTGCTTGCCGTCATCAGCGGCCCTGATGACTTATTTCTCAGCTTCGGCCACGCCATCCGGTATCACCCACCACCTCAGCGTAATTGCCTTAGGACTCTGCGCATAGCACCGTCACTACGACGATTGTGCCCTACTCCGGCTGGTTTTATAGCTGGACATTCGGCCCGATACCACGCTAAACGCCTGGGCTTCACGTGGTCTACGATCCCTAACATGCCCCAGATTCACGAGCTGTCCATGATCGAGCTGGCCGCAGCCATCCGCGCGGGCGAGCTCTCGCCAGTCACCGTCACCGATCATTATCTGCGCCGGATGGAGGAACTCAACGACAAGGTCGGTGCGTTCTTCACCGTCACCGCCGAACTCGCCGCCGACCAGGCCCTGGCGGCGGAGAAAGCCGTCGCCTCGGCCGAGGACAAGGCGGCGCTGCCACCGCTGACCGGCGTGCCCATCCCGATCAAGGACCTCAACATGGTAGCCGGGGTGCGGCAGACGATGGGCTCGAAGGCCTTCGACGCCAACGTGCCGGACACCGACGACAACGTGGTGGTCGCGATCAAGCGGGCCGGCGCGGTCATCACCGGCAAGACGGCCACCCCCGAGTTCGGGCTGCCCTGCTACACCGAGACCGACGTCGGTCCGCCGGCCCGCACGCCGTGGGACTTGTCCCGGTCGGCAGGCGGGTCGAGCGGCGGCGCGGCCGCCGCGGTCGCGGCCGGCCTGGCCCCGGCCGCCCAGGGCAGCGACGGCGGCGGGTCGATCCGCATCCCGTCAAGCGTGTGCGGGCTGTTCGGGATCAAGCCGTCCCGCGGCCGGATCTCCGAGGGCCCGCTCATGCCCGACCTGGCCGGCCTGGGCGTCAACGGCCCCATCGCGCGCACGGTCGCGGACGCCGCGCTGCTGCTCGACGTGATGGCCGGGAACTTCCCTGGCGACATGTACACCCAGCCGCCGCTCCCGGCCGGCGAGTCGTTCCTCGGTTACGCCAGCCGCCCGCCCGGCCGGCTGCGGATCGGCCGGACGATCCAGCCTCCCGTCGAGGGCGCCGAGGTGCACCCGGACTGCGTGGCCGCCTACGAGGACGCCAGCGCCCTGCTGGCCAGCCTGGGCCACGAGGTCGAGGACGTGGCCATGCCGTTCGGCCCGGACGTGGTGCCGTTCTTCGAGATCCTCTGGTACGCGTACGCGACGCTCGCCCCGCTCGCCCCCGGCCAGGAGGAGATGCTCCGCCCGCTGACCCGGTACCTGCGCGGCCGCGGCCAGGCCACCGGCGCCGCCGACCTCATCTTCGCCCAGGCCTACCTGCAGGCGGTGACCCGCGCGGCGATCCCCGTGCTGAACGCCTACGACGCCATCTTGTCCCCGACGCTGGCCCTGCCCCCGGTCCCGGTCGGCTGGTTCGAGGAGGTCGAGCCGGCCGAGAACTTCGAGCGGCAGAAGCGGTTCACCCCGTTCGCCGCCCTGTACAACGTCTTCGGCCAGCCGGCCGTGAACGTGCCGCTGCACTGGAACGCCGACGGCCTGCCGATCGGGGTCATGCTGGCCGGCCGGATGGGTGACGAGGCAACCCTGATCTCCCTGTCCGCCCAGCTGGAACAAGCTCGCCCGTGGAAGGACAGGCACCCGCCGCTCTGGTGATCCGTTTCCCCAGCGGCTCTGCATATAGTGCGAAGGTGGATTCAGGCATCAGCGCGATCTTGCTGGACGCGGGTGGCGTCCTCGTCTTTCCCGAACCCGCCACTGTGCTCCCGCCGCTGCGCGCGGCCGGCGCGGACCCCGACCTGGCCACCCTGGAGCGCGCTCACTACCAGGCGATGGCGATCCAGGACGCCGAGGCGCTGCCGCCCGTCCAGGCCACCTGGTGGCACAACTACCTGCTCACCTACACGGCCGCCTGCGGCGTCCCTCCCGACCAGGCCGGACTTCTCGCCGCCGAGATGTCCCAGGGCATCCGCGGGCACAGCTGGGCGCACGTCGGCCTCGGCGTGATGGACGGCCTGCGGGCCGTGGCCGGGCTCGGCCTGCCGATGGGCGTGGTCTCCAACTCCGACGGCAGCGTGGAGGGCGACCTGCGCCGCCTCGGCGTCTGCTACGCGCCGAAGCAGACGCCGGACCCCGCGCCAGGCCAAGCGCCCCCGCCAGCCGGCGTCGAGATGGGCGTCATCCTCGACTCCGCCGTGGTCGGCGTGGCCAAGCCGGACCCGGAGATCTTCCGCCTCGCGCTGGACGCCCTCGGCGTGCCCGCCGGCGGCACCGTCCTGCACGTGGGGGACAGCCTGCGGTACGACGTGGCCGGCGCCCTCGCCGCGGGCCTGCAGCCGGTGCACATGGACCCGTACGGATTCTGCCCGGCGCCCGATGGCCACCCGCACATCCGCAGCCTGGCCGAGCTAGCCGGGTCCGGCGATATCGAATCCGCGATAACCTTCCGCCGGCGCAATGCTGGTCCCCGGGGGGGACGACCCCCCCGAACCCCCCCGCGAGGGCACTAGACTACGGCGTCATGCGCTGGTCCAAACTGCACATCCCGACGCTGCGCGACGACCCGGCCGACGCCGGCGCGCCCAGCCACCGCCTGCTGCTCCGCGCGGGCTACATCCGCCAGCTGATGGCCGGGCATTATTCTCTGCTGCCGCTCGGCCAGCGGGTCCGGCTGAAGGTCATCGGGATCATCCGCGAGGAGATGAACGCGATCGGCGCGCAGGAGATCCTGATGCCGGTCATGCACCCGGCCGAGCTGTGGCAGACGAGCGGCCGCTGGGAGCTGATGGGGGACGAGATGTTCCGGCTGAAGGACCGCCGGGGCGCGGACCTGGCCCTGGGCATGACCCACGAGGAGATCGTCGCAACGCTGGCCACCGAGCTCGAGTCCTACCGCCAGCTGCCGCAGATGTGGTATCAGATCCAGACCAAGCTGCGCGACGAGCCGCGGCCCAAGGCGGGCCTGATGCGCACCCGCGAGTTCACCATGAAGGACTCCTACAGCTTCGACCTGGGACCGGAAGGGCTGGACGCATCCTTCGCCGCCCACCGCGGCGCCTACGCCCGCATCTTCGAGCGCCTCGGCATCCCGGCCATCCCGGCCGAGGCGTCCAACGGCACCATGGGCGGTTCGGACTCGATTGAGTTCATGTCTCCCTCGCCGACCGGCGAGGACCTCATCATTCACTGCCCCGACTGCGGTTACGCGGCGAACATAGAAAAGGCCACCTCCCGGCTGGCCGGCCTAGAAGATTCAGCCGAACGGACCGTGCTCCTCGCCGCCCCGGAGTCCTTTGCCACCCCGGGTGTGCGCACGATCGAGGATCTCGCCCAGCAGTACGATGCGCCGGCCGACCGGCAGATCAAGACCCTGGTGTACTTCCTGGACGGTGTGCTCACCCTGGTGCTGATGCGCGGCGACCACGCGCTGAACGAGCAGAAGCTCGTCGACGCGACCAGGGCGGTAGCGGTCCGCCCCGCCCAGCCGGAGGAGATCCGCGGCGTGCTCGGCGCCCTGCCGGGCAGCCTCGGCGCGGTCGGTACTCTGCCTGCCAGCCTCGGCGGTCCCCCGGTGATCGCGGACGAGGCGCTGCGCGGGCGGCGGGGCATGTACACCGGCGCCAACCTCGACGACACCCACCTGCGCGGCGTGGACGTCGAGCGGGACATCGCCGTCGGCCAGTGGGCCGACCTGCGCGAGGCCGCCGCGGGCGAGGGGTGCGTCATCTGCGGCCATCCGCTCGAGGTGGAGCGCGGCATCGAGGTCGGCCACATCTTCAAGCTCGGCTACAAGTTCAGCGACGCCATCGGGCTGAGCGTGTCCGGCCCGGACGGCAAGCCGGTCCGGCCGATCATGGGTAGCTACGGCATCGGCGTGGAGCGGGCCATGGCTGCGGCCGTCGAGGTCCACCATGACGAGAAGGGCATCGCATGGCCGGTCTCGATCGCGCCGTTCGACGTCGTGGTGGTGATCGCCCAGCAGGACGACGCCGGCGTGGCCGCGGCGGGGGAGCTGGTGTACCAGGCGCTGCTCGGGGCCGGCGTTGAGGTCATCGTGGACGACCGGCCGGTCCGGGCCGGCGTCAAGTTCAGCGACGCCGAACTGGTCGGCATCCCGTTCCGGGTCACCGTGGGCAAGCGCGGCCTGGCCGCCGGGACCGCGGAGCTCACCGATCGCGCCACCGGCTCCACCGTGCCGATCCCGCTGGGCGATGAGCTGCCCAAGCATGTTCGGGAGGCAGTGGCCCAGGCCAGCTGAGGAGGGACCGGCATGTCGCAGACGGTGAAGTGGCTACCCAAGCCGGAAAGGCATGACTTCCAGGCCGCGGAGGACTACCTGTCGCTGATCATGCCGGCCAAGCGGGCCGCCGAGTGGCGGCGGAAGCTGGCCGCCGCGCGGGACAACATCACCCACCGCAAGGCCAAGGACATCCTGCGGGCCAGCCAGCTCGCCCTGCTCGGCGAGGACAACAAGCACGTCGCGGCCGACCTGCGCAAGGCCGCCTCCGGCACGCCCCTGTCACCGATCCTGCTGCTGCGCGGCGATGATATCCACCCGCTCATCGTCGCCGATGGCTACCACCGGGTCTGCGCCAGCTACTGGATCGACGAGAACACCGACATTCCCTGCGTCATCGTCTAGCCCTCAGGGCCGGCTCGGCCGCCTCGGCCATGTTCCCCTCCCTCGCTGCTCTCACCTGCGGGCTAGGAGGCCTGCCGGTCGCGCTCCTGGCAGCGCAGCGCGCGGAGCACGTCGTCGCGGCCCTCGATGAGCAGGCGGCGCAGCGCGGCCGGCGGATCCGCCGCCCTGAGGGAGGCATCGGTCAGCTCGACCGTCTCGCGCGAGATCGCGCATACCCCGTAGGCGCCACTGGCGAAGTCCTGCGCCATCGCCGAGGGCCAGTTCCGCCAGATGTCCCCGAGGACCTCGAAGTACTTCTCCCGGTAGGGCTCGATCAGCGCGGGCTGGTCGGGGTCGACGAACCCGGCGAGCGTGGCGCGGAACATGGCGATGGTTAGCTCGCCTCCGGTCAGCGTTGCCCAGGCCTCCTGCTTGGCCTCGGCCGTCGGGATCGCGGCGCGGCACGTCGCGGCATGCCGTTGGCCTGCGTCAGTGGCGTCCCGGGCCAGCTCGGCGTCGATCTCATCCGGCCCGGCGGCGCCGCGGCTGACCAGCCGCCACAGCAGGGCCCAGCGCAGGTCGGTGTCGACGGTGAGCCCGTCCAGCTGGACCGAGCCGTCGAGTAGCCCGGCCAGCAGGGCCAGGTCGTCGCCCGTGGCCACGCCGGCGAAGGCCCGGAGGTACGCGAGCTGCACGTCCGAGCCGGGTGACGCCTCGTGCAGCAGACCGCGCAGGGTGCTGGCCATCAGGGCCAGCCCGGCCGGCCGCCAGCCGGGGTCGGCAAACCGGCGTACCGCCTGGCTGGCCTGCCGGAGCAAGGTCTGCACCACGCTGATGTCGGCCACCGAGGAGATGCCCGACAGGACCAGCTTGACGTAGTTGCGCGTCGCCATCTCGCCGTCGCGGCACATGTCCCAGGCGGCGGACCAGCACAGCGCCGCCGGGAGCGAATCGGTGAACGAGCCGATCGAGTCCACCAAGGTTTGCAGCGAATGGTCATCGAGCCGGATCTTGGCGTAGCTGAGGTCATCGTCATTAACCAGGGCCAGGTCGGGGCGCGGCTGCCCGGCCAGTTCCGGCACTACCGTGCGCGCGCCCGCCACGTCGGTCTCTACCCGCAGCCGGCGGACGATGCCGGCCTCAGTCCGGTCGTACAGGCCGATGGCGATGCGGTGCGAACGCAGCACCTGATGGGTGGCGGGCGCTTCCTGTTCCACCGCGAACTCGGTGAACCGGTCGTCGGCGCCCACCGAGTAGGACGGCCGCAGCGTGTTCACGCCCGCTGTCTGCAGCCATTGGGCCGACCACGCGGCCAGGTCGCGGCCGGAGGTCTCCTCCAGGGCGGCCAGCAGGTCGGCCAGCGTCGCGTTGCCCCACGCGTGCGCGGCGAAGTACTTCCGCACGCCGTCCAGGAAGTTCTCCCGCCCGACGTAGGCCACCAGCTGCTTGAGCACGGACGCGCCCTTGGCGTAGGTGATCCCGTCGAAGTTCACCTCCACCGCCTCGATGTCACCGATGTCGGCCGCGATCGGGTGGGTGGAGGGCAGCTGATCTTGCCGGTAGGCCCAGGCCTTGTACAGCTGGGCGAACGTGGTCCACGCCGACGTCCACCGCGTCGCCTCGGCCTGCGCCAGCGTGCCTGCCCAGGTGGCGAACGACTCGTTCAGCCACAGGTCATCCCACCAGCGCATGGTGACCAGGTCGCCGAACCACATGTGCGCCATTTCGTGCAGGATCGTCTCGGCCCGCGCCTCGCGGGCGAAGTCGGTGACCCGCGACCGGAAAATGTAGGTTTCCAGGAACGTGACGCAGCCGGCGTTCTCCATCGCGCCCTCTTTGAACTCCGGCACGAAGAGCTGGTCGTACTTGCCGAACGGGTACTTGATGCCGAACGAGCTGTGGAAGAAGTCAAAGCCCTGCCGCGTCACATCGAAGATCTCGTCGGCGTCAAGGTAGGAGGCCAGCGACTGGCGGCAGTACAGGCCGAGCGGGATGCCGTCGTGCTCGTCGCGGACCACGTGATAGGGCCCGGCCGCGACCGCCGTGATGTACGTCGGCACGACCGGGGTGGGCGGGAAATGCCAGCGAACTGCCTCGCCGCCGGGGATGTTCGATTCCGCCGCCATGTTGGACACGACCAGCCAGTCCGCCGGGGCGGTGACCGACAGCTCGTAGCTGGCCTTCATGTCGGGCTGGTCGAAGCAGGCGTAGACCCGGTGCGCGTCAAAGGTCTCCAGGTCGGAATACAGGTAGACGCGCCCGTCGGCGGGATCGGTGAACCGGTGCAGGCCCTCGCCGCTGTGCGAGTAGGCGCAGTCGGCCGCCACTCGGAGCACGTTGTCGGCCGCCAGGGCGGTAAGCGTGATCCGGTTGCCGTCGAAGGCGTCCAGGCTGACCGGGGCGTCGTTCAGGGTGATCTCGCGGACCGCGGGGGCGGTGAGGTTGATGAAGGTGGATGAGCCCGGTGTGGCACAGCCAAACCTGACCACGCTGACCGAGCCGAACGTGGCGTCGCCGTCCCCCCGCGCCGTCAGGTCGAGGTCCACCTGGTAGGAAGCCACCGTTATGAGCGCCGAACGCGTCGCCGCCTCGTCGCGGGTCAGGTTGTCCGTGGTCATCGGGTGATCGCCCCTTCTGCGGAATTTGCGTGGTTCCCGCGGTTTCTGGTTCGACCCTATCTGCCCTGGGCCTGGCTCACTTCCCCTCTTCGGCCGGCACCGCATCTGGCAGACTTGCCTCGTGCGCGTATACCTGGGATCTGATCACGCAGGCTTCGAACTGAAGGCCCGCCTCATCCAGTGGCTAGGCGCGGCCGGCCACGAGCCGGTGGACTGCGGTCCGAAAGCGTACGTTCAGGGCGACGACTACCCGCCGTACGTCATGCGGGCGGCGCACGGGGTGGCCAGCGACCCGGGCAGCCTCGGCATCGTGATCGGCGGCTCGGGAAACGGCGAGCAGATCGCGGCGAACAAGATTCCGGGCATCCGCGCGGCGCTGGCCTGGACCGATGAAACTGCCCAGCTGGCCCGGCAGCACAACGACGCCAACGTGCTCAGCCTCGGCGCGCGGATGTATGCCCTTGACGAGGCGGTCGGCTTCGCCCAGGTGTTCATCTCCACTCCCTTCTCCGGCGAGCCCCGGCACGCCCGGCGCCTGGCCATGATCGCCGACTATGAGAAAACCGGCGAGCTGCCCCCGCTACCCGCCTCCTGAGCTCCTCAGCCCCGAAGCTCTCCGGCGCTCAGCGAGACGGGCGCCCTCGATGGCCGGCGTCCCGTGGCCCCCGGCGCCGCCGCGGGAAACCCGGCCGTCCCGCGCGCTCGTCCCCAGTAGGCGTCCCCGCGCCCGGCTCCGTCCCGCCGGGTGCAGTCCTCGCCCGCGAACTGCCGGGCGTGCTCTCTTCGGCCGCCTCGGCCTCGGCGAGCTGCTCGGCGCGCGGGCGGGACACGTCCCTGGCCCGCATCGCGGCGTTGGGCGTCAGCTTCATGGGCGGCACGGCATCCTCCTGTGCCCAGTGTCATGCCAAAGGCGGATCACGCACTACCCCCGTGGCCAGGTTACGTTGCCTTTAGAAGACCATCGGGCACCAGGGAGCGGGATCCCAGGACAAAGCGGCCGAGAGCTGCCGGGCGGCGCCGGGCCGCAGCTCGGCGACTAGGCCGCTGCCGACCAGGGCGCCCAGCCTGGTCCCGCCCAGGTACGCCGCGCCGAGTTCGGTCACGTCCAGCGCCAAGTCGGCCGTCGAGCTGGCCGGAACGCACGCCGCCGCCAGGCCGCCGCTAGTTTCGGCGGTGGTGGTAAGCCGCCAGCGCCCGGCGTTGGACGGCAGGATCTCGTCCCGCACCTCGATGACGATGTTGACCGGAGAGGAGTACCTGCGCCCGGCCAGTGCGCGGGGCACGTCGATGATCCGGACCCACAAGCCGTCGCTCAGCTGCGGCCGGGCCCGTCGCGGGTCGGCCAGCTGGTAGAGCAGCGGGTCATCGACCGGGCGCCGCTGAACGTGGAACTCGCTGGTCAGGTCCCTGCTCAGCAGGTCGGCCCAGAGGGCTGCGCTGGCCGCGGGATCGACCGCCATCAGCTCGCGCACGGTCAGCACGTTGTCCGGCAGGAAGTCGGTCCAGGAGTTCACGCCCGAGTACAGCGCGTAGCCGCGCGGCCCGC
Source organism: uncultured Actinomycetes bacterium (assembly GCA_963800415.1). GTDB lineage: Bacteria > Actinomycetota > Actinomycetes > Streptosporangiales > Streptosporangiaceae > Palsa-504. Next base: position 40,566 of record CAWDBS010000083.1, read on the forward strand.
TGGCGTCCTCGGCCAGCAGGCAGTGCAGCGGGCTGGCGCCCTGCCGTTCCTCCGCTGGGTCGTCGATCGTGCTCCGCCACCACGCGTCGTTGCGCCCGAAGAACCCAGGGCGGGTCGGCAGTACCGCGTCGTAGACCTTGGTCAGCTCGGGCAGGGCGGCGTCGGGTTCGGCGATCCTCAGCCGCAGGCCATCACCGGACGGTGCGGTCATGGCCAGCTTCCCCTCGCCGCGCCGCAGCGTGAAGCCGAGGTACCAGCTGGCGCGGCCGTAACCGTACCTGGAGTAGATCACCGACTCTGATGCCCACAGGACGGCCAGCGGCTCGCCGCGGTCACGGACGTCGGCCAGCTGGCGGCGCATCAGGCTGTTCAGCACGCCCCGCCGCCGGTGCGTGGGCAGCACCGCCACGAAGGTCACCCCGGCGGCCGGCAGTGCCTTCTGCCCCGGCACGCTCAGCTGGAAGCTGTAACACATCGTGACGCCGACGGGCGTCGTACCGTCGTAGGCCGCGAGGGTCCGGTCGAACTCGAACCGGTCAAGGATCACCCGCCGGTCGCTTTCGGACATCGGCGAGCCGTGGAAAGCGTGCTCGTCCACCCTGATGAAGCTGTCGAACTCATCGTCTTCGATGGGCCGGATCGGATACGGGTCACCGGGGCGGCTGCTGGCAGACTCTGTCATGTATGCCTTAGTACCTCTGCTTGCCCCGCCGGCGCGACTGGTTTAGCCTGCGCCGGCCCGGATCGAATACAGTGCCCGCATCATGGTTACCCCGCCGCCGCCGAACAGACCTCGCCCCCGGCGGCGTGCGCTGCGGTTCTTTCGGTCCCTGCGTACCCAGCTGACCAGGCAGTTCATTACCAGGAACCGTCGGCTGGCCTTCGCCTTGTCGGTGCTGACGATCGCCATCGCGGTGGCCTCGGTGCACCTGTCGGGGTGGTGGTTCTCGCCCGGCGTGATGATATTGCCGATCCTGGCCGGGGGCCTGCTGCTGTGGCCGCGGGCGCTGCGTATCTTCTTCGGGTTCGCCGCGGTGGCCCTCATCTACGACGTGGTCCAGGACAGGGCCGGGGCCGGCATCATCGCCACCATCGTGCTCACCGCCGCCTTCGCCGACGTGCTGGCGCGGACCAGGGAGAAGCTCGGCGTCCAGGGGCTGCGCGGCGACCGGATGCTGCTCGAGTTGCGGGACCGTATCCGGGCGCAGGGCAAGCTCCCCGAACTCGGCGAGGGCTGGGGGTCGTCCCTGGTGCTCAAGCCGGCCGGCGGTTCGTCGTTCGGCGGCGACTTCGTGGTGTCGTTCTGCGACGGCAAGATGCTCGAGGTGGCGCTGGTCGACGTCTCCGGGAAGGGCATCGACGCGGGGACCAGGGCGCTGCTGCTCTCCGGTGCCTTCGGCGGGCTGCTCGGCTCGGTGCCCAGGGACGAGTTCCTCCCCGCCTGCAACGCCTACATGCGCCGCGGTGCGGGCAGCGAGGGCTTCGTCACGGCCGTGCACCTCTCGCTGGACCTGGCGTCGGGTGAGTACGTGGTCTCGTCGGCCGGCCATCCGCCGGCCGTGCACTACGACGGGGCGGCGGGCCGCTGGCGGCTGACCCGGGCGCACGGGATCGTTCTCGGCGTGGTGCCGGACCTGCACGGCGCGGCCACCGAATCCGAGCGCGGCGTGCTGCAGCGCGGCGACGCGCTCATGCTCTACACCGACGGGCTGGTCGAAGCGCCCGGGCTGGACATCGACGTGGGTACCGACCGGCTGCTCGGCGAGGCCGAGCGCATGCTGACCAGCGGTTTCCGGACCGGTGCCCCGGCACTGGTCGCGGCCATGCAGCGGGAGATCGGCGGCTCCGACGACCGCGCCCTGGTGCTGCTCTGGCGAGCTTGAGCCGGGGCGGTCCCGAAGGTGACCCGGACTCCCGGCCGAGCGGCTGGCGTGGCTGCGGGCGCTCCATATCGGAGGTAGCCCGGCAACTCGAAGATCTCTCCTAACCGGAGAGCCCCCGGTGATGCGATGAAGGAGCGGGCCTCCGCTCCTGGCGGACACCATTAGCGGCTGCCTCGCCGGCTGCCGGGCCCCTACCGCGTCGAAACTGACATGTATGTCAGGTATTTCCAATATCATGATATTGTTCGCTAACACAAAAACTATTTTCCCGGCTGTAACCTGCGTGAACACTGGCGAAACCTTGCGAACAGTAATGAACGGGCCGCTCAGCGGCTCCGGCTCCCCAGGTTAGCCGACGCCTCCGTCATGTGACGCACGCGTCATTGTTTGCAATTATTTGTGCATTCCCTGGAAGATAACTCCGTGACCGGGGGCAGCCGAAGTACCGGCGATACCGAACGGGCGGGCGTGCGGGAGCACGTCCGCCCGTCGCTGACGCGCGCCGAAGAGGTGGTGGCCAACGCGTCGGGGGAGAACTTTCCGGTCGCGCTCCGCCTGCTGCCAGCCCGGTACCGGCGGCACCTGACGAACCTGTATTTCTTCGCGCGGCTTACCGACGACCTCGGCGACGAGGTCAGGCCAGGGGGGTCTGGGCCAGGGGAGTACGGGCCAGGGGGGTACGGGGGGGCGGGGCAGCCCCCCCGTGAGCGGGGGGTTCCCGGGGGGTCGCCCCCCCGGACTAACACAGTTTCGGCTGCGCCTGCTCGACGAGCTGGCCGCCGACGTGGACCGCATCTATCAAGGCCAGACAGCGCAATCGCCGGTCATGCGCGCGATGGCGGACACCGTGCGCGAGTGCGGCGTCCCGGCCAAGCCGCTGCTCGACCTGATCCAGGCCAACCGGCAGGACCAGCAGATCACCCGCTACCGCACGTTCGCCGACCTGGCGCAGTACTGTGAGCTGTCCGCCAATCCCGTAGGCCAGATCGTGCTCTACATCTTCGGCGTCGCCACGCCGGACCGCATCGCCCTCTCCGATAGCGTCTGCACTGCCCTGCAGCTGGCCGAGCATTGGCAGGATGTGGCCGAGGACCTGGGCAACGGGCGGATTTACCTGCCGGGCGAGGACCTGGAGCGGTACGGCTGCACGGAGGCAGACCTGGCCGCACCCACCGCGAACCCGGCCGTGCGACAGCTGATGATCTTCGAGGTCGACCGCGCCTCGCGCCTGCTCGACGAGGGCGCGCCGCTGGTCGGCACGCTGCGCGGCGCGGCCAGGCTGGCGGTCGCGGGCTACCTCGCGGGCGGGCGGGCGGCGCTGGCCGCGATCAGGGCGCAACGGCATGACGTACTGAGGGGAACCCCGCGGCCGCGCAAGCAGCGGCTGGCCGCGGAGCTGGTCAAGGCTTACGTGAGAGGGAGGTGAGCAGGCGCTAGTGGAACTCACCGAGGCGTACCGCGAATGCGAGCGGATCACGTGGACGCAGGCGAGGAACTTCGCTTACGGCATCAGGCTGCTGCCGGCCGTCAAGCGGCGCGGCCTCGCCGTCATTTACGCGTTCGCCCGCCGCATCGACGACATCGGCGACGGCACGCTGCCTGCTGAGGAGAAGATCGCCGCGTTGGAAGCAGCCCGCCGCGCGGTCCTGGACCTCAGCTCGGCTGATCCGGCCGATCCGGTGCTGCTCGCGCTGGCCGACACCGGGCGCATCTTCGGTGTCCCGATGGCCGCGTTCGGCGAGCTGATAGACGGGTGCGTGGCCGACGTGCGCGGCACGCACTACGAGACGTTCGAGGACCTCCTGCACTACTGCCGCTGCGTGGCCGGCTCGATCGGCCGGCTGTCCCTGGGCATCTTCGGCACCCGCCATGATCCGGGGGAGGCCGCGCGCCTGGCCGACTCGCTGGGCGTTGCCCTGCAGCTGACGAACATCCTGCGCGATATCCGCGAGGACTACCAGAACGGGCGGGTTTACCTGCCCGCAGAAGACCTGGCAAAATTCGACTGCGAGCTGGATAACCCAGACGCCGCCCAGTTCAAGCGTCTGGTCGAGTTCGAGGCCGAACGGGCCAGGGACTGGTACGCCACCGGCTTGCGGCTGCTGCCGATGCTCGACCACCGCAGCGCCGCCTGCACCGGAGCCATGGCGGGCATCTACCAGCAGCTGCTCGACCGGATCGCCGCGCATCCGGCCGCGGTACTGCGCGGCCGGATGTCGCTGTCGGCGGGGGAGAAGGCCGCGGTCGCCGTCAAGGCCCTGGCCAGGAGGATCCGATGAATGCTCTGCCTGTCCCGGGGGGACGACCCCACGGGATCCCCCGGAAGGGAGTCAGAGTCGTGGTGATCGGCGGCGGGCTGGCCGGGATCACCGCCGCGATCACGCTCGCGGAGTCGGGCGCCGACGTCACCCTGCTCGAGGCCAGGCCCCGGCTCGGCGGCGCGACCTGCTCCTTCAACCGGGACGGCCTGATCGTCGACACCGGCCAGCACGTCTTCCTCGGCTGCTGCTCGGCCTACCGCGGCCTGCTGGCCAAGCTCGGCATGACCGAGCAGGCGCCGCTGCAGGACCGCTTCGACGTGACCGTCCTCGCCCCCGGCCGCTCTGCTAGCGAACCCAGGCGGGCCAGGCTCCGCCGGACCGCGCTCCCCGGCCCCCTGCATATGCTTCCGGCCCTGGGCCGGTACCCGTTTCTTTCCCGGGCCGAACGGATGTCGGTGGCTCGCCCGGCGCTTTCGATGCGCTTTGTCGACCCGGCCGACCCGGCGGCGGACACGCAGCGGTTCGGCGACTGGCTAGCCGCGCGCGGACAGAGCGAGCGGACCCGCCGGGCGCTGTGGGACCTGTTCTCCGTCTCGTCCCTGAACATCGCGGGCGATGACGCCTCGCTGGCGCTGGCCGCCACCGTGGTGAAAACCGGCCTGCTCGGCAGGAACAACGCGGCGGACATCGGCGTCCCGGCCCTCCCGCTCGGCGAGCTGCACGGCGACGCGGGAGCGACCCTGCTGACCAAGCTCGGCGCCCAGGTCGCCCTGGGCACCAAGGTCGCTGCTATCGAGGCCGGGGCGATCCGGCCCGGCGACGACTGCGGGTTCCGCGTCCGGCTGACGCAGGGCGGTGAGATGCCGGCCGACGCAGTGGTCGTGGCCGTCCCGCACGAGAAGGCCGCGCCGCTGATCCCGCCGGGCACGCTGCCGGACGGGACGGTGGCGAGCTGGGCCGGCCTGGGCGCGTCACCCATCGTCAACGTGCACGTGATCTACGACCGGCCGGTGACCGACCTCCCGTTCGCCGCCGCCATCGACTCCCCGGTGCAGTGGATCTTCGACCGGACCCGCATCTCCGGCATCAGTGCCTCTAACCACGGGGCCTCTAACCACGGGGCCTCTAACCACGGGGCCTCTAACCACGGGGCCTCTAACCACGGGCGTGCTGGGCAGCAGTACCTGGCCATCTCGCTGTCGGCCGCGGACGAGTACGTGGACGTGCCTGCCGCCCGGCTGCGCGAGCAGTTCGTCCCCGCGCTGGCCGAACTGCTCCCCGCCGCCCGCGACGCCCGGGTCACCGAGTTCTTCGTCACCCGGGAGCGGCGGGCGACCTTCCGCCAGGCACCGGGCAGCGGCGCGCTGCGGCCGAAGGCCGCGACCCTGCGGCCGGGCCTGGTGCTGGCCGGCGCGTGGACCGATACCGGCTGGCCGGACACGATGGAAGGCGCGGTGCGCAGCGGCCTGGCCGCGGCCATCGAGCTACGTCATACCGTTCATACCTCAACGATGGGGGTACCTCAGTGACTGCTGTAATGCCCGAGGGCGTGGCCCTGGCCCGGGACCTGGTCGGCCCCGCGATGGAGTCCGCGATCGCCCGGCTGACGCCGGACGTGCGCGTCGTCGCGGCGTACCACCTCGGCTTCGCGGACGCCGCGGGTAACCCGACCGGCAACGGCAACGGTGCCGGTAAAGGGGGCAAGGCGCTGCGGCCCGCACTCGCCCTGCTGTCCGCCCGCGCCGCGGGCGCGCCGCCCGAGCGCGGCGTGACCGCCGCGGTCGCGGTCGAGCTCGTGCACAACTTCTCCCTGCTGCACGACGACATCATGGACAACGACACCGAGCGCAGGCACCGCCCGACGGCCTGGACCGTGTTCGGCGTCGGCGCGGCCATCCTGGCCGGGGACGCGCTGCTCGCACTGGCTCAGGACCTGCTGCTGGAGGACGGTAACCCGCAGGGCGCGTGGGCGGCCCGGTGCCTGTCCGCGGCGGTGCAGCGGCTGATCGGCGGCCAGGGCTCGGATCTGGCCTTCGAGAAGCGTGACGACGTGACGCTGGCCGAGTGCCTGGACATGGCCGGCGACAAGACCGCCGCGCTGATGGCCTGCGCCTGCAGCATCGGGGCGGTGCACCTCGGCGCGCCGCCCACGCTGGCGATGGGGCTGGCCGGGTTCGGCGCGCACGTCGGGCTGGCGTTCCAGCTCACCGACGACCTGCTCGGCATCTGGGGCGCGCCCGAGGTCACCGGCAAGCCGGTCCGCGCGGACCTGCGCGCCCGGAAGAAGTCGCTGCCCGTCGTGGCCGCGCTGAACAGCGGCACGCCCGGGGCGGCCGAACTCCGTGCCCTGCTCGACCACCCCGGCGCCGCTGACCGAGGACGACCTGGTCCGCGCGGCCGACCTGGTGGTCGCGGCGGGCGGCAGGGACTGGGCCGAGGCCGAGGCCGACGCGCAGCTCGCCGCGGCCAACGCCAGCCTGGCCGACATCGACCTGCCCGCCGACGTCCGGGCCGAGCTGACCTCGATCGCCGAGTTCATCACGGCACGCCAGTGGTAGCCAGCACGGTGGTAGTCAACGCTCGCGAAACTCTCCAACGAGCCCGTGATCACGCGCTCGGGCTGCAGCACGCCGACGGATGGTGGCAGGGCGAGCTCGAGACCAACGTCACCATGGACGCCGAGGACCTGCTGCTGCGCGAGTTCCTCGGCCTGCACGACGACGCGGCGATCGCGGCGGCGGCGCGCTGGATCCGCTCCCAGCAGCGGGACGACGGCACCTGGGCCAACTTCTACGGCGGGCCGGGTGACCTGTCCACTACGGTCGAGGCCTACCTGGCGCTGCGGCTGGCCGGCGACGATCCGGACGCGACGCACATGAAACAGGCCTGCGCCTGGATCCTCGATCAGGGCGGCGTCGAGGCGACCCGCGTGTTCACCCGGATCTGGCTGGCGCTTTCCGGCCTGTGGCCGTGGGACGAGCTGCCGGTCATCCCGCCCGAGCTGATCTACCTGCCGTCCTGGTTCCCGCTCAACATCTACGACTGGGGCTGCTGGGCGCGGCAGACCATCGTCGCGCTCGCCGTGGTGCAGTCGTTCCGCCCGTCCCGGCCGCTCTCGTTCACCATCGACGAACTGTATAGCCCGGGGGGACGACCCCCCCCAAACCCTCCCCGCGGTTCTTCCGGGGGGACCCATCCCCCCAGAAGCCCCTTGGGAGAGACCCATCCCCCCGGACCCCCCTGGGGGGACAAGCCCCCCGACCCTCCCGGGATCCCTGGGAGCGTGTCTTCACCATCCTGGACAAGGCGCTGCACAAGTACCGTCCGGTCAAGTCGGTCCGCCGCGCGGCGCTGCGCCGCTGCGCGGAGTGGATCATCGCCCGGCAGGAGCGGGACGGCTGCTGGGGCGGCATCCAGCCCCCCTGGGTGTACTCGCTGATGGCGCTGAACCTGCTCGGCTACGAAATCACGCACCCCATCATGCAGCGCGGACTTAGCGGTCTTGACCGGTTCACCATCACCGAAGACACTGCGGACGGGCCGGTGCGCCGCCTGGAGGCGTGCCAGTCGCCGGTCTGGGACACCGTGCTGGTGATGGTCGCTCTCGCCGACGCCGGCCTGCCCGCCGACCACCCCGCGCTGGCCAACGCCGCCCAATGGGTGCTCGGCGAGGAGATCCGCGGGCCTGGTGACTGGCAGGTGCGCCAGGCCGGACCTGGCTCCCGGTGGCTGGGCGTTCGAGTTCGACAACGACACCTACCCCGACACCGACGACACCGCCGAGGTTGTCCTCGCGCTGCGCCGGGCCGGACCTAGGAGCCCCCAGCACCAGGCCGCCATCGACCGCGGGCTGACCTGGCTGGCCGGGATGCAATCCAAGGACGGCGGCTGGGGCGCGTTCGACGCGGACAACACCCGCGAGCTCGTCAACAAGCTGCCGTTCTGCGACTTCGGCGCGGTCATCGACCCGCCCTCGGCCGACGTGACCGCGCACATCGTGGAGGCGTTCGCCGCCGAGGGACGCGCCGCCGACCTGGTGGTGCGCCGCGGCGTGGTCTGGCTGCTGCGGGCGCAGGAGCCGGACGGATCCTGGTTCGGCCGCTGGGGGGCGAACTACGTCTACGGCACCGGTGCCGTGGTGCCCGCGCTGATCGCGGCCGGGGTGAAGCCGTCCAAGCCGGCCATCCGCCGCGCCGTGGCCTGGCTGGAGGGGCACCAGAACCCGGACGGCGGCTGGGGCGAGGACCTGCGCTGCTACGACGACCCGGCGCTGGCCGGGCAGGGCACCTCCACCGCGTCGCAGACCGCCTGGGCGCTGCTCGCCCTGCTCGCGGCCGGCGAATGGGACAGCTCCGCGACCGAACGCGGCGTCCGCTGGCTCGCCCAGACGCAGCGGGCCGACGGCAGCTGGGACGAGCCGCAGTTCACCGGCACCGGCTTCCCCGGCGACTTCTACATCAACTATCACCTGTACCGGCTGGCCTTCCCGATCAGTGCCCTCGGCAGATACGTGCTGGCCCGGGGGGACGACCCCCCGGAGCCCCCCGCGGTTTCCTCCGGGGGGACCCATCCCCCCGGACCCCCCTTGGGAGAGACCCATCCCCCCGGACCCCCCTTGGGAGACAGCGCATGACAGATCCGCTGCTCATCTGCGCCCCGATGCGCATCGAGGCCCGCGCCATCCGCCGCGGGCTGCGCGCCACCCGTGGCCAGCACAGCGCTAACCCGCCGGAGGTGCTGCGCACCGGCTATGGCACCACCCGGGCGGCTGACCGGGCCGGAGGGCTCAAAGCCAGCTCGTTCGGCCAACTGGGCATCATGGGAGTCGGCGCCGGCCTGACCACCGACCTCAGCCCGGGCGACCTGGTCGTCGGCACCGAGGTGGGCGTGGCCACCTGCCTGTCCGCTCCGCTGCTGGCGGGGGAGCTGAGCCGGGCTGGGCTGCCGGCCCGGGCGGGCCGGATCACCACCGTGGACCACCTGGTCCGCCGGTCCGAGCGGGTCGGCCTGGCCGCCGACGGCACGCTGCTGGCCGATATGGAGTCGGCGCCGCTGGCCGCCGCGGCCGGGGACCGCCCGGTGGCCGTGATCCGGGCCGTGTCCGACACCCCGGTTCACCCGCTGGCGGGCATCGTCTCCGGCGGGCTGGCCGCGCTGCGCTCGCTGCGCGCCGCCGCGCCCGTGATGGAGCGGTGGGCGGCGGCCTGCGGGCCGCGTCAGGTGCTGCTGGCCGGGCCGCGCTCGTTCTGCGCCGGCGTGGACCGGGCCATCGAGATCGTCGAGCGGGCGCTCGAACTCCAGGGCAAACCGGTGTACGTGCGCAAGCAGATCGTGCACAACACCCGCGTGGTGGGCGATCTCGAGGGTCGCGGCGCGGTATTCGTGGACGAACTCGACGAGGTGCCCGACGGCGCCACCGTGGTGTTCTCCGCGCACGGCGTGTCGCCCGCCGTCCGCGCGGAGGCGTCCCGGCGCGGCCTGGCCGTGATCGACGCCACCTGCCCGCTGGTGTCCAAGGTGCACGCGGAGGCCAGGCGGTTCGCCGCGGACGGGTACACGGTCGCGCTGATCGGCCACGCGGGCCACGAGGAAGTCGAGGGCACCCTGGGCGAGGCGCCGTCCTCGACGGTGCTGGTGCAGACGCCGGAAGACGTGGCGGCGCTGCGGCCGCGCGACTCCGAACGCGTCGCCTACCTGATGCAGACCACGCTGTCGGTCGACGAGGCCGCGGAGGTGTCCGGCGCGCTGCGCGAACGGTTCCCCGCGGTGCGCGGGCCCGGCAGCGACGACATCTGCTACGCCACGACCAACCGGCAGGCCGCGGTGCGGGCTGTCGCCGCCGATTCCGACCTGGTGCTCGTGGCCGGCTCGGCGAACTCCTCCAACTCGGTCCGGCTGGTGGAGACCTGCGAGCGGGTCGGTACGCCGGCGCACCTGATCGACAGCGCGGAGGACATCGAGCTCGGCTGGCTTACGGGGGTATCGACGATCGGCTTGACCGCCGGGGCCTCCGCCCCTCCCGCCGTGGTGGAGGAGATCATTTCGGCGCTCTCAGGGCTAGGCCCCCTGTCCGTCTCCGAGCGAGTGACGACCACGGAATCAATCCGGTTCGGCCTGCCCAAGGAGGTACGGCACTAATGCCCATGCCATTGCGTCAGTCCCTGCGCGTCGGGTCCTACCTGATGCGTCAGAAGCTGGCTGGCAACAAGAAGTTCCCGCTGCTCGTCGAGCTCGAGCCGCTGTTCGCCTGCAACCTGAAGTGCGCCGGCTGCGGCAAGATCCAGCAGCCGCACACCGTCCTGAAGCAGCGGATGCCGGTCGAGCAGGCGCTGGGCGCGATCGAGGAGTCCGGCGCGCCGATGGTGTCCATCGCCGGCGGCGAGCCGCTGATGCACCCGCAGATCGACGTGATCGTCGCCGAGCTGATCAAGCGGAAGAAGTTCGTCTTCCTGTGCACCAACGCGCTGCTGCTGCCCAAGAAGCTGGACAAGTTCAAGCCCTCGCCGTACTTCGCCTGGGTGGTGCACATCGACGGGCTGCGCGAGCGGCACGACGAGTCGGTCTGCAAGGAAGGCGTGTTCGACGACGCGGTCGCCGCGATCAAGCTCGCGAAGTCGCGCGGGTTCAAGGTGAACACGAACACCACGTTCTTCAACACCGACACCCCGCAGACGATTATCGAGGTGCTGAACTACCTGAACGACGACCTCGGCATCGACGAAATGCAGATCTCCCCGGCCTACGCCTACGAGAAGGCGCCGGACCAGGAGCATTTCCTCGGCGTCGAGGAAACCCGGGAACTGTTCCGCAAGGCGTTCGCGGACGGGCGGCGCAAGAAGTGGCGGCTGAACCACACGCCGCTGTTCCTGGACTTCCTGGAGGGCAAGACGGACTTCGGCTGCACCGCGTGGGGGATTCCCTCCTACTCCCTGCTCGGCTGGCAGAAGCCCTGCTACCTGATGTCGGACGGGTACGTGAAGACGTACTCCGAGCTCATCGAGACCACCGACTGGGACTCCTACGGGCGGGGCAAGGACCCCCGGTGCGCCAACTGCATGGCGCACTGCGGGTACGAGCCTTCGGCCGTGCTGGCCACGATGGGCTCGCTGCGCGAGACGATCAGGGCGGCGCGGGGATAGCCCTAGCTGACCTGGCGGCAGCTAGGCGTGGTGGAAAACGCGGGTCCCTGACGGGGCCCGCGTCTTTCAGGTCGGGGAAATCCCGAAGGTTCTGTTCAGCACTCCCTCAGGTAGCACCGCCAAGCTCTGAATCGGCGCGGCGTTCGCTCCGGGGGCGGCCGCGCCGCCATCTATGCGGCGGCGGTCCCTGTCAGGAGTGCAGAATGTTCTTCACCTATTTGCGGCGTGAGCTTCGCCGCCGCATGCGCCAGGCCGTTTTCATCGCGCTCGGCCTCGCCCTCGGCGTGGGCCTGGTCATCACCGTGACGGCGGCGTCGGCCGGCGTCAAGAACGCCCAGGGCACCGTGCTGCACGCGCTGTACGGCGTGGGCACGGACGTCACCGTGACCAAGACGCCGACGGCCGGGTCGTTCACCCCCGGGTCGTTCGGGTTCGGCTTCCGGACCGGGACCGGTCCAAGCGGCCCGCGGCCGGCACCAAGATCAACACCAGCACGCTCGCGGCGGGCGCCACGCTCGCCTCGATCGGCGCGTCCTCGGTCGCCGACGGTGGCCGGCCTGCACGACGTGTCGGCGGCGGCGGGCGGGCTGACCCTGAACGACCGGACGCTCAGCGGCACCGTGCCGGCCATCAACACCTCGGGCGGGGGCGGCGGCTTCGGCGGCGGCAGGATCGGTGGCGGCGGAGGATCCGGCGGCGGCCAGAGCTTCCGCGCCAACTTCACCACCAACACGCTTCGGCGTCGACGGCGTGGACATCGGCGGCGGCGAACTCGGCCCGCTCAGCTCGGGCAAGCTCAGCGCCGGGCCGCACCTTCACCACCGCGGACGCGTCCTCCGACGTCGCGCTGGTGGACGCCTCCTACGCGACGCAGAACAAGCTGTCGGTCGGATCCACGATCGCCATCGGCAACAGCAGCGGCACCACGACGAACTTCAAGGTCGTCGGGATCGTCAGCGAGCCCGCGGGTGACAACCCCTCGGACGTGTACATCCCGCTCGCGGTGGCGCAGAACCTGGCCAACATGAAGAACGACGTGAACACCATCTACGTCGCGGCCAGCAGCTCCTCGGCCATCGGCACCGTCTCCAGCGAGATCAAGCACGGCGCTGCCGTCGGACACCGTGACCACCTCCAGCGACCTGGCCAGCGAGGTCACCGGCTCGCTGTCCAGCGCCTCGAGCCTGGCCAACAACCTCGGCAAGTGGCTGGCGATCGCGGTGCTGATCGCCGCGTTCCTGCTGGCCAGCCTGCTGACGTTGGCGGCGGTCTCGCGCCGGGTACGTGAGTTCGGCACGCTGAAGGCGCTCGGCTGGAAGAGCCGGCGCATCGTCGGCCAGGTGATGGGCGAGTCGGTCACCCTGGGCATCATCGGCGGCGTGATCGGCGTCGGGCTCGGCCTGGCCGGCGCGGAGCTGGTGTCGAAGATGTCGCCCAAGCTGACCGCCGTGGTCGGCCAGACCACCGGCTCGGCCACGCCGGGCGGCGCCAGGCAGTTCGGCTTCGGCGGCGGCGGCGGCGGCGGCACCGGTGGCGGCGGCGGCTTCGGCGGCGGCGGTGGCGGTGGCGGCGGCGGCGGCGGGGCCGGCGCCTTCCGCCGCGCGGCGGCGGCCAGCCACACGGTGGCCGTGCACCTGTCCCCCGCGGTGAGCACGAACGTGATCCTGCTCGCGGTCCTGCTGGCCGTGGCGGGCGGCATCATCGCCGGGATCTTCGGCGGCTGGCGGGCCGCGCGGCTGCGCCCGGCGGCGGCCCTGGCCAAGGTGGCCTGAACCCAGGAGGGAAAGCGAGATGTACAAGCTCTCCGGAGTGACCAAGAATTACCAGAAGGGCCGCGAGACCGTGGCCGCGCTGCGCGGGGTCGACCTGGTGGTCGAGGACGGCGAATGGCTGGCCATCCAGGGGCCGACCGGGCACGGCAAGTCGACGCTGCTGCAGATCCTCGGCGGCCTGGACCGGCCGTCCGCCGGCCTCGTCGACTTCGACGGCCGTGACCTCGCGCAGCTGCGCGAGGCCGAAGTGACCAGGGTGCGGGCCGAGTCCATGGGCTTCATATTCCAGACCTTCAACCTGATCCCCACGCTGTCCGCGCAGGAGAACGTGGAGGCCGCGCTGGTCCCGCTGCACGTCTCCGCGGCCGTGCGGCGGCAGCGGGCCGCGGTCGCCCTGGACGCCGTTGGCCTCGGCGACCGGCTGCGCCACGTGCCCGGCGAGCTGTCCGGCGGCCAGCAGCAGCGGGTGGCCATCGCCCGGGCCCTGGTCAAGGAGCCGAAGGTCCTGCTGGCCGACGAGCCGACCGGCAACCTCGACGAGGACACCAGGGACGAGATCATCGGCCTGCTCGAGACCATGTGGCGGGAGCGCGGCCTGACCATGGTGCTCGTCACCCACGACAGCACCGTGGCCCGCCGCGCCCAGCGCATCGGCGTGATGAAGAACGGCCGCCTCACCTTCAGGCGCCCGGCCCGCCCGAAGGCCAGCCGCTCCCAGGTCACCGCCTTCGCCTCCCTCGACGGCGAGCCCCTGGCCACCGAGACGCCCAGTTTCCAGCCTCCGGACCTCCCGCCCGTCGATTCCCCCTCGCCACCGACCCGACCGACTCCATCTCCTTCCCGGACTAGCCACTCCATTTGGGGTGGCTAGTCCGGGCCGGTCGCTGCCGGGTTAAGGGTCGAGCAGGGCCTCGCGGCGGAGCAGGGCGGGCAGGTCCGCGGGTTCCGGGCGCACGCCGGCCAGGCCGTGCGCCGCGAACCAGCGGCCGATGTTCTCCGCGTCGCGGGTGAGGAAGAAGGCGCCGCGCGGGTTCGCGATCACGTCGACCACCTGGGGGAGGTCGATCATGACCAGCCGCCCGTCGTGTACCAGCAGGTTGTACGCGGACAGGTCGCCGTGGGCCAGGCCGTCCCGGGCCAGGGCGACGAGCGCCTGCACCAGCTGGTCCCACAGCCCGGCCAGCTCGGCCGGGCCAGGCCTGGTCTCGGCCAGCCGCGGGGCGGCGATCCCGTCCGCCGAGCCGATGAACTCGAGCAGCAGTTCGGTGTCGAGGATCTGCGCCGGATAGGGGACCGGTATCCCGGCCGCGTACAGCCGGGCCAGCGCGCTGAACTCGGCGTGAGCCCACTGGCCGGCGATGGCCTGCCGCCCGAACGCGGTCCGGCTCGCCACCGCCCGGTTGACCCGGGACTCCCTGGTCCGCCGCCCCTCCAGGTAGCCGCTGTCGCGGTGGAACATCCGGTGCCCGGCGTCGCGGTAGCGCTTGGCGGCGAGCAGGCAGGACCGGCCCCCGGGTACGCCGCGCCGGATCAGGAAGACGTCGGCTTCCTTGCCGGTCTTCAGGATGCCGAGTTCGGTGTCGACGGCGGCCAGTTCGGTGACCAGCCAGTCCGGGTGCGGCCTGGGGCCGCGCTGGGTCGGGATCGACTGGTCCCAGGTGGACCAGCGGTCACCTTCGGGCAGGCCGTCGGTCGCGTCGAATACCTCGATGGACGGCAGCGACCGGCGGCCCCGGACGCGTTTGGCCGTGGTCGGCTCGTCGTCGTCGAAACGCTGCTTACCCGCGGCGGCGCTAGCCAGAAGTGAACTCTCCGCGGCGTGCGGAGGAATAGTCGTGCACGGGTGGTGCTCCTCAGCTGAGCGGTGAACAGGGCAGGCGGGAATGCGCCCACGACGGGCTTAGACATTTCGTGCCTCCCTTCGCTCAGCCGGCCAGCGCCGGCCCGAACCTGCTGCAGGCTGCCACACCGTCCCCGGCCAGGGCAACTGGTTTTCCCGACAGTTCCTGCGACCAGATCACCACGACCATACCGACCAGATCACCACGTTATGGCCGGCCGACGGCCACAGCCGGCCCGGCCACTCTGATCGGTTCGCGTATCAGGCGGCGGTGCGACGTCTTTGATATGAGAGACAGGGTGACTTCGGGAGGTGGTGAAGTGACCATTGTAGACCTGCCCGGCGCCGTTCGGAGTCGATGAGCATGGGCCGGTCCTCTCGATGGCCTTCGACCGTAACGGTACCATGGAGGCCAGCGGCGGCGACGATGGCCATAGACGCCTGAGGGAAGCGCGCACCGGTCAGCAAATCGCCGCTTTAGCAGCGATAACGAGGGCGTATGGTCGATGGCTTAGCCCGGATGGTATGGTCCTGGCCATCGGCGAGGCGGAGGGCACGGTCCGGGTCTGGGACGTAGGCAAAGGCGAAGAGCGCACTGTGCTCGATGACGACATCGGCTTGGTCCTAGCCGTAGGCTTCGATTCACACGGGGACGTCCTGGCCGCCGGCGACATGGACGATACGTCAGGCTGTGGCACAGTCGCGCTGGCGATCGAGCTCTGCCTGCCGAGGACCACGGCGGGGTGCAGTCGGCGGCCTGCAGCCGGGACGCCGCGATCCTCGCCGTCGGCGAGGCGGACGGCACGGTCCGGGTCTGGGACGTGGGCAACGGCGAAGAGCGCGGTCGGTTCGCCAGCCCCAGGGGCGCAGAGCAGTCGGTGGCGTCCAGTGCTGACAGTTCCGTGCTGGCCAGCGGCGGCGACGACGGCTTGGTGCAGCTGTGGGATGTGAACTCGGGCAAGCCGCGCATGGCCGTCTCCGTGAACGTCGGCACGGTGCAATCGGTGGCGTTCAGCCCGGACGGTACGTCGCTGGCCGTCGCGGCCAGAACGGCCAGGTCTGGGCGACGGACGTGCACACCGGCCGCCGCGTGCCGTCCTGACCGGCCACGACGGCTGGGTGTCCGCGCTGGCCTTCAGCCCGGACGGAACCGTGCTAGTAACCGGCGGCGGGCACGACGGGACCGTGCGGCTGTGGGATGCAGCCACCGGCGTGCAGCAGAGTAACCCGGGCCTGGGCGATGCGCCTTTCGACCCCCGTAACCTGGAACAGGAACTGGCCGACGCTACCAGGGCGGCGCAGGATGATCCCGGGAACATCGGGGCGCTGGTGACCAGGGCCGAACACCTGCGGCAGATGGGCGGGCTGCAAGAGGCGCTGGCCGACGCCGAACGAGCCCTCGCCACCGACCCGTCGAACCCGGCAGCCACGCTGACATGGCGCGGATTCTGCACGACATGGGGCGATCGACGAAGCGCTCGATTGGGTGAACCGGGCGATAGCCGCCGAGCCCTCGAACATTCAAGCGCATCTGGACCGGGTGCGCGTTCTGTCCAGCCGGGGCGGCTGACGAAGCGCTGGCGGCGGCCACCTCCGCAGCTGATCAATACCCAGGTTCTGAGGCTGAGTCGTTCAAGCAGGTCCTGGCCGCGAACTCAGCAGTGCCCAGGCTGCCCCGGACGTGACTGGCGAGGCCTGCGAGACGAGACCCGGGACTGGTCCGTCGAATCGTCGCTCGACGGCGGCTACGACGCCGACGACGCCGGTGATCCCGATCGCCGCGATGCCTGGGGTTCAACGGTGACGTGAAGATGCTCTGTTCCGTCCTGGCCGACAATACGGTCCGGCTCCCCTTGTCGGTCGGCCTGTTCGGCGAATGGGGAAGCGGCAAGAGCTTCTTCATGCGGCTGATGCAGCAGCGGATCAGCACACTAGCCGACGTCGCGCGAGATGCCGAAGATCGAAACCTCAAGACGCGCTACTGCGCGCGAGTCGTGCAGATTCAGTTCAACGCGTGGCACTACAGGACGCGAACCTGTGGGCGAGCCTCGCATCAGAGATCTTCTTCCAGCTCGCGTCGCCAGGTGATGACACAACCGCCGAGGAGAAGCGGCGGATGGCACGGGAACGCGAAGCAGTTCTCAAGAAGCTCAGCACCTCGCAGCGGCTGGCCACCGAGTTGGAACAAGCACATGAGCGCGCGCAGGCCCAGTGTGAGCAGGTTCAGGGACAACTGAACCAAGCCCAGGGCGACCGGCAAGACAAGGTCGGTGAGCTCGCCGAGACCGTCGGTAACGTCACCGTCGATCTCGCCTGCAAGCTCGATACTGATAAGAACCTCAAAGAGCTGAGACAAGAAGCCGCGACGAAGCTCGGCATAAGCGAGCCAGCGCCGCAGGATCTGGCCGGGCTCGTCGGCGAACTCGGCAGGCTGCCTGGGCTGGCCCGCGCTACCTGGCGCCTGCTCGCCGAGCGCGGACGGACCTGGGTATGGGCGTTCGGGTGCCTGGCGGCATTCTCGTCCTGCTGCTGGCGGGCCTCGTTCTCTCGCTACCCGCGGTGGCCAGTGGCATGGCTGGGTTGCGATCGGGGCGGCGCTGACCACGATGACGGGCTTCGCCGCCACGATCCGGCTCGATCCTGAGCGCTGTCAACAGCGGCCTCGGTGCGGCGAAACAGGCTCTGCGGCAGCAGGAGACACTCGTCCAGGAGATCCGGGCGGAACAAGAGGCGAAGCGGGTCAAGCTGGAGGCCGAACTTCAGCAGCTAGCTGCACGAGAGCAGCACCTGGCGGTCCAGCTCGCCGCCGCACAAGCCGCCGAAGCCGAGGCCAAACTGGAAGTACAGGACCTCAGGGCAGGCCGGCGCCTTCGCAAGTTCCTGGAGGAACGCAGCGTCAGCAGTGACTATCAAGGCCAGCTCGGCCTGATATCGATGCTGTACAAAGACTTCCAGCGACTCGACGCCCTGCTCAGGCTGAAAAGCGGGACCGAGGACGACGACCTGCCGCGAATCGACTGCATCATCCTCTATGTCGATGATCTGGACCGCTGCCCGCCGAGCCGGGTAGTGGAAGTGCTCCAGGCGATGCACTTGCTGCTCGCGCTGCCGCTATTCGTGGTCGTGGTCGGGGTCGATCCGCGCCGGCTGCTCCGCTCCCTGCAGACTCACTACCGTGCCCTGCTGCAGACCCAGGCCGTCACGCGGTCGGCCGACGGCGACCGGTCATACTGGGCCTCCACGCCTCAGAACTACGTGGAGAAGATCTTCCAGATCCCTTCGCCCGGATGCCGATGACCAGCAGCGGATTCGCCAGCTGGTAAGCGACCTCGCTGCTGAGGAGGAGACCAGATCGCGGCCACGCGCAGAACGGGGCCGCGGCCGATGGGCGAGAACGCGAGCAGACGGCGCCTTCGCCCTCAGCTGAGACGCCGAGGAGCGTTGCTACACCAGGCACGGCAGGGACGCGGGACGCTCGACAGGCAGCCGGAAGCGGCTCCCGGCGACTCGCCCGGCCGGCGGCGGACCTGCCACCCGGACCTGCGAGGCCACCATGGTGAGCGGACGTCACCGGCGACATCCGGGCAGCCTTCGGCGGTAACAGAGGCCGACGACGTCGCCGCCCGGCGTGTCTGGCGTCCAGCCGCACGAGGATGCCGCGGCTCCGTCCCCAGCGGCACCGCAGCCCGTCGAGGAGCAGCGCATACAGGCCAGGCCAGGGTCGGTGACCAGCTCAGCCGAGGATCGCATCGACCCGAACCCGGACGGCTTGCGGCTGACTGATCATGAGATTCGCTTTATCCAGGCCCTGGCCCCGATGGTCACGACACCGAGGGCCTGGCATGTGGCTGATCAATATCTACCGCATGATCCGGAGCACGCAGGCTACTGGAGGATCGTCGCACTTCCTCGACCTCAGCACGGGCACCGGGGACTATCAGGCTATCCTTCTCCTCCTCGCGATCGTCAGCGGCTTCCCTGAGCTCGCCGCGCCGGCCTTCGAGGCGTTGCTGCGGGCGATCCGGGCACCACCTGGCCGGCGTTCGTGGACGAGTTGCTCGCGGCCAGGGCCGTAGCTGGCCAGGATGAAGCCGAGAGCTCTCCCGGCGACTGGGACCGTATGAGGGCGGCGCTGGCGGCGGTCCGGCGGCGACCACAGCATCCACGTCGCCGACGGTCCGGTCCTACCGTGAATGGGCACCGCGCATCGCCCTGCTTCTCCTTCGCCGTTGCTCACGATCCGAGGATCTCCGGCGCGACGTGAAACCGGGGTTCCGGGCGGCGAGGCCCGGCACCGGAGCGCCTACACCTGGACGAATTCGATGCCCATGAGCTGGCAGAACGCCTTCCAGTCGGCGGCGTGGTGGCCCAGGTTCATCACCTCGTGGTGCGGTCCGCCGTGGGACAGCCAGCCGTTCAGGCACTTGCGCAGCCCGGACGCGGGCCGGAACTGCCCGTACGGCATCTCCAGCGCCGGCAGTTCCTGGCTGTCCAGGTTCTCGCCCTCGGCGACCACCAGCCGGAAACGGTCTCCCTCCAGCGAGACCAGCGCGGCCAGCGTGGCCGGACCGGGCTGGTACTGGAACAAGAACGTGGGCGGGTCGGCCAGCCGGCCGATGCCGAGCGGCCGCTTGATCAGCTTCACCGGACGGTCGGACCGGGCGATCTTCCAGTTGCCCTCGCCCATGTGGCTCTGCAGGATCGAGTCCGAGGGGAAGTCCATCGCGTACATCTCGGTGAAGTGCGCGTCGCCGATCAGTACGTGCCCCGCGTAGACCAGGCAGGCGGTGAGCACGTCGCCCTCGGCGGCGTACCCGTAGCCCTTCGCCATCAGCGACGACGCCGCGGCCAGCGGCAGCCGGCTGAACCGGCCGTCCTCGCCGATCGCGTCGAAGTGCGCCGTGTAGGCGCCGAACCCGCGCATCCGCAGGATCTGCTCGATCGCCACCTGCATCCGCGCGTGGTCGCTCCGCTCCTCCGCGGAGAGCCGCGGATCGATCGAGAAGTTCTCGTCCTCGAAGGAGATGACCGACGCGACCGCCTCCGAACTCGCCTCCTGCATGCCCCGCCACAGGTCGCCCTGCGCGACCGAGATGATGGCCGGGCCGAGCGTGCGGACCAGCGCGTTCTCGTCGACGCGGATGTCGCCCATCTCGTTCATCGCGTAGCCGAAGATCGCGACCTTGAGCCGCTTCCACGCGGTGGCGGCGGCCGCCGCGCGGGCCCAGCGCCCCACGTCGGCGCGGAACGACGCGCTCTTCCAGTCGTCGGTGAGCACCGCGAACCGCTTCCCGGCCCGCACCATGGCGTTGGCCGTGTCCTGCGCGCCGTGCACGCCCTGGTTGTAGGTCATGTCGGCCATGTCCCAGGCAGGAGTCACGTTGGGCTCCGGCTGGATGTTGGCCAGGCAGACCGGCAGCCGGGACTCGGAGAGCAGCCGGGCCACCCGCATGGCCGGGCCGTAGGTGAGCATGACGACGAGCACGCCGTCCAGGTCCGCGTTCTCGAACTCGCGCATGGCGCGCTCGGCGTCCTCGCGGTACTTGATGGCCTTGCTCGGCGTGAACTCGGCCACGTCGGACAGGTGGGCGGCGAGTTCCGCGGCGTACCCCTCCTGCCGCTGCGCGATCCCGGGGATCATGTCGTCGTACAGGTCCTGCATGATCCCGAGAATGCCGATGCGCGGCTTGCGCTCAGCCGAAGCAGTCATGGTTCAGCTCTCCTTCCAGCAGTCAGCGCTGGCCGTAGTAGTTCTGGTAACGGGCGTGCAGCGCGTCCACCTGGTCGGCGGGCAGCGGAGCCAGCTCGCCGAAGGCGCGGGCCAGATGGACGGTACGCGCCACGTCTTCGCACATCACGGCGGCCTTCACCGCGTCGCGGCCGGTGCCGCCGATGGTGAACACGCCGTGGCTGCGCATCAGCACGGCGGGGGAGCGGTGCCCGGTCAGGGTCGCGACCACGCCCCGGCCGATCTCGTCGCCGCCGATCAGCGCGAACGGCCCGACCGGGACCTCGCCGCCGAACTCGTCGGCCATCGCGGTGATCACGCAGGGGATGGGCTCGCCGCGCGCCGCCCACGCGGTCGCGTAGCGTGGAGTGGGTGTGCACCACGCCGCCGACCTCGGGCATGTGCCGGTAGATGTAGGCATGCGTGGCGGTGTCGCTGGACGGGCTCAGGCCCTCGGAAACAGGCTTGCCGTCCAGATCGCAGACCACCATCGACTCCGGGGTCAGGTCGTCGTAGGACACGCCGCTCGGCTTGATCACCATCAGCCCGGACCCGGGAATCCGGGCGGACACGTTGCCCGAGGTCCAGGCGACCAGGTTGTTGCGCACGAGCTCGGCGTGCAGCACGCACACCGTCTCGCGCAGCGCGGTGACCTCAGCGCTCTCCGCCGTGCTCATCAGCAGCCTCCTCGCATCACGAACCGCCAGCCGTCCGGCTGAAGTACGCGCGGTCGCGGATCGCCCGCAGCCGGTGCATGACCTCGTTCGTCCCCCGCCCGAAATAGTCGTGCAGCCGCACGTACTCCGCGTACAGCTCGTCGTACACGTCCGCGCTGGCCGGGTCCGGCCGGTAGACGTCCCGGTCGATCCGGCCCATGGCGGCCGCCGCGGCCGGCACGTCCGGGTAGGCGCCCGCGGCGACGGCCGCGTGGATGGCCGAACCCAGGGCCGGCCCCTGCCCGGACCCGATCACGCTGAGCGGGCGCCGGGTGACGTCGGCGTAGATCTGCATGAGCGGGGCGCTCTTGATCAGGCCGCCCGCGACCACGAGCTCGGTCACCGGCACCCCCGCGGCGCTGAACGTATCGATGATCATCCTGGTGCCGAACGCGGTCGACTCGAGCAGCGCCCGGTAGATCTCCGGCGCGGTGGTGGCCAGCGTCAGCCCCACGATGGCGCCGGACAGCCGGCCGTCCACCAGTACCGAACGGTTGCCGCCCGCCCAGTCCAGCGCGATCAGCCCGTGCGCGCCGGGCGGCTCCGCCGTCGCCTGCTCGTCGAGCAGCCGCTGCAGCGAGACGCCGCGCTGCCGGGCCTCCTCGGCGAACTTGCCCGGGACCCCGTTGGCGGTGAACCAGGCGAAAATGTCGCCGACGCCGCTCTGCCCGGCCTCGTAGCCCCACAGGCCCGGCCACGATGCCGCCGTCGACCACCCCGCACATGCCGGGCACCTCGGCCAGCTCGGCGCCGTTCATCACGTGGCACGTCGAGGTGCCCATGATCGCCACCATCTTGCCCGGCCGCGACCGGGCCGGCCGCGGGCACGGTAACGTGCGCGTCCACGTTCCCGATCGCTACCGCGATCCCCTCGGGCAGCCCGGTCAGCTCCGCCGCGGCCGGGGTCAGGCCGCCGGCCCGGGCGCCGAGCGGCGAGATGGGATGGGCGAGCTTGTCGCCGGCGAAACCGGCGAAGCGCGGGTTCAGGGCGGCCAGGTACTCCCGGGAGGGGTAGCTGCCGTCCTGGTAGATGCCCTTGTACCCGGCCGTGCACGCGTTCCTGGTCTCGGTCCCGCACAGCTGCCAGATAATCCAGTCGGCGGCCTCGATCCACCGGTCGGCGCGCTGGTACAGCTCGGGGTCCTCCTCGAGCAGCTGCAGCGCCTTGGCGAACTGCCACTCCGAGGAGATCTTGCCGCCGTAGCGGTTGATCCACTTCTCGCCCCGCTCCTGGGCGACGGCGTTGATCCGGTCGGCGTGCGGCTGGGCGGCGTGGTGCTTCCACAGCTTGGGGTAGGCGTGCGGGCGCGCGGCCAGGCCCGGCAGCTGGCACAGCGGCGTACCGTCGGCGCGCACCGGCATGCAGGTGGACGCGGTGAAGTCGGTCGCGATGCCGATCACCTGGCCCGGGTCGATGCCCGCGTCCCTGACCGCGGCCGGGACGGCGGCGGCCAGCGCGCCGGTGTAGTCGGCCGGGTCCTGCAGGGCCCAGTCCGGCGGCAGCTCGCCGTACCCGGCGAGGGAACGCTCGATCGCGCCGTGCGGGTACTCGCTGACGGCGGTGCCCGCCTCGGCGCCGTCGCGCACCCGCACCACCAGAGCCCGCGCCGACAGCGTGCCGAAGTCCACGCCGACCACGTAGGCGCCATCCTTGTTAGCGCTAACATCCATGTGTCCGCCTTATCGTACGTTCCTTCCACTACATTGTTGCCATCCCGGCCAGATCAATGCGGCCCGGCGGCGCTCGCCCGGACGATCAGCTCGGGCGCCACGCGGACCCTGGGCCCAGCCGGGATCGCGCCGGACATCCGGTTGACCAGCGTACTCAGCGCCTGCCGGCCGACCTCGCCGAAGTCCTGCCGCACGGTGGTGAGCGGTGGCAGGTAGAACCCCGCCTCGGGCACATCGTCGAAGCCGACGATGCTGACGTCCTCGGGCACCCGGAGCCCCCGTTCGGTCAGCGCCCGGATGACGCCGAGCGCCATCGTGTCGTTGGCGCAGAAGACGGCGGTCAGCCCCGGCTCCGCGGCCAGCTGGCCGCCCAGCTCGTAGCCGGAGCTCGCGGACCAGTCGCCGACCAGCACGGCGGGCTGGGCCGCGCCGGCCTCCAGCACGGCCTGCCGCCAGCCGTCGACGCGCTCCTTCGCGTCCAGGCAGGACGACGGCCCGGCGACGTGGAACACGGTCTGGTGCCCCAGGCCGAGCAGGTACCGGGTCGCCGCGACTGGCGCCCGCCATGTTGTCGATGGCCACCGAAGTCACCGACGCGCGGGTGCCGCAACCCACCGCGACCAGCGGCACCTCGGGCGGCACGTGCGCCAGCGCGGCCACCGCGGTGTCCTGCGTCGCGATCACGATGATGCCCTCGATGCCCTGGCCGAGGAACCGCTCCACCGCGTCCAGCATCGACCGGCGGTCCAGCGCCGGCAAGCTGGCAATGGACACGAAGTAGGTGTCGTGCGCCGCCCGCTCGAACTCGTAGAGCATGGAGTTGGGTCCGTACAGCATGGTGTCGGCGGTGATCACGCCGAGCGTGTGGGTGCGCCGGGTGACCAGCGTCCGGGCTGCGGCATTCGGCCGGTAGGCAAGCTCGCGGATGGCCGCCAGCACCTTGTCCCGGGTCATTGGGCGAACGTTCGGGTGCTGGTTCAGGACGCGCGAAACGGTCTGGTGTGATACCCCGGCCAGCCGCGCCACGTCGGCCATGACCGGCGGCCTGGACAGGTTGCCGCCCGCGACGGACGGTCTCAGCCGGCTGCTGGCCTTCTCGCCCCGTGACGACGCCACGTAGTGCCTCCCTCTGCCGCGTGCGCCGCGGGGCTCTGCGGTCAGCCGGGGCCGACGTTAGCGTTAACATCCGTGCGGGTCAAGTGACGGTGCTATCACCCTCCAAGCCCCCGAAAGCGACATGCGCCTGTCTCTGCGCCGCCCGGATTCCTTGCACCTCAGAGTAGCTGTCGCCCGGCCACCGCGGTAGCCGAGGGCATTCCCCAGGGCACCACCCGGCAGGTCAGGACTTGTCGCGGCCCGCCGCGCTGTCCTGGCGGTCGCCCCGAAGGTCGCCCCGAATGTCGCGGAGTGCGGCCTTGGCCTTGCGCCCGGCCTCACCGTCCCGCAGATCGCGCAGCGCGTCCCGGGCGGCGTCCCGCGCCTTGCCGACCGCCTCGCTGTCCGCAGGTCGCGGATGGCCTCCTTGGCCTTGCGGCCCGCCTCGCCCTCGCGCAGGTCGCGCAGGCGGCCTCGGCCCTCGCCCGCGTGCCCGCGTCGCTGGCTGCGCGCGTCCTGCAGTGCGCGCCTTGGCCCGGCGGGCGGCGTCACCTTGCTGGGCGCCGCGCAGCCACGCCAGCAACTTGGCCCACCAGCCCCGGGCCTGCCGTTCGATTTCGCTCATCGCGACTCTCCTTAGCTCTTACCCATAACAACAAACAAGATATAACGCAAAGTCCT
>CAWDBS010000084.1:0-77195 GCA_963800415.1 uncultured Actinomycetes bacterium
GTCGGCGAAGACCGCGCCCTGGAGGTGGCCCTGCCGGTAGCTGTCGATGCCTGGCGGCCCGCCGAGCCGCCAGCGCACGTCGAGGAGCACGGGCGGCGGGTCCTGCGCCAGTTCGGCGGCCAGCGCCGGCACGCTGACCAGCGGAGTGCTGGCCAGCGGGCCGTCCCGGCCGGTGCCTGGGTTCATGTGGCGGTGTACGTGAGCGCGGGCACCAGCTGCTCCGACGGGGTGAGCGAGCCGTGCATGCCGACCAGCGCGGACTCGCGCGGCTCAGCCTTGGTGGCCACGATCGCGAGGGATGCCGCCGGCGCGGCCACCACGTCGCCGATCCGGGCGGCCATGGCCGGGTCCACCGGGCCGAACCAGCCTTCCTTGATGGCCTCGTCCCGGGACAGCACCCAGGTACGGTCGCCGAGCGCTTCACGCCAGGCGGCGAGGAGGTCAGCCGCGGCGCCGCGGCGCGCGTACAGGTGCCTAGCCCGCGGTTCGCCGCCGAGCAGGGCCAGCCCAGAGCGCAGCCCGGGGTTGGCGTCCAGGTCGAATTTGTCTTCCGGTCCGACGTCCACCATGCCGTGGTCCGCGGTCACGTACATGCAGGTCCCGGAGGGCAGCGCGCCGGCCAGCTGCTCGGCCAGCTTGTCCACGTGAGCCAGCTGGTTGTACCAGGCGTCCGAGCCGACCCCGAACACGTGCCCGGTGTTGTCGAGGTCCCCGTGGTACACGGTCACCAGCGCGCGGCCGTTCTCCCGCAGCGCCGTGGCGGCCTGCGCGGCCAGCGCGCCCATGCTGTCGGCCGGGCGGAAGTCCGCGCCGCGCATGGTCGCCTCCGTCAGGCCGGTGCCGCGGAACGCGCCCTGCGCCACGTGCACGGCCGCGATACCCGCCGCGGCGGCCCGCTGGTAGATGGTGGGCAGCGGCTGCCATCGCCGCGGATCGACCCGCGAATCCCAGCGCAGCCCGTTGAGCAGGCGGTTCTCTCCCGGGATGATGACCTGATAGCCGAGGATCCCGTGCTGGCCGGGCGGGCGCCCGGTGCAGATCGAGCCGAGGCTGGTGACCGTGGTGGACGGGAACCCGGCCGTGATCGGCTTGGAGTTGCGGGCGAGTTCGGACAGGAAGGGCGCGGCGGCGGGATGGTCACGGAGCAGTTCCCAGCCCAGGCCGTCCACGATCAGCAGGCACGCACGCCGCGTCGGAGTGAGGCCAAGGACGTTCTGCGACTCCGGCGCGTCCGGGTCAAGGGACGCGAGCATCGACGACGACAGGTCGGCGAGGGCGGCGGCCCCATAGGACGGCACGATCGGCGGATGTCTCGGCTCGGGCGTCATGCGGGGATCCTCACCTGCTACTCGTGGGTGCCACTCAGCGTTTGCCTTGACGTGCCTTGGCGCCTTCGCCTCAGCATCTTGCCGGAACATGGTGCCATTGGTCGGGCGGCAGCGGCAAAACCTTCAGCTACTACCCACCAGGTTCTCAGCCACCGCGGACCGCGGTGGCGTCGGAAAGCTCCCGCGCGAAGCTCAGCAGCTGCCGCACGGCGTCCTCGCCGTCGGCGGCTGCGCTGACCCGCAGCGAGAAGTCATCGGCGGTGATCGTGCCCAGGTACCCGTGATCAGCCTCGCAGCTCTCGTCGCCGCAGTGGGCCGGCTCGAGCTCCAGGTGGGACAGGACGTTCCAGCCGATGGTCAGCATGACCTCCGACGGCATGGTGACGCCGGGCACGTAGGCCGCCGGGTCGGGCACCACGCGGCTGAGGGCCACCGAGGAGATCTTGGCGAACCGGATCGCCTCTGTGCTGGTCTCCGCCCGCGGCCTGCTGTCGGAATCCTCGGCTGGATGTTCGTCGGTGTGCGAGTACACCAGCCGGGTGGGAGTGAGCGCCAGCACGGTCATGTGGCGGCGAACCTCCATGCCGGGGTCGAAGATCGCGTCGTGGTGAACGACGTAGGCCGTGACTGGCTCCGATCCGAGCGCCGATGCCACCGCGTCGGATACCAGGCCCGGGTAGTACCCGCTGTGCTCGATCGCGGCCCGCAGGCCGGCGGTCAGGACTCGCGTTTCCCTCATGCCCCCATCCTGCACCGTCCGGCCGGGTGCTTTACCCCCGGGACCGAATCTAACCGGCTTCGGGCCTCCCGGGCGGCGCCACGCCGGCCAGGTGCAGAACGCGCTCTTCAGGCGGCTCGGGCAGGGCCATCGTGCTCGCCCCCGGGGCGGGCTTGGGCTTGCGGGGCTTCCTGGGTCCCGATCCCCCGCCCCGGCCGCGGTAGACGATCAGGCCGTTCACCGGGTCGGGCGCGCCATCGAGGGCCGAACGGACCGCGGGCAGGTTGCGGAATGCCTCCCACTGCTCGTCGGAGTCGAAGAGCACCTCGAACACCACGCCGTAGCGATGCTCGTGCCACGCCCACTCGATCGCGCCGTTCGTCACCGCCGCCTCGGTGAGGTCGTCCTGGTAAGAGTCCTTCCAGCGTCGAGCGGGCAGCTCAGTTGCGTCGAAGACCTCGATTGACCACCACTCGGACACGCCTATGCCACCGCCATCCGGTTACGCGCTGACCCCCGCCCTCAAGATAGTACGTCTTTTAGCGGCCGGCCGATAGGCTCCTTCGCCATGAGAGGAAAGGGCCTGAGGCTGGCGGTGACACTGCTCACCGTGATCCCGTGGCGCGGGACCGGACCGCAGGCCGGGGACGGTACCACGGCGGCGCCGGAACCGGACCTGCGCGGCCACCGTGGC
This sequence comes from uncultured Actinomycetes bacterium, assembly GCA_963800415.1. Taxonomy (GTDB): domain Bacteria; phylum Actinomycetota; class Actinomycetes; order Streptosporangiales; family Streptosporangiaceae; genus Palsa-504. The sequence goes on from CAWDBS010000084.1 coordinate 2,741, forward strand.
GGCCGCGATGGCGTGGGCGCCGGCCGTGGGGCTGCTGCTCGGTGTCATCGCCTCGGCGGTGCTGCTCGTGGCCGATCACCCCCTCGGGGCCGGGCCGCTGACCGCGGCCGGGCTCGCGGTCGGTTCGCTCGCCCTGCTCAGCCGCGGCCTTCACCTCGACGGGCTGGCCGACCTGGCGGACGGCCTGGCCAGCGGCAAGCCCGCCCCGGCCGCGCTGGACATCATGCGCCGCTCGGACATCGGGCCGCTCGGCACGGTCACGCTCGTCCTGACCCTGCTCCTGCAGGTCGCCGCGCTCAGCCAGGCCGAAGCGGGCGGCCACGGCCGGGGACCCGCGGCGCTCATCACCGCGGTGGTCACCGGCCGGCTCGCCCTGACGTGGGCCTGCCGCCGGGGGGTGCCCGCGGCCCGGCCGGACGGGCTCGGTGCGCTGGTCGCGGAATCGGTCCGCCCGGCCGTCGCGGTCGCGGCCACCGTGGCCACGCTGGCGGCGGCGGCCGGGGCGGTCGCGATCTCGGCGACAGTTGCCGGCGAACCGCTCGGCTGGACCCTCCCGCTCGCGGTCCTCGCGGGCCTGGGCACGGCGTTCGCCGTGCAGCGGCACGCGGTGCGGCGGCTCGGCGGCATCACCGGCGACGTCCTGGGCGCGCTGGCCGAGATCGCGACCACAGTCACCCTCGTGGTCGCGGCCATGGGGCCACCCGCCTGACCGCTACCGGCGGCAAGTCAGGCACGTCTACCCGGGCATGTTTCAATTGCGAAAAGGCCAGTCGCCGCCAGGCAGGAACCCGAGGCAGGAATCGCTGATGCCGCCGACACACGACGTATTCAACCAGCCGCCCGCGCTGACCGGGTACGACGTCGCCGACGATCCGGCCATGCTGAGCGCGCTGCGGCGCGAGGGCGCCGGCTGGGCCGAGGACGCCGTCCGCGAACTCGGCCGCCTGGCCGGCTCGGCGCAGGTCCAGGAGCTTGGCCGTCAGGCCAACGAGAACCCGCCGACGCTGCATACGCACGACCGCTTCGGGAACCGGGCCGACGAGGTGGAATTCCACCCGGCCTGGCATGAGCTGATGACGATAGCGGTGCGGCACGGCCTGCACGCCGCCCCGTGGCGGGACACCCGCCCCGGAGCGCACGTGGCGCGGGCCGCGGGCTTTTACGTCTGGGGCGCGGCCGAGGCCGGGCACTGCTGCCCGGTGTCTATGACCTACGCCATCGTGCCCGCGCTGCGGCACGCGCCCGGCCTCGCCGGGTGCTTCGAGCCGCTGCTCGCGGCGCCTGAGTACGACTTCGGCCTGCGACCGCCGCAGACCAAGCGGGGCCTGCTCGCGGGCATGTCGATGACCGAGAAACAGGGCGGCTCCGATGTCCGGGCGAACACCACCCGCGCGGTGCCGGCCGGAGACGATACCTTCAGCCTGACCGGCCACAAATGGTTCACCTCGGCACCGATGGGCGACCTGTTCATGGTCCTCGCCCAGGCGCCCGGCGGGCTGTCCTGCTTCCTGCTGCCCCGGGTCCGGCCGGACGGCACGCGGAACGGCATGCGCCTGCAGCGGCTGAAGGACAAGCTCGGCAACAGGTCGAACGCGTCAGCCGAGGTCGAGTACGACGACGCCCTGGCATGGCTGGTCGGCGAGGAGGGCCACGGCGTTCGCACCATCATCGAGATGGTGAACGTGACCCGGCTCGATTGCGTGCTCGGCACGGCGACCGGGATGCGGGCCGGCCTGACGATGGCCGCGCACCACGCCGCCCACCGGATGGCCTTCGGCCGGAAGCTGGCCGATCAGCCGCTGATGGCCGCCGTGCTGGCCGACCTGGCGATCGAGTCGGAGGCGACCACGCTGGCGGCGTTCCGGCTGGCCGGGGCGACCGACCGCGCGGTCCGCGGCGACGGGCAGGAGGCCGCGTTCCGCCGCCTGGCGCTGGCGGCGACCAAGTACTGGGTGTGCAAGCGGGCTCCGGCGCACGCCGCCGAGGCGCTCGAATGCCTGGGAGGCAACGGCTACGTGGAGGAATCGGGGATGCCGCGCCTGTACCGCGAGGCTCCGCTGGCATCGATCTGGGAGGGTTCGGGCAACGTCGCCGCGCTCGACGCGCTGCGCGCCCTGACCAGGCAGCCCGAGTCGGCCGAGGCGTTCTTCGCCGAACTCGATCAGGCGGCCGGGGCGGACAGCCGACTGGACCAGGCGGTGGCCCGGCTACGCAAGGAACTCGGCGACCCGTCCGAAGCCCGCGCCCGCCATCTCGCCGAGGCAATGGCGCTCACTTTGCAGGGCGCCCTGCTCGTCCAGTACGGCGACCCCGCGGTGGCCGACGCGTTCGCCGCGTCCCGGCTCGCCGACGACAGCGGGCCAGGGGCCTTCTCGGGATGGGGACGCGCCTTCGGCACGCTCCCGTCCGGCATCGATACCGCGGCCATCGTCAGCCGCGCCACGCCGCACCTCGGCGGATGAGCCGGGCATTTCCGGCGGCCCGGCGGCCCGGGCAAGCGGAAGGCGGGTCGAGGGCCGCTGAAGCGCCTGGAACAACCCAGGCGCCGGAGTGCTGTGCCCTTCTATGGCATTGCGCTCACAGAAGGGCACAGCTCTCCTGGGAAAGTCGTGGTACCGAAGTAACGAGCAAGGAAACCTGCGGAGAGACCCCCGCGGTTTAGTGCCACTGCGCACCTGGGCCTCTCATCCGATAATGAGCCGCCACGCGCACCGTGCCACGGCACTAGTTCCCCGTTGCCGCCCGGAACCTGACGACCAATTCGGCCGGTACCCGGCCACGGTCCTTGACCTCGATACCCTGAGCCTTGGCCCATTCTCGGACCTCGGTGGTGTTCAGCCCGCTGGCCGCCGTCCGGCGTCCGGTCCGCGCAGGCCGGCGGGCAGCGGTACCGCTACTCCGCCGCGCGGCCTCAACGTACCGGGACAGCGCCTTGCGGAGCGCCTCGGCGTGCTTGGCGTTCAGGTCGATCTCGTACTCGGCACCATCCAGCGCAAAGCGGACAGTACCCTCTGCCTCACTGCCATCGATGTCATCGATGAACAGGGTTTGTATCTTCTGGGCCACGTGTACTCCGTTCCACTCGTTGAATAGTGCATAAGCGTAGACGATCATCAGGCGATAAGGGCGCAGCAGCCCCCATTTCCATTGCCGTCGTTGGCGGAACGTTGACCGCCCCCTTCCCAGTGAACTGACGGGCAGCCGAAGGAGTCACCAACGGTGCGCAACCGCACACCTAAAGCAGGTAGGAGAGCCCGAAGCGGGTCGCAGCCCGCTACCTTATGAGATCGTTTGCTCTCATTCCTGTCATGCCGACGCGAGTCCGCGCGCTTGGCTGCCGTCGCTTTGCCCAGGCCGCCTTGCCTTAAGATCCCTGGTAACAAGCCTGGTTAGCAGGCTTCACGAGGCGGGCGGCACATTACGGGTTAACCGTGATGCACGTGCAGCAGCTTCTCGTTTCGCTGAGCCGAATTCTCAGGATTCTCTCAGCCTAGAAAAAAGACACCGGTTCATTGATGCCGCCGCAGCGTTCCATCGGCACGCTACCTCATCAGCGGGATCGGCACGGCGGCAACGTATGAGGCCAGCACCGGGTCGCTGTCCCTCCCCCGCAGGTGCAAGCCACCTTCTGGCGCTCCGCCACCAGCGGTCAGCGAGCCCGGATGAGGTCGCGCACACCTCGCCGGGAAGATATCCGATCTGCCCTGGAAGCGAGAACTGATCCTGTATCGTCGGACTATTCGTTACCTGCCGGCTTCGAAGCCAAACGGCAAAGTCTCGATCACCCGCCAGCGTGCCGGCGGCGTTGATGCCCGCATATGGGCCGGTATGCGTTGCGTATCAAACAGGCTGCCTGAAGATTTTATCGTTCGCTGAGAACATATTCTCGATGATGCCGCGAGACCGGGAAGCCCGGCAGTTGTTCTTGTTGGCGCGTTTAGGTCCGGCCGCGTCGGCGACAACTCCATTGGCTCCGCCGTTCTCGCGGGAGAGAACCCTGGCTAGTGCGACAATTCCCGCGCCGCCTCGGGGAACCGCCAGCGGGCCGTATCCGCGCGGCCTTCACTATCGGCCGACCAGTCAGGGCATTTTCCTCTCTAGAAACGATTCAGCGCCGCGGCAAGCGGCTCGCCTCGCCCGATACCCTGCCCGGCAGGCGTCTTATTTCCGGCGGTCAAGGAGTTCCTGCCAGGTCCGGCCGCTCCGCACGCTGGCCGGCCGTTCCGTCACGATGTCCGACCCGGGCCGCGCGGCCTCGTCGCGGACCTTGACCAGGACCCAGCGCCGTTTGCCGGTCCGGGTCAGCGCGAAGCCCCCCGACAGCTTCCGGCCATGCAGGACGAAAGACACGTGCCCCGGCTCCTCCCGGAGGATCTCGGCCGTTCCCTCATCCCAGACGATCACCGCCCCGCTGCCGCGCCGCTGGCCCTCATGCACGCCCTCGAACTCGCCCGCCGCCAGGGCATGGTCTTCGACTGGCACGGCCAGCCGCCGGATGCCCGGATCGAGCGACGGCCCCTTGGGCACCGCCCACGAGCGCAGCACCTCGCCGGACTGAAGGCGGAAGTCAAAGTGCAGCGTCGTCGCGTCGTGCAGTTGGACGACGAAGCGGGGCAGCGCGGCCACCGCCCCAGTATGATCCACGCGCCCAGGCCCTCGTTCCGCACGTCCGGGAATAACATCCATCTGGTACCCAGGAAATGGCGTTTCCATCCGCGAGGCAGGGTTCACCAGCGGCGTGAACGGCGAATTCCGGGTCTCCTGGCGCTGGCTGGCCGCGCCGGACGCCAGAATCCGTTTCGCTAATCCCGGTTTACCGCTTTCCCGCGGTCTCGGCCCTGCTATGGGTGACGATCCTCCCGCGGCCCTACGGGCAGCAAAGCAGGGCCGGCCGTGGAAGATCACGGGATTCCTGCGGTCGTGGTACCCGACCGGAATCTCTGCGAGGCTGATCCCCTGACCAGTAGAGATCCTCCAGGCCGGGACGACCGCGAGGTACACTCGGGGTGCGGTCCCAGGCAGATCCATTCCGCCAGAGGCACATCGACATCGCCCCGCGCATGTGCGATGGTGACCGTCACGCCAGCGTGCCGGCCGGGCTCGCCAGGGCCGCAGCTTATTCCAGCCGGCCAGGCGGCGCGCCATTGCCGGCGACAGGTAAGAAGGACTTTCCTCGTATTGACAGAAGACGTCCGGCACCGACAGCCGGGCCGCGAATTTCCGGATGGTACAGGGGACTCCATTCCTGTTGACGGCAAATGGCGTACCGGACGCCGTAACCCTCCTTCCGGACCAGGGGAATGCATAAGCCACACACGCCGCCAGCCGGCCTGTGGCGCGGCGGCACGGGCACCAGGGATCACCCGCCAGGCGGGATCGTCCGCATACGCAAGGCACAATCCGGATACCAGGTCATGATTGCCGCCTTTGCCTAATAAGTGGCTTTACGGCGCGCGCATACGTGAACGGGACACATATGGAGCTGGAGCAGTTCAGGAATGCGCACCACCGGCGGTGCCCGTGACCGGCGCGCAGGGTACTGATGATCTTGATTCTGCTGGACGGCTCAAGGTGCGATCCGGGCACTTCTCCCCGCCGCCGAGCTCCCAGCACCGGATTCCCGACCCGGGGGCCAATTTCCCGGGCTGTCAATTATCCGGCGGTGGGCGGCTTATCGGCTCGGCTCCATACGCCGCAGGTCACCTCCGATGAGCACGGCGCGAATTCCAGCGCCAGCATGGCGGCTCGGGGGGCATCTCGCCTGCGCGACGTCCCCCGGTGAGCGATCCCCGGCGGCGAGACAACCCGGCCCTCGTCCGGCACCAGCGGCCGGACGTACTGACCAGTTCAGCCGGCTCGCGTGCCGACCGGAGTCAGGCGTACGCTCAACATGGCCGCACTGACCGTGGCCGCTGACCAGATCCGCGCTGACCGGGAGTCGGTTATGGGCATCCTTTCCTGGTTCCGTTCCCTCAGGTCTACGGACCTCCCGGAGGAGCAGCACAGCCTGATAAAGCTGCGCTACGAGGACCCGGACTTCGAGCCCACCGAGGAGGCCGCGGCCGCGGACGTCGCCGCGGTGGAGGAAGACGCCAAGTACTTCGGCTCAAACTCCCCCGCCGACCAGGACGAACTCTGACCACTGCCCGCGCCTGGGCGCGACTCCCAGGAAAGGTGATGCGATGAGCGAGCTCAAGACCGAGGCCGAGCCGGCGGAGGTAGGCCTGGATCCGGACCGGCTGCAGCGGATCGGCCGGCACTTCGCTCGCTTCGTCGACGACGGCAGGCTGCCCGGCTGGCTGATCACGGTGAGCAGGTACGGCCGCCTGGCGCACGTGTCGAGCTACGGGTCCAGTGACGTCGAGGCCGGGCGGCCGGCCGCGACGGACACGGTGTGGCGGATCTACTCGATGACCAAGCCGATTACCTCAGTGGCGGCGATGATGCTGTATGAGGAGGGCGGTTTCGAGCTCACCGATCCGGTCAGCTCATTCATCCCGTCTTTCGCCGACGTCCGGGTGTACGCCGGCGGCTCGGACCTGCGGCAGGTCAGCGTCCCCGCCACCGAGCCGGTGCGGATCTGGCACCTGCTGACCCATACGGCCGGCCTTACCTACGGGTTCCACCGGGTACATCCGGTGGATGCCATGTACCGGGCCGCCGGGTTCGAATGGTCCGCGCCTCCCGGCGCGGACCTGGCGCGGGCGTGCGACATCTGGGCGAGCCTCCCGCTGCTCTTCCAGCCCGGCACGGAGTGGAACTACTCGGTGGCGACGGACGTGCTCGGCCGGGTGATCGAGGTCGTGTCCGGGCAGCATCTGGATGAGTTCCTCGCGTCGAGGGTCCTGCGGCCGCTCGGCATGACCGACACCGGCTTCTACGCCGGCGAGACGCAATTGCCCCGTCTGGCCGCCCTGTACACGGTGGGGAGCGGCGGTACCGCGGTCAGGCTCGATGCCCTGGGCGATGCCGCCCGCCGCCGCCGGCCATGCTCGGCGGAGGCGGCGGCCTGGTCTCGACCGCCGCGGACTATCACCGGTTCACCCAGATGCTGCTGAACCGCACAGACAGCCCGGCCGGAGAACTGGACGGCACGCGGCTGCTGAGCCCGCACACGGTGGGCTATATGACGCGCAACCACCTTCCTGGCGGCCTTGACCTGGAGACGTTCGGCAGGCCGTTGTTCGCCGAATCCCCGTTCCGCGGGGTCGGATTCGGACTCGGCTTCGCCGTCGTCATCGATCCCGTACCGGGTAAGGGGCTGTGCTCCGCGGGCGAGCTGTCGTGGGGCGGCGCGGCCAGCACCACGTTCTGGATCGACCCGGGGGAAGAGCTGACCGTCTCATTCTTTACCCAGCTGCTTCCACCCAGCGCATACCCGATCCGCCCGCAGCTGCGCCAGCTTGTGTACCAGGCCCTGACCAGCTAGCCGGGTCCATGACATCGTGCACGAGCCGCACATCGCGGTTCCGCCGCTAGCGCCCGCCCGTCACAGGCAGAAGCTGGTGCCGACCGCGTTCGGGACGTAGGCGGCGGGGAACCGGGCCGAAATAGCGTGCTGGGCGCGCCAGCCGGTGCAGTGCGCGGGCACCAGCACGCCGGGATCCAGGGCGGCCAGGTCATCAAGCACTCGCGGGATCAGCGGCTCGAACAGCGGGCCGCCCAGGTGGAAACCGCCCAGCAGGGCATAGAGCGGCTGGCCTCCGGTCAGCCGCTGGGCGTACCTGGCGATGTTGACCACGCCCGCGTGCCCGCAGCCGGTGATCACGACCAGGCCCCGGTCACGGACGTTGACGATGAGCGCCTGGTCGTCGAGCACGAGCGGGTCGGGCTGCCAGCGTCCGTCCAGCCAGGCCTGCTGGGGCGGGAAGCCAGGCTCGTATCCGGTGGTCCGGGCAACCTCGCCGGTGATCAGCACCGACCGGCCGAACAAGAAGCTGGGCTGGCGTTCCTCGATGATGTCGAAGCCCGCCCCGATCAGGGCGCTGCGGCTGGTGGTGGGGAGGTCCCGCGGCTCCCGGCCCGGCAGCTGCAGGCGGCGCTGCCGCCAGAAATGCGGGTGGATCAGCACTGGCAGGTCGACCCGGCCGACCGCACGGATCAGCCCGTCGATCCCGGTGGTGTGATCGAAGTGGCCGTGACTGCACACGATGGCCTCGATGGAGTACGGGTCGATGTCCAGGCGGCGCATGTTCTCGGTGACGCCGTCCGGGCTGGTGCCCGCGTCGAACAGGAACCGGTGCTCGTGCCCGGCCTTCGTCACGGTGACCAGCACCGAGAACCCGTGCTCGGCAATCAGCATGTCGGGTACCTGGCCGCCGGCCATCATCGCCAGGGGGCGCCACGGGCTGCGCGCGGGATCGGCCCGTCGCGCCGGTTCCTGGTCAGCCATCAGGTTGTCGGTGACGTTGTCCATCAGGGTGACCACGACCACCGAGTCCACTGGCTCGAGGTCGATCTCGATGGCCGGCTCGACGTCGTGCCGCACCGCGGCGGCCAGGCTGGCCGGGCTGTCATCCGTGCACACGGCTCCATCGTAGGCGCCTCGCCCCATGACGAGCAGGAGCGGCGGACATGCGGAGGAGGCGGCCAGGCTGCGGTACGGGACCGTGGCCCTGATGGCGGCGCCGGACCGGGCACGGTCCCTTCCGGACGGTCGCTCGCGGAACGCAGCCTCAGGCCGGGAGCGCGGCCAGGTCATCCAGGCTGGCCGAACCGATCAGGCTGAGATCCCTCAGGCCCGGCTCGAGGCGGATGCCCGCATACGCGTAGCAGTCGGCGACCAGCGCCGAGCACACCCGCCAGTGATCCGCCTTGAAGACCGGATCGAGTTCGGCGTCGTCGCGCAACTTCAGCACCTTCAGTGCGAAACCGGTGTACGCCGGATAGTCGTACGGGCATCCCAGCAGGGCGAGCGCCCGTGCGCAGATCCTCTCGCGCTGTGCACCGGTCAGCGGGTAGCGCGCATTCCACACCGCGTCCGGATGCGACGCCGCCGGGGAAATCCGCACGGCCGGCGGCGCTGCCTCGATGATCCGCCCGTTGCCGATGTAGACGAAAGCATGACCGGCCCGCGACCCTGTCGCGTGCCTGATCAGGTCGCCGGTTATGCCCCCGCCGCGGCTGACGCCGTAACAGCCGGGCAGGATCTTTTCCCCGCTGGCCGCGGTGTACGGGACCAGCCTGGTCCCCGCGGCTACCGGAATGGCGGTAACGGTCATCAGACCCCCATCGTGGCGATATGGCCGGGCCTTCTCCCGGGCCTTACCGGAAGGAGCACCTAGCGCCGCCGCTGATACATCGTGATCCGGGAGTCCGAAAGTTACCAAGCTGTGACGAGCCGAAGCCGCCTTAAGGCGCTCCGGAGGGCGAGAAGAAACACCGAGCGGCCATTTGGTTACCTACGGTGTAAAAGCGGGCACTGGTTTGCTTGCAGCCTGTAACGACGCTAGCGTGCCAACCATGGCAGCGGACGGGCGACGGCACGTAATCGCGATCGGCGGCGGCATGCTGGTCCCCGAGGGCCAGATACCTGTGCACATGGATTACGCGCTGCGGCTGACCGGCCGGCCGGAGCCGCGGATCTGTGTGCTGAATACGGCGGGCGGCGACGACCCCCGCTGGGCGCTGCACATGTACGACCGCTTCGCCGGGCACCCGGCGCGGCTCAGTCACCTGGCCCTGTTCCCGATGCCCAACGTCGCCGACCCTGAGGACCTGCTGCTGTCCCAGGATGTCATCTTCGTCGGCGGCGGCAGTGTGGCGAACATGGTGGCCGTGTGGCGGGTGCACGGACTCGACCGGATCATGCGCAAGGCGTGGCAGGCGGGCATCGTGCTGGCCGGGTCCAGTGCCGGCGGAATCTGCTGGTTCGAGGGGGGAACCACGGATTCGTTCGGCCGTGAGCTGCGGGCATTCACCGACGGGCTCGGGCTGCTGGCCGGAAGCTATTGCCCGCACTACGACTCCGAGCCCGGGCGGCGGCCGCTGTACCACCGGCTTATTGCGGACGGGACGCTGGCGGCCGGCATCGCGTGCGACGACGGCGTGGCGGCGCACTTCACCGACGACACGCTGACCGAGCTGATCGCGGACCGGCCCGGCGCGAGGGCGTACCGGGTGGAACCCGGAATCACCGAGACCCGGCTCGAGACCCGGCTCCTCGGCGCCTGAGCCTAGGGCTGGGATTGGTGGTGACGACCAGCTTGCGCATCTCCCCGTGGATTCCCCTTTTCCGGGCTACACACTTCCCACCACCTGTTCACCAAGCTGCGGCTGCGCGACCGCGCCGCGGCCGTGGTCTTCGCCTTCGACCACGGCCTGGTCAGACGCCCCGGCTAGGACTTCGTCCCGGACGTGGCGCGGCGCAGCGACCAGCCCAGGGCGGCGAACACGCACACGGGCAGCAGCCACCAGGCGTTGACCCCGGCCGGGTGCACGAGCAGCGCGGTCAGCGCCAGCGCGGCCACCACGACGACCGCGACGCGCCAGTCGTCGCCGACCACGAAGTCGTACCAGAAAGCGCCGATGGACTTGAGCCGCTTCACGAGCTGACCACCTTCTCGGGCGAGCGTGCGACCGGGCTGCTCCCTGGACGCGGCCGCAGCAGGAGCGTGTAGCCGAGCGAGACCAGCGCCACGACCGGCACCAGCACGAGCAGTGCCGCGTCGTGGCCGGGCCACGACACGCCGGCCCCTTCCGCCCCCCAGAAGATGCCGAACGAGGTGAGCATGATGCCCACCGCGAACTTCATCGCGTTCTCCGGCACCTTCGCCAGCGGCGCCCGCACCGCGATCCCCGTCACCGTGACCACCAGCACCGCAGCGGCCGCGCCGATCACCGCGGCGCCCACGTTGCGCTGGTTGACGCCGAACGTGATCACGATGAAGACCACCTCCAGGCCCTCGAGCAGGACGCCCTTGAACGACAGGGTGAAGGCGTACCAGTCGCCGACGCCGCGCCTGGACGAGGGCGCCGCGGCCTTCGCTGCCGCCACCTCGCGCAGGTAGGCGCTGGCCTCGTCGTGCAGCGACTTGTACCCGGTGGCGCGCAGGATGGCCTTGCGCAGCCACTGCAGCCCGAAGGCAGCAAGCAGGGCGCCGATCACCAGCCGCAGCGCGGTCAGCGGCAGCAGCGTGATCGTCGGCCCGAGCACCGCCACGATCGCGGCCAGCACGAGCAGGGCCACCGCCATGCCCTGGAAGGTAGACCGCCACTCGCGGGTCAGGCCCGCGGCGAGCACGATCGTCAGTGCCTCGATCGCCTCCACCGCGCAGGCGACGAAGACGGTGAGAATGAGGGGAAGCGCGGTCACGACGCTCCTTCTTGGCCTAGTCCTTGAATGTTCGGGTGACGGACAGGATTTCCGATAACGCTGAGAGCACAGGCTGGCTGCTGCTTATCTACCGCGTACCGCCCGAGCCAACCAGGCTGCGCTCCACCGTGTGGCGGCGGATAAAGAGCCCGGGCGCCATAGTAATATCGTGACCATTGATTCACCTGCGCGTTGGGGCGTCGTGCCACCCGAGCCATCAGGCACTTCACCGGAGCCGACGACCGCCGACGCGCCTGCGCCTAGCCGCTTTTCCACCAGATTCCCCCCTTGGCCGGGAACGGGTGTGCATCCTTACAGACGAACCAAAGTCGCGATTAGTTCGCAGGCTCCGACAAGCTGTTTGCAGCAGGCATATAAGTCATGGTCATGGCAGGGCTGGCACACCGGCTGATGCCCTACGATCAGCAGGATGACGGTCACATTGCTTACCAGCCAGTCAGCGCCGACGGCAACCGATGCGGACGCCCTCGTCACCGGCGTGTTCCAGGGCCCGGACGGCCCGGTTCTCACGGTGAGTACGGATGAATTCGACCTGATGGCCGCGCTCACCGCGCTCGGTGCCACGGGTAAGGCCGAGGAAATCACCAAGATCCCCACGGGGGCCGGCTGGCGACCCCGCTCATTGTGGCCGTGGGCCTCGGGGCGGAGCCCGGGCCGGCCGACGCGATCCCGGCCGAGCGCCAAGCCTACCTGGAGCGACTGCGCCGCGCCTCCGGTGCCGCCGCTCGAGATCTGACCTCTGGCGCTCCGGGCCGGTCCAGGCGCATCGCCATCGCGCTGCCCGCGGGCGAGCCGGACGAGGCCGAGGCGGTGACGCTCGGCGCCCTGCTCGGCGGTTACGCCTTCAGGAGGTACCGGACGGCCACCAGCGCGCCCGGCGACGTCGAGCAGATCGTCCACACCGCCCACGAGGACGCAGCCCGCCGGGCCAGAGTCCTGGCCGACGCGATGACGCTCGTCCGCGACCTGGTGAACACCGCTCCCGCCGACCTGGTGCCCGCGGACCTGGCCGCAGCGGCCGAGCAGGCGGCCGCGGTGCACGGCCTGGGCGTGCAGGTGCTCGACGAGAACGATCTGGCCAAGGAGGGCTTCGGCGGCATCCTCGCGGTGGGCATGGGCTCGGCTCATCCGCCGCGGCTTGTCCGGCTCGAGTACACCCACCCGGACGCCGTCCGCACCGTGGTGTTCGCGGGCAAGGGCATCACCTTCGACTCCGGCGGCCTCTCGCTCAAGCCATCGAAGTCGATGGAGACGATGAAGGCCGACATGAGCGGCGCCGCGGCGGTGCTGGCCGCGGTGCAGGCCGTCGCCGAGCTCGGCGCGGCGGTGAACGTGGTCGGCTACCTCCCGCTTGCCGAGAACATGCCGGGCGGCGGGGCGCAGCGGCCGTCGGACGTCATCACCATCTACGGCGGCACGACCGTAGAGGTGCTGAACACCGACGCCGAGGGCCGCCTGGTGCTGGCCGACGCGCTGGCCCGCTCCCAAGCCGACGGGCCCAGCCTGGTCGTCGACGTGGCTACACTGACAGGTGCGCAGACCGTGGCGCTCGGCAACCGCACGGCCGGGGTGATGGCCAGCGACGATTCGCTGGCCGCGGAGATCGCGGACGCGGCTAGGCGGGCAGGCGAGGCCATGTGGCCGATGCCGCTACCCGAGGATCTCCGCAAGGGGCTCGATTCGACCGTCGCGGACATCGCCAACGTGTCCGGAGACCGCAGCGGCGGCATGCTCGTCGCCGGGCTGTTCCTGCGCGAGTTCGCGCCGGCCGGAGTCCGCTGGGCTCACCTGGACATCGCCGGCCCCGCCTACAACGACGGCGGCCCGTACGGCTACGTCGCCAAGGGGGGCACCGGGGCGGCGGTCAGGACGCTGGTGCAGATCGCGGTGGACGTGGCGGAAGGCAAGCTTGCGGGCAGCCCGGATGACGGCAAGTGAAATGATGAAGACTGGGTAAGCCAGCTAGGGCTGACGGGCTGACTAAGGAGGCTTGAGGGGTGGCAGAGGGCATCGGCAGCTACGACATCGTCGTGCTCGGCGGTGGCAGCGGCGGGTACGCCTGCGCTCTGCGCGCGGCCGAACTCGGCAAGCGCGTGGCGCTGATCGAAAGGGACAAAGTCGGCGGGACCTGCCTGCATCGCGGCTGCATCCCGACCAAGGCGTTGCTGCACGCGGCCGAGGTCGCGGACCATGCCAGGGACAGCGCGTCCGTCGGCGTCAAGTCCGTCTTCGAGGGCATCGACGTCCCCGGCGTGCAGTCGTACAAGAACTCCGTGGTGGACCGGCTCTGGAAGGGCCTGCAGTCCACGATCGCGAGCAGGAAGATCGACACGATCGAGGGGCACGGGCGGCTGGAATCGCCGACCCGGGTCCGGGTCGGCAACACCGTCTACGAGGCGGAGCACGTGGTCCTCGCCACCGGATCACAGCCCAGGAGCCTGCCTGGGCTCGACATCGACGGCGAGCGGGTGATCACCTCGGACCACGCGCTCACGCTGGACCGGGTGCCGGAGTCGGTAGTCATCCTGGGCGGCGGCGTGATTGGAGTCGAGTTCGCCAGCGTGTGGCGGTCCTTCGGCGCCGAGGTGACGATCGTCGAGATGCTCCCCCAGCTGCTGCCGCTGGAAGACGAGACGAGCGCGAAGCTGCTGCAGCGGGCGTTCCGGCGCCGCGGCATCCGGTTCGAGCTCGGCGCCAAGTTCGAGTCGGTCAAGCATACGGACACCGGCGTCACGGTCACGCTCGAGGGCGGCAAGACGCTCGACGCCGACCTGCTGCTGGTCGCGGTAGGCCGCGGCCCGGTCTCGGCTGACCTCGGCTACGAAGAGGCCGGCGTGGCCGTGGAGCGGGGCTTCGTCAAGGTGGACTCGCTCTGCCGGACGAGCATCCCCTCGATCTCCGCGGTCGGCGATCTCATCAACACACCGCAGCTCGCGCACGTGGGGTTCGGCGAGGGGATCCTGGTCGCGGAACGGGTCGGCGGCCTTCCCGTTACCCCGATCGACTACGACGGCGTGCCGCGGATCACTTACAGCGATCCGGAAGTGGCCTCGGTCGGCCTTACCTCCGCGCAGGCCGCTGAGCGCGGCCTGATAACCGTCGAGTTCAACTACAACCTCGGCGGCAACGGCAGGAGCGTGATCCTGCAGACCCAGGGCGCGGCCAAGGTGATCGCGATCTCCGAGCCGGACGGTCCCGGCCGCGTGATCGGCATCCACATCGTCGGCAGCCGCGTCAGCGAGCTCATCGCCGAGGCCCAGCTGATCTACAACTGGGACGCCGAGCCCTCGGACGTGGCCCAGCTCATCCACCCCCATCCCACCCAGTCGGAGGCGATCGGCGAGGCGCATCTCGCGCTGGCCGGCAAGCCCCTGCACGTACACGCGTAGGAGTCACGAGAATCATGTCGGTCTCCGTATCCATGCCGCAGCTCGGTGAGAGCGTCACCGAGGGCACCGTCACGCGCTGGCTGAAAAAGGAAGGCGAGCGCGTGGAGGCGGATGAGCCGCTGCTGGAGGTGTCGACGGACAAGGTGGACACCGAGATCCCCTCGCCCGCGTCCGGGATCCTGCGCGGCATCGCGGTCGACGAGGACGAGACGGTCGCGGTGGGCGCGCAGCTCGCCGTCATCGACGACGGCGAGTCCGGTGACGCGGCGCCCGCGGCGGACGACTCCGCGTCGGCCGAAGCTGCCGAGCAGGCCCGGCCCGAGGCCGCCCAGGCCGAGGAATCGCAGCCTCAGGACGCCCGGTCCGGGCCCGCCCAGCCGGAACCGGCCGCGGCGGCCAGCTCGGACGGCTGGAGCTCGCAGGGTTCGCAGCCCAATTACGCGCCGCCTGCCCAGTCTTCCCCCTCGGCCTCGCCGGGGTACTCGGGCTCGTCCGCGCCTCCGCCGCCCGCGTACGCTCCGCCGCCCGCGTATGCTCCGCCGCCCGCGTACGGCCAGCCCCAGTCGTCCCGCCCCTATGACCAGGCCGCTTCGCCGGCTCCGTACGGCCAGCAGGCTCCGGCCGCCGACGCGGGTCCGGCTGGCCGGGTGCCCGCCGAGAGCCAGCCGTCCGCGGCTGAGGCCGCCCCGGCGGCCTCGGCTGCCGGGGACGCCCCGGCCGAGGAGTACCCGCCGCCCACGCCGCTGCCCAGCGCCGGGGAGGCACCCTACGTCACCCCCCTGGTCCGCAAGCTCGCCGCCGAGCACGCCGTCGACCTGGAAACCGTCAGTGGCACCGGGGTCGGCGGGCGCATTCGCAAGCAGGATGTCATCGAGGCCGCCCGCGCCCAGCGCGCCGCGCAGCCTCAGCAGCAGCCGCCTGCGCAGCCCGCCCAGCCCGCACCGTCAGCCCAGGCTCCGCAGGCTCAGCCTCCGCAGGCTGCCCAGCCCCAGGGGCCTCAGGCACCGCAACAGCCCCGCGGGCCGCAGCAGGCTCCGGCCCCGCGCCCGGCCGTGGTGCCCTCCTCGCTGCGCGGCACGACCCAGCGGATGTCCAGGCCCCGCCAGGTCATCGCCCAGCGGATGGTCGAGTCGCTACACGTCTCGGCTCAGCTCACCACCGTGCTGGAGGCCGACGTGACGGCCATCGCGCGGCTGCGCGGCCAGGCCAAGCAGGACTTCGAGGCCCGGGAGGGCGTCAAGCTGAGCTTCCTGCCGTTCTTCGCGCTCGCCGCCGTGGAGGCGCTAAAGGTGCACCCGAAGCTGAACGCGGTCATCGACGGGGATCAGGTCACCTACCACGACGCCGAGCACGTCGGGATCGCGGTCGACACCGAGCGCGGTCTGATGGTCCCGGTCATCCACAACGCGGGCGACCTGAACATCGGCGGCCTGGCCCGCAAGATCAGCGATCTGGCCAACCGGACCAGGTCGGGGCAGGTCGCACCGGATGAACTGGCCGGCGGGACGTTCACGCTGACCAACACGGGCAGCCGCGGTGCCCTGTTCGATACGCCCATCATCAACCAGCCGCAGGTCGCGATCCTGGGCACCGGCACGGTCGTCAAGCGGCCGGTCGTGGTCGAGGATCCTGCCCTCGGTGAGGTGATCGCGGTGCGCTCAATGGTGTATCTCGCGCTCACCTACGACCACCGGCTGGTCGACGGCGCCGACGCGACCCGGTTCCTCACCACCGTGAAGAACCGGCTGGAAGAAGGAGCCTTCGAGGCTGAGCTCGGCCTCTAGCGGCCGGCCACGGTGACAAGGTTGCACCGCAGCGCATGAAGGTCGCGGTTACCGGCTCGTCCGGACTCATCGGCACCGCGCTGGTGGCTAGCCTGCGCACCGACGGCCACGAGGTGATCAGGCTCGTCCGCCGGACGCCGCGAGCCGCCGACGAGGTCCGCTGGGATCCGCGGGCGGCCGACGCCGGGCTGGCTGCTTCCGGTGCGCCGGGCTCGTCCGCCCTGGACTTGCTCGGCGCCTGCGTCCACCTAGCTGGCGCGGGACTGGCGGACCGCCGCTGGACGGCCAGGTACAAAGCGGAGATCAGGGCCAGCCGGGTGCTCGGCACGCGGGCGCTGGCAGGCGCGCTGGCCAGGCTCGATCCGCCGCCTGCGACCCTGGTGGCGGCTTCGGCCATCGGCTGGTACGGCGACACCGGCGGGCGTGAGGTGGACGAGTCCGCGCCGGCCGGGCAGGCGTTCCTCGCGCGGCTGGTCCGGGACTGGGAGGCCGCCGCCGGACCGGCCGCGGACGCCGGCATCCGCGTCGTGCACACCCGTAGCGGCCTCGTCCTCACCCCCAGGGGCGGGTTGCTCGCCCGGCTGCTCCCGCTGGCCCGGCTGGGCCTGTGCCCCAGATTCTCGTCCGGCCGCCAGGCCATGAGCTGGATCTCGCTGTCCGACGAGATCGCCGCGATCAGGTTCCTGCTCGACCGCAAGGACGTCAGCGGCCCGGTCAACCTGACCGCTCCCGCTCCGGCCACCAACTCCGAGTTCACCGCCGCGCTCACCGCCGCCGTCGGCCGCCGTGACCTGCCCTGGCTGCGGGCGCCCGCCCCGGCGCTGCGCCTTGCGCTGGGCGAGGCCGCCGTCGAACTGCTGACCAGCGCACGGGTGCTGCCCAGGCGGCTGCACCAGGCCGGCTACGAGTTCCGCTACCCCATCCTGTCCGAGGCCCTGTCCGCCGAGCTAGCCTCCCGCTGATCCGCTTCAACCTGGTCCGCGCAACCCAGCGCTCAGCCGGGTAGCCGGCGCCCCACTTGGCGGCCTGGCCCCCGCCCGGCAGCCCGCGGCCCTTCCGGGCTAGGCGACCGAAGGAAGTCCCTTGACCGCTAGCGGCGGACGCTGGGGTCCCTTCTCGATCGTCCGCCGGATTTCCCTGAGGACGCCGGGAGCATCGGTCTTGATGCGCTTGACCTGCGTTTGAAGCGTCCTCGGCACACTCTTCACTGGCATTTGCCCGATGCGGCACTTTGCAGCGCGCTGGCCGAGTTCTTGACTTGGGTGACCGCTGACACGACCGCCGTGGCTGCGGTTACGGATGGCTGTCCCTTCGCGGACGTGATCGCGGTCTGCAGGGCGGACAGCGAGGTGTTCAGTGCCGCGGTCTGCGACGGGTACGCGGATTTCGCGTCGGTGACGAATGATGCTGCGTTGGTCTTGACGCTGGTCAGCGCGGTCTGCAGGGAGCTGAGGCCGTTCTTGGCGACGTCGACATTGCCGAGGTTGCTGACGGAGGTCTTGAGGTTGGCGGCGTCGGTGCAGTAGGCGGGCTTGCTGCTGCTGCATCCGGTGGCCAGCCCGGACAGGACCAGGACGACAGCCGGAAGCAGCAGCCATCTGCGTGTGCCTGGTATATCTGCTGGTCTCATGTGTCCTCCAGGGTGTCGGTGTTTCCGGCCTGCGGGGCGGAATAGCACATGTCCGGCAGGTACATATCGGCGACCCAGGCAGGCAGGCCCAGGCTGTCTTCATGGTCCATGCCAGGATGCCCGCTGGCGTCATGGCCGCGCTTCACCCGCTAGGGGTGAAGCGCATCCCACCTGCGGCAGCTGATCATCAGGGGAGTCAGCCCGGCCAGGGTCGTTGGTCACCTGCCGGAGGGCTCAGCTGCCGGGCGCTGACGCGCGTGGCATGACCGCTGCCGGTCGGGCGATCGAGACCCGTGCTGCCCGGCAGCAGGGCAGACGGCCGGGATCCAGAGATCGCCACCCGCCTGTCAAGGCCGGCGCGAAGGAGACAGTGCCGTGCCAGCTGACGAAGACACCCCGCACGGACGCCGGGTTCTCGGCAAGGACCGGATGGAAGGATTCAGCGACGGCGTGTTCGGCTTCGCCATCACGCTGCTCGTCCTGGACATCGCGGTTCACCCGCCGGGCACGCCCCTGCAGCAGGTGCTGCATGCCTGGCCCGCCTACCTGGCCTACGTCGTCAGCTTCCTGACGATCGGCGGTGCGTGGCTCGCCCACACCGCCCTGACCGATCGCCTCGCGCGGACTGATTCGCTCTTCCTGCGGCTTAACTTGCTCGTCCTGCTCGTGGTGGTCTTCCTGCCGTTCCCGACCGGGCTCGTCGCGGACGCCCCGGCGTTCGTAGCTCGCGGAGGGGGCATCCGCTGCCGATCTTTCTGCACGGCGCGTCTCATCCTGTCTACGCCTCTCGGCGGAGCTGCCTGGGCGCTGTGCAGCCGCTGGACAGCCTCGCACACCACCGCCCGCACGTCGTCGAAGCGCGTCAGGAACCGCGCCGCGTCCGCCACCGCCCCGCGGCGCCTCCACGAAGGTACCCAGGGGCCCACCGACCCCCTGGGCGGACGGGGTGGAGGCTGGGTGGGGTTACTGGGACGAAGACGAATGTGCTGCTCAGGCGCCGGTGGCGCTGGAGGGGAACTGGGCGGCCGGCTGCGGCGTCTGCGCGGCCATGGGGCTTACGGTCCGCAGGTTCCGATATCCGGTGAGGAACGCCAAGCCGTAGAGGACCGCCACGAAGACGAGCAGCCAGCGGTACCCGATGACAAGCGAGGTGTACTCCAGGATCCCGCCGATCATCGCGCCGAGCAGGTTGGCCCCGAAGGCCGTGCCTGAGTCGCCGGTGTCGCGGAAGCGCTGGGCGAAGACCATGTTGGCGAGGAAGATCGGCGCGAAGGCGATGATCACCGCCAGGACGAAGCGGGGCAGCGGCGACAGGGACAGCAGCGACGACGGCGGGATGGCCCAGGCCACGATCAGCGTGGCGAGCAGGGCGGCGTACAGCAAGGCCGGCCGCCGGACGACCACGTGCCGGGACACCTCCACCGCGGCGAACACCGCTACCAGGACACCCGCTGTCACCAGCGCGTTGACGAACCAGGTGGTGCCGAACAGCAGCGCGAACTGCACGATGTTCTTCGTCTCGAGCAGCATGAACGCCGCGCCCATGAAGAACAGGTCGACATAGCCGCTCATCCTGCGGTACGGGCCGGATACGGTGCGCACCAGCACGATCGATGCCAGCAGGATCAGGCCGAGCGCTATCAGGTAGAGCGGGGGTATCGAGTTGCCGTCCAGGTAGACGAACGGGTGGTCGTCGGTGGCCGGCGGGACGACGTTCGCCGGGCGCGGCCAGATGGTGCTGCAGTGCATCACGGACGGGTTGACGGTGATAGAGAGCATGGAGAGCGAGAAGCCCTCGTTGTCGGCGCAGGGGGCGTGCCCGTAGGCAACGTCCAGGGTGTTCGCCAGCCGGTCGCGGAGCCACGTCGTCCGGTAGTAGTTGTACATGGCGAACAGGCCGTCGCCGGGGTTCAGGTGCGCTTTCGCCGCTTCCATCGCCTGGAGGGTGAACAGATAGCTTTCCAGCCGCAGCGAGGACTGCCCGGCCACCAGGGTCAGCGAGTCGGGCAGCGCGAACAGGATCATGTCGTACTTCGCGTGAGTCCGCTCGAGGAAGGCCCGGCCGTCGTTGATATGGACCGAAACCCGAGGGTTCTGGTAGGGATGATCCGGGTTCAGCTGCTTGCCCAGCTGGTACAGCTGCGGATCGATCTCCACCGCGTCGATGTGCTTGGCGCCATGCCGGAGGGCGTTCGCCACGTCGTCGCCGGTGCCGGCGCCGATGATCAGGACATCGTTGAGCGGATTGCCCGGAGCACGCTGATACGGCAGGTTGTAGACCAATTGCAGCTCGCGGGCCGGGATGATGTTCTGGTGCGGTATCCCGTTGACGTTGATGGAATACCCGTCGGCCGCCTTCGCATACGAGATGCGGTAGTAGGGCGACCAGATGTCGGTGGACGACAGGGACTCGGACCAGAGCAGCATCACCAGGGCCACGACCGCGACGATTTGGAGCAGGCCGACTCGCCTGCCGAAGAGCAGCAGCATGACCAGCGCGACGATGAGCGCCCACACAACCGGCTTGGCGTCGAGGAACGAGAGCAGTGAGAAGGCCGCGATGCCGGCGATGCTGCCCGCAATGTCCAGCCGGTAGGCGTCCAGCGGCCGGAACCGCACGAACGTCCGGGCGACGCCCTCGCCGATCGTCGCCATGACGGCGGCCACGGCCAGGAACACGACCGGCAGCGTGACCCACGCGGGCGGACCGCTGGCATGGAACGTCCCGGCGCCGAAGAACAGGAGCTGGTGTCCGGAACGGATGACCTCGACCGGGAACGCCCGGACGAAAAGGATCAGCAGGGCCAACGCCACCGGGGACCAGGGGAAGAGGTTCACCCGGGACCGTGCCCGCAGGAACCCGATGCCGATGCCGAGGAAGCTGCCCAGCAGAACGAAGTTGGAGAAGTAGGACAGAAAGATGACTAGCGCCCCGGACCACCGGATGAGCGCCAGCTCGACGAATAGCATCAGGAAGCTCAGCACGAAGAGCTGGAGCGGGGGCGGCAGCAGCGTTCCCCCGGCAGGCCACGGGCCGCCGTCGGCGGCGCCCGGTGCCGGTACGGCGTCCCGGCCAAGCACCAGGGCCAGCCATTCGCGTACCCGCAGGCGATTCGCCGAGGGCGGCGGAGCCGCGGGGGTGGGACTGTCGTTGGTCATCGCGGGCCGTTCCGCTAGCGCTGGCAGAACCGGTTGACAGCATAGCGCGTGACATTGATGCCAGAGCGGTTACGGGACCGTCGGGGAGCCTGTCGGAGTCGCGGAGGCGGATGGGAATCGAAGAGCAGGCTGGGGCGGGGCGGGAGACCGACTAGGGATGCGGGGCGGGGAGCGGACGGTCAGCTTTCCGCGGTCGGCAGCAGGACAATGTCGAAATTCGCGAGACAGAAAGGTCCGGCCAGACCGTACCGGGCCGCCTGTTCGGGGTCATCGACAGGGGTGAACTCCTTGATCAGGCTCTTCTTCACCGCGAACACCGCGTCCGACTCGATGTACGGGCTACCCGCCACGAAAATGTGCGTGGTCAGCGCCCGGTGGCCGGGGGCGGTCACGATGAAATGGATGTGCGCCGGGCGGTACGGGTGCCGTTCGGTCGCGTTGAGCAGCGTGCCGACCGGGCCGTCGGTCGGGATCGGGTAATAGCTGGGCACCACCGTGCGGAACCAGAAGGCGCCGTCCGCGTCCGCCGTGAACAGGCCGCGGCCGTTGGCCCTCGGCTGCACGCCTGGCTGCTGGACATCGTAGAAGCCTTGGTCACTGGCCTGCCAGACGTCGAGTTCGGCACCGGGAAGCGGGCTGCCGTCGGCCGAGAGCACCCGGCCGCGGACGACGCACGGGGTACCGGTCTGGACGAAATCGATGGTGTCCCCCAGTTCCCGGCGAGGGGATTCGATCATGTGGAACGGGCCGAGCACGGTGGATTCCGAGACTGCCCTTTCCTGGGGGGACCACCCCCCCAGACCCCCCCGGCCCGAAACCCTGTTGTTGATCGTCTCCACCAGCATGGAAATGCCGAGCACGTCGGAGAGCAGGATGAATTCCTGCCGCTCGTCATCGCATTTCTGGCCGGTCGCGGTGAGGAACTCGATCGCCCGCTCCCATTCGGCGATGGTGGGCTCGGTTTGGATGACGAACGCGTGCAGGTGCCTGACCAGGCTGCTCAGCAGCTCGCGCAGCCGCGGGTCGGGAGTCTTCGCGAAACTGTCGACGACGGCGTCGGCGGCGGTTTCCTCGGTGAAGTCGGTGGCCATGGCCGTCAGGTTAAGGGGCGGGGCGGCCTTAGCGCCAGGTCCGAGGTCGGTCCGAGATGGCGGAGCTTGTCGGGGTTGACCACGGACCTGATCGCGTGCACCGCACCGTCCGCGATGTCGAGCACGAAGACGTTGAGCACCCGGCCCTCGGCGTCGTACGTGACAGCCCCCGGCTGACCGTTGACCCAGGTGGGCACGCCGTAGGCGCCCATCTTCTCCCCCCGGCGGAACAGGCCGATGATGAAGCGGGCGACACGGTCCCGCCCGTGCAGCGGCTCGGCCAGGGCCCACGCCTTGCCGCCGCCGTCGCCGATGGAGACCACGTCGGGGGCGAGCAGTTGCAGCAGGCCGGCCAGGTCGCCGCCGTCGGCCGCGTCGAAGAACCGGCGGGCCACCTCGTCGCGCTGCTCGCGGGAGGCCTCGAAGCGGGGACCCTTGGCCGGCCCGGCCCTCGTCGACATGGTGGCGGGCGCGGGCGAAGATCTGGCGGCAGTTCGGCTCGGACTTGCCGGTGATGTCCGCGATCGCCTTGTAGTCGTAGCCGAACACCTCGTGCAGCAGGAACACCGCGCGTTCGGTCGGCGTCAGGCTCTCCATCAGCACCAGGAACGCCATCGACAGGGAGTCGGACATCTCGGCGCGCTCGGCGGGATCGGGTTCGGTCCCGGCTGCGTCCGCGAGGAGCGGTTCTGGCAGCCAGGCGCCCACGTAGGACTTCCCGCCGTACGCGGGCGGAGCGCAGGTGGCTGATGGCCAGCCGGGTGGTGATGGTGGCCAGGTACGCCTTGGGGGAGTTGAGCTGGCGCCTCGCGCAGCACCCGGGTCAGCCGCAGGAAGGCCTCTTGCACGATGTCCTCGGCATCGCTCACGCTGCCGGTCATCCGGTAGGCGATCGAGAACATCAGCGGGCGGTATTCGGTGTACGGGCTCGGGTGCACGGTTCTCCCCTCGGGATCGTCTGATCCCTAAAGACGAGGAGCCTCCGGCGGCTGTGACATCCGCCTTGGCTTTGTCCTCCGCAGACCGCGGCCTGAGCTGGGCGGGTAGACATTCCTCTAGGCCGTCCGCGAACAGCGGGATCCGCCGTAGCGGCGGTACGGGCCCGGCGGCCCCGGCTAGCTGCATCATCGTGGCTATGGTGACCCGGACCAGCCGCCTGGCGCTGTTGAACAGCAGGAACGCCAGCGGGAGCTCGACCACCAGAGCGGAGATCAGGCTCATGGTGAAGCCACGCGAGCCGTAGTCAAGCGCCAGGTCGAACCACGCGTCGCAGACCAGCAGCGTGCCGGTGATGATCATGAAGAAGATGACGACCTGGCGCTGGTGCCAAGCCGCCCAGGCGGTCGCGGCGAACCCGGCCAGCTCGGCGATGTCCAGCCCGACCCAGGCGGCCTGCCAGCCGCTCGAGGTGTAGCGGCCGGGCAAGGTCAGGATCAGGATCGCGATCCAGCAGGCCAGCCCGACGCAGCATGCCGTCATGAACATCAGGCCGAACCACCTGCGCCGGCGGAGCCGGGGATCCATCAGCGGGTGCGGCCGGTCAATGGCGGCCAGGGTGCGGGCCAGCTGACGCCGCTCGTCCGGGGTCAGTCGGCGTAGTTCAGCTTCATCCATCACACAGTCAATTCTGCGCCGGCCGCCGGTCAGGCCGACTAACGGGCTCGCCCGGCGCGCGCGGCGCGCCCGGCTCGCCCGGCCCGTTAGGCCCGTTCAGCCCGCCGCCCGACGCGGCCACGCGGCAAGGCCTCGTCCAGACCGTGGCCGGCCAGCGGCGTGCGGCGAAGGGAGTGACCCCGGTCGGCCCGGCCCCGGGTACCAGCCCGGCCCCACCCGTCGGTTCCGGTCACGGCCACGGCCGGAGCCGCCTGGCCTGCGTGGACCTGCTGGCCGGCCAGGATCCCGGCGGCAACCGTGGCCCGGAGCAGACGCCACGCCCCCACGAAGGCCAGGAGGGCGAGCGGCAGCTCGGCGAAGAGCGCGGACAGCAGGCTCATTACGAAGCCGCTAGTCGACAGCGACGTGCCGACATCGAACCACGCGTCGCAGAACAGCATGGTGCCGATGAGCACCAGCAGCAAGATCAGGATCTGCCGTTCCCGCCATATCGCCCACGCCGTCGCCGCGAACACCGCGAGCAGGAACACGTCGAAGTTCACCCAGACGGTACGCCAATGATGCGCATCGAAGTGGTGAGGCAGGGTGGCGGCGAGCACCACGATCCAGCCGGCCAGGATCACGCAGCAGCCCGCCGCCATGTACAGCGCCAGCCGCCGTTCACGGCGCAGGGTCTGGTCGTACTCGAACGGGTCGGCGCGGTCCGGGTCCGGCTCGCCTGAGGCAGACTCGCTCGGGACGGCCGCCTTGGCTGGGGGACGTTCGCCCGGCGGGGCCTGCTCGCCGAGTTCGGCGAGCAGGCCGGCCAGTTCCCGGCGTTCGGCCTGGCTCATCCGGCGCAATTCGGCCTTGTCTATCACGGCCTCATTGTCCTCCTTCAAGCTGCACGCTGGTTGCGCGGCACATGCGCGGGGCGCCGACGAACCTGTGCGCCGACCCGCCCGGCCGTGGTCTGGCCGGGCGTAAGCTGGGAAAAGTGAGTGAGCTTGTCTACCTTGACTTCGGCGCCGCTCCGGTGGAGTACCGCGAGGGCTGGGATCTGCAGCGGCGCGTGCACGCCCGGCGCGTGGCCGATGAGGTTCCCGACAGCTGCCTGCTGCTCGAGCACGAGCCGGTGTACACGGCCGGCAAGCGGACCGCGGTATCCGATCGGCCAATCGGCGATCCAGGGGCGCCGGTCGTCGACGTAGACCGCGGCGGCAAGATCACCTGGCACGGTCCCGGGCAGCTGACCGGGTACCCGATCATCAAGCTCCGCGAGCCGCTGGACGTAGTGGCCTACGTGCGTGCCCTCGAGGAGGCCATGATCCGGACGTGCGCGGAGTTCGGCGTCACCACCGAGCGGGTGGCGGGGCGCAGCGGCACCTGGGTGCGCGGCGACGAGAGCCTGCCGGACCGCAAGGTGGGCGCGATCGGCGCGCGGGTGGCCCGCGGCGTCACCATGCACGGGTTCGCGCTGAACGCCAACTGCGACCTGTCCTGGTACGACCTGATCGTCCCGTGCGGCATCCGCGACGCCGGGGTGACCACGCTGTCCGCCGAGACCGGCCGCGACATCACGGTGGCCCAGGTGACGCCGGTGATGAAACGCCACCTCGCCGACGTGGTCGGGTACCGCACCTGGCGGCACGTCTATGACCCCGACGTGCTGGCCTGCCGCGGCCGGAAGCGCTCGCCGCTGTCCCGCTGGCGGCCCGCTAGATCAGGCCGGGTCTTGCCGGTCCTGCCATCCGGGCAGGTCGCTTGGCGTGCTCAAGATCATGCTGCGCCCCTTTACAGTCCCGGGCTGGCGGCGACATACCCTGGAGGGGTGGTACTCGCACCCGAAGGCCGGCGCATGCTCCGCCTCGAGGCCCGCAACAGCCAGGTCCCGATCGAGCGGAAGCCGCCGTGGATCAAGACCAGGCTGCGCACCGGGCCGTCCTACACGGAGCTGAAGACGCTGGTCCGCAGCGAAGGCCTGCACACAGTCTGCGAGGAAGCCGGCTGCCCGAACATCTTCGAGTGCTGGGAGGACCGCGAGGCGACCTTCCTCATCGGCGGCGACCAGTGCACGCGGCGGTGCGACTTCTGCCAGATCGACACCGGAAAGCCGCTGCCGCTCGACGAGGGCGAGCCGCGCCGGGTCGCGGAGTCCGTCGCCGCCATGGGCCTGAAGTACGCGACCGTCACCGGCGTCGCGCGTGACGACCTGGCCGACGGCGGCGCGTGGCTGTACGCGCAAGTCTGCCGCGAGATCCACGCCGCCATCCCAGGATGCGGCGTCGAACTACTCATTCCCGACTTCAACGCCGAACCGGAGCGGCTGGCGCAGATCTTCGACGCCCAGCCGGAAGTACTCGCCCACAACATCGAGACCGTGCCGCGGATCTTCCGGCGGATCAGGCCCGGCTTCCGGTACCCGCGATCGCTCGACGTGCTGCGCGCGGCCCGCGAGGCGCGGCTGGTCACGAAGTCCAACCTGATCCTCGGGCTGGGCGAGGAACGGCACGAGATCACCGAGGCCATGAAGGACCTGCGCGCCGTCGGCTGCGACCTGCTGACGATCACCCAGTACCTTCGGCCGACGCCACGGCACCATCCGGTGGAACGCTGGGTCAAACCCGAGGAGTTCGTGGAACTGCGCGAAGAGGCGGAGGAACTGGGGTTCGCGGGCGTGATGTCCGGGCCGCTGGTGCGGTCCTCCTACCGGGCCGGGCGGCTGTACGCGCAGGCCATCGAGCAGCGGGCCGGTTCCGCCGCGGCATTCTGAGCGGCCGCGGCACGCTCAGGACGCCCGGTGTGGCCTGCTCAGTCATTCAGCTGCCGGTGTGGCCTGCTCTCATTCAGCTGGCTGGGTCGTGTCCCTGCCGTTGTTCCCTTATCCCCTTCAGCAGGGCGACGATGATGACCAGCACCCCGAGCAGGAAAGCCCCGGCGACGGCGGGCAGCATGAAACCGATCGCCGTAAGCAAGGCGCCGGCGAGGAGGGACACGGGCTCCCAGCGGGCCCGCGCAGTACGGGCGAAGCGCAGGACACCGATAACCATGAGCAGCGCGCCGGTGCGAAGCCACCAGCGGATCCGGCTGCTGCGTGCGGGTCGTGTGCCTGTCCGCGACCACACTCCCCCGGACTTACCGGCCGGGACAGCGGACGAGGTCCATACGACAAGGTTCCGCCGATGCGGCCGCAGTCTCATGGCAGCTTCCTGTGAGCCAGACGGCACGTCCCGATTCATTCGTGCGCCTCTTCCACGATAAGCGCTCGGGAGACTACGGCACTAGGCGGGACCCTCTTCGCGGCCGGTAGCGGTAGGGGTGGGCCCGGCTGCCATTTGCGGGTAACTGAACTGGTGTCGGGGTAGCGCGCCTTTCAGCTAGCCCGGCGGTTTCTGTCCGGGGCGGCTTAACCGTATGCTGCGGAGCATGGCACGCATGTCAAGGAAGTCTGAGGCCGCTGGACCGGCCATCACGAGGGACACCGCCGAGGACCTGGCGAAGGCCGGGCGGCTGAAGCAGATCCGCATAGTCGCAGGTCTGGTGCACAAGTCGAACCCGAAGGCGATGCCCATTGTCATCGGCAGCGGCCTGGGCATCCTGGTGATCCTGGTGGTTGTCGGGCTGCTCACCGGGCTGGCTCCGCTGCTCATCCCCTTGGGCGTGCTGCTTGGCCTGCTGGTCGCGACGGTCTTGTTCGGCAGGTTCGCGCAGGCCGCGCAGTACTCGGCCATCGAGGGACAGCCGGGCGCGGCGGCCGCCGTGCTGGAGAACATGCGAGGCAACTGGACGGTAACCCCGGCGATCGCCGCGAACAGGAACATGGACGTGGTTCACCGGGCGGTGGGCCGGCCGGGCGTCATCCTGGTCGGCGAAGGCTCCCCGAACCGGCTGGCCAGCCTGCTCGCGGCGGAGAAGAAGCGGGTCGCCCGGGTGGCCTACGAGGTGCCGATTATCGAGTTCCAGATCGGGGACGGCGAGGGGCAGGTCCCGATCAGCAAGCTGCAGCGCAAGATCATGCGCCTGCCGCGTCAGCTCAAGCCGGACGCGGTCAGCGATATCAACCACCGGCTCAAAGCGCTGCAGCCGTCCCTGCAGGCACCGAAGGGGCCGATCCCGAGGAACGTCAGGCAGCCCAAGATGCCGAGGCCGAAGACCCGCTGAAGCGGACCCTGCCTAGCTGCTCGGGCCGGCAGACCCGTCGGGTCTTCGGCTACAGCCGGACGACGATGGTGTCCGAGGCGCGGTCGTGCAGGCCGCGCAGATCGCGGTCGGTCAGCAGCGGCGGGATCACAGTGAGCAGGATCGCCGTCCGGACCAGCGCCCACCGGAATCCGACCAGCCCGCCGTTGGTCCGTGTCGTCCTGATGCCGGCCAGCCGCTTTCCGACGGTGAACCCGGTCGTGGCGGTGAGCACGTACACCTCCACCGCGAAGACGGCGATGGTCCAGAATTGCGAGCCGGTGAGCCAGAACGCGATCAGCATGCTGAGCAGCCAGTCGATCAACAGAGCCAGGACCCGGCGGGGCATGCTGGCCACGCTCCCGGAACCGCGCTCGGGCAGGCCGAACCGCTGACCTGGATAGGCCGTCGAATTGTCAGTGGCCGACAGAGCGGTCAGCTGCGCGGTGCTCGCCGAACCCGCGCTGGCCGAACCCGCGCTGGCCGAACCCGCGCTGGCCGAACCCGCGCTGGCCGAACCCGCGCTGGCCGAACCCGCGCTGGCCGAGCTCGGGCACGGCTGCCGCGGGGCAGGCCGACCGGCGGCACCGGCTCGCACCGGGCCCGTACCGCGCCGGTTACGGGATTTCTTGGCCACGACACCACGGTATCCGTTCCGGGTCAGATGGCTGGCAGCGGGCCACAATAGGAGCCCTGACCTTGGCCGCCGACCCGTAACATCCGTGAAACACATCAGACACGGCGCGGAAATTGCCGGCAGCTAACGTCCGAATCGCGTGCCCTGAGAACCGAAAGCGTGCCCTGTACCGGGAGGGTTGATGTTCAGCAGTGCCGAGGAAGTCCTCCGCTTCATCGCGGAGGAGAACGTGGAGTTCATCGACGTCAGGTTCTGTGACCTGCCTGGCACGATGCAGCACTTCACCGTGCCCACCGTGTCATTCAGTGAAGACGTCTTCACCGACGGCCTCATGTTCGACGGCTCGTCGATCCGCGGGTTCCAGCAGATCCACGAGTCCGACATGCAACTGCTGCCGGACCCGAGCACCGCGGTGATCGACCCGTTCCGCACGCGCAAGACCCTGAACCTCACGTTCTTCGTGCACGACCCGCTGACCGGCGCGCCCTACAGCAGGGACCCGCGCAACATCGCCCGCAAGGCCGAGGACTACCTGCGCGGCACCGGCATCGGCGACACGGCGTACTTCGGCCCCGAGGCGGAGTTCTACATCTTCGATTCTGCGCGCTTCTCCACCTCCGCGAACGAGGGCTATTACCACATCGACTCGGTTGAAGGCGCGTGGAACAGCGGCAAGGACGAGGACGGCGGCAACCTCGCCTACAAGCCCAGGTACAAGGGCGGCTATTTCCCCGTGCCGCCGATGGACCACTTCGTGGACCTCCGCTCGGAAATGACCAGCAACCTGCTCGCGGCCGGAATCCAGGTCGAGATGCAGCACCACGAGGTCGGCACCGCGGGCCAGGCGGAAATCAACATGCGGTTCAGCTCTCTCCTGGCGCAAGCCGACAGGCTGATGCTCTTCAAGTACATCATCAAGTCCACCGCCCAGGCGGCGGGCAAGACCGTGACGTTCATGCCTAAACCGCTGTTCGGCGACAACGGCAACGGGATGCACTGCCACCAGTCCATCTGGAAGGACGGCTCGCCGCTGTTCTACGACGAGGTTGGCTACGCGGGCCTCTCCGACCTCGGCCGGTACTACATCGGCGGCCTGCTCAAGCACGCGCCTTCGCTGCTGGCGTTCACCAACCCGACCGCGAACTCCTACCACCGATTGGTGCCCGGGTTCGAGGCCCCGGTCAACCTGGTGTACTCGCAGCGCAACCGCTCGGCCTGTTGCCGGATCCCGATCACGGGCACGAACCCGAAGGCCAAGCGCGTCGAATTCCGCGTCCCCGACCCGTCCTGCAACCCGTACCTCGCGTTCGCCGCGATGCTGATGGCGGGCCTTGACGGAATCAAGAACAAGATCGAGCCGCCGGAGCCGGTGGACAAGGACCTGTACGAACTGCCGCCGGACGAGGCAGCCGCTATCCCGCAGGTGCCCGGATCCCTCGACGCGGTGCTCGATAGCCTGGAGGCCGACCACGCCTTCCTCACCGAGGGCGGCGTGTTCACCAACGACCTGATCGAGACCTGGCTGGACTACAAGCGGACCGTCGAGCTCGACGAACTCCGGCTGCGCCCGCACCCGCACGAGTTCGAGCTCTACTACGACTGCTGACAGCTAAACCGGCCGTGACCTGCGCCGACGCGAGATCGCCTCACCGCTGTTCCGCGCGGGCGGTGAGGACGGCATCGACAGCGGTGCGGGTGACTCGGGCTGTTCGCATTGCCCGCTCCATCGCCCACGGTGGCAGCTGACGGCATCCGCGCCCGTCAGGAGAGTTCCGTGGCGACAATGTCCGGTTCTCCTCTTAGGTGGCAGCACCGGTTATGAGCGCCGCACGCTCGGCGTGCGGGGTGACGAATTGCTTGGGGTTGCGCTCCAGGCATCGGTGATGGCTGAGTGCTTCGCAGATGGGGCAGGCGACGCGGAGGGCAGGGTCGGCATGAGCAAGCTGGTCGGCACTTCCCATGTCAGCGAGCACGCGACTGATGGCGATTTCGGATTGTGTCACACCGTGCGCTCTTCGTGACGGCGCCGACCTGAAGGGCATCGCGTTCATCTCATCTCAAGTTGTAATTCCACAGTATCATGGCGTGGCGAATTTCCGACGATAAAAGGAGAAATCGAATACATAGACTATTCGATTACGGGCAGTCGCAGCGAGGTTCACGGGACACGAGCGCGCTGATGTAGGACTTGGCCTACCGGCCGACCCCCGCGTCTCCAGCGGCTCCCCCTGCGGGGATGGCCCGCCTACAAGAATTGACCCGGCGTGCTGTCCGAATCATCGTTCCACACCACCGCCACGACCTCACCTGGGTCGATCACAACCCACCCGGTGTGGCGCTCAACACGGACCAGGCCATCCTGGCGAACCTCCACGCCGGTCAGTTTCTTGTTCTCGGCCATCGGGAAAGCGACCGGCCCGATCCTGTTCACGAGCATGGAAATCTGCCCGGACTTACCGATCAAAGGCATGAGCAGGTCGCGCATCGTCTCGCCGGTCATGAACCATCACCTCCAGGTATCGCTAAGAGACCTCCAGGTATCGCTAAGAGAATGATCCCCCGCAACCGAACCCAGACCGCAGCCCGGCCCGCCTACAGCGGGCCTGCGCCCGAACGATCAGGGCCGGGGCCAGGCCGCGAACCGGGCGCGCAGCTCGGCGACGTCCTCGCGGCCGAGCCCGAACGACGCGAACACCCCGTCCCCCCACTGGTCCAGCCGCTGCACCGCGTCCGCGAAATCCCTGTCGGTCAGGCCCGGATCCAGCCGCCGGGCGAAGCCGATGATCTGCTCCATGGTGTAGCGCCCGAGCGCGGCCGCGGTGTCCACGTAGTCACGCGGTTCGACCCGGCTGGCCAGGGCGCACATCTTGCCGCCGAGCACGTCCTCGAGATCAAGGACGGGACCGAATTCCATGATGACCGGACGGCGGGCCCGGTCGAAGTAAGCCATCTGAAGCATCATCTGCTCCCCGCCTGGCGCGGTGACGATCCACTCGGCCAGCCCTTCGCCCATCCCGGAGAAGATGTCCGCGAGACCGTCAGTCTTGTCGCGGCGCTCGGCGCCGAACCCCGCTTGGCGCAGCGCGGCCTCCACGGCACCGGCCGCAGCCTCTACGCCGCCCTGTTCGTCGCTGAAAACGTCAACGTCCTGGGTGAACCGGTCGATGACTCCGTGGGCGATCAGGGCGTTGCCGCCCCCCAGGGCGAACCCGTGCGGGGCGGCCGCGCGCAGGGCGATGGCGGCCACCTGCCCGTGGAATTCGCTGACCGGCATCAGGCGGCGGTGGCCGCCGCGGCCCGCAGGTCCGGGTGCTGCTCCTCCCACGCCTGCCGGACGCCCTTGGGCAGGTACAGCTCAGGCCAGAGGGCCATTAGCGTGTCGCCGTCCAGGTACGTGGTGAGATCCTCGAGACGGCCCGCTTCCCGGAGCACGGTCTGGTAGAGCCAGCGCCGCTTGTCCTGGTCGCCTAGGTCGAACGTGTGATCGGGGCTGCTCCAGAACAGCCAGATCGGCAGCTCGACGGTACCCTCGGTGGGTCCCCGGAGGTCAGCGAGACTGGCCGCGACCACCGCGGGCCGACCCGGGCGGGACTGATACCGGGCCCGCGACACGTCGGCTTGCGTGGTGACCATGGACACAGCGTACACCCCCGCCTCCTCGATGTCGAATATACGATCGACCGGCGCGGGCGCTAACCAGGCCAGGATAGCCTGATCCCCGTCAACGTGGACCCGTCCGCGGCGGCTAACTCGTCACGATGATCGAAACGCTGAAGCGCTGCCCCGGCGGGCAGAACCGGAGCGGATATGACGTGGGCACCGGATCCGCCGGCTGAAGGTCGCCCTTCCCCGCGGAGATGGGGACATGGCACGGGGGCCGGACCGACGTCACGAGCACCCGTCCGGGACGGACCGCGGTGAACCAGGCGCCGGTAACCCCCTGGACCAGGGAGGCCTCGCCGCTGGGAGTTGGTTTCAGCGCGCTGCTGCTGGCCAGCGGCTGGAGCCACCGGCTGGAGTTGGCGCTGTGCAGGAGCACGGCCACCGTGTCGCCGACCCGGGCGCACAAGGTTTTCCCGTTGTCGGCCTGCGTGATGGTGGGAGCCTCGCCCTGGCAGCCTGCTGGCGCCCGGGCGCCAGCGGGCGTGGCGGCCGGGGTGCCGGAGCGCTGGCCCGGATGTCCTGATGGTGCCTGGACCGTTCCGCAGCCGACGGTCAGGGCGGCCACCAGGCAGGCCGTCAGCCCGGCTGAAAAGCGATGCATCTGAGCCTCCTCACACAGCACTTGGACGCCACCGGTGGAACGATGGTTCCGCGGTACGCTCTGGGTTGCTCCGAAGCGGGCGTTGCGGAATCGGACACACGGGCGGGCCCGTAGCGCACAGCAGCCGACAGAACGGAGGCGCGCAATGACGCGCGGACGACTCTCGGGCGGCCCTCGAGACAGACACGCCGCGCATTGAGGCTCCCGACTTGGGCGGGATATGCGACCCGGACCACCGGAGCAGGCTGCACCATCGTCCCGCCGGCCGACGACGGCCAGCCGGCCGCGTTCTACCCGTTCTACTCGATCACAAATTCACACCGGCCCGGCGGCTGCCGGTGGTTCATCGGAAACGTCGTACCCGCTCTCCCCCTCTTGCTCATAGGACGCACGCGCACCAGCAGCAGAGCACCGAGGTGACCGGCAGCACCACGAAGGCGAGCATGATCCAGCCGGTGGAATTACCGCGCGGCGTGAAACCCTGGAGTCAGCGAACGGAGGTGTCGCATGCCCGCAGCACGGCCTGTCGTCCGCGCGGCGGTCCCGGCGGATGCCGGGCGGAACCTGCCCTTCCTGGTGGCCGCAAGCACGGCCGGTGGATCGACACCGTGCTGATGCAAAAGGAGCTGATGCAAAAAGAGCTGATGCAAAAAGAGCCGGGCTCGGGCGAGTGAGCACCGCGTTCACCGCCGGGGAGCAGCACTGGCAGGCACGTCTGGGCACGCTGCGGGACGTGGTGCGCCAGGAACTCGTGGCGAGACAGCTGGAGCGAGAGCTGCCACCCGCGCCCGTTCGGATTATTGATCTGGGCTGTGGTCAGGGAACGCAGTCCCTCCGGCTGGCCCGGCGCGGGTACGACGTGACCGGGGTGGACGCCTCGGCGGACCTGCTGGGCCGGTTCGAGCGGGACCTGGCCGCCGAACCCCCCGGGGTCCGTGGCCGGGTGCGGGTCGAGCGCGGCCTGATCGAGGATTATGCCGAACGGGCCGGGGTGTCACGCTTCCCCGCCGTGCTATGCCACGGCGTGCTGATGTACGCGGCGGACCGTGCCCCGGTGCTGCGGGCCATCGCGACGCTGGCGGCGCCGGGCGGCGTGGTGTCGCTGCTGGTGCGCAACGGCGACGCGCTGGCCATGCGGCCGGGGCTGCTCGGTGACTGGGTGGCGTGCGCGGAGGCGTTCGGCTCGGACCGGTACCATAACCGGATCGGGGTCACCGCCCGCGCGGACCGGCTCGCCGACCTGACCGGACGGCTGGCGGATCACGGCCTGCGGGTCAGCGCCTGGTACGGGGTCCGGGTCTTCACCGACACCGCGCCGGGTGAGGCCGAACCGCCGCCGGACCTGGCGGCGCTGCTGGACTGCGAGGAGCGGGCCGGCCGTACCGACCCGTACCGGCAGGTGGCGGCGCTGCTGCACGTGATCGCCCGGCAGGGAGGGTGAGCCGATGACCGGACAGCTGTGGCCGGGCTTGCTGGCCGAGGCGTGGGCGGCCCTGGCGGACGCCGGCGGAGCGCACCCGGACGGTTCCGATACCCCGCTCCCGGCCGGGCTGGAGGTGCTCTGGGTCAGCGGTGCCCCCGGTCAGCTGCCGTCCCGGCTGCCGGTCGAGGACATGGCCATCGCCTGCACCGGGGCCGCGCTGCTGGCCGCGGCGGCCCTGCACGCCCAGCGCGGCGGAGACTGCGGGTCCCGCGGGTCGCCGACCGCGCGGCTGGACCGCGGGCACGTCGCGGCCGCCTTCCGCAGCGAGGCCCGCCTGTGGATCGGCGGCGAGCAGCCCGGGCCGGGCTTCGCGCCGCTGTCGCGATTCTGGCGGGCCGCCGACGGCTGGGTGCGCACGCACGGGAACTATCCCTGGCACCGCTCGGCACTGCTGCGGGCGCTCGGCTGTGCCGGTCATCCAGAGTCGGTCGCGGCCGCGATCGCGGATCTGGGTACGCGGGAGGCCGAGGACCTAGTGACCGGCGCGGGCGGGGTGGCCGCCGCCGTCCGCGGCGAGGCCGGCTGGCGGACGGAGCCGCCCGGCGAGGCGGTCGCCGCCGCAAGGCTGGTGGAAGCGGCGTCGACCGGCGGCGCGCCGCCTCGCTGGCGCCCGGCCGGGGCGCTGCCCGCCTCGGGCATCCGGGTACTCGACCTCACCCGTGTCATCGCCGGCCCGGTGGCTACCAGGTACCTCGGCGCGCTCGGCGCGGACGTCCTGCGGCTCGACGCGCCGGACCGGCCCGAACTGACCCTGCACGCCTACGACGGGCTGTTCGGCAAGCGCAGCGCGCTGCTCGACTTCGGCTCGGCCCAGGGCAACGACCGGCTGCACGAGCTGCTCTCCGGCGCCGATGTCCTGGTGCACGGGTACCGGCCGCACGCGCTGGACCGGTTCGGGCTGAGCCCGCAGATCCTGGCGGAGCGGCATCCCGGCCTGGTGGTGGTGAGCCTGTCGGCGTGGGGCAGCCGCGGCCCGTGGGGCGGCCGCCGGGGTTTCGACAGCATCGTGCAGGCGGCGTCCGGTATCGCGATGGCGGAATCGCAGGACGGCGAGCGGCCCGGCGCGCTGCCGTGCCAGCTCCTCGACCACGGCACCGGCTACCTGTGCGCGGCCGCCGCGCTGCAGGCGCTGGCCCGCCAGTCCGCCCGCGGCGGTACTCAGTTCCGCGAGCTGTCCCTGGCCCGGACCGCGCACTGGCTGCTCGGGCTGCCCCGGGACACGGCGACGCTGCCCGGGCTCCCCCGCGGTCCCGGCCCCGGGCTCCGCTGACGGTGACGACCAGGCGTGGCTGACCACGCTGGACAGCGCCGCGGGGCTGGTGACCACCGTCCGGCCGCCCGGCCAGCTCGACGACGAGGCACTGGCCTGGCCGCAGCCGCTCAGCCGGTACGGCGGCGATGAGGCGGCCTGGGCGGCCGCCGCGGCTAGCCGGCCGGGACCAGGGTGAGATAGGCCAGGCGGGCTCCAGGACCCTTGCGGCGCAGGGTTCCCGGGCCACCGGCGCCCGAACCGGGGTAAACACGGTTGGTCTGGCGCGGCGGGAACCTTAAGGTAAGTACTGCTGTGAGAGCTTAACGAGGCCATTGAGCGGATTGACGCGTTCTGCGACGTCGTCCCCCGGCGCCGGGCCAGAGCCGACGAGCACGGCCCGCTCGTGCTGTTCGTTCCCACCGGCCCGGGCTGGCCGTATTACGCCCGGCCCAGGCGCGGCCCGAGGCCGCCGGTCACCGCCGCCGACATCCGCGCAGTCCGCGCCCGGCAGCGTGAGCTGATCATCCCCGAGTCTTTCGAGTGGATCGAGCAGGTCGCGCCCGAGATGGCGGCGGCCGCCGCCGAGGCGAGCCTCGAGGTCCAGGCGCATCCGCTCATGGTGCTGTCCGCACCGCCGCAGGCACCATCGCTCCCGCCGGGCGTCAGCGTGCGCGTGGTCGTTCCCGAGGATTCCGAACTCGACCGGATCTGGGCGGTGCCCGCGGTCGCGTTCGGCCATCCGGGCACCGCGGCCGGGGAAGCCGGCCCGGCCGAGCGTGACAAGATCGCCGCGGACCACGACGGCGGCACGATCGAGATGCTGCGGGAACGGCTCCGCTCCGGGCACTCGGTGCTGGCGGCGGCGTTCGGCCCGGACGGCCCGCTGGCGGCGGGAAGCTGCCAGGCCGTGGACGGCGTCGCGGAGATCACCGGCATGGGCGTGCTGCCGTCCTCCCGCCGCCAGAGCCTCGGCGCGGCCGTCACCGCGCTGCTGGCCCGTGACGCGCTGGACCGGGGCGTGGAGACCGTCTTCCTGTCCGCCAGCGACGACGCGGTGGCCCGTGTCTACGCCAGGATCGGCTTCCGCGAGATCGGCATCGCCATGATCGCCGAGCCCGCCCCCGATTGACATCTGGCGGCTCGGAAAATCCTGGTGATCGTGTGCCCTCGGCCTGCTGTTGACTCCGGCCAGCGGGAATCCTAACGTGAGCCTCACGCCTGTTACGGAGTCGTCAGGCCCGGTGACTTGCGTAGTCGCCGTTTCGCCTCAGGCCGGAGGGGGAGATATCGCGGGA
The DNA here is from genome assembly GCA_963800415.1 of uncultured Actinomycetes bacterium. GTDB lineage: Bacteria > Actinomycetota > Actinomycetes > Streptosporangiales > Streptosporangiaceae > Palsa-504. The sequence continues at coordinate 39,832 of CAWDBS010000084.1, forward strand.
CAGAGTTGGCTGGCCGGGCTTCGCGGTTCCTCGGCCTGCACGCTGTACGACGTGGCGCGGGCGGCCGGGGTCTCCACAGCCACGGTCTCGCGGGTCGTGCACGGCCAGGACCGGGTTCGCTCGTCTACCCGGCAGCGCGTGCTCGAGGTAATCGAGGCGCTCGGTTATGTTCCCGATGGCGCGGCGCAGAGCATGGCCTGGCAGCGCAAGGAGGTGATCGGGCTAGTCACTATCGAAAGCCGCAGCCCTGACACCGATGTCGAGCAGGAAGGCCTGCTGTTCATCGAGGAGATCCTGCGCGGGGTCGAGCTTTCACTGAGACAGGTGGGGTGGTCGGTACTGATCTCGGTCCTGCTTGAGGCCGACCGCCCAGGTGCCTTCCGGCAGATGCAGAAGATCTCGGCGAAGACCGACGGGATGCTCATCGCTGAGGGCATCATCAGCTCCGAGCAGCTGGCGCTGCTGGCGGCGCGCATCCCGATCGTGCTGGTCGCCGGCTCGCTCGATGAGCCAGGTGCTGACGTCGTAGACGCCGACAACCGGGCCGGCACCACAGCTCTGGTCCGCCATCTGCTGGAGCAGCACGGCAGGACGCGACTGTTCTACATCGCCGGGCCACCGGAGGCGCCGGACGCGCGGACACGGCGCAGCGCCTTTGAGGAAGCGGTTGCCGAATACCCGGGCGCAACCCTGACGGGGTGCTTCGAGGGCCGGTTCGCAGCGATCAGCGGCCAGCTGGCGGTGCGCGAGCTCCTCGCCGCGCCGCACCGGGAACTGCCGGATGCGATCGTCTGCGGTAACGACCAGATGGCGATCGGGGCCATACGGGAGCTGCGGGCCGCCGGGATCCGGGTCCCGGCGGACATCGCCGTGGCCGGTTTCGACGACATCTTTCTGGGAGCCCTGTTCGCGCCGCCACTGACCACGGTCCGCCAGCCGATGCGGCTCCTAGGCGAGCGCGCCTGCTCCTTGCTGCTGGAGCGGATCGCCGACCCATCCCGGCCGCGCCGGGCCGAGCGGCTGGCTACCGAGCTCATCGTCAGGGAAAGCTGCGGCTGCCCGCACCGCGACGATTACCACAGCCCCCATGACGATTACCACAGCCCCCAGGCTGACCAGGCAGTTCCCGGCGCGGTCAGCTGAATCTAACGCCCTGTAGCGGCACATCCGGCGGTTAGCCGTAGAACAGGGGCTCCATTATGGTGCGGGCGCGGCGGGCGGCACGGCGGTAGTCCTGCTCGAGCGCCTGCGCGGCGTCGCCCGGCGGATAACCGAGCAGCCGGGCCACCGCGGTCAGCTCGGCGTGCCGGGTCGGCAGCGTGTCCCCCGGCCGGCCGCGGACCAACATGATCGCGTTCCTGATCCGGGCGGCGAGCTCCCACGCCACCGTGAGCTCGGCGGCGTCGAGGGCGGCCAGCAAGCCGGCCTGCACCGCGGCGGCCATGGCCGCGCCGGTGCTGGTGGTGCGCAGCGCGGGCACCGCGTGGGCGTGCTGCAGCTGCACCATCTGGACTGTCCACTCCACGTCGGACAGCCCGCCCGGTCCCAGCTTGAGGTGCAGGGCGCGGTCGGCGCCGCGCGGGATTCGTTCGGCTTCCATCCGCGCCTTGATGCGGCGGATCTCGCGGACCGCCGCCGGGCTGATCCCGTCCAGGGGATAGCGGAACTCGGCGATCATCCGGGTGAACTTCGCGCCCAGGTCCGGGTCGCCTGCGACCGGCTCGGCGCGCAGCAGCGCCTGCGCTTCCCACGGCGCGGACCAGCGCCGGTAGTAGGCGCGGTAGGCGGCCAGCGTGCGGACCAGCGGACCCTGGCGCCCCTCCGGCCGCAGGTCGGCGTCCACGATCAGGGCCGGGTCTGGCACCGGCAGCATGAGCAGCCGCCGCAGCTCGACCGCCACCGCGTGGGCGGCGTCCGAAGCCTCCCGCTCCGGCCGGCCCGGGAACGGGTCGTGCACGAACAGCACGTCGGCGTCGCTGCCGTAACCGGCCTCGTGACCGCCGAAGCGGCCCATCGCGATCAGTGCGAACCTGGTCGGCAGCGGGCGGCGTAGCTCGGCAGAGACCTTCCGGACCGCCACCGCCAGCGCGGCCTCGATCGACGCCCGGGTGATAGCGGTCAGCGCCTCCGCAGTGGCGGCCAGGGGAGTCCGGGGGGTCGTCCCCCCGGGCCAGCACAGCTCGGCGGCGGCGGTGCGCAGCAGCTCCCGGCGGCGGACCGAACGCACCGCGGTCACCGCGGCCTCGGCGTCGTCCTCGTAGCGCTGGGTGGCCGACATCATCTCGGCGCGCAGCCCGGTCAGGTTCCTGGCTTTCAGCTCGGTGTCGTTGCCGAAGATGGCGACGGCCTCGGGCGCGCGCAGCAGCAGGCCGGCCGCGTACCGGCTGGACGCGAGCACGTGGGCCATCCGCTCGGCCGCCTTGGTCTCGTCCCGTAGCAGCCGCAGGTACCAGGGCGATGACCCCAGCTCCTCGCTGACCTGGCGGAACGCCAGCAGGCCCGCGTCGGGTTCGGCGGCGTCGGCGAACCAGCCGAGCAGCACCGGCAGCAGCGTGCGCTGGATCGCGGCGCGCCGGGACACGCCGGAGGTCAGCGCGTCGATGTGATGCAGCGCCCCGGCCGGGTCCACGTAACCGAGCGCCTCGAGCCGGGCCCGGGCCTCGGCCGGCGTCAGCCGGGCCGCGTCGGTGGGCAGCCGGGCCACCGCGTCGAGCAGCGGCCGGTAGAACAGTTTCTCGTGCAGCCGCCTGACCTGGCGGGCGTGGCGGCGCCATTCCTCGTCGAAATCGACTGCCGGGTCGGAGCGGATCCCGGCGACCGAGGACTGGATCCACGGTTCGTTCGGGCCGTCATTGAACCGCATCGCCCGGCCCAGCCTGCGAAGTACGGCGGGATCCTCGGGCAGGGTGTGCGTGCGGCTGAGCCGGCTGAGCTGAAGTAGGTGCTCGGTGCGGCGCAGGAACCGGTAGGCGGCGCCGAGTTCCTCCGCGTCGGCCCGGCCGACGTAACCGCCGGCGGCCAGCGCGGCCAGCGCGGGCAGCGTCGCCGGCGAGCGCAGGGTCTCGTCGGTGCGGCCGTGCACGAGCTGCAGCAGCTGGACGGCGAACTCGATGTCGCGCAGCCCCCCGGGACCGAGCTTGAGCTCGCGCCCGGCCTGCCGGGCGGGCAGCGACTGCTCCACCCGGCGCCGCATGGCCTGCACGTCCTCGACGAAGTGCTCGCGGCGGGCCGCCTGCCAGACCAGCGGGCCGAGGGTGTCCGCGTACGCCTGGCCGAGCGCCATGTCGCCCGCCACCGGCCTGGCCTTGAGCAGCGCCTGGAACTCCCAGGTCTTGGCCCAGCGCTCGTAGTAGGCGCGGTGGCTGGCCAGCGTGCGGACCAGCGGCCCGGCCCGGCCTTCCGGGCGCAGGTTCGGGTCGACCGGGAAGATGCTGCCTTCCGGGGTGGATCGCGCGCACACGCCGATCAGCCCGGCCGCGAGGCGGCTGGCGGTGCCCAGCGCGGCGGTCTCGTCCTCGTCTTTGACCGGCTCGGCCACGAAGATCACGTCGACGTCGCTGGCGTAGTTGAGCTCGCGGCCGCCGCACTTGCCCATGGCGACCACGGCGAGCCGGCACGGCGCCGCGCCGGGCGCCAGCTCGGCCCGGGCCGCGGCGAGGGCCGCCTCGAGGACCGCGGCCGCGATGTCGGCCAGTTCCTCGCCCACCATGTCCACGGTGGCGGCCCCGGTCAGGTCTCGCGCCGCGAGGTGCAGCAGCCGCCGCCGGTAGGCCGCGGCCAGCGCCGCCGCGGGCTCCGGGCCGACGGCCACCGGACCGTCGGGTTCGTCGGGGTCCGCGCCGACCGCGCGTAGCATGCCGGCCCGCAGTTCGGCGGCCTCAGGGCGGCTGACGGCGCCGCGCAGGATCTCGGCGTCCTGCGGGTGCCGGGCCAGGTGATCGGCCAGGCCCGTGCTGACGCCGAGCACCGCGGTCAGCCGGTCGCGGAACTCCTGCTCGGCGCGCAGCGCGGCGCGCAGCTCGTCCTTGCGGGTGGCGGCGGCATCGAACAGCCGGGCCAGGCCGGTCACGGCCAGGTCGGGGTCGGCCGCGGCGGCGATCGCGGCCACCAGCGGGTCGGTCCTCACCTCGGCCTCGGCCGTGCCGAGGTCGTTGAGCAGGAGGCGCTCGGCCCGCGCGGCATCGGCGAATCCCATCCGCGCCAGCCACCCTGCCAGCGTGGTCCGCGAACCACTCACCCGAGCAACGTAACCGATCCCCGGCGGCACGGTAATACCCGGCCGAGCCAAAGGGGCTGCGGCGTTGCCGCCTGATCGAGCCGAGGGGGCGCGGCGTTGCCTCCCCCGGGCGAGCCAAAGGGGCAAAGCGCCCCGGAGGCGAGCAGAATGTAGAGCGTGAGATATCTGTACATCGCGGGGAAGTGGACCGACGCCGCGGACGACGGCACGTCGCAGACGATCAACCCGTACGACGCGACCCCGCTGGACACCCTGGCCGAGGCGGGCGCCGCCGACGTGGACGCCGCCGTCGCGGCCGCCAGGGAAGCGTTCGACGAGGGCCCGTGGCGCCGGTCCACGGTGACCGAGCGCGCCGCGCTGCTCGCCAGGATCGCCGACCTGCTGCAGCGGGACCGCGAGCAGCTGGCACACACCGAGAGCCTGGACACCGGCAAGACGCTGAACGAGGCGCGCGCCGACGTGGACGACACCACCGCCGTGTTCCGCTACTACGCGGGGATCGCGGGCGCCCATGCGGGACGCGTGGTCGATCCGGGCCGGACGAACGTGACCAGCCGGATCGCGCACGAGCCGGTGGGTGTCTGTGCGCTCATCGCGCCGTGGAACTACCCGCTTCTGCAGATCTCCTGGAAGCTCGCGCCCGCCCTGGCCGCGGGCAACACGACGGTGATCAAGCCCAGCGAGCTGACCCCGCTGTCCACGGTGGCCCTGGTCGGGCTGTTCGAGGAGGCGGACATCCCGCCGGGCGTGCTGAACCTGCTGCTCGGCCAGGGCGGCACGGTGGGGCAGGCGCTGGTCGCGCACCCGTCGGTAGACCTGATCTCCTTCACCGGCGGCCTGGCGACCGGCGAGAAGATCATGGCGGCGGCGGCGCACGGGGTGCGGCGCGTGGCGCTCGAACTCGGCGGCAAGAACCCCAACATCGTGTTCGACGGGACCGACTTCGACACCGTGGTGGACAACGCGCTGACCGCGGCGTTCCTGCACTCGGGGCAGGTGTGCTCGGCCGGCGCGCGGCTGATCGTGCAGGACTCGCTGCACGACAGTTTCGTCGCCGAGCTGGCCGCCCGGGCCGACCGGATCCGGCTGGGCAGCGGCCTGGACCCGGAGACCGAGTGCGGTCCGCTGATCTCCGCGGCACACCGCGCGAAGGTGGAGCGGTACATCGCGCTGGGGCTGTCCGAGGGGGCGGCGCTGCTCGCCGGCGGCCAGCGGCCTGAATCGGCGGACCTGGCGAAGGGTTTCTTCCTGCGGCCGACGGTGTTCGCCGGGTGCCACCGCGAGATGGCGGTGGTACAGGAGGAGGTGTTCGGGCCGCTGGTGACGGTCGAGCGATTCAGCACCGAGGAGGAGGCGATCCGGCTCGGCAACGACACCAGCTACGGCCTGGCAGGGGCGGTGTGGACCTCGGACGCCGGTCAGGCCGAACGGGTGGCGGGCGCGCTGCGCCACGGCACGGTGTGGATCAACGACTACCATCCCTACCTGCCGCAGGCTGAGTGGGGCGGCTTCGGCAAGTCGGGCATCGGGCGTGAGCTCGGCCCCTCCGGCCTGGAGGAATACCAGGAGAAGAAGCACATCTACCACAACACCAGCCCGGCCCCCGCGCACTGGTTCTCGAGGTGAGCCCTGCCTGCGGAAACGCGCGGGCACCCGGGGCGGCGGAAGTCATCGGACCCCCTGCCGGGCCGTCACCGGGCCGTCCGGGCTAGCGAACGCCGCATCGACGGCCTGGCGCATCCGGTCGCCGGCCGACGGCATCAAGTGCACGTAGGTCCGCAGCGTGAAGCCGGGATCGGAGTGCCCGAGGTAGCTGGCCAGGGCGCGGATGTCCACACCGTTATGCAGGCAGGCCGAGGCAAAGTAGTGCCGGAGCGCGTGCATCCCGTTCTCCCGCGAGCAGGGCAGGCCCGCTCCCCGGAGCGCTGGCTGCCAGGCGACGGCGCTGAAGCTGGACCGGTGCAGCGCCGCGCCGCCGGGCGCGGTGAACAGCAGGCTGGCCACGACCGGCCTGCCGCCGGGCACCTTCCATGGCAGCGATACCGGCACGGGCGGGCAGGCGGCGACGTGGGTGCTCAGCCGCAGCGCGATCGAGTCGGGCAGCGGGATGTCCCGCTCCCGGCCTCCCTTGGGCGGGGCGAAGCACAGCGTGCTGCCGACGATGCGGACCTGACGGCGCATATGGACGATCCGGTGCAGCCAGTCGATGTCCTCGACCGCAAGCCCGAACGCTTCCCCCTGCCTGAGCCCGAGCCCGGCTCCTACGTCGGCCAGCGCCCGGTAGCGGCTGGCATGGCCTCGCGCACGCCGTCCACCCACTCGGCCGCCCAGGGTTGCACGCGCGCTGCGGGGGCCTTCGGCGGCTTGACCATCGAGCAGGGGTTCCGCGTGATGAGCCCGTCGGTCAGCGCCGCGTTCAGCGCCGCGGACAGGCTGGCGAGCAGCGTCCTTCCTGGGTTCCGCAGCTAATCGGGTGTTCGGGGGTAAGGCGGACGCAAACCCGCAGGCCAGGGACTTGAGGCTAGCGTGAAAACGGAAAACTCCCTAGTGACACGGTTCAGTCAGGTACACACTGTTACACAGGCGATTCAGGAAAAGCAGCTAGGGGTAAAAGGTGGATTTGCGCTAGGGGGTGCATGCCGGTAGCTTCTGGCGCGTGCCCTACGTGAAGACGTCCGTGCGGACCACCCGTGCCGGGACGGTCCGCTACCTGCAGCTGGCCCACAACGAGTGGGACCAGGAGACGCAGCGGTCGCGCACGAGGGTGCTGTACAACTTCGGCCGCGAGGACGAGCTGGACAAGCAAGCGGTCCGCCGCCTTGTCGCGGCCCTGTCCCGGCTGCTGGACCCGGCGGGGGCCCTCGCCGGGGCGGAGCCGGGCGAGCTGTCGGTCACGGCCTCGCGCCCGGCCGGCGGGACGCACGTCCTGGACCAGCTGTGGCGGCGCCTCGGGCTGGACGAGGCCGTGCGCCGGACCCTGGCCGGCCGCAGGCTCAGCCCGGGCACCGAGCGGGTCCTGTTCGCCCTCGTCGCGAACAGGGCGCTGGCCGCCTCCTCCAAGCTCGCGGCAACCGGCTGGATCTGCGGCGACGTGCACATCGACGGCCTGGACGAGGTCACCGACGATGCCTGCTACCGGGCGATGGACCACCTGCTGGACATCGAGCCAGACCTTGCCAGGCAGGCATATCACCAGGTCACCGACCTGCTCAACCTCGAAGTCGATTTGCTTTTCTTCGGACACCACATCCACCTATTTCGAGACGGGAGACGCCGGCGCGGACGTTCCGCGCGATGACCGCGGGCAGCGCGTCCCGGCCGGCAGCGATGAGGAAGCAGGCCAGGCCGGGTTCCGCGCTAACGGCAAGTCCAAGGACTCCCGCGATGACCTCCCGCAGGTCATCGTCGGGATGGCGGTCACCCGGGACGGGATACCGGTCCGGGTCTGGTCCTGGCCCGGGAACACCGCCGACTCCGGGCTGATCCGGCAGGTCAGGAACGACCTGCGGGAATGGGTGCTGTCGAAGGTGATCTGGGTCGCCGACCGCGGCTTCACCTCGAAGGAGAACCGGCGTGCCCTCATGCAGGGCGGCGGCGGGTACATCATCGGGGAGAAGCTCCGCTCCGGCTCCGCCGAGGTGAAGGCTGCCATGTCCCGGCAGGGCCGCTACAAGACCGTCCGGGACAACCTGCAGGTCAAGGAAGTCCGCCTCGGCGACGACAGCGACCGGTTTATCATCTGCTTCAACCCGGACCAGGCAGAACGCGACGCCGCCGTCCGGGCCAGGCTCACCGCGCAGCTCGAGGAGCTCATCGCCGGCACCGACCAGCTCACCGCCGCCGAGCGCGCCCGGATCGAGGGCTCCCTGGCCGGCAAGCCCGGCCTGAAGCGGTTCCTGCGCGTCACCCCCGCCGGCCTCCTCCGCGTCGACAAGGCCAGGGTCAAGGCCGAGGAGAACCTCGACGGCAAGTACCTCCTGCGCTCCTCCGACCCCCACCTGACCGCCGAGGACATCGCCCTGGGCTACAAGCAGCTCCTCGAAGTCGAGCGCGGATGGCGCGACATGAAGCAGGTCATCGACCTGCGCCCCGTCTACCACCGCCGCGAGGACCGCATCCGCGCCCACGTCATCCTCTGCTGGCTCGCCCTCCTGCTCATCCGCGTCACCGAGAACACCACCGGCCAGCCCTGGAACCGCGTCCGCGCCGAACTCCAGCGCCAGCACGCCGTCACCTGGACCGGCCCCGCCGGCACCTTCCGCCAGACAACCGACCTGACCAAGCCCCTGCGGGACATCTACACCGCACTCAGCATCGAACCGCCGAAGAAGATCACCTCCCTGGACCCGGCACCGCCAGCTCCCTGACCTGCGCAGACACCAGAGCCTAGTGACACGCCCTGTCACTGGGCTCTTTCGCGTTCCCGCAGGTAACCGCATATTTTTCGGTCACTAGTACGGCAGCAGCCATTCGGGGTTTGACCTGGGCCTGAGCACCGCTGGGGAAGCGGTTTTGCACGGTGCAGCCGCCTGTCGATCATGCGTGTGTGAAGACAACAAAACCGAAGGCGGCTGCTGCCGCCAGGATAGGCGCCGCGCTGGGGCGCCGGAAACGCGCTGAGCTGCTGGAACTGCTGCGGCCGTGCTTCGCGCGGACAGAGCCGTGGCTGCAGGCGGGCAAGTACGCCGCCGCGGTGATGTGCGACCTGCGCAGACGGAACGGGTGGACGATCGCCGAGCGTTCGGGGGATCGCACGCCGGACCGGACGCAGCGGCTGCTGAACCGGGCAGTCTGGGACACATGGGCGGCGATGGGGGTGGTGCGCCGGTTCGCCGTGGCCGGGCTGGATGAGGCCGCGCGCAAGACCGGCCGGCGGCGTGGCCTGGCGGTCGGCGCGATCGACGAAACAGGGCAGGTCAAGCAGGGCGGGCTGACGGCCGGCGTCAAGCGGCAGTACCTGGGCTGCGTGGGCAAGGTGGCCAACGGGATCAACACCGTGCACCTGTCGTACGTGCGGGAAGGCGCCGGGCACGCGCTGATCGGCGCGCGGGAATGGATCCCGGCCGCCCATACCGGCGACCCGGTGGCATCGGCGGTGATGGGGCTGCCGGAGGACCTGGTCTTCCGCACCAAGGGGCAGCTGGCCACCGGCATCCTCGCCGAGGCCGTCGCCGACGGCGTGCGGCTGGACTTCGTGTGCGGCGATGAGGTGTACGGCGCCTGCACCGAGCTGCGCGAGTACCTGGAAGACCACGACCAGGCCTACGTGCTGCGGGTCCCCTCTAGCTTCCTGCTGACCTTGGCCAGCGGGATCACGCTGACCTGCAAGCAGGCCGCCGCCCGGCTTCCCGGCCGGCGCGGCTGGGAGGTCCGCTCCGCCGGGACGGGGTCAAAGGGCCAGCGCTGGTACGCCTGGGCGTGGCTGGCCACCGCCTCGGCCCGGCACTACCTGCTGATCCGCCGCCACCTCCAGACCGGTGAGCTGGCCTATCACTACTGCTACCTGCCCGACGGCCAGCCGGCGTCCCCGGCCCGGCCGGTCCGCGCCGCCGGGCTGCGCTGGCCCTGCGAGGAAGATTTCGAGTTCGGCAAGGACTGTTTCGGGCTCGATGAGTCCCAGGTCCGCCTGTACACCGCGATCGCCCGGCACACCGTGCTGGTCATGGCCGCCATGGCCATCTGCGCCGTCACCGCCGCCCTGCTCCGCCGCCGTACCGGCACGCAGGCACCCGCCCCCGTGCACCCGGACCAGCCCCCGCCCGCCGACCCCGGCATGATCCCGCTCACCGTCCCCGAAACCGGACGCCTGCTCGGTCACCCGCCCCCACCTGGCAGTGCCGGGCACTGGCTGGACTGGCGGCGCCGCCACCAAGCCTGTTCACGCTGGTACCACCAGCGAACACGACTGGCCCGCCGCGTCGAGATCGCCCTGGTCAGGTAACGAATGGCTGCTGCCGTACTAGGCGGACACTCAGCTGCGGAACCCAGGGCAAGTAGCCGCTTTCGTTCAGTACGCCAGGGTGAGAGGGCGTCTGGTTAGCTACGGCCACACATAAAGAGGTGATCTGTGAACGGCCACGCGCATGGCGACACGGCCGACCGACATCCCAATCTGCCTGAGATGAGTGAAGGCCGGATTGCTGCAAATGTGCCAGCAGACTGGCCGCCGCGGGTTGACTACGTGCGGTGTTACAGGAGGTTGATCGCCATGAATTGTTCGATCATGGCATTGACCTGCTCTGGGACTTCGAGCTGGTTGAAGTGACCGGCCCCGACTGTCTGGCCGATGGTGATCGTCGCGCAGGCGCTGCGCAGGTCAGCCGACTCGTTGGCGGGGACGGCCGAGCCAATCGAAAGCACCGGTACCCTGACCTTGCCAAGCGCGCTGGCACCGTCGAACTCGCCCATGGCCCGTATCAATGCGGCGGCGATCCTCGGTGAGACCGCGGGCATTCCCTGGATGATGGCCGCGCGGCGAGCCACGTCGGTGGGCAGGAACAAGCCGCTGACGAAGGCCGTGCGCCACGACCGGTCGTCATCCGCGTTGACGACATCAAAGGATTCGCGGAAGAATGCCTTGGCCGCCTCGTTCGTGATCGGTGCCGGGTCAATCATCAACAGCGCGCGGATGGTTTCGGGTCGTGCAGCACACGCCAGTCCGATCAATGCGCCGAGACTATGCCCCACAACCACGGGATCCTTGAACCCGGCGGCCTCGGCCACGGCGAGCACATCGTCGGCTAGGGTCTCAAAGTCATAGCTGCCAGGGCCGGGCTGACTGCTATCGCCGTGCCCGCGCAAGTCCAGGGCCGCCACAGCATGGCTGGCAGCGAAGTGCTCGAACTGCGGGGCGAAATACGAGCGGTCGCATGACCAGCCGTGAACGAGGATCATGGCGGAATCGCCGGCGCCCGCGACGTCGTATGCCAGACTGACGCCGCCCCGGGAAAGGAACTCCGTCACGCCCATCCCCTTGTCGTCCTGCGGCCTGCCGTCGCACCTGGAGCTGCGGCAGCACGCTGATTCGATCGCGTGCGGCGCTTTCTTCGTGCTCTGGCCCGCGCACGGCCCGGCCCGCTTATTACCACCAATCGGCATCACGCATGCCGTTCGCACAGTTATACCGCTCCGCACGCGCCCTGCGACGCACCACTGCCGCGTTGGGGTACGGGGTCGTCTTCCGGAATCATCGAGTCATGCCGCTTAAGCCTATGAGCTTGTTTCATCCTCATTTGTGCAGCTCGGCGGCTGTTTGACAGGTTGAGGGAATCTCTTTGCCGCTGGCTGGTTGTGGTGCCGGGCCGGGCGTGGCGGTACGCGTCCTGGCACCGGCTGACGGTAACGATCCGGGCAGATGATGATCACGTTACGGCAGCGGCAGATGATGGCCCTGCGGACGCAGGCGGCTCCTGGTACACGGGCTGGTGTTGAATCATCCCAGTCCAGGAGCCTTGCATGACTGTATACCAGGGGACGTCGTTCACGCCCGAGCTTACCCCGGCCGGGTATGCCCTGTTCCGTGCGGGGGTGAAGGTCAGCGCCGGGACCTGCGATGATCTCGCGGAGTCGCTGCGGCGGAGACACGAGCGGACCGGGACACGCTGGCGGCTGCTGCCCCCGCTGGCGCAGGCGGTGCTGGTGATCGCGTTCCTGCGCACGAACCTGACGTACGCGGAGCTGGCCGCGGGGTTCGGGATCTCGGAATCAACGTGCTGGCGGGATGTCGCGGAGGGGATCAGCGTGCTGGCGGACCGGGGCCGGCGGATCAGCCTGCGCGACGTGGCCCGGCTGGCGGTGAAGATGGGCTGGGACTACCTCATCGTCGACGGCGTGCACGTGCCCACGGTGACGTTCGGCCGGAAAACCGGGGGCCAGCGGGCCTTCTATTCCGGGAAGCACAAGCGGCACGGGCTGAACGTGCAGACCGTGTCCTCCCCGGCCGGGGAGCTGCTGTGGGCCGCCGCCCCGCAGCCCGGCGCCACCGTCGACGTCACCGCGGCGCGGACCGCCGGGATCGCCGGCATCCTCACCTCCGTGATCGGCGTCTTCGCCGACCTGGGCTACCTCGGCTGGGACAAGGCCGTGATCACCGGCCGCCGCAAGCCCCGGGGAAAGGACCTGACCCCGGCCCAGCGGGCCGCGAACCGGCTGCAGGCCCAGCTCCGCTGCGTCGGCGAGCGCGGCAACGCCCGCCTGAAGTACTGGAAAGTGCTGGCTACCGAGCTGCGGTGCAGGCCGGGGCAGTGCACCGCGATGGTCAAGGCCATCCTGGGGCTGCACTACATGGAACACGACCCGTTCGCCGCGCTCAGGGCTGCCTGACCCTCCCGCGATCGTTACCAGGCCGCAACACCGGCACCCCCGGCACCGCCGTACCCCGGACCGGCGCCGCGCACCCCTGGGACCAGCAGAAAGAACCAGGCCCAAGCATGTCAAACCGAGACGCAGCGTGCGCAAACTCAGGATGAAAGAGGCTCTATGGCTGCCGAGCTGGCCGACCGGCTGCGCAACGCGGAGCTGACCTACCGTGAGGTCGGCCAGACTGCCGGGAAGATCCCGCCCGGCTACCACCCAGGTGCGCCACAGCGTGGCGTGTAGGTGCCGAAAATGCAGTCACATTACGCGACCTGCGAATACTCGTGGAGAAGGCTGCCCGGGGACGCCCTGAGGAATCTAGCCCTTTGCGCAGAGAACGCGTGCTTCTGCCGCTGTAAGGAACGTCTGCTTGCAGACTCCAGCGCGCACAGAACTGGTCCATCTGCGTGCAGGCTGCCATGCCTGCCGAGCAGGCTCTGAGCCGCACTAATTCGGCAGGCTGCTTGGACCCGCCGCCTGGCGGGCGGCCGAGCGATCACGGTTCAAGTCCACGGAAGTGGTGTATGGGGTAACCGGTACTGGTGTGACTGAGTTACCGGAGTACGGCGTGTCGCCGTGATGCGAGGCGGCCACCTCGCGATCCTTCGAAGTGGTTTCGGAGCAACGAAGGAGAGCGAAATGGCCGCAGGTGACATTGTGCCCGTTCCGGGCGACCCGTTCGAGCAGACGCTGGCGTCGGCGAGCCCGGACCTGCTGCGGGAGATGATCCGGGAGTTCGCCCAGCGGATGATGGACGCCGACGTCGAGGTCCGCTGCAACGCGGGCTACGGGGAGGTCACGCCGGACCGGGTGAACTCCCGCAACGGCTACCGGCGCCGGGAGTGGGACACCCGGGCGGGGACGGTCGAGCTGGCCATCCCCAGGCTGCGATCCGGGTCGTACTTCCCGGGCTTCCTGGAGCACCGCCGCCGCGCCGAGCGGGCGCTGGCCTCGGTCGTGGCCACGTCGTACCTGCTGGGCGTCTCGACCCGGCGGGTGGAGAAGCTCGCCGCCTCCCTCGGGGTCGTGGGCCTGTCGAAGTCGCAGGTCAGTGCGATGGCTGCGGAGCTGGACGAGCTGGTGGACAGCTTCCGGTCCCGGCCGCTGGATCGCGGGCCGTACACGTTCTGCTGGATTGACGCGCTGACCCAGAAGGTCCGCGAGGGCGGCCGCACGGTGAACGTGCACTGCCTGATCGCCACCGGCGTCAACGCTGAGGGGTACCGCGAGATCCTCGGCATCGACGTGACCAGCTCCGAGGACGGCGCCGGGTGGCTGGCGTTCCTGCGCGGCCTGGCCGCCCGCGGGCTGTCCGGCGTCCAGCTCGTGACCAGCGACGACCACGCCGGGCTGGTGAACGCCATCGCCGCCGTGCTGCCCGGAGCCGCCTGGCAGCGGTGCCGGACGCACTACCACCGCAACCTGCTCACCCGGGTGCCCAAGACCGCCCAGCCGTGGGTGTCCACCCTGGTCCGGACCATCTTCGAGCAGCCCGACCCGGCCTCGGTCCGCGCCCAGCACGCCCAGGTCGTCGCCGCGCTCGAGGCCAAGCTCCCGGCCGCGGCCGCCCACCTGGACCAGGCCCGCGACGACATCCTGGCGTTCACCGCCTTCCCCCGCGAGGTCTGGCGGCAGATCTGGAGCAACAACCCGCAGGAGCGGCTGAACAAGGAGGTCAGGAGAAGGACCAACGTGGTCGGCATCTTCCCAGGCCGCGACGCCATCATCCGCCTGGTCGGCGCCGTTTTGGCTGAGCAGAACGACGAATGGACCGAGTCGCGCCGCTATATGGGACTGGAAATCCTCGCCGCATGCCGGAAAGCCGCCCAGTCAGATGCGGGACAGAACGACACTAATGAGGCTGGATTGACAGTAGGGGCAATTCCTGCTTAAATGGAAATAGGTCGCGAGGTGGCCATTTTCATACACCACCTCCCCGGACGTGGCCCGATCACGCTCCGCGACAAGCTGGCGTGCCCGGGGAAGCAGCTCTTGGCTGCCGGTCACAAATCTGCGTTGCCATCGGTCTTCGATCCGTGACCCGATAATCATGCCGGTAACAGCCAGGCCGCCCCTGCGCGACCGTCCGTCATCCTGGCGGCCGGTACTTCATTCGCGCCTCGACGGCAGCGATGAGGTCGCGCAGCGTCTCACGTGTTTCTGGCTCGTCCGGTCCGGCCAGGAAGTCGAGCTCACGTAGCAGGTCTCGCGCGGTCCATCTCAGGAGGCCCTGGCCGTTCGAGTGCAGTTGGTCAGCCCTCGGCCGCAGCTTGTCCTGCTCCACGGCCTGCCGGGCGCTCTTCGGGCTGCTTCCTGGCTTGCCGCGCATCGACGGCCCGGCTACCGAGATAATCATGAAGTCGGCGTTCCGCCCTGCCTGGGCGACAGTCCGCAGGCTCATCCGGTCATCTTCGTGGTCCATCCGGCCCGTACGAGCTGCTGCCTCACGTGCCAGCCCTGGATCATGCCATGCGCGCGAAGTCGTGCTAGTCACTCGCGTACCGGAGGGACACCGCCGGGCCGCTTGCGCGCTCCGATTCGCTGCGGTTCGCACCGGCAGTTTCGGGATGCCATGCTGCGGGCGTGCAGTTCAAGGTAGGCGGCGGGGATGCGCAGGGGGCTGTCAGTGGGCCCTGTGCGCCCAGCGCTGACGACGGGCCCGGGCTAACGCCCTGGTCGGCGTGTTCATCTCGGTCACCACCGTCCCGGCCGCCGCTTCGATATCGTGTCGATCGCGTTCTCGAGCTGGGGCTAAGCCCGGGATCCGCGTTGCAGCTGCTGCTCAACGTCGTCGTGCTCATCGCGGTCGGTGCGGCCGGCCTGACGGCGCAGCGCAGGATCTGGCACCGGCACGCAACCCGGCCGCCTCGCCGGCAATGGCTGCCGCCACGCGGCGCGCCGATCCGGCATGGATCTTCCCTTTCGGCCTGTATATCCTGTTCGGGACCAAGGGCCGCGCACGGGCCGGCGTTAGGCCCTGTACCGGGCAGCGGGACGGGCAGAACCTCCCGGTCAGCAGGCGCGACAGCCGGCCGCGGACCCGCATGACCTGGGGGAAGGACGCCGATGGGCTACAGCGTCAGTGGCACCGCCGCCGGTGAGGCCAGGCCGGCCGGGCAGCAGCCGCCCGGCACCGTCCGGCTGGCGGGCATGCTCACCCTGAGCTGCCTGATCAGCCAGGCCGGACAGATCACCGTCACGTTCGCCGGCGAGCTCGATGCCGCGTCGGCGGACCAGGCCTACGGTTACGTGCGCGACGCCATCGACGCCCATGGCGGACAGGTCCTGCTGGACGTGGCCGGCCTGAGCTTTTGCGACGCCTGCGGCCTGGGAGCGTTCGCGCGGATGAGCAGGCACGCCGCGCAGGCCGGGTCCTCCGTGCGCCTGGTGGCGCCGCCGCCGCTGCTGAGGAAGATCATCCGCATCACCGGCCTGGCGGATCAGCTGCCGGTGCATCGCGCAGACCAGGCCGGGCACGTGCAAGTAGCGTGAGCCCCGCCCGGGCCACTGGTCACGGACGCCGCCAGCGCCCTCGGCTAGCGCGGCTCCGGCCGCTCCGTTGACCCGCAGTGGGGCTCGGGGCCGGCCCGGAGGGCCTGGACCTCCGTCGCGGCGTGGTGGCCGTTCGCTGCCCGGCCCGCGCGGCGAAGCAGCGCCCCGGCCGCCAGCACGATCACACCCCCCGCGGCCAGGCCGATGCCGGCTCCGGCCAGGACGTCCAGCGGATAGTGCACCCCCAGGTACACCCGGGACCAACCGACCAGGACGGCATACCCGATCCCCGCCGCGGCGAACGGCCGGGCCAGGAACGGCGCCAGCGCGATCGCGACCGCAAGGGTGACGGCGGTGTGGCTGGAGGGAAAGCTGGTGCCGTGCGCAGGCTGCTGGCGCAGCACCGCGCCGGCCATCACCTCATACGGCCGGGGGCGGTCGGCAACGGCCTTCGCCACATGCGCCAGCCCCCATGCCAGGCTGGCGGCCACGGCTCCGGTGGCCACCGGCAGGACGCTCCGGTTCCTGGCCCCGACATAGACGGCGGTGAGCACGACGACGGCGATGATGCTGATTGGCAGGAACAGATGCGACAACGGCGTCAGGATCGATGCGGCGGCCGCCGGGACCTGGTTGAGGATCCGGAACAGGCGCACATCCCAGCCGACCGCTCCGGTCTTGAGCAACAGCGCCGAAGCGCCGAACAGCGCTGCTCCCAGGCCCGCCAGGAGCCCGGCGGCCCGGGCCCCCGGGACCCGGGCCGGCCGCCTGGGCCACCACCACGATGCAGGCGAGGTCATGAAGCCGGACCGCCGATCGGGCGCCCTGCGGGCGCCGAGCTGGCTGACAGCGGATGCCGTTCGGAATCCTGCCGCCACGATAGGACTTCAGCTGGCGGTTGACATCGTTCGCAGGCCGGCCTCTGCCTCGCCTGCCGCCTGCGGCCAAGCTGACGTGCCTCTCATGCGCGGCAACCCCGGCCGCCACGGGGTATGGCGCGCAGATCCGCTGAAGCCCGGGGGAGACCTGGCGGTAATCCAGGTCCGGATGGTCACCGCGGTCACAGCGGCTGAGCTCAAGCACATCGGGGTAGCTGCGTTACCCTGGGCCGTCGCCGGCGGGCGGGGAACCACCCGGTACCGGCGGGGAGCCCGGCGCCGCGAGGTGGAACTCGATCCGGGCGGCGGGGATGCGTTCTTGCTCGCGGGCCAGCAGGGTCAGCGCGCGGGCATCGGCCTCAGTCGGGCGGGTCAGGTCCAGGGCGCGCGGCCACAGCCGGGCATAGCGGACGGCAGCGACTTCGGCCGCGTACACCAGCGCCCGGCCGATCAGGTACAGCAGGGCGAACATGCCGGCCACGGTGGCGAAGCTGCCGTACACCGGCCCGGCCTTGGTCACCAGCCGGGCCAGCAACGGCGCCCCGGCGTTGAGCACCACCGTCACCGCCGCCGCGCCCAACACGGCGCCCGGCCACAGGACCCGGACCGGCGCGGGCCGCGCCAGCAGCAACTTGGCACCCAGCAGCAGCACCCCGAAGACGACCAGAGCCGACCCGGCCACCGCCGCCGCCCGTTCCACACCGCGCTCGCCGGGCAGCGCGGTGGCCACCACCGTGAGCGCGCCGACGGCCAGCGCCCCGGCCATCACCGTCGCCAGCACCGCGAACACCCGGGCGTACCGTACGAAATAGCTGAGCCGGCGGCGGTGCCGGACCGCTGCGACATGGTTCAGCGTCTGGTAGGCGGAGAACACCACGCCCGTCCCGGACAACAGCAAGCCGACCAGGCCGACGACGAACGGGATAGTCGACGTCGGCAAGGTGGCCAGCGAGTGCTCGATCGTGGGCCGCAGCGCCTTGGGCACGATCTCGTCGATCAGCCGCCGGCGCAACTCCGCGTGGTCGGCCAGCACCCGGGACAGGACCGCGACCCCGAGCAGCAGCAGCGGGAAGATGCTCAGGAACCCGTAATAGGTGATCAGCGCCGCCTGCCGGCCGCCCGCATCGTCGCCGTACTTCTTGATCACCGCGTAGGGGAACCCCAGCAGCCCATGCCGGCGCTGCAGGCCGTCCGCCCACGCGATGACCCGGTTCACCAGGCCGCTCAAGCCGTCGCTCATGGGTCCAGCCTGCCCGGCACCGGCCTGGGAGGTCATCATTCCCGCGCATAGGGACTGCCCGTCCGCGTCGACCGGCCCCGCCAGCGGAGCACGCTCATATGGATTCGCGGCGGCGCATCCAGGCCAGGGTCGCCCAGCGCCACACCGGCGGCGGGCCGGCCGTGAAGAACCGCTGGATGAGCACGGCGGCTACAGCCTGATCCCCAGGCGCGGCGGCGCTGGCGAGCCCGGCGATCAGGCCGGCCTCCACGACGCCCAGGCCGCCGGGCACGGGGACGGCGCCGCCGACGACGCCGGCCAGCGTGCTGACGGTGATCAGCGTCGCGATGCTGGCCCGCTGCCCGACCGCGTGCAGCGACGCGCCGAGGGCCAAGACGATCAGGAGCTGGGCCAGGGTCGGGCTGCGGGGCAGGCCATTGTGCTGGCCTGCCTGGCTGCCCGGAACCGCCGCCAGCCCGGCGAGGACACCTCCGGTGACCGGTAAGGCATCATGCGCGATGAGTGAACATTCAATGAACAAGGCTTCGGATGCCTGCTCGCGGTGGTAACAGCAGGTAGACACGTGGCGGGCGGGTGGAGGCAGGCCTGGCAGGCCTCCACCCGGACGGGGAAGCGCGGACGAGAGCGGCCCGCGGGCAGCACACCGGTCACGGCTGATATCGTCCTGGCGTTTGATCATCATCCACCGGCAATCATCGATTAGCGCGGGTGTGTGGATCTTGAGCGGATGGTCAGGACCTGACCCCCCTGGTCGTGGCCAAGCTGACCGGCGCGGCGCAGCGGCACGCGAACTGGCACGAACTATCCGAGACCGCCGCCGGGGTGGCCAAATTGCAGGAGATCATCGGCGGCAGGCCCGACGGCGCTTCCTTGCTTGCCAAGGTGGCGGGCATCTTCATCGGCGCCCGCGAAGGCGATCTGGATGAGTCGGGAGCGATGGGCGCCGCGGAGCTGTGCATCGCGGCCGGAGCAGGCAAGACCCGATCACGCAGTGGATCGAGGAAGGGCGCCGACGAAGGGCGATCGCCAGCAAGCCGCCGTCCCCCGGCACTGTCGTACAGGCGACCCGCGAACGGGAAGGCTAGGCCGGATGACATTGGCTGGGACGGCTTACTTGCAGTGGTCGTTGTCGGTACCGCACCGCTCTGAGTGGTGGTTCCGGGGTTGGCCCTGACGGCGACTGTCGCGGCGACTTTACCTCTTGCCGTATGGCGGGCTGGCCTGTCCGAATGCCGTCCGCCGGCGTTCACTGCTGGCGGCGAGGCCACGGCAATTACCGGGCGGGAGCCGCGAGTGCGCGCAGGGAGGACTCGAAGGAGGCCAGACGGCTGCGGACCACGCCGGCCTGCTCCAGGCTGGCGCCGCCCGGGGCCCGCTCGGCGTCCATCGCCGAGCGGACAGCCTGCAGCGAGGCGAGCGTGTCAGCGATCCTGGCGCCGTCGGCGGAGTGCTGCGGGACCTCCTCGCGCAGGGCGTACAGCGTCTGCGCCAGATCATCGGCGCGCCGCTGGATATCGGACCACCGGGCGGCCGCGTCGGCGGCGGCCAGCCCGCCGGGCGCTTCGGCGACGCTCATCGCGTCATGCAGGGCCGAGCCCTTGGCGTACGCATCGACGAGCCGGGACCGCTCGCCCGCCGCGGCTGCCGAGCGGCGGCGAGAGGAGCGCGCGATCAAGGCGATCAGGCCGGCCAGGACAAGGACGCCCAGCAGGACCCAGAGCCAGATCAGGCTGGTGCCGGAGGAGGCGGCGGGCGCCGCGGAACCGGTGGCCGGCGCGGTCGGCGCTGACGTCACGGTTGCGGTGTGACCCGGCTGGGTGGTGGGGGCCGCCGTGACGCTGGGCCTGGCCGGGGCGGTCGCGGTCCGGCTCGGCAAGCTGCCGATCGAGCTGCTGACGGTGCCCCCGCATCCGGCCGCCAGCAATCCGGCGGCAAGCAGGGTCACCGGGAGGGAAAGTCTTTTCGCAGAACGCCGCATGCTGATCCTTCCGCGTCGTGTATGGCCGGCCGCTGGAGCCTCGGTTGCCGGCGGCGGGATCGTTGTCGCGCGTACCCGGACGGCTTGGTCGCCCGGCCCTTGTGATCCGCAGGCTGCCTGGCTGGGCGGATTCTGCCTCCGACACCATCGTGACTGTGCGGCGCCGCGTTTGGGGTCAGATCCGGCGATTTCGGCGCCGCGTTCCGCTGCTGCATCCTGCGCCCGAGCGCTTCGCTCACGGCGAGCAGCATTCCCAGGACGCCAGCCAGCAGGAGCGCGACTCCCGGCGGCAGGTGCCCGTGAGCGCCGAAGGCGCTGATGTCCACGCGCGCTGGCTGTGTTTTCCAGGATGAAGACCAGCGGGAGCAACTACAGGACGGCGCACAGCGCCGAGGCGTCCCACACTGCGCTGATCCGGGTACGTTTCGGCCCTTGCTGCGCAGGAGGGCGGCTGACGCCGCCGTACCGACTGCAGCGGCTGATACCTCGCGGCGGCCGGGGCCGGCATGAGAGCACGCTCCTATCACACCAGCCCCGGCGAAATCACGAGTGTAGGGGGCTGTGCACAAGACTCGTCGATGAACTGTGCATAAACGCCGGATCGCGGTGCGGTGCCAGGAGACGTGCCCGGGGAGACCCTGGCGGGCCACCCCCGGTTACCAGGACAGATGCCGTTGGCAGGCTAGGTGGCGAGAAGATCCGGAAGGGATCGCGTCCGTACCGGCGCCAGATAGTTATCCACACGTGACCTGTGGATGACGGGTTACCGCCCGGCTCCGCGGCGTCGTCGCGGTGGTAGCGCCGGCGGCGACGAAAGCGCGGCATGGCCGTGACGAGGATACCGGCACCTTGGCGGGCACCAGCCTGCTACCGGTACGGGCCGGGTCGGGCCGGACAGATCGGCGGCCCGGCCGGCCGATCCCCTTCCGGCGATGGCATCGGTTCCGGGCTGGGCTGAGGATCGCGGAGTCGCGTCCGCCAGGCCGGCTCTGGGCGCGCGGACCACCCCGGGCGGTCGTGGTCCCGGTCGTCAGCGTGCTGTTCCCGGCACCGGGTCGCGGCCGGGCCTGCCCGGGTTCCGGGCCGGGGAAGGCGGTGCGTGCCGTGCGGTGAACATGGCCCACACGACCTTTCCCGCCTCGCCTGGCGTGGTGCAGCCCCACAGGTCGCTGAACGCGCAGATCATCTGCAGCCCGCGGCCCGCCTCGGCCAGCGAACCGGCGGTTCGCGGCACCGGAACCGCGGTGCCCGGGTCGGCGACCGCGCACAGCACCCAGGGCCCCTGCTGCAGCAGGCCGAGCCGGACCGGCCGCCGGGGACCCGTATCGCCGGGCCCCGGCAGGGCGTGCCGCAGCGCGTTGGTCACCATCTCCGACACCACGATCGCGATGTCCTGGCTGCTGTGTGCCGTGCCCCACCGGCGCAACGTGGCGACGGTGAAATACCGCGCAGCACGGACCGACCGGGCCTCTGCTTCGAGCGCGCGCGTGGCGATCCGCGGCGGGCAGGCCCAGCCTGTCAGGGCGGGATCCGGCGGTGACCGCCAGCTGCCGCCCGCCAGGCCGGCCATCTCCGCGGCCAGCATCAGCCAGCGGCAGCCGGTGCTGCCCGCCGGCTGCGACGGGTGCGCCGCCATCACCGCCCGGTCAATCTCGGTGCGACACGGAAACAGGCGCCAGCCCCGGACCGCCTGCAAGACCGCCGCCGCGGGAACCGAGGTGCTCACTGGTACGATCCCGGCTCCGGCGGCTCGACGCGGGGATAGCCGCCGGCCGCGCGGCCGGGGTCACCGCTGCTTCCCCAGGCGGCGGTGCCGTCGCCGCGCCCGGCGGCCCGGGCGGCCCGGGCGACGGCGGTGTACCGGTCCCACCGCACGACCGGGCTGGTGGCCCAGAAGCCCGGGTCGGTCTGCTGGCAGCGGGGGCAGGCCAGCCGGCCGAAGGCGTCGATGCGCCAGCCGGCGCCGATCGCGCGGGCCCGGGTGTCGGCCTCGCCGAGCGCGGCGGGATCGGCATGCCAGGAGATGCACGAACCCATCTCGCACCACATGACCGGCATCCGCAGCTGATCGCCGATCACCGCCCGCCCGGTAATCTCAGCGCGGGCAGCGGCCTCCGCACGGGCAGCGGCCTCCGCACGGGCAGCGGCCTCGCCGGGCGCGGCCTCAGCCTGGGCGCGGGCGTCGGCCTCAGCCTGGGCGCGGGCGTCGGCCTCAGCCTGGGCGCGGGCGTCGGCCTCAGCCTGGGCGCGGGCGTCGGCCTCAGCCTGGGCGCGGGCGTCGGCCTCAGCCTGGGCGCGGGCGTCGGCCTCAGCCTGGGCGCGGGCGTCGGCCTCAGCCTGGGCGCGGGCGTCGGCCTCGGCCTGGGCGCGGGCGTCGGCCTCGGCAAGAATTTCTGGCCAGGGATCGCTGCCGCGCGCCGGCTGGGCGTGGCCATCGCCGGCCGGGTCGGCATGGCTGTCGTCTCGGAGCTCGGCGAGCCAGCCGTCCGTCTGGAGCCAGTCGTTCTCCTGGAGCCTGCTGGTGTCGTCCGGCCGGATCTTGATCTTCATGTCGGGCCTCCCGTTGTGCCAGTGGTGTGCGTCGTGCCGCTGCGGGTGACCTGCCCCGGGGACAGGCGCGTGCACTGGGATGACGGACCGGGCGGCGGCTCCGCGTCCCGGGTATGCCGGGTGTGCCGGGTTCGGGTAGTGCCAGCGCGGCGTACATGTCATGCCGGGCTGTCACCGGCAGGCACGGGGATCACGGCCTGCCTCAGCGAGCGCCTGGTTTGTCCCGGTGCACGTGTGCCGCTAGCGCGGCTTGCCCCCCTCCCCTTATTAAAGCGCCCCGGGCTCACCGTCTGTGGGTTCATTTATCGACGGTTCCGGCTCCGAATAACGGCTGGATATATTTGCGGTAAACGTTCGGCTTATTTATGCGCTATTGCGGCGTGGCGTGTGGACAGTTTCGCTTTCTTCTCCGTCCACAGGGCGTGGATCGCGCTCTCCCAGGTGGAGGCCCTGTTACGGGCGCGGCCCGGCAACGGAATCCCCAGCATTTCCCCAATGTGCGCACAGGCCCGGCGCCGTTTTACACAAGTGATCCACATGGTTGTGCACAGCAAAGCCTGCAACACGTTCTCGTGCCGGGCTGGCAGGCAGCGAGTCAGCGTGCCGGTGCTTGCGCGAGGCGGCCGACACCCAGGACGCGGATCTGGCCTGGGCCTGGATGACATCGCCCCCGACGGCGCGGCATCCAGTCTTGCGGGCTCGCACTCTGGCGGTCCTGCACGGGTCTGTTGCCGGCGCGGCGGCTCTCGCGATTACCGCCTCCGGCCCGGCGCGGCGGCCCGGGGATGCTCGCCCTGCTCGGCCGGACCCCAGATCATCGCGGCCGGCATTCCCGCGGTTGCCGGGGTGCCGGCCCCGGCAAGACGTTCCGGCCGGGCAGAATCAGGCACGGCCCCTCCATGTATGAGATGGAGGGGCCGTGCCCGGCCTCGCCGCCCCGGCTGGCCAGTTGCCTGGTCTTCGCCGAGCGCCGCGCGCCGCCCGCCGGGGCCAGGTACCCGCGCGAGGGGCCGGTCTCCCGGCTCCTCCCGCGTTCCCGGCGTCGCCCCCGGGTGGTGCCCGTTTCCAGCGGTGAAAGCATTATTACTACCGCCGCAAGCACCGCGCAAGACCCTGCAGCAAGCCATTTCCTGTTTTTCCGCTATCCACGGAAGGCTCCACAGAGAGCAGGCAGTTATCCGCATTCCACGGCGGTTATCCACGGGCTTTTCACAACCTATCCACAGGTTCCCGAGTGTCAGCCGGAGAACACCACAACCGCCGGTGCCGAATGCCCGGTGTTATGTAACCAGTTAGCCACCTAAAGCTCATCTGTCCCTTTTACCGAGGTATCCCTCTCCCCACCGGGCAGGCAGGCGCAGGCTGGCGCTGCCGGGGTAACCGCACGACCCGGCTCTCGGCGCCCGGTGCCCGTCAGATGCCGAACAGGCGGCGGTCCGGCCTGTCGGCTTTTGCCGCAGATATCCGGGGCCTCGGGGGCACGCTCAGCGGTGCGGCTGGCGTGCCGCTGCCCGGTCAGCGCCGGTGCCTGCCGCTATCAGCTGGCCAGAACCCGTGTGCCGTTCCCAGCCCGCCGGGACTGGCCCACCTGGTGGCCACAGGGCGCCGGTGAGCTCCGCGCCGGCGAACTCCGCACGGGCGAGGTCCGCGCCGGCCAGATCGGCATCGGCGAGGTCGGCGCCGGTGAGGTCCGCGCCAGCCAGACTCGCGCCGGTAAGCCTGGCGCCGCCGAGGTCGGCGCCGGAAAGGTCCGCGCTCACGAGCCTGGCGGCGAGCAGATCCGCCCGGGCCAGGACCGCGCCGGCGAGCACCGCGCCGGTGAGGTCGGCGCCGGTGAGGTCGGCGCCGGTGAGGTCCGCGCCAGCCAGGTCAACAGGCCGCAGGTCGGGCTCGATGCGCCGGCGCCCGAGCGCGGTGATGGCTGCCTGCACGTCGGGCCGCGGCGATGGCTCCGGGGCCTGGCGGCCGGGGCCGGGTGGCGGCCGGGGCGGGCCTGAGCGCTCCCGGATGAAGTCCGCGAGCATCCCCATCACAGCGGGGTGGTGCCCGGGCGAATCGCGGGCGACGCGCTCCAGTGCGCGGATGCCGCCGATACGCACGTCAAGCTCCTCACAGCCGAGCTGCCCCAGCGCCAGGGCGTAGCGGCCGGCTAGCTGCCCGGCGCGGGACCGCGCACGGCTCCGCGCGGTGACCACCAGCGCGCCTGCGGCGAGCAGCCCGGCACCAAGGGCCAGCAGCCGGCCGCGCGCGGCATCGCGTGCCGCCAGGGAACGTGGCTGCCAGGCCGGGCCGGCGTCATGGTTCGCGAGCCAGCCGCCGGCCGGCAGCGCCAGGCGAGGACTGACCGGACGCTGCTGAGGTCCCGATCCCAGGGACATCGTCGCAACTGAGGCATGTGGGGCCATGGTTCCTCCAGCGGGACACAGGTCACCAGGCCGCGGCCCTGTGGAGGAATCCGGGGGACCCGACCGTGACGTCATCTGGTCAGGCAAGCTCGCTCATACCAAGCCCGCTCGTGCTAGGACAAGCTCGCTCACACCAAGCCCGCGCATCTAAGGTAGCCACCCATGCTCGGGCGGCTCAAGGCAAAGCCGCAAAGTCCCTCAGTTCCCGCCGCAAGCCGCTGAGGTCCCACAGCCGCCCGCACGGTAGCTCGGGTTCGGCGCTGATGATCCCGTCCCATAGCTGGTCAAGGTGACCTTCCCTGCGGAGGAGCCCGGACTGGGCGAGCGACCAGCATGACCGCGAGGACATCCGGGAGACCCGGGAGCGCCTCCGGGAGCGGCAGGCACGGCGCCCCTAGGGCGCGCGAAGAGCCATCCAGGCGCGGTGATCCGAGGCCGTGCTCTACCGTGCACGGCTGGCCGACTGTCATTCGGGTGGCCAGCCGTCACGCCGCAGGTCGACGGCTGCGGCGACGTCGCGCAGCGCCAGCCGCGTTTCCGGCTCATCCGGCCCGGCCACGCGGTCAAGCTCACGCAGCAGGTCTCGCGCGGTCCGTCGCAGGAGGCCCTGGCGGTTCGAGTGGAGATGGTCGGCCATTGGCCGCCGCATGTCCCGTTCTACTTCCTCCCAGGCGCTCCTGGGCATGTGACCTGGCGCACTGCGCAGCGCCGGCCCGGCGACCTGGATGATCGTGAAGTCCTCTAGGCGATGGAAGCGCAGCGCCAGCTCGACAAACCGGACCTGAGTGAGCTTAACCCGGTCTGGGCCGACCTTCGCCTGGCGAATCTGACCTCGCCGGATTCCCGCCAGGCGAAGATATCGAAGAAGCCGCTGAGCGCCCCGCCGTTCGCGGCCCGCAGGCGCTCGAAAGCCTCCAGTGCCCAAATCGGTGCGCCGGTCTCGGCGAGCGTCTTCGCGGCCGGGGCCGGGAACCACTCAGAGCGCAGTTCCGGGGGTATCTCTGCAGGTATTGGACACCCCAGTACGCCTCGATCGCACGCCCCGTCGTGGCGTTCATCGACAAGCTCCGCCGGCACACCGACGAGCATGTCCTCGTACTGATCCCGTCGTGCGCCCCGACCGGCTGCGCTACCGCCTCCTGCACAACCACCTCAACGTCGTCCTCACCACGGCGCTGCGGACCCGCACCAACATGGTCGTGGCTCGCGTCGGCATGCCGCTGCAGCTCCGAGCCGACGGAACCGACCCGAGCCACCCCTAGTCGGCGCGAAGCCGGCCCGTACTGGCCTTGCCGCCGCGGCGACGCTCACCAGGAGCGTGGCCACCAGCGACGCCCTGGCCGCACAGCCCAGTGACGCCGGCGCCCGGAAACTGGCCCGGCGGCGGCGCGTGAAGGCGGACACCGGGCCCTTTGCTGTCCGGCCGGGGGAGAAGGTGTCACCAGCAGGAACTCGCTACGGGGCCTCACCAGCCAGGGCGCCTGCGCCTTCTGCTGAGCCGGGGTGCCCAGCACGACAAGGCCGGCCAGGAGGAGGACCACGCCGATGATCAGCACCTAGGACAGGCTCTTGATGACGGCGCCGACCATCCCGAGCGTGATAGCCGCGATGACTGGCAGCGGGAACAGGACCATCTCGCGCCACCTGATCTTCCTCGCGCCTCCTGATCGTCCCTGGCGTCAGCGGCGCGCGAAACGCCGTTCGCCGCCCCCGCCATGCTGGCAGGCCAGATCGCAGTGCTTGATGATCGCCTCTTCATCACCGGCCGGCAGCTCTCCGCCGGTGCCGACCGACGGAGCGTCCTTCACCTAGCGCCTGGCGTAGGCGACCTTCAGGTAGCCCGGGCCGACGATCGCCCCGGCCAGCGGCACGAACACGAGCCGGCCCAGGCCGGCCGTGACGGTGCCGGACGCGGGCTCATCGGTGCCGGTGTCCCCGCAGACCGGCTCCAGCGCCCCGGTCTTGTGCCCATCGCTGCCGGCCACATCGTGACCGCGCCACTCCCGGGGATGCCGCCCGCCCCGGACATCGCCATCCCCCGCCCGGCCCGGAGCGGATGTGAGCCGAAGGTCCCGGCCCGGCAGGAGGATCGGCCCTTGGCAGCGGTGACCCGTGCGCCGGATGCTCCGGGCAGGTTATTAACTGAGGAGCCGGTGAGGGGCATCATCGCATGGATCGTTCTCGGCCTGGCCGCTGGCCTGATCGCCAACATGCTGATCCCCGGCAGGAGATCACAGGGCCTCATCCTGACCTGCGTGATCGGCATCGCCGGGGCGCTGGGCGGCGGCTGGGCCGCCACCCGCCTGTTCCACATCCACTCCCTGCAGGGGTTCTTCAACCTGTCCACCTGGCTCACCGCCATCGCCGGGGCAGCCGTCCTGCTGCTCGTCTTCCACCTGGTCAGCGGGCGGTCCGGCGGTTCCCGCCGGTTCGCGCACCGCTGAGCACCGCCAGCAAGGTGCTCCGGCAAACGGCACAGCCGTGCCGGCCCGCCCAGCCGCGCCGGATCCGGGCTGCAGGGAACCGATGCGGCGGCGGGCGCCACGGTCCGCCCGCGTCAGTCACTAACTCAGATCACCGGAGTGCGTCATGATCATTGTTATCGGGCTCGTCATCCTGATCGCGGCGGTGGTCGCCGGCGTGGCCGGCGTCTTGTCCAATAGCGGCAGCGGGCATGCGCTCACCCACCCCTTCGCGGTGTTCGGCTACCACGTGACCGGCTCCACCGGCACGCTGTTCCTGTACGGCATCGTGGTCGGGGCACTCGGCCTGCTCGGGCTGAGCCTGCTGCTGGCCGGCGCGCGCCGCACCTCCCGCCGCGGCCGCGAGGCCCGCCGCGGACTCACGCAATCCCGCCGCGAGACCGCCGCCGCCAGCCAGGACCGCGACGACCTGCTCGGCCAGCGCGACACCGCCCGCGCCTACACCGCCAGCACGCTGGGTAACGGCCCGGCCGGCGGCGGCCGCGACCCTGGCGGAGATGCCGGCGGCGGCCAGCGTAGCAAGTGGCACCTGTTCGGGCACCGATCCGCCTCTCCGCAGGCTGCCGCCCCGCCCGTACGAGCGGTAAACGGGCCTGCCCCCGATGTCCCCGCCAGCGATGTCCCCGCCGACCCGCCCGCCGCCGCAGACTAGCCAGCGGAAGGCAGGCCACCGTGAGCATCGTCCGGAAGATGGACATCCGGATATTCCCCTGCCCCCGTCCCGGGCGGCGGCTACCAGCTGCTAGTACTCCAGCCGGAGATCGTTATCTCGTGGGATGCTGGATTCGAGGCGGCGGTCCGTCGGCGGGGGCTATGGCTGCGCGACCTCGGGCCGGTCGATGATCCGCAGCCAGGAGCCATCGGGCTGGCGGCGCAGGACCTGCACCCGGATGCCGGTGTTGTCAGCCGAGCGGGTCGAGGTCAGCGCCAGGTCCTCGAACTGGACGGTGGGCAGCGGAGTCTCGATAGCGAACCTCACCCCCGCGTCGGCCATCTGCTGGTAGATGGCCCGGATGGCCTCCCGCCCGGTCGTCGGCCGGCCGGCTGGGTAGGCCAGCACTGCCTCCGGTTCGTATAGTGCCGCGACGCCCGCCGCGTCGCCAGCGTTGAGCCGCTCGGCGACCAGCCGTGTCACATCCTCAGGCTCTATCGCCCTCGCTTCACCGCTCATGTCGGACCTCCTGATGCGAGGGGCCGTGCAGCTGTCGTATCCTGCGTCCTGGCACTCCCGGCGGCAAGCCGCCCAGCAACCGTGAACATCACGGTGTGCCGGTGCTGGACGTGGGACAGCCGCCGTCTGATCATCGCGGTTGTGGCAACTAGCGATGATCTTCTGGTGGTCGCTGATGCCAGCGTAGACGCTGGCCGTCAGGGTGCGATGTCCGGTGAGCTGATGACCCGGATCGGGGCCCGTTTCCGCAGGGTAGAGCCCAGACGCCACGCCCGGGCGTTCGTGCTGGGCCTGCCGGCCGAACTGCCGCGCAAGAACTGCCGGGCAATCGCTGAGCAGTGCCGGGATGCCTGTGCGCATGACCATTGCCGGGCCGTTGTGCCCTTGGCAGGTCGTGCCGCGCTGGTTAGGGCCTAGAAACGGGTGATTTACCGATTTATTGCCCTACTCGGCCCAGGGAGGTCGTGATGAACGTCATCCGCGCGGCCCGCACCGGGGCCTTGCTCGCGCTCGCCGTGGTCGTGGCGGCGCTGGCAGGGTGCGGGCAGAAACCGGCACAGCCTGCGGCAGCCCGCTCCAGCTCACCCCATGCGTCCTCCTCAGCCTCGGCTGGAACACCGTCGGCGTCACCACTGGCCTCCCCATCGGCTGCACCGGTGGCCGGGCCGCCGGGCGGCCCGGTGCCGGCCGGCTTTGAGCCGCAGTCGGTGACGTTCGTGTCGGCCAGCGAGGGCTGGGTTCTCGGCACGGCATCATGCGCGGCCAAGCCGTGCACCTCGGTGGTGCGCACCCTCAATGGCGGCCGGACCTGGCAGGGAATCCCTGCCCCGGTTGCCGCGCTGAGTAGCTCGGGACAGGGACAGGGGGTTGGCGCGCTGCGCTTCGCTGATTCCCTGGACGGGTTCGCCTACCGCCCGGATCTCTATGTCACCCACAATGGCGGATCCACCTGGAACCAGGTCCGGCTTCCCGGCATGATCGGGGACCTTGAGGCGGCGCACGGGGTCGTCTACGCGGCCGTGCGCGGCTCCGACAGCAGGGAGAGGATCTACCGCACTCCTGCGAGCAGTGATCAGTGGTCCCTCGTCGCCGGCCTGCCCGCCGGCCCGGTCCTGCCGTCCGGGGGGCTGCCTGGCCCGGGCACCATCACGCTGCACGGCAGTGCGGCCTGGATCTTCATCGGAGGGCACCTGTACGCGACGCAGACCGGCACGAGCTGGGTCCAGGAACCCGTGCCCTGCGGGGCTTTCGGGGTGGACAGCCTCGCCGCCTATGACACGCAGCAGGTGACGCTGCTGTGCGCCGGGTCGTCGGGCATGGGCTCGTCGGGGAAGGTGGTGTACTCATCGCGCAACGGCGGAGCCAGCTTCACCCGGGCCGGCCAGGCGCCGCTTGGCGGGATCGGCGGGGGCCTGGCGCAGCCCCAGCCCGGGCACGTGTTCATCGCCACCAGCTCGGGCGCGACCTGGATCTACGCCAGCAGCAACGGCGGGCAGACCTGGCAGACCGTGCTGACGCTGCTTGACGGTGGCGCGGGGTTGACTGACTTCGGCTTCACCACAGCCACCCAGGGGGTCGCGGTCGAGGGACGCCCGGACATCGGCAGCCACCTGTACATGACAAGGGACAGCGGTCGCAGCTGGTCCCGTGCCCGCTTCTAGCTGCATGACCGGATAAGCATTGCCCGGCAGCGAACCCCAGGACAGGCACCGCCTTACCGCGGCCCACTGCGGCAGCCCAGTGCCTTCCCTGGCCGCCGCGCCGCAGAGGCCTGCCTCGGGTGCTGACGGTGACACGGACCGAGGTGAACCGGAGGATGAGGATCGCGGCCACGAAAACCGGAGCGGCTCTGCCCCAGTTGAGGGTGGCCCCGAGCGAAGCTTCCTCATGCACCCGGCATAGATCAACACCGGCCGGCATCACGCCGACACGCTGCACATCATCAGACGAGACCCCGGCCTAACCTCTGTAACCGAGCGGGGCACAGCACAACCGGAGCGCCTGGCGTTTCCTACGGGCAGCAGCCCTGAATCGTTGTGCTTGATCAGGTAGCGGGCGCGCGTACCGCGCTGGATGCCCGGTCTCGGCGGGCAGCACCGGCGCCACTACCGCTGGCTGGGGCTCTCGACGATCTGGCCTAGTGGGCGGCGACGCTACGACGAGCCCGCCAGGACGGGCCGCTGCCGCCCGCGATCATGCGCAGGCACGCGGACGAGGGAGCACGATGATGAGCGCTCCGGACACCCACGAAGCCGCGCCTGGCCAGGGAACGCCGGCTGTTGTCAGGCCATCCCGGTTCGTCCGGGTGGTGATGGGCCCGATGACCAGGGCGCTCAACCCGGCCATGATGAAGCTGGCCGGCCGCCAGCACGTCCGGATGGCGGCGCAGATCCGCCACGCCGGCCGCAAGTCGGGGCGGCAGTACGTGACCCCGGTCGGGGCCCGCCTCATCGGTGACACCTTCGTGATCCCGCTGACGTCCGGCAACCAATCGGACTGGTCACGCAACGTACTCGCCGCGGGCGGCTGCTCCATCCGGCTGAATGGCGTCGAGTACCAGGTGAACCGGCCGGAGCTGGCCGATTGGGCGCAGGCCGGGCCCAGCGTCCGGGCGGCGTACAGCCCGGCCATGCGAGCCATGTTCCGGCTGCTGGGCATCAGGCAGTTCATGCTGCTCCGGCTGGCCGGGCACTGAGCGCAGTGCCGGCGCGCCGGCATTGATGTCACGGCCGGCCGGCGGGTGGCCCGCGCCCGGGCTAGCGCCCCGTCGCGGCAGGGCGGTTTAAGGCATCTTGGGCCAAATAATAACCAATTGGGCCATTTCGGTTGAGCCGGGCGAGTTCGTGTGCTCTGCTAGCCCCGATGGCCGCGGCGCCGAAGGCGCCTGGGGGTGGTGAGTGTGGGCGAGGGCACCGGCGATCCCACGCCACGTAGGAACGTGCTGCCGGGCGCCGGCCCCACCCCATCGTGGGGCCGGGTCTTGGCCACGACCATCAAGCTATCGGTGGCGCGGCGGTCGGCGCCCTCGCGCTGGCGCCTGGCGGCCCTCGTCCTGATCTTGGCGCTGGTCGCGGCGGTCGTCGTCCGGCTCACCGGCACTTCTTCGCCGGCCGCGCGAGCGCCGGCCGCGGGCCCTGCCCCGGCAGGCGGCACCGGCTCCGCCGGCCATGACGGCGCTTCGTCCATGGCCGCGGCACGGTCCCAGGCGGCCGCCTGGGTGGCCGCCCAGGTCAGCGGCGACGTTATCGTCGCGTGTTACCCCGACATGTGCGCCGCGCTGCAGGCGCAGGGCGTCTCCGCGGGCCGGCTGATGCCGCTGCGATCCGGGGCGGCCAGCCCGCTCGGCGCCAGCGTGCTGGTGACCTACCCGTCGGTCCGCGGCCAGCTCGCCGATGAGGACGCGCCTGCGCTGGTGGCGAGCTTCGGCTCGGGCGGTACCCGGATCGAGGTCCGCGCGGTCGAGCCCGGCGGGGCGGCCGCGTACCAGTCTGCGCTGCGGGCCGATCTGGCCGCCCGCCGCAGCGCGGGATCTGAGCTGGCCCGGAACTGGCATATCCACTTCACCGCTCAGGACGTCGCGCAACTCCGGGCGGGCGAGGTGGATTCCCGCCTGCTGGCGACGCTGGCGGCGCTGGCGTCCCAGTACTCGTTCCGCGTGACCGCGTTCGGTGATGCCTCGCCCGGCGCTCAGGTGCTGCTCCGGGGTGTAACGATCACCAGCGCCGCCCGCGGGAACAAAGCGGTCGGCCTGGCGGCGCCGCTGGCCCTGGTGCGTGCCCAGAACCCTGCGTACCTGCCCGCTCACGCCACGATCGACGGCCAGGCCGTGCTGACCATCGAGTTCGCCGCGCCGAGCCCGCTGGGGCTGCTGACGCCGGTCCTGACAGCTGAACCACAGCGCCCGGCCGCGGTCGCGGGCGCATTACCTCTGGGGTGGGCACAAACCAGATGAGAGGAAAGTAATCATGCGGCTCCTCCGGCCTCTTGCCCGGCTGGCTATGATCACCACGCTGCTCGGGGGCTCTGCTGCCCTGGTCGCGGCCACATCACCCGCGGCGTCCGCCGCGTCTAAGGCCGCGGCACCCGCGGCCGGGCCAGGCGGATGGGTCCGGATCGCCCATCTGTCCCCCAAGGCGCCCGCCATGGACATGTACATGTACCCGTTCGGCGATCCCGGGCACCCGATTGTGCTGCGGGACGTCAGCTACGGCGACGTCTCGGCCTACATGGCGGTCAGCCCGGGCCAGTACACGGTGGCGATGCGCGGCTTCGGCGCGCCGGCGTCCAGCGCTCCCGCGCTGACCACGAGCTTCACGGTGAGCGCAGGGACCGCCTACACCCTGGCTGCCCTCGGTCCCGACCCCGGCCTGCGGACGGAGGTGCTGAAGGACCAGATGACCACGCCGACGGGCAAGGCGGTCGTCCGGGTCCTGCAGGCATCGCTCAAAGAGCACCTGGTGACGGTCAGCTACGGACCGGAAGTCCTGGCCCGGCAACTGGCCTTCGGACTGGCCACGCCCTACACGGCCGTCTCGCCGGGCGCGCTCACGGTGCAGGTCACCGCGCCGGGCGGGCACGCCGCCATGCCGGTCACGCTGGCGGCCGGCACGGTGCACACTATCGTGGTGCTTGACGACTCCTCGGGGCTGAAGATCGATGTGCTGACCGACGCGGCCGGCAGCCAGATCATGCCCAAGGGCGGAGCCTCCGCCGGCTTCGGCGGAACCGCGCCCCGCCTGCCCGCGGATCCCGCGCCATGGCTGCTGACGATCGCGGCCGGGGCGCTGCTGACCGCGGCGGGCTTCGCCGGCCTGCGCCGGTCGCGCCGCCCCGCTGCCGCGGTCCGCCGGCGGTCATGAGGAGAATGATGACCGCGGGTACCACCAGCCGGATTGCCAGTCAGACGATCATGCCTGCGATTCGGCCGGCTGAGCGCCGGCGGGTCATACGTCGCGGGTGATCCGGCGTGGTTCGGTTCCTTCCCGGGAAAGCCGGGTTAAGGTGGCGAACGCGCCAGTTACCGCAGACGCGGGATCACGTGCACGGGTAAGCATGGCCACCTCAACGGCGCTGGCGCGTCGCCAGAAGACGAGCCTGGGCTCCGTGGATGATACGAACCCAGGCAGGCGGCACGAGCCCGCCACCGATCGCTCAGGCAGCTTGTGCGGCGGCTGATTGCCTCCATCCGCGACGGCGACGAGCGCACGATCGGGGATGCGGTCCTTCAGCTCAGTAAGAAAAGAAGGATCGCTCACCTCCAGGTTAAGCCGTGGTGTGCTCACGTGCGGCGCTGGTCTCATCGCCACACGAGGTCGGTGGAGTACCTGTCCGGTGAGCAGTAGTTGCAGCCAATCCGGACGGCGATCATGGACGCTGGCGCTGGAGGACTGCCGCGCCGACGGTGGCGGTCGTTCCGACGGTTGCGACGGCGGCCAGGAACGCGTACTGGGTGATGGTCGCGAAGATCTGGTCGGGCACGCCCAGCACGACCCCGAGCACCACGGCGAAGCCGCCGACCGCGGCGGTCAGCGCCCAGCGGGCGGTCAGCAGCGCACAGCACGGGCCAGCGATCAGCAGGCCGATCAGGATCAGGCGGGGCCCGCTGGCCGCGTCGCAGGCCGCCACCACGCAGCACAAGATGAGGCTGAGCCGCCACAGGCGCCCGATGCTCCATCCGGGCAGCACCGACTCCCGCTGCCACAGTCCGCCCGGGCGGACAGGCACAGTCCGCCACTGGGCCGGCCACGTGAGCAGCACGACACCGGCAGCGGTGACGCCGGCGGCGGGAAAGATGGCAGCCGCCGGGCGGACACCTGCCTGCTGCACGCTGATGACCAGCGCGGTCACGAACGCCAGGTATGCCGCGATGATCACCGCGCCCGGTAGCCGGCCCAGGCCGCGACCGCGGTAAGCGAACGCCAGCGCGAGCACGGTCAGGCCCGCATACCACGCGGCCACCAGCGTGGCCTGCCCGGACCGCGGCCCCAGCCCGGTCAGGCTCGCCGGGACCAGCAACCCGATCATGACATTGAGCGCGTTGCTGCTCAGCGCGGTGCTAAGCACCGCGGCCCCGCGGCCGCGCATCGCGAGGTAGACCGCCGCCACCGCGTTCGGCAGGCTGGTAACCACGGCCAGCACCAGCCCGCCCACGACAATATCCGCGACGCCGTAACGGCGGCCGAGGGCGGTGGCGGCCTGTTCCATGGTGATGCTCGCCCCGACCACAGTGATCAAGGCAGCCGCCGCGGCGAGCCCGTCCCTCCAGGTACCCGGGCGGGGCCTGATCGCCTCGGCAAGCTCGGCCTCCTCCTCATGGACCGCCGCTATCAGCCAGCTCGTCCACCTGGCCGGAAGCCGCAGGCGTTCCATCCGGGCGCGGCGCATGCCCAGCACAGCCATGCCAGGCACCAGAACCGCCGCGGTCAGCGCCAGCCCGGCCGCCGGCGGCAGCACCGCGGCGACCGTCAGCAGGCACACCGCGGCGACCCATACCCCGGGGACCCCGGCCAGCAGCACCACCCGGCGATGGAACGCGATCCGCCCGGCCACCACCGCGCTGAGCCCCAGCAGAGCCGCCAGGTTGAACACATTGGAGCCGACCACCACCCCCGCTCCCACGCTGGCCTGACCGCGCGCCAGGGCGGTCACCGCGGAGGTAATCTCCGGGGCATCAGCGGCAAGCGCCGCGACCAGCCCCAGCCATGCCTCCGACAACCCGGCGCGCTCCCCGATCCGCTCCAGCCGGACGACCAGCAGCCAGCTCGCGCCCAGGCTCACCGCCACCCCCGCCACGAACAGCAGCAGCCAGGAACCCTCGGCCATCACTGCCGCGCCAGGCGCCAGCGCATCAAGCCGATGCTCCCGGCGGCTGGCGTGCAGGACACACCCGCGTACATGCTCGCCGCACGTCCCATCCCAAGACGGTACTAGCTGTCATGCCCGCACTGTGATGACGAGATGGCAGCAGTACGTAAATTTCCCGGGCACGGCGCGCCATAGCCGGTAGGTGCAGTATCAGGTGGACGCGGCGGGTGCCGTGCCCGATGACGATCAGCGCGTAGAGGCGCCGCAGGAGCATGGTGTCCACGTGGACAAAGCCGGCCGCGAGGATGCCGCGGAGGAACTGCTTCCATGTCGGGCCCGCGCGGCGGGGCGCGGGGCCGGTCCCGGCGGCATGCAGGATCTGCCACACCGTGGAGGCCGCGACCGGGTGGCCGAGCCTGACGAGTTCGCCCTGCACCCGCCGGTGCCCCCACGCCGGATTGCCCGTCGCCATGCGGACCGCGGCTGGCGTGGACGGCCGCCCGGGACGCGGTCGGCTTGTGTAGTCCCATGTGGCTGTGACCAGACGCCGGTGCCAGGCGAGCAGCGTCGCCGGGGTCACCGCAAACACGTCGCCCCACCGGTGCCGGCGGATCAGCCGCGACAGTGCCGCGAGCCACAGCCGGCCGCCCGGCCGGTAGCGGACCCGGCTGATCTGGCGGCGCAAGACCTCGTTCTCGTGCCGGAGATCGGGGAGTCCGGCGTCCTTGGACACCTCACGCCGGGCCAGCACCATCGGGCAGCCGAGCAGGCGGCGCGCGATCAGGCAGGCAATCGAGATGATCACTCAGCGATGATCCCCGCCCGGCACGCTGCTCAGGCCAGATCCAGTAATCGAGCCCTGCAGGCTGCGGGCGACAGCGCAGGTCAGCCACCCAATCGATTGTCCGGGCGGCACAGGGCTGGCTTGACGCTAACGAGATACGAACCGGATGCGCCAGCGGGCCCGGCCGGGTGCGGTCACAATTGCCTGGTGAGCAATGTCCGGCGCTTCGGGGTCGCGCTGCTGGCGGTGCTCGGGGTCGTGGTCGCTGGCAGCATCGGCTATGTCGTGCTCGGGTACGGCCTCCTGGATGCGGTGTACCAGACGGTCACCACGATTACCACGGTCGGGTTCCGCGAGGTGCACCCGCTGGGCACGGCGGGGAAGATATTCACGATCGTCCTGATCCTCGCCGGGGTCGGCACGGCGCTGTACGCGTTTAGCGTGGTACTCGAATCGCTGGTGGAAGGTCACCTGCGCCAGCACTTCGGAAGGCGCCGGATGGAACGCGATATCGCCCGGCTGAGCGGGCACGTCATCGTCTGCGGGTGGGGCCGGGTGGGCCGCGCGGTTGCTGGCTACCTGGCCGGGCAGGGCGCTGCGGTGGTCGTGGTCGACGTCGACCCGGAACGGGTGGCGGAGGTCGCGCATCCCGCGCTCATCGGCGACGTCACCGACGACGACGTGCTGCGCAAGGCGGGCATCATGCGGGCCACGGCCCTGGTCACCGCGATCAACACTGATGCGGAGAACGTCTACGTGACCTTGTCCGCCCGGGCGCTGCGGCCTGACCTTGTCATCGTCGCCCGCGCCCGCACTGAGGCGTCGGAGCCGAAGCTGCGGCGAGCCGGCGCGACCCGGGTCGTGAACCCGCAGCGGATCGGCGGCCAGCGGATCGCGGCAGCAGCGTTGCAGCCCAACGTGGTGGAGTTCCTCGACGTCGTGATGCATGACGGCAGCCTGGAGTTCCGCCTGGAGGAGGTAACGGTG
>CAWDBS010000085.1:0-28162 GCA_963800415.1 uncultured Actinomycetes bacterium
CGACCGCACTTGGTGTCAAATCGCACCTTCCCGGTAAAGGTGAGTTCCGTGTCGCTTCGGTCGTTGACCGGGGCGGCCTGACCAGAGCCTTCGATCTCCTCTCCCATACCGTCAATCAGGGCAAAGACGCAGCGCTGGCAAAGCGCGAAGCCGACGCGATTGAACGGGCCGTCCTCGAGATCGCAGTGCGCTCGCTCGCCAGCGATTCGAGTCGTAGCGTGCCGTATCAATCTGCTCGCCTCACGAGCGCAAGGATCGTTCGTACCTGCGAGGATTACGCCAGGAAATGGCGGTACCAGAACGTGACACTCGCCGGCCTCTGCGCAGCGTCAGGCGTGTCAGAGCGGCGAGTCCGCTCCGCCTTCTACGAGTGCTACCAGATGTCTCCGACCGCCTACCTGCGTGTCGCCGCGCTCAACGCGGTACGGCGCGAACTCATCGAGGGACCCCGCCTGCGCAATGCCGTCAGCCATGCCGCGACGGATTGGGGTTTCTGGCACCTCAGTCGTTTCGCTGCCCAATATCGGGTGCTATTCGGCGAGTCACCCAGACACACCCTCAGCCACCGAACGGATCGACCCCCAGCAGCCGCAAACTGAGCTCTGAGGTCGGCGAGGGGTTGATCCCGCTGAGACTGCTCAGTCGTCGATCTCTTCCCAGATCGCCTGCTCGTCGTGCTCCTCCCAGTCGGCGCCTGGCAGCGCGATGGCCCAGCTCGTCCAGGTCCCGGCCGGCCGGGCCGGGGCGGTCCTGATCCTGGCGCGGACGGACATGCCGGGCGTGAGGTCCACAGGCGAGCGCAGCGGGGCCGTCGTCATCCCCCAGTGCGTCGGCGGATCGCCGGGTCCCACAGAGAGTGAGATGCCGGGCGCGAGCTGGGCGCTGAACCACAGGGCCAGCGCGTTGGCCGTTCCGTAGTCGCGGACGGAGAGCACCGTCTCGGCTTCGTGCGGCGCCTGCGCCTGCTGAAGCGGGATCAGGCCCGCGTCGGTCGTCCACAGCCGGGCCGCCCCGGAGCGCTTGTCACCCGCCGCGAGGTGCCGGAAGGTGCCGGAATAGAAGATCTCGTTGACGGTCTTGTCGACCAGGTCATCGAACCGCAGGCCGTACGGGTTGTCCCGCAGGAACTCCACCATCTCCCCGAGATAGCGGTCGTGCACCAGCGCGGCCCACGCCATGACCAGGCGGGGGATCATGACCCCGCCCGGCTTGAGCCAGCGATCACGGGCGACGATGACCGGGACGAGCATCCCTTCGTCGATCCCGAACCCGCCGAGCCACTCCGAGACGATCACATCGACACGTTCCGGCAGCTCGATGTCGGTGACGTCGCCGTGGATCACCTGGACGATCTCCGCGGCCCCGTTCGCGGCGGCGAGCTCCTGCGCCAGGACGGCGGCCGATGTCCGCTCCACCGCGTAGACGCGCGCAGCACCCGCCCGCGCCGCGAACACGCTCAGGATGCCGCTTCCGGCCCCGACGTCCAGAACGATGTCGCCGGGGCGCACCACCGAGTCGATCGCACGCCGGAAGGCCCCGGTGCGAACGCGGTCGCAGATCATCGTCCGGTGTACTTCGAACTCCGCGTACATAGGGTCCGTCGGGTTCCTGATCGGCGTCCGCACGCCAGCATCGTAGCCCGCTGGGTGACTGGTGTTCGTTCGTGTGCCGAATGCGGATAGTTCGTGTCAGACTAGCGATGCGACGATGGACGCACACTGCCCAGGCAGACGCAAGTCGGCCGGACGAACGCGAAGGAGTTCTCCATGGGTTTCAGGCGACGGGTAAGGCGGCGGGCGCTGGTGGCCGGAGCGGTGGGCGGAGCGGCGCTTGTCCACCACGAGCGTAAGCAGGCCTACGACCAGGCTCCTGCCGAGGATCAGGCGCCTGCCGAGGATCAGGCGCCTGCCGGCGACGGCCAGGACCAGGCGCAGTATGCGCCCCCTGCGGCGGACCCGGCCGATGAGATCGAGCACCTCGCACAGCTGCACGCCTCGGGCGCGCTGTCAGACGAGGAGTTCACCGCGGCCAAGGCGAAGATACTCGGGACCTGACCGCATGCCCTATTACCCGAAGATGCCGGATTACCAGAAGATGCCGGGCAGATCGGTTCCCGGCAGGAACAGGGGGATGACATGAGCGGCTCACGCAGGCAGGTGCTGGCGGACGCGCTGATGGCCGAGATCGGTGCCGTACCGGCTGACCTGACGACTCTGTTCACCGGCGACGTGACCGGCTGGTCGCCGTACGCCGCCGTGTCCGGGCTGGCAGCACTGGCTGCCCTGTCGGCCCTGCGCGAGGAAGCGTTCTCCGGCGTCGTGATCACGTTCCGCGGACTGGACGAAGTGGGCAACAAGGCGTACGCCGAATGGCTCGTCGAAGCCGATCACACCGGGCCGCTCGTCCTCAGCGAGGACACCGTGCTGGAGGCAACCGGACGGCACATCCGGCTGCCCGGCGTCACCGTGGCCGACTTCCGCGACGGGAAGATCCGGTCCTACCGGACCTACTTCGACGACATCTCGCTGATCGAGCAGATCGCCGGTGCCTGAGGAGCCGGCCACCGCGGAATTCCGCGTCGAGGACCATCCGGATCCGGCCGACCTCGAATTCCTCGAAACGCAGATCCGCCGTGAGGCGTCCGCCGCCATGGGACTCGGCGACGAAGCCGACCTGGCGATCTTCGTCCGCGACGCCGGCCAGGTCGTCGCCGGCATCAGCGGGTGGACCTGGGGCGACTGCTGCGAACTGCAGAGCCTGTGGGTGGCGCCGGGGCTGCGCGGGCGGGGCCTGGCGACGCGGCTCATCGCCGCCGCCGAAGCCGAGGCGGCGGCGCGCGGATGCTCGCAGACCGTCCACTTCACCTACGCCTTCCAGGCCCGGGCTCTGTACGAGCGCAACGGCTACGAACTGGCGGGCTGCGTCCAGGACTTCCCATCGGGAACGGACGTCCTTTGGTACCGCAAGCGACTTAGCCCATTAATCCGGATCGGCGAACGGCGCGTCTAGGCGTTCACGTCGGCGAAACGATGCGCGATCAGCGGGGCCGGGGCGGGCAAACAGCTAGCGCGAACCAGGCGAGGCAACCGGAAGCCCTGCGTCCTTGGCCGCGGCGAGCAGGCGCTCATCGTAGGTCACGAACGCGGTCAGATCCCGCTTCACGGCCAGCGCCGAGGCCAGGTGGATGGCCTGCGCCGGGCTGAGCTGCTGCGGCGGCAGGGTGGCCGAGTTGTCCAGCACATCAGCGCTCAGCGCCACCCGCGCGATGCGCTTGATCAACTTGTAGCTGCGCGGCAGCGCGCCGGGTTCGGCCTGCCAGACGGCCCGTGGCACCTCCGCCCGGTGCAGCGCGCTCGACACCAGCGGCTGCCCGGCCCGCTCGGCGAGCCAGCGCGCCAGCGCCGCCGATTCGGGTTCCGTCAAGGCCAGCTTGACCAGCGCGGAGGAGTCGAGGTAGATCACTGCCGACTCCCCGGCCCACCCGGGCCCGGAGCCCCACCCCGGCCCGGAGCCTCGCTCCGATCCGGCCGCCGGGCGGCGGCCCGTACGTTCGGAGCCGGGTAAGGCTCAAGGTCGCCGACGCCGCCCGGTTCCTCGGCCGGCTCGATGATCCCGGCCGCGATCAGGCGTTCCAGCGGGCTGCCCGGCTCCCTGACCGGGATGAGCTGTGCCACCAGCCGCCCCCGGTTGGTGATGTCCACCGTGTAGCCCTTCTCCGCGAGGTCGACGTAGACGCTCGCGTGCTGGCGCAGTTCCCTGATCCCGATGCGGTGCCGGGCCGGCGTCCGCTCGGTGGCTTCCGCGCGCGACGCGGGCCGGGATCCCGTTCACGAGAGGCGGCCCGGCCCTCGGTACCCTCGGCGGGCTGCCCGGCGCTCATCGGGAGCGGATTCAGCTCGCCCTCCGGGATGTCACTCATTGTGTCACCGTAGCACAAGGGATGCTACCGAGGCGCATGGTGCGTCCCGGCAAGCCCGGCCACGGACGCGACCCGCTCATCCCGATCACCGCCCACCCGCCCGCCCGGCCTGCCGGCCGCCGCTGAGTCCGTCCGCCGCGGGTCCGTCCGCCACTGGTCGATCTGACGCTGGGCCTCGACGATGACGTGGCCCACGTCCCGGCCGAACCTCACGTCGCACGGATGCTCGGTCCGCCCGGCGCGGATGTTGGCGGCGAGTTCGGCCAGCGCGGTCCGCAGCGGCGGGAGCGGATCGTCCGCCGCAGGCGGCGCAGCCGACCGGCCGGAGCTTCCCCCAAGAACCCCTCGAAGCCCCCGGCCGCCTCGCCGCCGTTCTGCGACACGGTACACCGTGCTGCTCGCCCCGCCCTGATGGTGCAGGATCAGGTGGCTGACGTCCACCGGGCCCGCGTCGGCGGTCACCGACGCCACCGGCCCGAGGGCGGCCCACAGCAGCGCGATCAGGTGCGGGGCGAGATCCCACAGCGCGCCCTTGTCCCGCCGCCACGGGGTGTTGAACGGGCTGGATTCGAGCAGCGACGACCCGAACCACCAGGCCAGGCCACCCGACCAGCCGCCGCGCGCCGTGACGTCGGCCAGCCACGCCCGAATGGCCGTCTGGAACCGGAGGGTGAAGAAGACGACCGACGCGACCTGGCCCTGAGTGACCGCCTCGACCAGGTCGTCCGCCCCGGCCTCGGTAGTGGCCAGGGGCTTTTCGAGCAGCAGGTGCTTGCCGGCCCGGGCGGCGGTCGCGGCGATGGGCGCCTGCACGTCGGGCGGGACCGCGAACGCGACGCCGTCGACGGCGGCCAGGAACGCGGCGACGTCCTGGTACCCGGCCGCGCCGTGGGCCTTTGCGAGCGCGGCCGCGGCCTGCGGATCCCGGCCCCAGACCGCGGTCAGCTCGATGCCCTCGGCGGAGGCGAGCGCGGGCGCGTGCGCGATGCGCGCCCAGTAACCGGTGCCGACCAGGCCGAACCTCAGCGGTGCCGATGTCATCCCTGTCCTGTCCTGTTTGCCTCACCTGGATGCAGGCCAAGGCTAACAATAGGCCCGCTGGCGCCTCCCAGCGCTAAGGCCCCAATGGGCCCACTCCCGCCCTGGCCAGCAGCGCATTGAAACCGCTCGCCGCCGGGTGGCGAAAGGCGCCCGAACAGAAGTGCCCCGCGGGCCCGGAAGGGCCCGCGGGGCACGACGCCTGGCGGTGTCAGCGGGCGCTGACCGCGTAGCTCGATCCGGTCAGGACGGCCGGGTCCCCGGCCTGCCGGGCGCGGGCCGTGGCCCCGCGGGCCTTGACCGCGAGGATCCCGGTCCGGGCGAGCAGCATGGCGATGGACAGGAAGATGAGGCTGTCGGTCAGGGCGCCCACAGTGATGTGGGTCGTGGCCATCCAGCTGCCGAGCGAGGCGCCGAACACGTGGTTGGCACCGTACGCGAAGTACAGGCGCGCGGCCACCACCACGATCCAGACCAGCGCGTACGGCAGGCCCGCGTGGGAGACGGCCCGGCCGGACTGCGCGTCGTAACGAACCCGGATCAGCGTGGCGGCGAGGATGCCGAGGGCCAGGCCCGCGGCCGCCCCGGCGATCTCCACGGCCAGGCCGTTACCCGAGACCGCGCCGCCCTTGATGAAGAACGGGACCACGACCGCCGCGGTGATGAACGGGCGCAGCAGCCGCAGCGGGCCTACATTGCGCTGGCCGAGGTCGCTGAACAGGACGGCGGCCAGGATAACGAGGTTGAGGATCCAGACGCTGGCGTCCACTTCGAACTCCTTAGTGAGGCACTTCAGCGAGGCGCTGGATGAATCTCGGCGGCCTGGCCGTAATGGGAGCGGCGGGCGGCGTGCTCGCCGGGCTGTCGCCGAGCAGCCCGGCGGTCGCCGTCGGCTGCGCGGCGGCCCTCAGCGCGGGCGTGCGGCTGCCGACCGAGGCGTCGCTGGCCATCATGGCCGAGACCGTGGCCGCGTTCCTGGTCGCGGCGCTGGCCACCGGGGCGCCCACCGGGGTGCTGCTGGGCTACCCGTTCGCCTTCGCCGGGCTGTGGAGCGTGGCCCTGACCCGCCGCGAGATCCTCGTCCGGGCCGAACAAGCCCAGCGTACGCTAGCCGAGACCCGGCGCGCCCGGGAGGCCGAGACGCACGCCGCCGCGCTCGCCGAGCGAGCCCGGATCGCCCGTGACATCCATGACGTGCTGGCCCACTCGCTGGCCGCGGTGTCGGTCAACCTGCAGGCCGCCGAGGGGCTGCTGGCCGCCGGCACGCTGCCCGCGGACAACCCCGAGCTCGTCAAGGCGGTCGAGTGCATCGACCGGGCCGGGACGCTGACCCGGGAGGGCCTGGCGGCCGCCCGCCGGGCGATCCTGGCCCTGCGCGACGACGCGGCGCCACTGCCCGAGCAGCTGGCGTCGCTGGCCGGCCAGTACCGCGCGGCTGGTGACCTGGCGGTGCACTTCACCGTCACCGGCGAGCCGCGGCCGCTGCCCGAGCAGGCTGCCCAGGTTGCG
Organism: uncultured Actinomycetes bacterium; assembly: GCA_963800415.1. Classification (GTDB taxonomy): domain Bacteria; phylum Actinomycetota; class Actinomycetes; order Streptosporangiales; family Streptosporangiaceae; genus Palsa-504. The sequence goes on from CAWDBS010000085.1 coordinate 6,467, forward strand.
TACCGGACCGCGCAGGAAGGCCTGACCAACGCGCGCAAGCACGCGCCCGGCCAGCACGTCACGCTCGGCCTAGGCTTCGAGCCCGGCCAGATCACGGTCAGCGTGGCCAACCCGCTGCCCCCAGCCGGTGACCAGGGCCCGCTCGCCATCACCGGGGCCGGGGCGGGGCTGACCGGCCTGCGGGAGCGTGCCGCCCTGGCCGGCGGCACGCTCGAGGCGGGGCCGGCCGCCGGAACCTGGCGAGTATGCCTCAAGATTCCGACATGACCGAGAACCCAGCATGACCGAGAACCCAGGGCCGGTCACCGTCGTCGTCGCGGACGACCAGTCCGCCGTCCGCGAGGGCCTGGTGCTGCTGCTCGGCACCGTGCCCGGGATCGCCGTGATCGGCGAGGCGGAGGACGGCGAGGCCGCCGCCGAGATCGTCGCGGCCAAGGACCCGCAGGTCGTCCTCATGGACCTGAACATGCCGCGCCTCGACGGGGTGGAGGCGACGCGGCGCATCCGGGCCAGCCACCCGCAGACCCAGGTGGTCGTGCTGACCACGTACTCCGACGACGAGTCGATCATCAGCGCCCTGCAGGCGGGCGCGCTCGGCTACCTGACCAAGGACGCCACCCGCGCCGAGATCGGCCGGGCCGTGCTGGCCGCGGCGGCCGGTCAGGCGGTGCTCGACCCTGAGGTGCAGCAGCGGCTGCTGTCGGCAGCCGTCCGCGCGCCCGCCGCGGCCGCCGAGCCGGGCGGGACGGCCGAGGACGACCTGACGCCACGCGAGGTCGAGGTACTCCGCCTCATCGCGGCGGGCAAGACCAACCGGGAGATCGCCCGAGCCCTGTTCGTCAGCGAGGCAACGGTGAAGACGCACGTCAACCGGATCTTCGCCAAGACAGGCTCGCGGGACCGCGGCCAGGCCGTGCGCTACGCCTATACCCGCGGCTACGCCGAACCGCCGCGCTAGCGGAGGCTCCCGCCGGCCGTCCACTCGGCGAACACGACCTCGCCGACCAGACTGGGTTCCACCCAGCGGGCATCCCGGGCGTGCTCCCTGGGCCCGGTCAGGAACTCGGCACTGATGTCAGCTACTGTCATCAAGTACTATCGGGGCATGGGTCGATGGGAGCCGAACGCGCGCGGTCGGCTTGAGCAGGCGGCCATGGAGCTCTTCATCGAGCGCGGGTTCGAGCAGACCACGGTGGCGGAGATCGCCAGGCGGGCGGGCCTCACGGAGCGGACGTTCTTCCGGTACTTCGCCGACAAGCGCGAGGTCCTGTTCGCGGGCGCGGGCACACTGCAGGAGTACTTCGTCAGCGCCGTCGCCAGCGCGCCCGATACCGCGGCGCCGATCAACGCGGTCGCCGCGGCCGTGGAGGCTGCCGGGGCCCTGCTCCAGGAGCGCCGCGAATACGCCCGGCAGCGCCAGGCCGTCATTGCCGCGAACGCGGAGCTGCGAGAGCGCGAGCTGATCAAGCTCGCATCACTCGCCTCGGCGCTCGCCGACGCGCTGCGCCGGCGCGGCGTCCCAGAGCCAGCCGCAAGCCTGGCGGCCGAGGCGGGGATCGCTGTCTTCAGGATCGCGTTCGAACGCTGGATCAACGCGACCAGCCAGCCAGACTTGCCGCAGCTCGTCCGGGAGTCGCTAGAAGAGCTGAAAGCCGTGACCGCGGGCAAATGACGTCAGGCCGCGGCCAGCGTCGAACCGCAAGAGTCCTCCCGGTCAGGGTTCCAGGGCGGCGCTGACCAGGGCGAGAAGCTCGTCGTCGGCGATGGCCGCCGCGGTCGAACAGCGGGCGGTGCGCGGGGTCGACGCCTGGCCTGGCCGGAAATCATCGCGGTAAGCCGGAAGTACGCCCGGAAGAAGACAGCGCCTTCTCGAACCAGTGGTGGGCGTAGGGCTCGTCGTTGAACGCCGGCACCTCGCGGTCAGCCGGCCGCCCGGTACAGGCTGATCGCCTCGGCGAGGGCCTGGTTGGTCTCCAGTCGCAGCACACGGACGCCGCGCGCGGCGGCGCGGGCCTCCAGCTCGGCCAGCAGCCGGCGGCCCAGGCCCAGCCCGCGGACCGAAGGGGCGACCCACATCCGCTTGATCTCGGCGGGCGCGCCGGGGTGGAACTTCAGCGCGCCGCAGCCGGCCGGCTCTCCGTGCAGGGTTGCGACCAGGAACAGGCCCGCGGGCGGGATCATCTCGTGGTCGGCGGCGGAGATGCTCCGGGCCGGGTCGAAGCCGCCGTCGAAGCGGCCGGACAGCTCGTCGACGTAGGCCCGCAGGCACTGCCGGGCGTCGGGGTCCCGGGGGTCGCGCTCGCCGACCACGACAGCGGAGGCGGTCAGCAGCCGTTCCACGTCGGCCATGGCGGTGACCAGCCGGCCACGCTGCCGCTCGGTGAGCGCGCCCAGGAGGGAGGCGGCGGCCTCGTCGGAGCGGCGGTCGAGTTCGGCTCGTTCGGCTTCTCCGGCGGCGGTCAGCCGCGCGGTCCTAAGCCTGCCGTCCGCCTCGTTCGCCTCGACGGTGACCAGCCCGTCGTGCTCCAGCGCCCGGAGCAGCCTGCTCAGGTAGCCGGAGTCCAGGTCCAGCCGGGCGCGCAGGTCCCTGACATCGCGACCGTCCGGGCCGACCTCCCACAGCAACCGCGCCTGCCCGAGCGGGCGGCCGCGGGCCAGGAAGGCGTCGTTCAGCGCGCCGACGCGCTGCGTGACGGTCCGGTTGAACCGCCGGACCGCCTCGATCATGGCCCGCTCCATTGCCTGACTATAGTCAGGGAATGGCTCAAGATCGCCGACCCGGGCGAGAGCGGAATCGGCTACCTCGGCCGCGAGCTCTGACGCGCTAGGGCCGGGGCCCGGACCAGCCAGTCGCGACCATGCGGCAGGATGGAATCATGCAGCCGCGAGATTTTTCGCTTTACGGTGCCGTCGATCTGGGTGCGCGGCAGGCGGCCGCGCAGCGCAGGCAGCAGGCGCCTCAGTCCCCAGCCGCCGATTCGGCCTCGCCTGACGGCGCCGTCGTCATCGAGGTCACCGAGGAAACGTTCAACACCGACGTCGTGGAGCGCTCCCGCACCACGCCCGTGATCATGGATCTGTGGGCGGAGTGGTGCGGGCCGTGCAAGCAGCTCTCGCCGGTGCTCGAGAAGCTCGCCGCCGAAGCGGGCGGCCAGTGGATCCTGGCCAAGGTCGACGTGGACGCCAACCCCCAGCTGAGCGCGGCACTGCAGGTGCAGAGCATCCCCATGGTGGTGGCGGTCCTCGGCGGCCAGCTGGTGGACGGCTTCCTCGGCGCCATGCCCGAGGCCCAGGTCCGGCAGTGGATCGACCAGGTCCTGGAGGTCGCCGAGAAGACGGGCATGCCGCTGGCCGCCCGTCCCCCCGGCGCTGCCGCGGACACCGAGGGCGCGGACGGCGGCGCGGACGGCGCCGCTGACAACCGCGCCGGGGTCCCGACCAGAGGCGGGCCTGCTGGCGGCCGGCCCGCCGGGCCCCCGGTCGCCCCGCCGATACCTCCGGCCTATGCCGAAGCCCGCGCGGCCATGGAACGCGGTGACCTGGACGGCGCCGCGCAGGCATTCGAGCAGGAGCTGGCGGCCAATCCCGCCGACCCGGTGGCCAGGACCGGGCTGGCCCAGGTCGACCTGATCCGCCGGGTCAGCTCCTACGACCAGGCCCAGGTCCGCCGCGACGCCGCCGAACACCCCGGTGACGTCGACGCCCAGGCCCGGGTGGCCGACCTCGAGCTGGCGTCCGGGCGGGTCGAGGAGGCGTTCGACCGGCTGCTCGGCGTGGTGCGCCGGACGTCGGGCGAGGAGCGGGAGCGGGCGCGCGCGCACCTGGTCAGCCTGTTCGAGCTCCTCCCGCCGAACGATCCGCAGGTCAAGAAGGCCCGCTCGGCCCTGTCCGCGCTGCTCTTCTGAGCGGCCACGGCGAGCCGCGGCCGCGGCAGAGCTGTCAGCGGCTGCGCGTCTCGGCCGGGTCGGCCTCGGCCAGCTGCTCGAGCACGGGCAGCGCTTCGGCCAGCGCGGAGCGCTGCGCCGCGGTGAGCAGCTGCAGGCTCGCCGTCAGCACCATGGTGTTCTCGGTCCGGATCCGTTCCAGTGCCTCGTGGCCGCGTGCGGTGATGGCCAGGGTACTGGCGCGCGCATCGCGCGGGTCGGCGAACCGGCGCACGTAGCCGCTGTCCTCCAGCGCGGTCACCAGCCTGGTGAGCGTGGACGGCGCGATGCCCTCGATCGCGGCCAGGTCGCCCAGCCGCATCGGCCCGGACCGCTCGACGGTGGCCAGCGCCGCCAGCTGGGTGGGCGTCAGGCCGGCCAGCTCGTGCCGCCGCAGGCGGCGGGACAGCCGGGCCAGCGCGACCCGCAGCCGGGTGACATCTACCGCGGGTCCGTCCCCGTGACCGGCGCCGGGCGCCCGCCCCGGATCGCCCGGCTCGTCAGTGCCCTCTTCGTCAGTGCCCGCCTCGTAAGGGACGGCGGTAACGACCGATTCCGTGCTCACCTTCCCAGCCTACGCGGTGCGGGCCGTACCCTGGATTCCAGCGGAAAGGCGGGAACAACGTGGCGATGGCGCCGAGCGTCTCCTACTCCATCACCGTGCGGCTCGAGGTGGCCAGCCGCGGCCGCGCGGTCAGCGAGATCACCCGGGCGGTAGAGCAGGCCGGTGGCGTGGTAACCGCGCTGGACGTGACCGCCGGGCGGAACGACCGGCTGCGGGTCGACGTACACCCCCGGCGTGGACCCGGAAGCGGCCAGCCAGCACGCGGCCGTGGTGGCCACCGGCCGCAGCGACTACCCCAACCAGATCAACAACGTGCTCGCCTTCCCCGGCGTGTTCCGCGGCCTGCTCGACGCACAGAGCCGGCACGTCAGCGACCAGATGCTGATCGCCGCCGCGCAGGCGCTCGCGGACGTGGTATCACCCGACGAGATCGGGCCGCACTACATCATTCCCTCGGTGTTCCACCCCGACGTCGCCTCGTCGGTCGCCGTCGCGGTCCGGGACGCTGCGACCCAGAATCCTGATCGATGATAGACATATGGACGAAATGGCATCGGAAGCTCTGGCAGGCCGTCTGCTCGTCGCCACCCCGGTGCTCGAGGACCCCAACTTCCGGCGTACCGTCGTCCTGATCGTTGAGCACGAATCCGAGCAGGGCACCCTCGGCGTGGTGCTGAACCGGCCGACCAAGGTCCCGGTGGGCCAGGTGCTCGAGGCGTGGACGGAGCTGGCCACCGACCCGTCCGTGGTGTTCACCGGCGGTCCGGTCGCGCCGAACAGCGCTCTCGCCCTCGCCCACGTGCCGGGCACCGACGAGCCGGTGGGCTGGCATCCGCTGGACGGCGCGCCCGCCATGGCCCGGCTCGGCCTGGTCGACCTGGACGCCCCGCCCGGCCTGCTCGCCGCGGCGATCGTTTCGCTGCGGGTCTACGCGGGCTACGCCGGATGGAGCGCCGGGCAGCTTCAGGCGGAGATCGCCGACGGCGCCTGGTACGTGGTGCCCGCCCAGCCGTCCGACGCGTTCTGCGCCGAGCCCGGGCGGCTGTGGCCGGCCGTGCTGCGCCGCCAGGGCGGCGAACTCGCTTTCGTGGCCACCTATCCCGACGACCCCGGCCTCAACTAGACCAGCACTGAACTAGACTCGCCGACGTGAGTGGTACTGAGGTTCTTCCCGAGCAGGAGACGCGGGTCCACGAGGACGTGCGGCCCAAGACGTCGCACGGCGACGGCGATCACGAGCGGTTCGCCCACTACGTCGACAAGAGCAAGATCGTCGACAGCATGGTGACCGGCACGCCGGTCACCGCGCTCTGCGGCAAGGTGTGGGTGCCCAGCCGGGACCCGAAGCGCTATCCGGTCTGCCCGACCTGCAAGGAGATCTACGAACAGCTCCCCCCGGGCGGCGAGGGCGACGACTGACCCTCCCGCGAGCCAAAGCGCGCCTCGAAGGGCGCCCCGGAGGCCAGCGGGAAAGTAGAGTAGCATTTCGGCCTCGTGACCACCCCTCGATCTGACGCGGCTCATACCCAGACCGTTCGGGATGATCTCCTTCGGAGTCTTCGCGGCTGGCAGAAGGATGCCTATCACGAGTACTTCCGCACTCCCCGGCGTGACTTCCTGCTGGTCGCCACGCCCGGAGCGGGCAAGACCACGTACGCGCTGACGGTGGCGGCCGAACTGCTCGCCCGGCGTGAGGCCATGTCTGTCACCATCGTCACCCCGACCGAGCACCTCAAGCACCAGTGGGCGCAAGCGGCCGCCCGGTTCGGCATCGCGATCGACCCGGCCTACCGGAACTCCCAGGGCCGGGCCGGCGCCGACTTCGCCGGGGTCGCCGTCACCTACGCCCAGGTCGCCGCGCACCCGGCGCTGCACAGGCAGCGCACCGAGAACCGGCGCACCCTGGTCATCTTCGATGAGATCCACCACGCCGGCGACGCGCTGTCCTGGGGCGACGCGGTCAAGGACGCGTTCGACCCGGCCCGGCGCAGGCTCGCGCTGACCGGCACGCCGTTCCGCAGCGACGCGAACCCGATCCCGTTCGTCAGCTACGTCGACGAACCGGGCGGCGCCCGGCGCAGCGCCTCGGACTACGTCTACGGCTACGGTCCCGCGCTGGAGGACGGCGTGGTCCGGCCGGTGATCTTCCTCGCCTACTCCGGCGAGATGCACTGGCGCACCCGGGCCGGGGACGAGATCACCGCCACCCTGGGCACGCCGATGACCAAGGACCAGATCGCGCAGGCCTGGCGGACCGCCCTGGATCCGGCGGGGGAGTGGGTCAGCCGGGTGCTCGAGGCCGCCGACAAGCGGCTGACCGAGGTGCGCCGCGGCATGCCGGACGCCGGCGGCCTGGTCATCGCGGGCGACCACGAGGACGCCCGGGCTTACGCCGCGCTGCTGCGCGGGCTGACCGGCCGGCGCCCGGTCGTGGTGCTGTCCGACGACAAGGCCGCGAGCAAGAAGATCTCCGCGTTCGCGTCGTCGGACGAACGCTGGATGGTCGCGGTGCGGATGGTGTCCGAGGGCGTGGACATCCCGCGGCTGGCCGTCGGCGTGTACGCGACCAGCGTGTCCACCGCCCTGTTCTTCGCCCAGGCGGTCGGCCGGTTCGTCCGCGTCCGGCAGCGGGGGGAGACCGCGTTGGTGTTCCTCCCGTCCGTTCCGCTGCTGCTGTCCTACGCCGCCGAACTGGAGGCCGAACGGGACCACGTGCTCCGCGCCCCGGCGGCGGACGGCGCCGAGGAGGAACTCGCGCTCGCCGAGGCGCTGCGGGAGCGCGACACCCCGGACACCTTCGACGAGCCGGCCTTCCAGGCCCTCAACGCGTCCGCGCACTTCGACCGGGTGCTGTATGACGGCGGAGAGTTCGGCACCGCCACGGCGGCCGGCTCGCCGGAAGAAGAGGACTTCCTCGGCCTGCCCGGCCTGCTCGATCCGGACCAGGTCCGGGCCCTGCTCCGCAAGCGCCAGGACACCCAGCTAGCCGCCCGTTCCCGCCCCGCCGCTCCCGGCACCACTGCCCCCGGTGCCCGTCAGGCGCTTGCCGCGCTGCGGAAGGAACTCAACGGCCTGGTCGGGGCCTGGAGCCACCGGACCGGCCAGGCGCACGGGGTCATCCACGCCGAACTGCGCCGGACCTGCGGCGGCCCGCCGCTGCCGCAGGCGACCGCGGACCAGATCCAGGCCCGCATCGACACGATCCGCCGCTGGGCCATCTCCGGCCGCTAGCCCGCCACCGCACGTCCCGTTTTGGGTGCCGTTTCCCCACGGATCATCCTCCAGGGGTGATGGCGTTCTCGTCGTTCGTAGCAGACTTGTGGTTGTGGCGCTCCGCGGATGCCGGGGCCAGATGGGAGACAAGCCATGAGTATCGGACCGGTGGAATATTTGATTCTCGGCTTCCCCGGCAACAAGTTCACCGGTCAGATCGTGCCGGAGCTCGCCAAGCTCATCGACGGCGGACTGGTCAGGATCATCGACCTCACCTTCATCATGAAAGATTCCGCCGGCGGTGTGGAGGTGATCGAGTACGACGCTGTCGAGGAGCTGGCAGCCTTCGCCGGCCTCGACGCCGAGGTGGGCGGGATTCTCACCGACGAAGACATCGCCCACGCCGCTCAGAGCCTCGAGCCGAACACCTCAGCAGCGCTGCTCATCTGGGAGGACACCTGGGCGGGCCCGTTCGCGGCAGCAGTGCGCAATGCAAACGGAGTAATCCTCGAAGGCGCACGAATCCCGCGCGAGATCATCGAACAGGCAATAAGCGCCCTGGACGACGCCCTCGCCTGAGACCCACAAGCCCACACCATTCGCGCCGATGGCCCCGCCGCGGCGCGAAACAACAGGAGGCGATTGACATGCCGTTGCGACGACGTCGACCCATAGCACGAGTGGCGACGACCGCGGTCGTGGCCGGGACCGCAGCCCACATGGGAGCCAAGTCCGCACAGCGGAGCGCCCAGGCGGCCCCGCCTGGCCCTGCTCCAGCGGCTCAACCCGAAGCGCCCGCAGCCGCCGCGCCCGACGCGCCCGAAACCGACGCGCCCGAAGCCGCCGAGAGCCCGGATGTCGAACAGCTCAAGCAGTTTGCCGCCCTCAGGGACCAGGGCATCATCACCGAGGAGGAGTTCTCCGCCAAGAAGGCGCAGATCCTGGGAATCTGACCAGGCCAAGCCCACCCGGACCATACAATCCCGGCAAAGGCCGCATAACCTAAGGCCTCGCGCGGGCGCGGAGTCAATGGTTGTGACACCCTATTGAATCTTTCCAATACGTTGCCACATCCACGGAAAAGCAAGAGTGGCCACGACCATGGAAAAGCGGGGCCGGGGCTAGGCGCCGGGGGCGGGGGTGCCGGGGAGGGCGACACCTAGCGTCCGCAGGTCCTCGATGGCCTTTGCCGTGGAGTCGGGGGCAACGCCGGCGGTGAGGCCGAGCAGAACCTGGGTGCCGAAGCCTGCCCGGGCCGCGTCGGCGGCGGTGGCGTGCACGCAGTAGTCGGTGGCGATGCCCACCACGTCGACCTCCTCGACGTCGCGGTCGCGCAGCCAGTCGGCCAGCGGCCTCCCCGCCTCATCGGCGCCCTCGAACCCGCTGTAGGCGGCCGCGTGCGCGCCCTTGAGGAACACCGCCTCCACCGCGGCGGTGTCCAGGTTCGGGTGGAAGTCCGCGCCGGTCGTGCCGGCCACGCAATGCGGGGGCCACGAGGCTGCGTAGTCCGGGTGGTCGGAGAAATGAGCGCCCGGGTCGACGTGGAAGTCCTTGGTGGCCACCACGTGCGCATAGTCGTGACCGGCCGCGAGCCGCTCGCTGATCGCCCGCGCCACAGCGGCGCCGCCGGTCACCGCGAGCGAGCCGCCCTCGCAGAAGTCGTTTTGTACGTCGACGATGATGAGTGCCCGCATGGGGCCAACGGTATCCTCCGGACGCGGGAGGCGTAATGGCTCGGGCCGGCAACCGGAACCAAGGCAACACGGACCACGGTAAGACGCCGACGTCGGCGGGGGTGCCGCCGGTGATGCGGATGAGTTCGGCGTAGGAGGTGGGGAAGACGGTGTGCGGGTGGCCCGCCGCGGCCCAGATCACGTCGTACTTGTCCAGCCAGGTATCCACCAGGGTGCGGATGGGGCTGGGGTGCCCGACCGGCGCGACGCCGCCGATGACCTGACCTGTCCAGGTTCGGACCGAACGGGCGTCGGCTCGCCGTACCTCCGCCACGCCGGTCAGCGCGGCCACGCGGGACGTATCCACGCGGTGGGCGCCGCTGGTCATGACCAGGAGCGCCGGGGCGCTGCCGCCCCGGCGAACCGTTTTCCGGCTGGTAGCAGTGCTGAAGCGCCAGCTGCTAGAGCTCGGCTCCATCCGGGACGAAGACGGTGGGGATGGCGGGGTAGCCGCGGGACAGCTGCAGCGCGTACGGCGGCAGCTCGGCCAGCGACTCGCGGTGCCGCGCCCGCGCCTCCTGCACCCCACAGCGCCCGGCGATCTGGCCGTCGGTCACCAGCGGCACGAGCAGTTCCCGGTCCAGCGGCCCGGGTTCGGGCGGCGTGAGGCTGATCCGCTCGCTCAGCGCGGTGCCGTGCTCGTCGCGGTGCCGCACCGCCCACTTGCGGCCGCCGCGCCCCGGCTTGCCCACCGACCGCTTGGCCACCGGCTCCAGGTCGCCGTCGCCGGAGGCCGAGAAGGCCCGCGCCACCAGCTTGTACACCAGCGCCGCCGTCGGCGCACCCGAACCGGTGACCAGCGATGTGCCCACCCCGTAGCCGTCCACCGGGACGGCGCCGAGCGCCGCGATGGAGTACTCGTCCAGGTCGCCGGTGAGGATGATCCGAGTCTGCGTAGCGCCGAGCTCGTCGAGCAGCGCGCGGACCTGCCGGGCCAGCACCGGCAGGTCGCCGCTGTCGATCCGCACCGCGCCCAGGTCCCGGCCGGCCACCTCGACCGCGGTCCGTACCGCCCGCGGCACGTCGTAGGTGTCCACCAGGAGCGTGGTCGCCTGGCCGAGCGCCTCGAGCTGGGTGGCGAAGGCGTGCCGCTCGCTGTCGTGCACCAGGATGAAGGCGTGCGCGCTGGTGCCCGCGCTGGGGATGCCGTACTCGTACCGCGCCCGCAGGTTCGAGGTGGACGCGAAGCCGGCGATGTAGGCCGCCCGGGCGCTGGCCACCGCGGCCCGCTCGTGGGTCCGCCGCGAGCCCATCTCGATCAGCGGGCGGTCGCCGGCCGCGGTCACCATCCGGGACGCGGCGGACGCGATCGCGCAGTCGTGGTTGAGGATGGACAAGGTGACGGTCTCCAGCAGCACCGCTTCGGCGAACGTGCCCTCCACCACGAGGATCGGCGAGCCGGGAAAATAACAATCACCTTCGGAGTAACCCCAGATGTTTCCGCTGAAACGGTACGATTCGAGGAAAGCCAGCGTCGGGGAGTCCACGATGCCCGCGCCGCCGAGGAACTCCAGGTCGGCCGGGCCGAAGCGGAACCGCTCTATCGCGTCGAGCAGTCGCCCGGTGCCTGCCACGACGCCGTACCTGCGGCCGTGCGGCAAGTGCCTGGCGAATACCTCGAACACGGCCTCACGGTCGGCCGCGCCGCTGCGCAGCGCCGCCTGCAGCATGGTGAGCTCGTAGTGGTCGGTCAGCAGTGCGGTCCCAGGAGGGGCCGTCCCAGGAGGGACCGTCTCGGAACCGGGCGGGGGCTGGTGGTTCACGGGATTAGTCACAGGTGGAAGACTACGGAGTGGGAGGTGGATACTTGTGAGCGCGGCGCCCGCTGAGGTGGATCTTCCGCGATCTGCCGACAAACCAGTCTCAGACAGGCCCTGGGTCACCATCGTCTGGAACGACCCGGTCAACTTGATGTCCTACGTGACGTACGTGTTCCAGCACGTCTTCGGCTACCCGAAGAAGAAGGCCACCAAGCTGATGCTCGACGTCCACCACAAGGGCAAGGCAGTGGTCGCCGCCGGGGCCAGGGAAGCCATGGAGCACAACGTCGAGGTCCTGCACGGCTACGGCCTGTGGGCCACCGTGAAACAGGATAAGTAAGTAGGTAGCCAGCCCTCATGGAGCCGTTCCGGTCGGTTCGCGGTGGCGGCGCGCGGGCCTGGCTCGCCGCAGCCGAGGCGTCGCTGCTGCGCAGCCTGGTCGGCCAGATCATGGCGCTGGTCGAGCCCGAGGATTACCGCGATCCCGGGCCGGGCGAGGACGCCGAGCTGGCCGCCCTGGAGGCGATGGTCCAGGGCCCGGGGGCCGACCAGCCGCCCGAGGACCCGGTGCTGGCCCGGCTGCTGCCGGACGGCTACCGTGACGACCCGGCGTCGGCCGGGGAGTTCCGCAAGTACACCGAGCCCGCGCTGCGCAGCGCCAAGCACCAGGCCGCCCAGGAGATGCTGGACACGCTGCCGGACGAGGGCGGCCGTATCCAGCTGACCCAGGACCAGGCCTTGTCCTGGCTCAAGGCGCTGAACGACGTCCGCCTGGCGCTCGGTGTCCGGCTCGGCGTCTCTGAGGAGTTCGAGGAGCAGTGGAGCCGGCTGAAGCCGGACGACCCGCAGTGGAGCGCGTTCGAGGTGTACGCGTGGCTCGGCGCGGTGCAGGAGTCGCTCGTGCAGGCGCTAGCCTGAGCCGGTGCTCAGGATCCCGCGTTCGCTGTACGACAAGGTCGTGGCCCACGCCCGCGCCGACCACCCGGACGAGGCCTGCGGGGTGCTGGCCGGCCCGGCCGGCCGCGACCGGCCGGAACGGTTCATCGCCATGATGAACGCCGAACGGTCCCCGACCTTCTACCGCTTCGACTCGGCCGAGCAGTTCCTCATCTGGCAGGAGATGGACGACCGGGACGAGGAACCGGTGGTCATCTACCATTCGCACACCGCCACCGAGGCGTACCCGTCCCGCACCGACATCTCCTACGCCAGCGAGCCGCAGGCGCACTACGTGCTGGTGTCGACCAGGGATGAGCAAGCGACCGAGTTCCGTTCGTACCGCATCCTGGACGGCGTGGTCACCGAGGAGCCCGTCACCGTGGTGGAATGATTCCGTGCCCCGGCGGGTTGGACGCCAAGGACCGACCAGATAAACCAGTGGAGCGTTATTTAATGGCCATCGAGGTTCGCATCCCGACGATTCTGCGTACGTACACCGACGGCGCCAAGCAAGTCGAGGGGAGCGGATCCACGCTCGGCGAGGTGTTCACCGATCTGGAGCAGCGGCACGGCGGCCTGCGCGAAAGGCTGGTCGAGGGCGGCGGCCTGCGGCGCTTCGTCAACGTGTACCTCAATGACGAGGACGTCCGTTTCCTGGCCGGGCTCGAGACGCCGGTCAAGGACGGGGACACGGTGACCGTCCTGCCCGCGGTGGCCGGCGGCGCCCGCTGATTGTCCCTTTAATAGCCCGAACGGACCGGGGTTCATGCGCTACGAGAGCCTGCTCGACTTCCTCGGCCATACCCCCCTGGTCGGACTGCCGCGCCTGTCGCCCTCGGCCGAGGTGCGGCTATGGGCCAAGCTCGAGGACAGGAACCCGACGGGTTCGGTCAAGGACCGCGCCGCGTTCTTCATGGTCGCGCAGGCGGAGAAGGACGGCCTGCTGCAGCCGGGTTCGGTGATCCTGGAGCCCACCTCGGGGAACACCGGCATCTCGCTGGCCATGGTGGCCAGGCTGCGCGGCTACCGGCTGATCGTGGTCATGCCGGAGAACACCAGCTCCGAACGTCGCCAGCTGCTGCGGATGTACGGCGCGGAGATCATCGGCTCGCCGGCCGCGGGCGGCTCCAACGAGGCGGTCCGGGTGGCCAAGCAGATGGCCGCCGAACACCCCGACTGGGTCATGCTCTACCAGTACGGCAACGAGGCGAACGTCCGCGCGCACTACGAGACGACCGGGCCGGAGATCCTGGCCGACCTGCCCGAGATCACCCACTTCGTGGCCGGCCTGGGCACCACCGGCACGCTCATGGGGGTGGGCCGTTACCTGCGCGAGCACAAGCCGGACGTGAAGATCGTCGCGGCCGAGCCCCGGTACGGCGAGCTCGTCTACGGGCTGCGGAACGTGGACGAGGGCTTCGTCCCCGAGCTCTACGACTCCTCGGTGCTGACCACGAGGTTCTCCGTCTCGTCGGCTGACGCGCTGCGCCGGACCAGGGAACTGATCAGCGCCGAGGGCATCTTCGCAGGCATCTCGGCCGGCGCCGCGATGCACGCCGGCCTGGGCATGGCGGCCAAGGCGGTGGCCGCGAGCGAGCGCGCCGACATCGTGGTCCTGGTCGCCGACGGCGGCTGGAAGTACCTGTCCACCGGCGCCTATTCCGGCACCCTGGACGAGGCCGAGGCCCGCCTGGAAGGCCAGCTCTGGGCGTGACTTTTTTAGGTTCGCTCGCCTCCGGGGCGCCTTTGAGGCGCTGCCTTCCCTCCTCGCTCGTCCCTCGCTCGTCAGTCCAGGCAGCGCCGGCGCCCCTTTGGCTCGCTCGCAATGGGTGCCCGCTGCATCTCGCCGCGCCCCTTTGGCTCGCTCGCGCCGGGTGCTCGCCCGCTCCGCCATGATCGCGAAGACTTTGGTACGGCTAGCCGTACCAGATCCTTCACGATCATCGTCGCCGCCCTTCTGCCGCCATAATGGCTGGATGCGTGTGACGGTGATCGGATGTGCCGGGAGCTTTCCCGGGCCGGATAGCCCCGCGTCTTGTTACCTGCTCGAGGCCGAGGGCTTCCGGCTGGTGCTTGACCTGGGCAACGGCGCGCTCGGGGCGCTCCAGCGGTTCGCCGGGCTGTTCGGCGTCGACGCGATCTGCCTGAGCCACCTGCACGCCGATCACTGCGTTGACCTGGGCGCCTACTGGGTCGCGCGGCAGTACGCCGCGGACGGGCCGCAGCCTGCCATCCCGGTACACGGCCCGCAGGGCACCGCGGAGCGGGTGGCGGGTTTCGGCGGCGAGAGCGTGCCGGCCGTCCAGGCGCGCTTCGCCTTTCACGACCTCGCCCCCGGATCCGTCGAGATCGGGCCGTTCCGGGTCACCGCCGATCACCTGAACCACCCGGTAGAGACGTTTGGCTTCCGGGTGGAGCACGGAGGCTGGCGGCTGGCCTATTCGGCCGACACCGGAGAGTCCGAGGCACTGGTGCGGCTGGCCACGGGCGTGGACGTGCTGCTGTGCGAGGCGTCGTTCCTCGACGGGCAGGACACCCGGCCGGACCTGCACCTGACCGCGCGGCAGGCGGCCACCCACGCGGCCCGGGCCGGGGTCGGGGAGCTGGTGCTGACCCACCTGGTGCCGTGGAACGACCGGAAGCGGACGCTGGCCGAGGCGGCCGGGTCCTATCAGGGCCCGTTGTCGCTGGCCACCTCGGGTCTGATGCTCGGGCCCGGCGGCCCACCCTCCGCTGGCCGATAGGCTGTCCCTCATGTCACGACCCGACGGACGTTCCGTCACCGACCTACGGCCGGTGAAGCTGACCCGGAGCTGGCTTGATCACGCCGAGGGCTCGGTCCTGGTGGAATTCGGCCGCACCCGGGTGCTGTGCGCCGCGAGCGTCACCGAGGACGTGCCTCGCTGGCGGCGCGGCGGCGGCCTTGGCTGGGTGACCGCCGAGTATGCCATGCTGCCCCGGGCGACCAACACCCGCGGCGACCGCGAGTCGGTCAAGGGCCGTCTGGGCGGCCGCACCCAGGAGATATCCCGGCTGGTGGGGCGCTCACTGCGGGCCTGCGTGGACTTCAAGGCGCTAGGCGAGAACACCATCGTCATCGACTGCGACGTACTCCAGGCCGACGGCGGTACCCGCACCGCGGCGGTGACCGGCGGCTACGTCGCGCTGGCCGACGCGGTGGCCTGGCTCAAGAACCGGAAGCGCACCAAGGGCGACCCGCTGCTCACCTCGGTGTCCGCGGTCAGCGTCGGCATCGTGGACGGCGAGCCCCGGCTCGACCTGTGCTACGAGGAAGACGTGGCCGCCCAGACCGACATGAACGTGGTCTGCACCGGCGGCGGCGACTTCGTGGAGATCCAGGGCACCGCCGAGCGGGAGCCGTTCAGCCGCGACATGCTCGGCCAGCTACTCGACCTGGCCGTCGCGGGCTGCGGCGAGCTGACCAGGTTGCAGCATGACGCCCTGGCCTTATCGCCGGGTAGCCCGTGGCCACCGCCCAGCAGGATCTGACCGCCGTGGCCGCTAACACCGTGGTCCTGGCCACCAGGAACGAGGCCAAGCTGCGCGAGCTGGCCCGGATCCTGGCCGCCGGGGACGGCGACGGCCCGCAGATAAGGCTGGCCGGGCTAGATGAGTTCCCCGGCGCGCCGGACGTGCCGGAGACCGGGGCCACCTTCGAGGAGAACGCGCTGCTCAAGGCCCGCGCGATCGCGGACTGCACCGGCCAGCCCGCGGTCGCCGACGATTCCGGGCTCTGCGTGGACGCGCTCAACGGCATGCCTGGCGTGCTATCCGCCCGCTGGGCGGGCGGGCACGGCGACGACCGGGCCAACCTGGAACTGGTCCTGGCCCAGCTGGCCGACGTGCCCGACAGCCGGCTAGGCGCGCAGTTCGTCTGCGCCGCCGCGCTGGTCGCGCCGGGGTCCGCTGCCCGTGAGTGGGTGGTGACCGGGCAGGTCGAGGGCCGGCTGATCCGGACGCCGCGCGGCCGCGGGGGATTCGGCTACGACCCGATCTTCGTGCCCGACGGGTTCCACCAGACCACCGCCGAGATGACCGCCGAAGCGAAGGACGCGATCAGCCACCGCGGCCGCGCCTTTCGCGCGCTGACCCCGTTCATCACCGGGATATTCAGGGAGGACAAATGACCGACAAGCGGCTCGCTCCGGGCGACCCGGCCCCCGACTTCACCTTGCTCGATGCCGACGGCGAAGAGGTATCGCTCTCCTCGTTCCGCGGCCAGCGGGTGATCGTGTACTTCTATCCGGCCGCGATGACGCCCGGCTGCACCAAGGAAGCCTGCGATTTCCGCGACAGCCTGGCCGACCTGAACTCCGCGGGCATCACCGTGCTCGGCATCTCGCCCGACCAGCCGGCCAAGCTGGCCAAGTTCCGGGACTCCGAGGGCCTGACCTTCCCGCTGCTCTCTGACCCCGATCGGGCCGTGCTCGAGGCCTACGGCGCCTACGGCGAGAAGAAGCTCTATGGCAAGACCACCGTCGGTGTGATCAGGTCCACGTTCGTGATCGACGCGGACGGCGCCATCTCCAAGGCGCTGTACGGCGTCAAGGCCACCGGCCACGTCGCCCGGCTCCGGGCCGAGATCGGCGCCTAAGCGGTACCGTTACAAGCGGCCAGCCCCGTGCTGGCCTCCAGCGGGCGTGGCGAAATGGCATACGCGGCAGGTTTAGGTCCTGTTGGTGGCGACACCGTGGGGGTTCGAATCCCCCCGCCCGCACCGGGGGTTACCGACAGAACTGCCGGTGTCGCACCGACAGAACTGCATCGGTGACCGTTTCTTATTGTGCCTGCGGGGTCTGACATTGGCTCTGGCCGCCGTGCGGGGTTTGTTACCGGGCTCCGGCAGCCAGATTGCGGTGTTCTGGCGGGTCTGTGGCGTGGCTGCCGCCCGGCTGGGTGGTGCTGGCCGGTGGTGGCGGTGGGTGCTGCGGGCTGTCAGCCGTCTGGGAGGTAGTCGCGCAGGCTGGTGCGGCGTCGCCGTGCCCGGCGGGTGATGCCGGTCTGGTCGCTGGCGGTGAGGGCCCGCCAGGCGCGGATCTTGCGGATGTTGGCGGCCATCAGCAGCAGCGCGGTGAAGATGGACTGGGCGGCGATGCCGCGGACGCGGCGGCGGCCGGGCTGGGCGAGGGCCTGGTGGGCCGGGTCTTTGGCGTAGCCGTTGAGGCCTTCGATGGTGTTGCGCAAGGTGGCGTAGCACTGGTGCCAGGCGGGGCTGCCGTAGGGCAGGTCCTGGCGGTAGCGGGCGCCGGTGTCCGGGGGGATGGTGATCGCGGTCTGGCGGCAGATCCCCGGTGGTTCGGGCGGTGGCTGGAGGACCTTGGCGCGCCCGTCGCGGGGTGTCAGCGAGGCCTGGCGCAGCGGGCAGATCAGCGCCGGGTGCTTGCCGAGGGCGGGACAGGACAGGCGCTGGTAGCCGTCGGCGTCGGGGCCGTCTTTGCGCTTGAGCTGGTAGGGGCGGCGGGCGGTGATCTGCTGGTCGTACAGGTCGCGGGTGATGGCGTGGTCGCGCAGGCGGATGGTGGCGGTGATCAGCGGCCCGGGCAGGGCGGGGCAGTGCCAGGTTCCCTCCACGAGGATGGCGCCGCCGGTGTTTGCCTGGATGCCGAGCTGGTCGGCGCGGTAGTCCATGACCGGGGAGTAGCCCAGCGCCCGGGCGGGGAGGGCGAAGCGCTCGGGGAGGGCCTGGGTATAGGCGCGGTCGTAGCCGAGCCAGCCGGTCTTGCGGCCGCGGGCGGCCAGGGAGGCCAGCACGCGGGCGCCGGTGCCGCCGGGGTCTTCGCCGGGCCGGGTCAGGGCCAGGCCGGCGGCGAGGTTGGGATGTGCGGGCGGAGCGCCGGGCGGGCGGGCCATGGTGGCGATGGTGGCTTCCAGCGCCCAGGCGATCTTGCGCAGGGGCTTTCCTTTGTCGTCTTCGCGCTCGCGGTGGTCGCCCTCGCGGACGTACCAGCCGCCGTCGGGGTCGCTGGCGCACAGGCCGGTGCGCTTGGACGGGCCGCGGGAGAACAGCGGGACCGGGGTGGCGTCCAGGCCGGCCGAGCCGTCGTATGCTCCGAGTTCCTCGCTGGTGAGGGCGGAGATGCTGGCTTCCAGCAGGGCGTTGATGAAGGCTTCCAGCCGGCCGCGGGCAGCTTCGGCCTGGTCCGGTGTCATCGGCCTAGTGCGGGCTGTGAGGTCAGCCTGGCTCAGCCGCCGGTTTTTCGGCAGCGGCGAGGGGTCCATCACCGAGCGGATGGCGCCGAAGCAGTAGCGGACCCGCCGGTAGGCGGCCAGGAAGGCCCGCTGGGTGGTGACGGTGCCGGGGACGCCGAGCAGCCGGCGGGAAGTCTCCGGTAGCTGCTGGAACAGCAGCCGGGTCACGTCGGTGAGGAACAGCGGCCGGTCATCCAGGGCCAGGCAGAGCAGCGCGGTGAGCACCGCGCGGACCGGCAGCGGGCGGGGCCGCCCGGTGCGGTGGGCCAGCGCGGCCTCGATGACCGGGGCCTTGCCGGAGCGGTCGATCAGCCCGGCGGCGAAGGCCGCCGTCTGGTCGCTGACGCCGCCGCCGGCGGGCGGCAGCATCAGGCCGCCGCCGCTCACCGGGTGCGCTCCGCGCGCCAGCGGGCCCGCAGGGCGCCCTTGGAGCAGCTGACGCCGCTGACGTGGCGGGCGTAGCGGGCCAGCGACCCGGCCTCGGCGATCCCGGTGATGGCCAGCAGCACCGGGACGGGGGTGCCTGCGGCCAGGTGATGGCAGATGAAACTGGACCGGGCCCGGCGCAGCGACAGCCGCGGCGCGGCCGGGCCGGCGGTCAGGCCCCGGGTGAAGTTGCTGACGAAGTTCTTGTAGCCGCGGTCGGCCGGGCCGGGACGGAACACGAACCCGCTGCCCGCGCGGCGGGCCAGCTCCCACGCGCGGCCGGCGTAATCCGGGGTGACCGGCACCAGCCTCGCGGCCGGCCCGCCGGCATGCACCACGACCTGGCGGCCGTGCCGGGTGACGTCATCGCCGCGCAGCGCCACCAGCTCGCCGGGCCGCAGTCCGGCCCCCATGCCGAACACGACCAGCGCCAGCGCCGAGGAGCGTCTGGCCGCATCGCGCTGGGCTGCCGCCAGGGCGGCTAGCTCTGCCCGGCCGGCTGGTGAGTACGGCGCCCGCGCTCTCGCGCCCGGGAACGGCGTCGGCCGGCACCCGGGCGGCCCGTTGGCTGCCACGGCGAGCCGGTACAACGCCGACCGGTACGTCCCCCGCGTTGAGCAGGCCCGGGCCGCCAGGCCCGCCACGCAGAACGCCTCGATCACGTCATAGTCCAGCAGGAACTCCCGGCCGGCCGGGACCCCGCGGGCCTCAGCGAACCGGGACAGCCCCCGCAGCGCCGTGGCGGTCATCGCCTGCCGCCGCCGCGAGCCCACCGCACCGCCAGCCTGCACTGGCGCCAGCTCGCCCATGGCTGCCCTCTCACCGCAGCATCACCGGGATCCTCTATAAACGTATACGTTTAAAGGCCCGGCGCGCCGGCGACACGCCGGCCCGCGGGTAGCCACCCGCAGCACATCTGCGGGATCCTGGCCAATCGGGATCCTGGCCAATGGAGAGGCGATGCCACCAGACCCCAGCGCAGACCAGGCCAGGACAGCGATCGAGGCGGCCCTCGGCCAGATCGGCTTCTGCCTGCCCGGCAGCATCACGATCCGCCGTGCCCGGTGCGGCAAGCCCCGCTGCGCCTGCGCGGCCGACCCGCCGTCCCTGCACGGCCCCTACATCCAGTGGACCCGCACCGTCCACGGCAAGACCGTCACCCGGCTGCTCACCCCGGCCCAGTACCAGGCCTACGCGCCCTGGTTCGCCAGCGCCCGCCGGCTCCGCGCGCTGGCCGCCGAGCTGGAAGACCTGTCCCTGAAGGAAATGGCCAGAGCGGAAGGCTGGGCCAAGATCACCCCTGGCACCCCGGCGCCGCCCCGCACCCGCCCTGTCCGCGGCCCGAACCCGAACTACCCCAAACTGCCTAAAACGCCGGGAGATCAGCCCGCTTAACCCGGGAACAGCCTTCCGAAGAACATCCGTAACCGCAGGTCACCAGAGTTCTGTCGTTGGCCCGCCCTGTCTCGCGCGCCCCCGCCCCGCGAGCCCCACCCCCGCGCCCCCGGATCAGAGCCACGCCGGTCGCGGCCAGCACGGCCAGCCCGAACAGCACGTACAGGTTACTCGCCGCCATCTGCCCCGCGCCGGCCGGATGCCCGGGCCAGGGGAGTGGCATGAAGCCGGAGAAGACGGCGGCGCCCGTGGCCGCCGCCAGCGCGCAGGCCGCGGAGCGACGCCGCCACGCGGTCACGGTCAGCCACACCAGCAGCGGGACGGCCCAGACCCAGTGGTGCGTCCACGAGATCGGCGAGAGCAGCAGGCCGGTGACGGCGCAGCACAGGAATCCGGCCATCCGGTGTCCGCGCCGGTGCGCCCAGACCGCGACGGTCAGGCCGGCCAGGCCGGCCGCCAGCGCCGCGACCAGCCACCACAGGCGCGGCGGGTCCCCGGTGCCGGCCAGCCGGGCCACCGCACCGGACAGCGACTGGTCCGACGGGTTGGCCGGATTGCCGACCCGGCTCTGGTTGTAAAACACCCCGCTCAGCCAGAACGTCCGGGACTTCGCCGGTAGCCAGATGAATCCCGCCGCGACCGTCACGGCGAAGGTCGCGGCCGCTGTCACCGCGGCCCGGATGCGGCCGGTGAGCAGCAGGTAGCCCACGAAGATCAGCGGGGTGAGCTTGATCCCGGCGGCCAGCCCGGTCCCGATGCCCTGCCACCACGCCCCGTCCTGGCGCCGCAGCAGGTCCGCGCCGATCAGCACGGCCAGGATCAAGTTGACCTCGCCCAGATGGAGCGTGTAGGTCACCGGCCAGGTCTGCAGGGCCAGCGCGGAGGCCGCGAAGATGGTCACCGGCCGCAGCCGCACTCCCGACGCGGCCAGCGCCTGCCCGCACAGCACCGGCAGCGCCACCAGGCTCCCCGCGGTCAGGGCGATCTGCATCGCGCCGACCGGCGCGCCCGCGCCGACCGCGAACAGCGACGCGGCGAACGGCGGGTAGGTGAAGCTGAACGGCGCGCCCGGAGCGTACAGCGCCCCGCCGCCCGCGGCGGCCTGCCGGCCGCCCCACCAGTACACCCGCACGTCCCACAGCGGCCAGTGCGCCGCCGGCGCCGCCAGCCCGGGCAGCACGTACACCACCAGCGCGGCCACGCCTACCAGCAGCACCGCCATACGCACCCCGCGCACGTCCGGCGGCACTATCAGCTGGTCGGCCCGGCGACGCGCCCGGGTCAGCATCGTCGCCGGCGTGCTGGCTTGGGTCACGACGTTACTATGCCGCAGCCGGCATCTCGCCGCATCGGACTACGGGCCACATTTGAAGCCACGCCTATCAGCCTGTGGGAGTACGCCAGCGGGCTAGGTCGGCGGCGCCGCGCTGCACCCCGTGGAGACGGCCACCACGGTCCGCGTCCACGATGGGCAGATGCTGGTCACCGACGGGCCGGGGATCAGCCCGGGGCCCGTTGCGTCCGGGACGGGC
>CAWDBS010000086.1:0-58772 GCA_963800415.1 uncultured Actinomycetes bacterium
TTGACCGCCGGGATGGCCTCAGAATTGGCGCATAACGTCATATTCCTGCCATTGTAAGAATGGGCGTGAAGTCGGGTCGGTCGAATTAGCTGTGTTTTCCGAGGTGCCGCCGACCCTGGTCACATCGGTCCTATCCGGATTGTCCAGCCAGAGCGCACTGGTGCCCAGGACGTCGTATTGTCCGGGTAATTCGGGCAACGGTTCCGACGTAACTCGACGGATTCTTATATGGCCACGGTCCGGCTGGTGCGAGCTGAACGGGACCGTGTGGGCGTCGAAGTACCCGGCCGAATATAGTAAGCAGTGACGCCGCCGGGGCGGTGCCGTTCAGCGCCGGGACGAGCGCGCGACGGCCGTCGATGTGGTACCGTGCGGGCCGGCCTAAGTAGCGACCACAGCGGGTTACCAGTGATGACGCTGAGATCGCCGCCGGCTGGTTATATAGGGGATGGCCGCCGGCCGGTTATGTATTTTGTATTCGCCCGCCGGCCGAGTGCGACGGCCGGGCATCCGCGGTCCGGCCCGGCTAGCCCGATCCGGCCGGGAAAGGTTTTGGGTATCTTCCGGGAAAACTTGGCGCAGGTCATCCGCGGGTAATACAATCGTCGATAACATGGGTGGATAGTCTGGCCTGAGCCTGTCCGCTTCGTGGTCCCCGGGAACCCGTTCCCGGTAAGACCTTCACGTAGGTTCTGGCCGTTTTTTTAGGGGAGGGGTCCCGTGTTCTGCTTCGGATTCTCTGCTGGGCTGACTCATGCCCGGTAAACGACTGCGGGCCGCCAGCTGGTCTGGCCTGTTCGGCGCGGTCCTCGTCGCCGGCCTGCTGACCGGCGGTACCGACGCCCACGCATCCACCACGTGGATAGTGGACAACACGAATTCTGCCTGCAACAACAACGGCGCCGGCGCGGGGACGCCGCGCAGCCGTTCTGCACGATCTACGCCGCCTCCCGCGCCGCGAATCTCCAGCCCGGGGATACGGTGCTCGTCCAAGCGGGAACATATAACGAGACCCAGGGGATCAACCCGGCCAACTCCGGCACGACGAACGGCCCGATCACGTTCACCGCGAACCAGGGCGTGACCATTAGCGGCGGGAAATCCTTCGCGCTCTCCGGCGCGAGCTATATCACGATCAACGGTTTCACGATCACCGGGACGTCATCTCCGGCATCTCCGTCTCGGGCGGCAGCAACGTCACCATCACCAACAACACCGAGTCCTACGCCGGCACGCCGATATCGTCCCCCGCCGCCGGAATATCACTGAGCAACCTCGCCGGAGGGCTCGTCCAGGGCAACATCACCCACGACAACTCCGCCCACGGCATCTACCTAACCGGGTCGACGACCGGGGTGACCGTGCAGGGGAATACGTCCTACCACAACGCCTACCAGTACCAGCGCAATGCGAATGGCATCGATGACGTCGCGCCGGGCAACTCGATCATCGGCAATGTGACGTATGCCAACGAAGACACCGGTATCAACATGTATACGGGCGGCGACAACGCGCTCGTCGCGGACAACGTCACGTATGACAACGGCGATCACGGCATCGACGACTACAACGTCACCGGCGGCCGTATCATCGGCAATACCGTCTACTACAACTGCACGGACGGCATCAACGTCGAGGGCACCAGCGGCAACTACGACATCGAGAACAACGTCTCGGTGAACAACGCGACCGGAGCCCTCATCAACCCGACCCCGATCGCCACCAACCCGAGCACCGGCCAGCCGTACTATACAAACCCGTGCAACCGGCGGATCGGGAACATCGGCGTCTACGACTCGGCACCAGCCTCGACGACCGCCAATTACAACCTCGTGTACCAGAGCGGCGCGGGCGCGTGGTACACGTGGGCCGGGGTCGCGTACGGCAGCCTGTCGGCGCTGCGGGCGGCGACCGGGCAGGAATCGAACGGCATCTTCGGTGACCCGCATTTCCAGAATGCCGCGGCATGGAACCTCCAGCTGAGCGGCGGATCGCCCGCCATCGATTCGGCGAATTCCCAGGCCTCGGGCGAGCAGGCCACCGACATCGCGGGCCGGTCCCGCGTCGATGACCCGGCTACTGCCAATACCGGCAACCCATCGGGGTCGTACTACGACCGCGGGGCGTATGAGTATCAGCCTGGCAGCACGCCGAGCGCGGCGCTGACGGTGACGCCCACGTCGGGCCAGGCGCCGCTCAGCGTGACCGCCGATGCCTCGGCCTCGACCGCGGGTAACGCTCCCATCAGCAGCTACACCTTCAACTTCGGTGACGGCACCATCGTCGGCCCGCAAACCAGCCCGACCGCCAGCCACACCTACCAGACCCCGGGAACCTACTACCCCGTCACGGTGACCGTGACCGATAGCAGCAACGCCACCGGGACGGCAACCCGGACCGTCACCGTCAACTCGGCGAAGTACGTCAACCAGATAGCGACGAACAACTCGACGTCATCGCGCACCTCCGACTCGATGGCCGTCTACCGTGCCGGAGGCGTAGCCGCCGGTGACCTGATGGTGGTCACGGTCCAGCTCACCGGCACCTCCGCCGGCGCGGTCAACGCCACCGACAGCAAAGGTGACACGTTCGCGGTGGCGAGTGACATCTCGGACGCAAGCGGTGACCGGCTGGTGACGCTGTCCGCGGTCGCCGCCAACGGCCTCGCCGCCGGCGACAAGATCACCGTCACCTTCCCGACCGCCACCAGCAACCGGGTCACGGCTGACGAGGTGTCCGGAGCCACCACCGTGGACCAGCAGTCCGCCGCCAGCGGGACCAGCAGCACGTTCTCCTCCGGCAGCACCGGCACGACCAGCCGGGCCGGCGAGTTCGTATTCGCGACGGTCGGAACGTTCGGAGGAACATCCTTCGGCTGGGACACTGGCTGGAACTCGAAGATCTTTACCACCTACACGACGGGCTCTAATGCTCTCGGGCGCGCCTATCAGGTGCCCCCCGGCACCGGTTCGTTCACCGCCAGCGGAACCGCCAGCGGCAGCTGGCTTGCCGAGGTCATCGCGTTCAAGTGACCGGATCGGCAGGCTCAGGCTGGGTGCCGCGCTCGTGATACGGGCGCGGCACCCAGCCGATGAGCGGTGAGCTGACCTTGGCTTGGAGCCGGCACTGCCCCGCCCGCGCCCCGCGGGCGGGGCAGCTGCGTGACTGGCGGCGGTGGCACCCCGGCGAGTAAGGCCGCGCGCTGTTGGCGAGTGCGCTCATCGCCGAATCCGGCCGGGACGCGGGGGATTTGTCATGGTTGCGGCGGCGTGCCCCGGCGAATGTGTGTCCAGGCCGGGACGATGTGACACGGCACCGGCGAATGTGCCCGCCGAGCCTGGCCTCCCCGTACTCAAGGAATCACTTATCTACGACTGCCGTGCCCGCCTGCCCGGGCCTGCGGGCAGGGCGATGAATCTCGTCGCGCTGGTCGCCGGATGGCGGCAAAAGGCGAGGCTGCCCGCCCTGGGGCGGGCAGCCTCGCCCGGTGCTCGCGGTTACCCGAGGATCTCAGTCGTCGGGCGGCGTGACCAGCGCCGCGGCCCCGGCGAACTCGGGCTGAGCCGTGCCCAGCTGCGGCTGCGCCGTCCTGACCAGATAGAGGAACGTGATAACCAGCCACCGGATGGTGCGGGCCAGCGTCGGGTCCTTCAGGTAGGCAAGATCCATGTCCACCCGGTGCGGGAGAAGCTTGGTCAGGTAGAACTTCTCCACGTCCGCGGCCCAGCCCAGGACCTTCTCGTCGCGCACGAGAACCTGGCATGGACCGGTGACGCCCGGACGGTAGCAGAAGACGAACCGGAGTTCTTCGGGGTAGCGCTGGGCTAGGGCGACGGACTCGGGCCGCGGGCCGACGAGCGTCATGTGGCCGAGCAGCACGTTCAGCATCTGAGGCAGCTCATCGATGCTCGTCTTGCGCATCAGTCCCCCGAGCCGGGTGACCCTGTCATCACCCGGAGCGGTGACCTCGGGGCCCGTCATCCGGGCCCGCATGGTGCGGAATTTGTACAGCGTGAACGGGATACCGCCCTGGCCTACCCTGCGCTGACGGTAGATCGCCGTGCCGCCTGTGCTCAGCCGGGTGGCTGCTGCCAGGACGAGGAAGACCGGCCACACCAGGCTCAGGACCGCGACGGCGACCATGATATCCAGGACCCTGCGGGCCAGGCTCGGGCTTATTCCCTGATCGGTCGGCACGACCGGCTCAGGTACCCGGCTACGCCGCTCCCTGATAGCGGCCTTCAGGGTGCCGGGGAACCGGGCAGCCCGTGTTCCGCTGCGAATGCGCTCATCCATCAGAATCCCTCCAGTTCTGGTGAATCGATTACTTCACTGGGGACTCGCACAAGGCTCCGGGTGACCAGAGGATCGCAGCGGGCATTGACACAGGTGCCGGTGGCGAGGTCGAACTCCAGGTTGTGGCCGAGGCACCGGATGATGCCGTCGACAACAGTGCTTCCGATCGCGAGATCCTCACCCGCGTGCGGGCAGTAGCGACTGATCTCGTAACGGCCGCTCGGGGCGTCGACCACGATCTTCTCGTCGGTCGCCCGTCCCCGTTCGTAGGTCTCCACGGCACACAGGGCCTGCGGCTCGGCATGCTTGAGGAGGCCAATGAGGTAGTCGTTGTAAACGTCCGGGTGGCGCCAGGCGGAGAACCGCATGGACAGGAACAGGTCCTCCCAGGCGATCTGGCCGTAGATCACGGCCGCGAGCCAGCGCGAGTCGAGCCGGAAGCCGTACTCGGCGGGACGGTGAGCCCGGCCGCCCAGGTCGACCCGGACGCCTTCCGGCCGCAGGTCCACGTCCCACCGGCCCTCAATCGCTCCCGATAGTTCGAAGCGCACCGTCATGTCGATCCGCTCCAGGAAGTACGGGCTGATCTCGCCTAGCCGCCTGAAGTGCTCGACGAATCTGTCCCGCAGGTCCGTGCCTGGCTCCGGATAGTCCGCGCGGACCGCCTCGATGTAGGGCTGGCGGGCACTCGCGTACGCGTCCAGGTACTCATCGGTGTCGCCGTAGTCGAAGTCACGCCAGATGCTGTCAGCTACATGCCGTCTCGACAGCGGCTCGTACTCGTCACCAGGCAGCCACAGGCCCACCGCCTGACCGGGCAGTCGGGCCGAGAGGAAATCGGCCGCCTGCTTCTGGTCGGGAAACAAGCCAGGAGGCTTCAGCCAGCGGTTGTGGTGCTGGAGCTCAGGATCGAGAAAGCACATGGGGCCTGCGAAGGGCACGACGAGCTCCGGCTTCACCAGCCTCATGAGCCGCCCGACAGCCCTGAATTTCCCGGTCCGCTTCGCAGCGGCGATCTCTGCCATCTGCTCGGGCGGATAGTCATAGCAGATCGGATGCCAGGTAGCGCTGGCCATCTGCGCGGCCATTACGTCCAGGCGCCCCCCGCACTCCAGGGCCGCGCGGCGGGCCTGGCCCGCCGTCAGCCGGGCATCGTTGCAATGGAGCAGGGATGCGCCCCCGGCATAGACCAGGACAGCTGAGTCGTTGCACATGGGCGATTGCTCAGTGATGAAGGTCAGCCAGTCGCCGCGCTCGTTGAGCCGGAATTTGCGCCAGGCCGGCACCTCGACGAGGTTGGCCACTCCAGCCGCCTTGAGACGGTCGCGGAAGTTCGGCGACGGATACTGGGGGATGAGCACCGTCGTGGTCGGGCTCAGGCTGGCCAGGACGGCGGTGTCCATATGGTCCAGATGCTCGTGCGAAACGGTGACGTAGTCGCAGTCCAGCAGGCCGACCTGGTCGAGATGAGCGTTGGCGGGAAACTGGTACCAGGCTGCCTGGAAGGCGCCGGTCCTGGACAGCCAGGGGTCCATCAGCAGTCTCAGGTCCGCGCCGTCGACGCGCAGGCCGGCATGGCCCAGGTAGGTGATCCGCATCGAGTCGCCGCTCATCCGGTACCCGCCGGCAGGAAGATGTCGGTGAAGACGGTCGCGATCATGGCCAGGTCGTCCTGCACGCCGGACTGGACCGAGTGCGGACTGAAGTGCGTGAAGAGCACGTCGTTGGCTTGCCGCAACCGCTCTAGCTGTTTCCACAGGGCGTTCGGCTGCATCCCGGGGTTCATCAGGCGGTACACCTGGCCTTCGTAGTACTGGTTCCATGTCCAGATGTCGACGGCGTGGGCGCCGTCAGCGAGGGGAATGCCGACGTAGGTGTGCACGGCGGCGGCGGCCTGGGTCGTCGTCCCCGGGTAGGATCCCGGATGCGCGAGCGCCTTACGCGCCTGCAGTCGCACCAGGCTGGGCCAGCCGCGTCTGTCAACCTCCTGCCAGGCCGCGGTCTGCGCGCCATCGGCAGTAGTGCCCCACGCCTTGTAGGTGCTGTCCGACAGCAGGAAGGTGCTGAGATCCAGCACATCGATCGCGTGCAGGCGCAGGTATCGGTCGACCTCGGGCAGCGCGAGCTGCGGATAGGCAGCTTGCGCCCGGCTGGCGCATGCGGCGGCCGGTGAGCCAGCCGTCTGGTGCCCTGGCAGGCAGCCGAGCTGCGGCACCACCATGTCGACCAAGATCAGCTTGTGGGGCGCGGCGGTGTGCAGTGCCCGCGCCGTGGTGGTCAGGAACTCACTGATCTTGCTGGGGCTGTTCATGCCGTCGTTGTAGCCGAGCTCATCCGCGATCTTGATGCCCACGACGCCAGGCTGGTTGGCGAGCAACGCCACCCGGCTGACCGCGGCGCGGAACCAGGCAGGCCCTTCCTGCCAGCGCTTCACCAGGTCGGTCTCGATCCACACCTTGAGGTGATCGGCGGCGGCCACTTGCACTGCGGTCTGGTAATCGGCTAGCGGGGATAGCGGCTTCGGGCTCGGAGACGTCCAGCCGTTCAGCGGTCCGGACACCTCAGGCTTGGCGGCGGCCGGATGACCTCCGGTGCCACCGCATGCGGTGGCCACGATGGCCACGACAGTCCCGGTCAATGCGGCGAACACGGGCCGGGAAATCCGCCGCTTGAGCCGGCCCAGGCCGGTCACGACGCGCTCTCCGCGACCGCGCCGCGCCGTCGCCGGGGAGGCAGCTTGCGCACCACGAAGTAGCAGACGACAAGCGCCGCGCTACTGGTCAGGTAGGCCGCCGCCGAGGCGGCCGCGGCGCCTACCGCGTGATAGCGCGGGATAAGCGTCACGTCGAGCACGATCGTCACCACCACGGAGACCCCGAGGGCAAGAGAGTTAGCTCCTGGCCTGCCCACGCCGTACAAGTAGGCGCTGACGAGGCCTGCTACGCCTTCGCCCACGAGTCCGAACAGCAAGATGTAGGCAGGGATCATGGCGCCGGCGAACGCGGGCCCGTAAACATAGGGCAGCAGCGGAACCGCTGCCGCTAGCGGCAACGCGGCCAGCGCGGTGAACAGCAGGGCACGCGGGAACAGCGCGGCAACGGCCCGGGCCGCTTCCTTGTGGTCACGCGCGGCCAGGCGCGGGTAAAGGACATAGGTGATGGCCAACCCGGGCAGCCGGAGCAACTCCGCGTACTTGGAGGCGACGGCGTAAACACCAAGGGTGGCCGGGCCCACCAGCGCGCCGAGGATCGCCACGTCCAACCGCAGGTTGATGAGTGACAACATGCCGCCCACCTGACCGCGGATGCCGTACCCGCAGATTTCCCGGGCCAGCCGCGCGGTCCGGCCTGCCCCAGCCTCGCCTGTACCCGAGCTTCACGAGCCGCACGGCGATGCCCAAGGTCACCAGGACATCGGCGCCGACCAGCGCGGTCATGAGCAGGCTGGTGCCGTGCATGACGGGCATCAGGCCCACGTACACCGGCAGGAAGACGGCTTCCTCGGCTGCGATAGCCCAGTTGGCGCCGCGCATGTCATCCTCGCCCTGCAGGAAGGACTTGCCTGTCGCCACCCAGAGCTGGGAGAACACCGGGACCGTGGCGGCGATCACCACGCCCATCCGCCACGAACTGAAGAAGACCTGGTGGATTAGCGGGCTCAGCAGCAGCCAGCAGCCGCTCGCGGCCAGCGCTCCAGCCAGCGTGAGCAGGATGATGGTGGTCCTGAGCCTGGCCTTGTCCCCCTCCTTCCGTGCCAGGAAGAACGGTGCGGCACTAGGCAGGCCGCAGCCCACCAGCACGCCCATCAGCCCGGGCAGGACACGGAGCAGCGTGAGCTCACCGAGCAACTTGGGGCCGCCGGAATGCGCGACCAGAATCGTCGCGGCCGACAGCGACGCCAGAGCGACGACACGGGCGGCGACGTTTGCCGTCAGGACGGCCGGGACGAGGTTGGTGAGGCGGCCAGCGATCCGCTGCAGCCGGCCTCCAGCCGGGACGGGCCGGAGATCGGCCTCTGGTTCGCGGTAGGCCGGGAGTTGCAAGGTGGGGAAATCGTCGTCGTCGTCGTCGGCGGCGATGATCTGCCGGTGCTCGTACACCGGTGGCAGCGACCCCGGGCTGAGCGAGGCGGGGGGCAGCGGCGTCAGCTGGAGTGATTGGCGTGACAGGAGGGGCCTTGCGCCGCGGCGCTGGGGGCCGCGGCGGCGTGCGGGCCGGGGCTGCGGGGCGGGGATCCTCAGGATCCTCAAGCCAGGCCATCCGCTTGCCGCGACGTGACACGATGCCATGGCTGGATACCGGCTCAATCAGGCGGTGGTCCGCCTCCGGTTCATCCACCAGGGGTGTCTTGACTGTCCCGCCGACCCCACAGGTCCACGGCGGCGACCAGCCCGAGGAGCGCCCAGAGGTGCCGGAAATGCAGGACCTGATAGAACATCGCGGAGATGAACATGCCGATGACCGCGGTGCCGAGCAGCTCGGGCCGGGGGAAAATGCTGGCGTAACTGGGCCGCAAGCTCCGGGCCGCGATCCGCCGGCACCGGGCCAGGACGATGACGAACAGGCATACCAGCGCCACCGTACCGAGCAGGCCGCGCTCAACCAATGACGCAGCATAGTCATCGTGGGCCATCTTGACGTAGGAGAACTGGTGTTGCGGCGAAGGCCGTCTTGGTTCCGCCCGGCCCGATGCCCAGGGGGGTGTCCCAGGTCAGGTACAGCTGTTCGGTCTGCGAGAGGATCATGCTGCGAGAGCCGCTGCTCTCCGCTTGACGGCCGATCGAGTCATGCAGGAACTGCGAGCTGTTCTGAGCCTTCGCGACAATGGACTGCAGGGGCACGCGCGGGGCGATGAGCAAGACGGCCAATGCGAGCACGGACGCGGTGATGATCGCGGGCGCGGCGCCCCGGCGCCGCGCCATCGCTGAAGATCGCGCCCAGCACGGTCGTGATGATCAGCACGAGCGCCCCGCCGTTGGAGCCGGTGAGGACAATGGCGGTTATGATCAGCGCGCAGCAGATCCACCTGATCGCACGACGCCGCGGGAACTGCGTGGCCCGCAGCACCAGCAGTGAGGTGATGAAGTAGGTAGCCGCCAGGTTGGGGTCGCCGAGGGTGAACGCGGCCCGCACGCCGTTCCTCAGGTCCTGACCGGACAGAAAGCTGATGTGCCCGAACACTCCGATGATCATGAGTGCTGCCCAGCAGGTGGCGCTTATCGCCCAGGCGCGGCTCATGCTGCGCAGCAACGCGGGATCACGGCCCACGTTCGCGATGCCGATGCACCAGGCCAGCAGGAACGCGTCCTGGATCAGGGAGACCAGGCCGCCGCCGACGCTGATGTACGCATGTCGGTACACGACTGTGCTCGCCAGTGCCCCGGCCAGGATCGACAGGCCGATCGGGAACATGTAAGGGAATCGCATGACGTGCCTGCGACTGGCGAAAAACAGGGCCGTGGTCAAGATGGCAAGGCCGAGGAACAGGTCAGCCGGCGCGGTGTTACCCGGGCCTGCCGGGCGGAGCATCGGCAGCGACCAGATGGCCACGCCCATGATCACTTTGATCATGTTGGCGCGGCGGCTCACCTGCGGCCGTGCGGGGGTGGCCCGATCGCGCTTGTCCGGCTTTGCGGGCGGAGGAGTCGGCGGCTGCTGCGTACTCGTGCGGCCCGGCGTCTCCTCCTCGGTCAGCACCGCCTGCGTCATAGGGCAGCCTCGCTGATCAGCTGCACGAGCAGGTCGCGGTGCTGGATGGCGAAGTCTGCGTGATCGGCGGTCGCTGCGATCTCGCCGAGCCCGGCGAGCAGCGCGGCACGCCACAACCCAGCCGGCGCACCCAGGCGGACCAGCGCGCTCTCGACGAAGCCACGGACGAGCTGGCCGTACCAGCCCTGGCCGGACAGGCCGTAACGGATCCCGGCGCCCCAGCCGTCCGCTCGCAGGCCCGGGTGGCCCGATACCCGCCGGCCGGGGCGGGTGTGCCGGTCCAAGTACAGCGAGTAGCTGAGGGCGAACCTGACGACATCCCGCAGCGGTTCGCCGGAAAGCTCGGCGGCCGCCCAGTCGACGACGCCGGTGACGGTGTCGTGACTGATGAGCAGGTTGCCCGCCCAGAAGTCACCGTGAACCACGGTGCGCTGGGTGCCGGCGGACGACAGGCGCGCGGCAAGCGGTCCGAGCCGCTCAGCAAGGTCCAGTGTCCGCGGATCGTCTGGCCAGCGTGCGGCAATCTGCGCGGCCACGCCGTCGAGCAGCGCGATCGGCGCCGCCACCGTCATGCTGTCGGCATGCAGAGCCATGAGCCAGTCCTGCGCCGCGGCGAAGTCACCGCGCACCGAATCGGGCCGCCCTAGGTGCCGGAACTCGTGATAGCTGGTCCGCATCGGTACTCCGGGCACCACGGAGGTGACGCTGGCCAGCATCCCGTCCGCGTCGAAGATCCCGAGATGGCGCGGCAGCGTCTTGTCTACCTGGGGTAGCGGCCGGCGGCGCAACTCCACCAGCAGCCGTGCCTCTCGTGCGATCACCTCCGCCGCGGCGGCGGTGGTGGCGATTTTCACGGCCAGGTGCGGCTCTGCCGAGCCGGGTGCAGTCATCAGCAGGGTCACGCCAGAGTTCGGGTCACGTGACCCGTCGAGCAGAATCACCCGGCTTCCCGGCGTGCTCAACAGCGTTCGCAGGTCTGGATCGCCCGGCAGCGCCCGCAGGCTTGCCGGGCTTAGCATGCCCGAGGCGGCCGCCTGGGAGGTCATGCCGTCCTCCCCACCACGACTCGTCCCGCACCAACCCAGCTAGCGACCTCGGGGCGACGGCGCAGCAGCTTGACGGCGGTGTCGAGCAGTGCGTGTGCCCAGGTGATGCCGGGGGGCGGAGCGACCAGTGAGCGGCATGCCCAGCGCAGCGAATCCCTGCTGTCATCTGCCACCACGATGGCCCGTCGCAGCGAGGGGAGCGCGACATACTGGCGATCGATGACGATGGCCCCGGCCGCGGCGATGCGGCGGGCCCGGAAGCGCCCGCCTGGCCGGTGGTCAAGCAGGACGACGGGTGTCCCGCCTGGCAGGGCTCGCAGCTCCGCGATGGCGCGACGGACGGCCCGCGGCCCGGAACTCACGTCAACGGCCACGGCTCCCTCAGGCGCCAGCAACCGCCACCGCTGTCCCGGGCTGGTCCACAGTGCAGTCAACGATTTCTCCTCAGTGCAGTACTGCAAACGGGCGCATCCTGGCCACCGGCCGGACGAGGCCGCCCCGGACCAGGACGCCAAGGACTTCGTCAATGCCTTTGTCATCGAAGTGGGCGGCCTCGGCCGGTGCCGCGTCGTTGTAGCGGAACCGCAGCGTGCTGC
This sequence comes from uncultured Actinomycetes bacterium, assembly GCA_963800415.1. GTDB lineage: Bacteria > Actinomycetota > Actinomycetes > Streptosporangiales > Streptosporangiaceae > Palsa-504. Next base: position 11,647 of record CAWDBS010000086.1, read on the forward strand.
GGTTCTGCTCGTCTTGCTTGGAGATCCCCCGGTCGGCGAAATCGCCGACGACGGTGCCGGCGCCGTGGCAGGCGGAGTACAGCGCGTCAGTCGATCCGCCGGCCACGCACAGGTAGGACGAAGTCCGGTGGGTGCCGGGCACCAGCACCGCCTGCCCGGTCTCGGCGAAGGTGGTGCCGGCGGGCATCAGCTCCGCTGGGTAGGCACGGCACGAGTTGTGGCGGTGCACCACGGCCGGCTCGCCGCCGACCTCCTCCTCGTAGATCGAGTTGTGCGGAGAGTCCACCACCAGCTGCCCGGGCGAGCCACCGAAGACGTCGGCCGCGATCTGGCGCAGCGCCGCGTAGTTGGCGATGCGGAACGCGAATCCGTAGTTCATCGCCGCGGCGTTGGCGAGCATCAGCCGCCGTCCCTCATCGCTGTCAAGCTGCACCGGCGGGCACCCGCCGGCGAAATACAGCCGGTACCGCTGCCTCAGCTGTGCCAGCGAGCGGGCGGTCATGCCGTGGTAGAGCGGCTTGACCACCGACATCGCCGCGCGGATCTGCTTGGGATTGTGCTTCCTGCGGCCGAACATCGCGCCGATCGCCCCGGGGAGCACCCCGCCGCCTGAGTGGTACTGCAGGGTCAGCTGCCCCTGGGCGACGCCGAGCTTCGCCGCGGTCTGCGGGTCGAAGACCTCTTCGACTTCCTGAAGCTCGATGAAGTGGTTGGTCGGGCCGACCGTGCCGAACCTCAGTCGCGCGAGATGCAGTACGAGCCGGGGAAGTTCGCGACGTAGCCGGTCCGCCCCGCCCCAGCGGTCGAGGTCGATGGTCCCGGATTCCTCGACGCGCTCGAGAATGGACTCCTCGGCGCCGAACCGGTCGACGGCGAAGGTCCCGCCCTCGATCGCACAGCGAAGCACGTCGCTGGCCGATAGTTCCGGGCGGCGCGGCGGCGGGTACGGATACCGTTCGCGGACACGCCGGTAGAACTCCTCCAGCCCGGCGCGCGCAGGGCGGTCCGAGTTCAGCGCGATGAGTGCCATGCCGCAGTTGACGGACGCGCTCGTCAGGGTGGGCCGGATGGAATTGCGGGTCGCCACGGCCACCGAGGAGGGCAGCTCCATATTGGACTTGTGGTGGAAATCCGGCAAGACGACGGGAGGCGCCGCCAAGTCGGCCCCCCCGACGGTGGCGCGCAGGTCCGCTAGCGCGGTTTCGGACGCGGGCATTTCCGCGTTGTCGAACACCCGCGGGTCCGGCAGGGCAGCCCCCTGCGCATCCCGGGCGATAAGCGTGACATCCATGGGAACCTCCGGGATCAGTTAGGCGGGTCGGGCAAGCGCAACGGGCTGGCGGCCGGGAGCACTCCGGCCCGGGCCGGTGCCGTAGGCCGCCTCGAGGACGGTGGCGAGTGAGGAAGGCGCGAACTTGTCGGCAATCAGCAGCCTGGCCGCCATGGCCATCCGAGCTGCCTCGGCCGGTTCGTTGAGCAGATAGTTGATCGCCGCCGCGAGCTGGCGCGGCCGTTCCGGGCTGACCAGCAGGCCGGTTTCTCCGGGAAGGACCACATCAGGCACGGCATTCACCGCGGTGGCTACCACCGGCAGGCCGACGGCCATGGCCTCGGCGATCGCGCATGGTAGGCCCTCGTACCGGCTGGCCATGGCGAAGACGTCGAGCCCGGGCAGCAGCTCCGCCACATCATCACAGTGCCCGGCCCACAGGAAACGGCCCTGCAGTCCCCGGCGGGCGGCGCGTGCCTCCATGTCCTTGCGCATCGGCCCGTCCCCGATCCAGACCGCGTACACGTCGTCCCGGTTAAGCCCGGCGATGGCGTCGACGAAGCTCTCGGGCGCTTTCTGGTAGTCGACCCGGCCTACGGTCCCGACTACCTTGCACCCGACCGGCACCCCGAGCCTGCGGCGTGCCGCGGCGCGAGCCGAAGGGCTGGCGGGGCCGGCCGACAGCTCGATGGCCGGATTGATAACCCGGACTCGCTCGGGCACCGCGATGCCACGGCGGACGGCCTCAGCCGCGACCGCGCCGCCGACGGCAAGGAAGATATCGGTACGCCGGGCAAGGTAGCGCTCGATGCCGACATATGCCGCGCGCCGCGCCCTGGACTGGAACTCGTGGAAAGGAAAGCCGTGGAACGTGTGCACGACCCGGGGCGTTCCGGCACGTTCCGCCGCCAGCCGACCGAGCGCGCCGGCCTTCGCGCTGTGGGTATGGACCACGTCGTATCCGCCGTGTGCCAGGAGCTCGGTGAGCCGGCCCAGGGCGCGGCGGTCGTTGGCCGGTGATATCGGGGAAACGAGCTGAGGAACGCTGACCACGTTCAGGCCGGCGGCCGCGGCGCGCGCGTGCATGCTGTCGCCGCTGCCGTCGGAGTCCGCGCCGGCGCCGCAATCGCCCGTGATGAAGGTGACCTCGTAGCGTTCTGGATCCAGTGCCTGCGCCCCGCGCAGCGCCACCCCGCCAGCACCGGCCTGCAGGCGGGTGATGACGACGGCGACCGACAGCCGGCTCACTGCGCACCTGCCAGGCTGAGCAGCTCACCGATCGGTGCCGGCGAGCCATGGGCCATGCGTACCTCGAAGCAGGGCAGCCGGTCAGCGAGCGAGGCGGCTATTCCGCACACGTCAGGATGCGCGGGGCCGATTCCCGTCGCCAGCGCGAGGGTCCCGGCGAACGCCCAGAACCGTCGCAGCTCACCAGCCATATAGGTGCCTGCTACCAGCTCACGGGCCGCCTCAGCCGACGACAACGGTGCGGCGAGTGCCCTCGATCCGGCCGCACGGCGGAGCACGACGAGCCGGTCGGGCTCCAGGCTGGGCACCCGGCCAGGCAGCGCGAACTCACTGCGGCCGTGCGTCGCGGCGGCACGGCCGCGACCGCCGTCCACCCTGAGCGGCTCCACGACTCCGTAGGCGCGCTGCGCATCACATGCGCAGAGGTTGTCCGCGGTCGCTGTCTCACCCCGCTTCAGCCCGGCAGACAGCATGGTCGACTTTCCGACCCCGCCGGGTCCGGCGATCATGGTCACGCCGTCGGCGCCCGCTGTCACCGATACATGAAGCGGCACCCGGCCGTGCACCGAGGCCCACCACAGCGCCGGGTAATGCAGCAGGGTCTGCGCTGCTAGCAGCCTGAACCGTGCGCCGAGGAGCATATTGGCGGCTCGCGTGCGCGGCGCAGGACGGTAGCGCGCCGCGATATGCAATACCGATCCGCGCGGGTCTACCTGCAGATCGAAACCGGACGAGCAGGCGTCCTCGATGAGGGCACGAGGCGGCGCCGCCCAGGCACCGCGCCCGATCAGCGTCCATCCGTCCCGGCCGAATGGCCGGCGGTCTGCCTGGATCTGCAGCCGCACGGTCTCGGCTGCTGCGGCCGCCTCGGAGAGTTCTCCGGCCGCGGCATTCGCGAGCAGCCTCGACAGCCACGGGATCTCGCAGTCGACGAGCACGCGCTCGCCGGCCGTGGTGACCGCCCGCATCAGAAGCCGTCCGGGTAGGGCGCGCCGGCGCTGACGAGCGTCTCCTTGCGGTCCGACGGGACGTACTCCGGCACGAGCTGCCGGAATAGCTCCTTGGCCAGGGCCGAGTCGCCGTCTTGGGCCGCGGCGTAAAGGCGCTCGAGAAGCCTCGCGAAATCGGGCGGCGGCTCGCTGCGCCGGGTCGCCCAGATCTTCGGGTGCGCGCTCGGCACCCGCTCCTCGGCGTCGGAGAACACCTTCTCGGTGAGCTTCTCGCCTGGCCGCAGGCCCGTGTAGCGGATCTCGACATTCGATAGCTTCAGCTGCTCGGCGTAGTTGCGGACCAGGTCCACGATCTGCACTGGCTCGCCCATGTCGAGTACGAACGTCTCGGCGTATTCCGCCATGGCCGCCGCCTCGAGCACCAGGCCCACAGCTTCTTCCACCGTCATGAAGAACCGGGAGACATCTGGGTGGGTCACCGTGACCGGCTCGGCCCGGGCTATCTGGTCGGCCAGGACGGACAGGAACGACCCCCGGCTGCCCAGGACATTGCCGAACCGGACGGAGGCCAGCGTCACCGGGCCGCCGGCGGCGCGCTGGACGACCAGCTCGGCCAGCCGCTTGCTGGCGCCGAGCACGGAGGACGGATCGGCTGCCTTGTCGGTGGAGATGAGGACGAACCGGCTGGTGCCATGCCGGATCGCGGCTTCGAGCACATTCTGGGTGCCGTGCACGTTGGACTTCACGGCCTCGCATGGATGACGTTCCAGCAGCGGCAGGTGCTTGTGCGCGGCAGCATGGAAGACCAGCTCGGGCCGGACGGCCGCGAAGAGCTGATCGATCCTGCGCTCGTCGCGGATGTCGGCGATGATGATTTCGTCGGCGTCGAGCAGGCCGCTTCCGGTGATCTCCAGCTGCAGCCTGTGCAGGTTGGACTCGTCGTGGTCCAGCAGGTACAGCGCCTCGGGCCCGAAACCGTGGATCTGGCGGCACAGTTCGCTGCCGATTGATCCGCCCGCCCCGGTGACCAGCACTCGCCGGCCGGAGATCAGCGCAGCGGCCTTCTCGCTCACCACGTTCAGCTCGCGGCGCCCTAGCAGATCCCCCACTCTGATCTGGCGCAGATCGGAAAGGCGTGCATCGCGTTCTACCGCGGCCAGGAACGATGGCAGGAACCTGACGTGCAGCCCGCAGGCCCTCGCGGTCTCGGCGATCTCGGCGACCCGCCGCGCTGGCAAAGCACGGGATCGCGATCACGCAGGCGTCCGCCTGCCTGGCTCGCGCAATCTCCGGGAGCGCCGAGATGGGGCCGTACACAGGCAGCCCGACGGCGCGGACGAGTCCGCGGGCGTCGTCGAGGAAGCCGATCGGGACGAGCCCGTAGTTAGGGCTGCGCCGCAAGGCGCGGGCCAGCGTCCGTCCCGCCTCGCCCGCCCCGATCACGAGAGTCTTCAGGCCGCCTCTACCGTTACGAGGCCGAGAGCCCGGCAAGCTCAGCATGTTCCCCTCCTTCGTTCGAAGCGCCTTCGCGGGCTGCGGCATCCAGAGCCGACGGCTTCACGCAGCGCGCCGGCGACCCGGATGACTTCGGCATCGGCGAGCGCCGGATACATCGGCAAGGACAGAATCTCTTTCGCGATCTGATCGGTGACCGGCACGGACCGGCACTCCTCCGGGCCGAGAACCCGGCGGTAGGCGGAGAGCTGGTGCACCGGGATGAAGTGCACGGAAGTGCCGATCGCGCGGCGGGTCAGCTCGTCGATCACGGCGTCGCGAGAGGTGCCGCATGCGGATGTCACCCGCACCTGGTACAGGTGCCAGGCGTGCCGGCCCTCGGCTGGCCGCGTCGGGAGGCGCAGACCCGGCACGCCGGTCAGGGCCGCGTCATACTGCGCGGCCAGCTGCGCCCGGCGTTCCTGCCACCGCGGCAGCATGGTGAGCTGCGCCAGGCCGATCGCGGCCTGAATGTCGGTGATGTTCGCCTTGAGGCCGGGCTCGGTCACGTCGTACCGCCAGCTGCCGCCGGGCAGGTACCGCCGCCACGCGTCGCGGCTGAGGCCGTGCAGCCGGATCGTCCGCACGTACGCGGCCAGTTCCTCGTCATCGGTGGCGATCGCGCCGCCCTCGCCGATCGGCAGGTTCTTCGTCGCGTAGAAGCTGAAGCAGGCCGCGCGGGAGGTGCCGCCAAGCCGGGTCCCGCGCAGTTCGGCGCCGAGCCCGTGTGCAGCGTCCTCGATCACGGCGCTGGGCGGAAGGCCCGCGGCGGCGGCTAGCTCGGCCACGTCGGCGGGGTGGCCGGCCATGTGCTGGACGATCATCGCCGCGGGACGGCCGGCGCGGCGAGCGGCCTGCGCCACCGTGGCCGGGGTGGGCAGCAGGGTATCCGGCGTCCACGTCGACCAGGACCGGGCGCAGGCCGGCCTGGACGATCGGGGCGACCGCGCCACAGAAGGTCAGGCTCGGGGTGAGCACCGCGGCACCGTGGCCGAGGCGCAGCGCCCGGAGCGCGATCTCGATCGCCGCCGTGCAGGAAGCCACCGCGACCACGTGCCGGGCACCCAGGTAGCCTGCCAGCCCTTGCTCAAACTCAGCAGTCCGCGGCCCCATCGTGATCCAGCCGGAACGCAGCACGTCCAGCGCGGCTTCTTGCGCCTCGGGAACGATCTCGGCCTTGGCGAACGGAACCGCGCACGCTGGCTGCGTCACTTGCCCCGCCGCCCGAACCAGCCGCGTCGCATGCGCGGGACACCGACCACCCCGAGGATGGGCCAGCCGGAAGACGTGACAAGGTCGTCGAGGGCCATGACCTGGGATACGCGGGAGACCGGGCCGGAGAGGACCACCAGGCCGACGTTGCCATCGTGCCCAGGTACTTGATCTGTGACATCGGGTAGACGTGCAGCGTCTGCTGCCCGGCGATCAGCTGGCGGCCCTGGACCAGGACGGAGCCGAAAGCATGACTCGCCGACCAGGGTCTCGTCGTGGTCGTCGTCTCTGCCGTTACCGTCTGCGCGGGCGGCCAGGCTTTCGCCGGGTGGCCTGAGGCTCAGCTCGAGGCTATGGGCCAGATCGGCAAGCTCATACTTTCCGTTGATATCGATAACCGCGATGGTGGATACGTCAGCGTGATTGGCGGCCAGCCGGAGCCGTACGGCCAGGTTCTCGAGGTTGGGCGTCTGCCCTCCGTGCATCTCGGCAGTCGTCAGCTGGCCGAGTGTCGGCGCGCCGAGCCGGCGGCTGACCCGTCGCGCACCTGGCACGGTCGGCCGGATGATCTCCGCGATGGAAGCGATCAGGATCCCGACGACCAGGCCGAGTACCAAGGCAAGACCGAGCTTCTGCGCGAGCGCCTTCGATTCTGGCTGCTGCGGCACGACAGGCTGGTCAAGGACCGCCGCCAGTCCCTGAGTGCTCGTCTGGATGAGCAGCCGGCTCCGGTCGCCACTGAAGTTGGCGATCACCTGGTCGAGCCCGGCCACCTTGGACTGCAGCTGCTGATTCTTGGGGTCTGCTGCGGCCTGCGCCGCAATCACGCCGTGCTGCTCGGAGAGCCGCACGATTTCCTGGTCGATGGCCTTGAGTGTGGTACTGAGCCCGCTCTGCCCGGTCATGTTCATCGACTGGACGACCTCCGCGGCAAGCACCCTGGCCAGCGTCGCAGCGACCTTCGGATTCCGGTCGGTCACCGTGAGGTCCACCACCTGGGAGCCGCCTAGTCCGGTGACGCTGACGTGGGTGGCGACCAGGTTGTTCACGTCCTCCTTGGCGCCGGCGGCCTTCAGGGCGCTCGCCGCCGGAGTCTTGCCGGTGGCGATGCCCTGGACCTGGCTGACGATGGCCTGGGCCTGCGCGTTGCTGGCCGGGACCGTGCTCCCGGAGACGATGCGCGCGGACGCCGCGTACATCGGGGGCTGCTTCGCGACGATCAGCAGGATGATGAAAAGGGGCGCGGAAATGCACAACAGCATCAACACCCAGTACTGCCGCAGCAGGCGCGCAGCTATCTCGTCTATCTCCACACATACCTCCTCAACTGCCCCGGCCGGCTTTGCCAGCCAGGAGTTATGACAACGCTAGAAAGGTCGCCACTCTTGCGAATCATTCATTGGCATGAGATTAGCTACTGCAAAATGAGTGCTGCGCGTTTCCTGATTACCAGCGCGTCCTGATTACCAGCGCGGAGTCGCTGGAGCTGCTGGTGATGCTGATTCCGAACAGCGTCCGCGACGCGCACCAGCCAGCTGATGATGGCCGTCGGCTCTATAAGGTCAGCACACAGTTCACGCAGCGACGAACCAATTGCGGCAGCAGAAATATCCCTGCCCGCAGGCAAGTCCACAAAATTATCGTCAGGAATGCTCAAGCACGCCTGATATACCCGCTCCACCTTTTCCCCGCCCTCCAGCTTCCCAGGTAGCGTAGATGTCAAGTGCGGCGTATCCCCATACGCTGCACTTCTCCCCTCCACACCTGGCTCGGCGCGCTACATTACGCTACCTATGGGTAATCTTGTCCGGTATACCGGCAAAGGAACACCCTCATCCGGCGTAGGAGTCCTACGTCATTTGACGATATGGCCTCCGATGTTCCGACATGAACAATACAGCCTCCAATGATCAGACATGTCAGTGCCCGTCCAGGGGCATGGACCGGGCACGTGCCAGCGCCACCGCCTCAAGGGTGGAGTGGACGCCAAGCTTGCCCATGATGTTCTGCAGGTGCGTCCGCACGGTATTAGCCGTGAGGTTCAGCCGCACGGCTATCTGATTCCGGTTAGCCCCCTCGGCTAGGCAGGCCAGCACCTGTCGTTCCCGGGACGTGAGGAGGGCGAGCATCCGGTCGCCCTCCTTTCGCCTGTCCCGCTGATTCAGCAGCAGCGAAAGCACGTTTCCTGTCTCTGCGGGCGGCAACCAGGTCTCGCCACGGGCGACCCCGCGCAGGACCCGCAGCAGGTGTTCCACCGACTCATCCTTGCGGACCCAGGCGCGCGCGCCAGCCTCGATCGCGGCCACGATCCGGGACGGCTCCGATGTGTGGCTGAGCATGATCACCCGGGTCGCATGCGGCGGACCCGACGTCGCCTTGCACAACCGCGATGGACCCGGTGAGATCGACGTCGAGCAGGATGATGTCGGCATGCCAGCCCATCGTCGTGGCGGTCGGCTGGGCGACTGCCACGACGCTGAGATCCTCCTCTGCGTTGAGTCGTATCGCCAGTGCGTCAGCGAACGTGCGTTGTTCGTCGACGACGACGGCAGTGATCTCCATAGCCCGGCCCGCCGTTAGGCTGTCTGATCGCTGAGCAGGTCCTCGCGGGTCGCCAGGACGGCGGCTTCGAGCCTGCTGTGCGCGCCGAGTTTGGCGAGCATGTTCTTCACGTAGGCCCGCAAGGTACTTGTCGCGACGTTCATCTCACGTGACATCTGCCCAGTACTCTGGCCCGCCACGATCCTGCGTAGCACTTCTTTCTCCCGTGATGTCAGGTCGCGAGCAGGGTGGTAGCGGCGCTTGCCCGGGGACCGGGCGGGATGGGCCTTAACCGGGCCGTAAACCACCCCGCCGGAAGCGATGACGTCCAGGGCCTCGGCGATGTGATCGACGTTCTGGTCTTTGCGCAGGACCCCGGCCACGCCGATCTGCGTGGCCTCGGCCAGAACGGCAGGGTCAGCCAGACCGGAGAGCATGAGAACCGCGGTTTCCGGGTAATGCTGGCGGATTACCCGAGCGGTATCGAGGCCATCCGGGGGATCGGGGAAGCGGAGATCGAGCACGCACACGTCCGGCCGACGTTCCGCGACCTCGGCGATCCCGAGCATACTCGTAGTCGTGGTCGCCAATACCCGGTGGCCACGTGCTTCAAGTGCGACGCTCAATGCCTCGCACAGAATCCGATTGTCGTCACAAAGAACAAGCCGCATCGGCCCCGCTCCTTTTGGCCGATTATCAATTTAAGGCCGATTATCAATTTAGGTAAGCCATAGGCTGACGCGCGCACCGCCTCGCGCGCCACCCGCGTATTCCATCTTCCCGCCATACTTGATGACGTTCCTGGCCACGGCGGACAACCCCAGGCCGGCCCCGCTCGGTATGTCACCGAAGCCCGGCCCGTTGTCCTCCACCGCGAGCATCACGGCGCCGTCGCGCTGCTCGATCTCGACGCTCACCGTTCCGGCTGGCCCGGCGGCGCGTACCGCGTTGTCGAGCACATTGGAGACGGCCCGGCGTAGCAGAACAGGGTTGGAACATGCACCAGACCGGTCCAGCTGGTGCAGTCAGCGTCACGTCTCCGGGCCAGGTCAGGCATTCGGTCGCAATGACCTCGCCGACGACATGCACGATGTCGGCCAGGTCGTGGCCCGGTTCCTCGATAGTGTCGGGTTCTTCCTGCTGTTGCGCTACCAGGTAGCCATGGATTATGTCGGCTAGCCACTCGGCCTGTTCGACGATCTGCTCTAGCCGGTCGCGCGCGACGGCAGGAAGAGCCGGTTCCGCGAGCGCTGCCGCAGCGAGCGCCATTGTGTTGGCGACCGGCTGCCGCATGTCGTGGCAGGTTTCACGCAACTGCTGTACCATATCGGCCTTATTTTCGACCTCGATGGACAACGGTTATCCCCCTTCGCGAGACCCGGAGTCCGTCCTCTCCCGTCTCTACTTCCTTAGATGATGCGGAAGTTAACTCTCCGACAAAATTGGCATAACAAATGGTAACGAAACTAAGACGCGCGAGCCGTCTGGGAGGTTTACGCCGGACCGCAACGACTACTTTTAGTAGTCGAAATAATACATATGGTCACCTTCGCGGCCGAGGCCCCAGTCACAGGAATGCACAGCTAAGTGACTCTGAGTAGTTACAACTCAGTTGCCGAGCGACAGGCTGATAGACAGGCAAACGGCTGCCGGCTGCCGCCGGATACTCGAGGCCATCGAGGACAACGCCGATCCCGACCCTCAAACCGCGGCTTAACGGCGTGGCCGCCGTCCGAAGTACCTCCGCTCCACTAAGCTTACTATGGGCGAGCTTGCGCTGAACCTGTCAAGCTGAGCCCATCCGGACGGGTGACACGAGCAGAGGCAAGGAGCCGGCGGTGGCCTCCATAGAAGCGATCCATGCCAGGCAGATCCTGGATTCCCGCGGCAACCCGACTCTCGAGGTCGAGGTAGCGCTGGACGACGGGACCGTCGGACGCGCGGGGGTGCCGAGCGGGGCCTCGACCGGCGCGTTCGAGGCGGTTGAGCTCAGGGACGGCGACTCGGAATACGGCGGCAAGGGGGTGACCCGGGCGGTCCAGGCCGTCATCGACGAGATCCAGCCGGAGCTGCTCGGCCATGAGGCCGACGACCAGCGGCTGGTGGACCAGGCGCTGATCGACCTCGACCGGACGCCAGACAAGTCCAGGCTCGGCGCGAACGCCATCGTCGGCGTCAGCATGGCCGTCGCCCGGGCCGCCGCGGACTCCAGCGGCCTTCCGCTGTTCCGTTACCTCGGCGGGCCCAACGCGCACGTGCTGCCCGTCCCGCAGATGAACATCCTGAACGGCGGCGCGCACGCCGACAACAACGTGGACATCCAGGAGTTCATGATCACCCCGTTCGGCGCGCCGACCTTCTCCGAGGCGCTGCGCTGGGGAGCCGAGGTCTACCACGCGCTGAAGTCGGTGATCAAGCAGCGCGGCCTGTCCACCGGCGTCGGCGACGAGGGTGGCTTCGCTCCCGACCTCGAGCACAACCGGGCCGCACTGGACCTGATCGTCGAGGCGATCGGCAAGGCCGGATTCACCCCCGGCCAGGACGTCGGGCTGGCGATCGACGCGGCCGCCTCGGAGTTCTACTCCGACGGCGCGTACAACTTCGAGGGGGAGCCGCGGACCTCGGCGGAGATGGCGGCCATCTACGCGGACTGGGTCGATGCCTATCCCCTTGTGTCGCTTGAGGACCCGCTGGCCGAGGAAGACTGGCCGGGCTGGCAGCAGCTCACGGCGAGCGTCGGGGAGCGGGTCCAGGTGGTCGGCGACGACCTGTTCGTCACCAACCCGGAACGGCTCGGCCGCGGCATCGCCGAGCACTCGGCGAACTCGCTGCTGGTCAAGCTGAACCAGATCGGCTCGGTGACCGAGACCCTGGACGCGGTGACCCTGGCCCACCGGGCCGGGTTCAGCTGCGTGATCAGCCACCGTTCCGGCGAGACCGACGACACCACGATCTCGGACCTGGCCGTCGGCACCAACTGCGGCCAGATCAAGACCGGCGCGCCCGCGCGCGGGGAGCGCGTGGCGAAGTACAACCAGCTGCTCAGGATCGAGGAACTGCTCGGTGACGCGGCGACGTACGCGGGTGCCGGCGCCTTTCCCCGCTTCGCCGCGCGGCCGCCCGCCGGCTGATGTCGCCGCCCGCAGCCGCTCCCCGGACCACCCGGCTGACCGGCCGGGCGGCGGTGCTTGCGGTGGTGATCTGCGCGATCGCGCTGAGCCTTGCGTACCCGGTACGTGAATACGTGACCCAGCGGCGGCAGATCGACTCGCTGGTGGCCCAGCAGCAGATCATGCTGGCCCAGGTGAAGAGCCTGGAAGCACAGCAAGCCAAGCTGGCCAGCCCGGCCTACATCGAGCAGCTGGCCCGGCAGGAACTCGACATGTGCTTCCCCGGCACCCGGTGCTACATCGTGGAGGGCGGCCAGCCGCTGGTCAGCACCGCCCGTCCGGGCAAAACGGGACCGGCGCCCTGGTATGACAAGCTGTGGCGATCGGTCCAGCAGGCGGACGCGGCCCCGGCGAAGTGATGCAAGCGCGAGACGAGGCGGCCATCGCCGCTCAGCTCGGCCGCGCGCCCCGCGGGCTGCTCGGCGTGGCGCACCGGTGCCCGTGCGGGCTCCCCGATGTCGCGGAGACCGCGCCGAGGCTGCCCGACGGCAGCCCGTTTCCCACGCTCTACTACCTGACCTGCCCGCGGGCGACCGCGGCCGTCAGCAAGCTGGAAGCCGCCGGGCTGATGCGGGACATGACCGCGAGACTGGCCGACGAGGCCCTGCGGCACCGTTATGAATCCGCGCACCGCGACTACCTCGCGCGGCGGGACGTAGCCGCGCGAACCGCGGGCGTGGAGCCGCTTCCGCCCGGCACTCAGTCCGCCGGCGGAATGCCCGGGCGGGTAAAGTGCCTGCATGCGCTGGTCGCTCACGAGCTCGCCGCAGGCGGCGTGAACCCGTTCGGCCGGGAAGCTCTCGACGCCGCCGGCGCCTGGTGGCTGGCCGGGCCATGCGTCCCTGGACCGTGTTTCCCCGGGGATGGCCGGTGACCCGCCGGGTGGCTGCCGTGGACTGCGGGACGAACTCGCTGCGGCTGCTGCTGGCGGACGTCGATCCCGGCCGTGCCGAGATCACCGACGTCACCCGGCGGATGGAGATCGTCCGGCTCGGGCAGGGGGTCGACAGCACCGGGAGGCTGGCGCCCGAGGCGCTCGCGCGGACCATCGCCGTGCTGCGCGACTACGCGGACATCATCGCCAGGTCGGGTGCGCAGGCGGTGCGGATGGTGGCGACGAGCGCCACCAGGGACGCCGATAACGCCGTCGAGTTCGTCCGCCTGGTCAAGGAGGTGCTCGGCGTCGCGCCCGAGGTCCTCACCGGTGCCGAGGAGGCGGTGCTGTCGTTCACCGGGGCGACCGCGGAACTCGCCGCCGGACCCGATCGCGGGCCGTTCCTGGTCGCCGACATCGGCGGCGGCTCGACCGAGTTCGTGCTCGGCCCGGGGGGGTACGGGGGGGCGGGGAGCCCCCCCGTGCGCGGGGGGCTTCGGGGGGTCGTCCCCCCGGGTTACAGGGCCATCTCGGTCGACGTTGGCTGCGTCCGGATGACCGAGCGCCATCTGCACGGTGACCCGCCGACGGACCAGGAGGTGGCCGCGGCCATCGCCGACATCGACGCGGCCCTGGACACGGTGCCGGCCGCGGTGCCGGTGCGGCAGGCCAGGACGCTGGTCGGCCTGGCTGGTTCGGTTACCACGGTCGCGGCCATCGCGATGGGCCTGCCTGCCTATGACGCCGCCCTGATCCACCACGCCCGCGTGTCCGCGGCTGACGTGCACGCCGTGACCCGGGGCCTGCTGGCTCAGCCGCGGTCCGCACGCGCCGCCATCGATGTGCTGCATCCGGGGCGGGTCGACGTGATCGGCGGCGGCGCGCTCGTCCTCGACCGGCTCATGCAGCGGTCCGGCTTCGGCGAGGTCCTGGTGAGCGAGCACGACATCCTCGACGGGATGGCCTGGTCGCTGGCCGGGGACCCGTGCGGCTGAGGGTGGACGCCGGACAGGCCCGCGCGGGTCCGCTGGTCCCGCCGGGCGGCTGGCCCGGCGATCCCGCCGGGCCCGGTACGCCGGTCGCGGCGAACGCCGCGGAGGTGGCGGACCTGGCCGCCGGGGCGGTCACGCTCGACGAACTCATCGCGCGTCAGTCGGTCTGCCGTGCCTGCCCGCGCCTGGTCGCCTGGCGCGAGGAGGTGGCCGTTGTGCGCCGCCGCTCGTTCCGAGACGAGCCTTACTGGGGCCGCCCTATTGCCGGCTGGGGGTCGGCCAGGCCCCGGCTGCTGATCGTGGGCCTGGCGCCCGCGGCCCATGGCGGGAACCGGACCGGCCGGATCTTCACCGGTGACCGCAGCGGGGATTTTCTTTTCGCGTCGCTATACCGGTGCGGATGGGCGGAAAAGCCGACCAGTGTGGCGCTAGGAGACGGGCAGCGCCTGCTCGACGCCCGGATGGTAGCCGCCGTTAGGTGCGCCCCGCCTGCTAATAAGCCGGAACCAGCGGAACGGGACGCATGCGCGCCGTGGCTCGTGGCCGAACTCCGCCTCGTGGTCGCTGACCTGCGGGTTATCGTGTGCCTGGGCGGATTTTCCTGGCAGGCGATGTGGTCGGCGCTCGGCCAAAGCGGATTCGTGCTCGCGCGACCGCGCCCGGGGTTCGGTCACGGCGCCGAGGTCCGGCTGAAGAATCCGCAGGCACCGGGCGACGTGCTGCTCATCGGCTGTTATCACCCGAGTCAGCAGAACACATTCACCGGACGTGTCACCCCGGCCATGCTGGACGCCATTTTTGCCCGCGCGCATGCCTACGCCGGCGCGGAAACAGACTAGCCGGTTACTTAGCGCTAATGTCGATCATGCAATTGTTACGCTCTGCAATTGTATGCAGAAAACGCGGCCGGTGAGCAAAATAATTGACGAGGTCTTTGCTACTCATCGGTTAGGCAATTGCACGGGCGGTATTATGAATGCGCCCCCGTAGCCCAAGGGAAGAGGCCGGCCTCCTAAAAGGGTCCCCAGTGTCGGTTCGACTCCGACCGGGGGCACTGATTGGTCATGCCCTGTATTGGCAGGCCCCGGGCGCCTCTCAATTGCCAATGCAGTCCCAGCCGAAACAGTAATCCCTTTGATTAACCGGAGCTAGGCCCGTAAGTATTTATCATGCCCTTGTACATAGATTTATACCGCTAAACCCCGACATTCCTGCTCTGTATACCGTGGGCACTATGCCGGCCCGGTCGCACCCGGGTTCCCCGGGCCGGGCGGGCAACGGGACGGCCGCCCGGAGGGAACGCTCAGCGGCCCGGGGCGGGTCAGGATGCGCCGTACGGACCGTACCGGACCGGCCGCGAAGGCACGCCGATACGGGCCGAACGAGTACCGTCAGCGCGTACCGCACCACGACGAGCCCGGGCTGGCGGCACGAAACGAGGGAAGCCCACGCGACACCCACGCCGGGCGGAGCCGGCGGTCGCGCGGCGGGTGAGCCAGTTAGGCTCCGTTGAGGCGCAGGCGCCTGCGCATCTCGTACTCGTGCACGATCGCGTAGGCGTAGCCGCAGGAGATGCCGGCGTCGTCGGCCAGCCAGTGGGCGCGCTCTTCGCGGCGCAGGAACGCGGGGCCAGATTCGAGGCGGTGGAACCACTCAGCGAGGTCGCGGCCGGTAACGACCGGAATGCGTGCGATGAGGCTACTGTGCAGATTCGGTGAGTGGGTCAGTGACAACTGGCACCTCCGTGGGAAGCTCCTCTTCTGCTGAGAGTGCCTCATCGCACGCCGCCTGGCAACCCCCTGGCGGCTAGAAAGTTAACGGCACAATCTTCAGCCGAGCCGCTCGAAGATCATCGCCATGCCCTGGCCGCCGCCCACGCACATGGTCTCCAGGCCCAGGATCGCGTCGTGGAACCGCAGGCTGTTCAGCAGGGTGGTGGTGATACGCGCCCCGGTCATGCCGAACGGGTGCCCGACCGCGATGGCGCCGCCGTTCACGTTCAGCTTGGCCAGGTCTATGCCGAGGTCGGTGTAGGACGGGATGACCTGAGCCGCGAATGCCTCGTTGATCTCCACCAGGTCGATGTCGCCGATGGCCATCCCGGCCCGGGCGAGCGCCTGTCGGGACGCCTCCACCGGTCCCAGGCCCATGATCTCCGGGGACAGCGCGGTCACCCCGGAGGACACGATCCGCGCGAGCGGCGTGATGCCGAGCTCGGCCGCCTTGACGTCGCTCATCACGACGACCGCCGCGGCCCCGTCGTTGAGCGGGCAGCAGTTCCCCGCGGTGACGGTGCCGTCCGGGCGGAAGACCGGCTTCAGCGCGGCGACCTTCCCGATCGTGGTCCCGGGCCGGGGACCGTCGTCGGCCGCGACCACGGAGCCGTCCGGGAGGGTGACGGGCGTTATCTCCCGCTGCCAGAAGCCGTTGGCGATGGCCTTCTCGGCCAGGTTCTGTGAGCGGACGCCGAACTCGTCCTGCTGCTCGCGGGTGATGCCGCGCAGCCCGGCGACATTTTCCGCGGTTTCGCCCATGGCGATGTAGATGTCGGGCATGAACCCGTCTTCGCGCGGGTCATGCCATGGGCCGGGGCTCCCGGCCCGGGCCCGTTCGGTACGTCCCTGGGCATCGGTGAAGGCCGGATTCTGGGTACCAGGCCATGAGTCGCTGCTGCCCTTGGCGAACCGGCTCACGCACTCGACCCCGGCCGAGATGTACACGTCCCCCTCGCCGGCCTTGATAGCGTGGAAGGCCATCCGGGTGGTCTGCAGCGACGACGAGCAGTACCGGTTGACGGTGGTGCCGGGCAGGTGATCGTGGCCGAGCAGCACCGCTACCGCGCGCGCCATGTTGAAGCCCTGCTCGCCGCCGGGCAGCCCGCAGCCAAGGATCAGGTCACCCACGTCGGCCGGATCCAGCTGCGGGACCTTAGCCAGCGCCGCGGCCACGATCTGCGCGGCCAGGTCGTCGGGGCGGATGCTGGTGAGCGAGCCCTTGCCCGCGCGGCCAATGGGCGACCGCGCGGTGGCGACGATCACTGCTTCGGGCATGGTCCGGCCTCCTCGCATAGGGTGCATCCAGATTATGTCCGATGAAGAGGAACAACCATGCAGGTCTTTGACTCACTGAGCGAGCTGGTGGGGAACACCCCGCTGGTCCGGCTGCGGTCGGTGACCCGGGGTATCCCCGGCGCCAACGTGCTCGCGAAGGTGGAGTACTTCAACCCGGGCGGGTCGGTCAAGGACCGCATCGCGCTGCGGATGGTGGCCGCGGCCGAGGCGAGCGGAGACCTGCAGCCGGGGGGCACGATCGTGGAGCCCACCTCGGGCAATACCGGGGTCGGGCTGGCGATAGTCGCGGCGGAACGCGGCTACCGGTGCGTCTTCGTCTGCCCGGACAAGGTGGCGCAGGACAAGATCAGCGTGCTGCGCGCATACGGCGCCGACGTGGTGGTGTGCCCCGGCACGGTCGCGCCCGATCACCCGGACTCCTATTACAGCGTCGCGCGCCGGATGGCCGCCGAGATTCCCGGCGGCTGGCAGCCCGACCAGTACGCGAACCAGGAGAACCCGGCCTCGCACTATGCCACCACCGGCCCGGAGATCTGGGCGCAGACAGACGGGACGGTGACCCACTTCGTCGCCGGGATCGGCACCGGGGGCACCATCACCGGCACCGGACGGTACCTGAAGGAGGTCTCGGGCGGCGCGGTGCGGGTGATCGGCGCCGATCCGGAGGGCTCGGTCTACTCGGGTGGCTCCGGGCGCCCGTACCTGGTCGAGGGCGTCGGCGAGGACATCTGGCCGGCCACCTACGACCGTGGAGTCTGCGACGAGATCATCGCGATCAGCGACGCCGACTCGTTCGGCATGACGAGGCGGCTGGCGCGGGAGGAAGCGCTGCTCACCGGCGGCTCCTCCGGGCTGGCGGTGGCGGCGGCGCTGCGGGTGGCCCAGGCGGCCGGGCCGGACGCCGTGGTCGTCGTCCTGCTGCCGGACGGCGGCCGGGGCTACCTGTCGAAGATCTTCAACGACGAGTGGATGGCCGACTACGGCTTTCTCTCGGCGCAGACCTCGGAGCCGCTGGTCGCCGACGTGCTGGCCGGGAAGGAGCGCAGCCTGCCCGAGTTCGTCCACGTCCACCCGGAAGAGAACGTCGGCGCGGCCATCGCGCTGCTGCGTGAGTACGACGTGTCCCAGCTGCCGGTGGTGAAGGAAGAGCCGCCGGTGATGGCGGCCGAGGTGGTCGGGTCGGTGGTGGAGCGCGACCTGCTCGACGCCCTGGTAACCGGCCGGGCTAAGCCGTCCGATCCGGTGGGCGGCCACATGTCGCCGCCGCTGCCGACCGTCGGCCTGGGCGAGCCGGTCTCCCGGGCGGTCCTCGCGCTGGAGAAGGCCGGCGCGGCGCTCGTGCACGTGAACGGGAAGCCGTCCGGGCTGCTCACCCGGCAGGACGTGCTGACCTTCCTGGCCGCGAGCACCTGATACCTACGAAAGGCATGCTGTCGTGACTCATCAGGACGGGTTCGAGACCCTGGCCATCCATGCGGGCCAGGAGCCCGACCCGGTCACCGGGGCGGTCGTGCCGCCCATCTACCAGGTGTCCACGTACAAGCAGGACGGGGTGGGCGGCCTGCGCGGCGGCTACGAGTACTCCCGGTCCGCCAACCCGACCAGGACCGCGCTCGAGCGCTGCCTGGCCGCGCTCGAGTCAGGGATCCGGGGGGGTTCGGGGGGGTCGTCCCCCCGGAGCCAGCAGGGATCCGGGGGGGTTCGGGCCCGCCGCCGCAGGCGGCAAGGGCAGCAGGGTCGTCCCTTCCCAAGGGGGGTCCGGGGGGATGGGTCCCCCCGGGAGAGAAGGAGCCAGCAGGGCTCCGGGGGCTCGCCTTCGCCTCCGGCCTGGCCGCGGAGGACTGCCTGATCAGGACCGTCTGCTCGCCCGGCGATCACGTGCTGGTCCCGGACGACGCGTACGGCGGGACGTACCGGCTGTTCGCCCGGGTGTTCGCCGGCTGGGGACTGAGCCACGGCGTGGTCCCGATCTCGGACCTGGCGGCCGTGCGCGAGCAGCTCGCGGCCCGGCGGGCCACCATGGTCTGGGTCGAGACGCCGACTAATCCGCTGCTGAACATCGCCGACATCCGCGCCCTGGCCCAGGCCGCGCATGAGGTCGGCGCGCTGCTGGTGGTGGACAATACGTTCGCGTCGCCGTACCTCCAGCAGCCGCTCGCGCTGGGGGCCGACGTGGTGGTGCACTCCACCACCAAGTACCTGGGCGGCCACTCCGACGTGATCGGCGGGGCCCTGGTGGTCACCGACGGCGAGCTCGCCGAGCGGCTCGCCTTCACCCGGAATGCCACCGGCGGTGTGGCCGGCCCCTTCGACTCGTGGCTGACGCTGCGCGGCATCAAGACGCTGGCGGCGCGGATGGACCGGCACTGCCGGAACGCGATGCGGGTCGCGCAGATGCTGGCCGAGCACCCGGCGGTCGCCGAGGTCCGCTACCCCGGCCTCCCGTCGCATCCGGGTCACAAGACCGCGCAGGAACAGATGCAGGCGTTCGGCGGCATGGTGTCGTTCCGGCTGCTGGCGGGCGAGGAAGCCGCGGTGCGGACATGCGGCCGGACCCGCCTGTTCACGCTGGGCGAGTCGCTGGGCGGGGTGGAGTCGCTGATCGAGCACCCCGGACGGATGACGCACGCCTCGGTCACCGGCTCCGCCCTCGAGGTCCCCGGCGACCTGATCAGGCTGTCGGTCGGCATCGAGGACTGCGACGACCTGCTCGATGACCTCCGCCAGGCGCTCAGCGACTAAACGACTGAGCGACCGGGCGGCGGCCATGGGCGGGGGGTCAAGCCCCCCGCGAGCCAAAGGGCGCCGGCCCTGCCTGGACTGACGAGCGACGAAGGAGCGAGGAGGGAAGGCAGGGCCTCAAAAGGCGCCCGGAGGCGAGCGGGATAGCGGAGCGCCCGGCGGCGAGTGGGAAGATTCAGCGGCGAGCGGGGAAATAAAAAGCGGGGAAATAAAACTAGCTGCGCTCCGCGGGCGAGTTCTCCTTGTTGTTCGGCGCCGCGGCCTGCGGCTTGGGCTTGTACGCGAGGGCGAACCAGGCCCCGACCGCGAAGACGATGCCGACGACCAGCGAGCCGGTGGCCTTCAGCGGGTGGTGTCCGGTAGAGCCGGCGATGTGTCCGGGAATGAAGCTGGGCAGCGACTTGGCCGGCTCGGCTACGTAGATGATCGCGACCACGATGAACAGCACGGCGATGATGCCGAGAATCACCGCGAGTATCGTCCGGCCCGACGACCTCTCGACTGATCCGCTGGTAGAACTCACGATTCCTCCTTGTGCATGCGGTAAAGCTGTGTTAGCTACGGACGGCTCCGTTAGCCCGGGGGGTCGCGGGGGTGTTCCCCGCGGGTCAGCCGACTAGGAGAATCTACCGTCGACTGGCGCCGCGGGTGCGTAGGAAGTCACGGATGACATACTCACCGAGACGTTCGGGCGCCGCCTGTAGCACGCGTCCGCCGTTCCTCCTGGCTACATTGTCAACGAACGCGCTGAGCCTGGCGTCATCCGCCAGCATGAAAATATTGAGCGCGGCATGCCGGCGGGTCATCTTATCCACTTCGGCCAGCGTGAGCTCGACCGTTTCCGGCGATGGCGGCCAGTCGAACCAGGAGCGCCCGTCGCGCTGCAGGTGGGCCGTCGGCTCGCCGTCGGTCACGATCAGGACGACCGGCTCGTGCTCCGGGTGCCGGTCGATATGGCGGCCGGCCAGTATCAGCGCGTGATGCAGGTTGGTGCCCTGCACCATGTCCCAGCCCAGCCCGGCGAGCTCGGTTTCGCGCAGTTCGCGCGCGTAGTTGGAAAAGCCGACGACCTGGACGGCGTCCTGGGGGAACCGGCTGCGCAGCAGCGCGTGCAGCGCGAGCGCCGTCTGCTTGGCCGCCGCCCAGGTCCCGCGCAGCTGCATCGAGTAGGACAGGTCGACGAGCAGGGACACGACCGCGGCGCTGCGGCGCTCGGTCTCGGCCACTTCGAAGTCCTGAGGTGCTAGCCGGGGGGGGCGACCCCCCCAAGACCCCCCCCGATCACGGGGGGGCTGCCCGCCCCCCGTACCCCCGGGCCCTGGCCGGGGCCAGGGCCCCGGTGCGGGCTCCCCGCAACAGCGCGTTCCGTACTGTCGTCGGGACGTCAAGCGGCTGCTCGTCGCCGAACTCCCAGGAGCGGGTGGTGCCGGTGAGCTCGCCTGCCTGGCCGGCGTCCCGCAGGTCGTGGTCACCGGACCGGCCGAAGCTCAGGTCGCCGAAGATCCGGCGCAGCGCCGTGTCCCCGAGCCTGCGTACGGCCTTGGGGGTGAGCTCGAGCTGCCCGGCGTTACGGGTGAGGTAGCCCTGCCGCTCCAGCTCGCGCTCGATCCGGCGCAGGGCCTCGACGTCGTCCACGGCCTGCCGTCCGAAGGCGCGCCGGACCGCTTCCTCGTCGATGTCGTCCAGGCTCGCGCCCGGGTAGTCCTGGCCGAGCGCCGTCTCGAGCTCGCCCAGGTCGGCGAGCTCGGCCAGCGCCGTGGTGGCGTCGCCGAGGCCGAGCGGCTCCTCGCCGGACATCTGCACGCCGCCGGACATGCCGGCCCGGTCCAGATCCGGGCGCCTGGCCCGGAGCGCGTCGGCGAGCCTGGCCATCTCGGCCGCCAGCCCGGCGTCGTCGAGCGCGCTGGCCATCAGCCCGGCGAGCTCCTCGCGCTGCTCGTCGCTGAGCGAGCGGAGCAGGCGTTCCGCCGCTGCCATCCGCCTGACCAGCGAATCCACCAGCTCTTCTAGGTTTTGCGGCTGGTCAGGGAACAGGTCACCGTGGCGCTCCATGAAGCGATCGAAGTCGGCCTGGGTGTGCTCGCCGCGCGCGTCCGCGGCCAGCATCTCGTTCAGGTCGCCGAGCATGTCCTTGACCCGCTGCATCGCCTCCGGGTCGGGATTGCTCATGACCTGCCGCATGCCGCGGAACTGACTGTCCAGGACCTCACTGCGTAGCAGCTCCTTGAGCTGCTCGAAGGTCTGCCGGGCGGCGGGCGAGCGCCAGTCGTAGTCGGCTAGCTCCCGGATCGCCTGGGCCGTGTCGGCGGGCAGCGCGTCGAGGTCGGCCTCACGCAGCCTGGCCTCGTCGCTCGGGTCGGGGAACAGCTCGGCGCGCTCCTGTCCGACGGCCGTGTCGAGCAGGGCGCGGGCCTGCTCGAGTATGCCGTCGAGGCGTCCGCTGCCGCGGATCTCGCGCTGCCGCTCCCGCACCCGGCGCAGCATGTCGTCCAGGCCCCGGCGGCCCGCCCGGTCGCCGAGACCCCGCCGCAACAGCTCCCGCAGCGCGTCGGCCGGATCGGACCCGGCGAGTATCGCGTCGCCCATCTCGTCGACGGCGCCGCGGACGTCGAAGGGAAACGCGAGCGGGTCCGGCCCGTAGACGTAGCGGCCATACCGGTAATTCGCCATGTCAGGACCCGTACACGCTGGTGCCGCCGTCGGTGTCCTTGGACAGTCGGCGCATCAGGTACAGCCCTTCCAGGGTGAACTCCAGCGCCGCCGCCGCCTGCCCGAAGGACTCGCCGCCCTCCATGCCCAGTCTGGCCATGATCTTGGCCAGCCCGGGGACGTCGCCGATCCGCTGCAGCAGGTCGGTGGCGGGGACGAGCTCGCCCGACTCGACCGTGCCGCCCTCCTCGAACTTGGCGAGCAGGCCGGAGAGATCCACGCTGCCCAGGCGGGACCGGAACGTCTCGGCGATCGCCCGGCGCAGCATCGCGCCGAGCACCTCCTCCTCCCGTCCTTCCTCGCTGACCTCGAACTCGACCTTGCCGCGCAGCGTGCTGACCACGGCGGGCAGGTCGCATACCCGGGCGACTGGCGTCTCGGCCTGTGGCCCGGCTAGCGCCGACCGGCGCACCGCGGAGGCCGCCGCGCTTTCCGCCGCCGCGATGGCGAACCGCGCGGAAACCCCGGAACGCGCATCCACGGCCGACGATTCGCGGACCCCCCGGGTGAACCTGGCGATCACCTCCACCAGGTGGTCGGGGAGCTCCGCGGCCGTCCAGATCTCGGCTTCCTGCCTGATCAGGGTGAGCTCGTCGGCCAGGGTCAGCGGGTAGTGGGTCCGGATCTCCGCGCCGAACCTGTCCTTGAGCGGCGTGATGATCCGTCCCCGGTTGGTGTAGTCCTCGGGGTTCGCGCTGGCCACGAGCAGCAGGTCCAGCGGCAGCCGGAGCGCGTAGCCGCGGATGCCGATGTCGCGTTCCTCCAGCACGTTGAGCAGGGACACCTGGATCCGCTCGGCGAGGTCAGGCAGTTCGTTCAGGGAGAAAATGCCCCGGTTGGTCCTGGGCACCAGGCCGAAGTGGATGGTCTCCGGGTCGCCGAGGGTACGTCCCTCGGCCACCTTGACCGGGTCGATGTCGCCGATCAGGTCGCCGACGCTGGTGTCCGGGGTGGCGAGTTTCTCGCCGTACCTCTCGCTGCCGTGCCGCCAGGCGACCGGCAGGCCGTCGCCCAGCTCCGCGGCGAGCCGGCGGCACCGCGCGCAGGCCGGCTGGTAGGGATGGTCGTTGATCTCGCAGCCCTCGACGACCGGGGTCCACTCGTCGAGCAGTCCGGCCAGGGTGCGGATCAGCCGGGTCTTACCCTGGCCGCGTTCGCCGAGCAGGATGACGTCGTGCCCGGCGATCAGGGCGCGCTCCAGGTGGGGCAGGACGGTCTGGCCGAATCCGACGATGCCGGGAAAGGGATCCTGGCCCGCCCGCATCATGGCGAGCAGGTTCTGCCTGATCTCTTCCTTGACGCCGCGGTACACGTGGCCGCTGGCGCGCAACTCTGCGAGGGTGGCGGGGGTCGGCATGCTTGGGTGGGGAGGCTGGCTATGTTGCTGCACCATTCGACAGTATGTCGTGATCGCCGGTCTTCGCATCTGCCCCAGTTGATGCCCCAGTTCAGCTGGCGGGCGCCGCAGTCGCGAATGGGTGGCACACTTGCGTCCCGTGGCAACAACACCAGGCACGGCCGGCGCCGATGACGTGACCGCGGCCCGCAAGCTGCTCCAGGACGTGATCTCGGACACGCCCGTGCTGCACTCCCGGGTGCTGTCCGAGACCGTGGCCGGACCGGTCTTCCTGAAGTGCGAGAACCTGCAGCGGACCGGGTCGTTCAAGGTGCGCGGCGCCTACTACCGGATCGCCCGGCTCTCCGACGCCGAACGGGCCCGCGGCGTCGTCGCGGCCAGCGCGGGCAACCACGCCCAGGGGGTCGCGTTCGCCGCCGGGCTGCTCGGCTGCGCGGCCACCGTGGTCATGCCCACGGGCGCGCCGCTGCCCAAGGTGCAGGCGACACGGGGGTACGGCGCGGACGTCATCCTGCACGGCACCTGCGTGGAGGACGCCCTGGCGGAGGCCCTGGCCTTCGCCGAGCGGACCGGCGCCGTGTTCATCCACCCCTACGACCACCCGGACATCGTGGCCGGCCAGGGCACGATGGGCTTGGAGATCATCGAGCAGTGCCCGCAGGTGCGCACGGTCGTGGTGCCGGTCGGCGGCGGTGGCCTCGCCGCGGGAATCACGGTGGCGGTCAAGAGCCTGGACCCGGAGATCCAGGTGGTCGGCGTGCAGGCCGAGGCGGTCGCGCCGTACCCGGGTTCGCTGGCGGCCGGGCATCCGGTGGCGGTACAGGCGAGCCCCACCATGGCGGACGGCATCGCGGTCAGCCGCCCGGGTGACATCCCGTTCGGCATCCTGTCCGGCTACGCCGGGCGGGTGGTGACGGTCTCGGAGGAGAGCCTGTCCCGCGGGTTGCTGCTGTGCCTGGAGCGGGCCAAGCAGGTGGCGGAGCCCGCCGGCGCCGCCGGGGTGGCCGCGCTGCTCGAGCACCCGCGCAACTTCGTCCCGCCGGTGGTGGTGGTGCTCTCCGGCGGCAACATCGACCCGCTGCTGCTGGCCAAGCTGCTCCGGCACGGCCTCACCGCGGCCGGCCGCTACCTGGCGTTCCGGTGCCGGCTGCCGGACCGCCCCGGATCGCTCGCGAAACTCCTCGCCGACCTGGCCGGCCTCGGCGCGAACGTGCTCGAGGTCGGGCATGAGCGGCTGGCCCCGCGGCTGCACGTGGACGAGGTGGAGGTGGTCCTGCAGGTCGAGACCCGCGGCCCCGAGCATTGCGGCGAGGTGATCGCCGCGCTGCGCGCCGCGGGCTACACGCTGGCGTTCGCCTGATCCGGCGCCTGATCCGTTCTGGTTGCCGCGCTACAGGTTCCCGCGCCGGGCCTGCTCGCGTTCGATCGCCTCGAACAGGGCCTTGAAGTTTCCCTTGCCGAAGCCTTGCGAGCCGTGCCGCTCGATCAGCTCGAAGAACACGGTCGGCCGGTCCTGCACCGGCTGGGTGAAGATCTGCAGCAGGTAGCCGTCCTCGTCCCGGTCGGCCAGGATGCCGAGCTCGCGCAGTTCGTCCACGGGCACCCGGGTCTCGCCGGCCCAGTCGCCCAGGGTGTCGTAGTAGCTGCCCGGGGTCGGCAGGAACTCCACCCCGGCCGCCGTCATGGCGCGGACGCTGGCCACGATGTCGTCGGTGGCCAGCGCGATGTGCTGCACCCCCGGCCCGCCGTAGAACTCCAGGTACTCGTCGATCTGCGACTTGCGCTTGCCCGCCGCTGGCTCGTTCAGCGGGAACTTCACCTTGCGGGTACCGTCCGCGACGACCTTGCTCATCAGCGCGGAGTACTCGGTGGCGATGTCATCGCCGACGAACTCCTTCATGTTGGTGAAGCCCATGACCCGGTGATAGAAGTCCACCCACTCGTCCATCTTGCCGAGCTCGACGTTGCCGACGCAGTGGTCGATCTCGGTGAAGAAGCGGCGCTCGCCGGGGACGACGACCGGCGCCGCCGGGACGTACCCGGGCAGGTAGGCGCCGGAGTAGCCGGACCGCTCCACCAGCGTGTGCCGGGTGTCGCCGTAGGTGGCGATGGCGGCCACGATGACCTTGCCGTAGTCGTCCTCGAGCAGGTGCGGCGCCTCGAGACCGCGGGCGCCCCTGGAGACCGCGTAGTGATATGCCTCCTCGGCCGAACTGACCTCGAGCGCCAGGTCCACCACCCCGTCGCCATGCACGGCCACCCGCTGGCCCAGACGGGTCCTGGCCCGCGCCGGGCCGCGGAAGACGAACCGTGCGTCGCCCGACTCCAGCACGTGCACCGCCTCGTCCGGGTATCCGGTTTCCGGGCCGCGGTAAGCGATCCGCCGCATGCCGAACGCGGTCGAATAGTAGTGCGCCGCTTGCTTCGCGTTCCCGACCGCGAACACCACGGCGTCCATGCCGATGACGGGAAAGTCGAAGGGGCTGTGCTGCGATGGCGTCGTCATGTCGACATCATGCGCACAGGGTTTCAAAGTGCGCAACCAACTCCAATTTCGCTAGTCATGTTGTCTACTTATACCGAACGGATGCTAGTATCTCTGTACACCATGACTACCACTTCGCCCGGACGGGTCGATCGCCTGGACGCGGCCCTGATCGAACTGCTCGCCGCCGAACCGAAGGTGGGCGTGCTCGAGGCCTCCCGGCGGCTGCGCGTTGCCCGCGGCACCGTGCAGGCACGCCTGGAGCGGCTGCAGGAGCGCGGCGTGATCACCGGGTACGGACCCGAGGTGGATCCGGCCGCGCTGGGCTATGAGGTGACGGCGTTCGTCACCCTCGAGATCCGCCAGCCCGGCGGCCATGATCCGGTGGCGGAACGGCTGGCCGCGATCCCCGAGGTGCTCGAGGTGCACACCATCACCGGCGCCGGGGACATGCTCTGCCGCGTCGTGGCCCGCGGGAATGCCGACCTGCAGCGCGTGATCGACGCGATCGTCGCCACCGAGGGCGTGGTCCGCTCCGCCACGCTGATCTCGCTCGCCACCCAGGTTCCCTACCGGGTGCTGCCCCTGGTCCGGGCGGCCGCGGTCAGCTGATCAGGTCGGTGGCGATCTCCAGGACGATGGCCCGCAGCTTGTCCGGGTCGCTGACCTCGTGCAGGTAGAACATGCAGGTCGCGCCGACGCTGAGGACGGCGGCGGTGGCGCGCACCCGGTCGCGCAGCGGGGCCCCCGGGCCGACCAGCAGGTCGACGAGAGTGTCCAGCCGGTCGCGGAAGCGCGCGAAGCGGTCCTTCCCGGTTTCCATGGCCTGTATCGAGGCGCGGTTCTGCTCCAGGAAGCGGAAGACCGCGCTTCCGGCCAGCACGAGGCCGACGTAGCGGTCGAGCATCTCGCGGCGCGTCTCCTCGCTCCGCGGCTGGTCCTTGGCCCAGTCCAGGAAGGCGTCCAGGTCGGCGAAATAGTCGTCGGTGAAGCTGTGGACGATGTCTTCCTTGGACTTGAAGTGGTAGTAGAGGGCGGCCTTGGTCACCCCCAGGCGCTCGGCGATCTCGCGCAGGGACGTCTTCTCGTAGCCCTGCTCGGCGAACAGCTCGAGTGCCACTTCCTGCACGCGGGACCGGGTGTCGGTCCGCGGCGTGGACCCCGCGTCGCGCATGTCTGTGTCGCACCTCTAGGCGGATCGGCGGCCGTTATTTTACTTGACGGCCGGTTAGTTACGGACCTAGCATAGTGACTTGCCGGCCGGTAAGTCAATGAGGCCGCCCTTCGGCGGAACGAGGTCGGCCTGCGGCGAGCGGGAGACTCCCCCGCGAGCCAAAGGGGCGCGGTCCCGTCTGGACTGAGGAGCGACGAAAGAGGAGCGACGAGGGAAGACGGGACCTAAAAAGCGCCCCGGAGGCGAGCGGGGAAGATAGAGCGAGCGGGAAGACAGAGAGGTAGAGATGGCGGAACCAACGGGCGGTGCGGGGGCCGGATCGGGCGTGACCGGGCAGGGTGACGCCGGATCGGCGGCTGCCGGGGCGAGCGGGCAGTTCCTGGCACCACGTGAGGTGCTCATCGTGCTCCCCGGGCTGCTGCTGGCGATCCTGCTGGCCATGCTCGACAACCTCATCGTGAGCACCGCGCTGCCGCGGATCGTGGGTGACCTCGGCGGGGTGTCGCACCTGTCCTGGGTGGTGACCGCCTACATCCTCGCGTCCACGGTCACCACGCCGTTCTACGGCAAGCTCGGTGACATGTACGGGCGCAAGAAGCTCTTCGTCACCGCGATCATCATCTTCCTCATCGGCTCGGCGCTGTCCGGCCTGTCGCAATCCATGGCGGAGCTCATCGCGTTCCGCGCCCTGCAGGGCCTGGGCGCCGGCGGGCTGATGGTCAGCGCCATGGCGACGCTGGGAGACATCGTGTCGCCCCGGGAGCGCGGGAAGTACATGAGCTACATGATGGTGGTGATGATGCTCGCCACCATCGGCGGCCCGCTGCTCGGCGGGTTCATCACCACCTCCTTCTCCTGGCGCTGGATCTTCTACATCAACATCCCGGTGGGCGGCGCGGCGCTGGTGTACCTGCTCGCCACCCTGCACGTGCCCACGCACCGGGTCAGGCACAAGGTCGACTACCTAGGCGGGACGCTGCTCGGCGTGGCCGCGACCGCGCTCATCCTGCTGGCCACCTGGGGCGGGACGCAGTACGCGTGGGGTTCGGCGCAGATCATCGGGCTCGCCTTGCTCACCGTGGCGGCCACGGTGGCGTTCTGCGTCACCGAGACGAGGGCCGCCGAGCCGATGCTCCCGCTGCACGTCTTCCGCAACCGGAACTTCTCCCTCGCGATGATGATGACGTTCCTGACCGGCCTGGCCATGTTCGGCGCGATGACGTTCCTGCCGCTTTACCAGCAGACGGTGCAAGGCGCGTCGCCGACCGTGAGCGGCCTGATGCTGACGCCGATGATGCTCGGCGTGACCGTCACCTCGATCGTGGCCGGGCAGGTCACCACCAAGACCGGCCGGTACAAGATGTTCCCCATCCTCGGCGGGGCCATCATGGGCGTCGGCATGTACCTGCTCACCGGCCTGGGCATCAGTACCACGCGGCTCACATCGGGGATCTATTACGTCGTCCTCGGCCTCGGCATGGGCTTCCTCATGCAGATGGTCTCGCTGATCGCGCAGAACAGCGTGGAGCAGCGGGACATGGGCGTGGCCAGCAGCGCCCGGATGTTCTTCCAGCAGATCGGCGGGTCGCTCGGCGTGGCCGCATTCGGCGCCGTCTTCGCCCGGCGGCTGACCGAATCGCTCGCCGCCGCGGCAGAGAAGGGGGCGGGGAGGTGGGTGGGGTGCACATCAGCGCCAGCGGCGGCCAGCTCAACCCGGCCACCGTCAACTCGCTGCCGGCGGTGGTCAAGCACGACGTGTTCTTCGCGATCACGCACGCCATCCAGGGCGTCTTCATCTGGGCGGTGCCCGCGGCGGCGCTCATCTTCGCGCTCGCCTGGTTCATCAAGGAGGTGCCGCTGCGCGGCCGGGTGCCGGCCGCCGGAGCCGGCGAGGCCGCCAGCCAGCAGCCGGAGCTGGTGTCATAACCGGCCCGGCATCCCCGGAGCAGCCCGAACGGGCCGTGGTGGCAGTCAGCACGGCCCGTTCGGGTTAAGGAAGGTCGGGACCCGTCAGCCGCCCACGTAGGGGACCGCCTCGAGGATCTCGACGGTGCTGGCGCGGCCGTTCGGCAGGGAGTAGGTGGCCTTCTCGCCGACCTTCTTGCCCATGATGGCGGCGCCGAGCGGCGAGCGCGGCGAGTACACGTCGATCGGCGAACCGCTCTCCTCGCGGGAGGCGAGCAGGAACGTCACCTCGTCGTCGTCCTTGACGAACCGGATCGTGACCGTCATGCCTGGGCCGACCACGCCGTCGGTGCGCGCCGGGGCGCCGACGCGGGCGTTCTCCAGGATGTGCTGGAGGACGATGATCCGCGCCTCGATCTGGCCCTGCTCGTCCTTGGCCGCGTGGTACCCGCCGTTCTCCTTCAGGTCGCCCTCGTCGCGGGCCGCCTCGATCTTCTTCGCGATATCGACGCGCCCCGGTCCTGAAAGGTGGTCAAGTTCGGCCTTGAGCCGGTCATACGCCTCCTGGGTCAGCCAGGTGACGGTGTCGTCGCGCGTCTCGGTCACGGGCACTCCTAGGTACTGCGCAGGACTTACAGTCCGCGGGACCATGGTCGGTCCTCGGGGGTAATCTCTTGAGGCTAACTAGCGTCGGTGACTAATGCGTTCTAGTCAAATGGGAACACCGGGTCACCTGCTCCCGAACGGGGAATGTCGCACCGCCGCACAGGTGTTGCGGCACTAGATGTCGTTTCGGGGGTTCGGGGGGTCGTCCCCCGGGGCCAGCAGGGTTAATCGGGGGGTTCGGGGGGTCGTCCCCCCGGGGCCAGCAGGGTTAAACGAGGGAGACCACGGTTGGAAAGTGTGGATCAGCTCCGGCTGATGGCCGTGCACGCGCACCCGGACGACGAGTCGAGCAAGGGCGCCGCCACGATGGCGCGCTACGTCCGCGAGGGCGCCCAGGTCCTGGTCTGCACGCTGACCGGCGGGGAGCGCGGCGACATCCTCAACCCGGCCATGGACCGGCCCGAGATCAAGGCAGACATCGCCGCGGTGCGGCGGGCGGAGATGGCGCGGGCTAGGGAGATCCTGGGGGTCGAGCAGCGCTTCCTCGGCTTCGTGGACTCCGGGCTGCCCGAAGGCGACCCGAAGCCCCCGCTGCCGGAGGGCTGCTTCGCGCTCGTGCCGCTGGAGGAGGCGGCCGAGCCGCTGGTCCGCGCGATCCGCGAGTTCCGGCCGCACGTGATGCTCACCTACGACGAGCGGGGCGGCTATCCGCACCCGGACCACGTGATGACCCATCAGGTCAGCGTGGCGGCCTTCGAGGCGGCCGCCGACCCGGACGCGTACCCGGATTCCGGCGAGCCCTGGCAGCCGCTCAAGATGTACTACTTCGTGTCATTTCACGGGGCCAAGTTCGTGGCCCTGCACGAGGAGATGCTTCGCCGCGGCCTGGAGTCGCCGTACACGAAGATCTTCACCGAATGGGCGGACCGCGCGAAAGAGCGCGGCGATGAATGGCGCGAGCCTGAGATCACCACCAGGGTGCCGTGCGGTGACCACTTCGAGATCAGGGATCACGCTCTGAAGGCACACGCCACCCAGATCGACCCCGAGGGCTTCTGGTTCCGCTGCCCGCTGGAGGTGCAGCAGTCCGCATGGCCGACGGAGGACTATCATCTGGCTAGATCAGTCGTGGACAGCGAACTGCCCGAGGATGACCTGTTCGCGGGCGTCCGGGAGAGGGTGAGCTTGTGACGTTCGGCGTGCTCGCGGCCGTCGCCGCGTCCTCCTCGGCCAGCGGCAACGTCACCCCGGGGGTGCTCGGGTTCCTGGTGGTCGCGGCCATGGGCGTGGCGCTGGTCTTCCTGCTCCGGTCGATGAACAAGCAGTTCCGCAAGATCACCCCGGGGCCGGAGGGGGCCAACGGGGCTAACGGGCCCAAGCCCGGCCCGGCCGGGACGCCCAAGCAGGAAACACCCGCGTAGGCCGGCGTCGGCGTTTTGCGGCGCGTCCCGGGCACGCCGCTGTTAGCGTGCTGGGCAGAGGCGCAATCGGGAGTACTTCATGCGGGTTATCCACGGGATCTGGGCACACGGCGCGCTGTGCCTGTGGGCCGAGGACCCGGGCCTGCCGCCGGTCACCGGATCCGCCTCTTCCGGATCCGCCTCTTCCGGGTCGGCCTCTTCCGGGTCGGCCCCTTCCCGGTCGGCACCGCACGACGTCCACCTGCCGCGACCGCATCCGTTCGCCTGCCAGGCCGCCGAGCTGGCCGACCTGCTGGCCGGCCGGCCCGGGACGGCCGCCGACGCGGCCCGCAAGGCCGTCCACGACGAGCTCACCCTGCAGCTGCCCTCGGCCGGGGGCGGGCCGCTGGCTTCGCCGGAACTGGTCCGGCCGGAGCCGCCGGGGTCGGCAGGACCGGCCAGCCGCGGGCCGGCGCACCGCCGGGTGGCGCTGGTCAGCTGGCGGGTGCCGGTGCTCGCGTTCGGGCCCGCGGCCGCGCTCGCCGTGCTCGGCGGCCTCGGCCAGCCCGACGACGTCGCGGCCGCGGGCGGGTCGCTGATCTACCTGGCCGCGGTGGCTCGCTTCGCCACCGACCTGGCCGCGCGCGGCCGGGTGCTGCCGGTGCTCGTGGCCGAGGGCGAGACCTACGCCGCCAGGTGGCGCCCGGTCCTCGGCGGCGCCGACGCGCAGCGGGCCCGTGACCTGGCGGCGGCCATGCCCGCGTCCTGCCGGGCGGCCGCCGGCCAGGCCCCGGGGACGTTGCTGGCCGGCGCCCTGGACGCCCTGGCCGACGCCGTCGCGCGGACCCGGTTGCCCGCCTCGCTGCTTCCCCCGCGACGCGGTCGTACTCCGGCGCGCCTGCCGATGGCCGAACGGTACGTGCTCGCCCTGACCACGACCGATGCTCGCCTCGACGTGGTGACGCCGCAGGACGAGGCTGAAGCGGCCGGGCTGGCCGCCGAACTGGACGCGTGGCGAGACGGCGCGCTGATCCCGGCGGGCCCGGTGCGTACCTGCTTCCGGCTCGTGGAGCCCGCCGCGGATGGCGCTCCCTGGCCGGTCGAGTTCACTTTGCAATCCGCCGACGACCCCAGCCTGATGATCTCCGCGGCCGATGTCTGGGCCGGCCGCGGGGCCGGGATGGCGTCCGGCGGCGATCCGGTGGAGGAGCTGCTGGCCGGGCTGGGCGCCGCCGCCAGGCTCTTCGGCGAGATGGAGGAGGCGCTGCGCGAGCCGGCCCCGGCCCTGGTGGAGCTGGACACCCCGGGCGCGTTCCGGTTCCTGAAGGAGACCGGGCCGCTGCTGGCTGGCGCCGGGTTCGGCGTGCTGCTGCCGGACTGGGTGCGCAAGGCCCGTCTCGGGCTGAAGCTGACCACGCGGTCCCGGAGCACGTCCGGCCCGTCGGCGGCGGGCCCGGCCGCCGCCCGGTTCGGCCTGGGCGACCTGGTGGACTTCCGGTACGACGTGGCCGTGGGCGACGAGGCGCTCGACCCGGCCGAGCTGGCCGAGCTGGCCCGGCTGAAGGTCCCGCTGGTCCGGCTGCGCGGCCAGTGGGTCGAGCTGGACGACGCGCACCTGAAGGCGGCGCTGAAGTTCCTCGAGCGTAACCAGGCCGGGACGATGAGCGCGGCGGACGCGCTGGCGGCCGGGCTCGGGCTGGGACTGGGCGGCCCGGACGAGGAGGTACCCCTGGTCGGGGTGGACGCCGACGGCTGGCTGGGCGACCTGCTGTCCGGCCAGGCCGACCGGCGGCTGCGGCCGATGGCGACGCCCGCGGGCTTCTCCGGCCAGCTGCGCCCGTACCAGGAACGCGGTCTGTCCTGGCTGTCCTTCCTGGGTGAGCTCGGTCTCGGCGGGATCCTGGCCGACGACATGGGCCTGGGCAAGACGATCCAGCTGCTGTCGCTCCTGGCCGGACCCGGGCCGTCCGCGGCACCCACCTTGCTGGTGTGCCCGATGTCGCTGGTCGGCAACTGGCAGCGGGAGGCGGCGCGGTTCACTCCGGACTTGCGGGTGCATGTGCACCATGGCGCGGACCGGCTGGACGGCGAGTCGCTCGCTTCGGCGCTGTCCGGCGCGGACCTGGTCATCACCACCTACGGCGTGGCCACCAGAGACCAGGCCGCGCTCAGTCAGGTGAGCTGGGCCCGGGTGGTCTGCGACGAGGCGCAGAACATCAAGAACCACACCACCAAGCAGGCCCGGGCGGTCCGCGGGCTGCCCGCGGCGGCCAGGATCGCGCTGACCGGGACGCCGGTGGAGAACCGGCTGTCCGAGCTGTGGTCGATCCTGGAGTTCACCAACCCGGGCCTGCTCGGGCCGGCCGAGAAGTTCCGCGAGCGGTACGCGATCCCGATCGAGCGGCACGGTTCGGCGGAGGCGACGCAGGCACTGAAGCGCCTGACCCAGCCGTTCGTGCTCCGCCGCCTGAAGACCGACAAGACGATCATCTCTGACCTGCCGGACAAGCAGGAGATGAAGGTCTGGTGCAACCTCACCCCCGAGCAGGCCAGCCTGTACCAGGCCACGGTCACCGACATGCTCAGCCGCATCGAGGAGGCCGCCGACGACATCAGCCGCCGCGGGCTGGTGCTGGCCACCATGGCCAAGCTCAAGCAGGTGTGCAACCACCCCGCCCATCTGCTCGGCGACGGCTCCCGGCTGGCCGGCCGGTCCGGCAAGCTGGCCCGGCTCGAGGAGATCTGCGACGAGATCGTGGCCGAGGGCGACAAGGCGCTGTGCTTCACCCAGTACGCCGAGTTCGGCCGGATGCTGCAGCCCCACCTGGCGGCCAGGCTCGGCTGCCCGGTGCTGTTCCTGCACGGCGGCACGACGAAGAAACAGCGCGACGCGATGGTCGCCACGTTCGCCGAGCTGGACGAGCCCGTGCTGTTCCTGCTGTCGCTGAAGGCCGGCGGCACCGGGCTCAACCTGACCGCGGCCAGCCACGTGATCCACGTCGACCGGTGGTGGAACCCGGCCGTGGAGGACCAGGCCACCGACCGGGCGTTCCGCATCGGCCAGCGCCGGAACGTCCAGGTGCGGAAGTTCGTCTGCGTCGGCACCCTGGAGGAGCGGATCGACGCCATGATCGAGGAGAAGAAGGCCCTGGCCGAGCAGATCGTCGGCACCGGCGAAGGCTGGCTCACCGAGCTGTCCGTCGATGACCTGCGGTCGGTGCTGACCCTGTCCCCAGACGCGGTGAGCGAGTAATGAGTACGTGGGACGAGTGGCCGCCGGCCCGCCCGATCCGGGTGGACGGCGGGATCAAGGCCAGGAGCAAGCGCGGCGCGATCGGCGAGCAGTGGTGGTCGCGGCGGTTCATCAGCGTGCTCGAGTCCTACGGCATGAGCGGCCGGCTGGCCCGGGGCCGCAGCTACGCCCGGGCCGGGCAGGTGCTCGACTTCGCGCTATCCCAGGGCAAGGTCACCGCCCGGGTGCAGGGGTCGCGGGTGCGCCCGTACCAGGTCCGGATCGGCGTGCTGCCGCTGACCACCGCCCAGTGGCGGCGGGTGCTGCAGAAGCTGGCCAGCCAGGCGCTGTTCCGGGCCAAGCTACTGGCCGGCGAGATGCCGCACGAGATCGAGGAGGTGTTCGGCGAGTGCGGCACGCCGCTGTTCCCGCGGTCGGCCGCGGACCTGGACATGCACTGCAGCTGCCCGGACTGGGGCGTGCCGTGCAAGCACCTGGCGGCGGTCTGCTACGTGCTGGCCGAGGAGTTCGACCGTGATCCGTTCGGCATGCTGGCCTGGCGCGGCAAGGGCCGGGACGAGCTGCTCGCCGCACTGCGCCGGATTCAGGGCCGGATTCAGGCGGGCGCCTCGGAGCACGGCGGCCCGGCGGCCCCGGCCGCGGCCTCGCGGGCCGCTCTGGACGTGCCGGCCCCGCCGCTGGAGGAATGCCTGGACGGTTTCTGGTCGCCCGGGCTGAGCCCGGCGCGGCTGCGGGCGCTGGCCACGGCGCCGGACGCCGGCGCTCCCGACCTGCTGCTCCGCATGTTCGCCCCGCCACCGGTCCAGGTCAGGGGGAAACAGCTGACCGACGTGCTGGCCCTCGCGTACCAGCGGCTCGCCGCCGACGACCCAGGGGATCCCGGCTAGCCCGGTGTGCCACCGGACGGGGCCCAGACCCGGAGCATGGCCTCGGGCAAGCCCCACCAGCCCAGCGGGGTCAGCCGCTCGTCGTCGTCGACCGCGCCGAGCACCTGCCACAGCGAGGTGACGGGCATGAACAGGCTCTCCATGGTGAGGTCGTCGAATTCGTCGTCCTCGGCGAGGAACAAGCCGGGCTCGTCCTCGTCGCCTGCTTCCGGGCCGGGCGCGCCGCCGTCCGGTTCCTCCGGGTCGTCTAGGTCTTGGGGGTCGTAGTCCCGCACGTACGCGGCCAGGTCGGCGGCCGACGCGGCCGTACCCGGGCCGCCCTCGGCGAGCGCGGTGATCGCCGCCAGCCAGTCGAAGTGGTCGATGGCGCAGATGGCGGCGAGCTCGCTTTCCGTCTCGTCCGGTTCGCCGTCGTCCTGGCCCGGGCCGCCCCAGTCGTCCGGTCCCTGCGGCGACGCCACGCCCGCGGCCAGCCTGAGCCACAGCTCGGTGTCGTCGGCCGGCAGGTCCTTCGGCCGCAGCCCGCTGCACTCGATCAGCAGCTGGCCGGGCCAGCCCGGCCGGGCGATGTCCTGGCGCAGCCGGACGCTGGCCCGGCGCATCTCCTCACGCGGCAGCGGGCGGTCACCCACCCGGTCGAGCAGGGCCTGGGTCGCGGCCAGCGCCTCGGCGTCGGCGGCGTCCCACTCGGCCAGGAACTCCTCGTCCTTCTCGTCCAGCAGCGCGTCCATCGGGACCCGGCCATCCGGCAGCACCGAGGTCATCCACCGTTCTTGCACCTCGATGTAGGCCTGGCAGGCGGCCGGGTCGGCCACCGCCAGCAGATCAGGGTCGATCTCGCCCGCGGCGAGCAGCTCTTCGAGGTGACTGACCAGCCGGGTGTGCATCTCCGCGGCGAGCTGGCTGCGCTCGGACTGATCGTCCCAGACGTGCAGGCCGATGATCCCGTTCGGCTCGGTCCCGGTGGCTTCCAGCCACGTCCTGACGTCGCCGACCGTGGCCGCGCCGTCGTCGATCTTGTCCAGGATGGCTTCCGCCGACGACCAGAACACCGCGGACAGCGGGTTGCCGGCCGCGAGCATTCCCCGCCGGATGCCGGGCAGCGAGCCGAGCGCGTCCGCCGGCGGCACGGTGAGCAGCGCAAGCGCGACATCACGCCTGGTAAGTCCGCTAAGCGGCCGGCCCGCCAGGTCGGCCACCCGATCAGCTTCAAGGTTCACGCCTCGCAGCGTACGCCTGTTGGCTGTAATGGCGGGCGGCTCGAGCGGTCAGAGCAGCTCGCGGCCGCCGAGGTAGGGCCGCAGCACCGCGGGCACCCGCACCTGCGCCTCGCTGGTCTGGAAGTTCTCCACCAGCGCGGCGAGAATGCGCGGTGTGGCCACCGCGGTGTTGTTCAGGGTGTAGACGAACCGCACTGTGCCGTCCGCGTCCCGGTAGCGCACGTTGGCCCGCCTGGCCTGCCAGTCGTGCAGCGAGGAGCAGCTGTGCGTCTCGCGGTACGCGCTCAGCGACGGCATCCAGGTGTTGATGTCGTTCATCCGGTACTTGCCCGCGCCCATGTCACCGGTGGAACATTCCACTACCTCGTAGGCCAGGCCGAGGTCCTGCAGCAGCTGCTCGGCGGTGCCGAGCAGCTCCGCGTGCCAGCGGTCGGACTCGTCCGCGCCCGCCTCGCAGATGACGAACTGCTCCACCTTCTCGAACTGGTGGACCCGCAGCAGCCCGCGCACGTCCCGGCCGGCGCTGCCCGCCTCCCGCCGGAAGCACGGCGAGATGCCGGCGTACCTGATCGGGAGGCGCTTGTGGTCCAGGATCTCGTCGCTGTGAAACCCGACCAGGGCGACCTCCGCCGTGCCCGCCAGGTACAGGTCGTCGGCGGGGATCGCGTAGGTCTCCTCGCGGTGCGCCGGGAACTGGCCGGTGCCGGTGAGTGCTTCCTCCCGGACCAGCGACGGGACGCTGACCAGCGTGAAGTCCTTGTCCGTGAGCAGGTCGAGGGCGTAGGCGTGCACCGCGCGCTCGAGCAGCACCATGTCGCCGGTCAGCGCGTAGGCGCGTTCCCCGGCGACCTTGCGGGCCCGGGTGAAATCAGCCCAGCCGCGCCTTTCCAGCAGCTCAACGTGGTCCAGCGGCTTGAAGGGGAACTCCGGCGGGGTCCCCACGGTCCGCAGGGTCACGTTCGCGGACTCGTCGGGCCCGACCGGGGCGCCGTCCCACGGGATCATGGGGGTCAGCAGCAGCAGCCCGTTCAGCTTCTCCGTCGTCTCCGCGAGCTGCTCGCGCAGCGCCTTGAGCTGGATCTCGAGCTCGGCGTGGTCGGCCCTCAGCTGGGCCCGCCTGGCGTCGTCGGCCCGGGCGAACTCCTTGGCCGAGCTCTTCCTGCGCGCCTGGGCCTGGTCCAATTCGTGCTGGAGCTTGCGGCTGGCCCGGTCGAGGTCGAGCAGCTCGTCGACGTCCAGGCCAATGCCCTTGACCCGGACGGCGTCCTTCACCGCGTCCGGGTTATCCCGTATCTCTCGCCTGTCCAGCATGGGTACGCGTCAGTCCTCGTCCGAAATTCGCTGCTTACCAGCCCGCCACGAAAACGCTACCAGCAGTACCCGGTGCGTCGCCCCTGGGTTTCCGGCCGTCACGCCACGCGGCGCCGCCGGGTACGGTGGATACGCGGCGACCAGGAAGGTGGGGGCGAGTGCTGCTGACCAACCACGTCTTGTCGGGAGCCCTGATCGGCGCGCTGGCCCGGCGGCCGCTGCCCGCCTTCGCGGTCGGCGTGGCCTCGCACTTCGTCCTCGACACGATGCCGCACTGGGGCCAGTGGGGCAGCCGGCGCCGGTTCCTGCGGGTGGCCGTGCCCGACGGGCTGATCAGCCTGGCCGTCGCGGGCGCCCTGGTCGCGGCGGCGCCGTCCGGCCGCCGCCCGGCCGTGCTGGCCGGGATGGCCGGGGCGGCGCTGCCCGACATGGACAAGCCGTCCAAACTGTGGCTCGGCTGCTCGCCGTTCCCCAGGGCGGTGGACCGGTTCCACAGCCGCATTCAGCACGAGGCGCCGCGCCGGGCTCACGTCGAGCTGCTGGCGGCGGGCGCCCTGGCCGCCACCGCGCTCATCGCGCTCCGCAGGTGGCCTATGGCCGCGCGGGATAACGCAGGCCGACCAGTGACGCCAGGTCGCCGAGCGTGAGCTAGGGCGGTGGCCCTGGCCACGGCCCGCCCGGCGTCCGGCCGACCGGTACAGTAGCGACGCGGCCAGCGACGCTAGGCCGTGACGAGGAGCTCGCCTGAGGGAGACGACATGAACCAGCCCGTCGCCGTGCCTGAAGTGCTGTCGGCGGACCTGCCGGCCGGGGTGTTCCTGCTCGACGTGCGGGAAGACGACGAGTGGACGGCGGGGCACGCCCCCGACGCGGTCCACGTGCGGCTCGGTGACCTCGGCGCACGGGCGGACGAGCTGCCCCGGGACCGTGAGGTGTACGTGATCTGCCGCACTGGCGCCCGGTCGGCCTACGCGGCTCAGGCACTGGCCGTCGGCGGGCTGAATACCATCAACGTCGCCGACGGCATGACCGGCTGGGCCGTCGCAGGCCGCCCCATGATCAGCGAGGACGGCACCGAACCTCACGTCGCCTAGCCCCAGGACCCGGGGATTAAGGTCCCCGGGTCCTGGTTTCGGCGTGTCGGCCGAGTGCCGGCTGGCCGCGCGTCAGCCGGTTTTCAGGGTGACGATGCTGGCCATCCACTCGCCGCTGGTCGTGCCGGAGGCGGCGTAGGCGCCAGCTGCGGTAGCCATCCGGTAGGAGGTGTCCAGGTAGTCGGAGGAGACCGAAAGGACGGGCAGCGGAGTCCATCCCGCGGCCCAGGTGGGCGCCTTTCCTGACTCGATGCCGACCGTGCCAATGAGGACGTCTGCAGCCTGGGTGGTGGTCGGAGCCGCCCCGGACGAGAAGGCCGTAGCGGTCCCCGTGGCGCCCGCGGAGGTGTCGATCCCCGTGATACCGGAGAACTCGTCGACGCTGACGTGGGTCTCCGCGGACGATGGATAGGTCAACGTGATACTCCCCCCGGACGCCAGCGCATGCACGCCGACGCTGACCAGCACCACGGTGCGATCCCCGGACGATCCGTCGTTGGTGTCGCGGGCCACGACGTAGCTGTTGCCGGCCGAGTCCGTCGCGGAGACCGTGCCGGTGAGCGATTTGGTTGTGGACAGCAGCAGGCTCACGACCAGCGTGTGACCGGTGACAACTCCCGGGGCGCTGACCGCAACGCTGGTCGTGGTCCGGCTTGCCGAAGCCGTCGCCGAACCGACTCGCCGCACGAATGCTGCCGCCGCGGCCGCCTGCGGGGTCGCCGATGTCTCGTTCGATGCCGCTCCGGTGCCGACGCTTTTTGGATCGGGGTGCTGGCCTCGCCGCCCGCGGTGGTGCCCCGGTACACGTTGTAGCCGGTGATGGCCGAACCGCCGTTGGACGAAGGCGCCGTCCACGACAGCGCCACCGACGCGTTCCCGCCGGTCGCGGCCAGCCCGGTCGGCGCTCCCGGCACCGTCGCGGCCGCCTGCGGGGTCGCCGATGTCTCGTTCGATGCCGCTCCGGTGCCGACCGCGTTCACCGCCGCCACC
This sequence comes from uncultured Actinomycetes bacterium, assembly GCA_963800415.1. Classification (GTDB taxonomy): domain Bacteria; phylum Actinomycetota; class Actinomycetes; order Streptosporangiales; family Streptosporangiaceae; genus Palsa-504. Next base: position 51,602 of record CAWDBS010000086.1, read on the forward strand.
GTGTAGTAGTACTTGGTGCCGTTGGTGACAGTGGTGTCGGTGTAGCTGGTCCCGGGGACGTTGCTGGCGATCGGGGTGCTGGCCTCGCCGCCCGCGGTGGTGCCCCGGTACACGTTGTAGCCGGTGATGGCCGAACCGCCGTTGGACGAAGGCGCCGTCCACGACAGCGCCACCGACGCGTTCCCGCCGGTCGCGGCCAGCCCGGTCGGCGCTCCCGGCACCGTCGCGGCCGCCTGCGGGGTCGCCGATGTCTCGTTCGATGCCGCTCCGGTGCCGACCGCGTTCACCGCCGCCACCGTGTAGTAGTACTTGGTGCCGTTGGTGACAGTGGTGTCGGTGTAGCTGGTCCCGGGGACGTTGCTGGCGATCGGGGTGCTGGCCTCGCCGCCCGCGGTGGTGCCCCGGTACACGTTGTAGCCGGTGATGGCCGAACCGCCGTTGGACGAAGGCGCCGTCCACGACAGCGCCACCGACGCGTTCCCGCCGGTCGCGGCCAGCCCGGTCGGCGCTCCCGGCACCGTCGCGGCCGCCTGCGGGGTCGCCGACGTCTCGTTCGATGCCGCTCCGGTGCCGACCGCGTTCACCGCCGCCACCGTGTAGTAGTACGTGGTCCCGTTGGCCAGCGGGGAGTCGGTGAAGCTCGTGGTGGTCACGCCGGTGGCCACCGGCGTGCTGCCCTCACCGCCCGCGGTCGTGCCGCGGTACACGTTGTAACTGGTCACCGCCGAGCCGCCGTTGGATTGCGGTGCGGACCAGGAGAGCTGCACCGCCTGGTTGCTGCCGGTGGCGGTCAGCCCCTGCGGCGCCGACGGTACGGTCACGGCCGCCTGCGGCGTGGCGTTCGCCTCATTTGACTGCGGCGAGGTCCCGACGGCATTGACCGCCGCCACCGTGTAGTAGTACTTGGTCCCGTTGGCCGCGGCGGGGTCGGTGTAGGTGCTGGATACCGCGGTGGCGTACGGCGTGCTGCCCTCACCGCCGGGGGTGGTGCTCCGGTAGACGTTGTAGCCCGTGATCCCTGAGCCGCCGTCAGAGTTCGGCACCGTCCAGGACAGCATCACCTTGCCATCGCCAGCAGCCGCCACGAGACCGGTCGGCACGGACGGCACGGTCGCCTGCGGCGTGGCGTTCGCCTCATTTGACTGCGGCGAGGTCCCGACGGCATTGACCGCCGCCACCGTGTAGTAGTACTTGGTCCCGTTGGTCACGGTGAGGTCGTTGAAGGTCGTCCCGGTCACGCTGGTCTTCAGCGGCGTGCTGCCCTCACCGCCGGGGCTGGTGCTCCGGTAGACGTTGTAGCCCGTGATCGGCGAGCCGCCATTGGAGGACGGTGCGCTCCACGAGAGGCTGCACCGACCCGTTACCGCCGGTCGCGGTCAGTGACTGCGGGGCCGTGGGCACGGTCGCCGTCACAGCGGCCGGCGTCGCGCTGGCCTCGCCGGACTGCGGCGAGGTGCCGGCCGAGTTGACCGCCGCCACCGTGTAGTAATAGGTGGTCCCGTTGGTCAGGCCGGTATCGGTGAAGCTCGTCGTGGTCACGCCGGTCTTCAGCGGCGTGCTGCCCTCACCGCCGGGGCTGGTGCTCCGGTAGATGTTGTAGCCGGAGATGGCCGCGCCGCCGTTACTGGCGGGTGCCGTCCAGGTCAGGCTCACCGACCCATCGCCGGCCTTGGCGGCCAGCGACTGCGGGGCCGACGGCGCGACCGGGGAACTGGCCCCGATCTGCACCCAGGGATGCGACTCGTCCATGCGCCCGGAGACGAACTGCCCGTTCAGGCAGTGACCGCTGTCGACCCCGCCCCCGTTGAGCACCTGGCCGTTGTCCAGGTACGTGGTCGTGACTCCCGCGATGGTGATCTTCACCATGGGGATGGCGCCGGAATTGACGCACGACGCGGTATTGCCGCCGTTATAGGAGTTGGGCGGGTAATCGGATCCGTCGAAGTTCGTCGAGTTCTGCACGCCGGTCTCGGTGAGAACCAGCGTCCCGCCCGCCTTCACGGTCAGGCTGGAGCCCCAGAAGGCATAATTCCTGGTGCCGATGACGACGGAGGCCGAGACGCCGGTGACATCGGTGCTACCCGGATTGTCCAGCCGGAGCGCACTGGCGTCCCAGCAGGTCGTGTCGTTCGGGTAATTGGGGCACGGTGATCCCACGTAGCTCGACGGGTCCTTGTACGGCCACGGGTTCGGCTGGTTCGAGCTGAACGGGACCGTGTGGGTGTCCATGTACCCGGCGAACACGTTCAGCGGCGACGCGGCCCAGGCCGGGCTGATCAGCGTCGGTACGAGCTGGAAAAGCGAAAGCCCCAGGATCATGGCCAGCAGGGCGCTCCCACGCCGCAGCCGCCGCCTGGACGGATTCCCGGGCCGATCGGCACCGGGGATCCGGTGATGCACCCGGGTCGACGCCGGCTGCCTCCTGTTGGTTTCTGACGGTCTCCTGTTGAGCTCTGAGCGGCTCACGGCAGACCCCCCCGCCCTGAAGAAGTTGCTATCTGTTCTAAACCGTCATACGACGGGACGCTCCGTGTCAATAGGTACATCCGGTGAGGTATTAATCTGATGGTCACGAGGGGGCCGAAATGGTGTTAACGCAACGGGGCAGGCTCTATTTCCGGCCGTTACGGCCGGCTTAGCCGGCCGTCACGGCGAGCGCCAGGGGCAGGGCGGCGTCGGCGCCCGCCTCGCGGAGCAGCCGGGCCGCGACCGTCATCGTCCACCCGGTTTCGATACGGTCGTCCACCACCAGCACCGGGCCGTCCAGTCCCGCGACGGCGTCCCGGACGTCACCGGGTACCTCGAGCGCGTGCCACAGGGAGCTCAGCCGCTGCGCGCTGTTGTGCCGCCGCGGGCCGGGGTCCGCGTCGCTGGCATAGGCAAGTTCGCCGAGGTAGGGCAGGCGGCCGACGCGGGCCAGCCGCTGGCCGAAGCTGGTGATCAGCCGGGGCCTGGTGCGGGACGGCAGGGTCAGCACCGCGGCCGGCCGTTGCGCCCAGTCCCAGGCGGCGAGCACGGTGATCGCGGCGGCCACGACCGGCTCGGTGACCGGCTCGTCCGGCGCGCCCTCGGCCAGCAGCACCCGGAGCATGCCGCCCCAGCCGATGTCGGTGAGCCGCCCGAGTACCCGGCCCGGCTCGGCGGTCAGCGTGGCCGGGATCTTCCCCGCCACGTCGAGGCCGAGGGCCTTCATCCCGGTCGGCCACATCCGCCGCGGCTCGACCGTCACGCCCGGGCGGAGCAGCCGCTCGCGGGCCGCGGCCGCGCTCGCGTCCGGCACGTCGCCCTCGACGCGCTGGCCTGTGCAGGTGTCGCAGCGCCCGCAGGGCGCGGCGGCGGGGTCGTCGAGCTGCCGGCGCAGGTACTCCATCCGGCATCCGTCCGTCGCCAGGTAGGCCAGCATGGCCTGCTGCTCGCGGGCGCGCTCGGCGGCGACCCGCTCGTACCGCCCGGCGTCGTACTGCCAGGGCTGGCCGGTCGCCGCCCAGCCGCCGCTGACCCGGCGCACGGCGCCGTCCACGTCCAGCACCTTGAGCATGGATTCGAGCCGGCCCCGGGACAGGTCCACGCGCGTCTCGAGCACTGCGGTGGACAGCGGTCCGCCCGCGTCGGCCAGGGCCGCGAGGGTCGCGCGGACCTGCCGCTCGGGCGGGAAGGCGAGCGAGGCGAAGTAGGCCCAGATGTCCCGGTCCTCGCGGCCCGGCAGCAGGATCACCTCGGCGCGCTCCAGGCCCCGCCCGGCCCGCCCGATCTGCTGGTAGTAGGCCACCGGCGACTGCGGCGCACCCAGGTGCACGACGAAGCCCAGATCCCGCTTGTCGAAGCCCATGCCGAGCGCGCTGGTGGCGACCAGCGCCTTGACCCGGTTGGCGAGCAGGTCGTCCTCCGCCCGGGCCCGCTCGTCCGGCTCGTCCCGGCCGGTGTAGGCGGCCACCGGCAGCCCCTGCTCGCGCAGGAAGGCCGCGGTCTCCTGCGCCGCCGCGACCGTCAGCGTGTAGACGATGCCGGACCCGGGCAGCTCGCCGAGCCGGGCCGCCAGCCAGCCGAGCCGCTGGTGCGCGGTGGGCAGCGTCACCACCGCCAGCCGCAGCGAGTCCCGGTCCAGCGGCCCGCGGAGCACCAGCGTCTCACCCCGGCCGCCGCCGCCGAGTTGCTCGGCGACGTCGCGAGTCACCCGCGCGTTCGCGGTCGCGGTGGTGGCCAGCACCGGGATCCCGGCGGGCAGGCCGTCCAGCAGGGTGCGCAGCCGACGGTAATCGGGCCGGAAGTCGTGCCCCCAGTCGGAGATGCAGTGCGCCTCGTCGATCACCACCAGCCCGGCCGACCGGCTGAGCTCGGGCAGCACCTGATCACGGAACGACGGGTTGTTCAGCCGCTCCGGGCTGACCAGCAGCACGTCCGCCTGGCCCGCCGCGACCTCGGCGTATAGGGCTTCCCACTCCGCGGTGTTGGCCGAGTTGATGGTGCGGGCGCGGATGCCGGCCCGTTCCGCCGCCTCGACCTGGTTGCGCATCAGCGCGAGCAGCGGGGACACGATCACGGTCGGCCCGGTGCCGCGGGCGCGCAGCAGCGCGGTGGCGATGAAGTAGACCGCGGACTTGCCCCAGCCGGTCCGCTGCACCACCAGCGCCCGGCGCCGGTCCGCGACCAGGGCGCGGATCGCGGTCCACTGGTCCTCCCGCAGCCGCGCGTCATCGCCCGCCAGCGCCCGCAGGCACTTCTCCGCCTCGTCCCGCAGCCCCGCCTCGTCGTCGGTCATCCCTCATTGGTACCAGCCGCCGCCGTCACTCAGCCCAGACCGGCGGTATGTCATACTCACTGCAAACATCGGATCTATCCGGGGCGGGAAGACGACGGGTTGATGGGCGGCCGGCATAGGGGGATGGGGAGGTGGGTGGGGCCTTGGCGGTAACCGACGAGGCCATCGAGAAGATCAAGGCAATGATCACGTCCGGCGCGCTGCGCGCGGGCGACCGGCTGCCGCGCGAGGCGGACCTGGCTGCCGATCTCGGGCTGTCGCGCAGTTCGCTGCGCGAGGCGGTGCGCGCGCTGTCCCTGGTCAACATCCTCGACGTGCGGCGCGGCGACGGGACGTACGTGACCAGCCTGGAACCGCGGCTGCTGCTCGAGGCGCTGAGCTTCATCGTCGACTTCCACCGTGACGACACCCTGCTCGAGTTCCTCCGGGTCCGGCGCATCCTGGAACCCGCCGCCACCGCGATGGCGGCGGAGCGGATCACCGACGAGGAAAGCGCCGGCCTGCGCGCCCTGCTCGACAGCATCGGCCCGGACCCGGCGGCCGAGGACCCAGTGGCCAACGACCTGGAGTTCCACCGGCGGATCGTGGCCTGCTCGGGGAATTCGGTGCTCTCCTCGCTGCTCGAGTCGATGTCCGGGCCGACCACCCGGGCCCGGGTCTGGCGCGGCCTGACCCAGACCGGCACGCGAGCGCGGACGCTGGCCGAGCACCGGGCCATCCTGGACGCACTCGCCGCCCACGAGCCCGAGGTGGCCAGGTCCTGGGCGACGGTGCACATCGTCGGCGTCGAGCAGTGGCTGGCGTGGGTGCCGTGACCGACTACGTATCGGTCAGGGATCTCAGCGTCGCCGCGGTCATCGGCGTGCACGACTGGGAACGCGAGGTCGAGCAGACCCTGCTCGTCAGCGTGGACATGATCCCGGCGGCCGGCGGCGTGCGCCGGGCCGCCGCGACCGACGACCTAGCGGATGCCCTCGACTACTCGGCGGTGGCAAACGCCATCGCGGCCGTGCTGCGTGAGGGCAAGTTCCGCCTCATCGAGACCGCCGCCGAGCGCGTGGCCGAACGCCTGCTCGCCGATTTCCCGGTGACCTGGCTCCGCCTAGAGGTGCGCAAGCCCATCACCGCCTCTTCTTCATCCGCCTCCTCCTCCGCCTCCTACACCGCCACCATCCTCATCGAACGTGCGCGTGCCCGGACAGTGCGGGATCCGGCGCGTCGGTCCTGATGACCACTTAGGCGGCCGAATAGTCCGGCGCCGCGTTCATCGCGTCGGACCCGGCCAGCGTCCGGGAGGTGGGGAACCGCACGTCCAGGGTGTCCAAGCCGGTGATCCTGGTCATTCGGCGCTCGCCTCGCTGATTCAGACAGCAATGTCTATGTCATCCGATCCTTGGGCTCCCCAGGCCGTTCAGGCCGGCTTCGGCCTTACCCGCAGTCCCTGCATCCCGCCGTCCACGGCCAGCGCGGTGCCGGTGGTGGCGCCGGCCAGCGGGCTGGCCAGGTAGGCGATGGCCGCTGCGACCTCGTCCGCGCTGACCAGCCGGCCCATCGGCTGGCGCGCGTTGAGCGCGGCGCGTTCGGCCGCCGGGTCGGGCGCGGCGGCCAGCAGCCGGCTCACCCACGGGGTGTCGGCCGTGCCCGGGGTCACGCAGTTCACCCTGATGCCCTCGGCCACGTGGTCGGCCGCCATGGCCAGCGTGAGCGAGTAGACGGCGCCCTTGGTCGCGCTGTAGAGCGCCCGTTGCGGCAGGCCCGCGGTGGCCGCGATCGAGCAGGTGTTGACGATCGCGGCCTGGCCGCGCTCCCGCGCCGCCCGGCGGAGCAGTGGCATGGCCGCCCGCGTGGTGCGCACGATGCCGAGCACGTTCACGTCGAGCACCCGGTGCCATTCGGCGTCGTCGTTGTCCTCGACCGTCCCGGCCGCGCCGATGCCGGCGTTGTTCACGACGATGTCGAGCCGGCCGAGGGTCTGCCCGGCCTCGGCGACGGCGGCGCGCACCGCGGCGTCGTCGGTCACGTCAGCGAGGACCGGGTAAAGGCCGGTGCTTTCCTGGTCGGCCTTGAACCCTTCAACCCGGTCCAGTATGGCCACGCGAGCGCCGCGGGCGGCCAGCAGCCGGGCCGTGGCCAGGCCGATCCCGGAGGCGCCCCCGGTGACCAGTGCCGCCAGTCCGGTGAACTCAGGCGTTTGTTCCGTCATAGATCCGATGTATAACCCATGTCGCGGTCCACGGTCCAGGGCTGTCGGCCGGACGATCAGCCGAGGACCTCGCGCCGGAACTGGCGGACCGCCAGCGGCGCGAAGACCAGGAGCATCGCCGCCGACCAGCAGACCACGGCCAGCTCCGGGTGCTGCATCGGCCAGCGCGGACATCGGGTTCCACGCCGCGATCGGCTGCAGCCAGCCCG